>NZ_JBVKAP010000001.1:511055-1319845 GCF_055639315.1 Streptomyces sp. NPDC039465 | reverse complement strand
CGGGGGATGACCCCCGGACCCCCAGCCGAAGGGCGGTCCGCGGCGGGCCTCCACAAGTCGGAGCCGGCCTCCACCGTGGCGGGGGCCGGCTCTGTCGGTGCGGCGGGTCGTCAGACGACCGTGCCGCCCGGGAGTTCGACCTTCGCGCCCAGCTCCACGAGCTTGTCCATGCTGTGCTGTCCCGGGGGATGACCCCCGGACCCCCAGCCGAAGGGCGGTCCGCGGCGGGCCTCCACAAGTCGGAGCCGGCCTCCACCGTGGCGGGGGCCGGCTCTGTTCGGTGCGGCGGGTCGTCAGACGACCGTGCCGCCCGGGAGTTCGACCTTCGCGCCCAGCTCCACGAGCTTGTCCATGAAGTTCTCGTAGCCGCGGTTGATCAGGTCGATGCCGTGGACCCGGGACGTGCCCTGCGCCGCCAGGGCCGCGATCAGGTACGAGAAGCCGCCGCGGAGGTCCGGGATGACCAGGTCGGCGCCCTGGAGCTTCGTGGGGCCGGACACGACCGCGGAGTGGAGGAAGTTGCGCTGGCCGAAGCGGCAGTGCGAGCCGCCCAGGCACTCGCGGTACAGCTGGATGTGAGCACCCATCTGGTTCAGCGCCGACGTGAAGCCGAGCCGCGACTCGTACACCGTCTCGTGGACGATGGACAGGCCCGTCGCCTGCGTCAGCGCCACCACCAGCGGCTGCTGCCAGTCCGTCTGGAAGCCGGGGTGGACGTCCGTCTCCAGGGCGATCGACTTCAGCTGCCCGCCCGGGTGCCAGAAGCGGATGCCCTCGTCGTCGATCTCGAAGGCGCCGCCGACCTTCCGGTACGTGTTCAGGAAGGTCATCATCGAGCGCTGCTGCGCGCCGCGCACGTAGATGTTGCCCTCGGTCGCCAGCGCCGCCGACGCCCAGGACGCCGCCTCCAGGCGGTCCGGGAGCGCGCGGTGGGTGTAGCCGCCGAGCTTGTCCACACCGGTGATCCGGATCGTCCGGTCGGTGTCCATGGAGATGATCGCGCCCATCTTCTGCAGCACGCAGATGAGGTCCTCGATCTCCGGCTCCACGGCCGCGTTGGACAGCTCGGTGACGCCCTCGGCCAGCACGGCCGTGAGCAGCACCTGCTCGGTCGAGCCGACCGAGGGGTACGGCAGACGGATCTTGGTGCCGCGCAGCCGCTGCGGGGCCTCCAGGTACTGCCCGTCCGCGCGCTTCTCGATCGTCGCGCCGAACTGCCGCAGCACGTCGAAGTGGAAGTCGATCGGCCGGCCGCCGATGTCGCAGCCGCCCAGACCCGGGATGAAGGCGTGACCGAGGCGGTGCAGCAGTGGGCCGCAGAACAGGATCGGGATGCGCGACGAACCGGCGTGGGCATCGATGTCGGCGACGTTGGCCGACTCGACGTGCGTCGGGTCGAGGATCAGCTCGCCCGGCTCCTCGCCGGGGCGGACCGTCACACCGTGCAGCTGGAGCAGTCCGCGGACCACGCGGACGTCACGGATGTCGGGCACATTGCGCAGTCGGCTCGGCTCGCTGCCGAGCAGGGCGGCGACCATCGCCTTGGGCACGAGGTTCTTCGCGCCGCGGACGCGGATCTCGCCCTCCAGCGGGGTTCCGCCGTGGACAAGCAGTACATCGTCTGTGCCGGTCATGAATCTCGCGTTCCGGAGGGGGTCCCCCTCAGTCGTACGAGGGGGAGGTCGGGCAGGGCCAGGGAAAAGGGTACGGGCCTTCTACCCCCGTTCTGTAAGTCCAAGGGGGCCTGTCAGATGTAATGAATCAGGCACAACACCCTCTGTCCCCGCGATCTTGCGGAGCGTCACCGTCCGCTTGCCCGCGGGGCGCCGCCGGAGGGTGCGGGAGGTGTACGGGGCGCACATCGCCGGCCGTCCGCCGCGGACTGTCCCGCACACCCCCCGCGAACGACGAAGATGGGGGATCATGTCTCGCATGACCGAGGTGTCCTCGCTCACAGGACGGCTGCTCGTCGCCACGCCCACGCTGGCGGATCCGAACTTCGACCGCGCGGTGGTGCTGCTGCTCGACCACGACGACGAGGGCTCCCTCGGCGTGGTCCTCAACCGGCCCACCCCGGTCACCGTCGGAGACATCCTCGAGCAGTGGTCCCCGCTGGCCGGCGAGCCCGGCGTGGTCTTCCAGGGCGGCCCCGTCTCCCTCGACGCCGCCCTCGGCCTCGCCGTGATCCCCGGCGACGAGGGCCCCCTCGGCTGGCGCCGGGTGTACGGCGCGATCGGCCTGGTGGACCTGGAGACCCCGCCGGAACTCCTCGCCGCCGCCCTCGGCTCCCTGCGGATCTTCGCCGGCTACGCGGGCTGGGGCCCCGGCCAGCTGGAGGAGGAGCTCACGGGCGGCGCCTGGTACGTCGTCGAGTCCGAGCCCGGCGATGTCTCCTCCCCGCACCCCGAATCCCTCTGGCGCGCGGTCCTGCGCCGCCAGCGGAGCGAGCTCGCCATGGTCGCCACGTACCCGGACGACCCGTCGCTCAACTGATCCCGCGGCCCTTCAGTACCCTTGGGATCCATGAGCACTCTTGAGCCCGAGCGCGGGTCAGGTACGGGGACCCTCGTAGAGCCGACGCCGCAGGTGTCCCATGGCGACGGCGACCACGAGCGCTACGCCCATTACGTCCAGAAGGACAAGATCATGGCGAGTGCCCTCGACGGCACTCCCGTGGTGGCACTGTGCGGGAAGGTCTGGGTTCCGGGGCGCGACCCCAAGAAGTACCCGGTCTGTCCGATGTGCAAGGAGATCTACGAGTCCATGGGCGCCGGCGGTGGCGACAAGGACAAGGGCGGCAAGGACAAGTAACAGCGGTCCTTCCGTCGGGGACGGCCCCCGGAGCGTGCAGGTGCGCGCTCCGGGGGCCGTTTGCCGTTTACGGCCCGTGGCGGCCGGGGGGCGTTGCATCCTGTGCGTTCGCTGGTCACAGAGTGGTTGAGACCACTTGTCCGCTTGTTGGGGCGGCCCTAACCTCACGCGTGTTGTGCAGCACGAAACGTCCGTTGCGCATGCTGCAACGCCGATGGGGGGAGCCCCGTAATGAAGCTGTCCGCCCGAATCGCCGCCCCGGTCACGGCACTTGTTCTGGCCGGCCTCACCGCCACCGCCTGCGCCCCGGGGACCTCCGGCCGCTCCGCCACCCGGGACGAGAAGAGCGGCACCCTGCGCGTCTGGCTCTTCCAGGAGGTCAACAACAAGCCCAAGGAGCAGGTCGTCGACGCGGCCGTCGCGGCGTTCGAGCAGCGGCACAAGGGGGCGGAGGTCGAGGTCGAGTACATCCCCGTCGACACCCGCGCCCAGCGCATCAAGGCAGCCTTCAACGACCCCAAGAGCGCGCCCGACCTGATCGAGTACGGCAACACCGACACCGCCGGCTACGTGAAGGACGGCGGACTCGCCGACGTCAGCGCCGAGTTCGGGGCGTGGGCGGACGCGAAGGACACCGACCCGACCGCCCGCTCCTCCGTCACGGTGGGCGGAAAGATCTACGGCGCGCCGCTGTTCGTCGGCGTACGGGCCCTCTACTACCGCACCGACGTCCTCAAGGAGCTCGGTCTCGCCGCCCCCAAGTCCCAGGCCGAGCTGATCGACACGGCGAAGAAGATCCGCAAGGCGAAGCCGGAGCTGTACGGGCTCGCGGTCGGCGGCACGTACACGTACGGCGCGATGCCGTTCATCTGGGCGCACGGGGGTGAACTCGCCACCGCGAGCGGCGGTACGTACAGGGCGGCGGTCAACAGCGAGGCGGCCCGCAAGGGCGTCACCGCCTACACCTCCCTCTTCGGTGACGACAACTGCCCGGCCGCCAAGTGCGCCTCGATGGGCGGCAACGCGACCGTCACGGCCTTCGCCCAGGGCAAGGCCGCCATGGCGATCGGCGGCGACTTCAGCCACGCGGCGGTGGAGGCGGGCGTGGTGAAGGGGAAGTACGCGGTCGTGCCGCTGCCGGGCGTCGCGGCCGGATCGATCGCGCCGGCGTTCGCGGGCGGCAACAACCTCGGCGTGCTGAAGAGCAGCGGCCACCGCACCCTCGCCGTGGACCTGATGAAGTCCCTGGCCGGCAAGGAGACCCAGGCCAAGCTCTTCGACGCGATGGGCTTCCTGCCGACGTACACGGACGTACGGGCCGAGGTCGCGAAGAAGGAGCCGTTCGTGAAGCCCTTCGTCGACTCGCTGGGCGCGGGGGCAAAGTTCGTCCCGGCGTCGCCCGCCTGGGGGCAGATCGACGCCTCGGCCGTACTGCCGACGATGCTCCAGGAGATCGTCAGCGGCCGTAAGGACGTGGCGGCGGCGACGGACGACGCGGCGAAGAAGATGGACGCGGCGTTCGCGTCCGCGGGCTGAGCGCGATGACCGACGGTACGAAGACCGCTCCCCGGGCAGCCGCCCGCCCCCGTACGGGCTCGGAGGCGGGCGCGGGTGTCGCCGGGGCGGGCGGGCGGCGGGGGCGCGCCGGATGGACGCCCTGGCTCTACCTCCTGCCCGCGCTCGTGGTGCTCGGCGGGCTGCTCGTCTACCCCATCTACCAGCTCGGCCTCATCTCCTTCCTGGAGTACACCCAGGCCCAGGTCAGCGGCGGGGAACCCACCTCGTTCCAGGGGCTCGGCAACTACTCCGCCCTCTTCTCCGACGGCGAGTTCTGGCAGGTCCTGCTCGCCACCGTGCTGTTCGCCGCCGCCTGCGTCCTCGCCACGCTCGCTGTGGGCTGCGCGCTGGCCGTCCTGCTCACCCGGGTCCGGGCGGTGCCCCGGCTCGCCCTGATGCTCGCGGCGCTCGGGGCCTGGGCGACCCCCGCCGTCACCGGGTCCACGGTCTGGGTCTTCCTCTTCGACCCGGACTACGGTCCGGTCAACCGGCTGCTCGCGCTCGGCGACTTCTCCTGGACGTACGGGCGCTACAGCGCCTTCGCGCTCGTCCTCTTCGAAGTGGTGTGGTGTTCGTTCCCGTTCGTGATGGTGACCGTCTACGCGGGCATCAGGGCCATCTCGTCCGAGGTCCTGGAGGCGGCGTCGCTGGACGGGGCATCGCAGTGGCGGATCTGGCGCTCCGTCATGGCGCCGATGCTCCGGCCGATCCTGGTCGTCGTCACGATCCAGTCGATCATCTGGGACTTCAAGGTCTTCACCCAGATCTACGTGATGACCAACGGCGGCGGCATCGCCGGCCAGAACCTCGTCCTCAACGTCTACGCCTACCAGAAGGCCTTCGCCTCCTCCCAGTACAGCCTGGGCTCCGCGATCGGCGTCGTCATGCTGCTGATCCTGCTGGCCGTGACACTGGTCTACCTCCGCCTGCTGCGCCGCCAGGGAGAAGAACTATGAGCCTGCTCCGTGTCGGTGTCCGTGTCCGCAGGCCGGGTCGACTGCTCGCCGAGGCGGCCGCGCTGCTGGTCGCCGCCGTGGTCGCCTTCCCGCTGTACTGGATGGTCCTCTCGGCGTTCAAACCCGCAGGTGAGATCCAGTCGGCCGAGGCCCGGCCATGGACCGTGGCCCCGTCCCTCGACTCCTTCCGCCGGGTCTTCGAACAGCAGGACTTCGGGCGGTACTTCCTCAACTCGCTGCTGGTCGCGGGCGCGGTCGTGATCGCCTCCGCGCTGATCGCCTTCCTCGCCGCGACCGCCGTGACCCGCTTCCGGTTCCGGTTCCGTACCACTCTGTTGATCATGTTCCTCGTCGCCCAGATGGTGCCGATCGAGGCGCTGACCATCCCGCTGTTCTTCCTCATGCGCGACTTCGGGCAGCTGAACACGCTGGGTGCGCTGATCCTGCCGCACATCGCCTTCTCCCTGCCGTTCGCGATCTGGATGCTGCGCGGCTTCGTCAAGGCGGTCCCGGAGGCCCTGGAGGAGGCCGCCGCGCTCGACGGCGCGAGCCGGGCCCGGTTCCTGTGGCAGATCCTCTTCCCGCTGGTCTTCCCGGGGCTCGTGGCGACGAGTGTCTTCTCCTTCATCTCGACCTGGAACGACTTCCTGTTCGCGAAGTCGTTCATCATCAGCGACACCTCCCAGTCGACGCTGCCGATGGCTCTGCTGGTCTTCTTCAAGCCGGACGAGAACGACTGGGGCGGGATCATGGCGGCCTCGACCGTGATGACCGTTCCGGTGCTCGTCTTCTTCGTACTCGTACAGCGGCGTCTGGTCTCCGGACTGGGCGGCGCGGTGAAGGACTGAGGACTGAGGTGACTGTGTCCGACCTGCCCGGCATGGATCTGATCCCCGCTCCCTGCCACGTCGAGGGCCTTCCCGGGCGCGGCTTCGTCCTCGACGGCCGCGCCCCCCTCGTCGCCGGCCCCGGCACCGGGAACACCGCGCGCCGGCTGCGCGCGACGCTCGGCGCCGCCTTCGGGCTCGATCTGCCGCCCGCCCCGGAAGGCACCCGCGGCGGCATCGTCCTGCGGATCGACCCCGGGGCCCCAGGGGGCGAGGGGGACCGGGCGGGCCTTGGCGCCGAGGCGTACCGGCTCACCGTGGACCCCGCCACCGGCATCGAGATCGTGGGCGGTGACGCCGCCGGGGTCTTCTGGGGAGCGCAGACGCTGCGTCAGCTGCTCGGCCCGCAGGCCTTCCGCAGGGCGCCGCTCGGCACCCCGCCCCCGGCCGTACCCGCCCAGGTCGTCACCGACGGCCCTCGCTTCCGCTGGCGCGGCCTCATGCTCGACGTCGCCCGTCACTTCCTCCCCAAGGACGACGTGCTGCGCTATCTCGACCTGCTCGCCGTACACAAGCTCAACGTCTTCCACTTCCACCTCACCGACGACCAGGGCTGGCGCATCGAGATCACGCGCCACCCCCGCCTCACCGAGGTCGGCGCCTGGCGTTCCCGTACGAAATGGGGGCACCGTGCCTCACCGCTGTGGACGGACGTCCCGCACGGCGGCCACTACACCCAGGACGACATCCGCGAGATCGTCGCGCACGCCGCCGAGCGGCATATCACCGTCGTCCCCGAGATCGACATCCCCGGACACTCGCAGGCCGCCATCGCCGCGTATCCAGAACTCGGCAACACCGACGTCATCGACACCACCGCCCTCTCCGTCTGGGACACCTGGGGGGTCAATCCGAACGTACTCGCCCCCACTGACAACACCCTCCGCTTCTACGAGGGCGTCTTCGAGGAGGTCCTCGCCCTCTTCCCCTCGACCTTCGTGCACATCGGCGGCGACGAGTGCCCCAAGGACCAGTGGAAGGCCTCGCCGACCGCCCAGGCCCGGATCGCGGAGCTCGGCGTCGGCGACGAGGACGGGCTCCAGTCCTGGTTCGTCCGCCACTTCGACCGCTGGCTCGCTGCCCGGGGCCGCCGCCTCATCGGCTGGGACGAGATCCTGGAGGGCGGACTCGCGCCGGGTGCCGCCGTGTCCTCCTGGCGCGGCTACGCGGGCGGGATCGCCGCCGCCGAGGCCGGGCACGACGTCGTCATGTGCCCGGAGCAGCAGGTCTACCTGGACCACCGTCAGGCGCCGGGTGACGACGAGCCGGTGCCGATCGGTTACGTCCGCACCCTGGAGGACGTCTACCGCTTCGAGCCGGTGCCGCCGCAGCTGTCGGCCGAGGCCGCCGCCCACGTCCTGGGGACCCAGGCCAACGTCTGGACGGAGGTGATGGAGAACCGCTCCCGTGTCGACTACCAGGTCTTCCCGCGGCTCGCCGCGCTCGCCGAGGTCGCCTGGTCCCCGCTGCCCGCCCCGCACGCGCGCGACTTCGCGGATTTCGAGCGGCGAATGACCGCCCACCACCGGCGCCTTGACGCCCTCGGCGTCGACTACCGGCCGCCCAGCGGCCCGTTGCCGTGGCAGCGGCGACCGGGGGTGATCGGACGCCCGATCGAGGGGGCGCCCCCAAACGTGTGAGCCCGGCCGCGTGAGGGCGCTCAGCGCCCGGTCGCCTGGGACGGTGGACGCCCGTCAGGTCCGGTCCCCGCGGCCGTTGGGCGCTGCCGGACATAGTCGTGTCATAAGTCGTACAAGGTTCGTCGAAGAGTGGCAATACACATCTGCCGCCGATGCCGTGGCAAATCGGGTCATCTGCCAGGTCAGCGGACGTCCGGTGTGGAAGTGCGCTTCGCGGACCCTCGCGTCGCACGGCTCGGAAGATGTGCCAGAGTTGCCACGTCCGGGCTGTGAGCACGTACGGTACGGCCACACAGGACACCGGGAAGGGGCAGCTGGGTTGACCACGCACGCACCGCAGGCGGCGCAGTCCGTGATGCTGCCTGCCTCGCTCGACGAGGCCGTGGCGGCGCTCAGCGCCATGCCCGCCGCCGTGCCCGTCGCGGGCGGCACCGATCTGATGGCCGCCGTCAACAACGGTCAGCTGCGTCCGGCCGGACTCGTCGGCCTGGGCCGGATCAACGAGACCCGGGGCTGGCAGTACCAGGACGGCAACGCCCTCCTCGGCGCCGGACTCACCCACGCCCGGATGGGCCGCCCCGACTTCGCCGCCCTGATCCCCGCGCTCGCCGCCTCCGCGCGGGCCGCGGGCCCGCCGCAAATCCGCAACGCCGGCACCCTCGGCGGCAACATCGTCACCGCCTCCCCGACCGGCGACACCCTGCCCGTGCTCGCCGCCCTGGAGGCGGAGCTGCTGATCTCCGGCCCCACCGGCGCCCGCGAGATCCCGGTCTCGCACCTGTTGGCCGGCCGCGAGATCCTCGGCCCCGGCGAGCTCATCGGCTTCGTGCGCGTGCCCCTGCTGCACGCCCCCCAGGTCTTCCTGAAGGCGACCGGCCGTACCGGCCCCGGCCGCGCCACCGCCTCGGTCGCCGTAGTCCTCGACCCGGCCCGCCGCGGCGTGCGCTGCGCGGTCGGCGCCATAGCGGCGATGCCGCTGCGCCCGCTGGAGGCGGAGCGCTGGATCGCCTCGCTGATCGACTGGGACGGCGAGCGGGGGCTGGCCGCCGAGGCGCTGACGGCGTTCGGCGAGTACGTCGCCGCGGCCTGCATCCCGGACCCGGTGGCCGTCGACGGCCAGGAGCCGCCGGCGCTGCCGCCCGCCGTCCTGCACCTGCGGCGCACGGTCGCCGCGCTGGCCCGACGAGCACTGGGGAGGGCGCTGTCGTGAGCACCGACGAGCACAACGAGCACAACGACCCGGCTGGGCACACCGGCCACGGCGAGACTCCGGACCACGGGCAGCAGTACGGCTCCTGGACCCCCACCCCGCAGAGCGGGGAGTACGAGGGCGACGCCACCGCATTCGTCCAGCTCCCGCCGGACTTCGGCCTGGACGCGGCCCCGCTGGCCGCCCCCGGACACGGTTACGTACCCCCGCACTTCGCCCCGCCGATGGTCACTCCGCTGACCCCGGCCGCCGCGACGGATCCCGCCGCCACCGGTAGCTGGGTCGTGCAGCAGCCCGGCGACCCGTCCGGCGAGCAGGTCGTTTGGCCCGAGCCGGGCGCGGCGCCGGGGGCGGCTCAGGAAGCCGCCCAGGAGCCCGTCTCGCAGGCGATGGAGTCCGACCCGCACGCGACGGGCCAGTGGAGCTTCCCGGAGGCGCTGGACGCCCCCACAGCGCCCGCGGCGCCTCCGGCCCCCTCCGAGCTCACCGGCCAGTGGACGATCCCGGTGGCCCAGGGGGATCTTCCGGACGAGTCGGGCGAGTTCACGACATCGGCGCTTCTGTCCCAGTGGGGTGGAGGCACCCCGCCCGCCACCCTGCCCGGCGGCGCCCCCGCGCCCTGGGCGGCCGAGCTCGCCGAGGTGGAGGCCGCCGAGGCCGAGGCAGCGGCGGTGGAGGCCGCCGCGCTCGCCGCCGCACAGCAGGCCGAGGCCGAAGCCGAGGCTGTCGAGCCCGCCGCGCCCGAGGTCCACGGCCCGCCGACGCTCCCGGGCGGCGCCCCCGCGCCCTGGGCGACGGAGGCCGCCGCCGAACAGGCTCCGCAGGAGCCCGTGTCCGCGGAGCCGGCCGAGCCCGCGCCGGCCGAGGAGCCCGCGGCCCTCGCCCCGGAAGCTCCGGAGGCCCTGGAGGCCTTCGAGGTCCAGGAGGTCCCGGAGACCCCGCAGGCGCAGGAGGCACACGAGGCCCCGGTGGCCCCGGAGCCCCACGCGGCGCCGGAGGCTCACGGGGAGCCGGACGCCTCGCCCGCCGCGCCCACCCACAGCAGCGACAGCGACGAGCACCCCCACACCTCCTACGTCCTACGCGTCAACGGCACCGACCGCCCCGTCACCGAGTCCTGGATCGGCGAATCCCTGCTCTACGTCCTGCGCGAGCGCCTCGGCCTCGCCGGCGCCAAGGACGGCTGCTCCCAGGGCGAGTGCGGCGCCTGCAACGTCCAGGTCGACGGCCGGCTCGTCGCCTCCTGCCTGGTCCCCGCGGCCACGGCGGCCGGCAGCGAGGTCCGTACGGTCGAAGGCCTCGCCGTCGACGGCGAACCCTCCGACGTCCAGCGCGCCCTCGCCAAGTGCGGCGCCGTCCAGTGCGGCTTCTGCATCCCCGGCATGGCGATGACCGTCCACGACCTCCTGGAGGGCAACCACGCCCCCAGCGAGCTGGAGACCCGCCAGGCCCTCTGCGGCAACCTCTGCCGCTGCTCCGGCTACCGCGGCGTCCTCGACGCCGTACGGGAGGTGGTCGCCGAGCGCGAGGCGAGCGCCGCGGCCGCTTCGGCCCAGACCCCGGACGAGCCCCGCATCCCGCATCAGGTTCCCCACCCGCACGACGGAGGCATGGCGTGAGCAACGACGCGGCCACCGCCACCATGGCGGTCGACGGACCCCAGCAGGAGCCGTCGGCCCACGGCCTCGGCGCGTCCCTGCCGGCGGCCGACGCGCGTGCCAAGACCGAGGGCACGTTTCCGTACGCCTCCGACCTGTGGGCCGAGGGCCTGCTGTGGGCCGCGATCCTGCGCTCACCGCACCCGCACGCCCGGATCGTCTCGGTCGACACCACGGCCGCCACCGAAATGCCCGGCGTACGGGCGGTGGTGACCCACGCCGACGTCCCCGGGGACCCGGCCTACGGCCGTACCGTCGCCGACCGCCCCGTCTTCGCCACGGATCTCGTACGTCACCACGGCGAGGCCATCGCCGCCGTCGCCGCCGACCACCCGGACACCGCCCGGCTCGCCGCGGCCGCGATCGCCGTCGAGTACGAAGTACTCGACCCGGTCACCGACCCGGAGAAGGCGTTCGCCGCCGAGCCGCTGCACCCCGACGGCAACCTGATCCGGCACATCCCCCTGCGCTACGGCGACCCCGACGCCACCGGCGACGTGGTCGTCGAGGGCCTCTACCGCATCGGCCGCCAGGACCCCGCCCCCATCGGCGCCGAGGCCGGCCTCGCCGTGCCCCGCCCCGACGGCGGGGTGGAGATCTACACCGCCTCCACCGACCCGCACACCGACCGCGACCTCGCCGCCGCCTGCTTCGGCCTCACCCCGGAACAGGTCAAGGTCGTCGTCACCGGCGTCCCCGGCGCCACCGGCGACCGCGACGACCCCGGCTTCCAGATCCCGCTCGGCCTGCTCGCCCTGCGCACCGGCTGCCCGGTCAAACTGGCCGCCACCCGCGAGGAGTCCTTCCTCGGCCACGCCCACCGCCACCCCACCCTGCTGCGCTACCGCCACCACGCGGACGCGGAAGGCCGGCTGGTGAAGGTGGAGGCGCAGATCCTCCTCGACGCGGGCGCGTACGCCGACGCCTCCTCGGAGTCCCTCGCCGCCGCGGTCGCCTTCGCCTGCGGCCCGTACGTCGTCCCGCACGCCTTCATCGAGGGCTGGGCGGTCCGGACGAACAACCCGCCCTCCGGGCATGTGCGCGGCGAAGGCGCGATGCAGGTCTGCGCCGCCTACGAGGCCCAGATGGACAAGCTGGCGGCCAAGCTCGGCCTGGAGCCGACCGACATCCGCATGCGCAACGTCCTCGCCACCGGTGACCTCCTCCCCACCGGCCAGACCGTGACCTGCCCCGCCCCGGTGGCCGAACTGCTCACGGCCGTACGGGACTTCCCCCTACCCTCGCTCCCCATGGACGCCCCGGAGGACGACTGGCTGCTGCCCGGCGGCCCGGAGGGCGCGGGCGAACCGGGCGCCGTACGCCGCGGCGTCGGCTACGCCCTCGGCATGGTCCACATGCTCGGCGCCGAAGGTACCGACGAGGTCTCCACGGCCACGGTCAAGGTCCAGGACGGCGTCGCCACGGTCATCTGCGCGGCCGTCGACACGGGCCAGGGCTTCGCCACGCTGGCCCGCCAGATCGTGCAGGAGACGCTCGGCATCGACGAGGTGCACGTGGCCTCCGTCGACACCGACCAGCCCCCGGCCGGCCCCGCGACACACGGCCGCCACACCTGGGTCTCCGGCGGCGCCGTCGAGCGGGCCGCGAAAATGGTCCGTACGCAGCTGCTGCAGCCGCTGGCCCACAAGTTCGGCATGTCCACCGAACTGCTCCAGATCACCGACGGCAAGATCACCTCGTACGACGGCGTGCTGTCCACGACCGTCACGGAGGCGATGGACGGCAAGGAACTCTGGGCCACCGCCCAGTGCCGCCCCCACCCCACCGAGCCCCTGGACGACGCGGGCCAGGGCGACGCCTTCGTCGGCCTCGCCTTCTGCGCCATCCGCGCGGTCGTGGACGTCGACATCGAACTCGGCTCGGTCCGGGTCGTCGAGATGGCCGTCGCCCAGGACGTGGGCCGCATCCTCAATCCGGCCCAGCTCGCCACCCGTATCGAGGCGGGCGTCACCCAGGGAGTCGGCGCGGCCCTCACGGAGAACCTCCGCACGGCCCGCGGCATGATCCGCCACCCGGACTTCACCGGCTACGCACTCCCGACATCCCTGGACGCCCCGGACATTCGCATCGTCAAACTCCTCGAAGAACGGGACGTCGTGGCCCCCTTCGGCGCGAAGGCGGCGAGCGCGGTCCCGGTCGTCACATCCCCGGCCGCGGTCGCCTCGGCGGTCCGCGCGGCCACGGGCCGGCCGATCAACCGCCTCCCGATCCGGCCGCAGGCGGCCGTGGCGGTACCGAACGCCACGTAACTGGTCACCGTGTGATCCGCGTTGCTTCTGCAATCCGGAGATGCGCGGTGTCACCGGTGCTGACTACAGTGATCTCCGAAGCTTTGTGTGTGAACGGGGAGGCGTCGGGGGCCATGGCGGGCAGTAGCGGTTCAGAAGCGATGTCGGGCAGCGAGCGTTCGCTGCGCGCGGTCAATCCGGCGCTGGCGTCGGCGCTGTACGACCCGGAGTCCATGAAGGACTTCAAGGGCCGGATCGACCGCCTGCTCCAGGGGCTGAAGGAGTCACCGGCCAGCCCCGACAAGGTGGGCGCCGACCGCGTCGAGCGGACGCAGTTCGGCGGCGGCGGGGGCGCCTGGGCCGAGGCGTCCGGCCTGTTCACCGCGTACGGCAACGTCATCACGCAGCTGGAGAAGCTGTCGCAGTTGCTGGCGGACTGCATGGAGGGCATGGGCATCGCGGTCGTCGCGTCCAAGGAGGGCTTCGAGAACCTGGACGACGACATTCGTCGCCGGATGATGGCCATCAACGCGCGTGCGGAGAAGCACTACGACCCCAAGCGCGACCCGGTAGCCCGGGAGAAGGCCGAGAAGGAAGCCGAGAAGCAGGGCCAGCCGGCCACACCGCCGCAGGGCGGCGACACGGCGGGCGGCAACGGCGGGCTGGACGAGTAGGACGGCGGCGGGCGCGAAACGCGTTCCACGTATTCCGACTTCGTGTTCCAAACTTCCTACTTCGCATACGACTTCGCGCACTACGGGGATTGACGAGGCAGACACATGGCTGAAAAACATGACGGCGGTGGTGGGGGCTCGACCTCCTTCGAGTCGATGTCGCACCAGCAGATGCTGGAGTGGCTCGACCAGGCCAGCAGCTTCTACGTCAAGGCGGCGTCCGACAAGCTGAACCTGGCGGCGGGCGAGATCAAGGAGATCGCCCAGCAGCTGCAGTTCCGCCCGGAACGGGTGGAGTGGAAGGGCGAGGCCTTCCAGGAGTTCAAGGACTGGGGCGCCAGCCTGGCGAGCGCCACGTGGCGGCTCGCGTACTACAGCGAGGACGCGGCGAAGTGGATGAGCGACGCGTCGGACGCGATCGCCCTGGCCCAGAGCGCGATCCCGCGGTACACCTCCCACAAGCAGGCCCAGGAGAACTTGGACGCGGCGAAGTCGGCCAAGAACGATCCTGACGCGAAGACCGTGAAGGACAACGCGGAGGCCTCCCTGGCGAAGAAGGAGGAGGAGAACCGGCTGGCGGCGGCGGCCGAGATGCGGAAGCTGTCGCAGACGTACTCGCAGTCCAGCGCGGAGATGGGGAAGCTGCAGGTACCGACGTTTCAGCCGCCGCCGACGGCGTTTGTTCCGGCGGCAGAGGATCAGCGTGGCGGATACGGCCAGGGCATCTCTCGCTCCACGGGCTATGAGAGCCGTGGCGTGGGCGACTCAGGGTCGTCTGACACGACTCGTTCCCATGTGAACCGTCCCACCGATGATTTCACCCCGGTTCCGCCGGGCGATGACCGGAACGGGACTCGGCCGGGCAACGTGGTGCGGCCGGAGCCGCCTGTCGATCTCAACATCGACAGCGTGAACACCCTCCCGCCTCCCACCGCCACACCCCCGCAGACGACGACGCCGGTTGTCCAGCCGCCTCTGGGTAAGCCCGAGATCGGCCCGATGCCTGGCCCGATCGTTCCGGGTATTCCTCCGCGTACTAACGGCCAGCCCCCGACCGTCCCGACGGGTGGCCAGCGCACCCCGACGACCCAGACGGGCAAGCACGTGCCCGGCCCCCACCAGACCGGCCCGCTCGGGAAGCTGCCGACGACCCGGGAAGGCATCACGGGCGGAAAGCCTGTCCTGCCCACCACTCAGGGACGGCCCGCAACCGGCCTTCCCCGCACCCCGGTGATCGGGCAGGAACACATGACGGGGCGTGGGCCCACAGGGCACGCCGGGGGCGCGGGCCCGCACCCGGTCGGCGGGCAAAACGGCATCATCGGCGGCCGACGCCTGGCCGGCGAGACCGGAGGCATCGTCGGTGGCCGAGCCCAGCAGCCCGGCGCGACGAGCGCGCGTCCGTTCACGCCGGGCGGCACAGGGCTCGTACGGGGAGCGGCAGCGGGTGACGCGGCTCGTACCCCTGGTCAGGCCATGGGCCGCGGCGGCGCCCCGCACACCCAGGGGACAGGCCCGCAGCGCGAGGAGAACCGCGGCGAGCGGCCGGACTACCTGGTCGAGGACGAAGAGACCTGGCAGCAGGGCAACCGTCGTGTCGCGCCGCCGGTCATCGACTGATTAAGAGGAAGTAGATGCGTACCAGCAGTATTCGTTCGGTTCGTGGTCGGGCCGTTGTCTCGACCGCTCTGGGGATGCTGCTGCTAGGCATCGCATCCGTGCCGGCGCACGCCGAGACGATCCGCTCCAAGCAGTGGCATCTCGACGCCATGGGAGCCGAGAAGATCTGGAAGCTCAGCACGGGCGAGGGTGTGACGGTCGCTGTCATCGACAGCGGTGTGGACAAGTACAACCCCGACCTGGCAGGACGCGTGCTCAAGGGGAAGAACCTGGAGCCCAACGAGCCAGGAGACGAGCAGACCGACTACTCCAGTCATGGAACCGGGATGGCTGGGCTGATCGCGGGCACGGGGAAGAGCGGCGGGGGAGACGGCGCGTTCGGCCTGGCCCCGGGGGCCAAGATCCTTCCGATTCGCATGCCGAGGTCCGGTAAGACCGGCAGCCAGAAGGACGGCGACATCCGTTTCAACAAGACGGCCCCCGTCGCCATCCGTTTCGCGGCGGATGCAGGCGCCAAGGTCATCAACATCTCCCTGGGCGCTAAGGAGGGCTCGCAACAACTCTCCGACGCCGTGAAGTATGCCTTGGCCAAGGGGTCTTTGGTCTTTGCCGCCGTGGGAAACTCCGGTCATCTCGGCAACGGGCTTGAGTACCCCGCCGCCACCCCCGGCGTCGTAGGTGTCGGAGCCATTGACAAGAACCTCAAGAAGATCAAGATGTCCCAGACGGGACCGCAGGTCGACGTCGTCGCCCCCGGCGACAAGATGGTCCACGCCTGTGGCGGCAAGACCGGGCTCTGTGAGACCGGTGGTACCAGTGACGCCACCGCCCTCGCCTCCGCCACCGCCGCGCTCATCTGGTCCAAGCATCCCGACTGGACCAACAACCAGGTCCTCAAGGTCATGCTCAACACCGTCAGTGGGTCCACCACCGGTGAGAAGCGCAGCGACTTCATCGGATACGGCGCCCTGCGCCCCCTGCGGGCGCTGAAGTCGCCCGGGGACCCCGGGCCGGCGGATGTCTACCCGCTGCCCGACCTCGCCGCAGCCGAGTCCAAGTCGCCCTCCCCGCAAGCCTCTTCTCCTGCATCCACCGGCAGCGACACCGACAAGGCTTCCTCCGCGCCGGTCGCCGACGCCAACGAGAGTGGCGGGAAGACCGGCCTCTGGATCGGGCTCGGCGTCGCCGCGGTCGTGCTCATCGGCGCCGCCGTGGCCGTGCCGCTCGTCCGGGCGCGGCGGCGAAGCGCCTAGGCAGCCACGCCCGGCGTCGCACTTCTCGGGCAGAACGCGGCCCGGGCCCCGGGCCCGGACCGCCCCGCGCCCGTCACACCACCGGAAGCGCCGTCAGCCCGTCCTTCGTCATCACGAAGACGCGGTTGCCGTCGGCGTTGAAGCCCGTGACGTCGCCCTTCGGGCGGTAGTTCAGCATCGATCTGCCGCCCTCCAGCGACAGCATGATGACCTCCGGCCAGTCGTCCAGGATCCACGCGTGCGTGCCCTGGAGCAGCACCGGGCTCTGGGGGTCGCCGATGGCCGACCCGGACTCCCACAGCAGGGCGCCGTCCGTGCGCCGTACGCGTTGGACGAAGACGCCGCACATCGCGTAGACGGCGCCGTCCACCACGGTCGGCGCCGACCAGGCCTCGGGCTTGCCCCAGGCGTCCTTGCTGGGCTTGGTCGTCCAGATCTCCTTGCCGTCGGTGAGGCGCCGTGAGGTGAGGTGCTTGCCGCCGAAGAAGACCCGGTCGCCGTTGATGACGGGTGCGAAGAGGACCTTCGCCCCCGATTCGAACGTCCAGGCCTTGCGGCCGTCGCGGGTGTCGACGGCGAGGATCGTGCCGCTCTGGGCGCACAGGACCAGTCGGCCGAGCGAGGCGGCGCCGCGGGGGCGGATCTCCGTGTCCAGCTTGACCGGGCTGGCCGCGGTCCAGCGGATCTTGGCGTCCTTGCGGCCGATCGAACGCAGCTTGCCGGCCTTGGTGACGACGTAGACGGCCTCGTCGTCGGCGGCCAGGACGGACCGGGCCTCCGCGTCCGGCGCGGTCCACTTGGGTTCGCCGGTGGAGGCCACGAAGGTCAGCAGCGCGCCGTTCTTGCCGACGGCGGCGACCAGTTGGTCGTCGAGGGAGAGGAAGCGGCCGGTGGCGTCCACGTCCGTGGCTTTCCAGCGTTCCTTGCCGTCGACGACGCTGAGCGCGGCGAGCCCGCCGCCCCGCGCGCCAAGGATGATGACGTCCCGGATGGGCTTCGGCGGCGGCGAGTCCTCGGCGATCCCGTTCACCTGCCACAGCGGATTGAGATCGGGGGCGTCGATGCCGACGGTGACCTCCCCCTTGTTCGGGTCGAGGATGCGCGCCTCGGGGGTCGTGACCGCCGGGGGGATGTCGAACGGCCCCGGCTTCGCGGTGCCGCCCAGGCCCGTGCCGCCGTCCTTCAGCAGCCACCACGCCGTCCCGCCGCCACCGGCGGCCAGCACGCCGCCGCCCGCCACCAGGGCCCCGATCAGGCGGCGACGAGAGACACCGCCGCTCTTCGGAACGACCGTGATCTGCTGGACGGTCGACTCGCGGGTCTTGATGTCGGCGGCCAAGACGCCCTGCCGCCAGGCGCGTTCGGCGCCCTTCGGCGGGACGAACGCCTCGGCGACCAGGGCCGGGGTCGGGCGGGCGGCGGCGTCCTTGGCCAGGCAGGGCCCGATCAGCGCGTGCAGATGCGACGGGACCTGGCTCAGATCGGGGGTGCCGTGCACGACCTCGTACTGCACGGCCGCCACATGCGCCCCGTCGAAGGCCCGGCGCCCACCGGCCGCGTAGACGAGGACCGCGCCGAGCGAGAACACGTCCGACGGCGGCCCGACGCGCTGTCCGAGGACCTGCTCGGGGGCGCCGTAGCCGGGGGTGACCGGGATCTGGCCGGTGGTGGTGAGCGTCAGACCGTGCTCGGGGCGGGCGATGCCGAAGTCGATGACGCGCGGCCCCGACGACGTCAGCACGATGTTGGCGGGCTTCAGATCGCGGTGGATCAGCCCGGCGGTGTGGATGTCCTGGAGCGTGCGGGCCAGGGCGGAGGCGAGGACGCGGAGGGTCGCCTCGTCCATCGGACCGTACGCCTGTATCGCCTCGTCCAGTGTCGGACCGGCCAGGAACTCGCAGGCGATCCACAGCCGCCCGCCCTCGGTCTGCGCGCCGAGCACCCGCGCCACGCCCTTGCTGGTGACGGCCTGGGCCATCTGCGCCTCGCGGACGAACCGCTGGGCGAGATGCCGGTCGTGGGCCAGCTCGGGACGGAGCACCTTCACGGCGGCAGGGCTGCCGGTGCCGTCCTGGGCGAAGTAGACCTTGCCCATGCCGCCTTCGCCGAGCACGCCGAGGAGGCGGTACGGGCCGAGCCGGAGCGGATCGCCGGTGCCGAGGGGGTCCATGCGGGGAGATGCCTTCCCGGTGAGGGGTGGAGCGGACTACTGGAGGGGGAACGCGGCGAGCAGACGGTTGCCGTACGAGATCACCTGTCCGGCCTTCTCATGGGCGCAGAAGCGGGTGCCGGCGGTCGCGTAGACCTTGGCGGTCGTGTGCGTGCCGACGTCGACGGCGCGCAGGCCCGAAGGGTCGCGGGCGTAGACGTACTTCGTGCCGACGACCGGGCGCTCCACGAGATCGGTCCGGGCGCCCTGCGTGCCCTTCTCCTGCCAGCGGACCTTGCCGGTCGCCGCGTCGACGGCGACGATGCCGAGGCTCTTCTGCACCGCGTACACCACACCGTTCTTGACCGCCGGCGGGCCGACGACCCGGCCCGGGACCTTCCAGGCCTCGCCGCCGTCGCTCAGGCGCAGCGCGCGCAGGGTGCCGGAGCCCAGGTACACGTGCCGCTCGTCGGTGGTGAGCCGCTCGCGGATCTGCTCCGGCTTGATGCCGGCGAACGGCTTGTCCCAGATCGCCGCGCCCGTACGGGCGTTACGGGCGACGACCCGGACCTCGCCCTTGTTGGTCTCCTGGAGCAGGACGAGCCGGTCGCCGACGACCCGCCCCGCGAGGAAGTGCAGCCGGTCGGACTTGTCCGGGCGGCGCGGCAGGGAGTGCTTCCAGCGGACCTTGCCCGTGCGGGCGTCGATGGCGGTCAGCCACCACGACTGGGCGTAGTCGAAGTAGGCCATCTCCTTGTCGCGTTCCTTGCCCGGTGCGGCGGCGTAGATGACGCCGCCGCTCGCGCAGATCAGCTGGATCTCGTAGACGACGCCGTTGTACTCGCCGATCAGCGGCACCCGCCGCTTCGCCTGGCCGGTGGTCAGGTCGAGCGACTCGATCAGCAGCGGCCAGGGCTTGCCCTTGTCGCCGATGGACTCCTTCAGCTCACCGACCCGGTAGACCTCCGTGCCGTCGGAGGTCACCTGCCAATTCGGCTCCACCTCGCCCGTGGTCCAGCGCGCCACGCCGGTGGCGGCGTGAACACCGGCGAAGCCGTTGCCGATGGCGAGAACGACCTGGTCGCCGACAGGGAACGGCACCGACGCGAGGGCCGGGGTGAGGTCGATGCTGCTCGGCTGGCCGACCGCGATCTGCCAGGTGTAGGCGGGCTTCGGCTCCGCCGACTCGGTGGGGGAGGGGGAGGTCGAGGGCCCGGCGGCGTGCTTCTTGCCGCCCCCGCGCTCACGCACCGCCCACGTCCAGGTCCCGAACGCGGCCGCCGCGACACCAAGGGCGGACCCGCCGCCGACCGCCAGCAGCCGGCGGCGGGAGACGGCGGGGGCGTCCGGGGTGGTCGGGGCAAGGGCGGAGTCCGCGGGGGCCGGGAGGCGGTAGGGCTGGTACTGCCAGACCTCGGTCGCCCGGCGGGCGATCTCCCCGAGCAGCGGATCGGGCAGATGGTCGGCGAAGTCGCCGTGCCCGTCGTGGAGTTCGGCCGCGAGCTGGGCCGTGGTGGGACGCTCGGCCGGGTCCTTGGCGAGGCAGCGGGTCAGGACGGGGACCAGGGACGGCGGGACGTCCGACAGCTCCGGCTCGCTGTAGCGGACGCGGTAGAGCAGGTCGGCCGCCTGCCCGCCGCCGAACGGGCCGTGGCCGGTCGCCGCGAAGACCAGCACACCCGCCAGGGCGAAGACGTCACCGGCCGGGGTGTGCTCCTGGCCGGTGGCCTGCTCCGGGGACATGAAGGCGGGGGTGCCCGCGGCCGCGCCCGTGCGGGTCAGATGGGTGTCCCCGGCGGCCCGCGCGATACCGAAGTCGATGACCTTCGGCCCGTACGCCGTCACCATCACGTTCGACGGCTTGAGGTCACGGTGGACCACGTCCGAGGAGTGGAGCTGGGCCAGCGCCCCGGCGAGCGCGGCGCCCAGGGCCCGTACCGACGTCTCGGGCAGCGGGCCGCACAGCTCGACCGCGTCGTCGAGCGGCGGGCCGAGGACGTACTCGGTCGCCAGCCACGGGGTCTCGGCCTGCGGGTCGGCGTCGATGACCGCGGCGCCGTGCTGGCCGCCGATGATCCGGGCCGCGTCGGTCTCCAGCCGGAAGCGGGTACGGAAGGCGGGATCGGTGGCGATCCGGGCGTGCATGGTCTTCAGCGCGACGGTACGGCCGGTGGCCCCGCGGGCCAGATAGACCGTGCCCATGCCGCCGCTGCCCAGCCGGGCGATCAGGCGGTACGCGCCGAAGCCGGGCGGGTCGTCGTGGGTCAGGGGGGACAGCATGGCCTTCAGTTCCAGGTCTGCGGGATGTGGGGGGTGTGCGCGGGCTGGGGGGCCTGCACGGGCTGGGGGGCCTGTGGAGGTTGGGGGATCTGCGCGAGTGGGGGGACCTGCGCGAGTGCGGGGAGGCGGAGTTCGGCGGCCAGGACCTCGGCCGACTGGCGGGCGAGGGCGGCGACGATCCGGCCGGGGAGCCAGCCCGGGGTCATCAAGGACCCGGCCGAGCTGAGCACGGTGGCGTGCGGGGCCGGGGGCGCCAGCTCGGCCAGGGCGTCGGCCGCGGAGGGCCGGCCGGCCGGGTCCCGGCTCAGACAGGCGGAGATCAACGGGCGCAGGGCGGCCGGGAGTTCGTCCCGCTCGGGCACAGTGTGCCCGGTGGCGGCGTACGCGAGGACCGCGCCCAGCGCGTAGACGTCGCCGGGCGGGCGCGGGCGGCCGCCCGAGACCTGCTCGGGGGCGAGGCCGCCCGGCTCCAGGCCCGGGAGCCCCGCCCGCTGCTCACCGTCCGGCGCCGCGGCCCGTACGGCACCGAAGCAGCTCAGCCGCGGCCCGTCGCCGGTGATCAGCACGGCGGCGGGGGAGAGGCCCGCGTGCGTCAGACCCTGGGCGTGCGCGGCCTGCAGCGTCTCGGCGAGGGCGGCGCCCAGCGCGCGTACGGTCCGCTCGGGCAGCGGGGAGCCGTGCACGGCGAGGGCGACCGGCAGGGGGAGGGCGGGCAGGTACGGGACGGCGTACCAGGGTGCCTCCCCGGCCGCGGCCACCTCCGCCACGGGTGCGACCCAGGGGCCCATGAGACGCCGGCCCGCCTCCGCCTCGATGGCGAAGCGGCCGGGGTCGGCGCCCGGCAGCGGGGAGTTGACCAGGACCGTACGGTCGCCGTCGGCGCTGCGAGCGATGAAACGACGGCAGGGGACGTGGCCGCCCGGCGGGTCGAGTCGGGTGATGAGGTGGTACGGGCCGATCTGTCGTGCGCCAGGGGCAGCGGCAGGAACAGGGGCAGGGGTAGGGGCGCCGTCCGGGCGTGGCCGTTCCATCTACGAATCCCCCTCAGCTGTCACCAGAGCAACAGGAGCCTACTCATGTCCCAGAGTGGCCCCGGCGGGTGGGCGGCGGACCCGTTAGAGAGCGGAGCCGTGCTGAGTGCGTGTACTCAGCGGGGACTGAGCTGTCCGACGCTGTCGGCGTCCACTGTTGGCGCCTTAGCGTCGCGATCATGAAGACGACGACCCGAGTGGTCCTGGCGAGTGCGGTCTGCCTGGGGCTCGTGGCCGCGGCGGGGGTGTACGCCTTGGCCCGCCCGTCCGCCGGCGACCGGGGCCCCGGCCCCGCCGAGCGGCTGACCGCGAGCGCGCACCGGCTCGACGAGCGGGCCCAGTGGCTGTACGACGAGCTGGGGCTGCCGGGCCGCACCGACCCCGGCCAGGTCTCCATGTCGTCGGAGGGCTGCTTCGGCATGCGGTGGCGCCTCAAGGAGGAGCTGAACGGCGTCAGCATGCAGCAGAGTTGGCAGCTCGACCCGGTGACCGGCGCGGAAGCGCGTGCGGCGGCCGGGCGCGTGAGGACCAAGCTGGTGGCGGACGGCTGGAAGGCGAACGACATCGGCCGGGGCGGCAGCGTGAACCTCCGCCTCAAGGAGCCGCGCAGCGGCGACCAGGTCGACCTGCACTGGCCCGCGGAGGGGCGGCCGCTCTTCGTGACGCAGTACGCGGCGTGCGTGCCGACGTCGAAGGAGGAGGGCGGCTTCGACCTGATCAAGCCCTGGGACTCGACGTTCAAGCCGAATCCCTGAGCCGGTTCACGGCCTCAGTCGGTGACCCGGTTCCTCGTCCCGGGCCGGGGACGGGCGGCCAAGCAGGGAGAAGGCGAGGGTCGAGGCCCTGGTGATCAGCGCGGGTAACAAGATCGTGGCTATCGTTGCGAGACGATCTTGTAGCTCGAGTGGGGACAGTCGCATGAAACTACGCAGGAACATCGCAACCACTGTGTCAGCCCTGGCCTTGGCCATGGGGGGTTTGGTGGGTACCGCGCAGCCGGCAGCGGCTGTGGGGGGCTGCCCGGCCGGAAAGCTGTGTCTCTACAAGGGGACCAGCTACCGATATCTCACCGCGACCTTGGCCAGCACCAAGGTGTGTGACACCAGGTGGAATGAGAACTTTCCGCTTGGTATCGCCTCATACGTAAACAATCTGCCCGTCAAGGCTGCCATTCTGAGTAGTAGGACAGGGCGCATAGAAGGCACGATTCGCGCCGGTGGCTTCAGCAGCAATACCGGGCCGCAAGGCTCTTTCGGGATCAACCCCATCATCTGCACTGGTGGCGCGACTCTCTGACGGGGACTAGCGCCTCTGAGTCGCGGTGGCCGGGTGCTGGCTTGGTTGAGGGTGCCGCTCACCGCTCACGCCGCTGCCGCTGCCCGCGCCGGACGGCCGGGGTCGCGGGGAGACGCACCGCCCCGTGAGGCCGTTGGCCTCACGGGGCGGTGCGCGGTATGTGGCGTGGGCGCCTACTTGATGTTCAGCGCGACCGTATCGCCTTCGGTGAGGTTGTCCAGCGGGATAGTCCTGCTGAACGTTTGGGCCTTCTTCCCCGGTGCCTTACACGTGACATCGACCGTGAGACTGAACGACGAGTCCAACGGGGCGTCGAGGCTGACAGGGCCGAACGTCGCCCTGCGGTTGGTCGGGTTGTTGGTGGGACCCGACGCATCGTCCTCACCACTGTCCAGCGATACCCGAGTGGGAACTGAGTTGTTGGGGGCCGGGAATGCCTCCTTGCAGGTCACTTTGCCGTTGAAGGCCACCGTACCGACTGGGGGCACTGCCGAGGCCTGACCGGCTGTCAGGAGGCTTCCGACCAACGCAGCGATGACGACGGGGGCCATGCTCACGAGAGCACGAGACCTGCCGGAGATGCGGGACATGCGGGACGTGCGTGTAGACATGGGACCACCTGCTCGTGGGGTACGAGTAGTTCTGTGGAGGCTAGTTCTGTGGAGGCCGACCCTGATCGTCGATACGACAGGCCTGGCTCGGAGATCGCCAGGTTTCGCGGGGTCGTCCGTGAACCGGGCCAGGGTAGAGCTGCCGTGCTTTGACCAGCTGATTCGGCAGCCCCCAGGCGCTTCACTCACCACATTCCTACAGCGCCTCCCGGCCCGCAACCGGAACCCCGTTCAATCGGTGATGAACGAAAAGGCGGCATCCCATCTGGGATGCCGCCTTTTCGTTATCCCTGTTCAGGGCAGTAGAGGCCGTGATCGGAATCGAACCGACGTAACTCGCTTTGCAGGCGAGCCCCTGAACCACTCGGGCACACGGCCGTGTGTGTGGCGACATCAACGACCGTACGGGCGGCCGCCGCAGGGCCTCAAGAGCGGCGCCCGCGCCGCAACACGACTGCCATGCCGCTGCCACGCCGCGTTCATGGTCGTACGACCAAAGGCGCACCGCGGCCCGGCCCCGTGACAGGGTCCAAAACCAGTAACGCCCCTTACTCTGGGCTCATGAGCGCCCTTGAACCACCGGACACCGACATACCGGCCCCCCAGGTCCCCCAGACCTCCCCGACCCCCCTCCCCGCCGCCCCCGGACAAGGCGGCGGCAGCGTGCTCGACCGGGCCCACCGGGCGCTCTCCGTCGGCACCGTCTCCGTCGTCCTGCTGATCGCCTTCGAGGCCACCGCCGTCGGCACGGCCATGCCCGTCGCCGCACGCGAGCTGAACGGCGTTCCCCTCTACGCCTTCGCCTTCTCCGCGTACTTCACCACCAGCCTCTTCGCGATGGTCCTGTCCGGACAGTGGTCCGACCGGAGCGGGCCGCTCGCCCCGCTCACCGCCGGGATGTCCGCCTTCGCCGCCGGACTGCTGCTGTCCGGCACGGCGGGCACGATGTGGCTGTTCATCGCAGGCCGGGCCGTGCAGGGCCTCGGCGGTGGTCTCGTGATCGTCGCGCTGTACGTCGTCGTCAGCCGCGCCTACGCCGAGGCGCTGCGGCCCGCCATCATGGCCGCGTTCGCCGCGAGCTGGGTCATCCCCTCGGTCGTCGGCCCGCTCGCCGCCGGCACCCTCACCGAACACCTCGGCTGGCGCTGGGTGTTCGTCGGCATCCCGGCCCTCGTCGTCCTGCCGCTCGCCCTCGCGCTGCCCGCGATCCGGCGCACCGCCTCGGGACCCGCCGACCCGCACGCGCCGAAGGCCGCGTTCGACCGGCGGCGGATCCGGCTGGCGTTCGGGATCTCGCTCGGCGCGGGGCTGCTCCAGTACGCGGGGCAGGAGCTGCGCTGGCTCTCCCTCTTCCCGGCCGTGGCGGGCGTGGCGCTGCTCGTGCCGTCCGTACTCGGGCTGCTGCCGCGCGGCACCTACCGGGCGGCGCGCGGACTGCCGTCCGTGGTGCTGCTGCGCGGGATCGCGGCGGGGTCGTTCATCGCGGCCGAGTCCTTCGTGCCGCTGATGCTGGTCACCGAGCGCGGCCTCAGTCCGACCCTCGCCGGGATGTCGCTGGCCGTCGGCGGGGCCAGCTGGGCCCTCGGCTCGTACATCCAGGCCCGGCCGTGGGCGGAGCCGCACCGGCAGCGGCTGATGGTGCTCGGCATGGTCCTGGTCGCCGCGGCCATCGCGGCCGCGCCGAGCGTGCTGATCCCCGCGGTGCCGGCCTGGACGGTCGCGGTCGCCTGGACCTTCGGTTCCCTCGGCATGGGCCTGGTGATCGCCTCGACCAGCGTCCTGCTGCTGACGCTCTCGGCGCCCGACGCGGCCGGTGCGAACTCCGCCGCCCTGCAGATCTCCGACGGCCTCTCCAACGTCATCCTCCTCGCCACCGGCGGCGCGGCCTTCGCGGCCCTCGGCGGCGGCGCGATGGCCCACGCGACGTCCACCGCCTCCTCGGCCTCCCACCCGGCCGCCTTCGCGGCGGTGTTCCTGCCGATGGCCGCGGTGGCGCTGGCCGGGGCGTGGGTCGCGACGCGGCTGGAGCCCCCGAGGACGCCGAACGACCCGGCGGCCCCGGCGAAAACCGGCTGACCACGCGCCCTCGCGCCCCTTACGCTCCGTCAGGTGAACGAGCTGACCCTCCGCCTCTCGGACGCCGAGTGGGCCGAACTCACCGACCTCGCCGACGCCACCGGGCGCACCCCCGAGCAGTGGGCCCACGAGGCCGTCACCGGCCGGCTGCGCACGGACCGCGTCCTCACCCTGCACGAGGGAAAGCGCCTGGCGCTGCGCCATGCCGCACTCCTGCGGAGGCTGGGCCAGTGAGCACGGACACGGACGGGGTTCGGCACCTCACGCTCGTCGAGGTCACCGAGCTCGCACGGATCGCCTGCCAGGGCCAGGCCGTGGAGGTACGCGCGCCGGGGCTGCTGGAATCAGCCGTGCACCGCCCGCGGGCACGAATGTTCGGCACACTCGCCCACGACGACCTGTACGAACAGGCCGCCGTGCTGCTCCAGGCCCTCGCGGGCAACCACCCCCTCATCGACGGCAATAAACGCACGGCCTGGCTCGCCACGGCCACGTTCCTCGCCGTCAACGACGTCGACCTCGCCGACGCGGACCAGGACACCGCGTACGACCTGGTCATCGACGTGGCGTCCGGGGCCGAGGCGGACCCGGCGCGGATCGCGGAGCGACTGCGGGCACTGTGACGCCCGTCGCACTCCGCGAGGTCACCGCGTCGCGCGGCCGGGACGGGGACCGGGCCGCCGGTAAGGTGGCCCGGTTGTCGTACGGACATCCCGTGTACCCGAGCCCGTGAACCGGAGACCGTGACTACTACCGCCTCCCATCACCTCTCACCCGCCTTCCCCGGCCGGGCCCCCTGGGGCACCGCCAACAAGCTGCGTGCCTGGCAGCAGGGCGCCATGGAGAAGTACATCCAGGAACAGCCGCGCGACTTCCTCGCGGTGGCGACCCCCGGCGCCGGAAAGACCACCTTCGCGCTGACCCTCGCCTCCTGGCTGCTGCACCACCACGTCGTGCAGCAGGTCACCGTCGTCGCGCCCACCGAGCACCTCAAGAAGCAGTGGGCCGCCGCGGCCGCGCGGATCGGGATCAAGCTCGACCCCGACTACAGCGCCGGACCGCTCAGCAAGGAGTACCAAGGCGTCGCCGTCACGTACGCCGGTGTCGGCGTACGGCCCATGCTGCACCGCAACCGCTGCGAGCAGCGCAAGACCCTCGTCATCCTCGACGAGATCCACCACGCCGGTGACTCCAAGTCCTGGGGCGAGGCCTGCCTGGAGGCGTTCGACCCGGCCACCCGGCGGCTCGCGCTGACCGGTACGCCCTTCCGGTCCGACACGAACCCCATCCCCTTCGTCACGTACGAAGAGGGCAACGACGGCATCCGGCGCTCCTCCGCCGACTACACCTACGGCTACGGCAACGCCCTCGGCGACGGCGTCGTCCGGCCCGTCATCTTCCTCTCCTACAGCGGCAACATGCGCTGGCGCACCAAGGCCGGTGACGAGGTCGCCGCCCGGCTCGGCGAGCCGATGACCAAGGACGCCATCTCCCAGGCCTGGCGCACCGCCCTCGACCCGCGCGGCGACTGGATGCCCAACGTGCTGCGCGCCGCCGACCAGCGGCTGACGGAGGTCCGGAAGGGCATCCCGGACGCCGGCGGTCTGGTGATCGCCAGCGACCAGGACTCGGCCCGCGCCTACGCCAAGCTGATCCGGGAGATCACCGGCACCAAGGCCACCGTCGTCCTCTCCGACGACGTCGGCGCCTCCAAGCGGATCGACGAGTTCAGCGAGAACGACGACCGCTGGATGGTCGCTGTCCGCATGGTGTCCGAGGGCGTCGACGTGCCCCGCCTCGCCGTCGGCGTCTACGCCACCACCATCTCCACCCCGCTCTTCTTCGCCCAGGCCGTCGGCCGTTTCGTACGATCCCGCAGGCGCGGCGAGACCGCCTCCGTGTTCCTTCCGACGATTCCGAATCTCCTCGGATTCGCCAACGAGATGGAGGTCGAGCGCGACCACGTCCTCGACCGTCCCAAGAAGGACGGCGAGGAGGACCCGTACGCCGAGTCCGAGAAGGAGATGGCGGAGGCCGAGAAGCAGCAGGACGAGGACACCGGCGAGCAGGACATGCTGCCCTTCGAGGCGCTGGAGTCCGACGCCGTCTTCGACCGGGTCCTCTACGACGGCGCCGAGTTCGGCATGCAGGCCCACCCGGGCAGCGAGGAGGAGCAGGACTACCTCGGCATCCCCGGCCTCCTCGAACCCGACCAGGTGCAGCTGCTCCTCCAGAAGCGCCAGGCCCGGCAGATCGCGCACAGCCGCAAGAGGCCCGACTCCGAGGCCGACCTGCTGGAGCTTCCGGCCGAGCGGCGGCCGGTCGTCTCCCACAAGGAGCTCCTTGAGCTGCGCAAGCAGCTCAACACGATGGTCGGCGCCTACGTCCACCAGAGCGGCAAGCCGCACGGCGTCATCCACACCGAGCTGCGCCGCGTCTGCGGCGGTCCGCCGAGCGCGGAGGCGACCGCGGGTCAGATCCGGGAGCGGATCAAGAAGGTCCAGGAGTGGGCGACCCGGATGCGCTAGCGGGGCGTACCAGGCGGGGCCGACGGACGGGGCGTACAGGGGTGTATAGGGGGCGTACGAGCGGGCTACGGACATAGTTCGTCTTGTCCTCCAAAGCCGCACGTCGGAGCGGAGGACACCCCGAACGTGGATCAAGGCCTCACGAACGCCCGGATTCTGGACGAGGGCTTCCGCTGAGCGGAGCCGGTCGCTACTGTCCCCCGCAACATGCACGCCCCGTGGCAGCGCCGCCGCGGAGCGCAGCCGGTGTGCCATGGCCTGCCGGCGGCCTCTCCGTGCGTCGCCGCTGGGACCGGTGTCGCAACCCCGCGAGAGTGTCCGCCGTCACTCACTCCGAAGGAGAGGGCGTCGTGACCGCGGAGACTTCCCAGACGCTCGACCGGGGCCTCAGGGTCCTCAAACTGCTCGCCGACACCGACCACGGCCTGACCGTCACCGAGTTGTCCAACAAACTCGGCGTCAACCGGACCGTCGTCTACCGTCTGCTCGCCACACTCGAACAGCACGCCCTCGTCCGCCGCGACCTGGGCGGCCGTGCCCGGGTGGGACTCGGCGTGCTCAGGCTCGGCCGCCAGGTCCACCCGCTCGTACGGGAGGCGGCGCTGCCCGCGCTGCGCTCGCTCGCCGAGGACATAGGCGCCACGGCCCATCTGACCCTGGTCGACGGCGCCGAGGCGCTGGCCGTCGCGGTCGTGGAGCCGACCTGGACCGACTACCACGTCGCCTACCGCGCCGGTTTCCGCCACCCGCTGGACCGGGGCGCGGCGGGCCGGGCGATCCTCTCCGCCCGTCAGGCCGGCGGCCTGGGCGACCCCGGCTTCACCCTCACCCACGGCGAACTGGAAGCGGGCGCGAGCGGGGCGGCCGCGCCGCTGATCGGCGTGACCGGCATCGAAGGCAGCGTCGGCGTGGTCATGCTCGCGGACGCCATCCCCGAGCGGGTCGGCCCCCGCGTTCTGGACGCGGCCCGCGAGGTCGCGGACGCGCTGCGCTAGCGCCGAAGGGAGCTCGCACCGGCGGCGGGGCGAGCCCGTCGTACGCCCCGCGCACGACCGGCCGATACATTGGCCGGGTGCTCTCCCGTCTCGGCCACCTCACCCGTACCCGCGCGCTGCTGCTCTGCGCGCTGCCCGTCGTCGCGCTGCTGTTCGTCGTCGGGCTGGCACCGCTGCCGTACTCCGTGGCGCAGCCAGGGCCCACCGCGGACGTGCTCGGCACGGACGAGGGGAAGCCGGTGATCACGATCTCCGGGGCGCCGACGCGGCCCACCAGCGGGCAGCTGCGGATGACGACCATCGTGGCGACCGGGCCGTCCGCCGACATCGGGCTCGGGCAGGTCGTGGACGGGTGGTTCCGTACGGACCGGGCCGTGCTGCCCCGTGACTCCGTCTACCCCGCGGGGAAGTCGGACGCCGAGGTCGCGAAGCACAACCTGGAGCAGATGACCCAGTCTCAGGACGTGGCTGTCCGGGCCGCCCTCGGCTACCTCGGCAAGGATCCGAAGCAGGTGAAGGTCACCCTGCACCTCGCCGACGTCGGCGGCCCGAGCGCCGGGCTGCTGTTCTCGCTCGGGATCGTCGACAAGCTCCAGGGCGCCGGCGCCGGCAAGGACCTCACCGGCGGGAAGACCATCGCCGGTACGGGAACGATCGAGGCCGACGGAACGGTCGGCGCGGTTGGCGGGGTCTCCCTGAAGACCCAGGCAGCCGGACGGGACGGGGCCACCGTCTTCCTCGTACCGAAGGCGGAGTGCGGGGACGCGCAGTCCGAACTGCCCAAGGGCATGCAGCTCATCCCGGTCTCCACGCTCAAGGACGCGGTCACCTCCCTGCGCGCACTCGGCACGGGCGGCTCGGTCCCCACCTGCTGACGCCTCGCTGACGAGGTCACACGGCCGTCGGACGTACGATCCGCGCCCCCGGGCCCGCCAGCCGCAGACCCAGCGCGACCAGTGCCCAGCCCACCTCGGCGCGTACGGCATGGGCCGCCCGCGACCCGCGACGCGCGCCGGTCGACCGGTGGGGGAGCAGGACGGCGGCCGCCGCCTCCTGGCGCAGCTCGGCGGCGCGCAGTTCGTGCAGCCGCATGTGGATGTGTCCGTGCATGGCGGGTGTCCCTTCGGTCGTCTCGGTCGTCTCTGTCGTCAGGCGTTGCGCTGGGGGAACGCGTGCAGATGGACGCGGACGCGCTCGGCGTCGCCGGGCTCGGCGAACGCGTAACTCCGGATCAGGGCGTGCAGCTTCTGGTCCAGCTCGCGCAGCTGCTCCGGGGTGACGTGCAGGGTGAAGTCGCTCAGGTCGGACGCGGCGACCCACTCGTCGGACCAGTCGGATCGGGTGCCGATCCAGGTGGAGAGCTCCTGGTTGTGGATGGTCGCGAGCTCGTGCATGTAGACGTCGACCGCGCCGCGGGTCTCCGGGTCGGCGTCGTGGAGCAGCGACTCGTCGAAGGTGGTGCCCTGCTGGGCCGCCTGCCACCACCGCTCCCGGCCCTTGCCGCGCTCAGGGGCGTCCTCGACGAAGCCATGCGCGGCGAGCTGGCGCAGGTGGTAGCTGGTGGCCCCGCTGGACTCGCCCAGACGGTCGGCGAGCTGCGAGGCGGTGGCGGGGCCGTGCCGCCGCAGGGCCTGGAGCAGGCGGATACGGAGGGGGTGGGCGAGGCCGCGCAGGGACCGCGGGTCGAGCGCGCGCTCCACGCGCTTCTGGTCACGCGGAGGCGGGGACTGGGGATCGGACTCGGGCTCGGGCATGCTTCGACTCTAAGCATGCAAAGAAGTCCTTGCAAGCATTTCTTTGCAAGGACTTCTTTGCGAGGAGTCCTTCGCGGCGTTCCGCAGGGCGGCTCCGCTATGGCCCCTCGTCCTGCGCCGCCTGTTCCACCAGCGGGATGATCCTGAGCGGGACGGGGTTCTCCATCACGATCGCCGTCGACGCGCGCACGATCCCGGCGAAGCCGACCACCCGGTCGATCACCCGCTGGAGATCGGCGTTGGAGCGGGCGACCAGGCGGCAGAGCATGTCGCCGTGGCCGGTGGTCGTGTGCAGTTCCAGGACCTCCGGCACGGTCGCCAGGTGGGCGCGGATGTCCCCGCCCTGACCCTGCTTGATCTCCAGGGTGGCGAACGCGGTCACGGGGTAGCCCAGCGCGGCGGGGTCGACGTCCGGGCCGAAGCCGCGGATCACGCCGTTCGACTGGAGACGGTCCAGCCGCGCCTGGACCGTGCCCCGGGCCACGCCGAGCCGGCGCGAGGCCTCCAGGACCCCGATCCGCGGCTCCCGCGCCAGCAGCACGATGAGACGGCCGTCCAGATGATCGATCGCCATGACGGACTCCTGATGGTCACCATGTACAGATAGCCCGGCCATAGTGCCCGCTGCCTATGCAGATTGCCCAGCCGAATCACAAACTATTGCGCAGCTTGTGGATCGGAGAGAGTCTGCCGCCATGACTGAGACCATCGATCACACCCCCTCCACGGCGCGGCAGGCCGACCCCTTCCCCGTGAAGGGAATGGACGCGGTCGTCTTCGCCGTCGGCAACGCCAAGCAGGCCGCCCACTACTACTCCACGGCCTTCGGCATGAAGCTGGTCGCCTACTCCGGACCGGAGAACGGCAGCCGCGAGACGGCCAGCTACGTCCTCACCAACGGCGCCGCCCGCTTCGTGTTCACCTCCGTCATCAAGGCCACCACCGACTGGGGCCGCTTCCTCGCCGAGCACGTCGCCGAGCACGGCGACGGCGTGGTGGACCTGGCCATCGAGGTGCCGGACGCCCGCGCCGCGTACGCCTACGCCGTCGAGCACGGCGCCCGTGGCATCACCGAGCCGTACGAGATCAAGGACGAGCACGGCACCGTCGTCCTCGCCGCCATCGCCACGTACGGCAAGACCCGCCACACCCTCGTCGAGCGCTCCGGCTACGACGGCCCGTACCTGCCCGGCTTCGTCGCCGCGAACCCGATCGTCGAGCCGCCGGCCAAGCGCACCTTCCAGGCGATCGACCACTGCGTCGGCAACGTCGAGCTCGGCAAGATGAACGAGTGGGTGGCCTTCTACAACAAGGTCATGGGCTTCACGAACATGAAGGAGTTCGTGGGCGACGACATCGCGACCGAGTACTCGGCGCTGATGTCGAAGGTCGTCGCCGACGGCACCAAGAAGGTCAAGTTCCCGATCAACGAGCCGGCGATCGCGAAGAAGAAGTCGCAGATCGACGAGTACCTGGAGTTCTACGGCGGGCCGGGCGTCCAGCACATCGCGCTCGCGACCAACGACATCGTCGCCACCGTCCGCACCATGCGCGCGGCCGGCGTCCAGTTCCTCTCCGTCCCCGACACGTACTACGACACGCTCGGCGAGTGGGTCGGCGACACCCGCGTGCCGATCGACGAGCTGCGCGAGCTGAAGATCCTGGCCGACCGCGACGAGGACGGCTACCTGCTGCAGATCTTCACCAAGCCGGTCCAGGACCGCCCGACGGTCTTCTTCGAGATCATCGAGCGCCACGGCTCGATGGGCTTCGGCAAGGGCAACTTCAAGGCCCTCTTCGAGGCGATCGAGCGCGAGCAGGACAAGCGCGGCAACCTCTAGCCCGTAGAACCCGTGGGCCCGGCACCGCAACGGGGGGCCGGGCCCACGGTGGTCGCCAGGGGCGTCGGCCGTGCGCCGGTGGGCGCGTACACGGCCGCACGCGAAGCCGCCGATGGCGACGAGCGCCGCCGTCGTGCCGCCCCGCCGCCGTCAGTCCGTCCGCGTGGACACCGACGACACGGACGACGAGCCGACCCCAGACCCCGACACCGACCCCGCCTCCGCGCCCGCCGCCGAGGACGGAGCCGACGCCGTCCTGGGAGCGCCCGTCCGCTGGGAGGACGGCTCGCCCGACCCCCGCCCCTGAGCGGTCGGCTTTCCCGTCTCGCGGGACGCCTCACGCGCCGCCTCCCGCCCGGCGGACGGCGGCTTCGGGTGCATCTGGCGCGGCCCGCCCTCCGGGGGATCGCCCAGCGACGACAGGGACTCCTTCGCCCGCGGCGCCAGTAGCGGCGAGAAGTGCGGATTGATCCGCAGCGCCTCACCGATGTGGCGGCGCGCCGCCCCGTACTCACCGAGCGCCCGCTCGATCTCCCCGCGGTGGTACGTGAACAGCGCGCTGCGCAGCCCGCTCTCCGTCGCCCGCTTCGCGAACTCCAGCGCCTGCCGCGGTTCGCCCGCCTTCAGCAGCGCCCAGCCGAGCGCGTCGGCCACCTCCACCGAACGGTGCTTGGCCCACAGGGTCCGCAGCCGCGCCACCGCCGCCTGCGGATCGCCGTGGTCCGCCTCGAACCGGCCGAGGACCAGCGTGTCGTCGACCCCGCCCGGATTCCCCCGCTCCTGCCGGTCGTGCAGCACGTCGTACCGCGTCTGCGCGTCACCGCCGAGCCCCAGCGACTCGTACAACTCCCCGGACTCCAGCGCGTACGACGCCAACGGCTGCGCCCGCAGCGCGTCCTCGTAGTCGCGGAACGCGTCGTCCGTACGCCCCAGCGCGCCCAGCGCCCGGGCTCGGCCCGCCAGCGAGGGGGCGTGGCCCGGCAGCAGCCGCAGCGCCGCATCGTAATTGTCCACCGCCTCGGTCAACTCGCCGCGCTCCCAGGCCAGTTCACCCAGACGGTGCAGACATGCCGCCTTCTCGGCCGGGGTTCCCGCGCGCGCCGCGGCCTCGGCCGCGGTGGCCGCCGCGTCCTCGCGCCAGCCGCGGTCCCGGTAGGACTGCGCCGCCCGGGCCAGCACCGGCGACCCGGAGTGCAGCTTCCCCAGCTGCTCCACGGCCTTCTGCGCCGCCTTGTAGTTGCCCAGGCCGTTGTACGCGTCGATCAGCACCGGATACGCCGTCCACCGCTTCGGCCGCAGCCGACGCGCCTGCTCGCCCCACCGCCAGGCCGCCGTGTAGTCGCCGCGCGCGTTGGCCAGCGCCCCGAGTCCCACCTGCGCGTCCACGTTCCCCTTCTCGGCCGGGAGCTCCACCAGGGATCGGCGCAGCGCCCACTCCGCCCGCCGGAAACTCGCCGGGTCCCCGACGCGGGTGCCGCGCTCCGTGTACGCCGCGCCCAGCACCGCCCAGGACTCCTCGTCCGTGGGGTGCTTACGCAGCCACTTCTCCCGGTCGCCGATGAGCGCGGCCAGATCCGGCAGCGTCGCCTGCGCCCCGGAAGTCACCGCCGTCATCGCCCGCGCGGCAGGCCCCGGCGCCGGCGCGGGTGCGTCCTTCAGCGCTCCGGGCACGAACGTCAGAGCCGTCCCGACCAGCACCGCGCCCACCCCCGCGGCCAGGACCGTCCTTGTGACCGTTTCCGTCTTCATGGCGCTCACTGTGCGTCGGTACGAAGACCACACGAAGGCCACACTCCGCCCGGTGAAGCGGATCAGCCGACGGGTTCACACCGATGGCCCCCGGTGCCAGGCTGGGATCATGGACGATCTTCTGGCACAGCTCCACGATCGGCTCCGTGCGGGCCTCCCGGCCGAAGCCCTGATCACCGACCCGGACGTCACCGCTTCGTACGCCCATGACATGGCGAGCTTCTGTGCGGCGGGCACCCCCGCCGTCGTGGTCCTCCCGCGCACCGTCGAGCAGGTCCAGCACGTCATGCGCACCGCCACCGCGCTGCGCGTCCCGGTCGTCCCGCAGGGCGCCCGCACCGGCCTGTCGGGCGCCGCCAACGCCTCCGACGGCTGCATCGTGCTCTCGCTCACCAAGATGGACCGGATCCTGGAGATCAGCCCGGTGGACCGGATCGCCGTCGTCGAACCGGGCGTCGTCAACGCCGTCCTCTCGCGCGCCGTCGACGAGCACGGCCTCTCCTACCCACCGGACCCCTCCAGCTGGGAGACCTGCACGATCGGCGGGAACATCGGGACCGCCTCCGGCGGCCTGTGTTGCGTCAAGTACGGCGTCACCGCCGAGTACGTCCTCGGGCTCGACGTCGTCCTCGCCGACGGCCGGGTGATGTCCACCGGCCGCCGCACCGCCAAGGGCGTTGCCGGCTACGACCTCACCCGGCTCTTCGTCGGCTCCGAAGGCAGCCTCGGCATCGTTGTCAAAGCGGTCCTCGCGCTGCGCCCCAAGCCGCCCCGACAGCTCGTCCTCGCCGCCGAGTTCCCCTCCGCGGCCACCGCCTGCGACGCCATCTGCGCGATCATGGAGCGCGGTCACACCCCCTCACTCCTCGAACTGATGGACCGCACCACCATCCGCGCGGTCAACCAACTCGCCCACATGGGGCTGCCCGACACCACCGAGGCGCTGCTGCTCGCCGCCTTCGACACCCCGGACCCCACCGCCGACCTGGCCGCCGTCGGGGAGCTCTGCACCGCCCACGGCGCCACCCAGGTCGTCCCCGCCGAGGACGCGGCCGAGTCCGAACTGCTGCTCCAGGCCCGGCGGTTGTCGCTCACCGCGCTGGAGACCCTGAAGCCGGCCACCATGATCGACGACGTCTGCGTCCCGCGCTCCCGGCTCGCCGACATGATCGAGGGCACGGCCGCCGTCGCCGAGAAGTACGGCCTCACCATCGGCCTTTGCGCCCACGCCGGCGACGGCAACACCCATCCCGTCGTCTGCTTCGACCACCACGACCCTGACGAGTCCCGGCGCGCCCGCGAATCCTTCGACGAGATCATGGCCCTCGGCCTGGAACTCGGCGGGACCATCACCGGCGAACACGGCGTCGGTGTCCTGAAGAAGGAGTGGCTCGCCCGCGAACTCGGGCCCGTAGGGCTCGAACTGCAACGCGGCATCAAGCAGACCTTCGACCCGCTCGGGATCCTCAACCCCGGCAAACTCTTCTGAGCCACCGCCCGCGGCCGTCAGACCTCACCCTCCTGCGACTCGTCCGACGGCCACGGGTCGCTCAGCCACAGATCGTCGGCGGCCGCCGGGGCGAGCAGCCGGGCAAGACCGTCGTCGATCCCCAGCTGCTCCGACTCCGCACCCGGCGGCACGGTGACCAGCGTCCGCTCCAGCCACGCCGACACCTGAGCGGCCGGCGCCTCCAGCAGAGCGTCCCCATCGGGTGATGACAGCGCCATCAGGATGACGCTGGATCCGTCCACCTTGGTGGGCCAGATCCGCACGTCTCCGTGACCGCACGGCCGGAACACCCCCTCGACGAGCAGCTCGCGGGCGAAGGTCCAGTGCACAGGGTGCTCGGAGCCGAGGTGGAAGGTGATGTGGACCGCGTATGGATCGTCCACGCGGTAGGTCAGCCGGGCCGGTACGGGGATGCTGCGCTCCGGCGAGAGCACCAGCTTCAGTTCCAGTTCGTGCTCCACCACGGTGTGCTGCTGCATGAGCCACTTCCTCTCGGGTACGGGGCCCAGGAGCGGGCCGTACTGGTGAGAGCGGCTTGCACGCCGGTCATGACGCGACTTCCAGGAAAAACTTCTCACTACTTTCCGTGACCGGTCCGTCGCCTGATCGTAGCCTTCGTGCGTCGCTCGTACGCGGGGCTTTCTGTCAAGCTCCTTGTTCCCGGGCTTACGTTCTTCGTTACTGTCCTCCTTGGCCCGGCGGATCGGCCCGGCGGAGACGCATCGTGTGAGTGAACGGAGATGGGGCAGTGGCTACGCCTCCAGGTGACGGCGGGAACGCACCCCGGGAAGGGTATTACCCGGATCCTTCCATTCCCGGATATGTCCGGTACTGGAATGGTGCTGCCTGGGTGCCGGGCACCAGCAGGCCCGCACCCAAGGACGGTGAGGGCATGCCCACACCGCCCCCGGCGGCCGTGTCCGCCCCGGCACCCACGCCCGCGCCCGCTCCCTCCGTCGAGGAGACCGGGCCGATGTTCTTCGACGAGCTGGAGGAGGAACCGGCCGTGGAGACCCGGCCCGAGCCCGCCTCCGCCTGGCAGGCCGACACCGCGCGCCAGACCGGCTTCGGCGGCGACCGCGACCGCCGGGTCTCCTGGGGCGCCCCCGAGCCGCAGGAGCCCGCCGCCGCACCGGCCGACCCCCGCCGCCCGGCACCCGCCTCCGCCGCCCGGGAGCCCGAGCGGTCGGCGGACCCGACGGGCGGTCAGCTGCCCGGCGTACGGCAGGTGGAGCCGCGCACGCCCGAGCCGCAGCCGGACGGCGGCACGATGACCATCCGCGCGATGAGCCCCCAGCCCCAGCCGGCCCCCCGGACCCAGCAGCCCGAGCCGCAGCCCCTGCCCCGGCCGCGCCCGCAGGTCCCGGCGCAGGCCCTGCAGCCGCAGCCGCAGCCCCAGCCGTTGCCGCAGCCCGCCGAGCCGCAGACGCCGGTCACCCAGGGCCCCGGCGGCGGGGCGGCCTCCTGGGCCCAGCAGGTCCACCAGCTGGCCCACCCCGAGCCCCAGCCCCAGCCGCAGCCCCAGGTGCGGGTGCAGCAGCCCCAGACGCCCGTCCTCCCCTGGAAGCCGCCGGTCGAGGACCCCTTCCTCAAGGCCGCCCAGGCGCAGGCCGCCGCCCGCCCAGCCGCCCTCGGCAAGCGGCTCGCGGCGCGCCTCATCGACACCGTCGTCCTCGGCGCGGCCGTCGGCGCCGTCTCCGTCCCCTTCGTCCTCCAGGCCCTCGACCACATCGACGGCAAGATCGAGGCGGCCAAGCAGTCGGGTGTGACCGTGCAGGTCTGGCTCGTCGACTCCACCACCTCCGTCCACTTCGGCATCGCCCTGGCCGCCCTGCTCGTCCTCGGGGTGCTGTACGAAGCGGTGCCCACCGCCAAATGGGGCCGTACGCTCGGCAAGAAGCTCTGCGGCATCGAGGTGCGGGACATCGAGGCGCACGAACCGCCCACCTTCGGCGCCGCGCTGCGCCGCTGGCTGGTCTACAGCGTGCTCGGCCTGCTGGTGCTGGGCGTCCTGAACGTCCTGTGGTGTCTCTTCGACCGGCCCTGGCGCCAGTGCTGGCACGACAAGGCGGCCCACACCTTCGTGGCCGGCTAGGAGTGTCCCCCGAACGGCATACGCGCCGTTGCGGGCCCCTGCCCACCGGGGTGCACTGCCCCCATGAGCAACGACCAGCCGCCGTCCGGCCCGCCGCCCGAGGACGATCCGTTCCGCAAGAGGCCCCAGGAGCCCCCGCCCTCGTCCGGGGGCTCCGAACCGCCGCCCCCGAAGGGCCCGCCCGGGGGTACGCCGCCTCCCGAGGGCCCGCCGCCGGGCTCCCCGTACGGCTCACCGCCCCCGGGTGAACCTCCGGGCGGCCCGCCGCCCGGCTCCCCCTACGGCGGCTCCCCGTACGACAGCGTGCCCCCGCCCCCGCCCCCGTACGGCTCCTACGGGGGAGGCGGCTACGGCGGCACCGATCCGCTCTCCGGGATGCCGCCACTCGCCGACACGGGCAGGCGGATCGTGGCCAGGTTCATCGACTGGCTGATCATCACCATTCCGCTGGCGCTCATCGGTATCCCGTTCGACGTCTACGGGCGCGTCGGCGAGGAGACCGACGACTTCGGCGACGCCATCGCGACGTACAACGGCGGCACGCAGCTCGTCTTCCAGCTGATCTCGATCGTGGCGTACATCGCCTACGACACCGTGCTGACCGCCAAGAACGGGCAGACCCTCGGCAAGCGGCTGATGAAGCTGCGGACCGCGATGCTCAACGACGGCTCCACGCCGCCGATGAACGCCTCGCTCGCCCGTGCGCTCGTGCTGTGGCTGCCCGCGCTGATCTGCTGCGCCTGCCTCTGGCCGCTGCTGATCCTCATCCTGATCGTGATCGACAAGCCCTACAAGCAGGGCCTGCACGACAAGGCCGCCAAGACGGTGGTGGTGTCAACGACGCAGTGAGTGCTCACTGATACGGCTGTCGGTGCCCGCGGCCGACCGGGGGCGCGGGGAGGGTATCCGGCTCCCCTGAGGCTGGGATGTGGAGGCGGCGGAGTGGTCCTTGTCGAAGGACCGGTCCGCCGCCTTCCTCCTGCCCGGCAGCGGGACGGTCATCGCGACCAGCAGCCCGAGCAGGAGCGCCGCGACACCGATGACCGCGACGCCGGCGCCCGTCGTCGTACGGAAGAGCAGAAGCATGGCGACGGTCGAGAAGACGACGGTGGCCGAACCGTAGGCGAGCTGTGCGGCAGTCGGACGCGGCATGACGGATTCCGTCCTCGAAGCAACGTATAAGGGGTGTCTCGCACCTGGGTCGCACTGACAAACGACTCTACGACGGTGGATGCCCGAGAGGAACCGGTAGTAAGCGTGACCTAACCCACGGTACCGGTGCATGAGGGGCGCGCAGGAGCACCGTCCCCCTCAACGCGCCTGTGTGATGCGCCCGTTAGGCGTTCGCATGACGTTTCCCGGCCGTCCGCATATCGGAAACGCGGTACTGCATAGTGTAGTTGGCCTGTTCAAGTCAAGGTCTGTCTTTTCCGGTGAAACTCCGGTCGAATGTCGTCACTTGTGACGCGCGACTCCGCCTGCGGACATCACCCCACCCCCGGTCCGTGGATGCGGGCGCCGGGGAGGACAACATCAAGTGAGCAACAGACGACGGGCGATGAGAGCGTCCGCGGTCTTCGTGGCCCTCGCGACCACCGCCGCCACGGCCTCGGCCCTGACCATGGCCCAGGCCGACAACCACGGCTCCGCCCCCACCGCGATCGAGCGCCACGACCCGGCGCCGGGGGCACACCAGGACAAGACGGCGGTCGACCACGACCTTGAGGGGCCGTTCAGCAAGCAGCGCGAGCAGCAGCGCAAGGCGGCCCTGGAGCAGGTGCTCAGCGGCGACGCCAAGGTGGAGCGCCGCGGCGGCTCCCAGGTCGTGAAGCTCGACGCGAAGAAGTACGTGGAGCTCGGCCGCGAGAAGACCGACAAGATCTTCACGATCCTGGTCGAGTTCGGCGACAAGGTGGACAACACCACCATGGTCGACCGCAAGGACGACGAGACGGACGAGCTCAAGCCGAAGTTCGGCGGCACGCCCGGCCCGCTGCACAACAAGATAGCCAAGCCCGACCGCGCGGTGGACAACTCCACGGCCTGGCAGGCCGACTACAACCAGCAGCACTTCCAGGACCTCTACTTCGGCACCGGCAAGGACAAGAAGGGCAAGCCGAAGCAGTCCCTGAAGACCTACTACGAGCGCACCTCCTCCGGCCGCTACTCGGTCGACGGCGCCGTCTCCGACTGGGTCAAGGTCGACTACAACGAGGCCCGTTACGGCTCGAACTACTGCGGCAACAGCAACTGCTCCAACGTCTGGGACGCGGTCCGCGACGGCGTCACTGCCTGGGTCGCCGACCAGAAGGCCAAGGGTCGCACCGACGCCCAGATCAAGGCCGACATGGCCAAGTACGACCTCTGGGACCGCTACGACTTCGACGCCGACGGCAACTTCAACGAGGCCGACGGCTACATCGACCACTTCCAGATCGTGCACGCCGGCGAGGACGAGTCCGCGGGCGGCGGCGACCAGGGCGGCGACGCCCTGTGGGCCCACCGCTGGTACGCGTACGGCACCGACGCCGGCAAGACCGGCCCGGCGCACAACAAGGCCGGCGGCACCCAGATCGGCTCCACCGGCATCTGGGTCGGCGACTACACCATGCAGCCCGAGAACGGCGGCCTCGGTGTCTTCGCCCACGAGTACGGCCACGACCTGGGCCTGCCCGACCTGTACGACACCTCGGGCAAGAAGGGCGCCGAGAACTCGGTCGGCTTCTGGTCCCTGATGTCGGCCGGCTCCTGGCTCGGCACCGGCAAGGACGCCATCGGCGACCTGCCCGGCGACATGACCTCCTGGGACAAGCTCCAGCTCGGCTGGCTGAACTACGCCAAGGTCTCCAACGACCAGCGCGCCAAGAAGTCCACGCACAAGCTGGGTGTCTCGGAGTACAACACCAAGAACCCGCAGGCGCTCGTCGTCGAGCTGCCGAAGAAGAAGGTCACCACCGAGGTCGTGCAGCCCGCCGAGGGCGCCACCCAGTGGTGGAGCAACATGGGTGACGACCTCAAGAACACCCTCACCCGCTCCGTCGACCTCACCGGCAAGTCCAAGGCTGAGCTCTCGCTGAGCGGTTGGTACGACATCGAGCTGGACTACGACTACCTCTACACCGAGGTGTCGACGGACGGCGGCGCCAAGTGGACCGCGCTGGACGGCACCGCCGACGGCAAGGCCCTGCCCCGCGACGCGAGCGGCGCCCCCGCGCTGACCGACGTCTCCGGCGCGTACAAGAAGCTCGTCTTCCCGCTGGACGCCTACGCCGGCAAGAAGATCGACCTCCGCTTCCGCTACCAGACCGACGGCGGCGCGGGCGGCAAGGGCTTCGCGGCCGACGCCATCCAGATCACCGCCGACGGCGCCGCGCTCTTCACCGACAACGCCGAGAACGGCGACAACGGCTGGACCGCGAAGGGCTTCTCCCGGATCGGCAAGGGCTTCACCAAGGAGTACGAGCAGTACTACCTGGCCGAGAACCGCCAGTACGTCTCGTACGACGCCACCCTCAAGGTCGGCCCGTACAACTTCGGCTTCGCCGGTGACAAGGCCAGCTGGGTCGAGCACTACCCGTACCAGACCGGTCTGCTGATCTGGCTGTGGGACACCTCCCAGAAGGACAACAACACCGCCGTGCACAACGGCTCGGGCCTGATCCTGCCGATCGACGCCCACGCCAAGCCGCTGAAGTGGAAGGACGGCAAGCTCCTGCGCAACAAGATCCAGTCGTTCGACGCGCCGTTCAGCCGCTACGCCACGGACGGCTTCACGCTCCACAACGCGGACGTCCCGATGCGGATCAAGCCGCAGGCCGGTAACCCGGTGTTCGACGATCGGAAGGGCGTTTACTGGTACGCCGAGAACCCGCAGGGTGGCGTTCAGGTAACTGACACCAACACCAAGATCGCGATCGTCCAGCAGCCGCGCAACGGCCAGACGGTCACCGTCCAGGTGGGTCCCTCGACCAAGTAAACGGCATAACTGCAGGTCAAAGCATGATCGGCCGTCGCCCTCTAGCGGGCGGCGGCCGATCGTGTTTAGGTGCGTCCTACGAGGTTCTTATTGACACGCCATCTCACGGGGGAGTGGTTCCGCATGCCTGGCGGAGGGTTCTGCAAGCTGCCGAACGGCAGTGTGGTCGTCGCGCTCAGCCTGCCAAGCCCGGTCCAGGACGGCGGCACGGTCCGCTTCCTGGTCCACGCCGTCAACCGCGCCCGCGCCCTGACCAGGCTGCGGAACCTGGGCCTGCGCGCCGTCTATCTGCGGGGCAACGCCGAGCCCCCGACCCCGGACGAGATCACCGCCGTGCTCCACCACCCGGACGGCCTGCTGTGGCGCTCCAGCCCCGGCCTGGCCGACGAGCTCTGGCACCCCATACGCGCCCTGCCTCAGCCCTAGGGCCCACCCTGGGGGTCAGGAGACGACCGGCTTGCCGGTCAGCTCCACCCCCGCGGCCCGCAGCTGCTCCAGGGCCCGGTCCGTCGTCTCCTTGGCGACACCGGCCGTGAGGTCGAGCAGCACCTGCGTGGTGAAGCCCTCCCGGGCCGCGTCCAGCGCGGTGGCCCGTACGCAGTGGTCGGTGGCGATGCCCACCACGTCCACCTCCGTGACGTCGTGGTCACGCAGCCACTGCGCCAGCATCGTGCCGTTCTCGTCCGTGCCCTCGAAGCCGCTGTACGCCGCCGCGTACGCGCCCTTGTCGAAGACCGCGTCGATCGCGCCGCAGGCGACCGCCGGGGCGAAATTGGGGTGGAAGCCCACCCCCTCCGTACCGGCCACGCAGTGCACCGGCCAGGAGTCCACGTAGTCCGGCTGCTCCGAGAAGTGGGCGCCCGGGTCGACGTGGTGGTCGCGGGTGGCGACGACATGGCGGTAGACCGCGCCCGCGGCCTCGCCGACCAGGTCCGTGATGGCGGCGGCGACGTCCGCGCCCCCCGTCACCGCGAGGCTGCCGCCCTCGCAGAAGTCGTTCTGAACGTCCACGACGATCAATGCGCGGTGCATGGCGGGTGTCCTTCGGATGGGAGATGCCGGTGCGGGTGGGTGGGAGAGTCCGTGCGGGCGGGGAATGACATCGAGCCTAGAGACTTCACCGCCCGTACGGGAGGGGGCGTTCCCTCTCCCGGGGAGCCGCCGCCTCAGACGTACTCCGTAGGGATCACCGGCTCGCCGCGCGACAGCTGGATGGCCGACATGGGCAGGGCGGCCCGGGCCGCGATGTGCCGCTCCCGGGCGGCCTCCAGCGGCTCCCTGGCGACGATCTCACCGCCCTTGACCAGCTCCACGAGCAGCTGGCGGTCGGCGAGCTCGGCCGGTACGGGACCGGTGCCGACGACCTCCGCCTCGGCGATCCCGTCCGCGTCCACCCGGCGCGCGGCCCACTTGCGGCCGCCGACGGAGGCCTTGCCGCCCAGCGACTTCTTGGCGACCGCCTCCAGCGGCGCCTTTGGGTCGGCGGAACGGGCCCGGGCGACGAGCTTGTAGACCATCGAGCAGGTGGGGTGGCCGCTGCCGGTGACCAGCTGCGTGCCCACGCCGTACGCGTCGACCGGCGCGGCGGCCAGCGAGGCGATGGCGTACTCGTCGAGGTCGGAGGTGACCACGATCTTGGTGTCGGTGGCGCCCAGCTCGTCGAGCTGCTGGCGCACCCGGTGGGCGACGAGCAGCAGGTCGCCCGAGTCGATGCGGACGGCCCCGAGGCCGGTCCCGGCGAGCTCCACCGCGGTCCGTACGGCCTCGGCGACGTCGTAGGTGTCGACGAGGAGGGTCGTACCGCTGCCGAGGGAGTCGATCTGGGCCCGGAAGGCGTCCCGCTCGCTGTCGTGCAGCAGGGTGAAGGCGTGCGCGGAGGTGCCGACCGTCGGAATGGAGTAACGGAAGCCCGCGGCCAGGTCGGAGGTGGAGGCGAAGCCGCCGACGTAGGCGGCGCGGGCGGAGGCGACCGCCGCCAGCTCATGGGTCCGGCGGGCGCCCATCTCGATCAGCCGCCGGCCGCCGGCCGCCGCGGACATCCGGGAGGCCGCGGCCGCGATGGCCGAGTCGTGGTTGAGGATGGAGAGGATCACGGTCTCCAGGAGCACGCACTCCGCGAAGGAGCCCTCGACCCGCAGGATGGGGGAGCCGGGGAAGTACACCTCGCCCTCGGGGTAGCCCCAGATGTCACCGCTGAAACGGTACTGCGCGAGCCATTCGAGGGTCGGCGCGTCCACGATCCCCCGGTCCCGGAGAAAGCCCAGCACGCTCGCGTCGAAGCGGAAGTTCTCGACGGCGTCGAGGACCCGGCCGACGCCGGCCACGACCCCGTACCGCCGCCCCTCCGGCAGTCGCCGGGTGAAGACCTCGAAGACCGACCGCCGGTCGGCCGTACCGCCCCGCAGGGCCCCCTGGAGCATCGTCAGCTCGTACTGGTCCGTGAAGAGCGCGGTCGACGGCACGTCCACCGGCAGCCCAAGGTCCGCAGTGTTCATGGCAGAGATGCTACCCCGAATACTCGTCAGAGTGACGATTTCTCCGAGCCCGTTTGTGCGACCGCCCTCCCCGGGTGGCAGCATGGGCTAAGTGAGCGTTGCGCCTATTGAGATCGAACGTACGAAACCGGCCGAGGAGAGCTTCGCCGTCCCGGAGCCTGACGTGCCCTGGGTGACGATCGTGCACAACGATCCCGTCAATCTGATGAGCTACGTGACGTACGTCTTTCAGGCGTACTTCGGCTACTCCAAGGACAAGGCCCACAAACTGATGCTCGACGTGCACCACAAGGGACGCGCCGTGGTCTCCAGCGGCAGCCGCGAGGAGATGGAACGGGACGTACAGGCCATGCACGGCTACGGCCTGTGGGCGACCCTCTCCCAGGACCGCACCTGATGAGCGGGAACTTCGAGGCGCTGCCCGGCGGCGGCGCGGCCGTCGCCCTCGACGAGGTCGAGATCTCCATCCTCCGCTCCCTCGCCGTCCAGCTCCTGGAGCTGATCGGGCCGGGTGACGAGCCCGCCAAGGGCGAGGACCCGCTCGCCGCGCTCTTCGCCGAGGGACCGAGCGAGCGCCCCACCGACCCCGCCCTCGCCCGGCTCTTCCCGGACGCGTACGGGGACGAGGATGAGGAGCTGCGCGCCGCGGCGGCGGAGTTCCGGCGGTTCACCGAGAACGATCTGCGCTCCCGCAAGCGCGACGACGCCCTGGCGGTCGTACGGAACCTGGACGGGCTCTCCGCGAAGGGGGAGGGCGGCGCGGTCCTCAAGCTCACCCCCGAGGAGTCGCTGCGCTGGCTCGGCGCCCTCAACGACCTGCGGCTGACCATCGGCACCCGGCTGGAGGTCACGGACGAGGACGAGATGGGGGCGCTGTACCGGCTGCCCGACTCCGATCCGCGCAAGCCGATGGTGATGGCGTACCTCTGGCTGGGCGCGCTCCAGGAGACCCTCGTCGAGACGTTGATGCCCTGACACCTCCGCGACGGGGAGTGTTCGCTCAGCGGACGCTCAAATCCGCATAACGATCGCGTCACCCAAGCGCCCTGATTTCCTGCGCCGAATTCCCTTTGTCCGGTTTTTCTTGTGGCGTGCGCCACAGCGCCTCTCGTCGATCACTGTTGCGGTCGTGATAAATCTTCACGACCGCCCGGGGACGCCACCCCTGTTCCCGGGGGCGCTTTGGCCGGCTGATCGCCGGTAGCACTCCATCCGTATCCGGGGGGATCAGGACCTGATCCGCAGTCGCAGCAGCGGCGCGGGTCAGCATGGAGAAAGGCGCACCACCATGACCTCAGTGCAGGTCGACAAGCAGCACGACGGCAATGAGGCCACAGAGTCGTCCGGCGAGGGATATCACCGGAGCCTCGGCGCCCGCCAGATCCAGATGATCGCGATCGGCGGCGCCATCGGCACCGGCCTCTTCCTCGGCGCGGGCAAGGCCATCGCCAAGGCCGGCCCCAGCCTCATCCTGGCCTACGCCATCGCAGGCCTGGTCATCTTCTTCATCATGCGGGCCCTGGGCGAGCTGCTCATGTACCGCCCCGTCTCGGGCTCCTTCGCGGACTACGCCCGTGAGTTCGTGGGACCCTTCGCGGGCTTCGTCACCGGCTGGACGTACTGGCTCTTCTGGGTGGTCACCGGCATCACCGAGGTCACCGCGGCCGCCACGTACATGACGTACTGGTGGGACATCCCGCAGTGGCTCTCCGCCCTGGTCTTCACGATCATCCTCTACGGCGCGAACCTGATCTCCGTGAAGCTCTTCGGTGAGCTGGAGTTCTGGTTCTCCATGGTCAAGGTCACCGCCATCATCGGCATGATCCTGATCTGCGCCGGCATCCTGACCGTCGGCTTCTCCGACGCCGGCGACACCGCCACCGTGGCCAACCTCTGGAACGACGGCGGCTTCTTCCCCAAGGGCATCGGCAGCACCCTGATGACCCTGCAGATCGTGATGTTCGCCTTCCTGGCGGTCGAGCTGGTCGGCGTCACCGCCGGTGAGTCCAAGGACCCGAAGACGGTCCTGCCCAAGGCGATCAACACCGTCCCGTGGCGTATCGCCGTCTTCTACGTCGGCGCGCTGATCATGATCCTGTCGGTCGTCCCGTGGTCCGAGTTCAAGCCGGGCGTCAGCCCGTTCGTCGCGGCCTTCGAGAAGATGGGCCTGGGTGTCGGCGCGGCCATCGTCAATTTCGTGGTGCTCACCGCGGCGCTGTCCTCCTGCAACTCCGGCATGTACTCCACCGGCCGCATGCTGCGCGACCTCGCGCTCAACGGCCAGGGCCCGAACTTCCTGACCAAGCTGACCAAGAACGGCACCCCGCTGCTCGGCACCACCGTCTCGGCGGCGCTGATGATGGTCGGCGTCTGGATCAACTACCAGTGGCCCGGCGAGGCGTTCAACTACGTCGTCTCCTTCGCCACCATCTCCGGCATGTGGGCCTGGATCATGATCCTGGTCTGCCAGATCCGCTACCGGGCCAAGGCCAACCGCGGTGAGCTGCCGCAGTCCGAGTTCAAGGCCCCGGGCGCCCCGTACACCAGCTGGTTCGCCCTGCTCTTCATCGGCATGGTCATCGTGATGATGGCCATCGACGAGGGCGCGCGGATCTCGCTGTACTGCGCCCCGCTGTGGGGTCTCATCCTCGGCGTCTCCTACCTGGTCCTGAAGAGCCGCAACCCCGAGGGTGCCGCCTTCGCCAAGCGCTCCTGACCCAGGCTGTCTCAGCATTCGGGCCGTCCCGTACCACTCCTCGGTACGGGACGGCCCCTTTGCTTATTCTGTCGACCATGCTGACCATTACCCAGGCCCTGTACGACCAGATCGTGGAACACTCCCGCGCGGACCACCCCGACGAGGCCTGCGGCGTGGTCGCGGGCCCGGCCGGCAGCGGCCGCCCCGAGCGCTTCATCCCCATGCTCAACGCCGCCCGCTCGCCCACCTTCTACGAGTTCGACTCCGGCGACCTCCTCAAGCTCTACCGCGAGATGGACGACCGCGACGAGGAGCCGGTGGTCATCTACCACTCGCACACGGCCACCGAGGCCTACCCCTCCCGTACGGACATCTCCTACGCGAACGAGCCCGGCGCCCACTACGTCCTGGTCTCCACCGCGGACACGGACGGCGCCGGCGACTTCCAGTTCCGCTCCTTCCGGATCGTCGAGGGCGAGGTCACCGAGGAGGAGGTCAGGGTCGTACAGGCATACTGACCCTGACCAATTCGACTTCGGGGGCGGCAGGACCCAGGAAGCCGGTGTGAATCCGGCGCGGTCCCGCCACTGTGACCAGGCGTTTTTCGCCTGCCAGCCAGGAACTGGCCTGCCGCCCTTCTTCCACACCCAGGGGACGCGGAAATCCCCCGGAGGAGGCCCAGCCATGTCCAGGCGCCGTATCGCCGCCCTCGCCGCAGCCGCCGCCCTGCTCCCGCTTACGGGATGCGCGGGCACCACCGCCGCACCCGACGCCCACGCGAAGCCCGCCCCCGGCTTCCCGTACACCGTCGACAACTGCGGGACCAAGACCACGTACACCGCGCCGCCCAAGCGCGTCGTCACCATGAACCAGCACGTCACCGAGGTGATGCTGGAGCTGGGCCTGGCCACGTCGCTCGTCGGCACCGCCTACCTCGACGACAAGGTCCTGCCGAAGTACGAGAAGGAGTACAAGGCCGTCCCGGTCGTCGCCAAGGAGTACCCCTCCAAGGAGACCCTCCTCGCCGCCAACCCCGACTTCGTCTACGGCGGTTACGCCACCGCCTTCGACGCCAAGCAGGGACGCGGCCGCGACGACCTGGCGAAGTCCGGCATCAGGTCCCGCCTCAACATCGAGTACTGCTCCGACGGCACGACCTCCCTCGACGACCTCTACCGCGAGATCACCGAGATCGGCCGCACCTTCGGCGTCCCCGACCGCGCCCAGAAGTGGATCGCCGGCGCCCGGACCACCACCGCCGCCACCGAAACCCGCCTCAAAGGCACCGAGCCGCTCTCCGTCTTCGTCTACGACGGCGGCGACAAGACCGCCTCCACCGCCGGCGGGGTCGGCATCGGCAACGAGATGATCAAGCGCGCCGGCGGCCGGAACGTCTTCGCCGACCTCGACAAGCCCTTCGCCGACGCCACCTGGGAGCAGGTCGTCGCCCGCAAGCCCGAGATCGTCGTCATCTACGACTACGGCACCACCACCGTCGAGCAGAAGAAGCAGCGGCTGCTGACCGACCCGGCGCTCAAGGACGTCCCCGCGATCAAGAACAAGCGCTTCGCCGTCATGCCGCTGTCGGACGTCGTCCTCGGCGTCCGCGCGCCCGCCGCGATCGAGAAGCTCGCCGTCCAGCTCCACCCCGAGCTCAAGAAATGACGCCCCGCGCCACCGGGCCCCTGCGCTACACCCTCGTCCTCGCGGTGCTCGCCCTGGCCCTGGCCGGGGCGGCGCTCGCCGGACTCGCCCTCGGCCAGGTCCGCATCCCGGCCGCCCAGGTCCTCGACATCGTCACCGGCCGGGCGGAACCAAGCCCCTTCCGCACGATCGTCCTCGACGTCCGGCTGCCGCGCGTCCTGCTCGGCGCGGTCGTCGGGGCCGGCCTCGCCGTCGTCGGCACCGTCCTGCAGGCACTCGTCCGCAACCCGCTCGCCGACCCCTACCTGCTCGGCATCTCCTCCGGCGCCTCCGCCGGGGTCGTCGTCGTCATCGTCTTCGGCCTCGGCAGCGGACTCGGCCTCGCCACCAGCCTCACCATGCCCGCGGGCGCCTTCGCCGGAGCCCTGCTCGCCCTGGTCCTCGTCTACGCCCTGGCCCGGCGCGGCGGCCGGATGACCGGCTCCCGGCTGGTCCTCGCCGGGGTCGCCGTCGCGTACGTCCTCTCCGCCCTGACCAGCCTCCTCATGGTCACCTCGGCCCGCCGCGAGCACTTCCAGGAGGCGATGTACTGGTCCCTCGGCGGCCTGGGCTCCGCCCGCTGGGACATCCTCCCGCTGCCCGCCACGGTCCTCCTGCTGGGCACCGGCCTGCTGATCGCCCTCGCCCGGCCCCTCGACCTGATGCTGGTCGGCGAGGAGGGCGCGACCGTCCTGGGCCTCGACACCTCCCGCTTCCGGGCCGCCGTCTTCGTCCTCACCTCCCTCGTCACCGGCGTCCTGGTCGCCTTCAGCGGCGCCATCGGCTTCATCGGACTGCTCGTCCCGCACGCCGCCCGGATGCTGGTCGGAGCGAGCCACCGCACCCTGCTGCCCGTGACCGCCCTCGCCGGAGCCGCCTTCCTGATCACCGCCGACCTCGGCGCCCGCACGGTCGCCGCCCCACAGGACGTACCCGTCGGCATCCTCACCGCCCTCATCGGTGGCCCGTTCTTCCTGTGGCTGCTGCGCCGCCGCCCCGAAGGAGCGCCCGCATGACCCTGCTGCGCACCGAAGGGCTCTCGTACGGGACCAGGCTCCACGGCGTCGACCTGACCGTCGGCGACGGCGAGACCGTCGGCGTCGTCGGCCCCAACGGCAGCGGCAAGACGACCCTGCTGCGCTGTGTGTACGGCACCCTGCGGCCCACCGCCGGGCGCGCCCTGCTCGACGGCGACGACCTGGCCGCCATGGGCCCCAAGGCCCGCGCCCGAAGTATCGCCACCGTCCCCCAGGACGGCCAGGCCCTCTTCGAGCTGACCGTCCACGAGATGGTCGCGATGGGCCGCTCCCCGCACAAACGCTTCTGGGAGGCGGACACCACGGCGGACACCCGGCTTGTCCGGGAGGCGCTCGCCCGGGTCGGCATCGCGGACCTCGCCGAACGCCCCTTCCCCTCCCTCTCCGGCGGCGAGCGCCAGCGCGCCCTGGTCGCCCGCGCCCTGGTCCAGCGCCCGACGGTGATTGTCCTGGACGAGCCCACCAACCACCTCGACATCCGCTACCAGCTCGAAGTCCTCACACTGGTAACGGAGTTGGGCACGACCAATCTGCTGGCGCTGCACGATCTCAACCTGGCCGCGTACTACTGCGACCGGCTCTACGTCCTCGAAGCGGGCCGGGTCGTCGCCGAAGGCCCGCCCGCCGAGGTCCTCACCCCCGCCCTCCTCGCCACCGTCTACGGCGTGGATGCCCAGGTCACGACCCACCCGGCGACCGGCGCCCCGACCGTCGTCTACCTCCCCAAGTCCGCCAGTCGGGCGTGAACGGTCCAGCATGCGAGATCACATTCCGGAACTCGGACCGGGAATCGATACGATGACCGCATGGTTTTCCACGACGTGAGCGAACGGACGCCGGGCAGCGTGCTGCTCGTGGCGCGGCTGCACGTCGATCTGTGCCGTCTCGCCAGCGCGATGTGAGCGGGGGCGCGCCAGCGCACCCAGGAGCACGACCCCGCGCGGGGGCCCAGAGCCGCGCGCCTTTCACGCCACTCCCGACAGGAGCCCACGCCATGGCCATCGAGGTCCGCATCCCCACCATCCTCCGCACCTACACCGACGGCGAGAAGGCCGTCCAGGGCAGCGGAGCGAACCTCGCCGAGCTCTTTGCCGACCTCGAGACCCGCCACTCGGGCATCCAGGCCCGGCTCATCGACGAGGCGAAGGGCGGCGAGCTGCGCCGCTTCGTCAACGTCTACCTCAACGACGAGGACGTCCGCTTCCTGGACGGCATCAACACCAAGCTGGCCGACGGCGACAGCGTCACGATCCTTCCGGCCGTGGCCGGCGGCAGCATCTGAGATGCGGTACGACTCCCCGCTGGCGGCGGTCGGCAACACGCCCCTGGTCCGGCTGCCCCGGCTCTCGCCCTCGGCCGACGTCCGTATCTGGGCCAAGCTGGAGGACCGCAACCCGACCGGCTCGGTCAAGGACCGCCCCGCCCTGCACATGATCGAGCAGGCCGAGAAGGCGGGCCGGCTCACCCCCGGCTGCACGATCCTCGAGCCGACCTCGGGCAACACGGGGATCTCCCTGGCCATGGCGGCGAAGCTCAAGGGCTACAAGATCGTCTGCGTCATGCCGGAGAACACCAGCGAGGAGCGCCGCCAGCTGCTCGCCATGTGGGGCGCCGAGATCATCGCGTCCCCGGCGGCCGGCGGCTCCAACACCGCCGTCCGGGTGGCCAAGGAGCTGGCCGAGCAGAACCCGAGCTGGGTGATGCTCTACCAGTACGGAAACCCCGACAACGCGGGCGCGCACTACGCGACGACCGGCCCCGAGATCCTCGCGGACCTGCCGTCCGTCACCCACTTCGTGGCGGGCCTCGGCACCACCGGCACCCTCATGGGCGTCGGCCGCTACCTGCGCGAACACAAGCCCGACGTCAAGATCGTCGCCGCCGAGCCGCGCTACGACGACCTCGTCTACGGCCTGCGGAACCTCGACGAGGGCTTCGTCCCGGAGCTGTACGACGCCTCCGTGCTGACCACCCGCTTCTCCGTCGGCTCGGCCGACGCGGTGACCCGCACCCGCGAACTCCTCCAGCAGGAGGGCATCTTCGCGGGCGTCTCCACCGGCGCGGCGCTCCACGCGGCGATCGGCGTCGGCAACAAGGCGGTGAAGGCGGGCGAGAGCGCCGACATCGTCTTCGTGGTCGCCGACGGCGGCTGGAAGTACCTGTCGACCGGCGTCTACACGGCGGCGACGACGGAAGAGGCGATCGAGACGCTGCACGGCCAGCTCTGGGCGTAGCGCATACGCGCGACCGGGCGGGGCGGCATCCGGCCGACGCCGGTGCGCCATGCCGACCGGGCCGACGTCAGGCCGGTCCGGCCGACGTGGCATCGGCCCGATCCGGCCGCGTCAGGCCGAGAGCCTGGCTGACGTCCGGTCGGGCCGGGCGACCGGCCGTCCGGTCCGGCCGACGCCGGACCGGTCCTCGCCCCGACTCCCGTCGGCCCTACGACGCGAGGTGGCGGACCTGGTCCCAGACCACCGGGTCCACCACCCCGACCCGCCGCCGGAACTCCCACACCGGGACCTCCCGCAGCTCGTCCGTCTCCAGGAAGCTCGGACGTCCGTGCGCATCCCCCACGGACCCCGGCGGCAGCGCCAGCACCCCCGGCCGCTCGTCGTGGTACTTGCTGGTGATCTTGACGACCACTGCGTCGTCACCCCGTACCGCCAGCACCAGACACGGCCGGTCCTTCGACCCGGGGCCGTCCTCGTAGGGCACGTCCGCCCACCAGATCTCACCCGCCCGGGGCAACCGGCCCCGCACCCGCGACGGCACGCCCGGCCGGGCCGGGGGCCGCGTACGCCCGGGCGGGCGCCGGCCACCACGCCGCCACCCGTCGGCCACCGCGACGACGAGCGCGACCACCACCACCGCGACCAGCGCCGGCCACCATGACGTGTCCATAACCCCAGACGTTACCGGCGCGGCCCCCGCGGCGCCCGCGCCCCCCTCGGCCGTGCCGCCGTCCATCCGAACCGGTGACAGAGCCCGTGAGTTCGCCCACAACAGGCCCCGACGGAGGAGCGACCCGCCCGCCCGCGCCTTACGCTCGACAAACCGCACGACCTCCCCACTCAGCGACCTTTCCGCTCCCGTCCACGGAGGTTCACGCTCCATGAAGCTCACCGTCGTCGGCTGCTCCGGCTCGTTCCCGTCCGCGGAATCGGCCTGCTCGAGCTACCTCGTAGAGGCCGACGGCTTCCGGCTGCTCCTCGACATGGGCAACGGCGCCCTCGGCGAGCTGCAGCGCCACATCGGTCTGTACGACCTCGACGCCATCTTCCTCAGCCACCTCCACGCCGACCACTGCATCGACATGTGCGGCTACTTCGTGGCCCGCTACTACCGCCATGAGGGCGGCCGCTGCCCCGCGCTCCCCGTGTACGCGCCGGAGGGCGCCGAGCAGCGGCTGACCACGGCGTACGCGGACACGCCGTCGGCGACGTCGATGAGCGAGGTCTTCGACTTCCACACACTCAAGCCGGGCTCGTTCGACCTCGGCCCGTTCCAGATCCGTACGGAGCGGGTTGAGCACCCGGTCGAGGCGTACGGCATCCGGATCGAGCACGGTGGGAAGACGCTCACCTACTCGGGCGACACCGGAGTCTGTGAGTCGCTGCACCAGCTGGCCGACGGCGCCGACCTCTTCCTGTGCGAGGCGTCCTTCACGCACGGCAAGGAGGACATCCCGGCGCTCCATCTCAACGGCCGGGAGGCGGGCGCCCACGCGCGGCGCGCGGAGGTGGGCCGGCTGGTGCTGACCCACATCCCGCCGTGGACGGACGGCGCCCTGAACTTGGCGGACGCGCGGGCCGTCTACGGGGGCCCGGCGGAGCTGGCGTACCCGGGCGCGGTCTACGAGCTCTGACGCCGAGGCCGGTGAGAGAACGGCACGAGGCCCCGGAACCGTACGGTTCCGGGGCCTCGTTCGGTCCTGCCCAGGGCTTACGCCTTGGTGAGGTCCTCGACTTCCTCCTCGGGCTCGCGGCCCGGGGTGGGGAGGTTGAACTTGACGATGGCGAAGCGGAAGACCACGTAGTAGACCACCGCGAAGACCAGACCGATCGGGATGATCATCCAGGGCTTGGTGGCCAGACCCCAGTTCAGGAAGTAGTCGATCGCGCCGGCCGAGAAGCTGAAGCCGTGGTGCACCCCGAGGGCCCAGGTCAGCGCCATCGAGATGGCCGTGAGGACCGCGTGGATCACGTACAGCACCGGGGCGATGAACATGAACGCGAACTCGATGGGCTCGGTGATGCCGGTGACGAAGGAGGTCAGCGCCAGCGAGATCATCATGCCGCCGACGACCTTGCGGCGCTCGGGCCGGGCGCAGTGCGTGATGGCGAGGGCGGCGGCCGGCAGGGCGAACATCATGATCGGGAAGAAGCCCGACATGAACTGACCGGCGGTCGGGTCGCCGTGGAAGAAGCGCGGCAGGTCGCCGTGCCACATCGCACCGCTGGAGTCCTTGAAGGAGCCGATCTCCTGCCAGGCGACGGTGTTCACGAACTGGTGCATGCCGATGGGCAGCAGGCCGCGGTTGATGGCACCGAAGATGCCCGCGCCGACCGCGCCGAGGCCGGTCATCCACTCACCGAAGTTGGTGATGACGTTGCCGATGGGCTCCCAGACCAGGCCGAAGACGACACCCATGATCGTGCCGACGAAGGCCATGATGATCGGGACGAGGCGGCGGCCGTTGAAGAAGCCGAGCCAGTCGACCAGCTTGGTGCGGTGGTACCGCTGCCATATGACGGCGGCCAGCAGACCCATGATGATGCCGCCGAAGACCTTGGGGTCGTTGTACGTCGCGGCGACGTCGACGCCCTTGTTCTCAGTGGTGTTGACGACCGCCTCGGTCACCGGGAACGCGGTCAGCACGTTCTTGTAGACCAGGAAGCCGACCAGCGCGGCGAGGGCGGTGGAGCCGTCGGCCTTCTTCGCGAAGCCGATCGCGATACCGACGCAGAACAGCAGGGGCAGGTTCGCGAAGACCGCATCGCCGGCCGTGGCGAAGATCTTGGCGACCTTGTCCCAGCCGAGGCCGTCCTTGCCGAAGGCGTCGTCCTGGCCGAGGCGGAGCAGAATACCCGCGGCCGGCAGCACGGCGATCGGCAGCTGCAGGCTGCGACCGACCTTCTGCAGCCCCTGGAACAGGCCGGCCCCGCGCTTCTTCGCGGGCGCCGCCTGGGCGGTGGCCGTACTCATCAACTTCCTCCAGTAGGCAAGGCGCCGCCAGAGGACATGGAAAGGGGGTGACGGCGGCGTCTTTAGAAGAACGCGGTGGACTGGACCGCGTGGTCTACACCAATGAGAGGTGTAGACCAGTTGTAGCACGTGAGACTTAGATAAGGAACCTGCGAATTTTGTGGTCTCAGACATAGTCGTAGATCAACGACAAAAGGCCCCCGGACCGTCAGGTCCGAGGGCCTTTTCGCGCCTGGCAACGCCCACCCCTGCGGGGCGGTCAGGCCTTGATGTTGCCCTGCTGGATCTCTTCCTCGACCTCCTCCGGTTCGCGTCCTGGAGTCGGCAGATTGAACGCGGTGATCGCGAAACGGAAGATCACGTAATAGACGACGGCGAAGCCGAGGCCGATCGGAATGATCAGCCAGGGTTTCGTCGCCAGGCTCCAGTTGATCACGTAGTCGATCAGACCGGCCGAGAAACTGAATCCGTCCTTCACGCCGAGCGCCCACGTCACGGCCATCGAAACGCCCGTCAGGACGGCGTGGATCACGTACAGCAGGGGGGCGATGAAGAGGAAGGAGTACTCGATCGGCTCGGTGATGCCGGTGACGAACGACGTCAGGGCGACCGAGAGCATCATGCCACCGACCTCCTTGCGCCGGTGCGGCTTGGCGCAGTGGGTGATGGCCAGGGCGGCGGCCGGCAGCGCGAACATCATGATCGGGAAGAAGCCGGTGAGGAACTGGCCGGCGTCCGGGTCGCCCGCGAGGAACATGTTGATGTCGCCGTGCACCACCGTGCCGTCCGGCTTGGCGTACGTGCCGAACTGGAACCAGATGGGCACGTTGAGGAACTGGTGCAGGCCGATGACGAGCAGCGCGCGGTTGGCGACCCCGAAGATGCCCGCCCCCCAGGCGCCAAGACCGACCAGCCAGTCGCTGAAGCTCTCCAGGGCGTCGCCGATCGGCGGCCAGATCCACAGACAGAGCGCGGCGAAGGCGATCGCGACGAAGGCCATGATGATGGGGACCAGTCGGCGGCCGTTGAAGAAGCCGAGCCAGTCGACCAGCCTCACGCGGTGGTAGCGCTGCCAGAACCAGGCGGCCAGCAGGCCCATGACGATGCCGCCGAAGACGCCGGGGTTTTGGTACGTGTATCCCGCGAAGGCGTCCTCCGCCCCCAGGCAGCCGCCGCCGATGTCCCTCGTCCCCTCCGGGCAGTCCTTGGGGAACTGGCGCAGCACGGTGTAGTAGACGAGGAAGCCGACCACGGCGGCCAGCGCGGTGGAGCCGTCCGCCTTCTTGGCCATACCGATCGCGACACCGACGCAGAAGAGCAGGGGCAGTCCGAGGCTTCCGTCGAGGAGGGCGCCACCGGCCCCGGCCATCACCTTGGCGACGTTGTCCCAGCCGAGACCGTCCTCGCCGAAGACGTCCGGCTGGCCCAGGCGGTTGAGGATGCCGGCCGCCGGCAGGACGGCGATCGGCAGCTGGAGGCTGCGGCCCATCTTCTGGAGCCCTTGGAAGAGGCCGTTCCACCACCTCTGCCGAGGCACTGTGCTCGCCGGGGTGGCGGGACTGTCGGAACTCATCGGCGTCCTCCCGGAACAAGCCACCTCTGACTGTCGTTGCGACTGGTGTAGACCAGTTGCGATAGGCTCCCGGAGGCTGCTCGCAGGCAGAACTCCGGTGATCGTCATCATTGGTGACGGCCCTGGATACCGCTCGCGAAGATGGGCCAACCGTGCGTTACCGTGACAAAGCGGAACACGGTGTGCCGAGACCGCGCTCGAGACTGCGCTTTGTGAAGGACAGGGAGACAGACATGGCCAGCAAGGCTGAGAAGATCGTCGCCGGGCTCGGCGGAATCGACAACATCGAAGAGGTCGAGGGCTGCATCACCCGCCTGCGCACCGAGGTCATCGACCCGAGCAAGGTCGACGAGGCCGCGCTCAAGGCCGCCGGCGCCCACGGCGTCGTCAAGATGGGCACCGCGATCCAGGTCGTCATCGGCACCGACGCGGACCCCATCGCCGCGGACATCGAAGACATGATGTGAGCGACCTGATGTGAGCGGCGCACCGCTGACATGAGCCTTCGCGCTCACCCGTGAGGGGCCCTTCCCGGCACCGGGAAGGGCCCCTCACGTACGTACGACTACGCTCGTCCCATGTCTCGAATCGACGGTCGTACCCCCGAACAGCTCCGCCCCGTCACCATCGAACGCGGATGGAGCAAGCACGCCGAGGGCTCCGTCCTCATCTCCTTCGGTGACACCAAGGTCTTCTGCACCGCCTCCGTCACCGAAGGCGTGCCGCGCTGGCGCAAGGGCAGCGGCGAGGGCTGGGTCACCGCCGAGTACTCGATGCTGCCCCGCTCCACCAACACCCGCGGCGACCGCGAATCCGTCCGCGGCAAGATCGGCGGCCGTACGCACGAGATCTCCCGCCTCATCGGCCGCTCGCTGCGCGCCGTCATCGACTACAAGGCGCTCGGCGAGAACACCATCGTCCTCGACTGCGACGTCCTCCAGGCCGACGGCGGCACCCGTACCGCCGCCATCACCGGCGCCTACGTCGCCCTCGCCGACGCGGTCGCCTGGGCGCAGGGCAAGAAGCTCGTCAAGTCCGGCCGCAAGCCGCTCACCGGCACCGTCGCCGCCGTCTCCGTCGGCATCGTCGACGGCACCCCGCTGCTCGACCTCTGCTACGAGGAGGACGTCCGCGCCGAGACCGACATGAACGTCGTCTGCACCGGCGACGGTCGCTTCGTCGAGGTCCAGGGCACCGCCGAGGCCGAGCCCTTCGACCGCAAGGAGCTGAACGCCCTGCTCGACCTGGCGACCGCCGGCTGCGAGGACCTGGCCACGATCCAGCGCGCCGCCCTGGAGGCGACCCGCTAGCCGTCACGGCAACCATTCGGGCGCCGCACGGCGTCCTTGGGGGCACGGGCGTACGGCTCGAACCGTACGCCCGTCCGCATATCTGGGGAGGACCACGTTCCATGCGCCGCCGTACCCGTACCGCCGCACTCTCACTCGTCGCCGCACTCACTCTGACCGGAGCCGTCGGCTGCGGCGCCCTCGACAAGGCGATGGACTGCGTCCAGACCGCCGACGCGATAGCCACCAGCGTGGACAAGCTCCAGCAGGCCGCCTCCAGCGCCGCCGACGACCCGACGCGGCTCAACGAAGCCCTCGACGAGATCTCGACCGAGCTCGGCAACCTCCAGGACAAGACCGACAACGCCGACCTGTCGAAGGCCGTCGACGACCTCACCAAGGGCGTCGAGAACGTCCGTACGTCCGTCAAGAACGGCGACACCACCCCGGACATCACGCCGGTCACGGAGGCCGCGACCGAGATCGGCAAGGTCTGCACTCCCGGATAATCGGGGCATGACCCGTCTGATCCTCGCCACCCGCAACGCCGGGAAAGTCACCGAACTGAAGGCCATCCTCGCCGACGCGGGCCTGCCCCACGACCTCGTCGGCGCGGACGCCTACCCCGACATCCCCGACGTCAAGGAAACCGGCGTCACCTTCGCCGAGAACGCCCTGCTCAAGGCCCACGCCCTGGCGCGGGCCACCGGCCTGCCCGCGGTCGCCGACGACTCGGGCCTCTGCGTCGACGTCCTGAACGGCGCCCCCGGCATCTTCTCCGCCCGCTGGGCAGGCACCCACGGCGACGACCGGGCCAACCTGGAACTGCTGCTCGCCCAGCTCTCCGACATCGACGACGCCCACCGCGGCGCCCACTTCTTCTGCGCGGCGGCCCTGGCCCTGCCCGACGGCACCGAACGCGTCGTCGAGGGCCGCCTCCGCGGCACCCTGCGCCACACCCCGACCGGCGCGAACGGCTTCGGCTACGACCCGATCCTCCAGCCCGACGGCTACGAGGTGACCTGCGCCGAGCTGACCCCGCAGGAGAAGAACGCGATCAGCCACCGGGGCAAGGCGTTCAGGGCGCTGGTGCCCGAGGTGCGCGACCTGCTGGGCTGACGACGACGGCACTGGGCCGAGCATGACCGTGGCCTGCGAACCGAACCTTCGATTCGCAGGCCACGAGGCGTGCGGCCGGAGGGACTCGAACCCTCACGGGATTTCTCCCACTGGGACCTAAACCCAGCGTGACTGCCAATTCCACCACGGCCGCCAGTCGCCCGCTCATGGTAGCGGGCAGGCGGACGGCTCCCGAGGCGGTTTCCTCAGATCCCCAGATCCTTGATGATCTTGGCGACATGGCCGGTCGCCTTCACGTTGTACAGCGCGCGCTCGACCTTGCCTTCCTCGTCGACCACGACCGTCGAACGGATCACGCCCGTCACCGTCTTGCCGTAAAGCTTCTTCTCGCCGAAGGCGCCGTACGCCTCCAGCACCTTCTTCTCCGGGTCGCCGACCAGCGTGACCTTCAAGGCCTCCTTGTCGCGGAACTTCGCCAGCTTCTCCGGCTTGTCCGGCGACACGCCGATCACGTCGTAGCCCGCGCCCGCCAGCAGGTCGAGGTTGTCCGTGAAGTCGCAGGCCTGCTTCGTGCAGCCCGGGGTCAGCGCCGCCGGGTAGAAGTACACGATGACCTTGCGTCCCTTGTGGTCCGCGAGCGAGACGTCGTTGCCGTCCGCGTCGGGCAGGGTGAAGGCGGGGGCGGTGTCGCCGGTCTGCAGTCGCTCGCTCATGGCTCTCCTCAGCAGGGGTGTGCGCGTACGCGTAAAGAGCCTAATGGGGGTCTGTGACAACCCGAAGGCGCCCGAGCTGACAGACTGTCCACAGGACTCACCGGACACGACCACGGAGGCAGCGCGGTGTCGGACGCCAGGACCCCTGCGCAGATCGAGGCGGACATCGTCCGCCGGCGCGAGCAGCTCGTCGTCACTCTCGACGAGATCGGCGTGCGGATGCACCCGAAGACGATCATCGGTGACGCCAAGGCCCGGGTCGCCTCCAGGGTCGACCAGACCGCGGGGCGGGCCTACGTGGCCGTGAACCAGGCCGTGTCCGGGGTACGGGACCGGTTCGTGGGGGAGGACGGCGCCCCGCGCCTGGAGCGGGTCGTCCCGGTCGCCCTGCTCGTCGTCGGCGTCGTGGGCCTGCTCGCCCTCTCCTCCCGGAAGCGCAAGGCGTGACCCCGGTACGCCGGACGCCCTCGGGCAGGTAGGTTCGTGGCGTGAGCGACAACACCCTCAACAAGCACGACAAGCTGCCCATCCGGATGCTCCACGACCGCGTACTGGTCCGGACCGACTCCCCCGAGGGCGAGCGGCGCTCCGGCGGCGGCATCCTGATCCCGGCGACCGCCGCCGTGGGCCGCCGTCTGGCCTGGGCCGAGGTCGTCGCGGTCGGCCAGAACGTCCGTACCGTCGAGACCGGTGACCGGGTGCTGTACGACCCCGAGGACCGCGCCGAGGTCGAGGTCCGGGGCGTGGCCTACGTACTGATGCGCGAGCGCGACCTGCACGCCGTCGCCGCCGACCGCTTCCAGGGGACCGAGGACACCACCGGCCTGTACCTGTAGTCCGAGCGGGCCTGCCCTCGTCGGCCGCCGAAGGCCTGGTGACCATGGTCACCAGGCCTTTCCCATGCCCCTTTGCTACCTTTGGGGGACCCGACGAGACGCGCCGTACCGGGCCCCGCAAAGACGACGCACCGCTGTTGTTCCGTCTCGCGGAGGTGCCGCCGTCATGGCCTGGATCTTTCTCATCGTCGCCGGTCTGCTCGAAGTCGGCTGGTCGATCGGGATGAAGTACACCGACGGATTCACCCGCCTGTGGCCCAGTGTGTTCACCGGCGCCGGGATCGTCGCCTCGATGCTGCTGCTGTCGCATGCCGCCAAGACTCTGCCGATCGGTACGGCGTACGGCGTCTGGGTCGGTATCGGCGCGGCCGGTGCGGCGGTGCTCGGCATGGTCGTTCTCGGGGAGCCGGCGACTGCCGCCCGGATCTTCTTCGTCTGTCTGCTGCTGGTGGCCGTGGTCGGCCTGAAGGCCACCTCCGGTCACTAGCCGCTCAGTGGCCGGTCACGGGCCGGCGGGCTGTGGGTGGGGCGGTGTCCCGGATCCGCCGCCGTCGAGGAGGGCCGTGTCGTCGTCGGCTCCGCCCCCGGCGGCGTCCCCTCCGCCGCTCCCCGCCGCCGGGCTTCCGGCCGGGGGGCCGCCGGTGGTCGCCCCGGCGTCGGCCGTACCGCCCGTGGCCGCCCCCTGTGCCGCACCGCCCGCGGCCGGCCCCTGCGTGGTGCCACCCGTGGCCGGGCCCTGGGTGGCGGCGCCCTGGGTCTGGCCGCCTTGGGTCTGCCCGCCCTGCGTCTGCGCGCCGGTGGCCGCGCCGCCTTCCGTCGCGCCGCCCGGATCGCCCGGCCGCGGCTCCTGAGGCGGCGTCGGCTGTCCGGGGTCCTGCGGGTCGAGCGGCTGGTCGGGCACGGCCGGCGGCTCGGCGCCCTCCGCGAGCTCCAGCTCGAAGTGGCGGGGTTCGGTCCCTTCGAGGGCATCGCGCGTGAACTGGCCCCAGATCCGCGCCGGCTCCCCGCCGCCGTTGATCCGGGGCTGCCCCAGCGCCCCGTACAGCGGCTTCTGCGCCCCGGTGTTGGAGTCCTGGCCCATCACCGCGACCACGGTCGCCAGATCCGGGGTGTAGCCGGCGAACCAGGCCGCCTTGTCGTCCTCGGCGGTGCCGGTCTTGCCCGCGGCGGGCCGCCCGGCCGTCAGGGCGGCGGTGCCGGTGCCGGTCTCGACGACGCCCTGCAGGACGGACGTGGTGGTGTCGGCGGCCTCGCGGCTGATCACCTGCTTCGGCTCCGACGTGGGCACTTCGAGGTCCTGGCCGTCCTTGCTGACCTTCTCGACCAGGGCGTACGTGCCGTGCCGGCCGTGGTTGGCGAGGGTCGCGTACGCCTCGGCCATGTCGAGGACGCTGGCGGTGGCGGGGCCGAGCGCGATCGACGGATAGCCGTTGAGGTCGGGCGTCGACTCGGGCAGACCCAGGCTGACGGCGGTCTGTTTGACCCGGGCCGGGCCCACGTCGACGGCCATCTGCGCGTAGACGGCGTTGACCGACTTGTCGGTGGCGGTACGGACGCTGATCGGGCCGTAGTCGACGTCGTCCTCGTTGGCCGGGTCGTACACGCCGCCGGGCCAGCCCTCCACGGGCCGCTTGTTGGCACCGTCGTAGACGGTGTTGGGGGTGATCCGGCGGCCGTCCTGGGTGGTGGAGCCGTTCTCCAGGGCGGCGGCGAGGACGAACGGCTTGAAGGTGGAGCCGACCTGATAGTCGCGGCGCGTCGCGTTGTTGACGTACTGCCGGGTGTAGTCGACGCCGCCGTAGAGCGCGAGGACCTTCCCACTGCCCGGATCGATGGCGGCGCCGCCGACCCGTACGTAGCGGTCGATCTCGTTGCCCTGGTCCAGCTTGCTCATCACATGGTCGTCCACCGCCCGGACGAAGGCGTCCTGCTTGGCCTTCTCCAGGGTCGTGGTGATCCGGTAGCCGCCGCCCGCGAGGGTCTTCTCGTCGATGATGCCCTGGCCGGTGAGGTAGTCCTCGACGGCCTGCACGATGTAGCCGCGCTGGCCGGACAGCCCGGTCGCCGGGCGGGCCTCGTGGGGGACGGGGAAGCCGGTCCGGACGCGGTCGCCGGGGGTGAGCCACTGTTCCTCGACCATGCCGTCGAGGACGTAGTTCCAGCGGGCGAGCGCCTTGGTCCTGTTCTCGGGGTGGGTGGCGACGTCGTACGCGCTGGGGGCGTTGAGCAGCGAGGCCAGATAGGCGCCCTGGGCGGTGTCCAGGTCTTCCACGTCCTTGCCGTAGTAGGCGCGGGCGGCGGCCTGGATGCCGTAGGCGTTGCGGCCGAAGTAACTGGTGTTCAGATAGCCCTCGAAGATGTCGTCCTTGCTCTTCTCGCGGTTGAGTTTGATCGCGATGAAGAATTCCTTCACCTTGCGGGTGACGGTCTGCTCCTGGCCCAGGTAGTAGTTCTTGACGTACTGCTGGGTGATCGTCGACCCGGACTGCTTGCCTTTGCCGGTCACGGTGTTCCAGGCGGCGCGGACCATGGCCTGGGGGTCGACGGCCCGTTCGGAGTAGAAGTCGCGGTCCTCGGCGGCGAGTACGGCCTGCCGGACGTTGGCGGGGATCCGGCCGAGGCGGACGTTCTCGCGGTTGACCTCACCGTCCCGGGCGATCTGGGTGCCGTCCTGGTAGAGGTACACGTTCGACTGGGCGGTGGCCGTGGCGTTGGCGGGCGGGATGTCGACGAGGGTGTAGCCGGCGATGAAGGCGCCGGCCAGCAGCATGGCGAGGAGCAGCAGCGCCCCCAGCAGCGTGCGCCAGCTGGGGAACAGGCGCCGCCGGCCGGTGCGTCGCGGGCGTTTTCCGTCCGGCAGCCGGTCCTGGCCCCGCTCGTGGGCCGGAGGCGGCTCGGTCGGGTCGCGGGGTTCCCAGCCCGGTCGCTGTGGCGCGTCGCTCATGCGGTGGAGACTCCTCGGCGGTGGTCGGAGGTTCACTCTCCGGCATAACGGTGAAGCGGGGATCAATCCGAGTGACCAGCCCATAGTGCACTTCTTCGGGTGATAACCCCTGGAATAAATCGATCGCGGAGACCCGGCTGCTCCACTAAGCTCGCTCGCTTTGGTTCGCTGCGGCGTCGCTGCGGCGTCCATCGCCTTGGGACGGGAGGGGTGTTTCACCGGTGCGGCTCTATATGGCCGTGGCTGTAGGTGGGTTCCGGCGCTATGCGACCTATCGGGTGGCGACGGCGGCGGGTGTCTTCGCCAACACCGTCTTCGGCTTCATCATGGCGTACACGTATATCGCTCTGTGGGACGAACGGCCGCGCCTCGGAGGGTACGACCAGGCCGAGGCCTTGACGTTCGTCTGGCTGGGACAGGCCCTGCTCATGACGTGCGCGATGATGGGCGGCGGCTTCGGCGAGGAGCTCGTCGACCGTATCCGAACGGGTGACGTCGCGATCGACCTGTACCGCCCGGTCGATCTGCAACTGTGGTGGCTCGCGGGTGACTTGGGGCGCGCCGCCTTCCATCTGCTGGGCCGCGGGATCGCCCCGATGGTCCTCGGCGGCCTGGTCTTCGAGCTGGTGCTGCCCACCAACCCCCTGACCTGGCTTGCCTTCCTGGTGTCGGTGACGCTCGGGGTCGTGGTGAGCTTCGCGGTGCGCTATCTGCTGGCGCTGTCCGCGTTCTGGCTGCTGGACGGCACCGGTGTCCTTCAGATCTCCATGCTGACCGGGCTCTTCTTCTCCGGGATGCTGCTGCCGCTGACGCTCTTCCCGGGCGCGCTGGGCGAGGTGGCGCGGGCGCTGCCGTGGTCGTCCCTGCTCCAGATCCCGGCGGACGTCTTCCTCGGCAAGCACACCGGCTGGGGGCTCGTGCGGGCGTACGCGTTCCAGGCCGGCTGGGCGGTGCTGCTGCTGGCGGCCGGACGGGCGCTCCAGTCGGTCGCGACGCGGCGGGTGGTGGTCCAGGGTGGGTGAGGCTTGGGGGCCGGGCACCATGGGCCCGGTGGGACAGCTGCGGGCCGGGGTCCGGGCGTACGGGCTGATCACCATGATGTGGATCCGCTCGACGATGACGTACCGCGCCTCCTTCGCGATGACGACGTTCGGGAACTTCGCGGCGACCGCCTTCGACTTCGTGACGATCCTGCTGATGTTCGCCCACACGGAGGCGCTCGGCGGCTACAGCCTGCCCGAGATCGCGCTGCTGTACGGCCTGGCCGGGACCGCCTTCGGGCTCACCGACCTCCTGCTCGGCTCGGTGGACCGGCTGGGGCGGCGGGTGCGTGACGGCACCCTCGACACACTGCTGGTGCGCCCGGTGCCGGTGCTCGCGCAGGTGGCGGCGGACCGGTTCGCGCTGCGCCGGCTCGGCCGGGTCTTCCAGGGTCTGCTGGTGCTGGGGTACGCGCTCGTGGTCCTCGACGTGGACTGGTCACCGCTGAAGGTGCTGATGCTGCCGCTGGCGGTGGTGAGCGGAGCGACGATCTTCGCGGCGGTGTTCGTGGCGGGGGCGGCGTTCCAGTTCGTGGCGCAGGACGCGGCGGAGGTGCAGAACGGGTTCACGTACGGCGGGAGCACGCTCTTGCAGTACCCGCCGACGATCTTCGCCAAGGAGCTGGTGCGGGGTGTGACGTTCGTGGTGCCGCTGGCCTTTGTGAACTGGCTGCCGGCGCTGTATGTCCTGGGCCGGGAGGCTCCGGCGGGCCTGCCGGAGTGGCTGGCGTTCCTGCCGCCGGTGGTGGCGGTGGTGTGTATGGGGCTGGCGGGGCTGGCCTGGCGGGTGGGACTGCGTTCGTACCGGAGTACGGGGAGCTGAGGCGGGATGGAGCCGGACATGGCGGTGGAGGCCGAGGAGAGGGCGACGGAGTCGGGGCCGGAGTCGGGGCCGGAGCCAGGGGGAGCGGGCCCGGGCCCGGGCTCCGGCACGGGCTTCATCGAGGTGGAGGCGGTGGAGAAGGTCTTCTCGGTGCGGCGGCGCGGGGCGGGCCGGCTGCGCCGGGAGAAACGCGAGGTCAGGGCGGTCGACGGGATCAGTTTCCGGGTGGACCGCGGTGAGATGGTCGGCTATATCGGCCCCAACGGCGCCGGGAAGTCCACCACGATCAAGATGCTGACCGGCATCCTGACCCCGAGCGGCGGCCGGCTGCGCGTCGCCGGGATCGACCCGGCGCGGGAGCGGACGCGGCTGGCGTACCGGATCGGGGTGGTCTTCGGCCAGCGGACGACGCTCTGGTGGGACCTGCCGCTGCGCGACTCGTACCGGCTGGTGCACCGGATGTACCGCATCCCGGACGCGCGCTACCAGGAGAATCTGGCGCGCTGCGTCGAACTGCTCGACCTGGGCGAGCTGTTGGACGTACCGGTGCGGCAGCTGTCGCTCGGTCAGCGGATGCGCGGCGACATCGCCGCGGCGCTGCTGCACGACCCGGACGTGCTGTACCTCGACGAGCCGACGATCGGCCTGGATGTGGTCTCGAAGGCCAAGGTGCGGGAGTTCCTGCGGGACTTGAACGCCGAGCGGGGGACCACGGTCCTGCTGACGACCCACGACCTGACCGACATCGAGCAGCTGTGCAAGCGGGTGATGGTGATCGACCACGGGAGGCTGATGTACGACGGCGAGCTGGCCGGCCTGCACGAGGTGGGCGAGAGCGAGCGCACCCTGGTGGTGGACCTGGAGCGGGCGGCGGCGCCGATCGAGCTGGAGGGCGTACGGGTGGTGAAGGTGGAGGGCCCGCGGCAGTGGCTGGCCTTCCCCGCGTCCCGGTCGGCGGCGCCGATCGTGACGGCGGTCGCGGCGGGGTATCCGCTGGTGGACCTGTCGGTGCGGGAGCCGGACATCGAGGCGGTGATCGCGAAGATGTACGCCGGGAGATCGTGACCCGCGCGGGTTGGTCGTCGAGGCCCACAAGCGGCAGATGGTGGGCTGAGCGGGAACTCCCCCTACGCGCCGGGAGTCCTTCATAGGTAAACATTTACGTACGCCGGGTATGCGAGATATGCGGACGTACGTGGACGTACGTGGACGTACGTGGACGCATGTGGAGGAACGCGGAGGGCTCGGCCGGATGAACCGTACGCAGCGTACGAAAGAGGCGGTGGGCGAGGGCGTGGCGCCCGCGCCCGGGCTGGTCCCGTTCTCGTACACCGCCGCCGACGAGGAGAAGCAGCGCGGCGTCCGCCGGATGAAGACGACCGCCACCGGACTCCTGCTGTTGGTGACACTGATCTACGTCCTCGCCAGCTGGGCCAGGAACGAAGGCCTGGGCGGCTGGCTGGGCTATGTGGCCGCCGCGGCGGAGGCCGGGATGGTCGGCGCGCTGGCGGACTGGTTCGCCGTGACGGCGCTGTTCCGCCGGCCGATGGGCCTGCCCATCCCGCACACGGCGATCATCCCGACCAAGAAGGACCAGCTGGGCGCCACGCTCGGCCAGTTCGTGGGGGAGAACTTCCTCTCCTCGGCGGTCGTACGGGCCCGCCTCCACAGCCTCGGGATCGGCCGCCGCCTCGGCGCCTGGCTGTCCGACCCCGCGCACGCCGACCGGGTGACGGCGGAGCTCTCCACGGCCCTGCGCGGCGCCCTGACGGTCCTGCGGGACTCCGACGTACAGGCGGTCGTCGGCGAGGCGATCACCCGCCGGGCGGACGCGGCCGAGATCGCCCCCGGTATCGGCAAGACCCTGGAGAAGGTCGTCGCGGACGGCGCCCACCACCGCGCGGTCGACCTCATCTGCGCCCGGGGCCAGGACTGGCTGGTCACCCACGGCGACTCCGTGATGGACGCGATCCAGGGCGGGGCTCCGGGCTGGACGCCCCGGTTCGTCGACCGCCGCGTCGGTGAGCGGGTCTACAAGGAGCTGCTGCGGTTCGTTACCGAGATGCGCGACATGCCGGCCCACCCGGCGCGCGGCGCGATCGACCGTTTCCTGACGGACTTCTCGGCGGACCTCCAGGCGGACACGGACACCCGCGCGCGCGTGGAGCGGCTGAAGTCGGACCTGCTGGGCCGGCCGGAGATCCAGGACATCATCGCGTCGGCATGGGCATCGGTCCGCGGCATGATCATCTCCGCGGCCGAGGACGACCGCAGCGAACTGCGCCTTCGCGCGCGTGCCTCGCTGATCTCGCTGGGGGGCCGGCTGTCGACGGACGCGCGGCTCCAGGCGAAGGTCGACGGCTGGCTGGAGGACGCGGCGGTGTACGTGGTCACGACGTACCGCACCGAGATCACGTCACTGATCTCGGACACGGTGGCGAGCTGGGACGCCGACCAGACATCGCGGAAGATCGAGGCGAACATCGGCCGGGACCTTCAGTTCATCCGGATCAACGGCACGGTGGTGGGCGCCCTGGCGGGCCTGCTGATCTACACGGTCTCGCACGCGCTGGGCGGCTGACCGCCGGCCGGGCCACCCGGCCCTGTCGCCGGGGGCCCGCCCGGCCACCGTGGGGAGGCGCTGTGTAGTACGGGGGCGGGGCCGCCTGTGTTCAACGCCGGGCCGCGATTTTCCGACTCACTTCTCCCGGGTGACGACCCAGGAGGCGAGGGGCTCACCTCTCCCGGGTGACGGCCCAGGACGCGAGGGCGACGGCCCCGGCGACCGAGAACACGGCGGGCCAGGCCCCCACCTTCTTGGCGAGCACATGCGACCCGGCAAAGGCCCCGACATACGCGACCCCCAGCCCAGCGGCCGCCTTCCCCCCGGCCACCCGCTGCCACTCCCGACCGGCGACGACCCCGGCCGCCGCGAGAACGACACCCCCAAGGGGCCGCTTCTCGGTCCACCGCGCGACGCCATACCCCCCGACGAGCCCACTCGCCGCTATGACGGACGCCGGAATCCTTGCCATGCTGTACCCCTTTGCTCACGCCGGGCTGCTGCTCCAGGCGTCAACGGTACGCGCGAGACGCACAGTGGATGCGGGCGGACCGCCCCCTGCGGGAGGAGTGCCTTCGGGAGTTATCCAACGGAAGCTCGGAGGATTGCCTGGGCATCGCGGGGCAGGCCGAACTCATGCAGCTCGAGCGCGATGCGTATGACGTCCTTCTCGGGGCGACTGCGGCCGTGGATGCCGATGGCCGTGTCCGCCAGCTGCGCCTGCTGTCGGCGCAGCAGAGCGATGGCCGCCGCGCTTTCCAATGGTGTCAGCGATGCCGAAGCATCCTGGAGCAGGGAGACCGCGTAGCTCGTCTGGCCGCTGCCGTGGAGGTTGGCGGCACTGGCGGCAAGCTGTTGGGCGGCCGCCACATCTCGGGCACTCCGCTGCCGGTCCCCTGCGTCGGGGGGGACCGGCAGCGGAGTGGTGTCTACGGATTTCGCAGTGGCAACAAGCCGGCTCATCTCGCCCCGAAGCCGCTCGTTCTCCCTGCGTAACGGAGAACAGGCCCGGCAGAACGTCGGCTCGGCAGCTGCATGGAGCTCCCGCAGCGCGTCCAGTGTCAGCGTCACCGTTCCGGGCTCCGTCCTCTCGGTGGCGAGGGCGTGAAGCAGCTCAACGAAGCCGAACGGAGGCTTCCGGCTGCCGCTGCGGTAGCGGGAGATCTCGCTCGGATCCTTTCGCCAGTTCTTGGATGCCAGGAGCTCTACGGCTTGGGCGAGTGTGGATACGGCCAAGTGTTTGTAGAGCTCAGCTATTGCCTTGGCTAGAGCATGACGACCCGGCGGTAAGTCTGCTCTGACCTTGCTATTTACACCTCTGACCGGCACAGCCACCCCTCCTGAGAAGCAGTCAAACCATTGTGCCGCAAGGGACTTTGACTACATCGTGCGCAAAGAGAATGTGGGGTAGACGCCCGCCGTCTAACCCATGCTCAATAGACGGGCCTGCCGGAAGTTCCGGGGCGGTTGTGCAGTAGGGGGTCGTGGGCCGCCTCCTGTGGCACAGCTCCACATGGCTTTCGTTGAGCGGAGGTTGCAAGTGGCCATGCCGTCGTGGCTCGACAAGAAGTTCGGCAGCAAGGTGCGGGCTGGGCTCTGGTTGGCGTCCGAGGTGGGGGAGGGCAATGTCTTCACGAAGGGTCAGCTGCGCGCTGCGTTCCCTGAGGTGGCACAGATCGACCGTCGAGTGCGGGACCTGCGTGACCACGGCTGGCAGATCGACACCCGTCGTGAGGACGAGTCACTCCATCTCGATGAGCAGCGCTTCGTCAAGAAGGGCGCGGAGATCTGGCTTCCGGGACAGTCCAAGTCGTCCAAGGAGAAGACTGGCCTGACTACAGCTCAGCGGACCAAGGTGCTGGCAGCCGACAGCTTTCTCTGCCGGTCATGCGGAATCGGAGCGGGTGAGTCGTTCGGTGACGGGGGCCAGGATGCGCAGCTGGATGTCGCCCGCCGTCAGGTGCAGATGCCGGACGGAACCACCCAGACGCAGCTCGTGACTGAGTGTAACCGGTGTCGGGTTGGCGGCCGTGAGCGTCAGGTAGATCTCGCCGGCATCCTCAGGACGCTGGGGCGCCTCTCACCGTTGGAGCGTGAGGTGTTCGCGGGCTGGCTGAAGGCCGATCGCAGGGACCCGAGTCCGATGGAGAGGCTCTGGGGTGAGTGCCGGACCCTGCCAGAGGCGGCACGCAACTCCGTACGGGCCGCTGTGCAGGACATGACTAAGTAGTAGACGAGGGGATGCAGGAGCAGATGACACAGGCTTTTCCGCCGCCACCGCGTGCCGATGAGTTCAGTGAGCTGGTCAAGAAGCGGCTTGATGAAGTGAAGAACTCCGGGGGTACCCGGGAGACGGTGACAGTTGACTGGAACGGTCAGCCGCTGCACTGCGAAGTTATCGACTGCCCGATCGGTGCCGTCTATTACAACCCCGGTACGCACCGCATCAGGGCGCAGCGCAGCCACAACCCGGCCAAGGATGAAGCTCTGAGCAAGGACCCCTGGGGTGGGGAGAGCCAGGAGTACCTGCAGTACCTTCTTCAGGCCGACCCGGCCAACCCGAGTCGGCGGGACCCCGATTTTGACAAGCTAAAGGAAGACCTCGACAAGTTCGGCCAGAATGACCCGGGGCTGATCACGCATCAGGGAATCCTGGTCAATGGCAACACTCGTACGGCCGCTCTTCGTGAGCTTGGCAGGCAGACGATGAGGGTGGGTGTTCTGCCTGAGTCGTTCACTCGGGCAGATATCGACTCGGTGGAGCTGTCCCTGCAGCTCCGCCGGGACCATCGGCGGGACTATTCGTACATCAACCGCCTGCTTGCCATGGAGGAACAGGCCAAGCTGGGGCGCACGCCGGAGGCGATCGCAAAGGACTTCCGGATCAGGGTGCCCACCTTTCAACAGGAGCGCTGGATCCTGAGCACTATCCGGGAACTGATCGATCGAAGCAAGATCGGTGGTGGCATTGGGCTGAGGCTGGTTGACTTTGAAGACCATCAGGAGAAACTCAAGGAGCTGCACCGGGCTTACGAGAAGCTCGCGGCTGTCGAGCCTGACCGAGCGGACGTTCTGAAGGAACTGCGGATGGCCGCCATCGTCCTGGGGTTCGCGAAGACAGATGTGCGGCATATCGATGAGGGCTTCCGGGACCGGTACCTTTCGCGGACGATCCCAGACGATTTCAGTGATCCGACAGGAGAGCCGGCAGCCGTGACAGTGCCGGGGCTGGGAGGTGTGACGCTGCCCGGAGCTTCCTCCGCGGTATCCGCGGCTCGCGCGCTCAACGACAAGGTGCTGCGCGCTAAGGCGGTGGTCGGCACAACCGAGACCCCGGTCCCGGAGCAGGACAGGCGCGCGGCTCAGGACGTATTCGAGGGGGCAAAGGAGGCTTTCGACAAGGCGATTGACGCCGCCGGCCGTGATGCCCGGCTGAAGAAGCGCAAGCAGCTGGCGCCTGCCCGGCTCGCTGACGCCTGCGCCGATATTGACCAGAGCGTCGTTGAGCTTGTACAAGCACGTGCCTCGCGCAGCCTCGACGAGGAGGCTTTCGACGAGGCCGTGCTGAAGCTGCGAGAGAGCCTTCGCAAACTTGCTCAGCAGGCAGGCCGTGGGACCGCGACCCCCGGTGACGGCGTGGCCTGGCTTCTTGAGGCCGTGGCCCTGGAGGCTTCCTGATGGAAGAGGTTTCTGCCAACGTCTCGCTCCGTCTCGACTTCGACGAGACCCGCACCAAGGTCGTTCTCCGGGCGAGCGATGAGTACCGTGACGATCTCGTCCAGCTGGTCGCCCGCTTCCGTTCGGGCGGCCAGCTCGGCCCCCTAACCGCCACCGTTGAGCTCAATGATCTGCTTGGAGGGCTCAACGCGCTCTCCTCGTGGCCACACGCGCCAGGCGTTGAGTGGGCACCAGAGCTGCAGGAGCTGGTAGTCGGAGTCCTTCGGGACGCCCAGGCGGTCAAGCAGCGCCTGGACTCTCCGGATCACGATGGGGAAGTCGGCCCTGACGAAGTTCCCTTTCTACTCGGGGACGAATGGAAAGCAGACCTCAGCGACTTTCAGCGGCGGGACGTCGCGAAATTGCTCTCGCTTCAGCACGGTGCCAACTTCAGTGTTCCAGGCGCCGGTAAGACCCGTGTGGGTCTCGCTGTATATGCCACACAGAAGGCGCAAGGGAAGGCCAGTCGACTGCTCATTGTCTGTCCGAAGTCCGCGTACGAATCGTGGCAGTACGAGAGTGCTGTGTGCTTCCGGCATCCGCTGCGCACGGACATTCTGGACAAGGCCTATGACCAGTGGGCAGAGGTGCTGATCGTGAACTACGAGCGGCTGGACCGTTCGCTCACCATGCTGGCGGCCTGGCTGAAGGCCGGTCCTTCGATGATCATCCTGGATGAGGCGCACCGCATGAAGCTCGGCGCTCGTGGGACTTATGGCGCTGCCTGCATGGCGCTCGGCCCCCTTGCTCGGCGCAGGCTGATCCTCACCGGCACGCCAGCGCCAAACGGTGCGAAAGACCTCGAGAATCTTCTCGGCTTCGTCTGGCCCGGGCATGGGCAGCGGACCGTGACGCAGGCGGTAGCCGGCGGCGATCTCGCTTACGCGAGCAGGATCCTGCGTCCGTTGTTTACGCGCACGACTAAGCAAGAACTCGGCCTCCCGCCGATGTCGCTCCAGATGCGTTACGTTGACATGCCGCCCCTGCACGAGGAGATCTACACCTCGCTGGTCGGGGGCGAGGGCAGTGGAGCCGCCCGAGACGACCTCAGTTCTCTGGGCAAGACCGCCCTGCGCTTGCTGATGGCTGCCGTGTGCCCAGCTCTTCTGACGGAAGGCGCGAACCGCTACGACCCGCTCGCTTACCAGCTGCCTCCGCTGGACGTACCGCAGGGAAGCTCGCTCTACTCGCTGATGCAGAACCTGCCGGACCACGAGATGTCCCCGAAGTACCAGGAAGCCGCGTTCATCGTTGCCGAGAATGCGGAGAGGGGCCGCAAGACACTCGTCTGGACCACATTTGTCAGAAGTCTTGCCACATTGGAAAAGCTATTGGCCAAGTTTGGTCCTGCTGTGGTGTACGGCGGTACTCCAGACCGGGAGGAGCAGCTGCGCCGTTTTCGAGAGGATCCGGACTGTATGGTCCTGATTTCCAATCCTGCCACTCTGGGTGAGGGTATCAGCCTGCATCAGGTGTGCCACGACGCCGTCTATGTGGACCGGGACTTCATGGCTGGGCGCTTCCTTCAGAGTATGGACCGCATTCACCGCCTTGGCCTGGCGCCTGATGCGGACACCAATGCCACGGTCCTGGTGGCTCGTAACACCATCGATGAGGTGGTCATGGCGAGGATGGAGCAGAAGCTCGAGTTCATGGGCAAGATCCTCGACGACCCATCTGTGCAGCAGCTTGCGGACCTTGAGGAAGAGCCCTCGGTGGCTGCTGGGCTTGCGCCGAGCGACATGGAGGCGCTGCTGAGTCACATGGGGGTACGGGCAACGGGCTGATCGCCGACTGGGGTGGGTCGGAGGATGCCGTCGGCCGCCTCTCCCGCCTGTCGGTACATGGACGTCTTAAGCCCGGCCGATGCCCGATCTGCGGCAGACTTCCCGTTGGCCGATGCCCTCAGCGCCGGAGGGGTGCGGCGGCTACTCGTGGGCTCAGGCCACCTGTAATGCCTGGAAGGCAGCGTAGCGAGCACCATCCGGGGCCGGAGCGGCGGTACCCCTAGTCGAAGGGTTACAGAAGCTTCCACTCTGCTGCGTAGCCAAGGAGATCAGCTGGTCGAGGGTGCTGGCCCTGTGAAGCTGTTGCGCGGCTGACTGGCATGAGCCGGTCCCGAGTGCCGCCTGTTGTCACTGACAGATGCGACACTGGCGTGTCTGCAGTCAGTCACACAGGAGGCGTCGATGAGTCCGAGTGAGGAGCCCTTGATCTCGATCGAGATCTGCGCTGGGGCGGGAGGCCAGGCGATCGGCCTTCACGGTGCGGGCTTCAAGCACATCGGGCTGGTCGAGATCGACACGCACGCGGTGGAGACCCTTAAGGTCAATGTCCGTGAGCGTGACGGTTGGGAGTGGGAGCGGCAATTCTGTGACGTCATTGAAGGTGATGTTAAGAAATTCAAGCCGTTTGAGGACCTCAGGAAAGCGCGCGAACTCCGTGACCGGCCTTTTGCGCGTGGAGATCTTCATCTTCTTGCTGGTGGCGTTCCCTGCCCTCCCTTCTCTCATGCTGGAAAGCAGCTTGGTAAGGACGACGAGCGCGATCTATTCCCCGCGATGTTGAAGCTGGTGAACGATCTCTGGCCGGAAGCCGTGATGATCGAGAACGTCCGTGGCATCATGGATGCGAAATTCGATGACTATCGGCAGTGGATCGAAGACGAGTTGTCCAAGGCTGGCAAGGGGGAGGATGGTGATGGGCCGGGCTATGAGGTAGTCGCATGGAACGTCCTTGAGGCCAGCGACTTTGGAGTTCCTCAGCTTCGGCCAAGGGCCATTCTCGTGGCGTTCCGCAGGGATGTTCTCGGAGATCTAAAATTCATCATGCCTCAGGCGGAGCAGGACAAGTACTTTACCGTGATGGACGCCCTTAGGCCGACCATGCGGGAGCGGTACGGAAAGCATCTGGCCGGCGAGCGCGCCCGAGACGCAGTTTCCTCGTACCGCCGCTGGTATCAGCACGCCCGCGAGCGCGCCAAGGTGAAGCCCGATGGTAGTGGCGGAATCGCCCCCACCCTCGTTGGCGGGTCCAAAAAGCACGGCGGGGCAGATCTTGGTCCCAGCAGAGCGAAAAACGCCTGGAAGGCCCTTGGCGTCTGCGGCCTGGGTGTTGCAAATGATCACGAGACGGCCTTGAAGAAGCAGAGTGAGAACCGTGATCTATTCGGTGCTCACGGCCCCATGCTCACAGTCCAGCAGGCTGCGATCATCCAAGGATTTCCCGATAAGTGGTTCTTCGCTGGCGGAAAGACAGCGCAGTACCGGCAGGTAGGCAACGCCTTCCCGCCGCCAGTTGCTGAGGCCGTTGGTAAGGAAATCGCCAAAGTGCTCTACGCTGCGCGTGAGCGTGACCGCGCCGCAAGCCTCGAATCAAGTGACGGATCGGGTGTCGGGATTCCCGCTCCTTCTGCGCGAACGGACCGTAGCCGCGATCTTCAGAGCGCAGGCGTCTGATGCTTCGTGCTCCCAAAAGCGGAGCACGAGCCAGCCCTCATTTGCGAGTCGCTGATCGGTATCGCGGTCCCGGGCCATGTTTCGGGCGACCTTCTCAGACCAGTAACCGGGGTTCGTTTTCGGCGGGACGTAATGCTCTGGGCAGCCATGCCAATAGCAGCCGTCGATGAATACGGCCACCTTCGCCGGGCGGAAGACCAAGTCTGCTGTCCGGCGGAGGTCTGGCAGGGGCCTTGCGGCTACCCGATAGCGGAGTCCCTGTGCGTGCACCAGGCGACGAATCAGTTGCTCGGGCTTCGTGTCCCGGCTGCGGATGGCCTGCATGTTGCGCCGCCGCGCTGCTGACGAAGCCCAGGACCCAGCCGGAGGATCCCAGGCGCCTGTGTCAGTCACTGATCTGCTCCTCGGTGTGATTCCCACCTAGAACAGTACGGGCTCCTTCGATCCGCTGGAGCCTCCAGGAGCAGTATCCCCAAGGCGGAGGGCGAGCCACTCGCCCTCGCCGAGAGCGATGTTGCGCGCAGCAGCGATCTGGCGGGACTCCAGCCAGTCACCGCAGAGGAGAGTCAGCCCTTGAGTCGCTGCGAGGGCCCGGGCCTCGCCACGGGCTCGGCGCAGTGGATCGTCCTTGCCAGCTCCGACAGTGAGGATCGCACTCCGGGGAATGATGTGACCTTCGAGGAAGCCGAACATCATAACGAGTCGCCGCATCAGCCCGGGATGCTTGGCCAGCACAAGTTCTGTCTGATCTGGGGTCAGATAGCGTAGGGGGTTAACAGGCAGGGCAGTCCAGTCGTAGAGGGGTTCGCTCCACTGGTCTCGGGCATCCACTGCGAGCCCGCGTTTGCCGTCCTTGTTTCCCTTTCCTCGGTACAACCAGGACTGATGTGCACGGACGAGCCAGGAACGGTGCCGATTCTTCTTCAGCTGTATCTGTGTGCAGATACAAAGCTGGCACTGGGCTTCGGTAGGTATCGCCCAGTTGGCGCCCACTGTGGCTTTGATGTCAACGGGGACGCTGCTTATCAGGGTGTCGAGCGGTCTGGCCTTCTTCAACCCGAAAACCCGCAGTACCTCATACTCGAGCTTGGCCCCGACAGAGGCGCGTTCTCCAGGGTGCACCTCCGGCGAGAGCAGGTCGAACCGCCCAGTGCGTCCGCCGTCGAGTACGTAATCGATTGCATTGCCGATTGCTTCGGTATACAGATCGGCTACAGGCCTCTCTCCGAGCCATCTGAGGACTTTCTGGAGCTCTAGGTCATCTGCCGGCGCCTCAAGCAGGTGTCCCAACCCCTCAACGGTCCTCGAACACATCGTGCCCGGGGGCGAGAGAGTGAGCCGTGCCATCTGGATTCTCCGTCCGTCCTCGTAAGTCGGCGTTCCATCACTCGGGGGAGGAGGACGCTCAGTTCTGCCTCAGCGCGAGTTGATGTGGGGTGCCCGAAACCTGCTGGGTCAGGTCTCGTCAACCACCGTGGCACTCCCCGTACGCCTCGCCCGAGCCGCACCAGCAGCTGGCCGTGCGTGGCGGGGGCCAGGGGGTGGCCAGGCCGCGGGCGGCGAGGGTGGTGGCGTATTGGGGGAGGAGGTCCGCGTTGGCGGGGGAGGAGGATTCGGAGGCGGCGAAGGCCTCGTACGAGGGGACTGTGCCCGGGACGATGCCGAGGTTGGGGGTGCCCGCCTGGGCCAGTTCGCGGAGGGAGGCTTCCAGGTCCGTCAGGTGGGCCTCGTACGTGGGGTACTCCGACTCGAGCTCGGGGTAGGCCGCCAGGAGTTCGTCGAGTTCGGGGCGCGGCCAGTGGAGGACCGCGACCGGGAAGGGGCGGGAGAGGGCCGTGCGGTAGGAGCCCAGTTCGGAGCGGAGGCGGGTGATCTCCGCCTGGAGTTCGGCCGGGTCCGAGGAGCCCAGGGACCAGAGGCGTTTGGGGTCGTGGAGTTCGTCGAGGGGGACCTCCCCGGTGTGGAGCTCGTCCGCCAGGGTGTCCCAGGTGTCGTGGGGGAGCGCCAGCAGGCGGCGGACCCGGTGGCGGGTGATGACCAGGGACTGGGTGGCGTACGGGATGTCCCGTGAGGACTCCGGGAGCAGGGCCGTCAGCGCCGTCGTCGCCGTGGCCTCCGCCTGCTCCAGTTCGTCGTGGGCCTCCAGCGTCTCCGTCACGATGTCCCACGGCGCCGCGTCCGCCGGGGCCGACGCACGGATGCCCTCGATGATCGCCCGGGCCTCGGCCTCGTGGCCGTACTCCCACAGGTTGGCCGCCTTGAGCGCCTTCACCAGCTGGGGGTCGTCCGGGGAGTCCGCGAGCAGGTCGTCGTAGAGGGTGGCGGCGCGGGGGCGTTCGCCGGCCAGCTCCAGGTGCGCCGCGGCCCGGAGGAGCAGCTGCTCGCGGTCCTCGGGGTACTGCGCCGCGGTGCGCAGGAGGCGCTCGGCTTCGGTCGTGTGATCGGCAGGGGTGTCGGGGCGCATGGATGACACCGTACTGCCGTCCCCTCCCGAGGCGCAGAGGTGTTCTGGCCCGCCGCTCTGGTGAGTTGGCGTACGAGCGCCTATCGTGCGCGCGTGCGTGTACCGGTGGTGGTGCAGAGACGGGCGTCACAGCGGCGCACGGCGGTCGGCCGCGCGCTGTGGACCTGCGCCGAGATCGCCGTGACCGTCGGGGTCGTCGTCCTCCTCCTCGTCGTCCACCAGCTCTGGTGGACGAACCAGCAGGCACGCGCCGACGCCGACCGGACCGTACGGGCCCTGGAGGAGGAGTGGGGTCCGCCCCCGAGTCCCGCCCAGGACGCGCCCGCGGACCCGTCCGAGGACCCGCCCACGCCCCCTCCGCCTGCCCCGGATCCGGCCGCTCCCACGCCGCCACTGGCGAACGGCTCCACGACCGCCCCCGCCCCCCGCCGCGCCTACGCCGTCCTCAAGATCCCCTCCCTCGGTCTCGCCGTGCCCGTGGCCCGAGGGGTCGACAAGCGCAGTGTCCTCGACAAGGGCTACGCCGGCCACTACCCCGGCACCGCCCTGCCCGGACGCCCCGGCAACTTCGCGCTCGCCGGGCACCGCAACACCCACGGCGAGCCGTTCCGCCGTATCGACCGGCTCCGCAAGGGCGACACCCTCCATGTCGAGACCCGCGAGGCGACCTACACGTACGTCGTCGACAGCGCGCTGCCCACGACCTCGCCCCGCGACACGGGCGTCATCGCCCCCATTCCCCGCTCGCTGGTCAAGCCGGGTCACGGATACAGCGCGCCCGGCCGCTATCTGACCCTGACGACCTGCACGCCCGAGTTCTCCTCCACCTACCGGCTCATCGTGTGGGCGCTGCTGAAGGAGACGGTGCCCCGCAGCCAGGGCGATCCGGTGTGACGATCGTGTATAACGGCTGGAGGGATATGGGCAGTCGAGAGGGGGCGGAGATGATCAGGAACAGCCTCGGGCGCGCGTTCGCCACGCTGTTCGTGCTCCTCACCCTCGTCGATCTGCTCCTCTTCCAGAGCGGCGACCTCTCCACCGCCGTCGCCGCCGCCGCGACGGCCGCGACCGCCGCCGCGGGCAGCGCGTTCGCCGCCTGCGCCCTGATCGGCGGCCGCAGCGCGCCCTCCGTACCGCCCACGCGCGTACGTACCGCCATCCGCGACCGCGAACAACGCACCGCGTTCCTGCCGCAGCGCGACCCCGACGCCTCGGGCCGCCGTCGGCCCCGGGCCCCCGGCCGTCTCCTTCCGACGGCCGCGTAGGGGTTCCACCCACCCGAATCATGGACCCCTCGCGGTTCCGTCCTGCCGAAAAGCATCCGTCCCGGCACGACGAGACCCCCGGAGGGCTCCCATGTCCGTTTTCGCATCCCTGGTCGAGCGGCTCGCCGACCTGCTCCAGCCCCTGTTCGCCACCACCGCCACCGCCGCCGCGATCGTGCTCTTCACCGCGCTCGTACGGCTCGCGATCCACCCCCTCTCGCGCGCCGCAGCCCGTGGCCAGAAGGCCCGCGCCCGGCTCGCGCCGCAGATGGCCGAGCTCCGCAAGAAGCACGCCAAGAACCCCGAGCGCCTGCAGAAGGCGATGCTGGACCTGCACGCCGAGGAGAAGGTCTCGCCTTTCGCCGGCTGTCTGCCGAGCCTGCTCCAGGCTCCCGCCTTCTTCCTGATGTACCACCTTTTCTCCAGCGGCCGGATGGCCGGCCACACCCTCTTCGTCGCGCCCCTCGGCGACAACTGGACCGACGCCCTCGCCCACGGCGGCCTCCTCGGCCCGGCCGGGCTCGTGTACCTGGCGCTGTTCGCGATCGTCGCGGCCGTGGCCACGTACACGTACCGGCGTACGAAGCGGCAGATGGCGGACGCGCCCGCCGACGAGCCCGGCGTGGGCGCGATGACGAAGGTGCTGCCGCTGCTCTCCTTCGCGACGCTCGTCACCGTCGCCGTCGTGCCGCTCGCGGCCGCGCTCTACGTGGTCACCAGCACGCTGTGGACGGCGGCCGAGCGGACGTTCCTCTACCGGGACATGCCCTCCGCGGGGGTTCTGGCTACTCCCGCGTAAGGGTCCAGGTTGTGAACGGGGTCTTGCAGGGTGTTCGCTTCTCTTGGAGGATCGAACGATCCTCCGATGGCCGCACTCCATCGGCCGGGGCTCACCTCGACCACAGGGAGAAGACCATGAAGCTGCTGCGAGTCGGTACGGCGGGCGCGGAACGTCCGGCGCTGCTCGACGAGGACGGGACCCTTCGGGACCTGTCCGCGCTGGTGGACGACATCGACGGAGGACTCCTCGCCGACGAGTCCGCGCTGGACCGGATCCGGGCCGCGCTCGGCGCCGGGGTGCTGCCCGCGCTGGACGCCACCGGGCTGCGTGTCGGCCCGCCGGTCGGCCGCATCGGCAAAGTCGTGTGCATCGGGCTGAACTACCACGACCATGCGGCCGAGAACGGCGCGGCGATCCCGGCCGAGCCGGTCGTCTTCTTCAAAGCCGCGGACACGGTGGTCGGCCCGCACGACACCGTGCTCGTACCGCGCCGCAGTGTGAAGACCGACTGGGAGGTCGAGCTCGCGATCGTCATCGGCCGCACGGCCCGCTACGTGGAGAGCCACGAGCAGGCGATGGCTCATGTGGCCGGGTACGCGCTGTCGCACGACGTCTCCGAGCGCGAGTGGCAGATCGAGCGCGGCGGGACCTGGGACAAGGGCAAGAACTGCGAGACCTTCAACCCGCTCGGCCCCTGGCTGGTGACGGCCGACGAGGTCCCCGACCCGCAGGCGCTCTCCCTCAAGCTCTGGGTCAACGGCGAGCTGAAGCAGAACGGCTCGACGGCGGACCAGATCTTCCCGGTGGCGGAGGTCGTCCGCTACGTCAGCCAGTTCATGACGCTGTACCCGGGCGACATCATCAACACCGGGACCCCGGCGGGCGTGGCGATGGGGCAGCCGGAGCCGAAGCCGTACCTGCGGGCGGGGGACGTGGTGGAGCTGGAGATCGAGGGGCTGGGACGCCAGCGGCAGGAGCTCAAGGACGCGTAGGCTGGCGCCCGAAGGAGGGCACCATGACTGTTGCGCAGACCGAAGTGACGCTCGACGAGTTCGAAGCGCTGGAGGCCGCCGCGCCGGAAAGCCTTCACGTCGAGTTGATCAACGGGAGGCTGCTCGTGACTCCGGCTCCGGACGGCGACCACGACGAGAACGTCATGTCCGTCGCCGACCAGTTGCGGGCTCGCGAACCGCAGCTGCGCGTCTATCAGGAGCGCGGTCTCGCCGTGCCCTCATATCGAGCGGGCCGGGCGCGTGTCGGCGGTGCCGTAGCACCAGTGGGGTACTTCCGCGGACAGCCCTCCTGGGCGGACCCCTCCGGGGTGCTCCTGGTCATCGAGGTGACCTCCGGTCGTGAAGCCGACGCCGACGTCGATCGTGTCGAGAAGCGCGACGCCTACGCCCAGGCCGCGTTGCCGGTCTATCTGCTGATCGACCGGCATCGCGGTGAGGCGGTTGTCCACTGGGGCCCCGAGGGCGGTCGTTATCTCCACGAGTGCCGTGCGGCCTTCGGCGCGAAGCTCGAACTGCCCGAGCCGTTCGGGTTCGCGCTGGACACCACCGAGCTGGCCTGACCTTCTGTCAGACCCTCAGCCGAGCTCCACCACCGCACCCTCGCGCGCCGAGCGCCGCGCCGCCTCAAGGACCTCCAGGGCCGCCGCGGCCTCCAGCGCCGTGACCGGGTTCTCGCCCGTGCCCCGCAGGGCCGCCGCGATCGCCGCGTAGTAGGCGGGGTAGTCGCCCGGGACCGTCGGGATCGGTGCGCCGCCGCCCGTCAGGGGGGACTCGCCCGCGCCGACCCGGCCCCACACCGACTCCGTCTCCACGCCCCACGGCACGCCCGGCACCGGGCGCCGGCCCTCGCGCAGGGCGGCCTCCTGCGGGTCGAGGCCGTACTTCACGAAGCCCGCGCTCGAACCGAGGACGCGGAAGCGCGGGCCGAGCTGGGCCGCGGTGGCGCTCATGTAGAGGTGGGAGCGGACGCCGTTCGCGTGGGTGACGGCGATGAAGGTGTCGTCGTCCGTCTCGGCGCCCGGCCGCCGGACGTCGGCCTCCGCGTACACCCGTACCGCCGGGCCGAACAGCACCAGTGCCTGGTCGACGACATGGCTGCCGAGGTCGTACAGCAGCCCGCCGATCTCCTCCGGGGCGCCCGACTCGCGCCAGCCGCCCTTCAGCTGCGGGCGCCACCGCTCGAACCGGGACTCGAAGCGCTGTACGTCACCGAGTTCGCCCGAGGCGAGGAGGCGGCGCAGGGTCAGGAAGTCGTTGTCCCAGCGGCGGTTCTGGAACACGGAGAGCAGCAGCCCGCGCTCGTCGGCGAGGGCGGCCAGCGCCCGCGCCTCGGCGGCGGTGCCCGCGACCGGCTTGTCCACGACGACCGGCAGCCCGGCTTCGAGGGCGGCCGTCGCCATGGGCACATGGGTCTTGTTCGGCGAGGCGACCACGACCAGGTCGAGCGCGTCGGCCCGCTCCCACAGCTCGTCCGCCGACGCGGCGACCCGTACGTCCGGGAACTCCGCGCGCGCCTGGGCCCGCCGCTCCGGCTGGGACGTGGTGACCGTGTCCAGCGTCAGACCGTCGGTGGCGGCGATCAGCGGGGCGTGGAAGACGGAGCCCGCGAGGCCGTAGCCGACGAGTCCGACGCGGAGGGGGGAGCCGGTGCCAGTCATACGCCCACTTAAACAACGCTGTTGCCAAAGTGCAAGCGCGGTGGAGAATGGCGGCGTGAACAGGACCGACACCGGCTCCCGCCAAGGCTTGGCTGCCGCCGCCGGGCCCGCCGCCCGCGCCGCCGGCGCCTCCGCAGGACGCGTGGGCCCGGCCGCGGGGCCCGCCGCCCTCCATGGCGTCAACCTCGCCGCCCTGCGCAGCCACAACGCCGCGCTCCTGCTCGGTATCGTGCGCGCCGCCGGCGTCGACGGCATCAGCCGGCGCGAGCTGGCCGTCCGTACGGCCCTCACCCCGCAGGCCATCAGCAAGATCACCGCGCGGCTGCGGACCGAGGGCCTGCTCGCCGAGGCGGGCCGCCGCGCCTCCACCGGCGGCAAACCGGCCACCGTCCTGCGTCTGGTCCCCGGCGCCGCCCACGCCGTCGGCCTGCATCTGGACCGGGACCGGGCCACCGCCGTCCTCGTCGATCTCGCGGGCGCCCCCGTCGCCTCCCGGACCCGGCCGCTCGACCTGGGCGCCGGTACGGCGGCCGTCGTGGAGAGCGCCCTCGGGGAGGTGGCGCCACTGCTGGCCGCCGGACCGAACGTGCTCGGCGTCGGCGTCGCCATGCCCGGTCCCCTCGACCACACCACCGGCGTCCCGCACCGCGTCACCGGCTTCCCCGACTGGGACGGCTTCCCGCTCCGCGACACGCTCGCCGGGCGGCTCGGGCTGCCCGTCATCCTCGACAAGGACACCAACGCCGCCGCGCTCGGCCTGTGCCGGGGCGGCGGCGCGGAGTCCTTCGCGTATCTCCACCTCGGTACGGGCCTGGGCGCCGGGCTCGTCCTCGGCGGTGCGCTGTACCGGGGCGTGCGGACCGGCGCGGGGGAGTTCGGTCATCAGACGGTCCAGCTCGACGGGGTCCCGTGCGGCTGCGGCGCGCGCGGCTGCCTGGAGGCGCTCTGTCTCGCCGCCCTCTCCCGCGGCGATCACGACGAGGCGGCCCGGGTCCTCGGCACCGGCGCCGCGAACCTCGTCGGGCTCCTCGACATCGACCGGGTCCTGCTCGGCGGCCGTGCGGTGGCCGCGGCGCCGGACGCGTTCGTACGGGGCGTGGGCGCCGTCCTCGCGGACCGCGCCCGGCGGACCGGTGACCCCGAGCCGGTCCCGGTCGCCCTGGCCTCCGGCGGCGCCGACCAGGTCGCGGAGGGGGCGGCCGAGCTGATCCTCGGTCGGCTGTTCGATGGAGTGCGGGGGGTCGGTCCCGGCGGGCCGAGAATAGGCTGATCGGGGGGTAGGGCCGCCCGGATGGACCTCGCTCCGGGCGCCCTCGGCCGGGGCGTGGCAAGGTCTCGCTATGCGACCGGAGACCCCGGTCGCAGCAGCGATCCGACCCCCTCGGCAGCGATCCGAACCCTCGGCATCGACCGGAAGCCGGACAGGAAGCGGACCGGAAGCGCAGCGCACCGGAAGCGGTGACCTCGACCGGTGACACGCACGCCCCGCCAGTCCGACCCGCCCGACCCGCGAGCAGGACACGTGAGGAGCAGAGGCCGATCATGCGACTGCGCAACGCCCTTGCCGTCGGTGTCGCCGCGGCGACCGTGGGGACGGCGATGATGATGTCCACGGCGCCGCGCGCCACGGCCACCGGGACCGTCGCCAAACCGCCCACCTGCGGGAAGGCCGCCGACCCCCGCTTCCCGATCGACACCCGTATACATGACGGGCCCGTCGACTACACCCCCGGCGGCACCTTCCACACCTGGAGCGTCGGCCTCACCAACACCACCGGTGAGCCCTGCCGGGGCATCCACCCCGTCCTCGCCCTCGCCGACCGCGACCGGACCCTGAAGCCGGGCCAGATCCGGTTCGAGTTCTACGACGCCGGTGCCCGGCGCTGGCGGCCGGTCACCTTCGAAGCGACCGAGGAGGACGAGAACGTCGGCGTCTTCGACGACGGCTTCCCCGGCTTCGCGCTGCCCGCAGGCGGCACCCTCACCGTCCCGGTCCGGCTCGCGTTCACGCCCGGCACCGCGCCCAACGAAGTGACGGCCAACGCCGCCATCGTGCAGCGCCGGGGCGACGACGGCGATTGGGTCGGTGAGTCCGACGCATACCGCCTCACGATCACGCCGGCGAAGGCCCCCGACCCCGAGACGCCGCCCGCCCCGCTCCCGCCCGCCCCGCTCCCGCCCGCCCCGCTCCCGCCCGAGCTGGCCCGTACGGGCGCGCCGGCGCCCGACGCGGTCGGCCCCGCCACCGGCACGGCGGCGCTCCTGGCCGGTGCGGGCACCACTCTGGTCGCGGCCACCCGTCGCCGGCTGCGCTGAATCCGGGGCCGGTCACGGGCTGAATCCGGCGACGGGTCAGGGCCGATCCGGCGGCCCGTCACGGGCTGAATCCGCCGGGCTCCTCGGATCCGCGCCGGCACCGTCCGTTCATCCTGGTCTGCGACGATCCCCCCGTGGACTTCCCGAACTACCCGAACTACCCGAACAGCCAGGCGCCCGGCGCCCCCGTCCGCTCCGGCATCCCCGAGCACGGCCGCATCCCCAAGTACTACGCCGTGAAGGCACAGGTCGCCGCCCTCATAGAGGAACTGGGCGAGGGAGGGCTGCTGCCCACCGAGCGCGATCTCGCCCTGCGGTACGAAGTCTCCCGGGAGACCGTCCGGCAGGCGCTGCGGGAGCTGCTGCTCGAAGGACGGCTGCGCCGCCAGGGCCGCGGCACCGTCGTCGCCGGTCCCAAGCTGGAGCAGCTACTCTCCCTCGCCAGCTACACCGAGGGCGTCCGCCGCCAGGGCCGCAGGCCCGGCCGTACGCTCATCTCGCTCGACCGCTTCCCCTGCCCGGACGCCCTGGCCGCCGAGATCGGGATCCAGCGCGGCGAGCCCGTCTGGCACATGGAGCGGGTCCTGCTCGCCGACGACGAACGGGTCGGCCTGGAGTCCACGTACGTCGCCGAAGGCCGCGTCCCGCACCTGGACACCGACTTCGACCCCGACTCCTCCTTCTACGCCTATCTGCGCGAGCGGCTCGGGATCGACTTCGGCGACGCGGACGAGCGGATCGAGACCGTGCTCGCCACGCCCCGCGAGGCGCTGCTCATCGGCACCCCGCCCGCGCTGCCCATGCTGCTGATGCACCGGATCTCGCGGGACACGGCCGGTCGGCCGCTGGAGCGGGTGCGCACGCTGTACCGAGGGGACCGGTTCTCCTTCACCACCCACCTCGGAGGCTGAGGCCCCGGAACACTTCTGCCGAAGGTGTTCATCACAGAAAGGTAACGGGTCTAGGCCAAGCTTGATGGCCCGTTCACCCTCTCGTTGCCCACCCGATCCGTCCGGGTCACCGCCCCCCACGACCGTGGCCGACGTGAGAGTCATCGTCGTAGGAGCCGGCGTGGTGGGAACCATGCACGCCTGGCACGCAGTGGAACGCGGCCACCAGGTCGTACACATCGAGCGCGAGGCAGAGGCCCGCGGGGCCTCCCTCCGTAACTTCGGCCAGATATGGGTCAGCGGCCGCGCGGGCGGTGACGAGCTCCAGGTCGCCCTGCGCGCCCGGGAGCTGTGGGAGGGGATCGGCGCCCGCGTCCCGGGCCTCGGCTTCCGGGCCATCGGCTCGCTCACCCCGGTCCGCGGGGAGCTGGAGACGGCCGTCGCCGAGGCCGCCGTCGCCCGCGACGACGCCGCCGCCCGCGGCTACAAGCTGCTGACCGCGGCCGAGGCCCGGACCGTCAACCCCGCCCTGCGCGGCGACTTCACCGGTGCGCTGTGGTGCGAGCGGGACGCGGCCGTCGAGCCGCGCACCGCCCAGCTGGCGCTGCGGGCCGCGCTGCTCGCCTCCGGCCGCTACACCTTCCTGCCCGGCCGGGAGGTCCGCGAGGTCGGCGACGCCAACAGCCACGGCCGCTGCGGTGTCCGCGACGACCACGGTGACCTGCACTTCGGCGATTCCGTCGTCCTGTGCACCGGCGCCTGGCTCGGCGGCCTCGTCCGCGAGGTCGCGGGGGAGATCCCCGTACGCCGCGTCCGCCTCCAGATGATGCAGACCGACCCGCTCGGCGAACCCCTGACCACCTCCGTCGCCGACGCCGACTCCTTCCGCTACTACCCGGCGTACGCGTCCGACGCCCTGGACGCCCTCAACGCCGGGCAGGCCCAGGAGCCGACCGCCGCCGCGCACAAGATGCAGCTGCTGATGGTGCAGCGCCTCGACGGCGGGCTGACCATCGGCGACACCCATGAGTACGAGCACCCCTTCGCCTTCGACACCCTCGAAGACCCCTACGACCATGTCGCCGCCGTGGCCGAGTCCTTCCTCGGCCGGCCGCTGCCGCGGATCCGCCGCCGCTGGGCCGGGGTGTACGCGCAGTGCACCGGCAGCAGGTCCGCGACGGCGTGTGGCTGGTGACCGGACCCGGCGGACGCGGCATGACCTGCTCGCCCGCCATCGCCGAGCAGACCGCGAACGAACTGAGCTGGTGAGCGAGTTGACCACGTACAACCCTTCGGCCGCGTACAACCCTTCGACCCCGCACAACCCTTCGGCCACGCGCCGTCCTTCGGTCACGTACAACCTCGTCGTGCTGGACATGGCCGGGACGACCGTCGCCGACGACGGCCTCGTCGAGCAGGCCTTCGCCGCGGCGGCGGCCCGCCTCGGCGAGGACCCGGCCACGATGATCGACTACGTCCGCGCCACCATGGGCGAGTCCAAGATCTCCGTCTTCCGCCATCTCTTCGGCGGTGACGAGGCCCGCACCCAGCAGGCGAACGTTGCGTTCGAGGAGGCGTACGGCGAGCTGGTCGACGGCGGCGCCATCGCGCCTGTCGCCGGCGCCGCCGAGGCCGTCGCCGCCCTCCAGGAGCAGGGCCGCACGGTCGTCCTCACCACCGGTTTCGCCCGCGTCACCCAGGACGCGATCCTCGCCGCCCTCGGCTGGCAGGACCTGGTCGGCCTCACCCAGATCCGGCCCGAGCTCTCGCTCTTCGCCGCCGTCGACTGGAAGCCCCTGGACACCTACGGCACGGTCACCGCCGGCGCCGACGCCAAGATCGTGCTCGACGGCGACCGCGACGGCTACGTCGGCCACGACGCCACCATCGCCGCCGACACCGAGACGATCCTGCGCGACCAGAACCCGGACGTGCTCTTCGTCTACTTCGGCAACACCGACGTCGTTGCGCACGCCAACGGCACCGGCCAGAAATACCTCGACGCCATCGCCGTCCAGGACGCCCAGCTCGGCCGGCTGCTCAACGCCATCAAGGCCCGCCCCAGCTACGCCACCGAGCGCTGGACCGTCATCGTCTGCACCGACCACGGCCACGTCGACGCCGGCGGCCACGGCGGCTCCGCCATCGAGGAGCGCCGCACCTTCGTCCTCGCCACCGGCCCCGGCATAGCCGCCGGGCTGCGCCCCATCGACACCCGCCTCGTCGACGTCGCCGCCACCGTCTTCCACCAGTTGGGCATCGCGCCCGACCCGGCCTGGGGCCTGGACGGCAAGCCGATCCAGCAGCGCTCCACCGACCCCTTCGACGCCCTGCACTCCTCCCTCACCGGCCGGCTGGACGAGACCGGCATCCCGGCCGGTGTCCTCGGCTTCACCCACACCGCCCCCAGCGGCTGGTCCGTCATCAACAACGCCATGGGCACCGGTGGTATGACCGAGTGGCGCGGCTGGTCCTTCGCCACCGACGAGTTCTGGTCCCGCACCCAGCGCGACCAGTCCCGCGAGCTCAACGTCCGTGCCCGCGGTGTCTTCGCGGTCGCCGACTCCGACGAGTGGTCCGACAAGACCTTCTCCGGTACGTACGACTCGACCCTGGTCAGCCCCGCGTACAGCGTCAGCGGCAAGACGAGGGTGACGCTCGGCTTCACCACCTTCTACCGCCAGGAAGGCAGCCAGAGCGCCGAGGTGTTCGCCTCCTTCAACGGCGGCACGCCCACCCTCGTCAAGAGCTACACCTCCGACGTGATCTCCCAGCCGCAGTCCCTCACGGTGAACGTCCCGACCGGCGCGTCCAGCGTGAGCTTCCGGTTCCGCTACACCGGTTCCAACAACTGGTACTGGGTGATCGACGGGGTCAAGGTCAGCGCTTCCTGATTAGGCTGGGGGCGTCGCCACAGCGTCGTCGCGGCGTCCCCAGCATCGCGCACCCGTGTAGAGCACCCGTGTAGCGCACCTTGTACGGCAGGAGTCCCGCCCCATGGCAGAGCGCAAGCCGATCGAATCCTGGCTCACCGACATGGACGGAGTCCTCATCCACGAGGGCGTCCCGATCCCCGGCGCCGATGCCTTCATCAAGAAGCTGCGCGAGACCGGGAAGCCCTTCCTGGTCCTCACCAACAACTCCATCTACACCGCGCGCGACCTGCACGCCCGCCTCGCCCGGATGGGCCTGGACGTCCCGGTCGAGAACATCTGGACCTCGGCGCTCGCCACCGCGCAGTTCCTCGACGACCAGCGTCCCGGCGGCACGGCGTACGTCATCGGCGAGGCGGGCCTGACCACCGCCCTGCACGACATCGGCTACGTCCTCACCGACCACGACCCGGACTACGTGGTCCTCGGCGAGACCCGTACGTACAGCTTCGAGGCCCTCACCAAGGCGATCCGGCTGATCAACGAAGGCGCCCGGTTCATCGGCACCAACCCGGACGAGACCGGCCCGAGCCCGGAGGGCCCGCTGCCGGCCACCGGCTCCGTCGCCGCGCTGATCACCAAGGCCACCGGCAAGGAGCCGTACTTCGCCGGCAAGCCGAACCCGCTGATGATGCGCACCGGCCTGAACGCCATCGGTGCCCACTCCGAGACCAGCGCGATGATCGGCGACCGGATGGACACCGACGTGCTGGCCGGTCTTGAGGCAGGAATGGAGACCTTCCTCGTCCTGACCGGCCTCACCACCCCCGCCGACGTGGACCGCTATCCCTTCCGGCCGTCCACCATCGTCGACTCGATCGCCGATCTCGTCGACCGGGTCTGATCCGGACCGGGGGGCCGGAGGGGGCCATACGGAGGACCGGCCGCCCCGCTGCGGATGCGAAATGCCCGGGACGGGGTGAACCTGCCAGTACCAGGAGGTTCACGATGCGTTCAAGGCCGATTGCTCTCCGTGCCGCAGGGGCGGCCGTCGCCGTGGCGGCCCTGGCCCCCGTCGCCCCCGCCCACGCCGAAGGCGGCGTGCACGTCACCGTCACCCCCTCCACCGCGGCGCCCGGCGCCGACGTGGACATCCGGGTCAAGGGCTGCAAGGGCGGGACCGGTACGGCGAGATCCAAGGCGTTCGTCGCCGACGTGGAGCTCTCCGGACGCGACGGGGGTTCGTACCCGCTCTTCGGCGACACCACGGTCAAGTCGCACCTGTCCGCCGGTACGTACCGTGTCACCGTCGTCTGCGACGGCCGCGCTCACCCGAACGCCGGATCCTTCGAGGTCGGCCGCAAGCACCGGCCCTCGCACCGGCCCACGCATCATGCCGAGCCCCCGCACCGGCCGACCCATCGGCCGACGTACGAGCCGACGCATCAGCAGCATCACCGGCCGCTGCCGCACCACAGTCCTGTGGCGCCGGTACGGGCCGGGGGCGGGGGAGCGGCGCCGATGGCCGCCGCGGCCCCCGAGTCCGCGGACCCCGCCACGGTCGAGGAGCAGGGGCCCGGCACCCGGCACACCGTGATCGGGCTGGTCCTCGCGGCCGTCGCGGCGATCCTGGTGGCCCTGCGCAGCGTCCGCCGCCGCCGTGGCGCGGACACCCACTGAGATGTCCTCCGCCGAACGCCCGGCCGGGACCGGCCGGCTCCTCACCGGCGTGGCCTGGGCGGTACTGCTGCTCGGCCTGTGGCTGTGGGGCCGCGAGGCGACCGGCGGCTCGGGCGGCAGCTCGGCGCCGACCACCGGAGACGTGGCGGCGGTCGGCAGGCCCCTCGGGGTGGCCCTGCCGCCCGCCCACGAGCCGCTGGGCCCGGCCGCGCCCCAGCGGGTGGAGATCCCCTCCATAGGCGTCACCGCCACGGTCGTCCCGCGCGGCCTCGACGTGACCGGCGCCGTGGAGCCACCGCCGTACGCCGCCGCGGACGTGGTCGGCTGGTTCGACGGCGGGGCGGAACCAGGCGTCCTGGGCGCCGCGCTCCTCGTCGGACACGTGGACACGCAGACCAAGCCGGCCGTCTTCTACGGGCTCAGCGCGGTCCGCCCCGGCGCGAAGGTCCGGGTGACCAGGAAGGACGGATCGGTCGCCGAGTTCACCATCGACGACGTGCAGGTCTTCCCCCGCGAGCGGTTCGACGCACGGAAGGTGTACGGGCAGCGCTCGCCCGACCGGGCCGAGCTGCGGCTGATCACCTGCGGCGGCACGTTCGACCGGGCCACCGGTGCCTACACCGCGAACGTGGTCGTCTCCGCGTACCTCACCGGCGCGTCGAAGCCGAAGGTCGCCGCCGGGGCGCCGCCGTTCGGCCCCACCTCCTGACTCGGCCGACGGCCTGCCTCCCCCTGGAGCCGCCGGCCGAGCCGGTCCTCGACCGCGGGAGCCCCGGGCTGCGGGAGTAGCCCGGCGGCCGCCGCGGGAGGTCACAGTGGACCGGAAGCCTCGCGCGCGCGTGCATGCCTCATGACTGAGCCAGGGGCAAGAGCCGCGAGTTCACTTTAGGACGGTCAACGGTCCTGGCCTAGAGGCCAATTGACGCCATGTCGCGATCTCGTCGCTCTGCGTCGTGTCCGTACGGACGATCAAAGCCCCCTCACGTGAAGTGAGGGGGCTTTGACTGTGCGTGCGCCGCCAGGGACTCGAACCCCGGACCCGCTGATTAAGAGTCAGCTGCTCTAACCAACTGAGCTAGCGGCGCGTGCTGACGTGGATAACTTTACCCGACGTTCGGGGGTGGTCCCGACCAGCGATGGTCGTCTCCGGCCTGTCGGATGGTCGTTTCTTCCCTTCGTTGCGTCAAAATGCGATATATCCGGACAGTTGAGACACTGACGCCCATCAGCAGAGCAAAAGATCTTGATGACTGCGGAGGGGATCGATCGCATGAGCGTGCCGGTATTCGAGGAGTACGAACCCGAGACCGACTGCGGCTGCCCCGGCTGCGCCCAGCAGCGACGCGACCTGGCCCTCGGTCTGCCCCTGCGCGCGGGCGGACACCCGTCGGCGCACGGCGCCCGCCGGGCGCTGGTGCTGGTCACGGCGGCGGGAGTGGTGCTGGGCAGCGGGGGAGCGGGGGCGGCGGCCACGCCCGCGGGACCCCTCGCCCCGGCGGGCCCCGACCGTGCCGACCGCCTTGACCGCCCGGACCGCACCGACCCGCAGCCGGACACCCCGCAGGGTGGCAGCGGCCCCCTGCACGGCCGCCCCACCCGCGGCCCGCAGGGAGCCTCGGGCCCCGCGTCCCAGTCGCTGCGCAGGACCACTCGCGCCGACATCATCAACCGGGCCAAGCGGTGGGTGAGCGCGCAGGTGCCGTACTCGATGGAGAAGTACTGGACCGACGGCTACCGCCAGGACTGCTCGGGCTTCGTCTCCATGGCGTGGGGGCTGCCGAGCAACGAATGGACGGGAACCCTCGCGCGGTACGCCACCCGGACGAGCCGCACGGCGCTTCAGCCGGGCGACATCCTGCTCTTCCACAACCCCGCCGATCCGGCCAAGGGGTCGCATGTGACGATCTTCGGCGGCTGGACGGACTACACGCACACCGCGTACGTCGCCTACGAGCAGGCGAAGCCGCGGACGCGCAAGCAGGCGACACCGATGGCGTACTGGAACAACTCCGCCCGCTATGTCGCCTACCGCTACAACGGCCTGACCGGCGCGGTGCCCGGCGCCGGGGGCGGCGCGTCCGCCGTGAGCCGGTTCCCCGGCCGTGCGTACTTCGGCCCCGGCGCGAACAACGCGTACGTCACCCAGCTGGGCCGGATGCTCGTCGAGCGGGGCGGGAGCCGTTTCTACGCGTCGGAGCCCGGCCCGCGGTGGAGCGAGGCGGACCGCGGGGCGACCCGGGCGTTCCAGAAGGCGCAGGGCTGGACGGGCCGGGACGCGGACGGGCTGCCGGGACCGGCGACGTGGCGGCTGCTCACGCTCCACCAGGGCCGCGACATCCCCGCGGCCGCCGCGGCTTCCTTCCCGGGGCGGGGTCACTTCCGCCCCGGCCAGTCCAACACGCATGTCGAGAAGCTCGGCCGCCAGCTGGTGAAGCGGGGCTTCGGAAAGCACTACACATCCGGCCCCGGCCCGCGGTGGAGCGAGGCGGACCGGCGCAATGTCGAGGCGTTCCAGCGGGCGCAGGGATGGCGGGGCGGCGCGGCCGACGGCTATCCCGGCCCGGAGACCTGGCGCCGCCTGTTCCGCTGAGAGAGGTCCACTCACATGAACCCCGAGACCCCCCCGCCCCCCACGGACGACCCCGCCCCGCCCACCCGACGCACCCCGGTGATCGGCTCCGAAACCACCGGCACGATCCCGGTCCACCTCCTCTTCCGCGCTGAACCGGGCGACCCACCCGGCCACTCTTCCCTACCGACCTCACTGGACGAGGGCCCTCCGACGGAGGCGATGCCTCCCCTCCGCCCGGAGGGGGAGGCCCGGGCCGGCCGCCGGTCGACGTCGGGTCCCTTCGGCGGGGAGGGGTGGCGGGAAGGCGCGACTCGCCCGGACTCGGGGCCGGGTCCGGCCGACGCGGGGCCCGCCTCTGGCGGCTACCCGGCGGGCCTGGCGGATCGGGGTGGCGTGGCAGGTGGCTCGACCGGCTTCGCCGACCCGGGTGTGGGCCTGGTGGATTCCGGTGCGGGGTGGGGCTTCGCCCCCCGTCCGTCGCCTGCGGCCGGTTCCGCCGGTCAGGCGGAGTCCGCGTCCGGCGGTCACCCGGCGGCCCTGGCAGGCCAGGGCGGAGTCGCCGACCGGTCAGGGGTCACCGGTCCGGCGGCGGCTTCTGAGCCGGGCTCCACCCGGGCGGTCGTCGGCTCGGCTGGGCCGGTTGCGGATCCGGCGACCTCCGGTCGCGCGTCGGGGGCGGTCGGCTCCGCCCCTACGGCGCGGGCGACGGACTCTGGCGCTGCGCCGGGTGCAGTTGACCCGGGCGCGGGCCTGGTGGAGGCGGCTCCGGGGTCGGGCTTCGCCCCTCGTCCGTTGGCTGCGACGGGTTCCGCCGGTCAGGTGCAGGTGTCGCCGGGACAGGCCGGGGTTGGTGCGGAGTCCGCCTCCGGCGACTCGGCGGGCCTGGCAGGCCAGGGCGGTACCGGTGACGGGTCGTTGGCCGGTCCGGCAGCTGGCTCGGCCGGCGGGGTGGCGGCATCCGGTGCGGGGTCGGGCTTCGCCCCCTGGCCGGAGAGCGTCGATCCGGCAGGCGGCGCGGGCGGCTTGGCCCGGCGGGAGAGCGCGGCCGATCCGGCGGATCAGTCGGGCTCTGCCCGGGCGGCCGTCGGTTCGTCAGGGCCGGTTGCGGATCAGGCGACCTCCGGTCGCTCGGCGGGGGCGGGCGGCTCCGCCCCTGCGGCGCGGGCGACCGATTCCGGCGCCGCGCCCGATGCCATTGGTTCCGGCGACCCGGGCGTGGGCCTGGCGGAGGCGGGTACGGGGTCGGGCTTCGCTCCCTCGCCTGCGGCCACCGGTCCGGCAGGCGGCGCGAACCGTGCGAACGGATCGGCCGGCCCAGCCGCCGTTGTAAACGGCTGCTCGCCGCGTGGCCCGCAGGGGGCCCCGGTCGGGGCCCCCGGCTCCGGCGCCGCGCCCGATGCGGTCGGCTTCGCCGACCCGGGCGTGAGTCCGGTGGCGTCCGGTGCGGAGCTGGGGCTCGCTTCCCGGCCGGCGGCCGCCGATCCGGCAGGCGACGCGAACCGTGCGAACGGATCGGCCGGCCCAGCTGCCCACGTGAACCGCTCCAACGGGTCCGCCGGTCCCGCCTCCGGCGCGAACCCCGGGTCAGCCTCCGCCCCGGCCCCCGCCCCCAACCGCTCCAACGGATCCCCCTCCCCCCGATGGGACGGCCCCGCCGCGCCCCCCAGCCACGTGAAGCGCGTACCCAGTTCCCCCAGCTCCTCCACCCCCACCCCGCCGAACGGCACCCCCACCGCCCAGCGGCCCGTCGGGGCGACCCGGCTCTCGGGGATTCCGAGGACGCATCCCGGGGCCCGGCGGCTGCCCGCCGTCGCCGCGGGGGCGCGGCCCGCGCCCAGTGCTGATCCGGGGTTGGCCGAGCGGCCCGGGCCCGTGCTGCCGGGGTGGAGCGCCGCGATCATCGGGGGCGTCGCGCTCGTGGCGTGTGCCGCCGTGCTCTGGTGGGCCGGGGCCGTTCCGGACGCGGTGACCGGGATGCTTGGGCTGCCGGCCCGGGCGTACCACGGCATCCACCTCGGGCAGTGGGCGCTCCTCGCCCTCGCGGCGATCGTCGCGTTGTTCGCGCTCGGCGGCCTGGGCCGCGGCCGGGTCGGATACGCCCTGGTGCTCACGCTCTTCGGTGAGTACCGCGGCAGCGTCCGCCGCACAGGTCTGCTCTGGATCAGCCCGCTCCTCCTGCGCCGCCGGGTCGACGTACGGCTGCGGCACTGGCGCAGCGAGGCGCTGCCCGCGGTCGACGCGAAGGGCACGGCCCTGCGCGTGGTCGTGCTCGTCGTGTGGCGCGTCCGCGACACCGTCCGCGCCGCCCTCGGCGTCGAGGCGCACGAGGAGTACCTGCGCGAGCAGGTCGAGGCGGCGATGGCGCGCGTCCTCTCCCAGCTGCCCGCCGACGCGTTCCACGAGGACGCGCCCACCCTCCGCGACGCGGAGGCCGTCGGCGAGGCGCTGACCCGGATGCTCTCGGCGGAGTGCGTGCCGGTCGGGATCGAGGTGTTCTCGGCGCAGCCGACGCGGATCGAGTACGCCCCTGAGATCGCGGCCGCGATGCAGCGCCGCCGGATCGCCGCGATCGACGCCAAGCACCGGGACAGCGTGCTGACCTCCGTCGTGGACGCGGTCGACGACATGGTCCACCGTCTGACCACCCGTGGTCTGGTCGAACTCGACGACTACGAGCGCAAGGCGCTGGTGAAGGACCTGACCGTGGCCTTCTACACCGGTCGCGGCATCCCGGCGGAGACCCCGTGATTGGTCTGGACATGCCCAACCACCGTTTATACATTGGAACTTGGTCTAGACCGGAACCAGTACCACCGCACCACAGATCGCAGCGATCACACCCGCACCACCCATCCCCACGCACGCGTGCAGCACAGCCGTCAGAACTCCCCCACGTTCTCTGGAGCGGACAGCATGCGACACAAGATAGGTACGGCGGTGGTGGCCCTCGGCGTCGCCGGGGCCTCACTGCTCGCCACCGGTAGTGCCGGAAGTCACGGGTACACCGACTCCCCGATCAGCCGTCAGAAACTCTGTGCCAACGGCACGGTGACCAACTGCGGGCCGATCCAGTGGGAGCCCCAGTCGGTCGAGGGCCCCAAGGGCTTCCCCTCCGGGGGGCCTGCCGACGGGAAGATCTGCTCCGCCGGGCTCACCCAGTTCGCGCAGCTCGACGACCCGCGCGGCGGCGCCTGGCCCACGACCAGGGTGACCAGCGGCCAGAGCTACACCTTCCGCTGGCAGTTCACCGCCCGGCACCGCACCACCGACTTCAAGTACTACATCACCAAGAACGGCTGGAACCCCAGCCAGAAGCTCACCCGGGCGGCGCTCGACCCGCAGCCGTTCCTGACCGTCCCGTACAACAGCCAGCAGCCGCCTGCCACGCTCTCGCACTCCGGGACCATCCCGGCGGGCAAGAGCGGCCGGCATCTGATTCTGGCCGTCTGGACGATCGCGGACACGGCGAACGCGTTCTACGCCTGCTCGGACGTTCAATTCTGACAGGCCGTCAGCTATGGTCCGCGGCGTGGACACCGTGGCGGAGCTCGTACAGCGTCAATGGGGCGACCACCGGACGGGGTTGCGCGAGAGCGGCCTCGTCCTGAGCCGGCACCAGGTCGCCGCGGGCGCCGCCGCCCGCGCCGCGCTCCTCGCCGACCTGCTGCCCCGGGGAGCGGAGCCGCACCTCGGGGTACTGCTCGACAACGCACCGGAATACCCGCTGTGGCTGAGCGCGGCGGCCCTCGCCGGGGCCGCCGTCGCCGGCCTCAACCCCACCCGGCGCGGCGCCGAACTGGCCCGCGACATCCTCCACACCGACTGCCGGGTCCTGGTCACCCAGCGGGCCCACCTTCGCCTGCTCGACGGGCTCGACCTGCCCGGCGTACGGGTCCTGGTCACCGACACCGAGACGTACGAGCAGCTGCTCGCGCCGTACGCCGCCGCGAAGCCGGGCGAGGCGGTGGTGCGCCCGGTCACGCCCGGCACCCGGCTGCTCCTCTACTTCACCTCCGGGTCGACGGGCGCGCCCAAGGCCGCACTCTGCAGCCAGGGGCGGCTCGCCGCCGCCGGGGCCTCGCTCGTCGCGCACTTCCGTCTACGCCCGGAGGGCACGCACTACATCTGCATGCCGATGTTCCATGGCAACGCGGTCATCGCCAACTGGGCGCCCGCGCTGGTGGCCGGAGCCTCCGTCGCGCTGCGCCACCGCTTCTCCGCCTCCGGGTTCCTGCCGGACGTACGGGAGTTCGGGGCGACGTATTTCACCTACGTCGGCCGGGCCGTGCAGTATCTGCTGGCCACCCCGGAATCCCCCGACGACCGGTCGCACACGCTGCGGCTCGGCTTCGGCACGGAGGCGGGCGCGGTGGACGCGGCCCGCTTCGAGGCGCGCTTCGGGGTGCGGCTGGTGGAGGGGTACGGCTCCTCCGAGGGCGGCGCGGCGATCCGAAGGACACCGGACACCCCGGCGGGCGCGATCGGGCGGGCCGCACCGGGGGATGACCTCGCGGTCGTGGACCGGGCGACGGGCCGGGAGTGCCCGCCCGCCGACTTCTCCGCGTCCGGCGGCCTGCGCAACGCCTCGGCGGCGATCGGGGAGCTGGTCAACCGCGGCCGCAACCCCTTCGAGGGCTACTGGCGCAACCCCGAGGCGGACGCCGAGCGGCTGCGGGACGGCTGGTACTGGACCGGGGACCTCTTCTACCGCGACGCGGAAGGCTTCCTCTACTTCGCGGGACGCACCGACGACCGGCTGCGCGTGGACAGCGAGAACCTCGGCGCCGCGATGATCGAGAACATCCTCGCCCGGTGGGACGCGGCGGCGGCCGTCGCGGTCTACGCGGTCCCCGACCCGGTCGCGGGCGACCAGGTCATGGCAGCGCTAGCTCTCCGAAAAGGCGCGGACTTCGACCCCGCGGCGTTTGCGGACTTCCTCTCTGCCCAGCCGGACCTGGGCACGAAAATGGCGCCGAGCTTCGTCCGGGTGGTCCCCGCGATGCCCACCACGGCCACGAACAAGATCCACCGCGTGGCGCTGCGCCGGGCGGCCTTCCACACCCCGGACCCGGTCTGGTGGACCCCGGCGCCCGGATCCCCGTACGAGCTCCTGACCCCCGCCTCCCTCGACTCGCTCATGGAGCAGTACGCCCGCCACGGCCGCTCCCCCGTCCCGGAGGCCTGAACCCCAGAGCTCGGAACCGGGGTATGGCCCGCCCCACCCTCCCCGCACCCCCTGGACCCATGGCCACCCCCGGCCCCGCCCGCCTACCGTGTCGGCCATGGAAGCCCGTACCCCCTGGCAGGCCCTGACCAGGAGCGACTACCTCCGCACCAGCTGGCCCTGGCGCTCCGCCGCGTATCTGGCGAGCGGGGGGCTCACCGGCGTCCCCCTGCTCCTCGTCCTGCTCGTGCTCCTCGGCTTCTCCATCGTCCTCGTCGGGCTGCCCCTCCTGCTCCTCATCGGCGTCGCCCTCGGCGGCCTCGAACGCCTACGGCTCCGTCTCGTCGACCGCGAACCCGCCGCCGACCCGCACCGCGTCCCGGACGCGCCCGGTCTCGGCGCCTGGCTGAAAACGCGCGTACGGGAACAAGCCACCTGGCGGGAGCTGGCCTACGCCGTTCTGCACGCCACCGTCCTGTGGCCGCTCGACCTGGTCGCCCTCGCGGCCGGGATCGGGCTGCCCCTCGCCGTGACCGCCGCCCCCGTCCAGCTCGCCCTCGACGGACACGAGGCCCGCGTGGCCAAGACCGTCCTCGTCACCTCCTATCCGCAGGCCTTCGGCGCCTCCCTCGCCGGACTCGTCCTGCTCGTCGTGCTCCTCCACCCCCTCGCCGCGCTCGCCGGCGCCCGGGCTGCCCTCAGCCGTGCCCTCCTCGCCCCGCGCGAGGCCGAACTCCGTGACCTGATCGGCGAAGTCACCCGCTCCCGGGCCCGTCTGGTCGCCGCCTTCGAGGCCGAACGGCGCCGCATCGAACGCGATCTCCACGACGGCGCCCAGCAGCGCCTGGTCGCCCTCACCATGACCCTCGGCCTCGCCCGGCTCGACGCCCCACCCGGCGGACCCCTCGCCGCGCAGCTCGCCAAGGCCCACGACCAGGCGGGCCACGCCCTCACCGAGCTCCGCGAACTCATCCACGGCATCCACCCCCAGGTCCTCACCGACTACGGTCTCGCTGCCGCCCTCGCCGACGCCGCCGACCGCTCCGCCGTCCCCGTCGAGACGGACATCGACATCCCGCGCCTGGAGCGGCCCGTGGAGACCGCCGCCTATTTCGCGGCCGGTGAGGCCCTCGCCAACATCGGCAAACACAGCGGCGCCCGCACCGCCCGCCTCACCGCCCACCACACCGGCGACCTGCTCCGCATCGACGTCCACGACGACGGGCGCGGCGGCGCCGACGCCGCCCTCGGCACCGGTCTCACCGGCCTCGCCGACCGCATCGCCGTCCTCGATGGCACACTGACGATCACCAGCCCGCCCGGCGGGCCGACCCTCGTCCGAGTGGAGATCCCGTGCCGAGCCCTGTCCGCCGCCCCCTGCGCATAGTCCTGGCCGAGGACAGCGTGCTGCTGCGCGAAGGCCTGGTCGGGCTGCTCGGCCGCTTCGGCCACCAGGTCGTCGCGGCGGTCGGCGACGCGGACACCCTGGCCGGCGCCGTCGACACGCACGACCCGGACATCGTCGTCACCGACGTCCGGATGCCGCCCGGCTTCCAGGACGAGGGCCTGCGCGCCGCCGTCGCCCTGCGCGGACGCAGGCCCGGGCTTCCGGTCCTCGTCCTGAGCCAGTACGTCCAGCGCAGCTACGCCACCGAACTCCTCGACGCGGGCGACGGCACCGGGGTCGGCTACCTCCTCAAGGACCGGGTCGGCCAGATCGAGGAATTCGTCGAGGCGGTGGACCGGGTCGCGGCCGGCGGCACCGTCGTCGACCCCGAGGTCGTACGGCAGCTGCTGCGCCGCCGACGCGACCCGCTCGCCGCGCTCACCCCACGCGAACGGGAGGTCCTCGGCCTGGTCGCCGAGGGCCATTCGAACAGCGAGATCGCCCGCCGGCTCGTCGTCACCGAGGCCGCCGTCGGCAAGCACATCGGCAACATCCTCGCCAAGCTCGACCTGCCGCCCGCCGAGGACACCCACCGCCGGGTCCTGGCCGTCCTCGCCTTCCTCCGCGCATGAGGGGCCCCTCCGCGCGGGCACACGAAGAAGCCCCCCGCTTCCGCGAGGGGCTTCTTCCGTCTGTGCGCCGCCAGGGACTCGAACCCCGGACCCGCTGATTAAGAGTCAGCTGCTCTAACCAACTGAGCTAGCGGCGCCTGCTGACAGAGTTAATACTACCTGGTCCCCAGGGGTGGTTCCGACCACCCTGATCCCAGGGCTCAGATCGCCAGCGAGAGCACCACCGGCGCCGCCCTGCGGTTCAGCGCGTCCGCCGCCTGGCGCAGCCGGTGGGCGTGCTCGATCGGGAGCGACAGGGCCAGGCAGCCGACCGCCGCTCCGGCCGTCAGCGGCACCGCGGCGCAGACCGTGCCCACCGCGTACTCCTGCAGGTCCAGCACCGGGACCGTCGGCGGCTGGCTGTCCAGCTTGGAGAAGAGCACCTTCTCGTTGGTGATCGTCCGGGACGTGAGGCGGGCGATCTTGTGGCGCGAGAGGTGGTCCCGTCGGCCGTTCTGGTCCAGCTGGGTCAGCAGGCACTTGCCCACCGCGCTGGCGTGCGCGGCCGAGCGGAAGTCCACCCACTCGTTGACCTTGGGGGTGCGGGGGCCGTCCGCGACCTGGGTGATCTTGACCTCGCCGTCGATGTACCGGCTGATGTAGACCGCCGCCCCGACCGAGTCGCGCAGCTCCCTGAGGGTCTCCTGGAGCTTGCTCTCCAGAGCCTCACGACGGGTGCTGCCCGAACCGAGCAGGACGAGCGAGTCGCCGATGACATAGGCGCCGTCGGCGACCTGCTCCACGTACCCTTCCCGGCGCAGCATCAGCAGGAGCGACGACAGATGGCCGACGGGTAGACCGGTTTCGCGAGCGATCTGGACGTCGGTCACCCCACCACCGTGCCGTGAGACCGTCTCGAGGACGCGCAGGGCGTATTGCACCGAGTGGAACGGCGCGGTGGGCTCGGGCTTCAGCGCCACGGTTTCCCCCTAGCAGGTTGTGACCGCAAGCTTCGTTACCACGATAGCCGCCAAGAACCGTTTCGGGGGCGGCTGTTGGCGAGATTGATGCGGCGCCCCGGCGCCATACGCTGGGGCGCACCACCATGGCATATGCCATAGGCAAACTTGGGTCATAGACCCTCAGGTCAGAGCACCGCGCCGAGGAACTCGCGCGTGCGTTCGTGCCCCGGATCGCCAAAGATTTTTTCCGGCGAACCGGACTCGATCACCTTCCCGGAGTCGAACATCAGCACTTCGTCCGAGATGTCGCGGGCGAATCCCATCTCGTGCGTGACGCAGAGCATGGTGACGTCCGTCGTCCGCGCGATGTCCCGGAGGAGATCGAGCACACCGGCCACCAGCTCGGGATCGAGCGCCGAGGTGACCTCGTCGAGAAGGAGCACTTTCGGCCGCATCGCGAGTGCCCGGGCGATGGCCACCCGCTGCTGCTGCCCGCCGGACAGCTGCGCCGGTCTGGCCTGCGCCTTGTCGGAGAGCCCGACCAGCTCCAGCAGATCCCGGCCGCGCTGCTCGGCCTCGTCCCGGTCCAGGCCGAGGACCCGTACCGGCGCCTCGGTGAGATTGCGCAGAACGGACATATGAGGGAAGAGGTTGAAGTGCTGGAAGACCATCCCGATCTTCTTGCGGACCTCGCGGCGGTGCTTCTCGTCGGCCGGATGCAGCTTGCCGCCGTTCACCCGGATCGTGCCCGCGTCGGGCCGCTCCAAGGTCATCAGCAGCCGCAGGATCGTCGTCTTGCCGGAACCGGAAGGTCCGATCAGGGTGACGTGCCGGCCCGGCCGGACCGAGAAGCAGAGATCGTCGAGGACGGTGGTGTCCCCGAAGCGCTTGGTGACGTTCTCGAAACGGATCAGGTCGTGGGTCTCGGTCGGTTGGGTCGCTTCAGTGGGCAAGGCGGCGCTCCAGGGTTCGTACGAGCAGGGAAGCCGGGTAGGCGATCAGGACGAAGGCGACACCGACGACCGTGAGCGGCTCCGTGTATTGGAAGGTCTCCGCCGACTCCAGCCGGGACTGCTGGAGCATTTCCAGCACGCTGATCCCGGCGAGCAGCGGGGTGTCCTTGAGCATGGCGATCACGTAGTTGCCGAGCGCGGGCGCGATCCGGCGCAGCGCCTGCGGCAGGATCACGGTCAGCCAGGTGCGGTGGGCGGGCAGGCTGAGCGCGGTCGCCGCCTCCCACTGCCCGACCGGTACGGCGTCGATGCCGGCCCGGTAGACCTGTGCCGTGTACGTCGAGTAGTGCAGCCCGATCGCGAGCGTGCCGGTGGTCAGGGCGGAGAACTGCACCCCCCACTCCGGCAGTACGAAGAAGAGGAAGAAGAGCTGCACCAGCAGTGGGGTGGTGCGGATGAACTCGGTGACGACATGAACCGGCCACCGCACGAGCCGCGACCCGGCCCGGAAACCGGCCGCCCAGACGAGCCCCAGCGTGAACGCGATCAGCGAGCCGAGGACCAGCACCTGAAGGGTGACCAGCAGGCCGTCCCAGAAACGCGGCATGAAGTCCGCCACCGCGGACCAGTCCCAGTTCACTTGACCTCCACCCCCAGTCCGGCCTTGGCCTTCTTCTCCCAGGCCTTCATCGAGCGGGTGACCACCAGCGCAAGCAGGGCGTAGATCACCAGCGTCACGGTGTAGATCCCGGCGCTCTGCTGGGTGGCCAGCCGTACGAGATAGGCGGCGAAGGAGACGTCGCCCACCCCCAGCAGCGACACCAGCGCCGTGCCCTTGAGCAGCTCGATCAGCAGGTTGCAGAAGCTCGGGATCATCTCGGGCACGGCCTGTGGCAGGAGTACGTGCCGCATCCGCTGCCAGGGTGTGAGGCTCAGCGCCACGCCCGCCTCGCGCTGCGCCACCGGCACGGCGTTCAGGCCGCCGCGCACGATCTCGGCGCCGTACGCTCCGTACGACAGGCCGAGCGCGAGGATCGCCGCCCACATCGGGACGAGCTGCCAGCCGATCAGCGGGGGTAGCACGAAGAACAGCCAGAACATCAGGATCAGCGCCGAGACCCCGCGGAAGACCTCGGTGTAGAGGCCGGAGAGGAAGCGGACCGTGGGGGAGCGGTGGGTGCGGGCCATGCCGACGGTGAAGGCGACGAGCGCGCCGAGCGCGGCGCTGCCCGCGAGCAGCTGGAGCGTGATCCAGATGCCGGGCAGGATCCAGTTCTGCCAGAGTCCGGCGGTCATCGGCACAGCTCCTCGGCGGTCAGCGTGGTCATCTCGGCCTCGGTGAAGCCGAACCGCCGCAGGATCCGGAAGAGTTCGCCGCTCTTCTTCATCCGGTGGATCTCGGTGTTGAACGCGTCACGCAAGGCGGTGTCGGTGGGGCGGAAGGCGAAACCACCGCCGTCGATCTTCTTCCTGCCGTCGACGACCGCGGCGAAGGGCGGCGTGGCCTCGGCGCGGCTGCTCTTCTTCACCACCTCGCGGGTGGTGAGCGCGGTGCCCGCGAAGACGTCGACGCGGCCGGACTCGACCGCGTTCAGGCCCGCGACCTGGTCCTGGAGGACGACGATGTCCCGCTCGGGGTAGCCGGCGGCCACGGCGTAGCCGATCTCCGCGTAGCCGCTGCCGGTGGCGAAGCGGGCCTTGGCCCGCACCACGTCCGCGTACGAGCGCAGATTCTTCGGGTTGCCCTTGCGGACGATGAAGGAGTCGAGCATCTGGTATTCGGGGTCGGCGAAGATGACCTGCTCACAGCGCTGTTTGTTGATGTACATCCCGGCCGAGACCACGTCGAACTGCTGGGAGTTGAGGCCCGGTATCAGGGACGCGAAGTCGGTGGCCACGGGCTGCACCCGGCCGATGCCGAGCCGCTGGAAGACGACCTTGGCCAGCTCGGGGGCCTCACCGGTGAACGCGCCCTGCTCGTCCACATATCCGTAGGGCACCTCGCCCGCGATGCCCAGGCGCACGGTGCCCTGGGATCTGAGCCGGTCGAGGGCGGCGCCGGAGGCGACCCGACTGCATCCGGCCATTCCGGCCGCGGCGGCCGCCGTACCCAGGAGAACCGTGCGGCGTTTTATCCGTTCTGTCCTTCTCGTCTGCGCTGTTCGAGCCATGGGCGCGCGGCTACCCGGAGCCGAGCAGGCCATTCCTTACAGTTCCGCGGGAATAACCGGAGACACCCTCCTGTTCGTCCCGGTGTACGTATTCCCCGCGCAGGAGGGTCATCACCGGTGAACGACGCGATTCACGGCACGGCACACGGGACCGCGCCCGTTCCCCTGTCCGTACTGGACCTGGTCACCGTCGGCACCGGCAGGACCGCCACCCAGGCACTGGCCACCAGCGTCGAGATCGCCCGGCTCGCCGAGCGCCGCGGTTACCACCGCCACTGGGTGGCCGAACACCACTCCATGCCGGGCGTCGCCTCCTCGTCCCCGGCCGTGATCCTCGCCCATCTCGCCGCCCACACCGAGCGCATCCGGCTCGGCTCCGGCGGTGTGATGCTCCCCAATCACGCCCCGCTCGTCATCGCCGAACAGTTCGGCACGCTGGAGGCGCTCGCCCCGGGCCGGATCGACCTGGGCCTGGGCCGCGCCCCCGGCACCGACGGCGCCACCGCCGCCGCCCTGCGCCGCACCGACCGACTGGGGTCCCCCATGCCACAGGCCAGGGGAGAGGGCGCCGACGACTTCCCCGAGCAGCTCGCCGAGCTGACCCGCTTCCTGGACGACGACTTCCCCGACGGGCACCCGTACGCCAGGATCCACGCGGTGCCGGGCCCCGTGCAGGGCCCGTCCGGGCGGCCGCCGATCTGGCTGCTCGGCTCCTCCGGCTTCAGCGCCCGGCTCGCGGGACTGCTGGGTCTGCCCTTCGCCTTCGCCCATCACTTCTCCGCGCAGAACACCGTGCCCGCGCTCGACCTCTACCGCGAGTCCTTCCGCCCGTCCGCGGTCCTCGACGCGCCGTACGCCCTGATCGGCGTCTCGGCCCTGGCGAGTGACGACGAGAAGGAGGCCCACCGGCAGGTGATGACCGGCGCGCTGTCGATGATCCGGCTGCGCACCGGCCGGCCGGGGCTCGTGCCCTCCCCGGAGGAGACGGAGGCGTACTCCTTCAGCCCCCTGGAGCGGGAGTTCGTGGACGGCTGGCTGAAGAACATCGTGTACGGGACGGCCGAGGAGGTCCGGTCGGGACTGGACGAGCTGCGGAAGCGGACCGGGGCGGACGAGCTGATGCTCACGGCCAACGCGCATGGCGCCGAGGCGCGTGTACGTTCCTACGAACTCATCGCCGACGCCTATGGGATGCCCGGAGTGGTTCATTCCTGAATCGCCCGCGTCCGGAGCCCTAAGGGAGTCTTAAACCGCTCGTCACCGATGGTGGCGGGCGGCCTCCTTTTGTGCTGCGGCACGTCTGACGAGCACTTTCTCCCTCAGATTGGTCTAGTCCTCATTTTGGTTCAGACCATTGACGCGGTGTTCACGCGGCGGTTATCACTTCTCCAACTCCCGTACCGCGGAACCCCCTCGGAGGCGTACGTGCACCCCCGCAGACCCTTGCTCGCAGCGCTGGCCACCGCCACGCTCGCCGCCGGCGCGCTGGCCGGCTTCGCCGGGATCGGATCCGCCCAGGCGGCCGACGCGGCGCCCTCGTCCGGGGGCGTGAAGATCGCGTACTACGACCAGTGGAGCGTGTACGGCAACGCCTTCTACCCCAAGCACCTCGACACGCGTGGCATCGCTGGCAAGCTCGACATCATCAACTACTCGTTCGGCAACATCCACCCGACCGAGCTGACCTGCTTCGAGGCGAACAAGGCCGCCGGCGACGACAACAACCCCAACGCCGGTGACGGCGCGGGCGACTCGTACGCCGACTACCAGAAGTCCTTCTCCGCGGCCGACAGCGTCGACGGCGTCGCCGACAAGTGGGACCAGCCGATCGTGGGCGTCTTCAACCAGTTCAAGGAGCTGAAGGCGAGGTACCCCCACCTGAAGATCAACATCTCGCTGGGCGGCTGGACCTACTCCAAGTACTTCCACGACGCGGCGAAGACGGACGCCAGCCGCAAGAAGCTCGTCGCCTCCTGCATCAAGCAGTACATCCAGGGTGACCTGCCCGTCGAGGGCGGCTTCGGCGGCCCGGGCACCGCGGCCGGCATCTTCGACGGCATCGACATCGACTGGGAGTACCCCGGCTCGCCCGACGGCCACCTCGGCAACCACTACGGCCCCGAGGACAAGGCCAACTTCACCCTGCTGCTCGCCGAGTTCCGCAAGCAGCTCGACGCGTACGGCGCGGCGCACGGCGGCAAGAAGTACCTGCTGACCGCGGCCCTCCCGGCCGGCCAGGACAAGATCAAGCACATCGAGACCGACAAGATCGGCGCGTACCTCGACTACGCGAACATCATGACGTACGACATGCACGGCGCCTGGGACGGCGACGGGCCGACGTACCACCAGTCGCCGCTGTACTCGGGCGCCAACGACCCGACGGACCCGATCAAGCCGGGCGCCGAGAAGTACTCGATCGACAACGCCATCGACGCCTGGATCGACGGCAAGCCGGCGTACGGCATCGCGGGCGGATTCCCCGCCAACAAGCTGACCCTCGGCTACGAGTTCTACTACCGCGGCTGGAAGGGCGTTCCGGCCGGGTCGGCCAACGGTCTCGCCCAGCCCGCGTCCGGCGCGTCCGGCGCCCGCCCGGTCAGCCAGCAGGCCGGTATCGCCCACTACAAGGAGCTCGGCGGCATCGTCGACAACGCCGCCACCACCTTCTGGGACGACCAGGCCAAGGCCGCCTACTTCTACAAGGACGGCGAGTTCTTCACCGGCCTCGACAAGCGGGCCGTCCAGGCCCGGGTCGACTACGGCAAGCAGCGCGGCCTGGCCGGCGCGATGATGTACTCCCTGCTCGGCCTGGACAACAACACCACGCTGCTGAACCACATCTCGGACGCGCTCGGCGGAGCCACCCAGCCGCCGGTCACCACGCCTCCGACGACCACCCCGCCCACCACCACCCCGCCGACGACCACGCCGCCCACGGGCTGCGGCTCGCTCCCGGCGTACGTCGCGGGCACCGTCTACACCCAGGGCAGCGAGGTCTCCCACAACGGCCGCAAGTGGAAGGCCAAGTGGTGGACCCAGAACGAGGCCCCCGGCACCACCGGTGAATGGGGGGTCTGGCAGGACCTCGGCGCCTGCTGACCTCCGCCCCTGAGCACTGCCCCCGCCCGGAAGCACCCTCCGGCCGGGGGCAGTTCCACGCCCATGACTCCGTCCCGCCCCGCCGGGCCGTCAGACCGAGAGCGAACTGGTCTCGATCATCTGCCCGATCCGGTCGGGGGCCACCGCCCGCGAGTACAGCCAGCCCTGGCCCGTGTCGCAGCCGATGCGGCGCAGCCGGGTCGCCTGGCCCGCCGTCTCGACGCATTCGGCGGTCACGGTCAGGCCCAGCCGGTGGGCCAGTTGCACCAGCGCCTCGACGATCAGCTCGTCGGCCGGGTTGGCATGGGCCTCGTCCTGGAAGCCGCGGACGAAGGAGCCGTCCAGCTTCAGCACCGAGACGGGCAGCCGGCTCAGATAGGCGAGGTTGGAGTAGCCGGTGCCGAAGTCGTCGATCGCGATCCGCACACCCATGTCGCTCAGCGCCTGAAGGGCCTGGAGCGGTCGGCCCGCGGAGCCCATCACCGCGGACTCGGTCAGTTCCAGCTGGAGCAGATGCGGCGCGAGCCCGGTCTCCGCGAGGATCCCGGCGACGTCCGCCACCAGGTCGGAGTCCCACACCTGCCGCACGGCAACGTTGACACTCACGAAAATCGGGCGGTCACCCGGATGGTCCTTCTGCCACTGACGGGCCTGGCGGCATGCTGTACGCAGAACCCAGCGGCCGAGTTCGACGATCGACCCGTCTTCCTCGGCGATCCCGACGAACCGATTCGGCGCAAGTGTCCCGAACTGTGGGTGATTCCACCGAACAAGTGCTTCGACTCCCCGCACCGATCCGTCCGCCATCCCGACCAGTGGTTGGTACTCAAGGGCGAACTCCCCGCGTTCTACCGCCGGCCGGAGCGTCGAGGAGAGCGCCTGCCGGGTCATCCGGTGGGCGTTGCGCTCGGGGTCGAAGAGCGTCCAGCGGGCTTTGCCGTCGGCCTTGGCCCAGTACAGCGTGGTGTCGGCGGCCTGCATCAGGCCCGTCGCGGTCGTCCCCCGCGCCGTCCGCTCCACCACGCCGATGGACGCGGAGACCGACAGGCGCTGCCCGGCCAGGTCGAACGGCTGCTGGAGCGAGGAGAGGACGGACTGGGCGAGATCGGCGAGGTGTTCGGTGCCGGTCGAGTCCTCGACCATGATGGCGAACTCGTCGCCGCCGAGCCGTGCGACCAGATGTCCGCCGCTGCGGGTGTAGCCGTCGCTGTCGGCGCACTCGGTGAGCCGGGCGGCCACGGCGGCGAGGAGCCGATCGCCGACGCGGTGTCCGAGGGTGTCGTTGACGGCCTTGAAGCCGTCCAGGTCGAGATAGAGAAGTCCGATCCGCCCTGATCCGCCATGCCGGTACGGCTCGTACGCCTGTCCGTGCGCCGGGTGCGGGGGGCGGACGTCGACGGTGGCGTCCTCCTGCGAGGCGGTCTCCAGCGCCGTCGCCAGCCGTTCGAAGAACAGGGTCCGGTTCGGCAGCCGGGTTACCGGATCGTGCATCTGGAGATGGCGCAGCCTGGCCTGGAGCTCGCGCCGGTCGCTGATGTCCGCGATCGACAGCAGCACCCTTTGGCTCTCCGGCACCGGTGCCACCGTGACCTCCGCCCACAGCGACCGCCCGTCGGGATGTTTCAGGCGCCGCGTACATCGGAAGCGGGAGCGGCGGCCGCGCAGCACCTCGCGGTACGCGTGCCAGGTGCGGCCGTCCGAGGCCAGATCGACCAGGTCGGCGGCGGCCTGCTCGTGCAGGGAGGCCGGATCGGTGCCGAGCAGGGTGGCGAGGGCGTCGTTCGCTGCGACGACGACACCGTCCTGGTCGACGACGGCCATGGCGAGCTGCGCGGCACGGAACGCGGCTCGGTAGTCGCGGAGTTCGGCGGCGCTGCGACCGATGCCCGTACGGCCTCCGGCAGTTCCCCGCATGTGACGCTCCGTAACCGAAGAAGGGGCTGTTCCGGGCGGTGTTGAGGGCGGTGCTCCGGCCGTCACGGCCGCGGGTCCCGGTCCTTCGAAGGTTCCGCTCACCGCTCGCTCCCGTGGTCAGTCGGGTCCGTACAGATGTGGTCGGGATGGTGGGCCAAGGAAAGTGTGCCGATCATAGAGGCAGGTTCGGCGGCCATTCCAGCTCTGCGGGAGTGGGGGAGCGGCGTGAGCGGTCCGAGAGACCCCGTGCGCCGGTCCCGGCCGATCGTTTCTGCGCGGGTGTGGCGCGGCGGCCGCACCGACCTGACCGATTGTGACTTTCCGTGAGCCGATGCTGTGTCTCGTCGTGTCGCCGTCTCACCCATGTGGGGCACTGGAACAGGGCATACGGTGACAAACCGGCACAAGGTGGTTGAGGTGTTCCGCATTCCTTAGCCGGAGGTCCACGTGGAGGGTCAGCAGACACCCGAGGGGGTGGAACGACCGCGTCTGCGCGCCGGGGCGGCCGCGTTCACCTCCCTCGCCGCACTCGCCGCCACGGGGCTGGTGGCCGGTCCCGCCGTCGGCGCGCCGACCGCGGGGCCGTGCGCCCTGCCCCGTACGGCGGCGCACCACTCCCTCGGCCTGGACAGCTGGAACGCCGCCTACCCGCGACCCGTCCGCACCCTGGGCGCGGTCATGATCTTCCTGTCCTTCCCGGACTCCACACCGCTGCTGCGCCCCGCCGACCTGGCCGCCGACCACTTCCCCGCCACCAGCGAGTTCTTCCGGCGCGCCTCCTACGGGCGGTTCGTGCTGCGCCCGCATCCTCAGCGGGCCTGGACCCGGATGCCGAAGGCCTCCACCGCGTACCGCATACAGCGTGACTGGTCGCTGGAGCGGCGCACGGCCTATCTGCGGGACGCCGTCGCGGCGGCCGACGAGCGGGTCGACTTCTCGCGCTATGACGTCGTCTACCTGGTCGCCGACCCGGACGCCCCGGGCGTCGACTCGGACGCCACGAAGGTCGTCAACCTGGACCGGCCGATCGAGGCCGACGGGCGGCAGATCCGGCGGGTCGTCACGGTGTTCGAGCGCCACCCCCCGGACCGCAATGTGCTGGCCCATGAGACCGGGCACGTCTTCGACCTGCCGGACCTGTACCACCGGCCGACGGACGGCAAGGGCGACTGGGACACCCACGTCGGTGACTGGGACGTCATGGGCAGCCAGTTCGGGCTCGCCCCGGACCTCTTCGGCTGGCACAAGTGGAAGCTGGGCTGGCTGGACCGGCGCCAGGTGCAGTGCGTCTCCTCGGGCACCACGCTGCTGAGCCTGGAGCCGCTGGCCGCCGCGCCGCCGCCCGGCGGCTCGCTCGGCACCCGGCTCGCCGTCGTACGGACCGGCCAGGACACCGCGCTCGCCATCGAGGCCCGCGGCTCCACCGGCAACGACCACGACACCTGCCGGGAGGGCGTGCTGATCTACCGGGTCCGCAACGGGGCGGCCTCCGGCGACGGCCCCGTCGAGGTGGTGGACACGCACCCGCGCACCGAGGCGTGCTGGGACCGGTCCGTGTACCCGGCGCTCGCCGACGCGCCCCTCACAGAGGGGGAGACCTTCACGGTGCCGGGCGCGGACACCCGCGTGGAGGTGGCGGACCGGTCGCCGTCCGGGGTCTGGACGGTCAAGATCACGGTGGGGGAGGGGACGACCGAGGGGTGAAGGGCGTACGAGGCATACGAAAAGGCCCCCCGCTTGCGCGAGGGGCCTTTTCCGTCTGTGCGCCGCCAGGGACTCGAACCCCGGACCCGCTGATTAAGAGTCAGCTGCTCTAACCAACTGAGCTAGCGGCGCCTGCTGACGTCGTAGACATTAGCATCCTGATCCGGCGGAGGAAAAATCGATATCCGCACGTCGGCGGTGCGGGCCGACCGGGCGGCCCGGACGCAGGCCCAGAGCATCACCTCGGGGCCCGGCAGCCAGGGGTGCCGGGTGTCCGGTGCGACCAGCCAGCGCGGCCCGGTGGCCGCCGCGGGGGGCGTCAGGGGCGGGATCGTCACCGCGTCGCCGGTGCCGTGGCAGAGCAGGGGTGGTACGGCATCGTTCGCCTCCTCCCAGTCGAGCAGGGACGGTAACCGGTGGGCCGTTCTCGGCGCGGCGAACAGCAGCATCCTGCCGCGGTGGACGGCGACCGGCCCGGAGCCGGGGCCCTGCGACCAGAGCCGGTCCAGCATCCGCCGCCCGAAGATCGACGGCACGTTCACCACGTCGAAGGCGGTCCCGCAGGGCAGCACGGCGGGCGCGGTGGGCCGGGCCTCCCACAGGGCGAGCATGGAGCGCGGATAGGCCGCGGCGGAGGCGAGCCAGTCGGCTCCCTCGGCGGTCACATGCGCGGTGTGGTGCGGGCCCGCGTCACGGAGGACGGCGAAGATGTCCCGCCGTCGCTCGTCGGTGTCGCCGTGGGCGGGGCTCAGGGGGGATTCGTCTCGCAGCCATGCGCTCATGGCGCCTACATCTACCGGGCGTGTCCGTTCCGTTTCTGAGGGTTGCCGGAAATCCGGACAGGGCGGGCCGGGAGGGAGTATCTTGCGCCTCGGCATATGCCAGGGACGCGCTCGGTGATGTGGGGGGGCGCGTGGGGCGGATGGGGTCGTACGGACCGGTCGTACGGTCGTACGGCTAGTCGTGTGGTCGTACGGCCATATGGGTGGCGCGGTCGTACGGGGAGCGGTGCGGGCAGCGGCGGGCCGGCGCCCGCCCGGCGCCGGCCCGGCTCGGACCTGCCCGCTCAGAAGTCGGAGACGCGACCGTTGTTCCGCAACAGGTCCTCGCCGAACTCGATCATCTTCCGGGCGTAGTCCTCGGTCCACTCCGCACGCTCGGCGATCTCCGCCGGGGTCAGCCGGTCGAACCGGCGCGGATCGCCCAGCTGGGCCGCGGCGATCGCCTGGAACTCGATCGCCCGGTCCGTCGCCGCCCGGAAGGCCAGCGTGAGCTCGGTGGCCCTGGCCAGCAGCTCCCGGGGATCCTCGATGGACTCCAGATCGAAGAAGTGCTCGGGGTCGGCGGCGGCCTCGGCAGGCTCGAAGATCAGCGGCGCGGGCTTGAGCCGTCGCTGCTCGCTCCGCTCGGGTTCCGCCATGTCCAGCCCCTCCTCGCGCGTGGTGGTCCGCGGTTTCGGACCACCCTCCATTCTCCCTTGCCCCGCAAGGGCGTCTCCTCAGGGCGCCCAGGCCACGCGGTGTTCCGCCAGATGCGAGAGCACCGCGTGGTTCGCCTCCCATCCGTCAGGGAACTTCACCGTCACGCCCAGCTGGACCGGCTCCGTCGAGGGGTGCTCGTCCAGGAGGTCCGCGACGCCCGCGCGGCAGACCACGATGCAGGCGTGCCGGTGCCTGGACGCCAGGACGCACAGGCGGCCCGTCTCCAGGTGGAACGCGGTCGCGTCCGGGCGGCCCGACAGGGGGTGCAGGACCACCGTCACGTCGTACTCCCGGCCCTGGAGCCGGTTCGCCGTGTCCACCGTCACGCCCGTCACGGCGAGCTCCGTCAGCGCCGCCCGGACCGCCGCCGCCTGGTCGCGGTGGGCGGTGCCGACCGCGATCCGGTCAGGGGTCAGCGGGACGGGAGCGTCCGACCGCTCGCTCACCGCGGCCCCGCCCCGGTCCAGCAGCCGCCGGACCACCAGCGCGACCGCCCGTACCGCCTCGGGGTCCGTACGGGGCGTGTGCCGGGCGGGCAGCTCCAGGAGGCCCCAGCCCGACTCCGCCGCCTCGTCCAGGACCCGGTCCGGGCCCGAGCCGTCCGACGCCACTCCGAAGGAGAGCCGCCGCTCGCCGGGGCCCGTACCGCTGCGGAAGGGTGTGTACGGATAGAACGCGTCGGAGACCAGCGGCGCCGCCGACGCCGGCAGCCGCCAGGACACCGGCAGCCGGTGCTGCGGCAGCTCCGGATTGTGCGCGAGCAGCGTGGAGACCGCGCTGGCCGACGGGTCGTAGGACAGCCCCGCCCACTGCTCGGCGCCCACCACCGAGAACGGGTCCAGCTGCCCGGGATCGCCCACGAACAGCGCCCGCTCGAACAGGCCCGCCACCGCGAGCAGCGCGTCCGAGCGCATTTGGTACGCCTCGTCCACGATCGCGTGCGCCCAGGGCTCGACGCTCTTCACATGCGCCCACTTCGCGGCCGTCGAGACCACCACCGGCAGCCCGGCAAGATCGCCCGCCTTCGACGACGTCCGTACCTGCTCCAGCTCGTCGAGCGCCTTGTCGTACGGATCCGAGTCGTTACTGTGCAGCCGCCCGACCTGGAGCTCCGGCTCCTTCTCCGCGAGCCGCAGCACGAGGTCGTCCACCTGCGCGTTGGTCTGGGCGACCACCATCAGGGGGCGCCCGGCGCCGGCCAGCTCGATCGCGGCCCGCACCACCAGCGTCGACTTGCCGGCGCCCGGTGGCGAGTCCACGACGACGCCCCGCGCCTGCCCGTGCAGGGTGTCGGCGAGGATGTTCCGGGTGGCCCGCGCCGCCTCCGCGGCGGGGTCGAAGCTCACAGCAGGTCCTCCGGGGTGACGGGATCAGGGGTTTCGGCGGTGTCGGAGTGCGGAGGCCCGCCGTGCGTCCACGGCGTCTCCTCGGGGTCGGGCAGCTTCGGGCCACCCCGCTGATCGTGCTCGAACAGCGTCCAGGCGATCCGCTCGCCCTTCTCCGGAACAGACCCCTCCGCCGGGTCCTTCGCCCGCCCCATCCGGTCGAGCACCCGCAGCACCAGCGAACCGTCCTCCTCCCACCGGACGAACTCCGCCGTCTGCGGCTTGCCGTCCAGCGAGCGAAAAACCTTCCCCCGCTCCGCCAGATGGGGCAGATCGTCCGTACGGACGGTCAGCAGCGGACGCGGCGAGGGGCGCTTCGACTCCGACCACGCCATCGTCACCTCCACCACCTCCGCCACGAACGCCTCACCGGAGAGCCGGCGCCCGGCGAGCACCAGCGGATCGTCCAGCGCCTCCTGCGCCTCCAGCTGGGCCTGCGCCGTCTCCCGCGCCGCCAGCTTCTGGGCCGCGGTCACCGCGTCGTCGCGGCGCGGCTGCGGCGGCTCACCCGCCCGCACCCGGTCCCGGTGTCCGGTGAACGACCAGCGGTCCCGGGTCCAGCGGTCGGCCACCCGCGCCCCGGCGGGCAGTCCCCGCAGCAGCTCCACCGACCGCCACACCGCGTCCCAGGTGGGCTTCATCTGCGCGAGGAGCAGCCGCCGGATCTCCCGCTCGGCCCCGTGCAGCTCGGCCAGCCGGGCGTCGGCGGCCTCGCCGTCCTCGGCCGCGGCCAGCTCCAGCCGCGCCCGGTCGTACCGCTCGATCGCGGGCGCCAGCACCCGGTTGTCGAACGCCGGGTCGGTCGCAGGACCGGCCGGCGGGCACAGCAACTGCCCCTCCCGGTCCCGCCCCAGCTCGGCCCGGAGCGCCGCCTCGGCCCCCGACTCTCCTTCCGGGGGATCGATCCAGGCCAGCAGCGCGCCCAGGTGCTGGTCCTCCAGCGAGGACTGGCCGGTCGCCCAGTGCCGGTTCAGCAGATCCGTCGCCGACAGCAGCAACGACGAGCCGGGCACCCTCGCCCGCTCCCCGAAGTGCGTCAGCCACCGCCCCAGCAGCGGCACCCGCGGCGGAGCCGGGTACGGCGTCTGCGGGTCCTGCTCGACGGTCCGCCGGAACCGCATCGACCGGCCCAGGAGCCGTACGTACTCGATGCCCGCCCGGCTCGGCACGATCAACTGCGGTGCGTCGGCGCACAGTTCGACCTCGACCTTGATCTTCTTGCCGGTCTCCGGGTCCGTCTCGGACTTCTCGGCGGCCTCCACCTCTTCGCCGAACCCGTCGACGTACGGCAGCACCGCCTCGGCCAGATCGGCGAGGAACGCGAACCGCAGATCCCGGTCGCGGGGCTGCGGCACGACCAGCAGCCGGGGCTCCCCGGGGTCCGTCCCGACCAGCGCCCCCAGCGGCGCCCCCGCCTCACCGGCCGTCGTCAGCGGTACGAACACCAGAGGGCGCGCCGACAGATGCCGGTGCCGGACGGTGGCCAGCGGCTGGGCGCGCCCGGACTCGACCGCCTCGAGCCGCGCCAGGGTGGAGATCAGCGACATACGGCCGCCTCCCGCTCGGCCAGGGCCCGCGCGCGCAGCGCCGCGGCCCGCCGCAGCGCCGCCACGGCCGGGTCGTCCGGATCGCCCGCCTCGCCGCGCGCCGCCGCGAGCACCGCGCCGACCGTCGTCAGACCACCCAGCTCGCCCCGGACCGACCGGCCGAGCGCCTCGACCGCGCCCGCCTCCCGCGCCCGCTCCCGGCAGTGGAAGGCCAACTCGCAGGCGGACAGGCACTCCGGGGCGTAGGCGTGCGGCACGGCGTCCACCGCTGCCCGCAACTCGTCCGCCGAGCAGGCCTCCACATCGAACGTCGTGCCCTGCGGCAGCGCGGCCGCGATCTCCTCGACCCGGGTCAGCCGCGCCAGCTGACGCCGGGTCACCGACAGCTGCTTGCGTACGTCGACGACCGAGGCCGTCGGCAGGTTGGAGAAGTCCTTGGGGCACACCAGCAGCACCGAGTGCGCCACGCGCGCGCCCTCCATCACCGCCGCTACCCGCTCCAGGGCCAGGACGTACACGGCGGCCTGGCGCGCCGCCGCCCCCACCTTCGAGGCGTCCGCCGCGCCGTCGATCATCGGGAACGACTTGATCTCAACGACCGTCCACCGCCCGTCGGGGTGCACGACCACCGCGTCCGGCTCCAGATACGCCGGTGAGCCCGCCACCTCCAGCGCCAGCATCGGATGGTCGAGCAGCGTCCACCCGCCGGCTTGGGTCGCCTCCCGCAGCGCCAGCGCCGTACGCGCCGCGCGGCCCGCGGGCCCGGCCGCCGCCAGCTCCGGCACGGACACCTCGCGCGGCTCCTCGGGGCCGAGCAGCCGCAGCAGCTCCCGGCCGCCGTCCGCCTTGACCCGGGCCTCGAAGGCGTGACCCCGCATGAACGCGAACTGGGACTGCCCGAACGCGGCCGGCGTACCGAGCGCGGCGGCCAGCGCCGTCTTGTCCACCCCGGCGCCGTCGAGGAGCGCCCGCCGCCGGCAGCCGGGGTTGGCGGCCAGCGCTGCGAGCGCCCGCGCGTCCAGCGGATGCGGCGCGGCGGGGCCGCGCAGCTCAGCGAGGCTTCCCCACGCCGGCCGCTGCGCCGGAGCCGGGGATGCCCCCTGCCGGAGTGTCGTCTGCGGAGCTGGGAGAGGTCCGCTGTCCAGGGATTCGCTCACCCGCGGAAGTCTCGCATCCGCCACTGACAATCGGGGACTTCACCGGCGCGGCCGCTCCGGTCAGCAGCTCCCTCACCCGGTCCGTCAGCCGCATCGCGGGCCTGGTCAGCACCAGTCCGAGCCCCATCACGGCGACCCCCGCCACCGCGTCCAGGAAGTAGTGGTTGGCCGTGCCCATGACGACGATCACGGTCAGCAGCGGGTAGGCCACCCCGAGGGCCTTCAGCAGCGGTGAGCGCCCGTACTTCCACAGCATCACCCCGCACCACAGCGCCCAGCCGACGTGGAGGCTGGGCATCGCCGCGTACTGGTTGGTCATGCCGCCCATGCCGCGCGGCGCGCTCGCCTCGCCGCCCCACCATCCGTACGCGCTGAACTGCGCCATGGTGTCGACGAAGCCGTGGTGGGCGTCCAGCAGCCGGGGCGGACAGGTCGGCAGCAGCGTGAAGCCGACCAGCCCGCAGAGCGTGGAGACCATCAGCCAGGTGCGGGCGGCCCGGTAGCGGACGGGGCGGCGGCGGAAGAGCCAGACCAGGATCGCCGGGGTGACGAGGTAGTGCAGCGACGCGTAGGCGAAGTCGGCGGGTATGCCGATCGCCGGGGTGCTTGTGAAGAGACGATTCAGCGGATGCTCGGCGTTGAGGTGGAGGCCCTGCTCGAGACGCAGGATCGCCAGACCGTTGTCCACGGCCGTGGACACATCGCCACGGGCCAGCAGCCGGCCGCAGGAGTACGCGACGTACACCACGGCGATCAGGGCGAGCTCAGTCCACCAGCGCGGCCGCGGCCGCCCGGGTCCTGGAGCGGTGGCAGCAGGCTGTGGCATCCGGGCGTTCCCCCACATGTGACGCTGGTGATGACTGGCCCCTAGTGGGACGCGGATATCGCCGTGTGGGTTGCCCGTCGTCGCCCGGAGTTCACGTACGAGATGATGAGCGGGCACCGACTGTGAACCTTCAGGGAGAGCCTCCATGGCACCGCGCATCCTGCTCGCCCGGCACGGCCAGACCGAATGGTCGCTCCTCGGCCGGCACACCGGCAGGACCGACATCCACCTCCTCGACGAGGGCCGCCGCGGCGCCAAGCTCCTCGGCGAGCGGCTGCACCGTGCACCCTGGAACGGCCTCGCCGACGTCGAGATCCGCACCAGCCCCCTCTCACGCGCGCGTGAGACCTGCGAACTGGCCGGATTCGGCGACCGCGCCCAGGAGTGGGACACCCTCATGGAGTGGGACTACGGCGCCTACGAAGGCATGACCCCCGCCGAGATCCACGCGATCCGCCCCGGCTGGGTGATCTGGCGCGACGGCGTGCCCGAGGGCGAGACCCACGCCGAGCTGTCCGCCCGCGCGGACGAGGTCGTCGAATGGGCCCGCTCGGCCGACCGTGACGTCCTCGTCTTCGCCCACGGCCACATCCTCCGCTCGATCGGTGCCCGTTGGCTCGGCGAGGACGTCTCCTTCGGGGCCCGGATCTACCTGAGTCCGACGAGCCTGTCGGTCCTGGGCTGGGCCTATGGCGCCCCGGCGATCCAGCGCTGGAACGACACCGGCCACCTGGACTAGCCGCGCCGGCCGGGCCCAGCGGAACGTTTGCGCTGGGCGATCACCGGCGGCCGGTCAGACGTACGCGCCCCGGCGGGCCAGCAGCTCCGGCACGCCCGAGGCGTCGCGGCGGGCGGAGAGCACCTCGGCGGTCTGCGCCAGCAGGCGGCGGATGCGGTTCGACTGGACGTCGTCGAGGACGTCCAGGACCTGCAGGGCCGCCTCCGCGGCCTCCTCGGGGCGCCCGCCGCGGGCCAGATCCGCGGCCAGCTGCGCCCGGTACAGCGCGAGGTTCCGCGCGAAGTGCGGACTCTGCAGGACCGTCGCCCGGTGCGCGTGCCGCGCAGCGCGCCCCCACTCACCCAGGGTCGACCAGCACTGCGCCTCCAGCGCCTCCAGCTCCGGTTCGCCGAAGAAGGACATCCACTCCGGATCCGTGTCCGAGGGGCCCTGGCCGAACAGACTGTGCGCCCGCCCCAACGCCTGCCCGCAGCCGCCGCGGTCGCCGAGCCCCGCCCACGCCCCGGCCTCCCGCAGGGCCAGCAGCGACCGCAGCCGGGCGGACGGCACATGCCGCGCGGCCCGCTGCCCCGCCTGCGCCGCGCGGACCGCCTCCCGGAACCGGCCCGCGTCCCTGGCCAGGAACGACGTGTTGCAGAAAGCATGCGCCTCAAGGGCCGGATCACCCGCCACGCGCGCGGTGGCCAGTGCCTCCGCGTAGTGCGAGCGGGCATCGTCCAGCCGCCCCGAGTCATGAGCCAGCCAGCCCACGGAGATGGCCAGTTCACCCGCGCCCGTGTGCAGCCGGTCGGCGGTCGAGCCGCGCGCCGTGGTGCCCGCGTCCAGCAGCGCGTACGCGGCCCGCAGCGGCTCGGCCGCCCTGCGGTAAAGACCGTCCGCGCCATGCCGGTCGTCGAGCAACCGGATCTGCCGTACAGCCTCCTCCACCGCGCTCACCTCCGCCTCGCCGATCCGCCGCTGGCTCGGGATCTGCGGCAAGGCCTGGGCCGGGACGGACCCGAGCCCCAGCGAGACGGCTGCCACCGTGGCGCCACCGCTCGTCATGAATGCGCGACGCAGCACGTCGCTCTCCTCATCGTTCTGGATCAAAGTGGGTGGCGCGGGCGCACCGGTCGTGGTGCGCGCACTGCGTCCGCGTACGGTCTCCCGCGCCGAGAAGCCCAGGTCCGCGAGGGTCAGACCGGGGAACATATGCAGGAACACCCGCTCGTACGCGTAGTTGGGGCAGCGGATCTCGCCCGCCTCCACCCGCCCGACGTACCGGGCGTCACAGGCCACCTGCTCACCGATCTCCCGGGCGGCCCTGCGGACCAGGGCGGCGAACTCCCCCGGTGAGTGCTGCCCGCGCAGCCTGCGGAAGGCGTGATTGGGAACTGCCCGTGACATCGCCATGGCCGAGCCCTCTCGTGTGCTGCCGTCGTTCCGGCGGGGATGAACGTACCTGCTGTGACCAGGTGCTCACGCAGTGTTTGGCTACAAACGGGATATCTCACCCCCGATCTGCCATGAACTGCCATCCTTTGCGGCGGCGTGCCGCCGTAGCCGTTGACGCGCGAGGGCGTTGAACCATGCGGAGAGACGGAACGTGTCTCCACTGGCGAGGAGGGGACCCCTTGTTGGAGGTCGGCATGGAGACCAGCCCGCGGACCGAGGGCGGATCGCGTACGACGGCGCAGCACTGGCCCACCCCGGACGCCAGCGCCCCTCCCGGAGAGGCCCTCGACGGTGTCGTGGTCCCCTGCGACCTGGTGACCGTGCCCGCCCGGCAGGGCCTGGAGGCCGTCGACATCCTCCGCCGCGGCGGCGCCCCCGCCGTCGGACCGGTCCTCCACGACGGCACCAGCGACACCCTCGGCTTTCTGGTGCCGCCCGGCACGGCCGAGGGCTGGGACATGCCCGGCAGTGCCTGCACCCAGACCTCGGGGCGCGGCCTGCGGATCCCCGGGGTGCACCCCGAGCCCCCGGTCTCCGGCACGGGCTGGCTCCTGCCGCCCGACGACACCGGCCCGGTCACCGACCCGGTCGTCCTGCGCGAGGCCCTGGGGGAGGCGGCCCGCATGATCGAGGCCGCCGACAACTGCCGCTGACCGACGCCCGCAGACGCCGCCCGGCGCCGGCCGATGGGCGCTGACCGATAATGGGCGGGTGGCAAGGAACAAGCAGCGTGCACGGGCGACGGCCGTGGCGGCGGTGGTCGAGACCGTGGACGGCGGGCTCGCGGAGCTCATACCCGACCGGGAGCGGGCCCGCGGCTGGACCCTGCTGATAGACGGCGCCCCGCAGTCCCACGTCGACCTGGACGACCCGGCCCATCTGGACTTCGCCTACCAGCGCCGGCTCGGCCACATCGCCGACCTCGTCGCACCCGCCGGGCGCCCCCTGCACGTCGTGCACCTCGGCGGTGGGGCCTTCACCCTCGCCCGCTACATTGCGGCCACCCGCCCCCGCTCCACCCAGCAGATCGTCGAGGTGGACGCGCCCCTGGTCCAGCTGGTCCGCCGGGAACTGCCGCTGGACTCCGCCGCCCGCGTCCGGGTCCGCTCGGGCGACGCCCGGGACGGCCTCGGCCGGATCCCGGACGGCTGGGCGGACCTGATCATCGCGGATGTTTTCAGCGGGGCCCGTACCCCGGCCCACCTGACCAGTACGGAATTCCTCGCCGAGGTCCGCCGTGTGCTGGCGCCCGGCGGCCACTACGCCGCGAACCTCGCCGACGGACCGCCGCTGGCCCATCTGCGGGGCCAGATCGCCACCGCGGCCACCGTCTTCCCCGAACTCGCCCTCGCCGCCGACCCGGCGGTGCTGCGCGGCCGGCGCTTCGGCAACGCGGTCCTGCTCGCCTCCGAGCTGCCGCTGCCCGTGGCCGAACTGACCCGCCGGGTCGCGAGCGACCCGCACGCGGGCCGGGTCGAAGACGGCCGGGAGCTGAAGGACTTCACGGGCGGCGCGGCCGTCGTCACCGACGCGAGCGCCAAGCCCTCGCCCGTACCGCCCCCGTCAGCCTTCGGCTGACCTGGCCGGACCGGCCGTCAGCGCTCGTCGATCTCGACCCGTGGCGCGGTGTCGTGCCAGACGCAGAACACCGAGATCTCCCGGCCGCCCTGCGTGAAGGTCACCCGGATCCACGTCGGCTGCTTCCACAGCTGCATCTGCCAGCCGGAGGCGGGCGTCGCCGAGACCAGTTCGGCCGAGTCGGGGCCGATGTCGAAGACGACCTGGCCGCCCGCGACGGAGTAGCTCTTGACCTTGCCCTGGTGGGACGGCGGTGTCGCCGAGGTGCCACGGGAGGCGGAGGGCGTGCGGGACGGTGACGGCTCGCGGCTGGGGGCCGGAGCGGTCTCGGGCGAGCCGGAGGGTGACGCCGGGGCCGAGGACGCGGGGGCCTGAGGTCGGTCCGGGGTGGCGGACGAGGAGCCGCCGGTGGCCGGGACGAGCGGGGTGTCCGCCGTGATGGGGAGTGCGCGCGGAGGGTCGTACGCGGTGCCGGACATCACCGTGTGCACACCCCACCACGACAGCGTGACCGCCGCGCCCGTGGCGAGCGACCACGCCAAGACGTGAACAAGTCCTCTACGCATCCGGGCCATACTGCACCACCCTTCACAGTGGTGACCCAGGGGGTTCCCAGGGCCGTGCCGTCCCCCGAATGGCGTACGGTGCCGCCCATGGCAAGTGTGCTCGTGGTCGAGGACGACCAGTTCGTGCGCTCCGCCCTCATCCGGCACCTGACCGAGGCCTCCCACACCGTACGGAGCGTCGGCACGGCCCTCGAGGCGCTGCGCGAAGTGGCCCATTTCCGCTTCGACGTGGTCATTCTCGACCTCGGACTGCCCGATCTGGACGGGTCCGAGGCGCTCAAGATGCTGCGCGGCATCACCGACGTGCCGGTGATCATCGCGACGGCCCGGGACGACGAGACGGAGATCGTGCGGCTCCTCAACGACGGCGCCGACGACTACCTCACCAAGCCGTTCTCCGTGGAGCACCTCTCCGCGCGGATGGCGGCCGTGCTGCGGCGCTCCCGCGCGAGCAGCGGGGACGCGCCGCCGTCGCGGGTCATCCAGGTCGGCGGACTCTCCATCGACCCGCTGCGGCGCCAGGCCGAGCTGGACGGCGTCCAGCTGGACCTCACCCGCCGGGAGTTCGACCTGCTCGCCTTCCTGGCCGGCCGGCCCGGTGTGGTCGTCTCCCGCAAGGAGCTGCTCGCCGAGGTCTGGCAGCAGGCGTACGGCGACGACCAGACCATCGACGTCCACCTGTCCTGGTTGCGCCGGAAATTGGGGGAGACGGCCGCCAAACCCCGCTATCTGCACACCCTGCGGGGTGTCGGAGTGAAGCTGGAGCCGCCGCGATGAGGTGGGCTCTCGTGAAGGTGTCCCTCGCCGTCACCGTGATGGTCGTGGTCGCCTTCGCCGTGCCGCTGGGCCTCGTCATCAAGGAGATGGCCCGCGACCGGGCGTTCTCCAACGCCGAGCGGCAGGCCGCCGCCATCGGGCCCAGCCTCTCCATCACCACCGACCGCGACCAGCTGGACCGGGCCGTCGCCTCCACCCAGGCGGGGGCCGCGGGCCGGATGGCCGTCCACATCCCGGCCGCCGAAGGGGCAGGCGGCCGGGCGCTCGAGATCGGCAACGGCCGGGCCGCGGCCAAGGACCTGGACACCGTACGGGCCACCCCCCGCGCCTCCATCACCGATGTCGAGGGCGGCTCCGCGCTGCTCCAGCCGATCGCGCTGAGCAGCGGCCAGATCGCCATCGTCGAGGTCTTCGTACCGGAGGGCGAGGTCTCCAACGGCGTCGCCACCGCCTGGCTGGTCCTCTCCGGCGTGGGCGCCGCCCTGATCGTCGGCTCGGTCGCGGTCGCCGACCGGCTTGGCGTACGGATGGTGCGGCCCGCCCAGCGGCTCGCGCGGGCCGCCCATGACCTGGGCGAGGGCAAGCTCGGCGCACGGGTGCCCGAGGAGGGCCCGCCCGAACTGCGGTCGGCCGCCGTCGCCTTCAACGCGATGGCCGACCAGGTCGTCCAGCTCCTCGCCAACGAGCGGGAGCTCGCCGCCGACCTCTCGCACCGGCTGCGCACCCCGCTGACCGTGCTGCGCCTCAACGCCGCCTCGCTCGGTGAGGGGCCGGCCGCCGACCAGACCCGGGCGGCGGTCGAGCAGCTGGAGCGCGAGGTCGACACGATCATCCGTACGGCCCGGGAGGCGAAGCCGCAGACCCAGGCGGCCGGGCCCGGGGCGGGCTGTGACGCCTCCGAGGTCGTACGGGAACGGATGGACTTCTGGTCGGCGCTGGCCGAGGACGAGGGCCGGAAGGTGCGGGTCGCGGGCATCGACCGGCCCGTACGCATCCCGGTCGCCCGGCCCGAACTGGTCGCCGCTCTCGACGCGTTGCTCGGCAACGTCTTCCGCCATACGCCCGAGGGCACCGCCTTCTCCGTCGACGTGCACAACGGCGACGACGCCGTCATCGTCCTCGTCTCGGACGCGGGGCCCGGCATCGCGGACCCGGCGGCTGCGCTGGCCCGGGGCAACAGCGGCGCGCGGGACGGGTCCACGGGGCTCGGCCTGGACATCGTGCGCCGGGTCGCGGAGTCGACCGGCGGGGACGTACGGATCGGGCACTCGGTGCTCGGCGGTACGGAGGTCCGGATCTGGATCGGGCTCGACGGGCGGCGGTCCGGTATGGGGGAAGGGCGGCGTGGGCACCGGGTGGGACGGCGTAAGCGGGGCTGAGGGCTTCGGACCCGACGATCGGCCCCGATCGGCCCCCGGCTCGGAGGAATCAGAGGAATCGGAGGCCTCGGAGGTCTGAACCTTTAGCCGTCCCGATGGCTTCCTTAAGCGGACCCTAAGCTTCCCAACGCCCGCCCCGTTCAGTGTCTTTGTCCGTTTCGGGCCCGCTAGCGTGCTGCCGCACCCCCACCCCCCGTAACGCAGCACAGGCAGCAGAGGCAGGCACGCGAATGGGCACCAGTGCGCACCGGCGCAAGGCGAGCGGCAGGACGAAGGCGGTCGGCGCGGTCGTGGCGGCCGCGGTGATCGGCGGCGCGGCGTTCGCGTTCGGCGGCACCGCGCAGGCCGCCGCGGTCGGCGCCATCTACACCAAGACCAGCTCGTGGACCGGCGGCTACACCGGCCAGTACGTCGTGACGAACAAGACGGACAAGGCCCAGTCGGACTGGACGCTGGAGTTCGACCTGCCCGCCGGGACGACCATCGGCTCCCTGTGGAACGGCGAGCACACCGTCTCCGGGCGGCACGTCACGGTCAAGCCCGCGAGCTGGAACAAGCAACTGGCGCCCGGCGCCTCGGTCACCGTCGGGTTCGTGACCTCCGCGAGCGGCGCGGCCGGCGACCCGACCGGCTGCCTCATCAACAAGGCCACCTGCTCGGCCGACGCGGGCGCGACGCCGCAGCCCAGCGGCCGTCCCACGCAGCCGCCGTCGCCGTCCCCGACCTCGGCCCCCACCGGCACGCCGACGGTCAAGCCGACGGTCAAGCCGACCCCGACCGCCACCGTCACACCCACCACGCCCCCGCCGTCCTCCGGCGCCGCGCGGTACGCCCCGTACATCGACACCTCGCTGTACCCCGCGTACGACATGGTCGCCACCGCCGACGCCACGGGCGTCAAGGAGTTCAACCTCGCCTTCATCACCTCCGGCGGCGCCTGTGCCCCGCTGTGGGGCGGGGTCACCGACCTCGCGAGCGACAAGGTTGCCGCGCAGATCGGCGCCCTGCGGGCCAAGGGCGGGGACGTACGGGTCTCCTTCGGCGGCGCGGCCGGGCACGAGCTGGCGCTGAACTGCGCGTCCGCCGGTGAGCTGGCCAAGGCGTACGGCAAGGTCGTCGACGAGTACAAGCTCACCAAGGTGGACTTCGACATCGAGGGCGCGGCCCTGCCGGACACCGCCGCCAACACCCGCCGCGCCCAGGCGATCGCACAGCTCCAGAAGTCCCACCCGGGGCTGAACATCTCCTTCACCCTGCCGGTGATGCCCGAGGGCCTGACCCAGCCGGGCGTGGACCTGCTCGCCGACGCCAGGAAGAACGGCGTCCGGATCGACGCCGTCAACATCATGGCGATGGACTACGGACCGGCGTACAGCGGCGACATGGGGACGTACGCCATCCAGGCCGCGACCGCCACGCAGGCGCAGATCAAGGGCGTGCTCGGGCTGTCGGACGCAGCCGCCTGGAAGGCCGTGGCCGTCACCCCGATGATCGGTGTCAACGACGTCACGACCGAGATCTTCAAGGTCGAGGACGCGACCCAGCTGGTGGAGTTCGCCCGGCAGAAGGGGCTCGGCTGGCTGTCGATGTGGTCCTCCACCCGCGACAAGCAGTGCGCCGCGGGCGCGGTGAACCACGCCGACCCCACGTGCAGTTCCATCCTCCAGCAGCCGCTGGCCTTCACCAAGGCGTTCGCCGCCTACAAGTAGGGCCGTCTACAAGGAGGGCCGCCGGCAAGGAGGCCGGCACCTGAACCGCAGTGCCCCCCACCCGCATGCCCCGGCCGGGCTTCCCCTCTCCGGCCGGGGCATGCTCCTGTCGGCTCCAGGTCAGGCCGCCACCTCGTCGAGGAAGGTGGTGATGAGCTCGGCCCAGGCGTCCGGGGTCTCGGCGAAGGGCAGGTGGCCGGTGGCCAGTTCGGCCACGCGCGCGTGGGGGAGCCGGGCGGTCAGGTCACGCTGGAGGTGCGGCGGGATGAGCCGGTCCTCGGTCGTGGTGATCACGAGCGTGGGCAGGTCGAGCCCGGCCAGGTCCGCGCGTATGTCGGCCCGGGCCACCAGGTCGGCGTGGTCGGCGCTGCCGGGCGGCGCGGTCTCGCCGGTCGCCCGGGCGGCGGCCGTCAGCTCCTCGTCGGACAGGGCGTTCAGGGCGCCAGGGCTGAGGCAGAGCGGGAGCATCAGGCGGCCCAGGAGCTCGTACTGCCCGGTGGCGTGCAGCTCCCGCCACAGGATGGCGTTCTGACGCGTGGCGTGGTCGACGTGGGCGAAGCCCGCGGTGAGGACGAGCGCGGTGACCCGTCCGGGGTGGCGGGTGGCGGCGCGGACGGCGACGGCGGTGCCGAGGGAGTAGCCGCTGAGCGCGAACCGGTCGAGGCCGGCCGCGTCCGCGGCGGAGACCAACTGGTCTGCCAGGTCGTCCAGTTCGAGCGGCGAGTCGGAGCGGGGTGTGTCTCCGGCGCCTGGGTAGTCGACGCCGAGGACGCGGCGGCCGGCGGAGAGCGCGTCGAGGACCGGTCCGTAGTTCGCGGCGATGCCGCCGCCCGCGCCGTGGGCGAGCAGGAGGGCGGGTGCGGTGGTCATGGATTCCCCCGAGATTCTGTAGTGGGCGTTACGGAACGACGGTACCAGATTCTCTAACGTCCACTACAGAAATAACGGGGATCGGATCCGCCGGATCACTTCGCGGGCGGCTCGGGCAGCACCCCCGTACGGGCCAGCCGGGCGTACCAGCCCGCGCTGGACTTGATGGTGCGGGCCTGGGTCGGGTAGTCGACATGAATGTGCCGTCCGCGGCCGGCTTGTCGGGGTACGCGGCGCCGTTCTCGGTGATCATCAGCGGCCGGCCCGGCGCCTCCCGGGTGTGGCGCAGCAGCAGCTCGTGCAGCCCGCTCGGGTCGACGGCCCAGCCCATGTCCGTGACGTCGCCGGGAGGTTGGTGGAAGGCGGTGTCAACCCTCTACGTTGACGGATGGCGGCGAGCGGTCGGCGGACCGGCAGGCCCACGTGGGAGGAGGTCGCGGCCCGGGCGGGCGTGGGCCGCGGCACGGTGTCGCGGGTGGTCAACGGCTCCCCGCGAGTGAGCGAGCGGGCCGGGGCCGCGGTCGAGCGGGCCGTCGCCGAGCTGGGGTACGTCCCCGACCGCGCGGCCCGCGCCCTGGCCGGCAGCCGCACCGACGCCATCGCGCTGGCCGTCCCCGAGACCGAGGCCCGGCTCTTCGCGGAGCCGTACTTCCTCGACATCATCCGCGGCGTCGCCGCGGAACTGGCCGACGCCGACAAGCAGTTGCTGCTCACCCTGATCCGCTCGGAGAAGGAGCCCCGCCGGTTCGGCCAGTACCTCGCCGCGCACCGCGTCGACGGCGTCCTGCTGGTCTCCGTCCACCAGGACGACCCGCTGCCCGACCTGGTTCGCGAGCTGGGCCTGGCCCTGGGTGATCACAGCGCCGAACATGGCGGCGAAGGTGTGGCGGGGGACGCCCAGCCAGTCGGCCTAGGTGCCGTACTCGCGCGTCTCGTCTACCAGGCACTCACCCACGTCGAAGACCACAGCTCGAATCATGCGGCGATCCTACGGACCAGGCTGTTGAACGTCAGGGTCTTGGCTGTGGCTGGTGCACGCCATGGCTGAATGCTGCCACGCGAGGGGCAGGTCGCCGGTGGCCGTGGTTTGGCCAAGCAGAAACAGATCAAGGGCTGACTCGCGTTTCCGCAGGTCAGCCCTTGATCATCTAGGGTGAGTAACGGGACTCGAACCCGCGACATCCTGGACCACAACCAGGTGCTCTACCAGCTGAGCTATACCCACCACGACCGGCGGTTTCCCCGAAGGTTTTCCCGACCGGCCGAGAAAAAGTGTACAGGGTCCGAGAGGGTGCTCGCGCCCGCATTGGCGCGGGGCCTGCGCGGGCGCGAGCGGGGCCTCATGTGGAGGTCACTCCGCGGCCAGGACGTGCTTGGCCGCGATGGCCTTCGCGGTGTCCGAGTCCGGGCCGGGCTGGGGGACGAAGATCGCCTCCCGGTAGTAGCGGAGCTCGGCGATGGACTCGCGGATGTCGGCGAGCGCCCGGTGGTTGCCGTTCTTCTCCGGACTGTTGAAATACGCCCTCGGGTACCAGCGGCGGGCCAGCTCCTTGACCGAGGAGACATCGACGATCCGGTAGTGGAGGTACATCTCCAGGGCCGACATGTCACGCGCGAGGAAGCCGCGGTCGGTGGAGACCGAGTTCCCGCACAGCGGCGCCCGGCCGGGCTCCTTGACGTGCTCGCGTACGTACGCGAGCACCTGGGCTTCGGCATCGGCGAGGGTGGTGCCGTTCGCGAGCTCGTCGAGGAGCCCGGAGGCGGTGTGCATCTGGCGCACCACGTCGGGCATCGTCTCCAGGGCTCGCTCGGGCGGGCGGATCACGATGTCCACCCCTTCGCCGAGCACGTTCAGTTCCGAGTCGGTGACCAGTGCGGCCACCTCGATGAGTGCGTCGTCCGTCAGCGAGAGCCCGGTCATCTCGCAGTCGATCCACACCATGCGATCGTTCATGCGTCCTACCTTAGGCCGACCGGCGACCGGGGGCGTCGCCCCGATCGCCGGTCGGATCACTGGTGCCGGTGCTCGCTAGGGCGCGCCGCGCTGGCCGGGGAACCCGGCCCGTCCCGAGGCGTACGCCTCCGGGTGCGGCTTGCCCAGCTCCAGCGGGGCTCCCGCGCCCGCCGGCGCACGCCGCGCCATCGACGACACCTGGGGCGGGATGACCGGCTCGCTGAGCACGGCCACGGCCGGTTCGCCCTGCGGGCGGCGGGCCCGGTAGGCGGCCCGGTACGCCGCCGGGGACGAGCCCAGCTGGCGCCGGAAGTGCCCGCGCAGGGCGACCGGGGAGCGGAACCCGCAGCGGCCGGCGACCTCGTCGACGGAGTAGTCGGAGGTCTCCAGCAGGCGCTGGGCCTGCAGCACCCGCTGGGTGATCAGCCACTGGAGCGGCGCGGACCCCGTCAGCGAGCGGAAACGTCGGTCGAACGTCCGTCGTGACATGTACGCGCGCGCTGCCAGGGTCTCCACGTCGAACTGCTCGTGGAGGTGCTCCAGCGCCCAGGCGACGACCTCGGCGAGCGGGTCGGCGCCGATCTCCTCCGGTAAAGATCGATCGAGATAGCGCTCCTGACCGCCACTGCGCCGCGGCGGGACGACCAGCCGGCGCGCCAGGGCGCCCGCGGCCTCCGTGCCGTGGTCGGTCCGCACGATGTGCAGACAGAGATCGATTCCGGCCGCGGTGCCGGCGGAGGTCAGTACGTCACCGTCGTCGACGAAGAGCTCCCGCGGGTCCACATGGACCGACGGATAGCGCTTGGCGAGCGTCGGCGCGTACATCCAGTGGGTGGTCGCCGGGCGGCCGTCGAGCAGACCGGCGGCGGCGAGTACGAACGCCCCGGTGCACAGCCCGACGATCCGGGCGCCCTCCTCATGGGCCCGGCGCAGCGCGTCGAGCGCCTCCGGCGGTGGCGGTGAGGTGATCGACCGCCACGCCGGCACGACGACGGTGCCGGCCCTGCCTATGGCCTCCAGGCCGTACGGCGCGGTGAGTTCGAGCCCCCCTGTGGTCCGCAGTGGGCCCTCTTCACCGGCGCACACCAGCAGCCGGTAGCGCGGAACTCCCGCGTCCTGTCGGTCGATTCCGAACACCGAGAGCGGAATGGAGCTCTCGAAGATGGGGCCACCGCTGAACAGCAGCACTGCGACGACTTCGCGACGGCGGCGCCCGGACAATTTACGGGCTGCCTCCGGTGCGGCGGAGTCTTGGCTCATGACGCTAAGCCCCCCTCGGTGTTCGCGTCTCCCTGGTCCTGTCGCTCCTGCACGTTTCCCCTCGGTTTTGCACGAGACCCCAGTCTTCGATACCCATGATCGAATCTACTGCGTCCTATGGCGCCGGCGTGACAAGTTCTGCATCCGGCACATTGTCGACAAGGCAACTTGGCGCGAAGCATTCGATCACGAAGCGTTCCACTCGCGGGGCGCCCAGGGAAGTGGGCGTTTCGTGCATGGCCCGTCCCCGTAGGGTGCAAAACCGCGCGCCGAGGCTTTCTTGCCTGGTGACACGGGGGTTGACAGGGCATATCGGCAAGGACTCGCCGATGGCGGGAAGTTGGCTGAAAATATATGGGTCCGTGTGTGCGAGCACATCAGTCCCGGACCGTACGGCAGTGCCTGCCGCGGGGGCCGGCGGCCTCCTCGGCGCGCAGCCGGGCCGCGCCCCGCTCGGAGCGGCGCAGCAGGACCCGGCAGGCGGCGGTGACGGCGGCGAGGCCGAGCGCGGTCACCGCCGCGCCGCCGACCGAGGTGCCGTAGACGACGAGGACGACCGGGACCACCCCGCAGCTGAAGGCGGCCCAGCGCACGACATCGCCCGCCGACTCGGACGCGGCGTACGCGGACGGGGGGCGGGCGGTCGATGATGCGGGCATGGAACGGCTCCTTCGCAACGGCGCGCGCATGGGTGCATGGACCCATGGGCAACGAGGGGCGAAACGTTCCGGTCACTGGCCTCTGAGGCCTTTGGCCAAGGGTGGGAGGAATGTCGGGGATTTTCAGCTTCTCGGTACCGTACCCGGGTCGGGGACCCGTGGGGCCACCCGTGAGGGGCCCTTATCGACCCGTACGGACGCCTGTAGGGCGCAACCGGCATTGCCAAGCGGGACGGGCTCGTGCATGCTCCCTTGAACGCCCTGTGCGGGCGAGGAGTGGCGCCGTACCCTTGGGGGTATGGGGTTGGGAAGATGATTCCCGGACACAGCTCCGCCGCTCGTCGTTCCTTGTTCCTTCGTTCCCTCCCACGAGGACCTCTTCGCCGAGACACCGATGGCCGGTCACGAATTCCACGAACCCGCGGACCGCAAGCAGGTCGCCGACTCCACGGTCGACCCCCTCGCGGCGGAACAGACACGTCACCCCTGCGACCCCGCCTTCATGCACGGGGTGGTCGTCGGCTTCGACGGCTCGACCTCCAGTGAGCGCGCGCTGGCCTACGCCATCGGCATGGCCCGCCGGTCCGGCTCGGGCCTGATCATCGTGCACGTGGCCAACCGGCTGCCCACCACGGTCTGGGCCGGGTGCGAGCCGCCGGTCTTCGTCGACGTACCCGATCACCGCACCGAGGTGCTCGGCCTCGAACTGGCCTGCGCCGACTATCTCTCCGAGGTGCCCTGGATCCTCGTCGAGCGCGGCGGGGACATCTGCCATGAGCTGGAGGAAGTCGGCCGGGAGTACTCCGCCGACGCGATCGTGGTGGGCTCCACGCACGGCATCGTCGGCCGGATCTTCGGCTCGGTGGCCGGGCGGCTCGCCAAGCGGGCCAAGCGGCCCGTCGTCGTCATTCCGTAGCGCTCCCGACCGGCGTCCCGAAGCCTTCCGCGACGCTCCTCCGCGGCGCTCTTCCGCGACCCCCTCGTAGCCCCTTCGTAGCCCTTCCGTTGTCCGTCCCGGGTTTGGGATCCGGCGGGCGACGCATCGTCATATCCCTTGACCCGCCAGGAAATTGACCTGCTGAAACAGGTGGATTGTGCGCTTGTGAAGGGTACATAAAGGTCGCTGGAAGCAGCACCACCTGAAGCGGCACCACTTGCAGATGAAGGGAGCCCGCCGTGGACAAAGACGTCTCTGCGGGGAGCACCACCTCCACCCTCGGCCCACTCGCACTCGGACTGACACTGCTGGCGTTCGGCATCGGCGGCACCGGTGTCCTCGACGGCGTCGGCGCCGGGGACGCGGCGGCCCTCGCGACCTGGGTCGGCGGGGTCGCGCTGTTCATAGCCGGACTCCTGGAGTTCCGCGCGGGCAACGGCGGCTCGGGCACGGCCTTCGCCGGTCTCGGCGCCTTCTGGTTCACCTGGGGCACGTCCGCCGGTACGGAGGCCTCGGCCCACGCGACCGGGCTGTTCCTGCTGCTGTGGGCGATGCTCGCGCTCACGCTGACGGCCGCCTCCAAGGGCAGCGGACTGTTCGGACAGGGCGTGTACGGGCTGCTGTTCGTCTCGCTGCTGCTCGACGGCGTCGGGTCCCTCGCCGAGAACGGCGGACTGGCCAAGGCGGGCGGCTGGGTCGCCGCCGTGGCGGGCCTCGCGGCCTGGTACGGCGCGACGGCGGCGGTCGCCAAGTGGCCGACGTCCCTGAGCCGGGCCGGCCGGGGAGCGGCGGCCACGGGCTGACCGGACGCCGTCCGGGGAAACCACAGAGGCCGGCGCGATTGGGCGGCGCCGGCCGTACGGAAAAGCGGTCCCTGTGCGTAGGTGGCACGCACAGGGACCGCTTGTGTGTCCCGCCGGGTCCTCCGGGGACAGGCCGGAGGACGTGCGGACCGTCCGGGGACAGGCCGGAGGGGCCGCCCGGCTCCCCGGGGACAGGCCGGGAAGCCGCCGGTGGTCGGGCGGGGCCGGACCTACTCGACCGTGACGGACTTCGCCAGGTTGCGCGGCTTGTCGATGTCCCGGCCCAGGGCCAGCGCGGTGTGGTACGCCAGCAGCTGGAGCGGGATGCCCATCAGGATCGGGTCCAGCTCGTCCTCGTTCTTCGGGACGATGATGGTGTGGTCGGCCTTCTCCTGGGCCTGGTGCGCGACCGCGAGGATCCGGCCGCTGCGGGCCTTGATCTCCTCCATGGCGGCGCGGTTCTTGTCCAGCAGGCCGTCGCTGGGGACGATCGCCACGGTCGGCATGGCCGGCTCGATCAGCGCGAGCGGGCCGTGCTTGAGCTCGGAGGCCGGGTAGGCCTCGGCGTGGATGTAGGAGATCTCCTTCAGCTTGAGGGAGGCCTCCAGCGCGACCGGGTAGCCACGGACGCGGCCGATGAACATCATCGACTTGGCGTCCGCGTACTCGGCCGCCAGCTTCTTGATGTCCTCCTCGCCCTCCAGGATCTCCTGGATCTGCTCGGGCAGCTTGCGCAGGCCCTCGATGATCCGCTTGCCGTCGGCGACGGACAGGTCGCGGATACGGCCCAGGTGCAGGGCGAGCAGCGCGAACGCCACGACCGTGTTGGTGAAGCACTTGGTGGAGACGACGCAGACCTCGGGGCCGGCGTGGACGTAGACACCGCCGTCGGCCTCACGGGCGATCGCGGAGCCGACCACGTTCACCACGCCGAGGACGCGCGCGCCCTTGCGCTTGAGCTCCTGGACGGCGGCGAGGACGTCGTAGGTCTCACCGGACTGGGAGACGGCGATGTAGAGGGTGTCGGGGTCCACGACCGGGTTGCGGTAGCGGAACTCGGAGGCCGGCTCGGCGTCGGCGGGGATCCGGGCAAGGCCCTCGATGAGCGAGGCGCCGATCATGCCCGCGTGGTACGAGGTGCCGCAGCCGAGGATCTTGACGCGGCGGATGCCGCGGGCCTCGCGGGCGTCCAGGTTGAGACCGCCCAGGTGCACGGTGGAGAACTTCTCGTCGATGCGGCCGCGCAGGACGCGGTCCACCGCGTCGGCCTGCTCCGAGATCTCCTTGTGCATGTACGTGTCGTGGCCGCCCATGTCGTAGGAGGCGGCCTCCCACTCCACGGTCTCCGGGGTGGCGGTGGTCCGCGTGCCGGAGGTGGTGTAGGTGCGGAAGTCGTCGGCCTTGAGGGTGGCCATCTCGCCGTCGTCGAGGGTGACGACCTGGCGGGTGTGGGAGATCAGCGCGGCGACGTCGGAGGCGACGAACATCTCCTTCTCGCCGATGCCGAGGACGACCGGGGAGCCGTTGCGGGCCACCACGATGCGGTCGTTGAAGTCGGCGTGCATGACGGCGATGCCGTACGTGCCCTCGATCAGCTTGAGGGCGTCGCGGACCTTCTCCTCAAGGGTCTCGGCCTGGGAGCGCGCGATGAGGTGGGTGATGACCTCGGTGTCGGTCTCGGAGGCGAAGACGACCCCGTCGGCCTCCAGCTTGGCGCGCAGCTCGGCGGCGTTGTCGACGATGCCGTTGTGGACGACGGCGACCTTGTTCTCGGGGTCGAGGTGCGGGTGCGAGTTGATGTCGCTCGGGGCGCCGTGCGTGGCCCAGCGGGTGTGGGCGATGCCGGTGGTGCCGGCGAAGCGCTTGGGGACGCGGGCTTCGAGGTCGCGGACGCGGCCCTTGGCCTTGACCATCTTCAGCGCCGCGGCCTTCGGGCTGTTGACCACGATGCCGGCGGAGTCGTACCCGCGGTACTCGAGGCGCTGCAGGCCTTCCAGGAGCAGCGGAGCCACATCACGCTTGCCGATATAACCGACGATTCCGCACATAAAGTCTGAACCCCTCCATCAACGATCAGGTGTGTGCCCGGCGGGCCGTGTCAGCCGTAGACGATGCGGCGCAGCTGCCGGAGCGAGAGCTCCGGTGGCGCCACCGCGCGGTGCGGCAGTTCCGCCGCGATGCGCTCGAAGATCTCGGAGTTCACGGCGCCGCCGGACTGCAGTTCGCGGTGGCGGCGGCGGACGAACTCCTCGGTCGTCTCGTCGAAGTACGCCAGCACGTCGAGCACCACCCGGGCGGCCTCACCGCGCGGCAGCGCGGTGCTGCGCACCAGGTGGTCGATGAGGTCGTCATGTGACGAGCGGCGTTCGAGCACCCGTAGATATTGCGGGCTACCGACCGTGCAACGCAAGAATCCTGCCCGGAATCGGGCAGGGCCCTTCGTGATCACGGATTGTTGTGGTGCGGATACGACTCAGAGGCGCTTGAGGACCGCCTGCTTCGCCGTGGCGAACTCCTCGTCCGTCAGTATTCCGGCGCCGTGGAGCTCGCCGAGCTCCCGCAGCCGGCGCAGCAGCGCGTCATGGTCCGAGCCGTCGGCCGGGGCGGCCGGCGCCGTGGGCGGGGCGGGGGCGTCCGCCGGTGCGGCGCGCGGGTGCGGCATCCGGGCCACCACGGCGGCGGCGACCAGCGCCATCAGCGGGTCCTTGCGGAAGCCCCACAGCTCGACGGCGTGCGGGTCGTACTTCGCCGGAGGAGTGGCGGTGGCCTTGGCGACCCGGAAGCGGAGGTAGCCGTTCTCCAGGCCCACGGCGGGCAGCCACTCCACCGCGTCCACATCGGCGATAGCGATCGTGCGCGCGCCGCCCGCCGACTTCGACTCCTCGGTCTTCCAGTTCCACTCCAGGCGGATCCGCTCGCCGTCGAAGGTGACCGTGCCGTCCCCCGCGCCGATGGTGATCGGCAGGGCGGGGCCGGGCAGTAGATAGCGGTCGGCCGGGCCGGTCGCCACCTGGTCGAGCAGCAGGGCGTTGCGGACCTCGTCCACGAAGTACTCGGCGACCCCGGAGCGGTCGTTCGTCACCGAGAGCTGGTACGGGTCCGAGCCGTCCTCCAGCTTGCCGCCGGTTATCTGCATCAGCGGGTCGGCGCCGTCGCGCAGCCGCAGTCGCAGCCGGCCCGCCTTCTTGCCGGGCTCGAAGGAGATCCCGGCCAACGCCGCCAGGGGGACCGCCACTTCACCGAGCGTCTTACGGAGCAGGCTGACCCCTTTGTCGCTGCCGGGCACGATCCGCACCGTGTCCCCGTCGAAGGTCCAGGTCCCGTCCTTCTGGATGATTTCCGCCATGGGTGGATTGTTCCATCGCGGGATCAGGAAGCGGACCGGGAAGGGCCCCTCGAAAATTGGTCTACACCTTGACCAGCTCCAGGGCGCGCGGTACGCATGGTGACCGTTCGGTTGCGTAAGCCCACAGTCGCGAACCCCGTCGAAAGGGACCAGGCCTGTGAGACAGCACAGAACGTTCCCCCGGCTCTTCGGCTCCCTGCTGCTCGTCGTGGCGGCCGGCATCTCCGGCGTCGGAGCCGCCCCGGGCAGTGGCGGCGCGGCGCCCCACGCCGAACCCGCCCTCCGCCCCCTCGGCCAGATCGTGCCCGTCCCCGCCACCGTGCGCCCCGGCGGCGACCCGTACGCCCTCACTCCGGCGACCCGGATCCGCGTCGACGACGACAGCCGGGAGTCCCGCGCCATCGGCGGCTACCTCGCCCAGCTGCTGCGCCCCTCCACGGGCTACGCCCTGCCCGTCACCGACGACGACGGCCGCGGCGGGATCCGGCTGAAGCTGAGCCCCCGGGAGAAGGCGCTCGGCGACGAGGGTTACCGCCTGGAGTCCCGCCCCGGCGGGGTCACCATCACGGCGTACCGGCCCGCCGGGCTCTTCCACGGCGTCCAGACCCTGCGCCAGCAGCTGCCCGCGGCCGTCGAGATGAAGAGCCGCCAGCCGGGGCCCTGGCAGATCGCCGGCGGCACCATCACCGACGTCCCGCGCTACGCGTACCGCGGCGCGATGCTCGACATCTCCCGGCACTTCTTCACCGTCGACCAGGTCAAGCGCTACATCGACCAGCTGGCCCTCTACAAGATCAACAAGCTGCATCTGCATCTCTCCGACGACCAGGGCTGGCGCATCGCCATCGACTCCTGGCCCCGGCTCGCCACCTACGGCGGCTCCACCCAGGTCGGGGGCGGCCCCGGCGGCTACTACACCAAGGACCAGTACAGGGAGATCGTGCGGTACGCCGCCTCCCGGTACCTGGAGGTCGTGCCCGAGATCGACCTGCCCGGCCACACCAACGCCGCGCTCGCCTCGTACGCCGAGCTGAACTGCAACGGCGTCGCGCCGCCGCTCTACACCGGCACCGACGTCGGCTTCAGCTCCCTGTGCGTGCCCAAAGAGGTCACGTACGACTTCGTGGACGACGTCATCCGCGAGCTGGCCGCGCTGACCCCGGGGAAGTACCTCCACATCGGCGGCGACGAGGCCCACTCCACCAGCCACGAGGACTACGTCGCCTTCATGGACCGGGTCCAGCCGATCGTCGCCCGCTACGGCAAGACCGTCGTCGGCTGGCACCAGCTGGCCGGGGCCACCCCGGCCAAGGGCGCCCTCGTCCAGTACTGGGGCCTGGACCGTACGAGCGACGCGGAGAAGGCGGAGGTCGCCCGGGCCGCGCAGAACGGCGCGGGGCTGATCCTGTCGCCCGCCGACCGGATCTACCTCGACATGAAGTACACCAAGGACACCCCGCTGGGTCTCGCCTGGGCCGGATACGTCGAGGTGCGCCGGTCCTACGACTGGGATCCGGGCGCCTACCTGCCGGGTGCGCCCGCCTCCGCGGTCCGGGGCGTCGAGGCGCCGCTGTGGACCGAGACGCTCTCGCGCGACGCGCACCTGGACCAGATGGCCTTCCCCCGTCTGCCGGGCGTCGCGGAACTCGGCTGGTCACCGGCCGCCACGCACGACTGGGAGGCGTACAGACTGCGGCTCGCCGCGCAGGGGCCCCGGATGACGGCGCTCGGCATCGACTACTACCGCTCGCCGCAGGTGCCCTGGCCGTAGGCCGGAGGTCAGCCGACTGGCGGGCTCTGCGTGCGGGGCGGGGTGACGGCCCGGAGACTGGCGGCATGTCCGTGCCGCGAGGGGAATCGTCCCGGCCGTCGCCTGCGCCCGAGCCCGCCCCCGAGCCCGCCCCCGCGTCGGCGCCGCCGCCGCCCACGGGGACGTTCTTCGACAAGGCGGCGTACGTGGTGGCGCCGGGCACCGCCGCCATCGGCCTGCTGTACTACTTCGGCAGCGTGTACACCGACGCCTATTACGCCGGCTTCGGCGTTCCGTCGGCCGATCTCCAGCTCTCCATCCAGGCCTACCTGGCCAAGAGCCCTGACGCGATCTTCGGCCCGGTGTGGTTCCTGCTGGTCTGCGGACTGTCCTTGCTGCTGGTGCTCGGCCGGATCGCCCACGTGCTGGCCCGCCCCGGGAAGGAGCGCCAGCGCCGCACGGTGAGCCAGTGGTTCCTCGCCGTCGGCATCCTCCTGGTGCTGTTCGGATTTCCGTCCTTCTTCGGAGGGCTTCCCCGACTTCTCCCAGAAAGCTGGTGGGGGACCCAAATCCTCCCGTCGCTCGTGGCGGCGCTGGGCGCCACCCTGGCGTTCTTCTCCGTGCAGCAGCGTCTCCAGTGGAGCGCGGACGATCCGGACCGGCGCGACGGGACCGCCGACCGGATGTGGTCCGCGGGCGGCGCCCTCCTGATCGGGCTGATGGCCCTGAGCCTGTTCTTCGGCATGACCCGGTACGTGGACATGGAGGGGCGCACCCATGCCTGGGACGAAATCCAAGGGGGGCACGAGGAGAGCCTGCCGGTGGTGGTCTATTCGCGTATCCCGATCGTCCACCACGCGTGGGGCATCACGCACCGGGACATGGGCATCGGCAAGGGCCCGTACCGGCACCAATACCTCGGATTCCGTCTGCTAGTGAAGTCTCCGTCCCGCTTCTATCTGGTCTCCCACGCCTCGCGGAACATGGACTTGACGGTGGTGCTGCCCGACAACGACACCGTGCGCGTGGAGCTGACCTCGCCCGTCAGCTGAGCTCGGGATCGGGCTCGGGCTCCGTCGGTTCGATGTCCGTCGGTTCGATGTACGTCGGCTCGGTCTCGGTCGGCTCGGTGGGAACCGTGGGCTCGGGCTGCGGCGACCCGGTGGCCGGGGACTCGTCTCCGACCGCCTCCCCGGAGTAGGGCACGGTGATCGTTTCGCCCTCCGAGGTCTCGATGGTCACCACTCCGGAGTAGGGCCCCGGCTTGTACGCCGTGTGCCGGAGGGTCATCTCACATTCGTCGCCGGCAGGCAGCGGATCGGGGCAGTCACCGCGACCCGCGAATGTCTGCCCCTTGCTGGAGTCCTCGGACGCCACCTTCGGATCCCCCAGGCTCATGTCCTTGCCGGTTTCGTTGCGGAACTTCAGCTTCCCGCCCGTCCGCTCGTTCACCTTGGCCGTTGGCACGCGGACCGGGGCGGCCCGACCGCCGCCCTTCCCCGGGAAGACGGTCCCCAGCGTGTCGCCCTGTTTCGGCTCCGTCGGCGCCGCCTCCGGAGTCTTCGTCCCGTCGGCCGGGCCGTCGCCGCCCCCGCCCCCGCAGGCGGATGACGCGCAGAGCGCCACGGCTACTGCCACACCGGCCAGGCCACGGGCGATTCGAGTTCTCACGGCGTCAGCACCTCCGCATCCCGGCCGGCGGGCCCGGCCGGTGGCCAACCTTCCACAGCGACGGGGAGTAGTCGATGCGACTCGTGCGGTGACGCAGTGTGATCACCTGAGTGGACCTGGGGCAGACCTTCGGCATGCGTGAGGGCGGACGCGCCCCCCGAGGGACCGTCTCGGGAAGGCGCGCCCGCCTGGCTGCTGCCGGCCGGCGAGGGCCTGTGACGCCGGCCGGCGGTCTCAGCGGCGCGCGAAGCGCGCGATCGGGTTCACCAGGTCGCCGACGAGCTGGAGCGCGCCCGACGGGTCGGCCAGGTCCACCATCTGCTTGTTGTTGCGCAGCTGGAGGCGGTTGAGGCAGGAGAGCGCGAACTCCTCGGTGAACATGTCGTACTGCTTGAACTTGTCCGCGAGCTCCGGCTTCGCGTCCTGGTAGGCGGTGACGCACTCGGCGACCGTCTGCCAGAAGCCGTCCTCGTCGAGGGTGCCCTCGGCCGCGAGCGTCGCCGCCAGGAAGCGGAAGAAGCAGTCGAAGACGTCCGTGAAGATCGACAGCAGCTTCATGTGCTCGGGGACCTCGGCGCGGATCCGCTCCACGGCCGGCGGGAGGACCGCGTCCGGGTCCATCACGCAGATCTCCTCGGCGATGTCCTTGAAGATCGCCCGGGAGACGGCGCCGGTCTCGTCGAGGACCAGGATCACGTTCTCGCCGTGCGGCATGTAGACCAGGTCGTACGCGTAGAAGCTGTGCAGCAGCGGCAGCAGGTACGCGTCCAGGTACTGCCGCAGCCAGGTCCTGGCCGGCAGCCCGGACTGCCTGATCAGCGCGGCGGCGAAGGACGCGCCCTCGTGGTCGACATGGAGCAGCGAGGCCATGGTGGCGAGCCGCTCGCCGTCCCGGAGGGACGGCACCGGGCTCTCGCGCCAGAGCGCGGCGAGCATCTTGCGGTACGGCGAGAAGCGGTCGGTGGCGGCCTCGTACTCGAGGTGGCGGTAGCCGATCGCCGCCCGCTCGCGGATGATCGAGAAGCGGGCGGCCTTGAAGAAGCCGTCGGACTCGATCAGGGCGGCCAGCCAGTCGTTGATGGCCGGCGTGGCCTCCATGTACGCGGCCGAGAGCCCCCGCATGAAGCCCATGTTCAGGACGGACATGGCCGTCTTGACGTAGTGCTTGGCCGGGGCGCTCGAGTTGAAGAACGTACGGATCGACTGCTGGGCCAGGTAGCCGTCCTCGCCCTCGCCGAGATAGACCAGGCGTTGCTGGGCGATCTCGGCGGCGAAGGTGACGGACAGCTTGTTCCACCACTGCCAGGGGTGCGCCGGCATCAGCAGGTAGTCGGCGAAGTCCAGGCCCCGCTCGGCGAGCGTGCGGACGAAGCCGTCGACGGCCGCGTCACCGAGCTCGGCGCGGACGAAGGACTCGTACTCGATACCGGCGCCGGCGGTGAAGGTGGCGCGGTCGCGCCGGGCAGCCAGCCAGATCAGCCGGATCTCGCTCGCGGCCTCGGGGGCGTAGGCGTGGTACTCGTCGATGCCGAAGCCGAGCCGGCCGTTGTTGGCGACGAAGCAGGGGTGGCCCTCGGTCATCCCGGTCTCGATCGCCTGGAAGTCCGCCTTCGCCAGCTCGGCGGCGGTGACCTGCGGCTTGGTCGACTTGTAGGCCGTGCCGGAGAGGGTGGAGGAGATCTCCTCCAGGTAGACCGGCAGGATCTCGTCGCTCAGGCCGAGCGTGCCGCGCAGCTCGGTGATGAACTGCAGGGCGTCCAGGGGGAGCCGCTCGCCGTCCCGCAGCCGGGTGATCGAGTCGGCGTGGACGTCCCAGTGGTCCAGGGCGTACCGGTCGGCGGTGAAGCCGTACGCGGTCACGCCGTCGTCGCTCAGGATCCGGTAGCGGCCGTCGCCGAGGGACTCGGGGGCCAGCAGCCGCTCATGGGCGAACTCGGCGAGTCCCTTGCGGATGAGGGCGCGGTTGGCCTCGGCCCAGCGCTCGGGGGTCAGGTGGGAGACGGGGTTCACCGGGCACCTCCGACGGCTGCCTCGAACTGGGCGCGGGTGCAGAAGCTCAGCAGCGCCTTCTTCTCCGGCTTCTGGATCTCCCGCTCGGGGACGAAGCCGACGGCCTCGTTGAGCGCGTGGACCGCGGAGTTGCGGACGTCCGGCTCGACGACGACCCGGGCCGTCGCCGGGTCGGCGAAGAGCTCCGTCATCACGGCGGTGATCACGGCGCGGGTGAAGCCGTGCACGGGCGTGTCGGTCGGCGCGACCAGGAAGTGCATGCCGACGTCGCCGGGCTGCGGCTCGTACAGGCCGACCAGCTCCAGCTGGGAGGGGTCGTAGCGCTCCATCAGGATGGCGGGCTTGTCGTCCACCAGGCCTATGAAGGCCTCGTGGTACGGATTCGCGGCGAACGCCATGTACTCGCGCTCGACGTCCTCCAGTTTCGCGTCCTGCATCATCCAGAAGGCGGCCTTGGGATGCGTGACCCAGGGGTGGATGAGCTCGGCGTCCGCGAGCGGTTCGAGGGGGCGGAAGCGGATGGTCATGCGGCGAACTCCTGGAACGCGATGGTCTTCTCGACGGGGTAGTACTCGCGGCCCAGCATCGCTCCGATGATGTACGCGTTGCGGTACGCACCCATGCCCAGGTCGGGCGAGGTGATCGAGTGCGTGTGGACGCCCGCGTTCTGGAGGAAGACGCGGCGGCCGGTGGTGTCGATCGAGTAGTCGCGGGCCACGTCGAAGCGGCCCTGGGAGTCCCAGCGGAGCCGGTCGCGGATCGGCTCCAGGAACGCGGGGACGCTGTACTTGTAGCCGGTGGCGAGGATCAGGCCCTCGGTCTCGATCGTGAAGTCCTTCTCCTGCTCCTCCTGGCGCAGCCCCAGGGTGTACGTGCCGTGCTCGTACGAGGCGGTGTGCAGGGCGGAGTTGGTGAGCAGCCGGGTCTGGACCGGGCCGCCGAGGTTCTTCTGGTACAGCAGGTCGAAGATGGCGTCGATCAGCTCGCCGTCGATGCCCTTGAAGAGGTTCTTCTGCTGGGACTCCAGGCGGTAGCGGGTGGCCTCCGGCAGCGCGTGGAAGTAGTCCACGTACTCGGGGGAGGTCATCTCCAGGGTCAGCTTGGTGTACTCCAGCGGGAAGAACCGCGGGGAGCGGGTGACCCAGTTCAGCCGGTAGCCGTGCACGTCGATCTCGGAGAGGAGGTCGTAGTAGATCTCCGCCGCGCTCTGGCCGCTGCCGACCAGGGTGATCGACTTCTTACGCTGGAGGGCTTCCTTGGACTGGAGGTAGCGGGAGTTGTGGATGTAGTCGCCACCGAGGTCCTGGCAGGCGTCCGGGACGTACGGCGGGGTGCCGGTGCCGAGCACCAGACGCCGGGCCCGGAACGTCTCCCCACCGTCGGTGTGGACGGTGTAGAGCTCCTCCCGCTCGTCGTACGCCACCTTCGTCACGGTGGTGGAGAAGCGGATGCTGTTCAGCTGGTCGGCGGCCCAGCGGCAGTAGTCGTTGTACTCGGTCCGCAGCGGGTAGAAGTTCTCGCGGATGTAGAAGGAGTAGAGCCGTCCCTTCTCCTTCAGGTACTTCAGGAAGGAGTACGGCGACGTCGGGTCGGCCAGGGTGACCAGGTCCGACATGAACGGCGTCTGGAGGTGGGCGCCTTCGAGGAACATCCCCGAGTGCCATTCGAAGTCCGGCTTGGACTCGATGAACAGGCCGTCGAGCTCGTCGATCGGCTCGGTCAGGCAGGCCAGGCCGAGATTGAACGGACCGAGCCCGATGCCGATGAAGTCGTGGATGTGAGCCATCTCAGGCATGGACAAGGTTCTCTCCCAGGTACTGCTCGGCGTGGCCGGCTATCAGATCGAGGACCGCGGCGATGTCGTGCACGGTCGTCTCGGGGTTGAGCAAGGTGAACTTGAGGTACTGACGGCCGTCGACCTTCGTCCCGGCGACCACGGCCTCGCCGGAGGCGAAGAGCGCCTTGCGGGCGTAGAGGTTGGCCCGGTCGATCTCGGCGGGCGAGGTGACGGCGGTGGGGATGTAGCGGAAGACCAGGGTGGACAGCTGCGGCTGGACCACGACGTCGTAGCGCGGGTCGGCGGCGAGGACGTCCCAGCCGGCCGCGGCCAGGTCGCAGACCTCGTCGAAGAGGCCGCCGACACCGTCGGCGCCCATCACCCGCAGCGTCATCCACAGCTTGAGGGCGTCGAAGCGGCGGGTGGTCTGGAGCGACTTGTCGACCTGGTTGGGGATCCTCTCCTCGACCGTGCGCCGGGGGTTGAGGTAGTCCGCGTGGTACGTCGCGTGGCGCAGGGTGGCCCGGTCGCGGACCAGCAGGGCGGAGGAGCTGACCGGCTGGAAGAAGGACTTGTGGAAGTCGACCGTGACCGAGTCGGCCCGCTCGATGCCGTCCAGGAGGTGGCGGCGGGTGGGGGAGGCGAGCAGGCCGCAGCCGTAGGCGGCGTCGACGTGCATCCAGGCGCCGTACTCGTCGGCCAGGGCGGCGATCTCGTCCAGCGGGTCGATGGAGCCGAAGTCGGTGGTGCCCGCGGTGGCGACGATCGCCATCGGGACCAGGCCCTCGGCGCGGCAGGCCGCCAGCTCGGCGGCGAGGACGACGGACTGCATCTTCTTGTCGCGGCCGCACGGGATGGAGACGACGGCGCCGGCGCCGAGCCCGAGCAGCGTGGCCGACTTCTGGACGCTGAAGTGGCTGCACTCGGAGGAGAAGACGCGCAGGCGCGAGAGGTCGTTGGTCTTGGCCTCCTCGCGGGCCAGCAGCAGCGCCTGGAGGTTGGACTGCGTCCCGCCGCTGGTGAACACCCCGTCCGCGGCCGGGCCGAGGCCGATGCGGCCGGTGGTCCAGTCGATCAGCTTGCGCTCGATGAGGGTGGCGCCGGCGCTCTGGTCCCAGGTGTCCAGGGAGGAGTTGACGGCGGAGAGGACGGCCTCGCCGACCACGGCCGGGATGACGACCGGGCAGTTGAGGTGTCCGAGGTAGCGGGGGTGGTGGAAGTAGACGGCGTCGCGCAGGTAGACCTGCTCCAGCTCGTCGAGGGCGGCGGAGGCGTCACCGAGCGGCTTGTCGAGGTCGACGGCGCCGACGGCCGGGGCCAGCTCGTCGGGGGTGATGCCGGTGAACGGCCGTCGGGTCGCGGCGAGTTTGTTCGCCACCCGCTCGACTCCTTCGGTGACGGAGCGCCGGTAGCTCTCCGCCGTGGTGTCGTTGAGCAGGTGCGAGCGCATGGGATGGGCCTCCCGGGACGGGGATGTGTCGCGCCCTCCGGACAGGAAAAGGGGGGCGAGGGGCGACAGTGTGAAGTTAGGTTAGCCTAACCTAACTTCACACTGCAAATGCCCCTCGCCCCCCTCGGGACGCGGGAGTTACCCCGGGACTACGACTCGTCCTCGGGCGTCTCGCGGAGAGCGTCCTCGCTCAGCCCCAGGCGCCAGTAGCCGACGAACGTCACCCGACGCCGGTCGAGACCGCGCTCGTTGACGAAGTGACGGCGCAGGGCCTTCACCGAGCCGGACTCTCCCGCGATCCAGACGTACGGCGCCGTGCCGGGCAGCTCGGCGGCGCGCACCGCGTCCACGGCCGACGGCGCCCCCTCCTCCCGTACGAGCCAGGTGACGGTGGCGTCCGCCTCGGTGGCGAGCTCCATCCGGTCCTCGGAGAAGGGCACTTCGAGGAAGACCTGTGCGCGCGTCTCGGCCGGCAGCCACTCCAGGATCGCGGAGGCGGCGGGCAGCGCCGTCTCGTCGGCCCAGATGACCACCGAGTCGGCGTCCTCGGGCAGCTGGAAGCGGACACCGGTGTTCTGTGCGACCGCCGGGCCGAGCATGACGACCCGGTCACCGGCCGACGCCTGCTGCGCCCAGCGGCAGGCGGGCCCGCCGTCCTCGTGCAGCGCGAAGTCGATGTCGACCTCGTCGGGGTTCCGGCGCTGCTCCCGGACGGTGTACGAGCGCATCACGGCCCGCTCGTCGTCCGGCATGGCGCGCCAGGCGCCGAGCACGCCGTACATGTCGTCGTAGTCGATCGGCGGCAGCACCGGCTCGGGCTGGCCCGGGTGCGGCAGGAAGAGTGACAGGCTCTGGTCGCGGCCGCCGGAGGCGAAGTCCTTGAGGGACTCTCCGGTGAAGGTGACGCGGACCAGCGACGGCCCGAGCCGCCTCGTCCGGTCGACCTGCAGGGCGAAGAAGCGGAACGGGACGGTCTCGGCAGTCGTCATCGGGGTCAGGCCACCTTCTTGGCGTTCTCGATCGCCTTCGCGAGGTCCTCGAGGACCACGGCGCACTTGTCGTACGAGTAGATGGGCTCGGTCACGCGCGGGACGACCTGGCCGGCCTTGACGGCGGGCAGCTGGGCCCAGGTCGGCTTGGAGCCCAGGTCCTTGGGCTGGATGGCGACGCTGCGGTTGTCCATCATGATGATGTCCGCCGGGTACTTGTCGAGGTTCTCCCAGCTCAGCTCCTCGAAGTAGCCCTGGGCGTTCACGTTCGGCTGGACGAACTTCACACCGAGCTCGGCGAAGTACCTGGTGTCCGCGGACATCTTGTCGAGGGAGACGTAGAAGAGCTGCTGGCTGGCGGAGCCGATCATGACCTTGATCTCCGGCTTCGACTTCGCGGCGGCGCGCAGACGCGCGGCGGCCTTCTCGAAGCGCGCCTTGGCGTCCGTCACCTTCTTGGCCTTCATGTCCGCGCCCAGCGACGCGGCGAGCTCGGCGTGGCGCTCCAGGGCCTTGGGGATGGTGGCCTGGGAGACCTCGATGCCGACGCTCGGCGCGATCTTGTCGATCTTGGCGGCGGACTGGTCGGGCACGTACCAGAGCTTCTTCGGCTCCCACATCGCCGAGACGAGAAGCTCGGGCTCGAGCGTCAGGTACTCCTCGATGCTGAACTGGCCCCAGGTGTTGCCGAGGACCTTGACCTTCTTGACGTCGAGGTCGCCGGCCTGGATGTCGGGCTTGTCCTCGCCGGTCTTGGGGTCCTTCACCGTGGTCGGGCCGAAGACGCCCTTGACCTCGATGCCGTAGTCGAAGAGCGCGGCGGCGGTGCCGGTGAAGGCGACGATGTTCTTCGGGACCGACTTCAGGTCGAGCTTGCGGCCGCGGTCGTCCGTGAACTTCCAGGGGCCGGACTTCTCGCCGGACGCCGAGTCCTTGGCGTCTTTCCCGCCGCCGCAGGCGACCAGCGCGGCGCCGAGCCCGAGGGCGCCGCCGGCGGCGAGCAGACCTCGGCGGGTGAGATGAGAAGCTCGGGCGTTGCTGGGCATGGCGGAGTCGCTTTCGGTACGTGTGTGGTGGCCTTGGCCTGGGGCAATTCGAAGGTAGGTTAGCCTACCCTTATGTCGATCAACAGGGGTGGGGGGCGGTGCGGCGCACCTCACACCGGGCCCGAACACGGCGGCGCCCGTCGCCCCTGAGGGGCGACGGGCGCACCGGTGACAGCCGGTCGGACGACCGGTCAGGCGACCGGTCGAGCGGCCGGGTCGGGCGGTGGGTCAGGCCGTGAAGCCCAACTCCCGTGCGATCAGCATCCGCTGGACCTCGCTGGTCCCCTCGCCGATCTCCAGGATCTTGGAGTCCCGCCACATGCGGGCCACGGGGTACTCGTTCATGAAGCCGTAGCCGCCGTGGATCTGGGTGGCCTCGCGGGCGTTGTCGACAGCGACCGTGGAGGAGTAGAGCTTCGCGATCGCCGCCTCCTTCTTGAAGGGCTCACCGCCGACCAGCCGGGAGGCCGCGTCCCGCCAGCCGACCCGGGCCATGTGCGCGCGCATCTCCATGTCGGCGATCTTGAACTGGATGGCCTGGTTGTCGCCGATCGGCCGGCCGAAGGCGTGGCGCTCCTTCGCGTACTTCACCGACTCGTCCACACAGCCCTGCGCGAGCCCGGTCGCCAGCGCCGAGATCGCGACCCGCCCCTCGTCGAGGATCCGCAGGAACTGGGCGTACCCACGGCCCTCCTCGCCGAGGAGGTTCGCCAGCGGCACCCGCACGTCGTCGAAGGCCAGCTCGCGCGTGTCGGAGGCGTTCCACCCCACCTTGGAGTAGGGCGCCGCGACCGTGAAACCGGGGGTCCCGGACGGCACGATGATCGAGGAGATCAGCGGGCGGCCGTCCGGCTTGCGGCCGGTCACCGCGGTGACCGTGACCAGACCCGTGATGTCCGTACCGGAGTTGGTGATGAAGCACTTCGAGCCGTTGATGACCCACTCGCCGGCCGCTTCGTCGCGGACCGCCGTCGTCTTCGTGCCGCCCGCGTCCGAGCCGCCCTCCGGCTCGGTCAGCCCGAAGGCGCCCAGGATCTCGCCCGAGCACATCCGGGGCAGCCACTCGCGCTTCTGCTCCTCGGTGCCGAAGCGGTAGACCGGCATCGCGCCGAGCGAGACACCCGCCTCCAGCGTGATGGCGACGGAGGAGTCGACCCGGGCCAGCTCCTCCAGCGCGATCCCCAGGGCGAGGTAGTCGCCGCCCATGCCGCCGTACTCCTCCGGGAACGGCAGCCCGAACAGGCCCATACGGCCCATCTCACGGACGATCTCGTACGGGAATTCATGGCGCTCGTAGTAGTCGCCGATCTTCGGGGCGATCACGTCGTGGGCGAACGCCTCGACGGTGCGGCGCAGTTCCTCGTGCTCAGGGGCGAGACGGTGATCCATCGTGTTCAGTCCTTGTGGGAGAGGGCGCGGACGGTACGGGACGGGCTGGGACGGCCCAGCTGTTCGGCCAGCCACACGCTTGTGGCGGTGAGCAGGCCGAGGTCGACGCCGGTTTCGATGCCGAGGCCCTGGAGCATCCACACGAGGTCCTCGGTGGCGAGGTTCCCGGTCGCGCTCTTCGCGTACGGGCAGCCGCCGAGGCCGCCCGCGGAGGCGTCCACCGTCGTCACGCCGTGCTGGAGCGCGGCGAGCGTGTTGGCCAGGGCCTGGCCGTACGTGTCGTGGAAGTGCACGGCGAGCCGGGAGGTGGGCACTCCGGCCTCGTTCAGCGCGGTGAGCAGCCGCCCGACATGGCCGGGGGTGGCGACCCCGATCGTGTCGCCGAGGCTCAGCTCGTCGCAGCCCATGTCGGCGAGCGCCTTGGTCACCCGGACCACCTGCTCGACCGGGACCGGGCCCTCCCAGGGGTCGCCGAAGCACATCGACAGATAGCCCCGGACGCCCACCCCCTGCTCTATGGCGCGGGTGACGACCGGCTCGAACATGGCGAGCGCCTCGTCGACGGTCCGGTTGAGATTGGCCTTGGCGAACGACTCCGTGGCGCTGGCGAACACGGCGACCTCGCGGGCGCCGAGGGACAGCGCCCGGTCCAGGCCGCGTTCGTTGGGCACGAGCACCGGCAGCCGCACGCCGGTCTCCCGGACCAGCGGGAACAGCTGCTCAGCGTCGGCGAGCTGAGGCACCCACTTCGGGTGCACGAAGCTCGTCGCCTCGATCGTGGAGAGCCCGGCCCCGGCCAGGCGCCGGATGAACTCGGCCTTGACCTCCGTGGGGACGACGGCCTTCTCGTTCTGCAGCCCGTCGCGGGCCCCGACCTCGTGGATCCGGACGCGGGCGGGCAGCCCCTCGGCGGGGACGGTCATGGGCAGGGTCACTGCTCCTCCTCCCTCGGGGTCACCACGGCCAGGATCTGGTCCATGGCGACGGTGGAACCGGGCGTCACGTCCAGCTCGGTGACCGTGCCGGCGTGCGGGGCGGAGATGACGTGCTCCATCTTCATCGCCTCCACCACGAGCAGGCTCTGCCCGGCGTCGACCTCGTCCCCGACGGCCACCTTCACGACGGTGACGGTGCCGGGCATGGGCGCGGCCAGCGTGTCGGCCCCGGCGTGCGCGGCCCCGGAGAGCAAGGCCTCGACGGGATCGTGGTCCAGGACGTGCCAGGTGTCGGCGTCACGTCCGAGCCAGACCCCGTCCGGGGAGGCGACATGGGTGAAGCGGTGGGTCACCCCGTCGCGTTCGATCGTGAGGGCGTCCGGGGTGAGCTCGACGAGCCGGCCCGCCGCGTGGGGCTCGGGAGCCGCGCCTGCGGACTCCGACGGGGCGGGGGGTGATGCGAGCAGGAGCTCGTACGACGTGCCGCGCGGGCGGGTGCGCAGCCCGACCGGTTCCTGGCCCGGGACGCGAACGTGGCGGACCGTCCAGGCGGGGGTGCCGCCCAGACGCCAGCCTCCGGCGGACCCGAAGGGATCGGTCCAGGAGGCGGAGGCTTCCGCCGCCGGCGGCCGGCTCTTCAACAGCGCCGCCGCGGCGTACACCTCCGCCGGTACCCCGGCCGGCAGGAGGGAGTCGAGCTCCCTCTCGACGAGGCCGGTGTCGAGGTCGCCGGACGCGACCTGAGGGTGCGCCAGCAGGCGTCGCAGGAAGCCCGCGTTCGTCTGGACGCCCAGGATCACCGTGTCCGCCAGCGCCCTGCGGAGGGTCCGCAGCGCCGTCGCCCGGTCGGGGCCGTACGCGATGACCTTCGACAGCATCGGGTCGTAGAGGCTGCCGACCTCCGTACCCGCTGCGAGGCCCGAGTCCGTACGGACCCCGTCGCCCTGCGGCTCGTGCAGGGCCAGGACCGTGCCGCCCGAGGGGAGGAAGCCCCGTGAGGGGTCCTCCGCGCAGATCCGCGCCTCGACCGCGTGGCCCGTCAGCGCGATGTCGTCCTGGCCGAAGGGCAGCGCCTCGCCGGCGGCGACCCGCAGCTGCCACTCCACCAGGTCCAGACCCGTGACGAGTTCCGTGACCGGGTGCTCGACCTGGAGGCGGGTGTTCATCTCCATGAAGTAGTACGAGGACGGGTCGCCGCCCGGGACGATGAACTCCACCGTGCCCGCGCCCACATAGCCGCACGAGCGCGCCGCGTTCACCGCCGCCTCGCCCATCGCCGCCCGGATCTCGGGCGTCAGCAGGACCGAGGGCGCCTCCTCGATGATCTTCTGGTGGCGGCGCTGCAGTGAGCACTCGCGCTCGCCGAGGTGGACCACGTTTCCGTGGCCGTCCGCCAGGACCTGGATCTCGATGTGGCGGGGCCGGTCGATCCAGCGCTCCACGAGCAGCGTGTCGTCGCCGAACGACGCCCGCGCCTCGCGCCGGGCCGCCGCGATCTCCTCCATGAGGGCCGACTCCACGCGGGTGAGCCGCATGCCCTTGCCGCCGCCGCCCGCCGAGGGCTTCAGCAGCACCGGCATGCCGATCTCGCGGGCCGCCTCGGCCAGCTGGTCGTCGGTCAGACCGGAGCCGGAGGAGCCCGGCACGACCGGCACCCCGGCCGCCTTGACCGTCTCCTTGGCCCGGATCTTGTCGCCCATCAGCGAGATCGCGGAAGCGGGCGGTCCGATGAACGCGAGCCCCGCCTCCGTGCAGGCCTGCGCGAAGCCGGCGTTCTCGGCGAGGAAGCCGTATCCGGGGTGGACCGCCTGCGCGCCGGTCCGGGCCGCCGCCTCCAGCAGCCGCTCCACCGAGAGGTAGCTCTCGGCAGCGGACGCCGGGCCGATCCGTACGGCCGTGTCCGCCTCCCGTACGTGCCGGGCGTCGGCGTCCGCGTCGCTGAAGACGGCCACCGAGCGCACGCCCAGCGCGCGCAGGGTGCGGATGACCCGGACCGCGATCTCGCCTCGGTTGGCCACCAGAACGGTGTCGAACATGGACTCCCTCACATCCGGAAGACGCCGAACTGGGGGTCACCCAGGGGCGCGTTGGCACAGGCGGTCAGGGCCAGACCCAGCACCTGCCGGGTCTCCATGGGGTCGATGACCCCGTCGTCCCACAGCCGGGCGGTCGCGTAGTAGGCGTTGCCCTGCTGCTCGTACTGCGCGCGGATCGGGTCCTTGAAGGTCTCTTCCTCCTCCGCGGGCCAGCTCTCGCCGCGCGCCTCCAGCTGGTCGCGCTTGACCGTCGCGAGGACCGAGGCGGCCTGCTCGCCGCCCATCACGGAGATCTTGGCGTTGGGCCACATCCACAGGAAGCGGGGGGAGTAGGCCCGGCCGCACATCGAGTAGTTGCCGGCGCCGTACGAACCGCCCACCACCACCGTCAGCTTGGGCACGCGCGTGCACGCCACTGCGGTCACCATCTTGGCGCCGTGCTTGGCGATGCCGCCCGCCTCGTAGTCCCTGCCGACCATGAAGCCGGAGATGTTCTGCAGGAAGAGCAGCGGGATGCCGCGCTGGTCGCACAGCTCGATGAAGTGCGCGCCCTTCTGGGCGGACTCGGAGAACAGGATGCCGTTGTTGGCGACGATCCCGACCGGATGGCCGTGGATCCGGGCGAAGCCCGTGACCAGCGTCTGGCCGTACTCCGCCTTGAACTCCTGGAAACGGGAGCCGTCCGTGATCCGGGCGATGACCTCCCGGACGTCGTAGGGCGTGCGGGAGTCCACCGGCACCGCGCCGTACAGCCCCGCGGGGTCGACCTTGGGCTCCTCGACCGGCTCCACGGACCAGGGCAGCTCCCCGCGCGCGGGGAGCGTCGCGACGATGTTCCGCACGATCCGCAGGGCGTGCGCGTCGTCCTCGGCGAGATGGTCGGTGACCCCGGACGTACGGGAGTGGACCTCGCCGCCGCCCAGCTCCTCGGCGGTGACGACCTCGCCGGTGGCCGCCTTCACCAGCGGCGGGCCGCCGAGGAAGATCGTGCCTTGGTTGCGCACGATCACGGCCTCGTCGCTCATCGCCGGGACGTACGCCCCGCCGGCCGTGCAGGAGCCCAGGACCGCCGCGATCTGCGGGATGCCCGCCCCGGACATCCTGGCCTGGTTGTAGAAGATCCGGCCGAAGTGCTCCCGGTCGGGGAAGACCTCGTCCTGCATCGGCAGGAACGCGCCGCCCGAGTCGACGAGGTAGACGCAGGGAAGGCGGTTCTCCAGCGCCACCTCCTGGGCCCGCAGGTGCTTCTTGACCGTCATCGGGTAGTACGTGCCGCCCTTGACGGTGGCGTCGTTGGCGACGACCACGACCTCGCGGCCGCTGACCCGCCCGATGCCGGCGATCACCCCGGCGGCCGGGGCCTGGCCGTCGTACATCCCCTCCGCGGCGAGCGGTGCCAGCTCCAGGAAGGGGGAGCCCGGGTCGAGGAGCGTGTCCACGCGGTCGCGCGGGAGCAGCTTGCCGCGGGCGGTGTGCCGGGCGCGGGCCTTCTCGCCGCCGCCGAGGCGGGCCGCGGCGAGCTTGCCGCGCAGCGTGTCGGCGAGGTCCTGGTGCGCCGCCTCGTTGGCCTGCCAGGCCTCGGAGGCGGGGTCCGCCGCGCTCGCAAGGACAGGTGCCTGCCGCATGGCCTGAGCTCCGTTCTTGTTAATGAGCGTTAACGTCATTTCGTTCAGGTTAACGACCGCTAACCGCGTTGTCTAGAATCTCTTCCATGAGCACCCGCACCGACGCCCCCACCCGCCGCGAGCAGATCCTCAAGGAGGCCGCGCGCCTCTTCGCCGAACGCGGCTTCCACGGCGTCGGCGTCGACGAAATAGGAGCGGCGGTCGGTATCAGCGGCCCCGGCCTGTACCGCCACTTCCCCGGCAAGGACGCGATGCTCGCCGAGCTGCTCGTCGGCATCAGCGAACGCCTGCTCGACGGCGGCCGGCGCCGCGTCGAGGAGGCCGCCGGGGACCCCCGGGCCGTCCTCGCCTCCCTGATCGACGGGCACATCGACTTCGCCCTCGATGACCGGCCGCTGATCACCCTCCACGACCGCGAGCTGGACCGGCTCCGCGACGCCGACCGCAAGCGCGTACGCCAGCTCCAGCGGCAGTACGTGGAGCTGTGGGTGGTGGTCGTGCGCGAGCTGTACCCCGCCCCGACCGAGGCGGAGGCTCGAGCGGCGGTGCACGCGGTCTTCGGCCTGCTGAACTCCACGCCCCACCTGGGGCCCGGGGCGGGGCGCACGGTCACCGAAGGGGTGCTGCAACGGCTCGCGCACGGCGCGTTCGGCGCGCTTGGAGCGTGATCCAGGGGGTAGGCGCCTCCGGTCCACCACCCGAAACGATTGCCCACAACGGCATGACCCCCGGCAGAATGGGGGCCATGCCGATATCCAGCCGCGCCGCCCTCGTTGAGCACCTCGTCCGTACGCGTATCGCGGGCGACGTCGCCACACCCCGAGACAACAACCTCTCCCACTACCGCAAGCTCGCCAACGGCGACCGCTACTACTGGCTGGGTCTGGAGCTCGGTGACCGCTGGAGCGACGAGCAGGACGTGCTCGCGGTCATGGCCGAGCGGTGCGGGGTGATCGACGACCCCGCGCACCGGGCGGGGCAGGACACCATCGACCCCGAGCTGACCGTCGACGCCCTGGACCGGGCGGCCGCCCGGCTCCGCAAGGCCGCCGCGGGCCGCCAGCGGGTGCTCTTCGCGACCGGGCACCCGGGCTCGCTGATCGACCTGCACAGCCGCACCGCCGCCGCGCTGCGGGCCGCGGGCTGCGAGATCGTACGGATCCCCGACGGGCTCGTCGCCGACGAGGGGTACGTCGTCCAGTTCGCCGACGTCGCCCTCTTCGAGCGGGGCGCCAGCCTCTGGCACACCCATTCGCCGGAGCCGATGAACGCCATCCTGGACGCCATGGAGGCCGAGGGCAGCCCGCTGCCCGACCTGGTCGTCGCCGACCACGGCTGGGCGGGGCGCGCCGGACAGCGCGGCATCGACGCCGTCGGGTACGCGGACTGCAACGACCCGGCGCTCTTCATCGGCGAGGCCGAAGGCACCCTCCAGGTGACGATTCCGCTGGACGACCATGTCGTGGATCCGCGCTACTACGAGCCGATGACCGACTACCTGCTGGACGCGGCAGGGCTGCTCGACTGAGGCCAGGCCCGCCCCTAGGACCTGCCCCGCAGGAACCGGGTGACGGCATCCACGTACTCCTGCGGATGCGTGACATGGGGGATGTGCCCAGCCCCCTCGAACGTGTGCCGCCGCACCTGCGGCAGCGTCGCCGTCAGCCGCTCAAGCACGATCGAGAACCACGCCGGGCTCGTGGTGCCGCCGCACAGCAGCACCGGTGCGGTGCAGGCGGAGAGCGCGTCCAGGTCGAGTTCGGCCCAGCCGGGGTCGGTCTGTTCGTCCAGCCAGGTCGGGGCGTGGGTCACGAACGACTCGCGCATGCGGTCGGGGAGCCGGTCCCACATGCCGGGCCCCAGGCCGATCTCCTCCACGAACAGCCGCGCCCCCGGCTCGTTCTCCCCCTTGCGGAGGTGGTCGAGGACGGCGTCGGTCGACGTCATCATCGGCTGCAGCTCCGCTTGCGCGTCGTGGTCGTCGGCCACGACCCCGAGCAGGGGCGGTTCGTGGACCACGACGCTGCGGAACAGTTCGGGCCGGCGCGCGGCCAGACCCAGGGTGATGGAGGCGCCGAAGGAGTTGCCGGCGACGTGCGCGGGGCCGCCGCCGAGCTGCTCGATCAGCGCGGCGAGGTCGTCCTCGTCCTGCCGCCGGGTGCCCTGGCCCGGCGCGTCCCCGCTCTGCCCGTGGCCACGGCGGTCGTAGCGGATCGCCCGGAAGGACGCCTTGAGGTCGGCGTCGACGGCGGGCTGCCAGCTCCGGTGCTCGCTCCACGAGCCGTGGACGAGGACCAGGGGCTCACCCTCGCCCGTGACCTCGTAGAACAGGTCGACTCCGTTGGCACTCAGCTGCGGCATGCCGCGTTCCTACCAGGGCCGTGCGGCGCCACGAGCGCCACCGCGCCGCGCGGCCCCACCGCTTCACCCGCGCGGGACGCGGACCACGCCCTCCTGGATCACCGAGATCGCCAGCTGCCCGTCCTGCGTGTAGATCCGGGCCTGGCCCAGGCCCCGGCCGGCCGAGGCGGACGGCGACTCCTGGTCGTACAGCAGCCATTCGTCGGCCCGGAACGGCCGGTGGAACCACATCGCGTGGTCCAGCGAGGCCCCGACGACGTCCCCGACCGCCCAGCCGCCCCGCCCGTGGGCGAGCAGCACCGAGTCGAGGAGCGTCATGTCGGAGACGTAGGTGGCGAGGCAGACGTGCAGCAGGGGGTCGTCGGCCAGCTTGCCGTTGGTGCGGAACCACACCTGGGAGCGCGGCTCGCGCGGCTCCCCGACACTGCCCCAGGGCGGCACCTCGGCGTACCGCAGGTCCACCGCCGCCCGTGCCTCGACCAGCCGCGCGGCGACATCGGCCGGCAGGTGGCGCGGCAGCATCTCGGCGGCCGTCGGCAGCGTCTGAGGGTCCGGCGCCTGCGGCATGGCCGCCTGGTGCTCAAGACCCTCCTCGTACGTCTGGAAGGACGCGGAGAGGTGGAAGATCGGCTGGCCGTGCTGGACGGCGACGACCCGGCGCGTGGTGAACGAGCGGCCGTCGCGGATCCGGTCGACCGTGTACACGATCGGCGCGCCCGGGTCCCCCGCACGCAGGAAGTACGCGTGCAGGGAGTGGGCGGGCCGGTCCGCGGGCACCGTCCGCCCGGCCGCCACCAGCGCCTGGGCGGCCACCTGGCCGCCGAAGACGCGCGGGACGATCGCCGAACGGGACTGGCCCCGGAAGATGTCCTGCTCGATCCGCTCCAAGTCGAGCAGATCGAGCAGGTCGTCGAGCGCTTCGGCCACAGGGACTACAGGCCCATCGACTTGGCGATGATGGTCTTCATGATCTCGCTGGTGCCGCCGTAGATGCGGTTGACGCGGTTGTCCGCGTACAGGCGCGCGATCGGGTACTCGTTCATGTAGCCGTAGCCGCCGTGCAGCTGGAGGCAGCGGTCGATGACGCGGTGGGCGACCTCAGTGCAGAAGAGCTTGGCGCTCGCGGCCTCGGCCGGGGTCAGCTCGCCCGCGTCCAGGGCCTCCAGGGCGCGGTCGGCGACCGCCTCGGCGGCGTCCACCTCGGCCTGGCAGGCGGCCAGCTCGAACTTGGTGTTCTGGAAGTGCGCGACCGGCTTGCCGAAGACCGTGCGGTCCGTGACGTACTGCTGGGCGAACCGGACGGCGGCCTTGGCCTGCGCGTACGCGCCGAAGGCGATGCCCCAGCGCTCGGAGGCCAGGTTGTGGCCGAGGTAGTAGAAGCCCTTGCCCTCCTCGCCGAGCAGGTCCTCGACCGGGACCTTGACGTCGACGAAGGCCAGCTCCGCGGTGTCGGAGGTGCGCAGGCCGAGCTTGTCGAGCTTGCGGCCGATGGAGTAGCCCTCGGACTTGGTGTCCACGGCGAAGAGGGAGATGCCGAAGCGGCGGTCCTGCTCGCTCGGGGCGGAGGTGCGGGCGCAGACGATCACGCGGTCGGCGTGCACACCACCGGTGATGAAGGTCTTGGCGCCGTTGAGGACGTAGTGGGTGCCGTCGTCGGAGAGCTTGGCGGTGGTCTTCATGCCCGCGACGTCGGAGCCGGTGCCCGGCTCGGTCATCGCCAGCGCCCACATCTCCTCGCCGCTGACGAACTTCGGCAGGTAGCGCTTCTTCTGCTCGTCGGTGGCGAGCATCTTGAGGTACGGCAGGGCGAGCAGGACGTGCACGCCGGAGCCGCCGAAGTTGACGCCCGCGCGCGAGGTCTCCTCGTAGAGGACGGCCTCGAACTTGTGGGTGTCCAGGCCGGCGCCGCCGAACTCCTCGGGGACGTTGATGCCGAAGACACCCAGCTCGCCGAGCTTGTGGTAGAAGTCGCGCGGCGCCTGGCCGGCCGCGAACCACTCGTCGTAGACCGGGACGACCTCGGCCTCGATGAAGGCGCGGATGGTCTCCCGGAACGCCTCGTGGTCCTCGTTGAATACGGTACGGCGCACGAGCCGCCTCCTTCGGGGTGTCCTGTCTCACAGCTGTCTAAGCGCTTGCTCAGTTGTTGACTGAACAAGTTACCCGCGAGTCACTCGGCCTGTCCAGAGTCAATCGGACTCTCCAGGACCGGCCGACAGCCAGCGCAGCGCGAACCACAGCTCCATCCGCACGTCCGCGTCGTCCAGGTCCCGCCCCAGCACCGCCGCGCACCGGGCGATCCGCTGGCGGACCGTGTTGCGGTGCACGCCGAGGGCGGTGGCTGTCCGGTCCCAGCTGCCGTGCAGGGAGAGCCAGGTGCGCAAGGTCTCGGTGAGCGGCTCCGCCAGGGGCTCCAGGAGCGTACGGGCGTAGGCGGCGCCTTCGTCCGGACCGACCAGGCCCGCGATCCCCGCCTCGCGGTGACGGGCCAGCGGTGTGTGCGTGGCCTCCGCGCGGCGGACCGCGCGGGCCGCCTGGAGGTCGGCCGCCGCAAGCCGGTCCGCGGTGGCCGGGGCGCTCACGCCGAGGACCCAGCCGGGCTGCGGGGCGACCTCGCGGCCGACTGGCAGCAGGGCCCGTACGCCGTCGTCGCGCACCTCCACGAGCGGGGTGCCCAGGGGCGGCGGAGTGCCCTCACCGCGCGCGTGGACCACGATCCACCGCTCCTCGCCCAGGAGCGGGGCCACCTCGACCGGGTCCGCGCCCAGCAGGAGCCGGACGAGCGCGGCCGACCGGGCGGCCTCGTCGGCCCCCTGGTGCGGGGCGGTGAGCAGGGAAAGCAGGACGACCGCGACCCCGGCGATCGTGTGGTCGCCGGGCTCGCGGCCCGCGGCGGCCAGGCCCAGCGTCAGCTGCCGCTCGCCTCCGAGCACGTACGCCGCGAGATGGGCGCCGCCGGCGGTGTCGGTGGCGGAGGACGGGCGGGCCGGCGCGGCCGCTGCGGCCGCCGGGCCTCCGGGCCCCGCCGGGCCGTTCTCGTCGGCGGTCTCCGTCATGGACGCGGGGCGCCCGCCCGCGCTGCCGGCGCCCCGTGGGTGCAGCACCTCCAGCAGTCGTGCCAGGGCCGCTCGGGCCTGCGGCTCCACGGGGCGGCCCGCCGCCGCGTACTCCGTGCCGTCCGGCGCGTACAGCGCGGCCCGCCCGCCCAGCCGCGCGGCGAGCGCCTTGAGCACCGCCGGGACCGGGTCCGGCCGGGCCGCCGCCGTCGCCAGGGAGCGCTGCGCCTCGGTGACCCGGCGCAGCTCGTAGTGGCGGGCCTGGGCCATCAGCCGCCACACCGCCCGCGCCACCGCCGTGAACGGCGTCTTCGGCGGCACCTCAAGCAGCGTCAGACCGTGCCGCGCGCAGGCGGCGACGAGCTCCTCGGGCACGGTGTCGTACACCGGCGCGACCCCGAAGCCGAGCGCCACCGCGCCCGCCGCCACCACCCGCTCGACATAGCGGTCGGCGTCGGTGAGCTGCACCCCGGCGGACATCAGCAGCTCACCGCCGAGCAGATACGGATACGGGTCGGCCATCTCGGAGGTGTGCACCCAGTGGATGTCGATGTCGGCCGGGCCGGCGATCAGCCGCAGGCCCAGCTCCTCCTGGGCGAGCAGCGCTTCCAGCGGGATGGGCGGGGTCGGAGGGACCGGCGTGCGCTCGGACATGGACACTCCATCCATCCATCGCATGAACTGTGGATGAAACGTACACTTCAGCGCCGCTTTCGGGCCACCTAGGGTCGTGCCGTCCGGACATGAAGAGCGTGAGGTGAGCGAGCGAAGGAGGGCCCATGGCCGTCGACTACACCGTGATCGTCGTCTATCTGGCGGGCATGCTGGCCATGGGCTGGTGGGGCATGCGCCGCGCCCGGTCCAAGAGCGAGTTCCTCGTCGCGGGCCGCAGACTCGGCCCCTGGATGTACTCCGGCACCATGGCGGCGATCGTCCTCGGCGGCGCCTCCACCATCGGCGGTGTCGGCCTCGGCTATACATACGGACTCTCCGGCGCCTGGATGGTCTTCACCATCGGCCTCGGACTGCTGGCGCTGAGCATCTTCTTCAGCGCCCGCATCGCCCGGCTCAAGGTCTACACCGTCTCCGAGATGCTCGACCTGCGCTACGGCGGCCGGGCCGGGCTCATCTCCGGCGTCGTCATGTGGGCGTACACGCTGATGCTCGCGGTCACCTCGACCATCGCCTACGCCACGATCTTCGACGTCCTCCTCGACCTCGACCGGACCGTCTCGATCGTCCTCGGCGGCGCCATCGTCGTCGCGTACTCGACGCTCGGCGGCATGTGGTCCATCACCCTCACCGACATGGTGCAGTTCGTGGTGAAGACCGTCGGCGTACTGCTCCTGCTGCTGCCCATCGCCGTCGTCAAGGCGGGCGGCTTCGCCGAGATGAAGGCCCAGCTGCCCACCGAGTACTTCGCCCCGCTGGGCATCGGCGGCGAGACGATCTTCACGTACGTCCTGATCTACACCTTCGGCATGCTGATCGGTCAGGACATCTGGCAGCGGGTCTTCACCGCCCGCACCGACAAGGTCGCGCGCTGGGGCGGCACCGTCGCCGGTACGTACTGCCTGGTGTACGCCCTGGCCGGAGCCGTGATCGGGACGGCCGCCAAGGTGCTCTACCCGAACCTGGCCACCGCCGACGACGCCTTCGCGACCATCGTCAGGGACGAACTGCCCGTCGGCGTCCGGGGCCTGGTCCTCGCCGCCGCCCTCGCGGCCGTCATGTCGACCTCCTCGGGCGCCCTGATCGCCTGCGCGACCGTCGCCAACAACGACATCTGGTCGCGACTGCGGGACGCCGTCTCCACCAGGGGTGAGGACCACGACGAGGTGAAGGGAAACCGCGCCTTCATCCTGATCATGGGCATCGCGGTGATCTGCATCGCCATCGCCCTGAACGACGTCGTCCAGGCCCTCACCGTCGCCTACAACCTCCTTGTCGGTGGCCTCCTCGTGCCCATCCTGGGCGGCCTGCTGTGGCGCCGCGGCACCGTCCAGGGCGCGCTCGCCGCGGTCGTGACCGGCGGACTCGCCGTGACCGTCCTGATGGCGACGTACGGCATCCTCGCCAACGAGCCCGTCTACTACGGTCTGCTCGCCTCGCTCGCCGCATACGTCATCGGCTCCCTGGCCAGCCGGCCCACCGACCCGGCCGTCCTCGCCGCCTGGCGCGAACGCCTCGCCGGCCGGGCACCCGAGACGGCCGCCGAACCCACTCCCGTCGGCAATTAGACTCAAACAGCAACGAAACGCAGGAAAGAAGGCATTCATATGAGCAGCAACGAGACGCCGCGCGGCCCCATCGACTCGTCCCGCATCCCGCGGTACGCCGGACCGGCGACGTTCGCGCGGCTGCCGCGCCTCGACGAGGTCGGCACCGCCGACGTCGCGGTCGTCGGCGTGCCCTTCGACTCCGGCGTCTCCTACCGGCCCGGCGCCCGCTTCGGCGGCAACGCCATCCGCGAGGCGTCCCGGCTGCTGCGCCCCTACAACCCGGCCCAGGACGCCTCGCCCTTCGCCCTCGCCCAGGTCGCGGACGGCGGCGACATCGCCGTGAACCCGTTCAACATCAACGAGGCCGTGGAGACCATCGAGGCCGCCGCCGACGACCTCCTCGGCACCGGCGCCCGGCTGATGACCCTCGGCGGCGACCACACCATCGCCCTGCCGCTGCTGCGCTCGGTCGCCAAGAAGCACGGCCCGGTCGCGCTGCTCCACTTCGACGCGCACCTGGACACCTGGGACACCTACTTCGGCGCCGAGTACACCCACGGCACGCCGTTCCGCCGCGCCGTCGAGGAAGGCATCCTCGACACCGAGGCCCTCTCCCACGTCGGCACCCGCGGCCCGCTCTACGGCAAGCAGGACCTGACCGACGACGAGAAGATGGGCTTCGGCATCGTCACCTCCGCGGACGTCTACCGCCGCGGCGCCGACGAGATCGCCGACCAGCTGCGCCAGCGCATCGGCGACCGCCCGCTCTACATCTCCATCGACATCGACTGCCTCGACCCGGCCCACGCGCCCGGCACCGGCACCCCCGAGGCCGGCGGCATGACCTCCCGCGAGCTCCTGGAGATCCTGCGCGGCCTCGCCTCCTGCAACCTGGTCTCCGCCGACGTCGTCGAGGTCGCCCCCGCGTACGACCACGCCGAGATCACCTCGGTCGCCGCCTCGCACACCGCCTACGAGCTGACCACGATCATGTCCCGGCAGATCGCGGCCGCCCGGACCGCTCAGTGACGCACGACCACGACCTCGTCCTGCGCCCGACGGAGGCGCAGACGGCAGCCGCGCTCAATCCGCCGCCCGGGCGCAGCGGCGGGGACCTGGTCGTCGAGACCCTCTCCGGGCTTGGCGCGACGACCGTCTTCGGTCTGCCCGGGCAGCACGCGCTCGGCATGTTCGACGCGCTGCGCCGCTCGTCGCTGACGTACGTCGGGCTGCGCGTGGAGAACAACGCCGGCTTCGCCGCCGACGCGTACGGCCGGATCACCGGCGAGGCGGCCCCGCTGCTGCTCTCCACCGGCCCCGGCGCGCTGATGTCCCTGGCCGCGCTCCAGGAGGCGGCGGCCGCCTCGGCGCCGGTCCTCGCGATCGGCAGCCAGGTGCCGGTGGCCGGCCTCGGCGGCGGCCGTCACGGCTATCTGCACGAACTACGCGACCAGCAGGCGTCGTTCCGGGACATCGTGAAGTCCGTCCACACGGTCCGTACGCAGTCCCAGATCCCGTCCGCGATCGCGGCGGCCTGGGAATCGGCGCTGACCGCCCCCCACGGCCCGGTGTGGGTGGAGATCCCGCAGGACGTGCTGCTCGCCGAGACGTCCCTGCCGGTGGTGACGGCGATGGACGCCACCCCGGAGGAGATCGCGCCGCGCCCCGAACTGACCGCCGTCGCGGCCGATCTGCTCTCCCGCGCGGCCCGTCCGGCGATCATCGCGGGCGGCGGGGTCGTACGCTCCGACGCGTCCGGCAAGCTGCGGGCGCTGGCGGAGCGGATCCAGGCGCCGGTCGTGACGACCTTCGGCGGCAAGGGAGCCTTCCCCTGGGAGCACCCGCTGTCGCTCCAGTCCTGGCTGGAGGACCGGCACACCACCGACTTCCTGGAGGACGCGGACGTCCTGCTGGTGGTCGGCTCCGGCCTCGGTGAACTCTCCTCGAACTACCACACGTTCAAGCCGCGCGGCCGGGTCGTCCAGATCGAGGCGGACGCGGGCAAGCTGGAGTCGAACCACCCGGCGCTCGGCATCCACGCCGACGCCCGCCTCGGCCTCCAAGCCCTGCTGGAGACGGTCTCCCCGCGCGAGGACGCCTCGGCGCCCGAGCGGGTGGCCGAGGTCCTCTCCCGCGTACGGTCCCGGATCGCCGCCCAGGACCTGACCCTGGAACAGGACGTCGTGGCGTCGGTCCGGGCGGCCCTGCCGGACGACTCGCCCAGCTTCTGGGACATGACGATCCTCGCCTACTGGGCGTGGTCCGCCTTCGACCCCCGCCACCCGAACACGATGCACTCCGCCCAGGGCGCGGGCGGCCTCGGCTACGGCTTCCCCGCCGCCCTCGGCGCGGCCGCGGCCGACCCCACCCGCCCGGTCCTTGCGGTCTCGGGCGACGGCGGCGCGATGTACTCGATCGCGGAACTGGCCACGGCCAAGCAGTACGGCCTCCCGGTCACCTGGCTGATCGTCGACGACGGCGGCTACGGCATCCTGCGCGAGTACATGACGGACGCCTTCGGCGAGGCGACGGCGACGGAACTCTCCCGCCCGGACTTCGTCGCCCTGGCCACCTCCTTCGGCGTCCCGGCGGTCCGCACGACCCCCGAGACCCTGACCGAGGACCTGAAGCAGGCCCTCTCGAGCGACGGCCCGTCGGTGGTCGTCCTCCCGGCCCTGCTCCGGATGTTCGAACCGACGCACCTCTGACCGGCTGCCGAAGGCGCCCCGGGCATCGCACGATGCGCGGGGCGCCTTCGGCGTGCGGGGCATGTCAGCGTGATGGCGGCTCCCGTACGGACGTCTGCACGCTGCCGCTGCGGGACTGGCCCAGCCCGTACCGGTCGGCCATCCGCTGCCGCTCGGCGGGGGTGACCGACCACTCGGCGCCCGCCGTGCCGACCATGACCCTCATGTACGGCCCGATCGGCGACTCTCCCCTCGGCTCGCGCAGAGCCCACCACATGGTCACGTAATGAGGGGCCCGCGTGTGTTCCAGGACCGCGTTGCCGTGGACGATGCGTGAGCGGTACCGGTACGTGTCCACGGTGGGCGCCGCCACCCACGCCGGGGGCCTCAGCCGGGGGCTCGGGCGCAGGTCCTCGCGCCAGGACGCCCGGCCCGTGGACGCGTAGTCGTCGCTGAGCGTCGCCCGGTCCTTGCGGAGATACGCGAGCTCGGCCGAGGCGCCGAGGACGTCGTAGCCGGCGTCCACCGGGAACTGGACGATCTTCTCCGTGAACGTCTCCATGCCCGGCTCCAGCAGACTGCCCTGCGGGCTGATGAAGCGTCCCTGGGCCAGCAGTTCGTGGCCCGCGCGCGCCACGTCGACATGCCGGTGGAGATCCAGCTGGTCGGCGCCGATGTCCTGCCGCCACGCCTTCGCCGAGCGTCGTTCCTTCGTGTACGTGGCCCTGCGGCCGGTCACCTGGTAGAGCGTGCCGAGCACGTAGACGCCCACCCGCCCGGCGTTCCTGACGCGCATCCGCACGAGCACGGAAGCGGTCGCGCCCGCCACGGTCGTGCCGCCGAACTGGACCGTTGTGGTGATCAGGGTGGGGGAGACGTGCGGCTGGTAGATCTGGGTGTAGGTGACGTTCCCGGCGGCCAGCAGTGCGGTGACGACGACCCCGGTGGCCAGGCCCCGTCCCCGGGGAACGCTCTTCCACACGTCCCACTTGTGGAGCCACCACAGCGCCCAGAGCGCCCAGGCGAAGAGCAGGGACCAGACCCAGAGATAGGCGGTGTAACTCCCTCCCTCCACCTGGATGACGAGCAGCGCCAGATTGACCAGCAGCGCGACCAGGACCCCGAAGAGCACCGCCGCGCCCGCGAATTTCGGTGATCGGGAGCTCAGATAGCTGGGGAGGGCCAGCAGAGCGACGACCTCGATCAGGGCGCCGGCCAGACACACGGCCCCGCTCACCCGTCCCGCGAAGGTCAGCGCGCCCGTGACGTCCGCGGCGCCCAGCAGGCCCAGCTCGAGCGCCGCGGCCGCGAGCCCCACCGCGAACAGCACCTTGGACGCCTCTTGCCTGAACTCCGACATGGCCCCAGAGTGATCGTCGCCGTTCCAGGGCGCATGTCGGCGCCGGCCGGGCGGTGCGGGTGGGAGGGCAAGCGGAATGGCCGGCTTCGTACAACCATTCGTCGAGCGGGGAGTCGGTGGATGTGTGATCGAAGAATCCGTCTCCCGGCGCACCCACGCCGCCCTCGGCATCGCCCTCGCCGCCGGCGTCCTCCTGCCCACCGCCGTCACCGCGACCCCCGCGGCCGCCGCGGACCCCGTCGTGACCTGCACCTCCGTCACGCCCGGGATGGCCGCCAAGCTCAGCCGGGACCTCGGGGCCGCCCTGCGCGGGCGGGCGTCTTCCGTTGCCGTGTCGCTGTACGACCGGAAGACCGGCACCAGCTGCGCCTACCGCGCCGCGTCGACGTACGACTCCGCCAGCGTCGTGAAGGTGGCCGTCCTCGGCGCCCTCCTCCACGACGCGCAGAAGCAGCGCCGCACGCTCACGGCGACCGAGAAGAACCTCGCCAGCGCCATGATCACGAAGTCGGACAACGACTCCACCACCAAGCTGTGGCGGCAGCTCGGCGTCACCAAGGTCAAGGCCTTCCTCACCGCCACGAAGATGACGCAGACCGTCCCCGGCTCCGGCGGCTACTGGGGGCTCACCCAGATCACCGCCCGGGACCAGGCCCGCCTGCTCGGCATGCTGATCACCGCCGACAACGGCGTGCTCACCGAGGCGAACCGACAGTACGTGCTGTACCTGATGCGGGCCGTCGTCCCCTCCCAGCGCTGGGGCGTGCCCGCCGGCGCGCCCTCCGGCATCGGCGTACAGGTCAAGAACGGCTGGCTGCCCCGCGCCACCCACGCCTGGCGCGTGCACAGCATCGGCGCCTTCATCGGCGGCGGGCGCAGCTACACCCTCACCGTCCTCAGCCAGGACAACGCCACCATGAACGACGGCGTCAACGTCATCCAGTCGATCGCCAGGGTCGTCCACCGCGACCTGAACCCGGGCGTCGCCCTCTCCGACACCGTCCAGCCGCCCGCCGCCCCGCAGGAAGCGGTCCCCGCCGTGCCCGAGGCGCCCGGCAAGGCGCTGGTCACGGCCGCCACCCGGTCCTAGGACCACAGACCGTAGTTTTGTTGCGGCGGGATGAAATCCGCTCGTGACCGCGTTGGTGCCTTCCGGTAGAGCAGCGGAATCGGGAGGCACCACGTGGCGGCGGACGAACAAGGCTGGGCACGCAGGCTCGCCGGTTACGCGTGGCGATACCGGCGCAATGTGGTGCTCGCGCTCGGTTCCTCCCTGGCGGGCATGGCCGTCATGGCGCTCGTCCCGCTCATCACCAAGGTCGTCATCGACGATGTGATCGGCACCGGCACCCGGTCCCTGACCACCTGGACCGGCCTGCTGGTAGCCGCCGCGCTCGTCGTCTACGCGCTCACCTACATACGCAGGTACTACGGCGGTCGTCTCGCCCTCGACGTCCAGCACGATCTCCGTACCGAGATGTACGGCACCATCGCCCGGCTCGACGGACGCCGCCAGGACGAGCTGTCCACCGGCCAGGTCGTCGGCCGGGCCACCAGCGACCTCCAGCTCATCCAGGGCCTGCTCTTCATGTTGCCGATGACCATCGGCAACATCCTGCTCTTCCTCATCTCCCTCGTGATCATGGCGTGGCTGTCGCTGCCGCTCACCCTGATCGCCCTCGCCGTCGCCCCCGCCCTCTGGTTCATCGCCAAACGCAGCCGCACCCGCCTCCACCCCGCCACCTGGTACGCCCAGCAGCAGGCCGCCACCGTCGCCGGAGTCGTCGACGGCTCCGTCACCGGCGTCCGGGTCGTCAAGGGCTTCGGCCAGGAGGAGCAGGAGACCGGCAAGATCCGCGACGCCAGCCGCAAGCTCTTCGCCGGCCGCCTGCGCACGATCCGGCTCAACTCGAGGTACACCCCCGCCCTCCAGGCCGTGCCCGCCCTCGGCCAGGTCGCCATGCTGGCGCTCGGCGGCTGGCTCGCCACCCGCGGCCAGATCACCCTCGGTACCTTCGTCGCCTTCTCCACCTACCTCGCCCAGCTCGTCGGACCCGTCCGCATGCTCGCCATGGTGCTGACCGTCGGCCAGCAGGCCCGCGCCGGCGTCGAGCGGGTCCTCGAACTGATCGACACCGAACCGGCCATCGCGGACGGCACGAAGGAACTCCCCGCCGACGCCCCCGCCGGCGTCGAGTTCGACGACGTCTCCTTCGGGTACGAGGACGCCTCCGGCAAAACCAGCCCCGTCCTCGACGGCTTCTCGCTGGAGATCCGCCCCGGGGAGACCGTCGCCGTCGTCGGCGCCTCCGGCAGCGGCAAGTCGACCGTCTCCCTGCTCCTGCCCCGCTTCTACGACGTGACCCACGGCGCCGTCCTCGTCGGCGGCCACGACGTCCGCGAGCTCACCCTCGACTCCCTGCGCGCCGCCATCGGCCTCGTCCCCGAGGACTCCTTCCTCTTCTCCGACACCGTCCGCGCGAACATCGCGTACGGCAGGCCGGACGCCACCGACGAGGAGATCGAGCAGGCCACCCGCGCCGCCCGGGCCGACCGGTTCATCGCCGAGCTGCCCGACGGCTACGACACCAAGGTCGGCGAGCACGGCCTGACCCTCTCCGGCGGTCAGCGCCAGCGCATCGCGCTGGCTCGGGCGATCCTCACCGACCCGCGGCTGCTCCTCCTCGACGACGCCACCTCCGCCGTCGACGCGCGCGTGGAGCACGAAATCCACGAGGCGCTGCGGCAGGTCATGGAGGGCCGCACCACCCTCCTCATCGCCCACCGGCGCTCCACCCTCGGCCTCGCCGACCGGATCGCCGTCCTCGACGAGGGCCGACTCTCCGACATCGGCACCCACGAGGAGCTGGAGAAGCGCTCCGCGCTCTACCGCCGGCTGCTCACCGACCCGGACGAGCTCGGCGCCGTGTCGCCCGGCCACACCGTGGCCGTCGAACTGCCCGAGGACCGGACCGTACGGGAGGAGCTCGACGCCGAGTTCGACGCCGAACGCGGCATCACCCCCGCCCTGTGGGTCCGCGGCGAGGAGGAGCGGGAGGACAAGGTCGCCGGCGCCACCCCGGAGCTGCTCGCCCAGGTCGCCGCGCTGCCCCCGGCCACCGACACCCCCGAGGTCGACGAGGCCGCGGCCGTGCGGCCCGAGGAGGCGTACGGACTGCGCCGGCTGCTGCGCGGCTTCGGACTGCCCCTCCTGGTCAGCCTGCTGCTCGTCGCCGTCGACGCCGGCATGGGCCTGCTGCTGCCGATCCTGATCCGGCACGGCATCGACGAGGGCGTCACCCAGCTGGCGCTCGGCGCCGTCTGGGCCGCGTCCGGCCTCGCCCTGCTGACCGTGGTCGTGCAGTGGGTGGCGCAGACCGGGGAGACCCGGATGACCGGCCGCACCGGTGAGCGGGTGCTCTACTCGCTGCGGCTGAAGATCTTCGCTCAGCTCCAGCGGCTGGGTCTCGACTACTACGAGCGCGAGCTCACCGGCCGGATCATGACCCGGATGACCACGGACGTGGACGCGCTCTCCACCTTCCTGCAGACCGGCCTGGTGACCGCGTTCGTCTCGGTCGTCACCTTCTTCGGCATCATGGCCGCCCTGGTCGTCATCGACGTCCAGCTGGCGCTGGTGGTCTTCGCGACCCTGCCGGTGCTGATCGTCGGCACGTACTTCTTCCGCCGTTCCAGCGTGAAGGCGTACGAACTGGCCCGCGAGCGCATCAGCGTGGTCAACGGCGACCTCCAGGAGTCCGTCTCCGGGCTGCGTATCGTCCAGGCCTTCCGCCGTGAGCGCTCCGGCGCCGCCCAGTTCGCCGCGCGCAGCTCCAGCTACCGCGAGGCCCGGGTCCGCGGCCAGTGGCTGATTTCCGTCTACTTCCCGTTCGTGCAGCTGCTGTCGTCGGTGGCCGCGGCCGCCGTGCTGATCGTCGGCGCCGGCCGGGTCGAGGCGGGCACGCTCACCACCGGCGCGCTCGTCGCCTACCTCCTCTACATCGACCTGTTCTTCGCGCCCGTGCAGCAGCTCTCCCAGGTCTTCGACGGCTACCAGCAGGCCGCCGTCTCGCTGAAGCGGATGCAGGAGCTGCTCCAGGAGCCGACCTCCACCAAGGAGGCACCCGAGCCGCTCGACGTGCGCGCGCTGCGCGGCGAGATCGCCTTCGAGGACGTCGACTTCTCCTACGGGGGCGAGGAGGCCGCCCTCGCAGGCATCGACCTGCGCATCCCCGCCGGGCAGACCGTCGCCTTCGTGGGCGAGACCGGCGCGGGCAAGTCCACGCTGGTCAAGCTGGTCGCGCGGTTCTACGACCCGACGTCCGGGCGGGTCACCGTCGACGGCACCGACCTGCGCGACCTGGACCTGACGGCGTACCGGCACCGGCTCGGGGTCGTCCCCCAGGAGGCGTACCTCTTCGCCGGTACGGTCCGGGACGCCATCGCCTACGGCCGCCCCGACGCCACCGACGCCGATGTCGAGGCCGCCGCCCGCGCGGTCGGCGCCCACGACATGATCGCCACCCTCGACGGCGGCTACCTCCACGAGGTCGCCGAGCGCGGCCGCAACCTCTCCGCCGGGCAGCGCCAGCTGATCGCCCTGGCCCGCGCCGAGCTCGTCGATCCGGACATCCTGCTGCTCGACGAGGCGACGGCCGCACTCGACCTGGCCACCGAGGCTCAGGTCAACGCCGCCACCGACCGCCTCGCCGGACGCCGCACCGCCCTCCCGTCGCCCGACCACCACCGGAGCGCCTACGCGCGCACCACCCTGATCGTCGCGCACCGTCTCACCACGGCGGCCCGCGCGGACCGGGTGGTCGTGATGGACGGCGGCCGGGTCGCCGAGGACGGCACCCACGACGAGCTGCTGGCCCTGGGCGGGCAGTACGCGACCCTGTGGCGCACCTTCATCGGCGAGGAGGAACCGGCCGCCGCCTGAGCCCGACGGAGGGAGCCGCAACCGAACGGGTCCCTGATGCGTCGTACGCATGTACGTGCCGATGGGGTCCAAGGGAAACGGGGGGCACAGGTGTCCGGGAAGATAGGCCGACTGCTGACGCACTGTCTGGCGGTAATCGTCGCCGTGGGAGCCCTCACCCTCGCCGGGCCGGGTACGGCCCAGGCCGAGGCCGCCTCGCTCTGCAACGGGCGGCCCACCAAGACCCTCACGTTCGCCACGGGCGAGCTGCGCCTCTACAAGAGCCGCCAGTACGTCTGCGCGCTCACCCTCGCCAAGAGCCCGGGTCCCCGGCGCGCCATGTCCGTCTCGCTCCAGCCGCGCGGTGGCCTGGCCGTCGTCGACAGCGGCCGGTTCACCCGGCAGGCCGGGCCGGTGACGGTCCACGCGCTCAACCGCTGCGTACGGGCCTCCGGGACCGTCTCGGGCCGCACCATCTCCACGGGGTGGATCCTCTGCTGAGCAACTGGGGCTGGCGGCGGGTGCGTTGATCCCGCTAGGTTCGCGGCGCGACCGTCGCGAACCGAAGGGGAGGGCGCATGCGCAAGGCGCTGAGATGGCTGCTGTCATTCGTGGTGCTCATAGGCACCGTGAGTGCTGCCAGTGCGGCTACCGCCGCCGAACCGGCCACCGGCAACACCACCGGGACCACCGGCAGTACGTCCGCGGACGCTTCCGCGGACATCAAGGACCGCATCCTGGCGATCCCGGGGATGACCCTGGTCGAGGAGAAGCCGTACCCCGGCTACCGCTTCTTCGTGCTCACCTACACGCAGCCGGTGGACCACCGCCGCCCCTCTGCGGGAACGTTCCAGCAGCGGATCACCCTGCTGCACAAGGACACCAGTCGCCCCACGGTTTTCTTCACCTCGGGCTACCACGTCAACACGAACCCGCGGCGCAGTGAGCCGACGGCCATCGTCGACGGCAACCAGGTCTCCATGGAGTATCGGTTCTTCACCCCGTCCCGGCCCCAGCCGGCCGACTGGTCGAAGCTGAACATCTGGCAGGCCGCCACCGACCAGCACCGCATCTTCACGGCGCTGAAGAAGATCTACACCAAGAAGTGGATCTCCACCGGCGCCTCCAAGGGCGGCATGACCGCCACGTACTACGAGCGCTTCTACCCGCGTGACATGGACGGCGTCGTCGCCTACGTGGCCCCCAACGACGTCGTCAACAAGGAGGACGCGGCCTACGACCGGTTCTTCGAGACCGTCGGCACCAAGGAGTGCCGCGACCGGCTGAACGCCGTCCAGCGCGAGGCGCTCGTGCGCCGCGAGCCGCTCCAGGCCAAGTACGCGCAGTACGCCGCCGACAACGGCTACACCTTCACCACCGTCGGCAGCCTCGACAAGGCCTACGAGGCCGTCGTCCTCGACTACGTCTGGGCGTTCTGGCAGTACAGCCTGGCCGCCGACTGCGAGGCCGTCCCGGCCGCCGCCACCGCCACCGACCAGGAGATCTGGGACAGCGTCGACGCCATCTCCGGCTTCTCCTTCTACACGGACCAGGGCCTGGACCCGTACACGCCGTACTACTACCAGGCCGGCACCGAGCTGGGCTCGCCCAGCATCAAGCTCCCGCACCTGGCCGGTCTGAGCCGCTACGGCTACCAGCCGCCGCGGAACTTCGTCCCCGCCGCCATCCCCATGAAGGCCAAGCCGCAGGCCATGCGGGACGTCGACAGCTGGGTCCGGCACAACGCCCGCCAGATGCTGTTCGTGTACGGCGAGAACGACCCGTGGGGCGCGGAGCGGTTCCGCCTGGGCAAGGGCGCCCGTGACAGCTATGTCTACGCCGCCCCCGGCGCCAACCACGGTGCGAACGTCGCCGGCCTCGTCGCCGCCGAGCGCGCCCACGCCACCGCGCGGATCCTCGCCTGGGCCGGCGTCGCCCCGGCCGCCGTCCAGGCCGACCCGAAGCGGGCCAAGCCGCTGGCGCCGTTCGACAAGCGCCTGGACAAGCGGGAAGTGGAGCGGGCTCAGACCCTGCGTCCGTAACGCACCGGCTCAACGGGAACTCTGTGCGCGCCGGTCACATCCGGCGCGCACAGCCCACCGGTTGCCTGCCGTCCAGGGAGACATAGAGCGCCGTGGACGCCGGGCAGCGCTCACGTCCCGGCACCGCCGCCACCACCTCGTACTGCGGCCGCTTCCCGCCCGAGCCGTCGCAGGCGGTCTCCTTCACCTGCCCCTTGCGGGAGGTGTAGAGGCAGTCCCCGACCAGGGTGTGCGGACCCCCACCCCCGCCCGGGTCACCCGGATGCGGCGGCTCCAGATTGCGCATGCAGGCGTACCCCCGCGGTACGGACCCGTCGCCGTCCTCGTCCACGGCCGGCCGCAGCTCCGAGACGTGCAGCACGAAGTCGGTGCGGTCCGGACAGTCCGGTCCGCCTTCGGCCGGCCCGTCGTACCGGCTCAGCACCCGGGCCGCCGCCTTCTCACTGGCGCACGGCACCTCCCGGTGCTCAGGACCCCGCGTCCCGCAGTCGCCGGGGCCCAGGAACACCGCCCCGTACCCCTGCGGCGAGGCGGTCGCCGTCGCCAACGCGCCGCTCGGCTCCGGCGCGGCCCTGCACCCCGCCAGCAGAGCGGCGAGCAGCGTGAACATGACAGTGACGGTGACGACCGGCGCCATTCCCGGACGAGAGCGCATGAAACCCCCCGATGCTCCACCCAGCGTGGCCCGCCGTGGCGGGCACACGCCAGATGAACCGGGGTTTGCGTACGGTTAGTACGTCAGGCCGTAGCCGATCGGGTACAGCACCTGCGCCGGGTTGTCCGCACGCTGCACGGGCACCGGAAGCCGCCCGCGCGGATCGGCCCGCCCCGCGATCACCCGGGCGGCGGCGCGCACTTCGACATCCGTCCATGAGTACGTGGCCACGGTCGCCCGCTGCCCGGTGAGCTGGGCGATGTCGTACGGATTGCGCAGCGCGACCGTGACCACCGGCACCCCGGTGGCGACGAGCCGGGCCACCAGCATGCGCTGGGCGCTGCCGGCCGTGACGTTGTACGTGCCGACGACGACCACGTCCTTTCCGGCCGAGGCGGCCACCGCCTCGTCGATCTTCGCCGCGCTGGGTGAGGTGCCGGTGGACAGCGCCGTGGCCGTGAAGCCCAGCTCGGTGAAGGCCTGGGCGAGGGTGGCGGTGGGCGGGCCGGTCGTCCCGGACGGCGAGGCCGGGTCGGCCCCGACGACCAGGAGGTTCGGCTGCCGGCGCCGGTCGAGCGGCAGCAGCCCGCCCTCGTTGCGCAGCAGCGTGGTGGTGGACTCGGCGATCCGGTCGGCGGCGGCCAGATGCGCCCGGGTGCCGACCGTACGGTCCACGTCCCGGTCGGAGACGTACGGATCGCGGAAGAGACCCAGCTTCGCCTTCAGCCGCAGAATCCGCAGGATCGATTCGTCAAGGCGCTCCTCGGTGATCTCGCCGTCCTTGACGGCCTTGAGGACCGCTTTCCAGGCGATGTCCAGATGCGGCGGGTTGAGCAGCTGGTCGACGCCCGCCTTCAGCGCCAGGACGGGGACGCGGTCGTCGCCGTACTTGGTCCGTACGCCCTGCATGCCCAGGGAGTCCGTCACCACCACCCCGTCGTAGCCCAGCTGTTCCCGCAGGATGCCGGTGAGGATTGGACGGGAGAGCGTTGCCGGGTCCTCGCTCGGGTCGAGCGCGGGCACGACGATGTGCGCTGTCATGATCGAGTCGATCCCGGCGGCGATGGCGCTCTCGAACGGCGGCGCGTCCAGCTCCGCCCACTGCTCACGGGTGTGGCCGATCTTCGGCAGCCCGTAGTGGCTGTCGGTCTCGGTGTCGCCGTGGCCCGGGAAGTGCTTGGACGTGGCGGCGACCCCCGCGCTCTGATAGCCCCTCACCTGCGCGGCGACAAGCCCGGCGACGGCCTGTGGGTCCGCTCCGAAGGAGCGGACGCCGATGACCGGGTTGGCGGGGTTGACGTTCACGTCGGCGACGGGCGCGTAGTTCTGCCGGATGCCCAGGGCGGCGAGCTCGGCCCCGGCGATCCGGGCCGCCCGGCGGGCGTCCCCGTGCGACCCGCCGGCCCCGAGCGCCATCGCCCCGGGCACGAGGGTCGCGGGCTCCCCGACCCGGGCCACGATGCCGTGCTCCTGGTCGGTGGAGATGAGCAGGGGGAGCGGGGTGGGCTGGGCGAGGCCGGCGCGCTGGATGCCGTTGGAGAGGGCCGCGATCTGGTGCGGATCGCGGGTGTTGTGGGCCCACGTGAAGTAGATGATCCCGCCGACGTGGTAGCGGTCGACGAGCTCGGCGGCCGTACGGACTCCGATCTCCTTGAGGTTGGCGTCGATGTCGGCCTGGTCGGGTGCGGTGGCGGAGTGCCCGTACACCCGCATGACGAAGAGCTGGCCGACCTTCTCCTCCAGGCTCATCCGGGAGAGAAGACGGCGGAGGTGGTGGTCGGTGGCCGCCGAGGCGGGAGTGACGGCTCCGGTGGTGGCGGCGGCCGCCGCGAGGGCGGCGATGGCGGTGAGAAGGGTGCGTCTGGAGGGGGCGCGATCGTGCACTGGTGCTCCTTCCGGCCGTACATGAGTGACGGGGGTGGTGAAGGAAACTTCCAAGGTGTCACGGATAGTCGGAAAGTAACTGCCAGGTCAAGGGTGTGCACAAGAAACACCACCCGATGAGATGCCTGGGGAGGGCGAGGGCGAGGGCGAGGGCGAGGGCGAGGGCGAGGGCGAGCGGCTCCGCCACCGGCGCCGGAGGGGCGCCGCGCCGGTGGCGGATGTGCGCTGCCGGCCGCGGACGGCTGGGAGGTCGTCGCCGCGAGGGATTCGCCGACAGGCCGGCGCTTGGACGGCGGGGGAGGCGCCGCGGTTCCGGGGCCACGGGCGTACGGCTGTCGGCACGCGCGCGTAGGACCCGGTCGGCGCGGGCCGGTTGGCCGCTACGCGGCCCCGGGGGCGGCCACCGACGGCCAGAGTTCCTGGAGCGTCCGTACGGTCTCCGTGATCGCCGGGCGCCGCGCCGCGCCCGTACGCCACAGGGCCGACAGCCGCCGCATCGGCACCGGCTCCAGCCGTACGGCCGCCACCTCCGCCGGCAGCGGCCCCCGGCCCAGACGTGGCACGAGCGCGATGCCCAGACCGGCGGCGACCAGTGCGACCTGGGTGTGGTTCTCCTCGGCCTGGTGGGCGATGTGCGGCTCGCAGCCGGCGGCCCGCAGGGTCCGCATCAGCCAGTCGTGGCAGACCGTCCCCGGCGGCTGGGAGATCCACCGCTCGTCCTTGAGATCCGCCCGGCTCACGGAGGGGGCGGCGGCCAGCGGGTGACCGGCCGGTACGAGAACGTCGCAGAGGTCGTCGCCGATCAGGGCCTGCTCCACCCCGGGCGGAGCCGGCATGGGCGCGATGTCCCAGTCGTGCGCCACGGCGAGATCGATCACGCCCCGCGCGACGAGATCGACGGATACGTGCGGGTCGATCTCCGACAGCCGCGCGTCGAGCGCCGGGTGACGGCGCGCCAGCTCGGCGAGGGCCCGGGGCATCAGCCCCCGGGCGGCGCTGGCGAAACAGCCGATGGCCAGCCGCCCCGCCGGCACCCCGCGCCGCTCTTCGAGCCGTACCTCCGCCTCCTCGACAAGTGACATCAACTGCTCGGCCGTACGGCACAGTTGACGGGCATCGTCGGTGAGTCGAACGCCCCGCCCCTGGCGCTCGAGGAGGGTCGTGCGGGTCTCCCGCTCCAGCTTGGCGATCTGCTGGGAGACCGCGGACGGGGTGTAGCCGAGCGCGGCCGCGGCGGCGTTGACCGAGCCGTGCACGGAGACGGCGTGCAGGGCGCGAAGCCGCCCGAGATCCAGCATGCTGCCTCCGGCCGGTTGTCATTCGGTAGCGATGCTTCATCCAACCATGAAGAAATCGGCGCTGGTGCTACATGGTGGTGGCCGGTGATCCTCGATCACATGCGCCCCGCCCACCTCGCCCTCGCCACCCTGGTCGCCGCCGTCTGGGGAATCAACTTCGTCGTGATCGAGATCGGTCTCGACCACTTCCCGCCCCTGCTCTTCTCCGCGCTCCGCTTCCTCGCGGCGGCGCTGCCCGCCGTGTTCTTCGTGGGCCGCCCCAAGGTGGCGTGGAAGTGGATCGTGGGGGTGGGGCTTGTGCTCGGGGTGGCCAAGTTCGGGCTGCTCTTCACCGGCATGGACCGCGGCGCCCCGGCCGGCCTGTCCTCCCTCGTCCTCCAGGTCCAGGCGGTCTTCACGGCCCTGTTCGCCTTCATGGCCCTGCGCGAACGCCCGGGCAGGACACGGATGGTGGGCATGGCCGTCGCCCTGGCCGGGATCGGCGTGGCCGCCCTCGACGAGGGCGCCTCCGGCCCGCTGCTCGGCTTCACCCTCTGCGTCGCCGCGGCGGCCTGCTGGGGCGTCTCCAACGTCCTGACCCGCAAGGCGGCCCCGCCGGACATGCTCAACTTCATGGTCTGGGTCAGCACCGTGCCCGTACTGCCGCTGCTCGCCCTCTCCCTGCTCCTGGAAGGCCCCGAGCGGGACCTCGCCGCGCTGCGCTCCCTGGACTGGACCGGCGCCGGGGTCATCCTCTACGTCGCCTGGATCACCACCATCTTCGGCTTTGGCGCCTGGGGCTTCCTCCTGCGCCACCACCCGGCCTCGTCCGTCGCCCCCTTCTCGCTGCTCGTCCCGGTCTTCGGGATGTCCTCGGCCGCCCTCGTCCTGGACGAGTCGGTCTCGGGGCTGCGGTGGTGCGCGGCGGCGCTGCTGGTGGGCGGGGTGGCCCTGACGTCGCTGAGCAAGGGCGCGCGTACCGGGACGGCGGCGGGCCCCGTGGCGGGGCCCGTGCGGCCTCCGGAGAGCTCTGTGGCGGCTGAAGCGGACCGCGTTATGGTGCGGCATGGATCTGATCCCCATCGACCGTGAGCCCGCCCCTGGAGCCGTCCTGCTCGTCGGTATCCCTGGCAGCGGCAAGACGACCGTCGCCGCGGCGCTGGCCGCACGGTTCGCCCGGTCCGCACACATCGAGGTGGACCGGCTCCAGGAACTGATCGTCCAGGGCGGCAGATGGCCCACCATGGACACGGACCCGGAGGCCGACCGGCAGATCTTCCTGCGCGCCCGCAACGCCACGCTGCTGGCCGGCAGCTTCACCGCCGCGGGATTCCTGCCCGTCGTCGACGACGTCGTCGTGCGCCGCTCCCATCTCGACTTCTACCGCGCCTCGTTCGTCGGCGGCCCCCTGCGTCTGGTCGTCCTCGCGCCCGCCCCGAAGAAGGCCTGGGAGCGCAACCTCGCGCGCGACAAGCGGCTGACCACGGACTGGTCGCCGCTGGACGCGGCGATGCGGGACGAGCTGGCGGGGGAGGGTGTCTGGATCGACAACGCCGAGCAGTCGGTGGAGGAGACGGTGGACGCCGTCCTGACCGCGACAGGCATGTCCGCCGACTGAGACCGCAGGGGCAGGGGGCAACAACTGCCCGGCTACTCGTCCCGAAGCGCCAGGCGCCAGTCCCGCGCCGCGTACGGCGGCGGCACGCGCGCGTGCGGGGGTGCACGGAGACGTCCTCGGCCGGGAGTGCCACGCGCGCGTGGGGGGCGGCTCAGTGCGCGCGCGGCCCCGCTGTCGACCCGCGCACCATCAGCTCCGCGCCGATCGTGGCGACGCCGCCCGGCGGCGGCTCCTCCGTCCCCATCGCCAGGCGCCCCGCCCGCGCTCCCGCCTCGTGCAGCGGCAGCCGTACGGTCGTCAGGCCCGGCACCGCGTCCACCGAGAAGGGGAGGTCGTCGAAGCCCGCGACCGAGACGTCGTCCGGGACGCGCAGGCCCTGGTCGCGCAGGGCCGCGCAGGCGCCGAGTGCGATCGTGTCGTTGGCGGCGACGATCGCGGTCAGTTCCGGCGCGCGGCGCAGGAGTTCGAGGGTCGCGTCGTAGCCGCAGCGGCGGTCGTACGGGCCGTGCAGGGTGACCCGCTCCTGGCCTTCGACGTCCTCGTCGAGCCCCGCCGCGGCCATCGCCTCGCGGTGGCCCTCCAGGCGGTGCCGGGTGGTGGTGCGGTCGGCGGGCCCGGCGATGTAGCCGATGCGGCGGTGGCCGAGGGCGATGAGGTGCTCGGTGAGCCGACGGGCACCGCCGCGGTTGTCGAAGGCGAGGGCCGCCACGCTCGCGTCGCCCGGCAGGGCCGGGCGGCCGCAGAGCACGATCCGGCTGCCCGCCTCCGCGAGCCGGGCCAGCTTGGCGGCGACCGCGGCGATGTGGCCGGGGTCCTCCAGGGCGCCGCCCGTGAGCACCACCGCCGCGGCGCGCTGGCGCTGGAGAAGGGTCAGATAGGTCAGCTCACGCTCGGCCGAGCCGCCGGTGTTGCAGACGACGGCGAGCTTCTCGCCGCCCGCCCGGCCCGAGGCGCTCTCGCAGATGGTGCCCTGCGCGGCTCCGGCCATGATCCCGAAGAAGGGGTCGGCGATGTCGTTGACCAGGATGCCGACGAGGTCGGAGGTGGCGGCGGCGAGCGAGCTCGCGGTGGCGTTCAGGACGTAGTCGAGTTCGTCGACGGCCCGCAGGACCCGCTCCCGAGTGGCCGCGGCGACCGGGTAGTTGCCGTTCAGGACGCGGGAGACGGTGGCCGGGGAGACCCGTGCGCGTGCGGCCACATCCGCCAGCGTGACGGTCATCGCGTTCCTCCGGGGAGAGTCGGTCGAGCCCCTTGTCCGGGTCTCTTTCGGCAGGCTAGCGTCATAGAACGTAGAAAGCGCTTACTACTCCGCCCTGCCGCCGTCCTACTCGCGCACCACCGCGCCTGCTCGCGCACCACCGAGCGCCGCCGCCGTATGGAGGGACCTCGTGACACGCAGGACAGTCCGGATCGCCATGAACGGCGTCACCGGCCGGATGGGACACCGCCAGCACCTCGTCCGCTCGATCCTCGCGATCCGCGAGCAGGGCGGCCTCGACCTCGGCGACGGGGAGACCCTGTGGCCCGAGCCCGTCCTCGTCGGCCGCCGCGCGCACGCCCTTCGGGCGCTCGCCGAACGCCACGGACTCACCGAATGGTCCACCGACCTCGACGCCGTACTCGCCGACGGGACCGTGGAGGTGTACTTCGACGCGCAGGCCACCTCCGCCCGCGTCGACGCGCTCACCCGCGCGATCGCCGCCGGCAAGCACATCTACACCGAGAAGCCGACCGCCCCCGATCTCGCCGCCGCCCTGACCCTCGCCCGGCTCGCCCGCGACGCGGGCATCAAGCACGGCGTCGTCCAGGACAAGCTGTTCCTGCCGGGGCTGCGCAAGCTCAAGCGCCTCGTCGACGGCGGCTTCTTCGGCGAGATCCTGTCCGTACGGGGCGAGTTCGGCTACTGGGTCTTCGAGGGCGACTGGCAGCCCGCCCAGCGTCCGAGCTGGAACTACCGCGCCGAGGACGGCGGCGGCATCGTCCTCGACATGTTCCCGCACTGGGAGTACGTCCTGCACGAGCTCTTCGGCCGGGTGGCCGCCGTCAACGCCCATGTCACCACCCACATCCGGGAGCGCCGGGACGAACACGGCAAGCCGTACACGGCCACCGCCGACGACGCCGCGTACGGCATCTTCGAGCTCGCTGGCGGAGCCGTCGCCCAGATCAACTCCTCCTGGGCCGTGCGCGTCCACCGCGACGAGCTGGTCGAGTTCCAGGTCGACGGCACCCATGGCTCGGCCGTCGCCGGGCTGCGCGGCTGCCGGGTCCAGCACCGCTCCATGACCCCCAAACCGGTGTGGAACCCGGACCTTCCGGTCACCCACTCCTTCCGCGACCAGTGGCAGGAGGTTCCCGACAACGGCGACTTCGACAACGGCTTCAAGGCGCAGTGGGAGCTCTTCCTGCGCCACATCGCGCGCGATGAGCCCTACCACTGGGACCTGCTCGCCGGGGCGCGCGGAGTCCAGCTCGCCGAGCTGGGCATCAAATCCGCGGCGGACGGCCGCCGCTACGACGTACCGGAGCTGTCGCTGTGACGATCCGCCTGCCCCAGGGGCCGTACGAACCCCGCACCGCCCCCGCCGTCCCCGCGACAGGCGTCCCCGGCCCCGCGCCGGTCTCCCGTGCGGTCTTCGCCGCCGCGCACGTCGTCGCCGACCCGTACGCGTTCACCGGCCCGGACGGGCACGCCGCGGTCGACTGGGACGCCACGCTCGCCTTCCGCCGCCATCTGTGGGCCCATGGGCTCGGTGTCGCCGAGGCCATGGACACCGCACAGCGCGGCATGGGCCTCGACTGGCCCGGCGCCGCCGAACTGATCCGCCGCTCGGCCGCCGAGGCCAAGGCGGTGGGCGGGCGGATCGTGTGCGGGGTCGGCACGGACCAACTGACCGGCCCGGCCGGGCTGTCGGAGGTCCGGGCGGCGTACGAGGAGCAGCTGGCGCTCGCCGAGGAGGCCGGGGCGCGGGCCGTCGTCATGGCCTCGCGCGCGTTGCCGGGTGCGGCGCGCTCGGCGGAGGACTATCCGGCGGTGTACGAACCCCTGCTGCGGCAGGCGTCGGAGCCGGTGATCCTGCACTGGCTCGGCCCGATGTTCGATCCGGCGCTCGACGGGTACTGGGGGTCGGCCGACCTCGACACCGCCACCGAGACCTTCCTCCAGGTCGTCGCCGCCCACCCGGACAAGGTCGACGGCGTGAAGGTCTCCCTCCTCGACGCCCGGCGCGAGACCGAGCTGCGCCGGCGGCTCCCCGAGGGCGTGCGCTGCTACACCGGTGACGACTTCCACTACCCCGAGCTGATCGCGGGCGACGATCAGGGCTTCAGCCACGCCCTCCTCGGCGTCTTCGACCCCCTGGCACCGCTGGCGGCGCGGGCCCTGCGCGCCCTCGACGCGGGCGACCCGGCGGGATTCCGTACGCTCCTCGACCCGACCGTCCCCCTGTCCCGGCACCTCTTCCAGGCCCCGACCCGCTTCTACAAGACCGGCGTCGTCCTCCTGGCGTGGCTGGCCGGCCACCAGGACCACTTCACGATGGTCGGCGGCCTCCAGTCGGCGCGCTCGCTGCCGCATCTGGCGCGGGCGTACGAACTGGCCGACGGCCTCGGGCTGTTCCCGGACCCGGAGCTCGCCGAGGCGCGGATGCGGGCCCTGCTCACGGTGCACGGAGTGACGGGATGACGGGGGACCTCGCGCGCTTCAGCATCAACCAGATGACGGTCCGCCAGCTCTCGCTCCCGGAGCTGACGGATGCCTGCGTCCGCCTCGGCATCCCGGCCGTCGGACTGTGGCGTGAACCGGTCCGTGCGTACGGCGTCGAGGCCGCGGCGGCGCTCGTACGGGACGCGGGGCTGACGGTGTCGACCCTGTGCCGGGGCGGCTTCTTCACGACGCGGACGTCGTCGGACGACAACCGCGCGGCGGTCGACGAGGCCGCTGCCCTCGACACGGACACGTTGGTCCTGGTCTCGGGCGGCCTCCCGCCCGGCAGCCGCGACCTTCCGGGGGCGCGGGCCCGTATCGTCGAGGCGATCGCCGACCTGGTGCCGTACGCCGCCGACCGGAACGTCCGCCTGGCGATCGAACCGCTCCACCCGATGTACGCGGCCGACCGCTGCGCGATCTCCACCCTCGACCAGGCCCTCACGATCGCCGAGGCCTTCCCCGCCGACCGGGTCGGCGTCGTCGTGGACACGTACCACGTCTGGTGGGACGACCGCGCCCCCTCGGGGGCCACCCGCGCGGCCACGACGGGCCGCCTCCACTCCTTCCAACTCGCCGACTGGACGACCCCCCTGCCCGCGGGCGTCCTCAACGGCCGTGCCCAGCTGGGGGACGGCGTGATCGACCTGCCGGCGTGGTGCTCCCTCCTCGACACGGCCGGATACCGCGGCATGGCCGAAGTGGAACTGTTCAACGACGCGTTGTGGGCCCGCGACGGCCTGGAGGTCCTGGCGGAGACGGTGTCCCGCTACCGCCGGATCCGGGAGTCCGGGATTCCGGAAAAATAACCAGGCGCAGTCGTACAACCCTTGGTGGGTGACGCGTGTCTATCTGGTGTCGGGGCTTCCGGGGAGGGATCTGGGGGGATTCGGGGAGTCACGACGGGAGGGGAAGACGCGGGGCCCGGTCGCAAGGCCGGGCCCCCAGTAGTTCCACGGGGCCCGTAAGGCGCGGGGTTGTCCACAGGCTCTCCGCGTTGTCCGAGGTCGGCGCTACCGTCGGATCATGTCGAATCAGACAGTGGTCGAAGGTGTGCTGGAGCGGATCACCTATGCCAACGAGGAGAGCGGCTACACCGTCGCCCGCGTCGACACCGGCCGCGGCGCCGGAGACCTCCTCACGGTCGTCGGGTCGCTGCTCGGCGCCCAGCCGGGCGAGTCGCTGCGTATGGAGGGCCGCTGGGGCTCCCACCCGCAGTACGGCAAGCAGTTCACCGTGGAGAACTACACGACGGTCCTCCCGGCGACCATCCAGGGCATCCGCCGCTATCTCGGCTCCGGGCTGATCAAGGGCATCGGCCCCAGGATCGCCGAGCGGATCGTCGACCATTTCGGGACCGACACCCTTGACGTCATCGAGCGGGAGCCCAAGCGGCTCATCGAGGTCCCCGGGCTCGGGCCCAAGCGCACAAGGCTCATCGGGGTCGCCTGGGAGGAGCAGAAGGCCATCAAGGAGGTCATGGTCTTCCTCCAGGGCGTCGGTGTCTCCACCTCCATCGCCGTGCGGATCTACAAGAAGTACGGCGACGCCTCGATCTCCGTCGTCAAGAACCAGCCCTACCGGCTGGCCGCCGACGTCTGGGGCATCGGCTTCCTCACCGCCGACCGCATCGCCCAGGCCGTCGGCATCCCCCACGACAGCCCCGAGCGGGTCAAGGCCGGGCTGCAGTACGCCCTGTCGCAATCCACCGACCAGGGGCACTGCTTCCTGCCCGAGGAACAGCTGATCGCCGACGCGGTCAAGCTCCTCCAGGTCGACACCGGCCTTGTCATCGAGTGCCTCGCCGAGCTCGCCACGCCTGACGGGGACGGCGAGAGCGGGGTCGTACGCGAGCGGGTGCCCGGGCCCGAGGGACAGCCCCTGACGGCGGTCTACCTCGTGCCCTTCCACCGCGCCGAGCTCTCCCTGGCCGCCCAGCTCCAGCGGCTGCTGCGGACCGGTGAGGACCGGATGCCGGCCTTCCAGGACGTGGCCTGGGACAAGGCGCTGGCCTGGCTCGCGGAGCGTACGGGCGCCGAGCTCGCCCCCGAGCAGGAGGAGGCGGTCCGGCTGGCGCTCACCCGCAAGGTCGCCGTGCTCACCGGCGGCCCCGGCTGCGGCAAGTCCTTCACGGTCCGTTCCGTCGTGGAGCTCGCCCGCGCCAAGAAGGCCAAGGTGGTCCTCGCCGCGCCCACCGGGCGGGCCGCCAAGCGCCTCGCGGAGCTCACCGGCGCCGAGGCCTCCACCGTCCACCGCCTCCTGGAGCTGAAGCCGGGCGGCGACGCCGCGTACGACCGGGACCGGCCCCTGGACGCCGACCTGGTCGTGGTCGACGAGGCGTCCATGCTGGATCTGCTGCTCGCCAACAAGCTGGTCAAGGCCGTCGCGCCGGGCGCGCACCTGCTGCTCGTCGGGGACGTGGACCAGCTCCCGTCGGTGGGCGCGGGGGAGGTGCTCGGCGATCTCCTCGCCCCGGACAGCCCGGTGCCCGCCGTCCGCCTCACCCGGATCTTCCGGCAGGCCCAGCAGTCGGGCGTGGTGACCAACGCCCACCGGATCAACGCCGGCGAGTATCCGATCACCTCCGGTCTGCCCGATTTCTTCCTCTTCGTCGAGGAGGAGACCGAGGACGCGGGCCGGCTGGCCGTCGATGTCGCCGCACGGCGGATTCCCGCCAAATTCGGCCTCGATCCACGGCGGGACATCCAGGTCCTCGCCCCGATGCACCGCGGCCCGGCCGGCGCGGGCACGCTGAACGGTCTGCTCCAGCAGGCCGTCACCCCCGCCCGCCCGGACCTGGCCGAGAAGAGATTCGGCGGCCGGGTCTTCCGCGTCGGGGACAAAGTCACGCAGATTCGCAACAATTATGACAAGGGGCGGAACGGCGTCTTCAACGGCACGGTCGGCGTGGTCACCTCGCTCAGCCTGGATGATCAGCGGCTGACGGTGCTGACCGACGAGGACGAGGAGGTGGCGTACGACTTCGACGAACTCGACGAGCTGGCTCATGCATACGCCGTGACGATCCACCGTTCGCAGGGCAGTGAGTACCCCGCCGTGGTGATCCCCGTCACCACCGGGGCCTGGATGATGCTGCAGCGGAACCTGCTCTACACGGCCGTCACAAGGGCGCGGAAACTGGTCGTCCTGGTCGGCTCCCGTAAGGCCATCGGCCAGGCGGTACGTACTGTTTCCGCAGGCAGGCGCTTTACGGCGCTCGCCCATCGGCTCACCGGACGGGACCGGGCGGACGAGGGTTCCCAGGGGCGCGGTGCGCGGTCCCCGGCCGTGTGAAACGTTCCGCAGGACTTTCCGGAACCGGGGCGAAGGGGGCAGGATGTGCAGGTTGGCGGCACTCAGTGCCGCCGATTGGCCCAATGGTCGACCCCGAGTGCACTCTCCTGAGCCAAATGGGGGATGGTAGAGACAGTCAGGGCACCTCGAAGAAGAGGCACTACGTCGGTGAGGGATGACGTGAGCGACAACTCTGTAGTACTGCGGTACGCGGACGGTGAATACACCTACCCGGTGGTCGAGAGCACCGTCGGTGACAAGGGCTTCGACATCGGGAAGCTCCGAGCCCAGACCGGTCTGGTCACCCTGGACAGCGGATATGGCAACACCGCCGCCTATAAATCCGCCATCACCTACCTCGACGGTGAGCAGGGCATTCTGCGGTACCGCGGCTACCCCATCGAGCAGCTCGCCGAGCGCTCCACCTTCCTCGAGGTGGCGTATCTGCTGATCAACGGTGAGCTTCCCAAGGTCGACGAGCTGTCGGCCTTCAAGAACGAGATCACCCAGCACACGCTGCTGCACGAGGACGTCAAGCGGTTCTTCGACGGCTTCCCGCGCGACGCCCACCCGATGGCCATGCTGTCGTCCGTGGTCAGCGCGCTGTCGACGTTCTACCAGGACAGCCACAACCCGTTCGACGAGAAGCAGCGCCACATCTCCACGATCCGGCTGCTGGCCAAGCTGCCCACGATCGCGGCGTACGCGTACAAGAAGTCGATCGGCCACCCGTTCGTCTACCCGCGCAACGACCTCGGGTACGTCGAGAACTTCCTGCGCATGACCTTCTCGGTCCCGGCGCAGGAGTACGAGCTCGACCCGGTCGTGGTCTCCGCGCTCGACAAGCTGCTGATCCTGCACGCGGACCACGAGCAGAACTGCTCGACGTCCACCGTGCGTCTGGTCGGCTCCTCGCAGGCGAACATGTTCGCCTCGATCTCCGCCGGCATCTCGGCCCTGTGGGGCCCCCTGCACGGTGGCGCCAACCAGTCGGTCCTGGAGATGCTCGAGGGCATCCAGGCCAACGGCGGCGACGTCGACTCCTTCATCAGCAAGGTGAAGAACAAGGAGGACGGCGTCCGCCTGATGGGCTTCGGCCACCGGGTGTACAAGTCCTTCGACCCGCGCGCCAAGATCATCAAGGCCGCGGCCCACGATGTGCTCTCCGCGCTCGGCAAGTCCGACGAGCTGCTGGACATCGCGCTGAAGCTGGAGGAGCACGCGCTCTCCGACGACTACTTCGTCTCGCGCAACCTCTACCCGAACGTCGACTTCTACACGGGTCTGATCTACCGGGCGATGGGCTTCCCGACCGAGATGTTCACCGTGCTCTTCGCGCTCGGCCGGCTGCCCGGCTGGATCGCCCAGTGGCACGAGATGATCAAGGAGCCCGGCTCCCGCATCGGCCGCCCGCGCCAGATCTACACGGGCGAGGTCCTGCGCGACTTCGTGCCGGTCGAGGCCCGCTGAGGTCTCGGACGCCTGCCGGCGCCTGAACGAAAAGCGCCCCGCCGCCGATCCCCCCACGGGTCGACGAGCGGGGCGCTTCCCATATCCCCGGTGCGGATTCCCCCCACGGGATCCGGGCCGGGCGTCTGCCGGTGTTACCCAGCAGAAGCTTCCGCGGTCTGCCGGGGTACGTACGTACGGGAGGGCCGCTCAAAGCTCCCCGGTGCACGTGCCCCGGCCAACGCTTGCCTGGGACGTCCCCCAAGACATCCCATGAACGTCCCCCAAGACGTTCTCGGCATCGCCCACTTAGACTCGCGAAGGGCCCGAATGGTTACCCCCAAATATCTGTGATCTAGATCTCTTTGTGAAGGTCCTGTGCGTCACGTGAACGTGAATTCACGTGAACGTCCGCAGACGCAGGCTGTTCGTCACCACAAATACGGACGAAAGGGCCATCGCCAGCCCGGCGATCATCGGGTTGAGGAGACCGGCCGCGGCGAGCGGCAGCGCGGCGACGTTGTAGCCGAAGGCCCAGCCGAGGTTGCCCTTGATCGTGGCGAGGGTCCGCCGGGAGAGCCGGATGGCGTCCGCCGCGACCCGCAGGTCTCCACGGACGAGGGTGAGGTCACCGGCCTCGATCGCCGCGTCCGTGCCCGTGCCCATCGCGAGGCCCAGATCGGCCTGGGCGAGCGCGGCCGCGTCGTTGACGCCGTCGCCGACCATCGCGACCACCCGCCCCTCGCCCTGGAGCCGCTTGACCACGTCGACCTTGTCCTGCGGCAGCACCTCGGCGATCACCTCGTCGATGCCGACCTCCGCCGCCACCCGCTCCGCGACGGACCTGCTGTCCCCGGTGAGCAGCACCGGACGCAGGCCCAGGCCGCGCAGCTGGGCCACCGCCTCCGCGCTGGTCTCCTTGACCGCGTCGGCGACCTTCAGGGTGCCGCGGGCCCGCCCGTCCCAGGCGACGTGCACCACCCCCGGCTCCTGGGCGCCCGGTACCTCGATCTCCTCGGCGGCGAGCAGGGCCGCACGCCCGACGAGCACGCGGTGGCCGTCGACCGAGCCGCGTACCCCGAGCCCGGGCACGTTCTCGAAGGACTTCGGTACGGGAAGCTCGCCGACCCGCGCGGCCGCGCCGGCCGCCACGGCGCGGGCGACCGGGTGCTCGGAGGAGTGCTCCAGGGCGCCCGCGAGGCGCAGCAGCTCCTCCTCGCCGGTGCGCTCGGCGCCGTACGCGCCCCCGTAGACGCGCACCCCCACCAGCTCCATGTGGCCCGTGGTGACCGTTCCGGTCTTGTCGAGGACGACGGTGTCCACGCGGCGGGTGGATTCCAGCACCTCCGGTCCCTTGATCAGGATGCCGAGCTGGGCGCCTCGGCCGGTGCCGACCATGAGCGCGGTCGGGGTCGCGAGACCGAGGGCGCACGGGCAGGCGATGATCAGTACGGCGACGGCGGCGGTGAAGGAGGCCGTCGTGTCCCCGGTGGTCAGCAGCCAGGCGACGAGGGTGCCGAGCGCGATCAGCAGCACGACCGGGACGAAGACCGCGGAGATCTGGTCGGCGAGCCGCTGCACCTGCGCCTTGCCGTTCTGGGCGTCCTCGACCAGCCGTGCCATCCGGGCCAGCTGGGTGTCGGAGCCGATCCGGGTGGCCCGGACGACCAGGCGCCCGGAGGTGTTGACGCAGCCGCCGGTGACCGGGTCGCCGGCGCTCACGTCCACGGGCAGGGACTCGCCGGTGAGCAGGGATGCGTCGATCGCGGAGGCGCCCTCGGCGACCGTGCCGTCGGTGGCGATCTTCTCCCCGGGGCGTACGACGAAGAGGTCCCCGGCGCGCAGATCGCCGACCGGGATCCGTACCTCCGTCCCGGCCCGCAGGACCGCGACGTCCTTCGCGCCGAGCTCCATCAGCGCGCGCAGCGCCGCGCCCGCCGTCCGTTTGGCGCGCGCCTCCAGATAGCGGCCGAGGAGGATGAACGTGATCACGCCCGCGGCGACTTCGAGGTAGATCGTGGCGGCCCCCTCGGCGCTGGCGGCGGTCAGGTCGAAGCCGTGGCGCATGCCGGGCAGGCCCGCGTGTCCGAAGAACAGGGCCCACAGGGACCAGCCGAAGGCGGCCAGCGTGCCGACCGAGACGAGGGTGTCCATGGTCGCCGCGCCGTGCCGGAGGTTGGTCCAGGCAGCGCGGTGGAAGGGGAGGCCGCCCCAGACGACCACGGGCGAGGCGAGGGTGAGGGAGAGCCACTGCCAGTTGTCGAACTGGAGGGCCGGGATCATCGCCCACAGGACCACGGGGGTGGACAGCACGGCGCAGACCAGGAGCCGTTGGCGCAGGGCGGCCGCCCCCTGCGGCTCCCGCCCGTCGGCGTCCTCGTCCCCGTCATCCTGCGAGGGCTCGGGCTCAGGCGGCGGGGGTTCTTCGGCGGTGTAGCCGGTCTTGACGACCGTAGCGATCAGATCGGCGACCTCGACGCCCTGCGCGTAGGAGATCTTCGCCTTCTCCGTCGCGTAGTTGACGGTCGCGGTCACGCCGTCCATCCGGTTGAGCTTCTTCTCGACGCGGGCCGCGCAGGAGGCGCAGGTCATCCCACCGATGGTGAGCTCTGTGGTGAGGGTGGCAGTCATGTGCGTTCCAAAACGGGAGCGGGGCCGTACCGTCGTGGCAACGGTACGGCCCCGCTGGGGCGCGTGTGGTGCGGGGTTCAGGCAGCCGAGGCTGCTGAGGTGTCCGAGGTGGCTCAGGCCTGGCCGACGAGCTCGTAGCCGGCCTCGTCCACGGCGGCACGGACCGCGGCCTCGTCCAGCGGGGCGGCCGAGACGACGGTGACCTGACCGGTGGCGGCGACGGCCTTGACGGAGGTCACGCCGGCGATCTCGGAGATCTCCTCGGAGACGGCGCCCTCGCAGTGCCCGCACGTCATGCCCTTGACCTGGTAGACCGTGGTGACACCGTCGGCCGTGGCATCGGCGGCGCTGTCGTGGCAGGACCCGGTCGGCGAGCAGCAGGAGCCGGTGGCCTGGGGCAGCTCGGTCTTGGTCTCGGTCGTCATGACGGACTCTCCTCTTCGAGGCAGTGCGTGTGTCGCTGATGAAGGACGCTACCACCTTATACCCCTAGGGGGTATGGATGCCACTTCCTGGCGGGCGGGCCGTGTCGCCGATCAGTGGGTCGAGATAGCGGAACAGCGCCCGCTTCAGCTCGGTGACGTACGCGTCGCGCTCGGCGCCCTCGTGCGTCATGACGAGATCGAGACCGGCCTTGAACAGCGCGAACGTCATCTCGGCGACCTGGTGGCGTTCGGTGGCCGACATGTCCGGCAGGTAGTGGCCGAGCAGGCTCTCGACCCGCGTCAACAGCGAGCCGTGCAGTGCGTCGTGCTCTTCGGCAATCTGGCCCGGGATCGGCTCCGAGCCGTGCATCAGGGCGAGGAAGGCGGGGTTCTCGACGTTGAAGGCGATGAAGGGATCGACGACGGCGTCCAGCATCCGGTCGAGCGGGAGGGCGAGATTGGCCGGGGTGAAGGCCTGGCCGTGGGTCTCGCGCATCTGGTGCAGCAGGCGCTGGCTCAACTCGACCGCGATGGCTTCCTTGTTGGGGAAGTACTGGTAGAGCGTGCCGGGCGAGACGCTCGCCTCACGGGCGATGGCGTTGGTGCTCGCCGCGGTGTAGCCGCTGGTGCAGAAGACGTTCGCGGCGGCCTGGAGCAGCGATGCGATACGGCGCTCGCCGCGGGCCTGGCGGCGGGGCTTCGATTCCTCCGACGACACGGTGTTTTCCCCAGCTTTCGGGATTGGTTGACAAACACGAGTGGTCGCTCGCATTCTTGAGAAACGCGAGCGGTCGCTCGTGTTTGCCAGTCTATGGCAGTGGACGGCCCCTGTGGCCTGCCCTGATGTCCCTCCGAGTATGTCCTCGGACATGTCCGACGGCGGGATGTGAGCAGGTTTCGCAGGCGCCATGGTGAAGGGGGACACCGCGTCATGCCCGAAGTCAACCGGTCGGCCGGAGGCCGCTGGACCCGCCTGGTTACCGCACGGCCCCGGCTCTCGCTGCTGGCCGCGCTGGTGCTCACCGCCCTCGCCGTCCTCGCGGGCGGCGGCGTCGGCGACCGGCTGGCCGCCGGGGGCTGGGAAGCCCCGGACGCGGAGTCCTCGTACGCGACCGAGGTGCTGGAGCGGGAGTTCCCGGCCTCGCAGCCGAACGTCCTGCTGCTGGTCGACGCCGGGCCGGCCGGGGTCGACGATCCGGCCGTCGCCGCGGAGGCGCGGCGGCTCGGCGAGCGGCTCGGCGCCGAGGAGGGCGTCACCGGCGTCGGCTCGTACTGGACGACGCGGGCACCCGCCCTCCGCTCCAAGGACGGCGGCCAGGCCCTGATCGCCGCCCGGATCGAGGGGGACGAGAAGACCGCGGCCCAGGTCCTCACCCGCATCTCACCCACGTACCGCGGCACGCACGGACCGGTGACCGTGACTGTCGGCGGTCCGGTCGCCGTGCAGCACGAGATGGAGACGGTCATCCAGGAGGACCTGCTGCGGGCCGAACTGATCGCCCTGCCGGTCACGCTCATCCTGCTCGTCATGGTCTTCGGCAGCGCCGTCGCCGCGCTGCTGCCGCTCGCCGTCGGCATCGTCGCCATCCTCGGCACCAACGCCGTCCTGCGCGGCCTCACGGAATTCACCGACGTCTCGGTCTTCGCGCTGAACCTCACCACCGCGCTCGGCCTCGGCCTCGCCATCGACTACGCGCTGTTCGTGGTGCGCCGGTTCCGCGAGGAGGTCGCCGCCGGCGCGGACACCCGCACGGCCGTCGGCACCACCCTGCGCACCGCCGGGCGGACCGTACTCTTCTCCGCCCTCACCGTCGCTGTCTCGCTCGCCGCGATGCTGGTCTTCCCGCAGTACTTCCTCCGGTCCTTCGCCTACGCGGGCATCGCGGTCGTCCTGCTCGCCGCGGCCGCCGCGCTCGTCCTGCTGCCGGCCGCGCTGATGCTGCTCGGGGACCGGGTCAACGCGCTCGACCTGCGGCGGCTGTTCACCCGACGCGCGCCCGACACCGGTGGCGAGCCCGGCGCGGGCTGGGCACGCACCGCCGATCTGGTCATGCGTCGGGCCCCGGCCTTCGCCGTCGCCACGGTCACCGGCCTGGTCCTGCTCGGACTGCCCTTCCTCGGGGTCACGTTCGGAACCGCCGACGACCGGCAGCTGCCCCCGGGCGCCGAGTCCCATGTCGTCCAGCAGCACATCCGCGACGGATTCCCCGGCAGCCCCGGCGGAGGCCTCGAAGTCCTCGCGGAGGGGCCCGCCACACCCGCCCAGTACGCCGAGTACCGCGAGCGGCTCGCAGCCGTGCCCGGCGTGCTCAGGGTCGACGGGCCGGTCACCTCCCAGGGCCACGCGGTCTTCTCCGTCCTGCCCGAAGGCGAGGCGGTCGACCAGGACACCCAGCGCCTCGTCGGCGAACTGCGCGCACTGCAAGCCCCCTTCGAGACATCCGTGACCGGCGCGGCCGCCGTGCTCGTCGACACCAAGGACGCGCTCGCCGACCGGCTGCCCTGGGCCGCCGCGATCATCGCCGTGGTGACCCTGCTGCTGGTCTTCCTGCTCACCGGCAGCGTGCTGATCCCGCTCCAGGCCGTGGTGCTCAACGCCCTCAGCCTCACAGCGATGTTCGGTGCCGTCGTCTGGGTCTTCCAGGAGGGGAACCTCTCCGGGCTCCTCTCCTTCACCTCCACCGGCTCCATCGAGACCACGCTCCCGGTGCTCATGTTCTGCGTGGCCTTCGGACTCTCCATGGACTACGGCGTCTTCCTGATCTCGCGGATCAAGGAGGAGTACGACGCCACCGGCGACCACGAGCGCGCCGTACGGTTCGGGCTGCGGCGCACCGGCGGGCTGATCACCGCCGCCGCCGTGATCCTCGCCGTGGTGATGGTCGCCATCGGAGCCTCCCGGGTGATGAACATCAAGATGCTCGGCCTCGGGATCGCCCTGGCCGTCGTCATGGATGCCATGGTCGTACGCAGCCTGCTCGTGCCGTCGGTGATGAAGCTGACGGGCCGCGCCACCTGGTGGGCCCCCGGCCCCCTGCGCCGCTTCCACGCGCGGTTCGGGATCAGCGAGGCGGGCGACTCCATACCCGCGCCCGGCCCGGTACCGGACCCGTCGGCGAAGGGCGGGGAAGCCGGGGCGTCGGACAGGAGGGACACGAGCCGGGTCGGCGGCTAGGTTCGGTGCCGTCACGGACGGGACGGAGAGGCGGGACGGTCGGATGAGGGCTGTGGTGTTCGAGCAGTACGGACAGGACGCGCGCATACAGGAGGTGCCCGACCCGGCGCCTTCGCCGCACGGCGTCGTCGTCCGCGTGGAGGCCACCGGCCTGTGCCGCAGCGACTGGCACGGCTGGATGGGGCACGACCCCGACATCAGCCTGCCGCACGTCCCCGGCCATGAACTCGCCGGTGTGGTCGAGGCCGTCGGCGCCGACGTCGCCAATTGGCGGGCCGGCGACCGGGTCACCGTCCCCTTCATCTGCGCCTGCGGCAGCTGCTCCTCCTGCGCCGCCGGTGACCAGCAGGTCTGCGAGCGGCAGACCCAGCCCGGCTTCACCCACTGGGGGTCCTTCGCCGAGTACGTGGCCCTGGAGCACGCCGACATCAACCTGGTCGCCGTGCCCGAGGAGCTCTCGTACACCACGGCCGCCGGTCTTGGCTGCCGGTTCGCCACGGCCTTCCGGGCCGTGGTGGCCCAGGGGCGGGTGGCGCCCGGGGAGTGGGTGGCGGTCCACGGCTGCGGCGGGGTCGGGCTCTCGGCGGTGATGATCGCGGCGGCCTGCGGGGCACGGGTGGTCGCCGTCGACGTGGCCCCGCGCGCCCTGGAGCTGGCCCGCACCTTCGGCGCCGACCAGTGCGTCGACGCCTCCGCCCTCCCCGGCGGCGACACGGCCGCGGCGATCCGCGAACTGACCGGCGGCGGCGCGCATCTGTCCCTGGACGCGCTCGGTTCACCGGCCACCTGCGCCGCCTCGGTGGCGAGCCTGCGGCGCCGCGGCCGCCACGTCCAGGTCGGGCTGCTGCCCGCGGCGGCCGGGGACCCGGTGGTCCCGATGGACCGGGTGATCGGGTTCGAGCTGGAGATACGCGGCAGCCACGGCATGGCCGCGCACGCCTACGGGCCGATGATGGAGCTCGTCCGGTCCGGGGCGCTGCGACCGGATCTGCTGGTCACCTCCCAGATACCGCTGGCCGCGGCGCCGGAGGCGCTGGCGGCGATGGGGGCGGCCCCTGGCGCGGGGGTGACGGTGATACGCCCGCAGAGCTGACGGAGCCGACCCCCCTCGGACCCGGCGCCGGCGCGGCAGCGGTACGCGGGCCGTGGCCCCCTCGAAAGCCACGGCCCGCGTGCCTCGGGGAGGCGGTGCTACACGCCCTGCCAGAGGGCCGGGACGTTCGGCGGCTCCCAGCCGGTCTGGGCCTGGTGGCCCTGGAGGCAGCGGTAGGTCGCTCCGCCGTAGGTGACGCTGTCGCCGGCGCTGTAGACCTTGCCCTGAGCTTGAGGCCCGTACCGCCGGGCGGCAATGGTCTGGTCCAACTGTCCCTGCGGGGGCCGCCGTTCAGTCGCGGCGGCCGCGATTGCCGGGGCGGTTGGCCACCCAGGTGTGGATGGTGTCCGCGTACCAGTACGGCTTGGTGCCCTCCATGTGGTCGGGCGGCGGCAGCAGGCCGTGCTTGCGGTAGGAGCGGACGGTGTCGGGCTGGACCCGGATGTGGAGGGCAATGTCCTTGTACGACCAGAGCCTTGTGTCGGCCATCTGTGGCACCTCCGCTGGCAATCACGTCACATCAGGTCACGATCACTGAGCCTGTGCCCCGGGGAACGACCCTTGGTGACAGCCGGCGAGGGCTTGTTGACCTTCTGTGACGGAAAGCCCGCGTAACCGAGAAATGCGTGACAGGGGAGGGACGGATGTGACGAAACCAGCGCAGTGCGCCGAAGGCGAAGGCGAAGGCGGAAGGGCCGAGGGTGCGTCAGGCGCCGCAGGAGCGCAGGAAGCGACGGGTACGTTCCGCGATCGGGTACGGCTTGTCCGGCGGACACGGATACATGTCCTGCTCCACGATCGCGAAGAGATCCACGTCCAGCGCCCGTGCGGCGGCGAGCACGGGCTCAAGGGCGGGCACCCCGCCCGGCGGCTCGCACATCACGCCCTGCGCGACGGCGGGGCCGAACGGCGTCCCCCGCGCCACGACATCGGCGAGGATCTCCGGGTCGACCTGCTTGAGATGGAGGTAGCCGATCCGCTCCCCGTACGTCTCGATCAGCTTGACGCTGTCGCCGCCGCAGTACGCGTAGTGCCCGGTGTCGAGGCAGAGCTGGACCAGGTCCGGGTCGGTGGCGTCGAGGAAGCGGGTGACGTTCTCCTCGCTGTCGATGTGGGTGTCCGCGTGCGGATGGACCACGATCCGCAGGCCGTACCGCTCGCGCACCTCACGCCCCAGCCGTTCGGTCTGAGTGGTGAGATCGCGCCATTGTGCCGGCGTCAGCACGGAATCCTCCAGGACCGCACCGGTCTTGTCGTCGCGCCAGAAGGAGGGGATGACGACGAGATGGTCCGCGCCCATGGCCTGCGCGAGGGCGGCGTTGTCGGCGACATGCGCCCAGGTCTTCTCCCAGATGCCGGGGCCGTGGTGCAGCCCGGTGAAGACTGTCCCCGCCGATACCTTCAGCCCCCGCCGCGCGGTCTCCTCGGTGAGCCGGACGGGATCGGTGGGCAGATAGCCGTACGGGCCGAGCTCGATCCACTCGTATCCGGCGCGGGCCACCTCGTCGAGGAAGCGTTCCCAGGGCACCTGCCGCGGGTCGTCGGGGAACCACACCCCCCAGGAGTCGGGGGCGGAACCGATCCGGATGCGGGAAGGCGCTGTCATGCGTGCCAGCTTGGCCAGCCCTCCGAAGAACCGTCAAGACTACGTCCGAATGTAAGGACAAAATGTTGACAGGGCTCGGGGGAGCGGGCTAGACCTGGGGCGCGGGGCAGCGTGGCCACCGACGTGAAGGGACGTGGGATGGAGACCGGCGCAGGGACCGATCCGTACGACCTCCCGTACGACAGCCCTCCGTACGACCTGATCACCATGGGGCGGCTCGGGGTGGACCTCTACCCGCTCCAGACCGGTGTCCGGCTGGCCGACGTCGACACCTTCGGGAAGTTCCTCGGCGGCTCACCCTCCAACGTCGCCGTGGCGGCCGCCCGACTGGGCCGGCGTACGGCGCTGATCAGCCGGACCGGCGCCGACCCGTTCGGCGGCTATCTCCGCCGCGAGCTGCGGACGTTCGGCGTCGACGAGCGCTGGGTGACCGCCGTCCCCGCCTACCCCACCCCCGTCACCTTCTGCGAGATCTTCCCGCCCGACGACTTCCCGCTCTACTTCTACCGGCAGCCCAAGGCGCCCGACCTGGAGATCCACGCCGCCGAGCTGGACCTCGACGCCGTCCGGGCCGCGCGGATCTTCTGGATGACGGGCACCGGCCTGTGCGCGGAGCCGAGCCGTACGGCGACGCTCACCGCGCTCGCCGCCAGATCCGCCGACCACGGCGGTCCAAGCGCGTTCACCGTCTTCGACCTCGACTGGCGGCCGATGTTCTGGGACGACCCGCAGGCCGCCCGCCCGCACTACCGGGCGGCACTGCGCCACGCCACGGTCGCCGTCGGCAACGTCGACGAGTGCGAGATCGCCACCGGGCAGCGGGAGCCGTACGCCGCCGCCCGCGCCCTCCTCGACGCCGGGGTCGCCCTCGCCGTCGTCAAACAGGGCCCCAAGGGCGTACTCGCGCTGACCGCCGACGGCCGCAGCGCCGAGGTCCCGCCCGTCCCCGTCGACGTCGTCAACGGCCTCGGCGCGGGCGACGCCTTCGGCGGGGCGCTGTGCCACGGGCTGCTGGCCGGCTGGGACCTGGACCGGACGATCCGGTTCGCCAACGCCGCCGGCGCCATCGTCGCGGGCCGGCTCGCCTGCTCCCCGGCGATGCCGTACGAGTCCGAGGTGGACGAGGTCCTCGCGGTGGGGGAAGTACGCCTCCCGGGAGACACGTCATGACCCCTCGCGCACCGGCCTCCCGGCCGGACCCCACCACCCCGCCCCGCCAAGGGCCCAGCCAGGAGCCTCTCCTGAAGCCCCGCCAGGAACCCCGGCCGGACCCGGCCCGTGCCCCCGCTCCTGCCCCCGCAGTCTCCGTCGAAGCCCTGGTCCGGGTGCGCAGCCACCACCCGGAGGCCGTCGCCGAGGCCGCCGCCCGCCGCACCCGGCGCAAGGCGCTCCTCGGGGAGCGGGGCCGGCTGATGATCGTGGCCGCCGACCACCCCGGGCGCGGCGCGCTCGGCGTCGGGGACCGGCCGCTGGCCATGGCCGACCGCCGCGACCTGCTGGAACGGCTCTGCCTCGCCCTCTCCCGCCCCGGCGTCGACGGCGTCCTGGCCACCGCCGACATCCTCGACGACCTGCTGCTCCTCGGCGCCCTGGAGGAGAAGGTCGTCATCGGCTCTATGAACCGCGGCGGGCTCGCCGGGGCCGCCTTCGAGCTCGACGACCGGTTCACCGGACACCGGGCCGAGGACCTGCACCGCCTGCGGTTCGACGCCGGGAAGCTGCTGCTGCGCCTCGACTACGACGACCCCGGCTCCCTCGCCACGCTGCACTCCGCGGCGCGCGCCGTCGACGAGATGGCCGCCCACCGCCTCCCGGTCTTCGTCGAGCCGTTCCTCTGCCACCGCGGCCCCGACGGGCGGCTCCACAACGACCTCTCCGCCGAGGCCGTCACCACCTCGCTGGCGGTGGCCTCCGGGCTCGGCGGCACCTCCGCGTACACCTGGCTCAAGGTCCCCGTCACCGACGATCCGGACGACATGGCGCGGGTGATGGCCGCCTCCACCCTCCCGGCCGTGATCCTCGGCGGGGACGTGGGCTCCGACCCGGACCGCGCGTACGAGAAGTGGCGCGGCGCGCTGCGACTGCCGACCGTGCACGGACTGGTGGCGGGGCGGTCGCTGCTCTATCCGGCCGACGGCGATGTGGCCGCCGCGGTCGACACGGCCGTGGGGCTCCTGTGAGCGGACGCCGGAAAGGGTAGGGGACGGACATGACCGACGACCTTCATCTGGCGGCCGGCCGCGCGGCCCACGGCCCGTACGCCGTCCACATCGACCCCAAGCGCGCGGGCTGGACCCACAGCGCGCTGCGGGTCGTCGAGCTCGGTCCGGGGGAGAGCCACCAGCTCGCCACCGGGGAGTTCGAATGGATCGTGCTTCCGCTGAGCGGCGCCTGTAACGTTCAGGTGGACGGCGAGTCCTATGAACTGCTGGGCAGGCCAAGCGTGTTCGACGGGGTCTCGGACTTCGTCTACGCGCCACGCGACGCCCTGGCACAGATCACCTCCGGCGCGGGAGGCCGCTTCGCCCTGGCAGGAGCGAGGTGCGGGCGACGACTCCCCGCTCGCTACGGCCCCGCGCCGGAGGTTCCCGTCGAGGCCCGCGGGACGGGCGCCCAGGCCCGGCAGGTCCGCAACTTCGCGGCCGCCGACGTCTTCGACTGCGACCGGCTGATCGCCGTCGAGGTGATCACCCCCGGCGGCCACTGGTCCTCCTACCCGCCGCACAAGCACGACGAGCACGTGCCCGGCGAGGAGGCCGAACTGGAGGAGATCTACTACTTCGAGATCAAGGGCGGCGGGCTCGGCTACCACCGCGTCTCCCCGTCCCGCCCCGGCGGCGCCGACGTCCTCGCCGAGGTCAGGACCGGTGACGCCGTGCTCGTACCGAACGGCTGGCACGGCCCGTCCATCGCCGAGCCGCACCACGCCATGTACTACCTGAACGTGATGGCGGGCCCGGGGCCGGACCGGGAGTGGCGGATCCGGTTCCACCCGGACCACGCGGAGGGATACCGATGACCAGACTGACCACGGCCCAGGCGCTGGTGCGGTTCCTCGCCCGCCAGTACACCGAGCGGGACGGGCGGCGGCAGCGGCTGATCGGCGCCACCTGGGGCATCTTCGGCCACGGAAACGTCGCCGGGATCGGCCAGGCCCTGGTCGAGTACGCGGACGAGATGCCGTACGTCCAGGGGCGCAACGAGCAGTCCATGGTCCACGCGGCCGTCGGCTACGCCCGGCAGTCGCGCCGGCTCTCCGCGCACGCCGTGACCACCTCCATCGGGCCGGGCGCCACCAACCTCGTCACCGGCGCCGCCCTCGCCACCGTCAACCGCCTGCCCGTCCTCCTCCTGCCCGGCGACGTCTTCGCGACCCGCCCTGCCGACCCGGTCCTCCAGCAGCTCGAAGTCCCGTACGCGGGCGAGATGTCGGTCAACGACTGCCTGCGGCCGGTGTCGAAGTACTTCGACCGGATCCACCGCCCCGAGGCGCTGATCCCGGCCGCGCTCGCCGCGATGCGGGTCCTCACCGACCCCGTGGAGACCGGCGCGGTCACCCTCGCGCTGCCGCAGGACGTCCAGGCGGAGGCGTACGACTGGCCGGAGGGGTTCTTCGCCGAGCGGGTCTGGCGGGTGCGCCGGCCGTCGCCGGACGAGGACGAACTCGACGCGGCGGTCGCGGCGATCAGCCGGGCCGCCCGGCCGCTGATCGTCGCGGGCGGCGGGGTCAAGTACAGCGGCGCCGAGGAGGCACTCGCCTCCTTCGCCTCCCTGACCGGCATCCCGGTCGCCTCCACCCAGGCCGGCAAGGGTTCGCTCCCGCACGACCACCCGCAGGACGTCGGCGCCGTCGGCCACACCGGCACCGCCGTCGCCGACCACCTGGCGCGCACGGCCGACGTGGTGATCGGGATCGGCACCCGCTGGACCGACTTCACCACCGCCTCCGGGACCCTGTTCACCCACCCGGACGTGCGGTTCGTCAACCTCAACATCGCGGCCTTCGACTCGCACAAAATGGCGGCGCTGCCGCTGGTCGCGGACGCCCGCGAGGGCCTGGAACAGCTCCACGCGCTGCTTGACCCGCACCACGTCACCGAGCATCACGTGCACGAGTACGCCGAGGAGAAGCTCCGCTGGGAGGCCCGGGTCGCCGCCGCCTACGCCGTCCCCGACGCCGCCGCCCGGCCCACCCAGGCCCAGGTCCTCGGCGTGCTCGACACCCTGGTCACCGAGGACGACATCCTGATCAACGCCGCCGGCTCGCTCCCCGGCGATCTGCACAAGCTCTGGCGGACCCGCTCCAGCGACCAGTACCACGTCGAGTACGGATACTCCTGCATGGGCTACGAGATCCCGGCGGCGATCGGGGTCTGCCTCGCCGCACCCGGCCGGCCGGTCTGGGCGCTCGTCGGCGACGGTACGTATCTGATGAACCCCACCGAAATCGTCACCGCCGTGCAGGAGCGGATCCCGCTCAAGCTGGTGATTCTGCAGAACCACGGGTACGCCTCCATCGGAGGTCTTTCCGAGTCCGTCGGCGGTGAGCGGTACGGCACCGACTACCGCTTCCGGGCCCCGGACGGCACCTTCACCGGCGCGCCGCTGCCGGTGGACCTCGCGGCCAACGCGGAGTCCCTCGGGATGCGGGTGCGCCGCGCCCGTACCATCCGTGACCTGCGAGAAGCCCTCGCCGACGCCCGGGCGGCGGCCGTCCCCACATGTGTCTACGTGGAGACCGAAACGGCAGACACTGTGTCGGGCCCGCCCCCGGCCCAGGCGTGGTGGGATGTGCCCGTGGCCGAGACCTCGACCCGCCCGTCGGCGGTCAAGGCCCGGGAGGAGTACGACCGGCACGTCACCGCCCGACGCCGCCATCTCTGAAGGTTCTGAAGGAGCAATTCGTCATGACGAAGACCGTCCACCACTGGATCGGTGGCAAGACCGTCGAGGGCACGTCGGGCAACTGGGGCCCGGTCACCGACCCGGCCACCGGAGCCGTCACCACGCGCGTGGCGCTCGCTTCGGTCGAGGAGGTCGACGCGGCAGTGGCCGCGGCCAAGGCCGCCTTCGAGACCTGGGGCACGGCGTCGCTGGCGCAGCGCACCACGGTCCTGTTCAAGTTCCGCGCGCTGCTCGACGCCAACCGCGACGCCATCGCCGAGCTGATCACCGCCGAGCACGGCAAGGTGCACTCGGACGCGCTGGGCGAGGTCGCCCGCGGTCTGGAGATCGTGGACCTGGCGTGCGGGATCACCACCCAGCTCAAGGGCGAGCTGTCCACCCAGGTCTCGAACCGGGTCGACGTCGCCGCGATCCGCCAGCCGGTGGGTGTCGTGGCCGGCATCACGCCGTTCAACTTCCCGGCGATGGTGCCGATGTGGATGTTCCCGCTCGCCATCGCGTGCGGCAACACCTTCGTCCTCAAGCCGAGCGAGAAGGACCCCTCGCCGTCCCTGAAGATCGCCGAGCTGCTCGCCGAGGCGGGGCTGCCCGAGGGTGTCTTCAACGTCCTCCAGGGCGACAAGGTGGCCGTCGACCGGCTCCTGGAGCACCCGGACATCGCCGCGATCTCCTTCGTCGGCTCGACGCCGATCGCCCGGCACATTCACACGACGGCCTCGGCCAACGGCAAGCGGGTCCAGGCCCTGGGCGGCGCCAAGAACCACATGCTGGTCCTGCCGGACGCGGACCTGGACGCGGCGGCGGACGCGGCGGTCTCGGCGGCGTACGGCTCGGCCGGTGAGCGCTGCATGGCGATCTCCGCGGTCGTGGCGGTCGGTGCGATCGGCGACGAGCTGGTCGACAAGATCCGCGAGCGCGCCGAGAAGATCAAGATCGGCCCGGGCAACGACCCGACCTCGGAGATGGGCCCGCTGATCACCGCGGCCCACCGCGACAAGGTCGCGTCCTATGTGAAGGGCGCGGCGGACGAGGGCTGCGAGGTCGTCCTCGACGGCACCGGCTACACGGTCGACGGCTTCGAGGACGGCCACTGGATCGGTCTGTCGCTGCTCGACCGGGTCCCGACCAGCGCGAAGGCGTACCAGGACGAGATCTTCGGCCCGGTGCTCTGCGTCCTGCGCGCGGACACCTACGAGGAGGGCGTGGCCCTCATCAACGCCTCCCCCTTCGGCAACGGCACCGCCATCTTCACCCGCGACGGCGGCGCGGCCCGCCGCTTCCAGCTGGAGATCCAGGCGGGCATGGTCGGCGTGAACGTGCCGATTCCGGTGCCGGTGGGCTACCACTCCTTCGGTGGCTGGAAGGACTCGCTCTTCGGCGACCACCACATCTACGGCAACGACGGCGTCCACTTCTACACCCGCGGCAAGGTCGTCACCACCCGCTGGCCGGACCCCTCGGAGGCCCCGGCCGGCGTGGACCTGGGCTTCCCCCGCAACCACTGACGCCCGCCCCAAGGCTCGACGGCCCGACCGGATCCCTCATCCGGCCGGGCCGTCGGGTGTGAGGGGAGGCTGATGACAGGCTAGGGCCCATGCATGACGTTCCGAAGTATCAGATACGCGCCCTGCACACCGAGTCGACGGTGACCGTCTACCAGGCGTACGACCCGTCCATCGGTCTTCCGGCCGCCCGTGAGGGCCGGTTTCCGGTCGCCTGGAAGCGGGAGCGTATGACATGGATCAAGCCGTCGTTCCTCTGGATGATGTACCGGTGCGGGTGGGGGACCAAGCTGGAACAGGAGACCGTGCTGGCGGTAGAGATCAGCCGGGACGGGTTCGAGTGGGCCCTGCGGCACGCCTGTCTGTCGCACTACACGCGCGGGCTCCATGCCGACCAGGCCACCTGGAAGCGGGAGTTGCGGCAGGCGCCCGCGCGGGTGCAGTGGGATCCCGAGCGTGATCTGCGGCTGGCCGCGCTGCCGTACCGGTCGCTGCAGCTCGGGCTCTCCGGGGACGCCTCGCGCAGGTACGCCGACGAGTGGACGGTCTCGATCAGGGACGTGACGCCGCTCGCCCACGAGATCCATGGGCTGGTGCGGGCCGGGGAACTGGAGGCGGCGCGCACGCTGTTGCCCGAGGAGCGGGTCTACCCGGCGGGGGAGTCGCTCCTCGGGCATCTGGTGCCCTGACGGGCCGCCAGGGTCAGAACAGCGAGTGCAGCAGGCGGTTCGGGGAGCCCGTGCGCGGGTCCGTCACCTTGTTCGCGGTGGCGTTGTTGACCAGCGCGTCACGGACCTGGGCCGGCGAGGCCGCCGGGTTCGCCGCGAGGTAGAGGGCCGCGACGCCCGCCGTGTGCGGGGCCGCCATCGACGTGCCCGAGATGGTGTTGGTGGCGGTGTCGTTGTCCTTCCAGGCGGAGGTGACGCTCACGCCCGGGGCGAAGATGTCGAGGCAGGTACCGTAGTTGGAGAAGGACGCGCGGCGGTCGGAACTGTCCGTCGCGCCGACCGTGATCGCCTCGGGGACCCGCGCCGGGGAGTAGTTGCACGCGTTCGCGGGCCACCCGAGGAAGTTGCCGTTGCCCGCGGCGACCGCGTAGCTGACGCCCTTGGCGATCGAGCGCTTGACGGCGTCGTCCAGGGAGGCGTTGGCGCCGCCGCCCAGGCTCATGTTGGCGACGGCCGGCTTGACCGCGTTGGCGGTCACCCAGTCGACACCCGCGATGACGCCCGCCGTCGTACCGGAGCCGTTGCAGTCAAGGACCCGTACGGCCACCAGCTTGACGCCCTTGGCGACGCCGTACGTCTTGCCGCCGACCGTGCCCGCCACATGGGTGCCGTGGCCCTGGCAGTCCTGGCCGTTCTGGCCGCCGCCGACGGTGTCCGTGCCGACGGTCGCCCGGCCGCCGAACTCGCTGTGCGAGGTGCGGATGCCGGTGTCGATGATGTACGCGGTCACATTGGACGCGGTGGTGTTGTACGTGTACGTCTTCGACAGCGGCAGGCTGCGCTGGTCGATCCGGTCGATGCCCCAGGTCGCGTTCGCCTGGGTCTCACTGATCCGGACGGTGGTGTTCTGCTCCACGTACGCGACCCGCGGGTCCTTGGCCAGCGCCGCGGCCCTCGCCGTGGACATGGTCGTGGAGAAGCCCTTCAGGGCGCTGCGGTAGACGTGCTTCGGCGTCACGCCCAGATCGCCGGCGCGCGTCGAGCCGTCCTTGAGGACGACGATCCAGCTGTTGTCGATCGCGGTGGCCGCGGGCGCGAGGCGGAGATCGCCGGTGGGGGCGCTCTGGGCGGTGGGGGAGGCGGCGAACTGAAGGCCGGCCGCGAGGGCGACGGCGGGTATGAGCGCTCCGAGGCGGCGCGTGGTGGCTCTCATCTGGTGGGGCACCTGACCTTTCGTTGTCCGGGTCCGGGGGTGCAGATGTGAGGCACAGCGTGGCGTGTTGGCATGTTCAATACAAGACTTCGTTCAGGTCTTGTTCTCACCGGGAGCGCGCTGGAGCGGATCATGGCATGTACCGCGCCTGCGGTACGGGGCCGCCCCCGCGTACTCCTTGAGAAGGCTTTCGAACTCCGACCGGCGGCAGCCGCGGCGGCGCGGGGCATCCGCTTAGGGTGCTGGGTATGCAGATCCGACTTCCCCGGCGTTGGCCGGCCCTCGCCGCGGCCGCCGCGCTTGCCGTGGGCGCCGGCACCTGGACCGCCGTCGCCTCGGACGGCCCGGCCCCCGTGCACCGCGAGGACCGGGTGATGGAGATGCCGGGCGCCCGGATCGACACCTCGTACTTCACCTCCGGCTCCGGTGACCGCAGGCCCGCCGTCCTGCTCGGCCACGGCTTCGGCGGCAGCAAGGACGACGTCCGGGCGCAGGCCGAACAGCTCGCCAGGGACGGGTACGCCGTCCTGACCTGGTCCGCCCGCGGCTTCGGCAGGTCCACCGGCCGCATCGGACTGAACGACCCGGCCCACGAGGTCAAGGACGTCCAGCGGCTCGTCGACTGGCTCGCGAAACGCCCGGAGGTACGGCTCGACAAGGCGGGCGACCCGCGCGTCGGCGTCAGCGGAGCCTCCTACGGCGGCGCGATCTCCCTCCTCGCGGCCGGACACGACCCCCGCGTCGACGCCATCGCGCCCCAGATCACCTACTGGAACCTCGCCGACGCCCTCTTCCCCGACGGCGTCTTCAAGAAGCTCTGGGCTGGACTCTTCTTCACCGCCGGAGCCGCGCCCGGAGCCCAGCCCGGAGACCGGACCGGAGTCCCGACCGACACGCCGACCGGGGCCCCGACCGGAGCACCGGCCGACACGAAGCCCGACACGCCCGACACGCCCGACACGCAGACCGGCACGCGACCCGGTGCACGCCCCGCCGCCGCCCCGGTCGGCCAGGGCTCCTGCGGACGGTTCACCGAGCAGCTCTGTGCCATGTACGAGCGCGTCGCCGTCTCCGGCGCCCCTGACCCCGCGGCCCGTACGCTCCTCGAAGCCCGCAGCCCCTCCGCCGTCGCGGGCCGCATCAAGGTCCCCACCCTGATCGTCCAGGGCCAGTCGGACTCCCTCTTCCCGCTCTCCCACGCCGACGCCATGGCCAAGGCCATCACCGCCAACCGCGCGCCCGTCGCCGTCGACTGGATCGCCGGCGGCCACGACGGCGGGGACCGCGAGACCGAACGGGTCGAGGCCCGGATCGGAGTCTGGTTCGACCGGTACCTCAAGGACGACACCGCCGCCGACACCGGCCCCGCCTTCCGGGTCAGCCGCGCGGGCGGCGTCGACTCCACCGACGGCCAGGCACAGCTGCGCGGCGCCACCGGTGCCACCTACCCGGGCCTCACCAGCGGCACCACCTCCGTACCCCTCACCGCCCGGACCACGTCCTTCCGTAACCCGGCCGGCTCCGCACCGCCCGCCGTCTCCGCCGTCCCCGGCCTCGGCGGCGGACTCTCCCAGCTCTCCTCGCTCGGCGTCGGCGGACTCTCCCTCGACTTCCCCGGCCAGTACGCCTCCTTCGAGAGCGCACCGCTCACCGAGACCGTACGGATCACCGGCACGCCGACCGTCCGCGTCACCGTCACCTCCGACACCGGCGAGGCCGTCCTCTTCGGCAAGGTGTACGACGTCAGCCCCGACGGGCGGCAGCAGGTGCTGCCCGCGCAGCTCGTCGCCCCCTTCCGGCTCAAGAGCGGCACGACCACCCGGCTGACCCTGCCCGCCGTCGACCACGAGGTCGAGGCCGGACACCGGCTGCGGCTCGTCCTCTCCGCCACCGACCTCGGCTACGCCTCACCCACCGCCCCCGCCACCTACACCGCGAGCGTCGACGGCGGCCTCACCCTCCCCACCGCGCCCGCCGTGCGGACCCAGGCCGCCGGCTGGCCCTGGTGGGTCTGGGGCCTGCCCGCCGCCGGCGCGCTGATCGCCGCCGCCCTGCTGCTCACCGCCCGCCGCCGGACCACCGCGCCCGCACCCGACCCCGACCTCGCCGGCGTCCCCCTCCAGATCAGCGGACTCACCAAGCGGTACGCCAAGTCCGGCGACCGGTACGCCGTACGGGACCTCTCCTTCCGGGTCGAACAGGGGCAGGTGCTCGGCCTGCTCGGGCCCAACGGCGCCGGCAAGACCACCACCCTGCGCATGCTCATGGGACTCATCACGCCCGACGGCGGTGAGATCCGCGTCTTCGGACACGCCATCCGGCCCGGCGCGCCCGTCCTGTCCCGGGTCGGCGCGTTCGTCGAAGGCGCCGGCTTCCTGCCGCACCTGTCCGGGCGGGAGAACCTTGAGCTCTACTGGGCCGCCACCGGCCGCCCCGCCGAAGACGCCCACATCGCCGAGGCCCTGGAGATCGCCGGGCTCGGCGACGCGCTCGCCCGCGCCGTACGCACCTACTCCCAGGGCATGCGCCAGCGGCTCGCCATCGCCCAGGCCATGCTCGGCCTGCCGGACCTGCTCATCCTCGACGAACCGACCAACGGCCTCGACCCGCCACAGATCCGGGAGATGCGGGACGTGATGATCCGGTACGCCGCCGGAGGCCGGACCGTCATCGTCTCCAGCCACCTCCTCTCGGAGGTCGAACAGTCCTGCACCCACCTCGTGGTCATGGACCGCGGCCGGCTCGTGCAGGCGGGACCGGTCGCGGAGATCACCGGCGCCGGCGACACCCTGCTCGTCACCGTCGCCGGCGAGCTCTCCGAGCCGCTCGTCGAGAAGATCGGCGCGCTGCCGGGGGTGGGCTCGGCCGTCCGGACCGACGGCGGCGTCCTCGTTCGGCTCGACGGGGCCACCAGCACCGCGCTGATCACCGAACTTGTGCGGCTCGACGTGCCGTTGACCGGTGTGGGACCGCACCGGCGCCTGGAGGACGCGTTCCTCACCCTGATCGGAGGAGGATCCGCATGACCGCGCTGCTGGAGAGCGCGCCCGGCTACCGGGCCCGGCACACCCTGCCGCTGCGCGTCGAGTTCGTACGCCAGCTGCGCCGCCGCCGCACCCTCGTCATGGGCGGCATCCTGGCCGCCCTGCCGTTCGTGCTGATCGCGGCCTTCGCGATCGGCGGCACCCCGGACGGCCGGGACAACGGCCGCATTACCCTGATGGACACGGCGACGGCGTCCGGCGCCAACTTCGCCGCGACCTGCCTCTTCGTCTCGGCCGGGTTCCTCCTCGTCGTGCCGGTGGCGCTGTTCTGCGGCGACACCGTCGCCTCGGAGGCGTCCTGGTCCTCCCTGCGCTATCTGCTGGCCGCGCCCGTGCCACGGGCCCGGCTGCTGTGGTCGAAGCTGGCTGTGGGGCTCGGACTGAGCGCCGCGGCGATGGCGCTGCTGCCCCTGGTCGCCCTCGCGGCCGGCACGGTCGCCTACGGATGGGGGCCGCTGCGGCTGCCGACCGGGGGCACACTCGCCACCGCGGACACCGTGCCGCGGCTCGCGCTCGTCGTCGCGTTCATCTTCGTCTCCCAACTGGTCACCGCCGGGCTCGCGTTCTGGCTGTCGACCCGCACGGACGCCCCGCTCGGCGCGGTCGGCGGAGCCGTCGGCCTGACCATCATCGGCAACGTCCTGGACGCGGTCACCGCCCTCGGCGACTGGCGGGAGTTCCTCCCCGCCCACTGGCAGTTCGCCTGGGCCGACGCGCTCCAGCCCCAGCTGGAATGGGGCGGCATGGTGAAGGGCGCGGCGATCTCGGTCACGTACGCCCTGATCCTCTTCGCCCTCGCCTTCCGCGGCTTCACCCGCAAAGACATCGTTTCTTAGAGGGCTCGGTTCCCCTCCGGGCGCTTTGAGCGTGCGCCGACGGTCGATCGTGCTCGGTCCCTCGTTCCTCGGGACCTCCGCGCTCCCCCTACCTTCGGTGGGGGAGGACCCCCATCCCTTTCGGCGCCCGCGCGCCCTTTGGCTCACTCGCCAGGCGGTCGGGGTGGGCGGGGCTCAGAGCCAGCCGCGGCGGGCCGCTTCCGCTCCCGCTCGGAAGCGGCTCGTCGTGCCCAGGGCCGTGAACAGTTCGCCGACCCGGCGGCTGTACGTGCGGCCCGACATGCCGAGGCGGGCGGCCGCCGTCTCGTCTGTCAGGCCCGCCAGGAGCGCGTCGAGCACCGGACGCAGCCGCTCGGGGAGCGCGTCCGGTGCTCGATGGTCCGGGGTCAGCTCCTCGCCCGCGTCCCAGCATGTGTGATGGGTGCGGACCAGGGCCTGGACGACCACCGGGTCACGGATGAGCAGCATGCCGTTGTAGAGGAGTTCGAGGTCGAGAGGGACGGCGGCGACCGCACGGTCGACGACGATCATCTTGAACGGGATCGTGTCGGTCAGCCGGGCCTGGCCGGGGGCGCCCGGAGCCCCCGTGATGTGCGGCAGCGCATGGCGGGGGACGATCCGGCGCACGGCGCCCGCGCGCTCGGCCGCCGCCCGGACGCAGGCGCCGGCCAGTTCGAGGAAGGGTTCAGGGATGGCCCGGCCCGCGCAGCCGGACGGATCGTCGAAGGTGAGCAGCTCATGACGGGCGGAGGCGGCGAGTCCGGCCAGCGCCGCTCCCACCTGCCGGGGACCGCGCACGGGACAGCCGGGGGGCCGTCTCATGTCGGGTACGGGCGCGTGGGGGCCGCCCCTACCCTCCCTCCCGGCCGTACGCGGCCGGCCGTTCGGTCCTTCCGTCGTGTCCGACCAGCCGATCACAGAGCCCGCGAAGTCCGCCACGGCTGACCACCCCCCGCCATCTCGTGCGCAACTCAATGTACGCACGTGACTCCACACTGTGACAAGAGGGAGGTGGCGGGATGGCGAGACCATGCCACCGGACGCGGTGGTTCAACCTCCGTACGCCCTTGCCGCATTGGGCCGGGCGCCTCCCGGGGCGCCATACGGGCAGTGGCGTGAACGAGTCGGCGAAAGAGCACCGTGGCGGCCGCGTTCCGCGGCCATGATGGGCCCATGCCCACCGCCTTCCTCGCCCTCGCCATCGGCTTCACCGGCCTCTACGCCGGCTTCATGCTCATCTTCCAGACCGGGATCATGCCCGCGCTGGCCAGACTGACCGACGGCGAATTCGTCACCGTCATGAGACGTATCAACGAGTACGTCCCCAAGGCCGTGTTCATGGTCGTCTTCATCGGCCTGGTGGTTTTCCCCGCGCTGGCGCTCGCCGTGCCCGTCGAGGGCCGCTCGGACACCCAGTTCTGGCTCGTGCTCGCCGGACTGGTGTGCGCGGTCCTCAACCACCTGGTGACCATGGGCGGGAACGTTCCCCTCAACAACGCGCTCGCCGCCTCCGAGGGGCAGCCCGCGAGCGCCGTGCGGGCCGCGTTCGAGGCGAAGTGGAACCGCCTGCACCTGGTCCGTACGGTGCTCATCACCGCCGCCTTCGGGCTGCTGATCGCCGCGGCCCTGACCTGACCGGCCGCGGGGCGGTCAGGCCCCGCCGGGCGTGGCCGGCAGTTCCGCCACCTCGACGACCGAGGTGAAGACGATCTCGTCGCCCTGTCGTCCGGTGACCAGGACCAGACCGCCCCGCTCACCGGGGCCCACCGCGGGCTCGGTCGCTATCCAGCAGGGGCTGCCGAACTCCGCGTACCGGTGGAAGGAGCTGTCCATGGCGACCGGCAGGACCGTGCGGCCCCGCGGCGCCATGGTGTGCACCGCCTGGCGGGCCGCCTCCAGGAGCACCATGCCCGGGATGTGGTCGCCGGGGTGGTCGAAGAGCACCGGATGGCGGGTGTCCGCGCGCAGCTGCCAACGGTTCGGCTCGCCGGTCGGGGCGAGCACCACGTCGAAGTCGCTGAGCCGGCCCACCCGCCCGGGCGCCACCGGCGCGGCGGGCGGCTCGGGGTCGGCGGCGGCCAGGGCGGCCAGCTGGGGTGCGCGCACCCGGAGGTAGACGTCGGGGCTGGTGCAGGTGTAGCGGGCGTTGCCGGTGGCCACCGTGCGGCCGTCGGCGTCTCTGACCACGACCTCGTAGCGCAGCCCGGTCAGCCGGCTGCCGCGCCGCTGGACGTCGGTGCAGACGACGTCGAGCCGGAGGTCGGCGGGGGCGCCGCCAATGGTGAGACGTTCCTGCCGGACGCTGTAGTTGAGCTCCCACATCAGGAACTGGTGGCCGAGCGGGACGCCGAAGCCCGCGTGCGCCAGCCAGGCCCCCACCTGCCGAATCGTTTCAGCGGCCATCAGCGGGTCGTAGTGCACCCCACCGACGGGCGCGAAGAAGCTGTGGGCGCGGGGCCATTGGGCGGTGAGCGTGAAGCGCTCCTCGCCGTGCCGGGACCACTCGTCCGTCAGGAACACCTCCGCGACCGCCGCCCGGTGCACGTACTCCCGCGGGGCCGTCGTGGTCAGCCGCCGGCTCTCGCGCGGTGTGCCGTTCGGCGTCGGGGAGGTGCTGGGCGCAAAGGTCGTCTGCAGCATGGGGTCCTCAAGGAACGGGCCGACGAGGGCGAGAGTGCGGCGAAGCTCGGGAGAAAACGGACGGGACTCGCGGAAGATACGAACCCCGAGGTCGGTTTCGCAAGCAATTCGTGGCCGAAATCTGGCTGGTTTGTCAGGTCGGGACGGGTGGTAGAGGGCCGAGTTCATCGTGCTCCACCGGGTCGACCGCCCAACAGCGCCCACCAGAACGGCAGATGTCCGATACGTGAGACCCCGGGGTTCACCGGAACTGCCGTGTCAGGTATCTTCCAGCTGCCGGAAAATCTGTACCGCCAGGTCTGTTTCGCGGATGTCCGAGACGCCGGTTCGGGGCGCACACACCACACCCAGGTGGGCACGGCCCGATACGCCATGGCTCGTGGCCGCCCTTGGAGAACCCGTGGAACCCCTGCGACAGCTACGCCTCGCCGCCGTGAACATCGACGGCGTCCTGCTGAACGACACCTTCAGCCCGGTCATCCATCACTTCATCACCAGCCGCGGCGGGCGCTACGACGCCGAGGTCGAGCGGGAGATCTTCTCCCAGACCCAGCTCACCGCCGCGGCCGCCCTGGGCGCCGCCGCCGGAGTCGACCTCACGCCGCAGGAGGTCGTCACCGCCTACTTCGAGGAGCGCGCCGCCCACCTCGCCGAGCACCCGCTGCGGGTCCTCGACGGCGCCACCGAGCTGCTCACCCTGCTGCGCGCCTTGGGGCTCCGTACGGTCTGCTACGGCGGCCTCGGCAAGTCCCACTTCGACCACCATCTGCGGGCGCAGGCCGGGCTCTTCGACGACCCCGGTTACGTGTGCACCAACGACTTCCGTCCCGGTCTGCACGAGATCACCGAAATCTTCGGACTCCGCCACGACCAGGTGCTGTTCATCGACGACGTGGCCCGGGTCGGCGAGGTGGCCAAGGAGCTCGGGACCGCCTTCGTCGGGCACCCCAGCGATTTCGCGCACGGCTTCCAGGGCGAGCTGATGCGCCGGGCGGGTGTCCGTCATGTGGTCGGTAAGCTCGCCGAGATCGACGAGCCGCTGCTGCGCCGGATCGATGACGAGGCCGCCGCCGGCCGCAGCTGGACCGGCTGACCGGCCGTGCCCCGCCACGTCGGCGTCCCCGGGCCGAGGCCCGCCGCACACCCGACCCATCTGCCGAGGGAGACATCCGTCCCATGACTGCCGACCACCGCCTGCTGACTGGCAAGATCGCCCTGATCACCGGAGCGAGCAGCGGCATCGGAGCCGCCGCCGCCCGGGTGTTCGCCCGGGAGGGCGCCACCGTGGTGCTCGCCGCGCGCCGCGAGGAGAAGCTGAAGGCCGTCGTGGCCGAGCTGCGCGAGCAGGGCGCCGAGGCCGAGTACGTGGTGGCCGACATGACCCGCGCCGAGGACACCGCCGCTGCGGTGGGCCGCGCGGTGGAGCGGTACGGGCGCTTGGACGTGGCCTTCAACAACGCGGGCTGGGGCGCCGGCCGTGAGCCGCTGCACACCATGGGCGACGAGCTGTTCGACCGGATCATGGACGTGAACGTGCGCGGGGTCTGGAACTGCCTGCGGGATGAGATCTCCGCGATGCTGGCGACCGGCGGCGGGGCGATCGTCAACAACAGCAGTGTCGGCGGCCTGCTCGCCACGCCCGTCGCCGCGCCGTACGTCGCCGCGAAGCACGCCGTCGTGGGGCTCACCAAGGCCGCCGCCGCCGAGTACGCGGCCCAGGGCATCCGGGTCAACTCGGTGGCGCCCGGCACCACCCGTACCGAGGTCGTCGCCGAGTGGTTCGCCGCCGTTCCCGGTGTCGAGGAGGCGCTGCACGCCGCGACGCCGCAGCCCCGTACGGCGGAGCCCGAGGAGATAGCGGAGGCGGCCGCCTGGCTGCTCAGTGACCGCGCCTCCTTCGTGACGGGTGCGATCATGCCGGTGGACGGCGGCTTCACCATGGTGTGAGGCCGCACCGGGGGACGGACGAGACGGAGGCGGGCAGAGGGACGGAGAGCCGCTGCGGGGACCAGGGGGAAGCCCTGCGCACCACTCTTGTGCCCTCTGCACGTATCCATCCATACTTGCTGTTTTCGACTGTGCAGTGCGAGCAGGCACGGAGCGAGCGCGAGGCCCCGACCGGGCATCGGGCTATGAGAGGGACGTGACCCCCAATGGCGAAGCAGGATCGCGCGATTCGAACGCGCCAGGCGATCTTGGAAGCGGCCGCCACCGTCTTCGACGAGCGCGGTTACGAGGCCGCGAAGCTCACCGACATCCTGCAGCTGGCCCAGGTCACCAAGGGTGCGCTCTACTTCCACTTCGACTCCAAGGAAGACCTGGCGCACGCGGTGATTGACGCCCAGGTCTCGGCCGTTCCCGTCCCCATGCCGCAGGTCTCCAAGATGCAGGAGTTCGTGGACATCGGCATGGTCTTCGCCCACCGGCTGACCACGGACGGGCTGCTGCGCGGCAGTGTCCGGCTCACGCTCGACCAGGGCGGCCACGAGCTCAACCGCAGTGGCCCGTACCGCGAGTGGACCGAGCTCAACCTCCGGGTCCTCAACGAGGCCAAGGAGCGCGGCGAGCTGCTGCCGCACACGGACACCGAGGAGGTCGCCCCACTCGTCGTGGGTGCGTACGCCGGCCTCAATCTGATGTCCCAGGCGCTCGACAACCGTGCGGACATGGACCGCTGGGCGTCGTCGCTGTACCGGCACCTTCTGCCGAGCATCGCCGTGCCGGCCGTCCTCGCCATGCTGGACATGGAACCGGGGCGCGGCGCACGGGCGTTGGCGGCCGCCGAGGCCGCGACCACCACCGCGTAGGCCGATACGAGCCCATACGTGGGCTCTAAAAACATACCCGGCTCCCCGTTTTCTGAGGATGCTACAAACTCTTCATCTGCCGTACGCCCGCAATTGACGTTCCAAAGCGTACCCGCCGGTCCACAATCTGGACCGACGGGTACGCTTCACGGAGGCCTTGACGCAGACTTGATGGCTTGATACCCCGTCAAAACGGTCATAAAGACCCGGAGTTCGGCGCCACGAATCCATACCTCCGGGTTTCTTATTGACATGCCTCCGGGTCTGCTTTTCTAATCGACCGTGGGCCGAGCCGCGCCAAGACTGAGGGGGCAGAGTGGACGTCCGGATCCTGGGGGGACTGTCAGTGCAGGAGAACGGGGTCTCGGTGACACCGACGGCCGCCGCTCCACAGCAGGTCCTGGCGCTGCTGGCGGCCAGGGCGGACCAGGTCGTCCCCGTGGCCGTCCTCGTCGAGGAGCTGTGGCCCTCCGTCCCGCCACGCGGCGCACGGGCCCAACTCCAGGGATACGTCCAGGAGCTACGCGCGCTGATCAGCACCGCGCTGCGCTCCGGCGAACCACCCGAACCGGGCTCCACCTGGCTGGAGCGCCGCACCGCCGACGCCGTCCTGGTCTCCCTGCCCGGCGGCTACCGGCTCGACACCGGCGGCGGCGTGATCGACTCCTCGCAGTTCGAGCGGGCCACCGGCGCCGGGTACCGGGCCATGGAAGCCGGTGATTTACAGCGCGCCGCCCGCAGGCTCGGCGAAGGCCTCGCTCTCTGGCAGGGGGAGGCCTTCTCCGGGGTCGCCGCCGGACCCCATCTGCGCGAGGAGATAGCCCGCCTGGAGAAGTCCCGGCTCAGCGCCCTCGACCAGTGGGTGGAGGCGCAGCTGCGACTCGGCCGCCACTTCGAGATGATCTCGGACCTCTCCGAACTGGTCGCCCAGTACCGCACCCACGAGCCGCTGCACGGCCAGTTCATGGTGGCGCTGCTGCGCTGCGGCCGCCGCGACGAGGCCCTTGAGGTCTACCAGCGGCTCAGCAAGGGCCTCAAGAAGGAATCGGGCGTCGAGCCCTCCGCGCGGCTGCGGAGGCTCCAGCGGTCCATCCTCACGGTCCGCGACGTGGCCCGGACCCGAAGCCGCCCCGCGCTGCCCGTACGGGTACCGGCGGCGTCGCTCATCCCGGCCGGATCGTTCGTGTGACCTCCCGGAACTCGTCCGCCAACCAGCAACGCGCGTAAGAGGGCGGGGCAAGGACTCGTCGGTCCTGCCCCGCCCTCTTCTTCCCCCCTCGGCCCGTCGGCCTGGTTCCGGTCGTGATCCTCTCCGGAGGCGGCCCGGCCGATCCACACCGGCGCGGGAAGTCCGTCAAGTCGTTACTCGCGGGCGAAGAACTGGAGCAGCTGCCGCTCGTCCTCGTCGGTGAGCGTCACCGCGAACAGCTCCCGCAGGGCCAGCACCGTGTCCGCCGCGGACAACTCACGCCGCTCCTCACGGCCGTCCGGATACTCGGTCACCAGCACCTTGTCCTGAAGCAGCCGGCGCTCCTTCTCCGTCTCCCGCTGGGCCACCAGCCGGCCCACGAACGGCGACCCGGGCCGGGTCGAGCTGAGGTAGTGGGCGGCCTCGAAGTCGATCCGGAACTGCGGCTCCTGTCGGAAGGTGTACATGTCGAACCAGTCGCCCCGCCGCGCACACTGCACGATCCAGTCGGGGCCCTCGGCGACCAGCTGCCAGGTCCACTCGGCCACCGTCACCGTCGCCCCGTCCTCCAGCGGCAGCGGGTCGATCAGCCCGCTGTAGCCGTACCCGGCGTCCGCCAGCCAGATCCGCCCCTCCGCGCGCACCAGCAGCACCGTGTGGGTGCGGAAGCGGCGGCGGGTCTCGCCCTGGCGGATCCGGGCGAGCAGCCGGGTGACCGGGAAGCCGAGGCGGTCGAGGGCGGCGGCGAGCAGGAGGTTGTTCTCGTAGCAGTAGCCGCCGCGGCCGGCCCGTACCAGCTTGTCCTGGATCCGGTCGAGGTCGAGCGAGACCGGGCGGCCCAGCGCGATGTCGATGTTCTCGAAGGTGATGGTGGACATGTGCCCGCGGTGCACGCGGGCCAGCGTGTCCGCGGTGGGGGTGCGCGCGCCGGTGAAGCCGATCCGGTCGAGATACGCGTCGAGGTCGAGGCTCTCGCTCTGCCACTCCTGCGCGGTCTCCACCTCGGTGGGCAGGCCGTACGTTCCCAACATGCCGTGCTCTCCTCAGGGTTCGGTGCCGGTTCGGGTACCGGTCAGATGCGGTAGGGCTCTTCGGGGCGGTGCGGGTCCGGGCGGAACATCTCCGGCGGGATCGTGTCCGGGCACACCGCGTCCGGGTCGATTACGGTGACGCCGAAACCGTCGCTTCTCCACGCCTCAGGCCCGGCCGGGGCGGGCGCCGTAGGTCCCGGCCCCGCCGGCACCTTCAGCGCGGCCGCGAGCCCGGCCGCCAGCGCCGCGCCAAGGACGGGCCCGACGAGATAGGCCACCAGGAAGCCGGTGTTCCCGGACAGCAGCGCGGGCCCGAACTGGCGGGCCGGGTTGACCGAGCCGCCCGAGACCGGCCCCAGGACGGCGATGAAGCCGGTGATGCACAGCCCGACCGCGCCCGGGATCAGCCACTCCCAGCGCGGCCTGATCAGCAGCGCGGCCACGATCGTCATGCACACCAGCTGCGCGACGGTCTCGGCGATGAGCACCCCCCAGAACCCCCAGCCGGGCGACGGCGCCACCGCCGCGTACCCGACCTGCGGCAGCGTGACCACGGAGCCCCAGACAAGGCCCGCCAGCCAGGTCCCGGCGACCGCGCCGGTCATCTGCGCCGCACAGAAGGGCAGTACGTCCCGGCCGGGGAAGACCCGCAGCATCCACAGCCCGATGCTCACCGAGGGGTTCATGTGCCCCGCGGTCTTCCGGCTCATCGAGTAATGGATGATCGCGGTGTTGACGACGCCGAAGAACACGCCCATCGCCACGAACGCCACCCGGCCTGTGAGTACGGAGCCGAGCGGCGCGTCCGGGGCGAAGATCCAGCGGGCGCTGGTGACGATGAGGAACAGGATCCCCGCGGTGATCAGGAACTCCAGGAGCACCGTGCGCCCCCGGGGCGGGAGATAGCGCCCGATCGCCGCCCTGGACGGCTTCCGGTGGCTGCCTGGCAGGCGGTGGTTGTCCATCGTTCGTACTCCGTGTGTCCGGTGGGGCGGGTGATACGTGGCCCTGGAACGCCGGTACGCCGGGCACCGCCCGGAGGCGGTACCCGGCGCCTGGCAGGGCAGCGGTCGGCTCAGAGCTCCACGCGGACGTCGTACTCGGCGACCCAGGCGTTGAACTCGACCAGGCGCTCCATCACGGCGCGGGTGCCCCACAGACCGCCGAGCGCCGAGTACTCCTCCAGCGGCTTGTCCAGCAGCTTCTGGATCCCCTCGCGGGAGACCAGGCGCAGCACCGGCGAGCCGTCGTACAGCAGCGCCTCGACCTTGGCGCGCAGGGCCCGTACGTACTCCAGGTCCTGGGTGGAGGGGTACGGGCTCTTCTTGCGCTCGAGGACCGACTCGGGCAGCACGTGCGCGGCGGCCGCGCGCAGCAGGCTCTTCTCCCGGCCGTCGAAGTTCTTCATCTCCCACGGCACGTTGTAGACGTACTCGACGAGCCGGTGGTCGGTGAAGGGGACGCGGACCTCCAGGCTCGCGGACATGGAGATCCGGTCCTTGCGGTCGAGCAGGAACTTCTCCCAGTGCGTGATGTTGAGCCAGGTCAGTTCCTTCATCCTGGTCTCGTGGGCGGAGTCGCCGGGCAGGCGGGGCACGGCCTCCAGGGACTCGGCGTAGCGCCGCTTGACGTACTCCTCAAGGCCGAGCCGGTCCCAGAGGCCGATCTCCTTGATCGTGCCGAGGCCGCCGAGCCGCCGCCAGGCGTCGTACCACGGGAAGGTGTCGCCGCCCACGGCCTCCTCGTCGAAGAACCAGTTGTAGCCGCCGAAGATCTCGTCGGCCGCCTCGCCCGAGAGGGCCACCGTGACGCGCTCCTTGAGCGCCTTGCACAGGTGGTAGAGGGAGTGCTCCATGTCGCCGGTGGAGACCGGCAGGTCCTGGGCGCGCAGCACCCGGGCGCGAACGTCCTCGTCGAGGATGTCGGTGTTCTCCAGCTCGACGATGACGTGGTCGGCGCCCGCGTGCTCGGCGACGTCGACGGCGTACGGCGTGTCCGGGTCCATCCAGATGCCGTTGTCCCGGAACGTCTCGCCGTGGTCCTTGAAGTCGACGGAGAACGCCGTGATGCGCTCGGTCTTGCCCTGCTCGCGCAGTGCCTTGGCAGCGAGCGCGGTCACCGCGCTGGAGTCCAGGCCGCCGGAGAGCAGCGTGCCCACCTTCACGTCGGCGATCAGCTGCCGCTCGACGATGTCCTCGAGGAGGCCGCGGACCGTCCCGATCGTGGTGTCGAGGTCGTCGGTGTGCTCGCGCGCCTCCAGCCGCCAGTACGTACGGACGGTGTGTCCGGCGCGGGAGAAGCGGACGGAGGTGCCGGGGACGACCTCGTGCATGCCCTTGAAGACGGCGTGCCCGGGGGTGTTGATGATGGCGAAGATCTCCGCCAGGCCCTCGGCGTCGACGACGGCCTCGGCCTCGGGGTGCGCCAGGATCGACTTGGCCTCGGAGCCGAAGAGCACGCCGTCGGCGGTGGGGTAGTAGTAGAGCGGCTTGACGCCCATCCGGTCGCGCACGAGCAGGAGTTCTTCCGTGCGCGGGTCCCAGATCGCGAGGGCGTACATGCCGTTGAGCCGCTCGGCGAACGCGTCGCCCCACTCCAGGTAGGCGTGCAGGACCACCTCGGTGTCGCTGTGGGTGCGGAACCGGTGGCCGAGGCCGGTCAGTTCCTCCCTCAGCTCCAGGAAGTTGTAGACCTCCCCGGTGTAGACGAGGACGGGCTGGCCGTCGTCGCTGCCGTCGACGTGCATCGGCTGACGGCCGTTCTCCAGGTCGATGATGGAGAGCCGGCGGTGGCCGAGGGCGGCGTGCCGCGACAGCCAGATGCCGCCGTCGTCCGGGCCGCGGCACTCCAGGGTCCGGGTCATGGCCGAGGCCGTGTCCCCGGCGAGCGTCAGATCACGGTCGTAACCGACCCAGCCGGTGAGTCCGCACATGGCGCCTCAGTTCCTTTCTCGGGCTCCCCGGGGTTCGCCCGGGGCAGTGGTGAGCGGGGGTACGCCGTCAGGGGCGCGGGACCGGGACCCAGCCGGCGGTGTCCCAGTGGGCGAGCTGGCGCAGCGCGGACGGCGTGCCCACACGGGCCACGTTCTCGCCGCCGAGGAGCAGCGTGCTGGGGCGGTCCGGTGAGAAGACCGGCCAGTGCGGTGCGTTCGGGCTGCTGGGGGCCTTGCCCCGGGCGAACGTGGCGATCAGGTCGATGAAGGTGTCCGACACCAGACGCTCCAGCGGGCCGTCGCCGTAGTGCGGGGCGTTGGCCGGGATGCCGTAGGTGCCGAAGAGGAACTTCGACGTGGCCTCGTGCGGAGTGCCGGTCAGCGGCGGGGCGACCGGGTGCGCGAACTCCATCAGATAGCTCGGGACGTCCGGCCGCTCGCGGGCCTGCCGCTCGGCGAGCCGGGTGATCTGGTAGCGGAAGAGGCTGTCGCCCCAGATCGCGCCCCAGATGGAGACCGGGTCCTGAGGGAGGCCGTCGATGGTGGCCGCCCTGCGGTAGGCGGAGATCGTCGCGTCGACCTCGGTCTCGGCGACGTGGACCGCGCCCTTGTCGAGCACGGCACGGATCGCGTCCCGCAGCTCGGCGTCGTTCGTGGGGTGCGGGCCGGGGAAGGGGTAGCCGGGGCCGGTGGTGAAGAACGACCCTTCGGTGCGGCCGTAGACGGCCAGCGTCGGCAGGGCCGGGGTGGGCATGGCGTGGTCGTGGCCGAGCATCCAGCGGCCGTCGACGACTGGGCCGCGGTACTCCCGCCAGGTGGTGACCTCGCGCTGGGTCGGACTGCCCGAGAACAGCTGCTCCCAGGTGTCCTTGAGCCGGTCGGCGGGGACCTGGCGCAGCCCCTTGACGGTGGTGCCGAGCTTGCGCGCGATCAGCTCGAAGACGTGATGGGAGTCCTCGGGGGTGAGCGTGCTGGCCGGCTCCCACACATGCTTGACGCTGATCGGCACGATCCGCTGGATGATGCCCCGGAACTCCGGGAGCTGGGCGAGCTGCCAGGTGGAGGAGCCGCCCGCGGACGTGCCGGTCAGGGTGATGTTGTCGGGGTCGCCGCCGAACGCGGCGGCGTTGCGCCGGACCCAGTGCACCAGGGCCGCCTGGTCCTGAAGCCCCCAGTTCGCGTACGCGCCGGTGCGCGGGTCGGCCAGCTCCTCGTGCAGGCCCCAGCCCAGCACGCCCAGGCGGTAGTTGAAGGTGATGACGACCATGTCGCCGCGGGCGGCCGGGCGGGCGCCGTCGAAGTCCGGCTCGCTGCCGGCGCCGAGGAACCAGCCGCCGCCGTGGATGTAGATCACCACCGGGCGGGAGCCCTTGGTGTCCGGCGTCCAGATGTTGGCGTAGAGGCTGTCCTCGCTGGAGCCCGGCAGATACGTCTGGTACGAGACGGGCGCGAAGCGGGTGGTGTCGCGCACCCCGCTCCAGGGGGTGACCGGCCGCGGTGAGCAGTAGCGCAGCGCGCCGACCGGGGGAGCGGCGTACGGCACCCCGCGGAAGATTGAGAGACCGCCGCTGCGCTCGCCGGCTATGAGCCCGCCGCTGATCCTGGTGACGACCGGCCCGGAGGTGCCGTCGCCCTCCTGGTCCGTACGCTCCCGTGCCTGGGCGGCGCTTGGTACGGTCACGGCCGCCGCCAGCGCGGCAGCGGCCGCCACGACAGAACGTCTCCGAGGCTCATGAGTAACTCCCGACTGGGACATATACAAACTCCCCGTGCGTACGGTGCGTACGAATGCCGAATGAGGCGACGATCGTGATGCTGCCCCAGCGGCCCGGCGGGGCCAATGCCGGCCGGCGTACTCAGTCAGGTCCCACGAAGACCTGACGGATTCACGCCGCGACCTTTGAGCGGGCCCCCTGGCATCGGCAGGATCTAGCCATGACAACGTCGATTCTGGAGTCTCGCCCCCTATTCGAGCTGGGCGCCGAGATTCACATCGCAGCCTCGGCCGACAAGATCTACTCGATCGTCAGCGACATGAAGCGCCATTCCGAGTGGAGCTCGGAACTCCAGGACGGCAAGTGGCTGTCCGGGGAGCCCGGAGCAGTCGGTTCCGTATTCCTCGGGGAGAACTTCCGCAGCGACGACATCGTCACCTGGGCGCCGCTCATCCGCGGAATCTGGCACACGAAGTCGGAAGTGGTCGAGACCTCGCCCGGTCAGGCATTCCGCTGGAAGATCCATTCCAAGACCGGTGAGCCCCAGGATCTCGTCTGGTCGTTCGTGCTCACCCCGGGCGAAAACGGCACCACGCTCTCCCAGACCTTCCGGATGGGATACGCCTCGCCCGGAATCCACGAGATCACCAAGGACATGGACGAGCCCGACAAGCGGAAGTTCATCGCCGACTGGACCGTGAAGATGACCCGCGACATCCAGGAGACCCTGGAGAAGATCAAGGTCGTCGTCGAGAAGGCCTGACCAGCCTCCCGCCCGGTCCGGGCCGGCCGGTGGCCCAGCGGTGTGCACACCGCGGCCCCGGCCGGCTCTTTCATGCCTCCCCCCACGCACCACCACCCCCACATTCCCCCCATGCACGGCTCCCCCCATGCACGGCTCCGAGCGCGCAGACGGGCGCGCCCAGAAACGAGGGGAATCCCCGACCCATGCTCAGCAGACGACGGTTCATAGGCGCCTCCCTCGCCGCGGGAGGCACCGTCGCCACCGGTGCCGCTCTCTCGCCGCTGATCGGCGCGCGGGCGGTGGCCGAGGCGGACACCGCCGCCCCCACCACCTCCTTCTTCACCCAGCCCATGCCGATGCCGCAGGTCATCGCGCCGAGTTCGACCACGGGCGGTATCGACACCTACAACGTGTCGATCAAGCGGGCGAGCAAGGAGATCGTGCCCGGTGTGCTCACCGAGGTGTTCAGCTTCAACAACGCCTTCCCCGGGCTGATCCGGGCCACCAGCGGCCGCCCGGTGGTCATCAACCAGTACAACAAGCTGGACATGCCGGTCGCCATCCATCTCCACGGCGGCCATGTGGCACCCGAGCACGACGGCGACCCCATGGACACCATCGCGCCGGCGGGCGTACGGCAGTACCACTACCCCAATGACCAGCCGCACGCCCCGCTCTGGTTCCACGACCACGCCCACCACATGGAGTCCGAGCACGTCTACCGCGGCCTGTCCGCGTTCTACCTGCTCACCGACCCCACCGAGCAGGCGCTGCCGCTGCCCTCGGGCGTCTACGACGTGCCGATCATGCTGCGCGAGGCCAACATCGACCTGTCCGGGAAGCTCGTCTACACCATGGACGACTTCATGGGCCGCAACACCATCCTCGCCAACGGCAAGGCATGGCCCTACTTCCAGGTCGCGGCCCGCAAGTACCGCTTCCGGCTGCTCAACTCGACCAACCTGCGGTTCTTCACCCTCAAGCTCTCCGACGGCTCCCCGTTCATCCAGATCGGCTCCGACGGCGGCCTCCTGGAGAAACCTTTCACCACCGACACGGTGGCCCTCTCGCCCGGCGAACGCGCGGACGTCGTCGTCGACTTCTCCCGCTACCCCGTCGGCACCAAGATCGTCCTGGAGAACACCGAGGGCCCCGGCCCCGCCGAGCGCACCGGCAAGGTGCTCCGCTTCGACGTGGTCAAGACGGCCACCGACCCCAGCTCCGTCCCCGCGACCCTGCGCACCCTGCCCCCGCTGCCCGCCGTCACCGGCCGGCGCGCGGTGGTGATGAGCATGGACGAGGACAGCCGGCCGAACCCGCAGGGCTATATGGACGGCAAGGTCTACGACCACCGCCGGATCGACAGCACCGTGCCGTGGGGCGGTTCCGAAATCTGGACCGTGACCAATGCGAATCTCGGTATTCCGCACAACTTCCATATCCATCTGGTGCAGTTCCGCATCCTGACCCGCAACGGCAACCCGCCGGGTCCCGCCGAGGCCGGCCTCAAGGACACCATACGCGTGATGCCGGGCGAAACGGTCACGTTCCAGGCCACCTTCGACAGCTTCCGGGGGAAGTATCTGTACCACTGCCACATGCTCGATCACGCCGCCATGGGAATGATGGCGCAGATGGAAATCGTCTGAACGAACACGGAACGCCCGGTCACGATGTGACCGGGCTCACCGTCGACTTGATGGATTATCGGGCCACTTGACGGAGTGCGGCCCAGCACATTGGCCGCACCTCACCGCTCAATGGATGATTCCCGGGAATTACGCGCCGTCGGGCCGTTCATCCACTTCAGCGGAGTTTCTCTCATGACGAATGTTGCCGTCATCTACTACTCGTCGACCGGAAATGTTCACCTGCTCGCCCAGGCCGCGGCCGACGCGGCGGAGAAGGCGGGCGCCGAGGTGCGGCTGCGGAAGGTGGCGGAACTGGCCCCGCAGGCCGTGATCGACGCCAAGCCGGAGTGGGCCGAACACGCCCAGGCCACCCGCGACATCGAGATCGCCGCCCTCGACGACCTGGAGTGGGCCGACGTCATCCTGCTCGGCACGCCCACCCGGTTCGGGCAGTGCGCCGCCCAGCTGAAGCAGTTCATCGACACCACCGGCGGACTGTGGGCCCAGGGCAAGCTCGTGAACAAGGTGACCTCCGCGTTCACCTCCACGTCGACCACCCATGGCGGCCAGGAGTCGACCCTCCTCGCCCTCAACAACACCTTCTACCACTGGGGTTCGATCATCGTGCCGCCCGGCTACGCCGACCCGGTGCAGTTCGCCCCCGCCAACGGCAACCCGTACGGCACCTCCAGCGTGTCCGGCAACCAGGCGGCCGCCGTGGCCGAGGAGAACCTCGCCGCCATCGACTTCCAGACCCGCCGCGCCGTAGAGATCGCCACCGCCCTCAACAAGGGCCTGCGCGGCGCCTGAGGCCCCGGGGGCGACCGCCCCCGCCTCCCGGCCGCCGTCCCCGGCCGGAGCCCTGGGGCTTGTCTTTCGGATCTTGCCGGGCTCGCCCCAGCCCTTCCCTGTCGCCATAGGAGACACCACCGTGGACAACACTCTGCTCGACATTCGGCTCAAGCCGGCCCTGCAACAGCCCACATGGGAGGACGAATCGCAGGTGGAGCGGGTGCGGGAGGAGCTGCGCGTCCGGCCCGCGCTGGTCAGCGCCACCGACGTGGACACCCTGCGGTCGCTGCTCGCCAAGGCGGCCGCGGGTGAGGCGGTCGTCGTGCAGTCCGGCGACTGCTCCGAGGACCCCGACGAGTCGACCGCCCACCACGTCGCCCGCAAGGCGGCCGTCCTCGACCTGCTCGCCGGCACCATGAAGATGATCACCCACAAGCCGGTGATCCGGGTCGGCCGCATGGCCGGCCAGTTCGGCAAGCCCCGCTCCAACGACACCGAGAAGATCGGCGACCGCGAACTGCCCGTCTACCGCGGCCACATGGTCAACGGCCCCGAGCCCGACGAGGAGAGCCGCCGCCCCGACCCGCTGCGTCTGCTCACCGGCTACATGGCCGCCAACGACATCATGGGCCACCTCGGCTGGCGCAAGCCCGTCGGCCGCCCGGTCATCGACCCGCCCGTCTGGACCAGCCACGAAGCGCTGCTCCTCGACTACGAGGTCCCGATGCTCCGCCGCGACGACGAGGGCCGGCTGCTCCTCGCCTCCACCCACTGGCCGTGGATCGGCGAACGCACCCGCCAGGTCGACGGCGCCCATGTCGCCCTCCTCGCCGAGGTCGCCAACCCGGTCGCCTGCAAGGTCGGCCCGTCGATGACCACCGACACACTGCTCGCCCTGTGCGAGCGCCTCGACCCCGAGCGCGAGCCCGGCCGGCTCACCCTGATCGCCCGCATGGGCGCCGGGAAGGTCACCGAGCAGCTCCCGCCGCTCGTCGAGGCCGTACGCGCCGCCGGGCACCCGGTCATCTGGCTCACCGACCCGATGCACGGCAACACCGTCACCGCCCCCGGCGGGCTCAAGACCCGCCTCACCACCACCGTCGAACGCGAGATCTCCGGATTCCAGCTCGCCGTGCGCTCCAGCGGCGGCATCGCGGGCGGCGTCCACCTGGAGACCACCCCCGACGACGTCACCGAGTGCGTCCGCGACGAGGACCAGCTCGGCCGCTGCGGCGACCACTACACCAGCTTCTGCGACCCGCGGCTCAACCCGGCCCAGGCCATGTCGGTCCTCGCCGCCTGGCGCGCCTGACCCCATCCAGCCCCACGTCACGGAGGTACGGACATGCAGCAGAAGATCGCCCTCGTCACCGGGGCGGCGGGCGGCATCGGCGCCGCGGTCGTCCGGGCCCTGGCCACGCGCGGCGCCACCGTCGCCGCCGTCGACCGGGACGAGACCCTGCTCAAGCAGCGCGTCGCCGAACTCGCCGAAGCCGGTCTGAAGGTCGAGGCGTTCCCCGCCGACGTCACCGACGGCGCCCAGGTCACCGCCCTCGTCGACGAGGCCGAACGGCGCCTGGGCCCCCTCGACTTCCTCGTCAATGCCGCCGGTGTGCTCCGCCTGGGAGAAGTGCGCACCTTCAGCGACGAGGACTGGGCGGCCACCTTCGCCGTCAACGCCACCGGCGTCTTCCGGGTCTCCCGGGCCGTCGTCGACCGCATGATCCCGCGCGGCGGCGGCGCCATCGTCACCGTCGCCTCCAACGCCGCCAACACCCCGCGCAGCGAGATGGCCGCGTACGCCGCCTCCAAGGCCGCCGCGTCCCTCTTCACCAAGTCGCTCGGCCTGGAGGTCGCCAAGTACGGCATCCGCTGCAACCTGGTCGCCCCCGGCTCCACGGACACCCCGATGCTCTCGTCCATGTGGCACGACGAGTCGGGCCCCAAGGGCACCATCGAGGGCCGCCCCGACGCCTACCGGGTCGGCATCCCCCTGAAGAAGCTGGCCCAGCCGCAGGACGTCGCCGACGCCGTCGTCTTCCTCCTGTCCGACCAGGCCTCGCACATCACCCTGCACGACCTCACGGTCGACGGCGGCGCCTCGCTCGGCGCCTGACCCACCACCCGCACCCCACTCACCCGTACGAGTACGAGTCACGAGAGGACGGTCATGGCCGGGATACCGCCCATCGAGGCCTATCCGTTGCCGACGGCGGGCGCCCTGCCGCCCAACACCCCCACGTGGTCCATCGACCCGGACCGCGCGGTGCTGCTCGTCCACGACATGCAGCGCTACTTCCTCGGCCCCTTCCCACAGCCCCTGCGCGACCAGCTGGTGGCCAACGCCGCCCAGCTCCGCGACCGCTGCGCCGCGCACGGCGTCCCCGTCGCGTACACCGCGCAGCCCGGCGGCATGACCCCCGAACAGCGCGGTCTGCTCGCCGACTTCTGGGGCCCGGGCATGAAGGTCGACCCCGCCGACCGCGAGGTGGTCGCCCCGCTCGCGCCCACCCCGTCGGACTGGCTGCTCACCAAGTGGCGCTACAGCGCCTTCTTCAAGACCGACCTGCTGGAGCGGATGCGCTTCCACGGCCGCGACCAGCTGATCATCTGTGGCGTCTACGCCCACGTCGGCGTCCTCGCCAGCGCCGTCGAGGCCTTCACCAACGACATCGAGACGTTCCTCGTCGCCGACGCCGTCGGCGACTTCTCGGAGGCCGAGCACTGGCAGGCCGTCGACTACGCCGCCAAGCGCTGCGCGGTCGTCACCACCACCAAGGAGGTCCTGGCATGAGCCCCACCGACCGCGACCTCCTCTCCCGGATCCTCGGCCCCACCCCGCCGCCCGCCTTCGCGGTGCTGCACCGCCCCGAGACCACCGGCCCGCACGGACTCGACATCCTCCTCGGCGAGGTCACCGAGCCGGCGACCCTCGCCGACATCCCGCTGCCCGACGCAGCCCCGGAGCCCGGCGCCGCCGCCCGGCACGAAGTCCTCGCCGTCGTCCCGTACCGCCAGATCGGCGAGCGCGGCTTCACCTGCGCCGACGACGGCTCCCCGCTCATCGCGCTGACCGTCACCGCCCAGGAGACCGTCGCCCTGGACGCGGCTCTCCTGCAGATCCCCGACGTGCCGATCAAGCTGACCGGCGGGCACTTCGACGTCGACGACGCCGACTACGCCGAGATCGTGCGCCGCGTCATCGCCGACGAGATCGGCACCGGCGAGGGCGCCAACTTCGTCATCCGCCGCTCCTTCACCGCCGACATCACCGACTACGGGCTGCCCAGCGCACTCGCCTTCTTCCGCCGGCTCGTGGAGCGGGAGACGGGGGCGTACTGGACCTTCCTCATCCACACCGGCGAGCGGACCTTCGTCGGCGCCTCCCCCGAGCGGCACGTCTCGCTCCAGGACGGCACCGCCGTCATGAACCCCATCAGCGGCACCTACCGCTACCCGGCCACCGGCCCCACCCTCCCCGGCGTCCTGGACTTCCTCGCCGACCGCAAGGAGGCCGACGAGCTCTACATGGTGGTCGACGAAGAGCTCAAGATGATGGCCCGGATCTGCGACGCGGGCGGCCGGGTCGTCGGCCCGTACCTCAAGGAGATGGCCCGCCTCGCCCACACCGAGTACTTCATCGAGGGCCGCACCACCCGCGACCCCCGCGAGATCCTGCGCGAGACCATGTTCGCGCCGACCGTCACCGGCTCCCCGCTGGAGAGCGCCTGCCGGGTCATCGGCAAGTACGAACCCGAGGGCCGCGGCTACTACAGCGGCGTCGTCGCCCTCATCGGCCGCGACGCCCACGGCGGCCGCGCCATGGACTCCGCCATTCTCATCCGGACCGCCGACATCGATCGCACGGGACGGGTGCGCATCGGTGTCGGCGCCACACTCGTACGCCACTCCGACCCGGAGTCCGAGGTCGCCGAGACCCGGGCCAAGGCCGCCGGACTGCTCGCCGCGCTGGAGGACGACGGGACCTCCCGCTTCCACGCCCACCCGAGCGTCCGCGCCGCCCTGGAGCAGCGCAACGAGACCATCGCGGGCTTCTGGCTCGCCGAGGACGCGGCCCGCGGCCGCCCGGACCCCGTCCTGGCCGGGCAGCGCATCCTGATCGTCGACGCGGAGGACACCTTCACCTCGATGATCGGCCAGCAGGTCCGCTCCATGGGCCCGCGGGTGACGGTCCGCCGCTTCGACGAGGAGTACTCCTTCGACGGCTACGACCTCGTCATCATGGGACCCGGCCCCGGCGACCCGCGCGAGGCCGACCACCCCAAGATCGCCCATCTGCGGGGGGCCGTCTCCGCACTCCTGGAGCAGCGCCGGCCGTTCCTCGCCGTCTGCCTCAGCCACCAGGTCCTGAGCATGCGCCTCGGCCTGGACCTCGCCCGCCGGGACGTCCCCAACCAGGGCGTCCAGAAGGAGATCGACCTCTTCGGCAGCCGCGAACGCGTCGGCTTCTACAACACCTTCGCCGCACGCAGCGACACCGACACCGTCCACGCCCCCGGCATCGGCACCGTGGAGGTGAGCCGCGACCCGGCCACCGGAGAGGTCCACGCCCTGCGCGGACCGCACTTCGCCTCCATGCAGTTCCACGCCGAGTCCGTCCTGACCCAGGACGGCCCGCGGATCGTCGGCGGACTCCTCGGCCAACTGGTCACCGGTATCCCGGCGGCCCCGGCCGCCCCGGTGGTCCCCGTCGGATGAGCCCCCGATGACCGGCCCCCTCGTCGTCCTCGTCGGGCCGATGGGCTCCGGCAAGTCCACGGTGGGCGCGCTCCTCGCCGATCGGCTCGGCGCGCCCTACCGGGACACCGACGACGACGTCGTCACCGCCGAAGGCCGCCCGATCCCCGAGATCTTCGCGGCCGACGGCGAGGCGTACTTCCGCGAACGCGAACACCTCGCCGTACGCACGGCCGTCGCCGGTCACCCCGGCGTCCTCGCCCTCGGCGGCGGCGCCGTGGTCGACCCGCGCACCCGGCGGATCCTCTCCGGGCAGCCGGTCGTCCACCTCTCGCTCGGCGTCGACGAGGCGCTGCGCAGGGTCGGTCCCGGCGCCGGCCGGCCCCTGCTCACCGGCGACCCCCGCGCCCGCTGGCGGGCCCTCGCGGACGCCCGCCGACCGCTGTACGACGAGGTCGCCCGCGCCGTCGTCGCCACCGACGGCCGCACCCCCGAAGAGGTCGCCCAAGCGGTCCTCCAGGAACTGAAGTTGAGGGATGAATGACGGACCAGAGCGTGACCCGTATCCATGTGGCGGGCAGCGCGGGGACCGACCCGTACGACGTACTCGTCGGCCGCGGCCTGCTGGGCGAGCTGCCCGGCCTCGTCGGCGACCGGGCGCGGCGCGTGGCCCTGATCCACCCCGTGACGCTCGCCACGCCCGCCGAGGCCCTGCGCAAGGACCTCGACGCCCACGGCTACGCCACCACGGTCCTGCCGGTCCCGGACGCGGAGGGCGCCAAGACCGCCCAGGTCGCCGCCGACTGCTGGGAGGCACTCGGCCGGGCCGGGTTCACCCGCACCGACGTCGTCGTCGGTGTCGGCGGCGGCGCCACCACCGACCTCGCCGGGTTCGTCGCCGCGAGCTGGCTGCGCGGGGTGCGCTGGATCGCCGTACCGACCACCGTCCTCGGCATGGTCGACGCGGCCGTCGGCGGCAAGACCGGCATCAACACCGCCGCCGGGAAGAACCTCGTCGGGGCCTTCCACCCGCCGGCCGGGGTGCTGTGCGACCTGGCGGCGCTCGACACGCTGCCGGTCCACGACTACGCCGGCGGACTCGCCGAGATCATCAAGGCCGGTTTCATCGCCGACCCGGTCATCCTCGACCTGATCGAAACCGACCCCCGGGCGGCCCGCAGCCCGCACGGCCCCCACACCGCCCAGCTCGTCGAACGCTCCATCCGCGTCAAGGCCGACGTCGTCTCCTCCGACCTGAAGGAGTCCGGCCTGCGCGAGATCCTCAACTACGGCCACACCCTGGCCCACGCCATCGAGAAGAACGAGCGCTACACCTGGCGGCACGGCGCCGCCGTCTCGGTCGGCATGGTCTTCGCCGCCCAGCTCGGCCTGCTCACCGGCCACCTGGACGAGCGGACCGTACGACGCCACCGCAGCGTCCTCGGCTCGGTCGGCCTGCCCCTCAGCTACCGCGGCGACCAGTGGCCCAGGCTCCTTCAGACCATGAAGGTCGACAAGAAGTCCCGGGGCGACCTGCTGCGGTTCATCGTCCTCGACGGCCTCGCCAAGCCCACCGTCCTGGAAGGCCCCGACCCCGACGTCCTGGCCGCCGCCTACCGTGAGGTGTCCGCATGAGCCCGCCGCCCACCCACCGGGTGCTCGTCCTCAACGGCCCCAACATCGGCCGGCTCGGCTCCCGCGAACCCGCCGTCTACGGCTCCACCAGCTACGCCGGACTCGTCAAGGTCTGCGAGGAGCTGGGCGCCGCCCTCGGCCTCGACGTGGAGGTCCGCGAGACCAACCACGAAGGCGTGCTCGTCGAATGGCTCCACGAGGCGGCCGACGGCGAGATCCCCGTCGTCCTCAACCCCGGCGCCTTCACGCACTACTCGTACGCCGTCCGGGACGCGGCCGCCCAGCGCACCGCCCCGCTGATCGAAGTGCACCTCTCCAACCCGCACGCCCGCGAGGAGTTCCGGCACCACTCCGTGGTCTCACCCGTCGCCAGCGGCACCGTCGCCGGACTCGGCATCGGCTCCTACCGGCTGGCGCTGCGGGCGCTCGCCGACGCGGACGACAGCCCCCTCGACCAGGAGCGCCGCCCATGACCCGGACGACCACGAGCCCCGGGCGCACCGCCCGTATCCCCGGCTCGAAGAGCATCACCAACCGCGCCCTGCTGCTCGCCGCGGCCGCCCAGGGCACCTCCCGGCTGCGGGCGCCCCTCGTCAGCGACGACACCCTCGCCTTCCGCACCGCCCTCACCGACCTCGGCGTCCCCGTCCGGGCCACGGACGACGACACGCTCTGGGAGATCACCGGCGGCGGCCAAGGCCCCACCGGCGACGCCGACGTGTGGTGCAACGACGCCGGGACCGCCGCCCGCTTCCTGCCGCCGTTCGCCGCGACCGGCACCGGCCGGTTCACCTTCGACGGCTCGGCGCAGCTGCGCGCCCGCCCCCTGCGGCCGCTCGCCGACGCCCTCGCCCGGCTCGGCGCCGACGTCCGTACGGAATCCGGCGCGTCGCTGCCGCTCACCGTGGAGACGCGGGGCCTCGACGGCGGCCGGATCGCACTCGACTCCTCGCTCAGCAGCCAGTACCTGACCGGGCTGCTGATGGCCGCGCCCCTGATGCGCACCCCGCTGGAAGTCGACGCCCGGGACCTCGTCTCGCGCCCGTACATCGACATGACCATCGCCCTGATGCGGCGGTTCGGCGCCGAGGTGAGCGAGAGCGACGGCACGCTCAGGGTCGGCACCCGCCCCTACCGGGCCACGGACCTCGACATCGAGCCCGACGCCTCCACCGCCTCGTACGTCTTCGCCGCCGCCGCGGTCACCGGCACCACGATCACCGTCCCCGGCCTCGGCCGCGACAGCCTCCAGGGCGACCTGCGGTTCGTCGAGGCCCTGCGGACGGCCGGCGCGGAGGTCGAGATCGGCGCGGACGCCACGACCGTCACCGGCACCGGGCGGCTGCGCGGCGGATTCGACCTCGACATGGGCGAGATCTCCGACACCTTCATGACCCTGGCCGCGATCGCCCCGCTCGCCGACGCGCCCGTCACCATCCGCGGCATCGGCCACGCCCGGCTCAAGGAGTCGGACCGGATCGCCGCCGTCACCAAGAACCTCACGGCGGCCGGGATCCGCGTCGAGGAAGGCCGCGACCGGGTCACCGTGCACCCCGGCGCCCCCGCCTCGACCAGGATCGCCTGCCACCGCGACCACCGGATCGCCATGGCCTTCACGGTCCTCGGCCTCGCCGCCGCGCCGGGCACGATCACCCTGGACGACCCCGCGTGCGTCGGCAAGACGTTCCCCGGATTCCACACCGAGCTGCGCCGGCTCTTCCCGGCGTACGAACCACAGGAGGAGCACCGTTGAGCAGGTTGCGCTGGCTGACGGCGGGGGAGTCCCACGGACCGGCCCTGGTGGCGACGCTGGAGGGCCTCCCGGCGGGCGTCCCGGTCACGACGGAGATGGTGGCGGACCACCTGGCCCGTCGGCGCCTCGGCTATGGGCGCGGGGCGCGGATGAAGTTCGAGCAGGACGAGGTGACGTTCCTGGGCGGTGTCCGCCACGGGGTGTCGCTGGGCTCTCCGGTGGCCGTGATGGTGGGCAACACGGAGTGGCCGAAGTGGGAGAAGGTGATGTCGGCCGACCCGGTGGATCCTTCGGAGCTGGCCGCCTCGGCGCGTAACGCGCCGCTGACCCGGCCGCGTCCTGGCCACGCCGATCTGGCGGGGATGCAGAAGTACGGCTTCGACGAAGCCCGGCCCATCCTGGAGCGCGCCAGCGCCCGTGAGACGGCCGCCCGGGTCGCGCTGGGCGCTGTCGTCCGTTCCTTCCTGAAGGAGGCGGCGGGCATCGAGATCGTGTCGCATGTGGTGGAGCTGGCGGCGGCGAAGGCGCCGTACGGGGTCTACCCGACGCCGGCGGATGTGGAGAAGTTGGACGCGGATCCGGTGCGTTGTCTGGACGCGGACGCGTCGAAGGCGATGGTTGCGGAGATCGACCAGGCCCACAAGGACGGCGACACCCTCGGCGGTGTGGTGGAGGTCCTGGCCTACGGGGTGCCGGTGGGCCTTGGCTCGCATGTGCACTGGGACCGGCGACTCGACGCCCGTCTGGCCGCGGCGCTGATGGGTATCCAGGCCATCAAGGGTGTGGAGGTCGGGGACGGTTTCGACCTCGCGCGCGTGCCGGGTTCGAAGGCGCACGACGAGATCGTGCGGACGGAGGACGGCATCAGGCGCACCTCGGGCCGCTCCGGCGGCACGGAGGGCGGCCTGACGACGGGCGAGTTGCTGCGGGTCCGCGCCGCGATGAAGCCGATCGCGACGGTGCCCCGGGCGCTGGCCACGATCGACGTGGCCACGGGCGAGGCGGCCGCGGCGCACCACCAGCGCTCCGATGTGTGCGCGGTCCCGGCGGCCGGAATCGTCGCGGAGGCGATGGTGGCCCTGGTCCTGGCGGACGCGGTCCTGGAGAAGTTCGGCGGCGACTCGGTCCCCGAGACCCGCCGCAACGTCCAGTCGTACCTGGACGCGCTCCACCTGCGGTGAGGGCACCATAGATCCATGGGACTGAAGCGCCGCACCGTCTACGCCGATGCCGAAGACTTGGCGATCATCAAGGAGGCGGCGAAGCGGGAAGGCATCACCGAGGTCGAGATCATCCGTGAGGCGATCCACCTGGCGGCCCTGTCCAAGCGCGTCTGGGACCCGGCGCTTGCCCTCCCCACGTTCAACAGCGGCGGCCCGGGCTCCGGCGAAGAGGCTCGCTCGGACCCGGAGCGGATCCGGGATGACAAGGCGCGCGCCTACGAGGAGAATCCGCCGGGCTGATCGTCCTCTCGCCCCTCGTCCTCGAGGAGGCTGATCATCTGCTGCGCAGGATCGCCGGCGCCGCGGTGCGGCAGGAGTTCCTCGACGGCATCATCGAGGAAACACGGCGCGGCCGGGTCAAGCTGCCGGAGATCACCGGCGACGTCATGGCGGCCAGCCGTGGCGTCATGCGGCGTTACAGCGCACTCGATCTGGACCTGGCCGATGCCGTCAACGTCGTTCTCGCCTCCGAGTTCCGGACGGATGCCGTGCTGACCTTCGACCGGCGGGACTTCCGGTCCATCCGTCCCCTCACCGCGCACAAGGCGTTCCGGATCCTCCCCGACGACATGTGACGGCTCTCCTACGGACATCGCCCACCCCCCGGCAGCTGACGGCACGACGTCTCCGGCGCCCCGCCGTCCGAGCAGCGGTGGGCCGTCGCCGGGCAGTCGGCCTCGTGGGTGAGGGGGAGGAGCCAGTTCGGGCGGGAGCCGCGGCAGAAGTCGACGAAGTCCGGGTGGCGGCCCGCGCGGTAGGCCTGGAGGGGATCCAGGGGGAGCCAGCGGCCGGACTCGCGGATCTCCGTCCAGGCGTGGGGGAGCGCCGCGGCCTGGCGGGGGCCGGGTGGGGCGAGGAGGAAGCCGGCGCGGGTGCGGGCCTCCAGGCCCGCCGCGCGGGCGTGGACCGCCATCACCAGGGCCGCGGTCACCGGGTCCAACGCCCCGTCCTTCAGGGCCCGTTCAGGTCTGGCCGCCAGCGCCGGCGGGAGCCGGGCGTAGCGGTAGCGGCCGGTCAGCAGGCCGTCGTACACCTCGCCGAACACCTCACGTGCCGCCCGCGATCGAGCCCGGCACGTCCGCCCCCGCAGGGTCACCTCCGCCAGCACCCGGCCGCCCGGCCGTAACGTCCGCCAGGTGTGCACCGTCGCCGTCTCCTCCGCGAGCGCCGTCGCGCACAGCGGCGGACCCGGCGCCCGCGTACACCCTGCCGAGCAGTGCGACGCCAGCGCGAGCCGTAAGCGGCGCGCCGTCGTCCACCCCGCCACCGGGCCGCCGGGCTGCGCCGTCCACCGCCGTTCCGCGGCCTCCGCCGCCGACCGTCCGGTCCCGGCGAGCAGCCCCAGGTTCAGCAGGTCGTACCGGTCGAACATCACCCCGTACGGCTGCTCCTCGGCCGGCAGACCCGCGTCGGTCAGGTGCTTCACCGCCTGCTCGTCGATGCCGAGGAGCCGTGCGGCGGACCGGACGCTCAGCTCGGGGCGCCGGTACTCCGCCGGGATCCCCGGCAGCCGCCCCACCGCCGGCACCCACCGCACTCTCAGCTCCGCCGCCGACACCGGCCCGACCGGCCCGTCGCTCATGCGTACGCTTCGGTCGGGCCGACCTCGACCCGGCCCACGACCGTGCGGCCGTCCGGCCCGAGGACCAGCTTCCGGTAGGCCTCCGCACCCGCCTCGGTGAACTCGATCGCCCCTTCCGTACGGGCGTGGATGTCACCGAACCCCGTCACCCCCACCCCGAGCAGCTTCAGCCGGGTCGTCTGCTCCGCCGCGTCGAAGGGGGAGTGGTCCAGGCCCAGCAGCTGGCGGGCCACCGACGCGGCCATCCGGTAGCCGGGCGCCACCAGGCCGTGGCAGCGGCCCGACACGGCCGCGCATTCGCCGATCGCCCAGATCGCCGGATCCGCCGTGCGCATCCGCCCGTCCACCAGGAAGCCGCCGCGCTCACCGGTCACCAGCCCCGCGTCGGCGGCGAGTTCGTCCCGCGGCCGGATCCCGGCCGAGAAGACCACGACGTCCGCCGCCACCCCCGAACCGTCCTCGAAGGTCACCCCCCGCACCCGCCCGTCCGGGCCCGCGTCGACGGACCGCGTCAGCGCGCCGCAGCGCACCGCCACCCCCAGGCCGCCGACCAGCCGGGCCAGCAGCGCGCCGCCCGCCGCGTCGACCTGGAGCGGCATCAGCCGGGGCGCCGCCTCGACGACGTACGGCCGCATGCCGAGCCGCCGCAGCGCGTCCGCGGCCTCCAGGCCGAGGAGCCCGCCGCCGATCACCACCCCGGGCCGGCCGGGGCGGGCGGCGGCCCGGATCGCTTCGATGTCATCAGGGGTGCGGTAGGTGAAGCAGCCGGGCAGGTCGTGGCCCAGGACGGGCGGGACGAACGGCCGGGAGCCGGTCGCGAGGACGAGCGCGTCGTACGCGTACCGGCTGCCGTCGGCGCAGCGCACCGCCCGGCCCGCGCGGTCGATGCCGGTGACGGCCGTGTCCAGCCGCAGCTCGACCTGCTCACCCCAGGAGCGGGGGAACGTCAGATCGTCCACGGTCCGGCCGTTCACGAGCGACGACAGCGCCACCCGGTCGTAGGCGGGGCGTGCTTCCTCGCCGAGGACGACGACCCGCCAGCCGTCCGTCCGGTCCAGCGCCCGGACCTCGTCGACCAGCCGGTGACCGGTCATACCGTGCCCGACGACGACCAGGGTGCGGGTCATGCCACCACCTCCGGGGCGCGTGTGTCCGACGGTCTCTCCCGGAGCGCGGCGCACAGCGCTCGTACGGTGTCCGCGCAGCCGCCGCAGCCCGTGGTGGCGCGGGTGGTCGTGGCGATCTGGGCCACCCCGTCCGCGCCGCCCCCGAAAGCGTCGGCGACCTGCTGCTTCGTCACGTTGTTGCAGTGGCAGACGAGCTCGTCGTCCTCCCACGCCGCAGGGTCCGTCTCCGCCGCCCGACTCTCCTCCCCGAGGAGCAGAGCGAGCCGGTCCGTGGGCAGCGGCCGGCCCTGGTCGTAGGCCTGCGCCACGGCTGCGAGGGCCTGTGGCAGTCCGACGAGCACCCCCGCCCGGACCCGTTCCCCGCGCAGCGACAGCCGGGCGTAGCGGCCACGGGCGGGATCCGAGAGCGTGACGACCTCGTCGGCGTGCTCCTCCGGCCCGCCCAGCCACGTCAGTTCGAGCCCCGGCGTCCGCGGCCGTACGAGCGGCGGCGGGGGCACAAAGCTCCCGGTCCCGCCGGTCAGCACGGCCGCCAGGGTCTCCGCCTGGGCCCGCGCGTCGTCAAGGAGTCCCGACGCGCCGCCCTCGGGCTCCGCGCAGGCGCCGATCGCGTGGATCCGGGGATCGTCCGTCCGCAGCCGGGAGTCGACCACGACGCCCGTACGGACCGTCAGTCCCGCCGCCCGGGCGAGAGCCGTGTCCGGCACCGCCCCGGTACACAGCAGGACCGTTTCGTCCGCGCCCGCCTCGCCCGCCCAGCGGGTGCCCAGCCGCAGCTCCACCCCGAGCCGCTCCAGCCAGTCCGCCACCAGCGCGCCGGCCACCTCGTCCACCCGGCCCGACAGGGGGTACGGGCCCGCGTGGACCAGCGTCACCGACCGGCCCCGGCGCCGCAGGGCCGACGCGGTCTCCACGCCCAGCACACCGCCGCCGACCACCACGACCCGCTCGGCGAGCGGCCGCGCGCAGTCGGCGAGGGTCCGCACCGCGCGCACGTCACCGCCGCCCGGCCCCGCGGGCCCTGAGGGCCCCGCCGGGACCGGCGTGCGGGCGCCGGTCGCCAGGACCAGCGTGTCGTACCGCTTCACCGTCCGGCCCGTCGGCGTCGTCGCGTACACCAGCCGCCGCGCCCGGTCCACGCCATGGACGGTCACCCCGGTCCGTACCCGCACGCCGTCCGGCGGCCCGGGCAGCGTCAGCGCCTGCGGCGGCAGCGTCCCGTCGAGGACCGAGCCGAGCAGCGTGCGCTGGTACGCACGGTGCGGCTCTGCGCCCAGGACCGTCACCGGGCCGGGCAGCCCGAGCTCGGCCAGCCGGGCTACGAACCGGTGCGCCGCGAGGCCGTTGCCCACCACGAGCGTCCTCATGCCGGCCCGATCCGTACCGCGCTCACCTTGAACTCCGGCATCCCGCTGCGCGGATCGAGCGCCCCGCCCGTGAGCAGGTTCGCCCGGCCACGCCCGGCGAAGTGGAACGGCAGGAAGACCGTGTCCGTCCGCAGCCCCTGCACCAGCCGCACCCGCGCCACCACCGACCCGCGCCGCGAGGTGACCTCGGCCAGCGCGCCGTCGGCGAGACCGGCGCGGCGGGCGGTGTCCGGATGGATCTCCACGTACGCCTCCGGCTCCGCCTCCGTCAGACTCCGCACCCGCCGGGTCTGCGCCCCGGACTGGTAGTGGGCCAGGACCCGGCCCGTGGTCGCCGTCAACGGATACTCCGCGCAGGGCAGTTCGGCGGCGTCGCGGTGGTCGACGGGCAGGAAGCGGGCCCGCCCGTCCGGATGCGCGAACCGGTCCAGGAAGAGCCGGGGCGTGCCGGGATGCGGGGTGCCGATGCCGCCGCGGTCCGGGCACGGCCAGTGCAGCGCCTCGCCCCCGTCCAGGCGGGCGTAGCTGATGCCCGAGTAGTCCGCGCGGCTGCCCCGGGTCGCCCGGCGCAGCTCCTCGAAGACCTCGCGCGGCCGGTCGGGGAAGCGGTCGGCCGGCTGGCCAAGACGGACCGCGAGGCCCCGCAGCACCTCCAGGTCGCTGCGGACCCCCGCGGGCGGATCCATCAGCGCCCGGCGCCGCAGCACCCGCCCCTCCAGATTCGTCAACGTCCCTTCCTCCTCGGCCCACTGCGCCACCGGCAGCACCACGTCCGCCATCCGTGCCGTCTCCGACGGCACGAAGTCGGCCACCACCAGCAGGTCCAGCGCGGCGAGCCGCTCGGCGACATGGGCGGCGCGCGGCGCCGACACCACCGGATTGGAGCCGAACACCAGCAGGGCGCGCGGCCCGTCCGCCGTGCCGAGCGAGTCGAGGAGTTCGTACGCGCTCGGTCCGGGACCCGGCAGGCTCCGCGCCGGAACGCCCCACACCGCGGCGACCTCCGCCCGCGCCCGCCGGTCGGTGATCGAGCGGTAGCCGGGCAACTGGTCGGCCTTCTGGCCCAGTTCCCGCCCGCCCTGGCCGTTGCCCTGCCCGGTCAGGCAGCCGTACCCGCTGCCGTGCCGGCCCGGCAGCCCGAGCGCCAGCGCCAGATTGATGAACGCGGAGACCGTGTCGGCGCCCTTGCTGTGCTGCTCGGCGCCCCGCCCGGTGAGGACGTACGCCCGGCGCGCCCCGGCCAGGAGCCGCACCGCCGCCCGCTGGTCGGCCACCGGCACGCCGGTCACCCGCTCGGTCCGCTCCGGCGTCCACGCCACCGCCCGCTGCCACGCCGGATCGAAACCGGACGTGCGGTCCCGCAGATAGGCGTGGTCGAGATGGCCCTCCACGACCGTGAGATGCAGCAGGCCGAGGGCGAGCGCCAGGTCCGTGCCGGGCGCGGGCCGCAGATGCAGCGCGGCCCGTCCGGCGGTCGGGGTGCGGCGCGGATCGATGACGATCAGCTCCGCCCGGTCGAGATGGCGCATCAGCGGCGGCATCGTCTCGGCCGGGTTCGCCCCCGCCAGCAGCACCACGTCCGCCCGGCCCAGATCCGTCACCGGGAACGGCAGCCCCCGGTCGATCCCGAAGGCCGCGTTGCCCGCGGCCGCCGCCGACGACATGCAGAACCGGCCGTTGTAGTCGATCCGGCTGGTGCCCAGCGCCACCCGCGCGAACTTCCCCAGCAGATACGCCTTCTCGTTGGTCAGCCCGCCACCGCCGAAGACACCGACCGCGTCCGGGCCGTGCTCCTGGCGCAGCTCCCGCAGCCGCCCCGCCACCACGTCCAGCGCCGTGTCCCAGTCGGACGGGGCCAGTTCGCCGTCCGCGCCCCGCACCAGCGGGCGCCGCAGCCGGTCCCGTACGTCCAGGACCTCCGGCGCCGTCCAGCCCTTCTGGCACAGCCCGCCCTGGTTCACGGCGAACGCCGACGGCTCCACCGACACCCCGTCCCGCGCCCGCGTCAGCCGGGTGCCGCACTGCAGCGCGCAGTAAGGGCAGTGCGTGTGGACCGTGCGCGGCGCCGTACGCGTCGACAGCTCAGACACGGGTGACTCCCGGCCGTACGGGCACCGGTCCGCCGGACGCGGACGGGCGGCCGGGACGCAGATACACCGCCCAGGTCACCGCCACGCACACGGCGTAGAAGGCGAGGAAGCAGACGAAGGCGGGGGTGCCGCTGCCGCCGTCGGAGCCGTACGCCGCCCGGAAGACCAGATTCACCGCGACCCCGCCCAGCGCGCCGACCGCCCCGGCGATCCCGATCACCGCCCCGGACAGCCGGCGGGAGCGCGCGAACGCCGCCGCCGCGTCCCGGCCACCGGTCACCGCCCGTCCGGCCTGCTCGGCGAAGACCGCCGGGATCATCTTGTACGTGGAGCCGTTGCCGACCCCGGTCAGCACGAACAGCACCGTGAACCCGGCCACGAACAGCCCGAGCGAGTCCTGTGCCGACGCGACCAGCAGCACGCCCGTCCCGGCCGCCATCGCCACGAACGTCCAGCACGTCACCCGTGCCCCGCCCCACCGGTCGGCCGCCCGTCCGCCCACCGGGCGCGCCAGCGAGCCGAGCAGCGGACCCAGGAAGGTGTACGACGCCGCCTCCAGCGGAGTCGAGCCGAACTGCGTCTGCAGCACAAGACCGAAGGCGAAGCCGTAGCCGATGAACGACCCGAACGTGCCGACGTACAGCAGCGAGATCCACCAGGTGTGGCGGCTGCCCAGCGCCTCACGCTGCGCCCCGCTCCCGCCTTCCCGCACGACCGTGATGTTGTCCATCCGCAGGGCCGCCAGCAGCGTCGCCGCCACGATCAGCGGCAGGTAGATCCCCGCCACGTACGACGGATGCGTGTCACCGGCCGTCGCGATCACCAGCAGGCCCAGCAGCTGCACGACGGCCACGCCGAGATTGCCGCCGCCGGCGTTGAGACCGAGCGCCCAGCCCTGATGGCGCTGCGGGAAGAACGCGGTGATGTTCGTCATCGACGAGGCGAAGTTGCCCCCGCCGACCCCCGCGAGGGCGCCGATCAGCAGGAACACCCACAGCGGTGTGCCGGGCCGCTGCACGAAGTAGGCGGCCCCGGCGGCCGGGACCAGCAGCACGGAGGTCGCGAACACCGTCCAGTTCCGGCCCCCGAAACGGGCCACCGCCGACGAGTACGGCAGCCGCAGCACCGCGCCGACCAGCGTCGGCACCACCACGAGCAGGAACTTCTCACCCGCGGTGAACGGCAGCCCGATCTCGGGCGACATGAACAGCACCAGCACCGACCACATGCTCCACACGGAGAACCCGATGTGCTCGGAGAGGATGCTCAAGCCGAGATTGCGGCGCGCGATCCTCCGGCCGCGCGCCTCCCAGAAGCGGGTGTCCTCCGGGTCCCAGTCCTCGATCCAACGGCTCATTCCGCCGTCCCCCGCAGGGCCCGGTCCACCAACGGGCCCGCCGCGCCCGTGTACTGCTCCGGATCGCACAGCCGGGCCAGCTCGGCGGCGTCCAGCAGCCCGTACAGCTCGGGCGCCTCGGCGAGCACGGCGTGCAGCGGCCGGCCGCTCTTGTCGGCGCTCGCCGACGCCCACGTCAGCAGCTCCTTCGCGGCGGCCTTGCCGAGCCGGGGCGCGAGGACCGCCGCGACCCGCTCCGAGACGATCCGGCTGCCCGTGAGCGCGAGGTTCTCCCGCATCCGCTCCGCCCGGACCTCAAGCCCCTCGGCCAGCTCCACGGCGGTGTGCGCGGCTCCGCCGGTCAGCCGCAGGCACTCCCGCAGCAACTGCCACTCGGCGTGCCACACCCCGCCCGACCGCTCGTCCTCCGAGACGAGACACTGCACAAGCCCGCCGGACAGAGCCGGCACCTGGAGCGCGGCGGACCGGATCAGGGTGGCGAGGACCGGATTGCGCTTGTGCGGCATCGCCGACGAACTGCCCCGGCCCGCCCGCGACGGCTCGGCGACCTCCCCGACCTCCGTCCGCGTCATCGACTGCACATCGACGGCGATCTTGCCGAGGGCGCCGGCCGTGAAGGCCAGCGCGGACGCCAGATCGGCGATCGGGGTGCGCAGCGCGTGCCAGGGCAGCGCCGGCCGGCCAAGACCCGTCTCCGCGGCGAACGCCTCCGCCAGCCGGTCCTGGTAGCCGCCCGGATCCTCGGCCGTCTCCCTCGGGCCGTCGATCCGCGCGTACTCCAGATATCCGGCCAGCGTGCCCGCCGCGCCGCCCAGCGACACCGGCAGCCCGGCCACGACCCGGCCGAGCCGCTCGTCGGCGTCGAGGACCAGCTGCCGCCAGCCCGCCGCCTTCAGCCCGAACGTCGTCGGCACCGCGTGCAGCGCCAGTGTCCGCCCCGCGAGCGGGGTGTTCCGGTGGTGCGCGGCGAGCACCGCGAGCGCGGCGGCCGTACGGGCCAGGTCACCGCGGACGATCCGCAGCGCCCGGTCCGCGACCAGCATCGCCCCGGTGTCGAAGATGTCCTGGCTCGTCGAGCCCCGGTGGACGTACTCGGCCGCCGCCGGATCGTCCCCGGCCACCACGCGGGTCAGCGCCTGCACAAGACCCACCACGGGGTTCGCGGTCTCCCGCGCCGCCAGCGCCAACTCCCGTACGTCGAACCGCTCGACCCGCGCCGCGGCTGTGATCGCCCGCGCCGCCGCCGCCGGGACGGCCCCGAGCCGGGCCTGCGCCCGTACGAGCGCGGCCTCGGCGTCCAGCATCCCCTGGAGCCACGCCTGGTCGCCGACGGCCTCCTCGACGGGCGTCCCGGCCCGTACGGGCGAGAGCAGCCCGGCGTCCAGGCCGACGGTGTTCCCGCCGGTACCGCCCGGCGGCGCCGAGCCGTACACCCGAGTCTCGTCCGTCGTCGTCATACGATCACGCCCGTCAGCTCCACGTCGTCCGTCACCGGCCGGACGCCCGCCGGGACGTGGGCCGCCGGAGGCAGCGCGCACAGGGCGCGGGCGATCGCGTCGGAGTCGCCGAGGGTGACCGAGTCGACGCCCGGGCGGATGCCGGCCGCCGTCACCCAGTGGACCGACTCCGTCGGCACCCCGTAGGCGAAGCGGCGCGGGTGCGCGCGGCCCCGGCCGTCGATCACGCGGTACGGACGCTCGGTGACCGCCAGGCCCCCGGTCTCGTGGCTCGTGCCGCAGGAGCCGGGGATGCGGTACGGCGCCGCCTGGTCGGTGTTGAGCAGGTGCAGCATCAGCGGGTCGTTCGTGCGCCGCAGGTCCGGCTCCGGCAGCCGCGCCTCGATGAGCACCGACGCCCGCACCGGCGGCCCCGGCACCGTGTTCGACGCTGCCACGAACGACGGGGCCGCCGCGTCGAGGCGGATCTGCGTCCCGGGTCCCATGACCTCCAGCACGCCCGCCTCGATCAGCGCGATCATCTCCTCGATCCGGGACGCCGGCGGGCCGATCGACAGGAAGCCGTTGAGCGGCGTGTACCAGCCCTCCAGGTCGTCCCGGTGCGAATTGCCCTCCAGGCCGCCGTGGTCCACCGCGAGCCGCACCTCGTTACGCAGATCGCGCAGCACGTCCAGGGCAGCCTTCAGCGGCCCGTCCACGTTCCCTGCCCGCGCCTCCGCGACATCCCGCGCCAGATGCGCCAGCAGCCACGTCCGGAACTCGCCCCGGCTCGCGAATTCCCGCTCTCCATACGGCCGGGACAGCTTCTCCCAGTCCCAGCGCTCCGCTTCGGCGATCCCGTACGCGCCGATCAGCGCGGCCCGCCCGGCCTCGTCGTCCATCGCCAGATAGCGACCGGTGAACTCCTCGCGCTCCGCGCCACGCCCCAGGGACTCAAGCAGCGTGCCGTAGTAGACGCTCTCCACCTCGCGGGAGATCAATGGCCACAGGTCCTGGCTGAAGTTGACCCGGTCCCCGTCGACCGACCGGCGCCGCAGGTCCGCGATGAACTCCGGCGTGAGCAGCTGCGGCAGGTAACGCCCGTACGCGCCCTTCTGGTTCTCGCCGCGCGCGTGGTACGGCACCCCGCGCCGCGACGACGCGAACAGCCTCGGCTCACGGCCCGACGGCCGGTACGCCAGCTTCCCGTCACGCTGCTCGAAGGAACCGCCCCGGCCGACCGTGAACAGCGCCATGTGGTCGAAGAAGTTCAGGCCGAGCCCGCGCAGCAGCACATGCTGCCCCGGCTCGATCCCGCCGAGGTCGAGATCGGCCGGATTGCCTGGCGTGACATACGTGAGGTTGTGGATCCGGGCGAGGCTCGCCGTCCGCGCCTCGCGCGCCGTCAGCTTCGCCGGCACGTGCCCCTGCGCGAGGACCACCCCGTCCAGCCGGTTCAGCCGGGTGCCGTCCTCAAGGCGCACCCCCTGCGGGCCGCCGGGCACGCCGTGCGTGTCGGCCATCGCGACCGCCCGCGTGCGGTGCACCCGTACGGTGATGTGGCGCGGCGCCCTCGCCACCACCCGCTGGAAGCTGTCGTGCAGATAGCGGCCGTAGAACGCCCGCGTCGGGTACGCGTCCGGGCCGAGCCGTCGCGCCTCGGCCAGCGTCGCCGCGTCGTAGGCGTCCGTGGAGGCCCCCGCGTCCGCGAGGACGGCCAGCTCACGCGCCCACTCGTACAGGCTCGGACCGGGCTCGATCGGCCCCTCGATCCGCGCGCTGTCGTCCGTGTACACCGTGACCTGCGAGGCCACGGTGTTCATCAGCAGATGCCGGGACTGCTCGGTCCGCCACACGGCACCCGCGCCCGGCGCGGCCGGGTCGACCACGTGCACCGTCAGCGAGGTGTGGGTCGGGGCGTGCCGCTCGTTGGCGCAGAGCCGTTCCAGGACGGACAGTCCACGGGGTCCGGCACCGACGATGCAGACTTCCGCGTGACCGCTCTTCATGGGGGTCTCCGATCTGAGTTCGTTCGTAGGTCGTGCGGTGCTGCGCGGTGACGGCGCGCGGGTGGTGAGGGCAGCGGTGGGCGGCGGACGCAAGGGGACGCCCGCCGCCGTACGGGAAGGGCTACGTGCCCTGGCCGCCCGGGGAGTGCGTGCCCGCCGCGAGCAGCCGGGCCAGCTCAAGGCGCTTGATCTTCGTCGTCGCGGTCTGCGGCAGGTCGCCGAGCTTCCACTGCACCGGCTCCGCCATCGGCGGCAGCGACGCCGCCGCGGCCTTCCAGGCGGCCTTGTCCAGCGGCCGGTCGTCCTTGGTGCACACGACCGGCACCGCCGAGCCGTCCTCGCCCGGGATGATGATGACCTCGGCCAGCTCGTCCAGCTTCCCGAACAGGGTGTCCTCGGCGGCGAGCGTGGAGCCGAAGCCCTCGATCAGGTCGACCTCACGGTCGAGCAGATGCACACAGCCCCACTTCGTGCGGTAGCCGACATCGCCCATCCGCCACCAGCCGCCCTCGGAGACCTGCTGGTCGTAGCGGGCCTGCTCGCCGAGGTAGGTGACGATCCGGCCGTCGCTGCGCACCTCGATGTAGCCGGGGTTCTCCGGCGACGGGTCCTTGCCGTCCCGGCTGACGACGCGCACATCGGTCATCCCCGGGAACGGACGGCCCACACAGCGCCCGTCGTCGTCCAGCTGCCGGCGGCGGGTGAACGCCCGCACCACCGCCGGGCCGACCTCACTCTGCCCGTACAACTGCCCGAACAGCGGCGCCGTGCGGCGCGAGGCACGCAGCAGCCGGTGCACGGTCCGCGGGTGGATCGCGTCGAACGTCGACGAGAACAGCTTGACGTTGGCCAGCGGCTGCCGCGGGTCGTCGGCCAGCTCCTCCCACTCCATGAAGGAGTTGGGGTGCGCTTCCAGGATCCCCGGCCGCAGCTGGGTGAAGAGGTCCGCGGCCTGCTTCGGGTCGGAGTCCGCGAGCACGATGATCGGGAACCCGCGGTGGAGCGAGATCGCGAGCGCGGTGAACAGCCGCGAGTGCACGAACGACACATGCATCGCGATGGCCTCACGGCGCGGGATCAGCGGCTTGATCACGGACGCCTGCGGACGGTACCGCGCCTGAAGCGTCCGGCCGGTGTGCACGGCCAGCTTCGGTGTCCCCGTCGTACCGGACGTGTGCGTGATCAGCGTCGGATGCTCCGGCGGCATGGTCACCGCGGGCACCCGGTCCACCCCTTCGAGCCCCGCCAGCTCGACCGCTCCCTCGTACGTACCCGAGGCGAGCAGCACCTTCTCGGCGCGGTCGAAGACGGTGGCGGGCAGCTCGTCCGTCAACTTCGCCGCGTCTGTCAGCAGGAACGGCCGGTCCGTACGGCGCACCAGCTCGGCGGCCGTCTCGCCGTCCAGCTTCGGCGACAGCAGCACCGGCACGGCCCCGATCCGGGCCACGGCGCACGCCAGCAGCGTGATGTCGAAGCCGTCGGACTTGTAGACCACGACCCGCTCGCCGGGACGGACCTTCGCCGCCCACAGCCGGGACGCGAAGTCGTCGATGAGATCGGCGATCTCGGCGACCGTCGCCCGCCGGCCGAGCCGGGGCGCGATGTCGAGATCGTGATCGAGAATCACCACATTCGCCGGATGCCGGGACGCCGCTCGCTCGAACAGTGTGCCCAGCCGGATGCCACGGTTTGCTATGCGCTGCAGCAGCATGTCCCCAAGCTCTCGTCTGTAGATACGCCAAAGTGGGCCGCTCCCGCGGAATTTGTGGTCGCGTCGCGGGAGCCGTTCCTGAGCCGGAATAGGAGGGCGGTTATTCACCTGGCGGGAATACTGCTGAGAGTGGGCCGTGGGGGTCAACGAATGGCGTCAGGGTCCGTCAAGTCCGGCTCGTCACGCCCCCGGATTCGTCAGGTCCAGCGCGAAGTGCAGCGCGCCGATCCGCATCCGCTGGGCGTGGTAGAAGCGCTGGGCACCGTGATTGGCGGTGCCGGTGTCCAGCTCGATCCGTACGCAGCCGGCCCGCCGGGCCCGTACCCGCAGCTCGGAGAGGAGCCGGCCGCCGATCCCGGCGGACCGCGCCGACACCGCGGTGACCAGGTCGTCGACGAAGAGCAGCCGGCCCCGACTGGTCGCCAGGACCCGGTGCGTGGCGACCCCCACACACGCTCCGGCCGGGTCGTATACGGCGGTGAACACCAGCCCCTGCCCATGCGACTCCACGGCGAATTCGGCGAACTCGGCCGCGCCGAGATCCGGTCGCAGAGTCCTGATCAGCGGCGCGACATCGGTGGTCATGGCCGGGTCGTCCGGTGTCACATCCCGCATTGTCAATTCCATGCGCCTCAGCGTAGGCGGGTAATGCCCCACGTCCATGCGGAGTTGACACACAATGCGTTACGGGCGGGAAACATATGGGGTGCCCTGCCAGAATCCGGCGCATGCGCGCTGCCTACATCGAAGAGCTCGGATCACCGGACGTCATTCAATACGGAGAAGTCGCCGAGCCCCGGCCAGGACCCACGGACGTGCTCGTCGATGTGCTGGCCGCGACGGCCAATCCCGTCGACACCTTCGTACGCTCCGGCCTTTTCCGTACGCCCACCCCCTTCCCCTTCGTGATCAGCCGGGATCTCGTCGGCCGGGTCGCCGACACCGGCCCCGGTTCCCAGGCCGGCGGGTTCGCCGTCGGTGACCTGGTCTGGAGCAACAGCCTCGGGCACGGCGGCCGGCAGGGCGCCGCCGCCGAGAAGGCGGTCGTCGCCGCCGACCGGCTGTACCGGCTGCCCCCGGGCGTCGACCCGGAGACCGCCGTCGCCGTCGTCCACCCGGCTGCCACCGCGTACCTCGGCCTGTTCACCCACGGCCGGATACGGCCCGGCGAGACGATCGTGGTGGCAGGGGCGGGCGGCAACGTCGGCGGCGCGATGGTGACCCTCGCCGTGGAGGCCGGAGCCCGGGTCCTCGCCACCGCGAGCGCGGCGGACGCCGCCTACGTACGCTCGCTCGGCGCGGCGGAGGTCTTCGACTACAAGGCCCCCGACCTCACTGAACGCATCCGCGCGGCCGCCCCCGACGGCGTCGACGCCCACCTCGACTGCTCCGGTACCAACGACCTCGCCCAGAGCGTGGAGTTGCTCGCCCGACGCGGCCGGATCGTGATCCTGGCCGGAGCCCGCTCCCAGCCCGTCCTGCCCGCCGGACAGCTCTACATGAAGGACTGCTCGATCGTCGGCTTCGCCATCTCGCACGCCTCGGCGTCCGAACTGGCGGAGGCGTCGGTGACGATCAACCGCCTCCTGGCGGCCGGGAAACTCCGCCCCAAGGTGGTCGAACCGCTCCCGCTGAGCGAGGCGGCCGACGTCCACCGGCGCCTGGAGAAGGGCGAACTGCGCGGCCGGCGCGTCGTCCTGCGGACGGCCCGCTCTTGATGCGCGCGGCGGTGCTCGGCTCGCCGGTCTCCCACTCCCTCTCGCCCGTCCTGCGCGCACGGCCCTGATCCGCGCGGCGAACGCCGCTCCCAGCTTCCCGTCACGGCCCTACCGCGAACCGAACGTACTGCGGTTCGACGAACCTGCCGTCAAAACCTCCCTGGAGTGAGTAACCGCTGGCCACCCACTGCGTTCCGTCGGGATCGTGCGTCGCGCAACTGACGTAGTCGCCCCAGGGGAAGCCGCGCGGTGCTTCGGTACTGTCGGCCGTGGCCACGAGGACCCACTGGTTGCCGTCCAGGAACCCCACCACGTGGCGGGGATTCAGCGTGACGCCCCCGACGAAGAGGGAGACGCCGACGACACCGTTGACGTTGGGGCACGGGGCCGGATAGGCCCAGGCGATGTCGCTCCAGAGATCAGGCTCGGAAACGACGGTCATGGTGGTGGTGTCGGCGATCAACGTCTTGATCCACGGTTGTGGCCGGGTGGAGTTGGGGAGCGCGTTCCACATGAAGCCGACGCGGTTGCCCGTGACCCACCCGGCCGGCCGGGAGTGCTGCTTGCGCAGCCAGTTGGTGGCTCCGTTGGGGCAGATCGACACGTAGTCACCCTGCTTCAGGCTGCCGGTCCAGGGAAAAGTGGTCGAGATGTCGAACGGCGTCATCGCGGATCCCGGCGCGTCGGGCCAGCGGAAGATCCGTACGGGATTGCGGGTTTCGGCGCCCATCAGGTACATGTCCGTGGTCGCGCCGCGCGTCAGACACACCGAACCTCGCTGCCCGAAGGTGGCGTCGAGTGTGTAGTACTCGTAGTTCAACGGCGCGTGGGCCTCCAGGTCGGCCAGCGGGATCTTCAGGACGAGGGTCGCCACCCAGGTCGCCCGGAAGACGTTCACGGTCATGAAGAGATGGCGGGAGGTCGTCGCGATGTCCGGCCTGTCGAACTCGGTGCCCGTCTGCCACGTGGGATCGAACTCCTGAGGAGCGAAGTCGTAGACGGTCCACGAGCCCGGCGCCGGAGTACCGTTGGTCGAGCAGGCGAGACGGATGATGTTGGGCGCTCCGCCCGGCCCGGTGTCGTACTGCAAGACGCGGAACCATAGGTTCCGGCCCCGGTGGTGGATCACCACCTGGTCGCAGCAGAACCCGCCCGCCGCATGAGGGAACTCGGTGAACGGGTCCAGGTGCGTCCAGTTCGCGCCTCCGTCGTCGGAGTAGCTCGCGTAGGTGTTCCCGGTCATGAGCACCTGATCCAGGAACCGTGCGACCGTGGGTTCATTGGTCGCCGATGTCGTGTCGGCTCCTGTCGCCACGTCGTCCAGGGTGACGTTCTGGATCAGCTGCACCGAGGACATCGATGCCACCTTCCTGGATCGCGTTCACCAGCCCGGCTCCGGCGTGGGCGTGGGCGGCACATCCGCCTCGGTGGCGGGGGCGGCCGATGCATCCTCGTACGGCTCCGGCTCCCTCGGGGGACCCATGACCTTGGTGTGCGGCGCCTTGCCCTTGCGCTCACGCTCTTCGAGCTCAGCCGGGGTCAGCCTCCGACGAGGCTGCTTCGCAAGCTCCTCCGGGCTCGTCGGCTCGATGACGGGCCCGGCCTTCGGGGAGCCGAGTTCCTTGCCGGCCATCTGCGGCCTCCGGGTTGAACGGACTACGAGTTCCGTCTCCGTCGACTGACTCGTCGACTGACCGTCGACACCCCTGACACAAACGTAGGCCGAGCCGACGGGTGTCGCCATTCGGAGGACTGGCTGCGTAGGTCACAACCAAGAACGTCAACTCCGCGAACGTGCTCTACGCCTTACCGAGGAGCCAAGGCGCAGCCAATCGCACACGCGTGCTGTTGAATGACGCCATGTGGATCACCGGTGCATTGGTCGGGACGCTCATCTTCTTGCTTGTGGTGGTGGCGCCTGCGGTGGTGGGGCGGCGACTGCTAGGGGTGCAGGCGGGGGTGGTGCGGGTCGGGACTGCGGGGATGTGCGGACTCGCGGTGTCCGGGGTGCTGTTCGGACCCCGGCTGGAGGAGTCGGGGGAGCTTGCGCCGCTGCTGTCCTTGCTGGTCGGGGTGGGGATGCTTGCCTCGATGGTGGTGCTCGTCGCGCTGGACATCGTGGTGCCCATGGGGGCCGTACGGCCGCTCGGGTGGGCGCAGTCGGTGCGGAGGCGGATCGCGCGGGCGCGACGGTACTCCGGGGTGGTGCGCATCGCCACCCGGCACGGACTCAGGCCGTATCTGCGAGGGCGGCGGCGCGCAGCCGGGGTGCGGCACGAGTTGCTGGCGCGAGAGCTGCGGCAGGCCTTGCAGGCCGGCGGGACCACCTTCGTAAAGCTGGGGCAGCTGATGTCGACCCGGCGGGACCTGCTGCCCGAGGTGTATGTCGAGGAGCTCAGTCTGCTTCAGGACCAAGTGCCGCCCGCGCCCTGGAGCGAGGTCGAGACACAGCTCCAGGAAAGCCTGGGAGCGCCGCTGCGGGACCTGTTCGCCACGTTCGAGCGGGTCCCGCTGGCCGCAGCCTCCATCGCGCAGGTGCACGCGGCCGTCCTGCATGACGGCACCGAGGTCATCGTCAAGGTGCAGCGGCCCGGGATACCAGAACTCGTGGAGCGCGATCTGGACATCGTCGGGCGCCTGGCCGCCGCCCTGAGCGACCGCACCGCCTGGGGGCGCGGACTCGGGCTGAACGAGCTGGCGCAGGGCTTCGCCGTCGCGCTGCGCGAGGAGCTGGACTTCCGCGTCGAGGCTCGCAACATGACCGCGGTGCGCCGGGCCGCCGCGGCTCGCGGCGACTCCAGCGTAGCCGTCCCCGTCCTGCACGGGCGGTTCAGCACGGAGCGCGTCCTCGTCATGAGCCGTGTCGAGGGCACCTCGCTCGGCAAGGCGGTCCCCGACGACGAGCGGCACGGCACCAAGCTGGCCGAGACCCTGCTCACCGCGCTGCTCAACCAGATCATGCTGGACGGCGTCTTCCACGCCGATCCGCACCCCGGCAACATCCTGCTCCAGCCCGACGGCACGGCCGCCCTGCTCGACTTCGGATCCGTCGGCCGGATCGACGCCGGGCTCCGAGAGGCGATGGGCGGTCTCTTCCTCGCCGTCGACCGCGGCGATCCGCATGCCCTGCGCGAGGCCCTCCTGGAGATCACCGACCGTCCCGAGGAGGTCGACGAACAGCGGCTGCTGCGCGTGCTCGGGCAGTTCAGCGCCCGCCATCTGGGGCACGGATCAGCGCCCGACGTGGAGATGTTCAGCGATCTGTTCCGGCTGGTGGCCGACTTCCGGCTGGCGGTTCCACCGGAGATCGCGGCCGTGTTCCGCGCCCTGGCCACCCTGGAGGGCACACTGGTCCGCCTCTCCCCCGGCTTCAACATGCTGGAGGCGTCCCGTACGTACGCCTCGGCCCGGCTCACCGACCGCCTGGGACCCCAGAGTGCCCGTGACACGGCCCGCGACGAGCTGATCGCGCTGCTGCCTGTCCTGCGACGGCTGCCGCGCCGCCTCGACCGCCTCGGCGGTGCTCTCGAGGAGGGGCGGCTCGGGGTCAATGTGCGGCTCTTCGCCGATCCCCGCGACCGGCGGGTCGTCGGCGAGCTCGTCGGGCGGGTGGTGCACGCCCTCGTCGGGATCTTCCTCGGGTTCGCGGGCCTCCAACTCCTGGGGATGGACGGCGGGCCGCGCGTGAGCGAGAACCTCGGGCTGTACGGGCTGATGGGCTGCAACCTCCTGGTGCTCTCCGCCGCCATCGTCCTCCGTACCATCTATGTCACCAGCCGGCCCATGGAATGATCGGCCTTCTTGCGCGGGAACGGAGACATGGCATGGGCGCGCGGCTGCTGCCGCTTGACGGACCTCAGCCGGGCTCGGTCCTGAGCGCGCCTTTGTGAGGCGGAAAAACCCGGCAGGACGGCATCAGCTCGCTGGCGACTCGCCACGACGGGACGGCCTGCTACGCCGCGTACCAGCCGTATGGGCCCGCCCCCTCGGACGCCTCGAACGACTGGTGGAGCCCCAACACCGCGGCGACCAGGCGTGGATCCCAGCCGTCGGTCTTCAGGCGGTAGTCGTCCGCCACGCCCCGGAAGACGAGGTGCGCCCGGGCCGAGCCGTCCCGCCAGGTCACCCGGCGGGGATGCCGGAATGCCATGTCGTCCCCGGCCAGCAGCGACCCGATCAGACACACCCACCGCAGCGGCAGCCCCAGAGGCCACCACACCGCCCACCACGCCATCCGCCCCCGGAAGCCCCGCAGGACGGGCCCGGCGACCGGCTCCACCTTCCAGCTCAACCGCCCGATCCGCAGGCCCCGCCGTCGGCGGAAGGTGATCCGGCCGAGGGGGCCGCCGTACGCGTCCTCGACCCGGTAGACGACGAGCGGACCGGCGGCGTGCTCGGTGCTCACCCGCGCCAGCGAAACGTTTCCGTCCCCGACGAGCTGGAAGTACCGCGCGTCGGGGTGCCACTCGGCCTCGGGCCCGTACGCATCCCGCCAGAGCCGCCCGACGACCCCGGCATCCCCGACGACGAGGGGCCCCTCCGCCGTGTACCGCACCTCATACGTCCCCCGCGCCAGTCCCACGTGCCGCACCCTTCCCGCTGCCGGTCTCGGGCGGACATACTCTCACCGGCTTTCGGGACCGACGCGCGCGGTCTCAGGGCCGGTAGATGCACTCCGCGATCGTCGCGTGCTTCTTCCAGCCCAGCGTCTCGTACAGCGCGCGCCCGGCGTCGGTCGCGCCAAGGACGCCCAGGACCGCGCCCTGATCCACGGCGTGATCGGCGAGCGTACGCATCACGAAGCCGCCAAGCCCGCGCCGCCGATGGGCCTCCTCGGTGATCACCTGGTCCACGACCACGGCCTCCCCGAGGGACGCCATCTGTCCCCTGGCCGCCTGCTCGCCCGCCGCATCCAGCACCCGGACGCAGGTGACCCCGCCCATGGTCTCCACGGTCGCGGTGTACCCCTCGGGCGCGACCGGCTCCGAGGCCACCAGGTCGATGGCCATCAGATGCCCGGTCTCCTCCCAGGCCACGATCCAACCCCGGGTCAGCCAGGGCTCGATGTCCTCCGGCTCCGCGGGCATCTTCATCCACGTCCGCGGCACGGTCACCGAAGCGGCGGCACGTCGGACCAGCGACTGCTCCGCCTCCGGCAGGACATGGCGTCCGACCTCGGCGGGGTTGCCGGCCACCTCGATGTGGAAACCCCAGGGCGTGGCGACCGGCAGGGGAGTCCGCCGCGACACGGCCCAGCCGGCCACCCAGGTCCTGGTTAAGTCCGCAAGCATCAAGCCCTCCCTGAACAGTGGCCGCTTCAGCAACGGCCAAGTAATAGTCATTGCTAGGGAGGACACATTACGTCCTGTGGCGCATTTCGTCGCCCCCGAGCCGCAGCGGGTCCCGCAGCCGCCCAGGACTTGTCTGTGGTGTTCGAGTGAAGCGGGCGACGCGCCCGTGATCCCGCTCCCTCGGGGGCGTTGTGGTCGCCACGAATCAGGGGCGGCACGGGTGCGGTCAGCACCTTCGATGCCACCACGCCAACTCCGGGTCTGCCATCGGCTCGTGATGCGTTCGCCCAAGGAGCACCGCGTCCAAGCGTTCCACCTGCATTCGGAGTTCGCCGGCGGCCCTTGGCGGAAGCATGAACAGGGCGTCTTGCAGCGTGTCCCGGGCCCACCCCTCGCCGCAGCACGGGCAGGTGAACTCAGCCTCCCATTGCCTCCACCGGCGTTTGGTGCCGTGGACACGCACAGACCACACGCTAAACGCTACTGCCACGATGCCCGGAGAAAGCCGCTCCCGTTCGAGCACACGGACGGCGGCATTCGCCGCTCCCGACAGACCTGGGACATCGCGATACCGCACCCAGGGTCTTCCCCAGCCGCGTTCCCGCGACCGAAGTGCAGCTGGTGTTCTACGCGGCACGGCCCCTTCGGATGTGAGTCATGAATGGCATCTTCCCAAGTCCAAGATCGGCCGGACAGAACCTAGCCGCCTAGCCCTGCGACGGGTTGCTGTCCAGCTTGCGCCGTTCCCGGCGGTTGGGGTGGCGGATGACCACTCCTCCCGCGCCGCCGGACCCAGTGAGCCGGATCAGCGGAGTTCCCGGGAGCCGGTCGGGAGTGGTCTTGTCCGTCAGGCCGCCGACGCCCGGATCCATGCCGCTGGTGTCCGCGGCCCAGGCGTCGGGGATGACGATCGTGACACCGGATGTCTCCCCGTACGCCTCCACGGCGACCTCCCTGAGGCGGCACTCAACCCGGGTGAAGTCGAGCTTCACACCCCCCACGCCTCCATGCGCGATCACGTGCCCGGGAACCTCCCAGCGCCCGGGGCCTCGAGACGCGCCATACATGCCGCCTTTGAGTACCAGCGGAAGCCGGCTCTGAGGGGAATGCAGCCTCGGCAAGTCGGCGGTCAGGACGGCCAACTCGGCGTGAGTCTTGGACGTCAGTGCCTGCTCCAGACGCGAATCCAGCTCATCGAGATCGATTCGCCCCTCGGCTGCCGCATCGCGCAGCTGCTCCACCACTGCTTCCCGGTCATCGTGAGAGGCGCGGAGCTCTCCAGATGGGGCAGGGCGCGGAGAGGGCTCCGGAGGCTGGGCAGTCATGGCCACAAGGATAGGCAGCCAACGGACAGGGCGGGCTGGGACTGCACACTCGGCCGCCGAAGCAGTGCGTGCTCAGTCGCGGTCTTCCCACTGGGTGCGGGCCAGCTCCGAGTTCGTCCGGACCAGGGCATGGTCGTCCTCAATCATGAACAGCGAGTACCGGCCCGTTGCGTCCAGGGCGTCGAAGACCCGCTGGGCCCAGGCGTCCGTGTCCGGCTGATTGGCAGTGACCCGGGCCGGGTGGGAGTGGAACGGCTCGTCCAGGTCCGGTGGCACCGAGACCGAGACGCTCAGCCAGCGCTCGTTGTCCCCCCACGTGAAGGGCGACTGCCCACCGGCGTCGCTGTAGAACCCGATGCCGAAGGCCGTTTCGAGGTCGGCCCACAGCGTCTCCGCGAGGGTGACCCCGGGGGCCTGCGGCTCCCGGTGGCCGGTGTAGATGTTGTACTCGCTCAAGATGATCAGCCTCAGCCCACGTCGAAGGTCTTGTCGTAGCCGTAGCCGATCAGTCGCACCCGGGTGAAGCTGCGCGCCGCCCCGAGGTGCGCAAGAACGTGTCGAGCCCCTTGTTTGGCCCACGACACACGCACATCCCCACCGACGCGGAGTTTACGGCGCAAGCAACAGTTCAACCGGGAGGGGGTCTGGGGCGCCTACTGTGACGGGAGAGGCGCCGTTCCGGCGAGGGCCTTCATTCCGCGCGCGCTTTCGTTCGCACAGCCCGGGCCGGGCCCATTAGCACGCGGCCGGGGCCCGAAAGAGGAAGCCTCGCGTCCCGAACCAGCGGGCCCACCGCAAACGGCGCGGCAGCAAGGGCGGACCCACCAGAAACTCACGACCCCGGCCCACACCGACCGGCTAGAGCGCCCCTTCGGCGGCGGCGCCCACGAATGCCTCGAAGGCGGAGGGGGTGACCGTGAAGGTGGGGCCCTCGGGGTTCTTGGAGTCCCGTACGCCGACGAGGCAGGGTTGGGTGGCGACCTCGACGCAATCACCGCCGTTGGTGCTGCTGTACGAGGACGTGCGCCAGGCGGCGGCGCCGAGCGGGGCGCACTCGACGCACTCGCCGCCGGTGTTTCCGCTGTACGACGACTTACGCCACCGCGCGCCCGTCAGGTCGTGGCTCGTGCCCATACCGTTCCTCCATTACGCGAGCGATCAGTGCCGCCGAGTCCTCCACGGAGAGGGCCGCAGCCTGCAAGTGAGCGTAACGAAAGGCGGCTTCCTTGACTGTGTCGGGGTTGGCCGTCATGTGGCCCGAGATGAGGTCTTCCGAGTAGACGATCTCGGGGTCGTCCTCGAATCGGAGGGTTGTGAAGGATCCGATGAGGCTCGCGTGCGCGCCTGCGGCGAAGGGAAGGATCTGGATTCGCACCCAGCGCTTCTCCTGAAAGGTCAGCAGGTGGGCGAGTTGTTCTCGCATCACCGCCACGCCGCCGATCGGCCGGTACAGGACCGCCTCGTCCAACACGACCCACGCCATAGGTGGCTGCGGCCGGGCGAGGATGAGCTGACGCTCCATACGGGCAGCGACCTGCTCCTCGAGGTTGTCGGGCAAGCCCGTTGCCAGTACGGCTCGTGCGTAGTCCTCGGTCTGGAGCAGGCCGTACACCAACTGGGCTTGATACGTGTGGATGTACGCGGCCTTCTTCTCAAGGTCGGCGAACGGCTGGAACCACGTCGGCAGTTGGCTCCGTAGCACCAGCCCAATCAGCCGCTCGAACACACCCCCCGTCTCCAGCGCCACATCCAGCCTCAACGAGAACTTCCGCGTCGGTACCTTCCGCGCGTTCTCGATCTGGCCGATCAGCGACGCCGTGCAGAACACGCACGCCCCCAACTGCGCCTGGTTCAGACCCGCCGCCTCTCTCAAGCGGCGTAGTTCTGACCCGTAGTAGTCCAGCGGTGAGGCGCTGGGATCCAGGCTGCGGATGTTGACCACGAGCGATGGGCACCCCCAAGTCGGGACGGACGATCCGTCGCTGAGCGTAACCACGTCACTCCGCCCAGGGGACCCGAATCACACAACTGGCGTGAGTTCGCCACTCCTTGGGCCGCCGTGGGGGAGTTGCCGAAGTCGCCTTCGCAAAGCGCGCATTCTGGCTCACGACCAGCCGGGGTCGCCGTCCTGGCAGATGTTGGTGTTCAGGCAGTCGGTCAGGGAGGAGTGGGTGTCGACCAGCAGCGTGCGCACAGGAGTTCCGTCTTTCCTTCTTCTTCGGACTTCTTCGAAACGGAGGATCGCCCTCAGCCTCGCCCGACTCGCCCGTAGTCGGAAGGTGGTCCGGGAACACCGCACATGGCCTCGCGCGGTGGTCGTGTCACACCCCGCGTGCCGAGGGGAACGAAGTGGCCGAGGTCACCGTTGACCCTGTCTCGGGGGCAAACTAGTTTCGGCCAGCGGTCCGGGTTTTTCTGATTTTTTACACAACGGGGGTTGGGACCATGACGTGGGAAGGAGCGGATACCGGCGGCGCCTCAGCACTCACCGTGCTTGAACTGCTCGCCCAGCAAGCTCCGCCGCACCGGTTCGAGGAACTGCTCCACCAGGCCCGCGAGGGCGGCGCGTCCGCCGCCGAACTGGCCGAGCTGGAGCGGGCCGTCGAGCTCGCCGACGGCATCCACTCGTCGTTCAGCCGCCGTGAGCAGCGCGAGGCGGGGCTCGCCGCTCTCGTCGACACCGCCCGTGACCTGACGTTCCCGTACGACCTGGACAGCCTGCTGCGGGTCATCACCCAACGCGCCCGCCGGCTCCTCGACTTCGACATGGCGTACGTGAGTCTGCGCGGCAGCAGTGGCGCGTCGTACATCCACAGCACCGAAGGGTCGAGGACCGGTCTCAGCACCGGGCTCCGGGTCCTGGACGGCCGGGGGCTCGGTGGGGAGGCGCAGGCCGGGGACGCTCCCGCGTGGACCTCCGACTACCTCAACGACGACCGCTTTCCGCACTGCGAGGCCATCGACGAGGTCGTACGGATGGAGGGGCTGCACGCCGTCATGGCCGTGCCGCTGCGGAACGGTGACGCTTCGGTCGGGGCGTTGTACGGCGCCGACCGGCGGATCCGCCACTACACCGCCGACGAGCTCGGGCTGATGTGCTCGCTCGCCGATCTGGCTGCCGTCGCCATCGAGAAGGCGGGTCTGCTCGACCAGACGCGGGCCGAGGTGACCGAGCTGGAGCTCGACAGTTCCCGGGCGCGGACGACCCTCACTCGGATGCGGCATGTCAGCGAGGCCCACAGCCGGATCATGAATCTGGTCCTCGCGGGCGGTGATCTGTGCAATGTGGCGAAGGCGGCGGGTGACGCCCTCGACGGCGCGGTGATGATCCGGGACCCCGGGGGGCGTTCGCTGGCCTCGTCCCTTCCCACCGGCGGGGAGCTGCCCGGTCTCGACGAGGAGGCGGTGGCGAAGGCGTCCCTGGACGCGCATGCCGGCCGCCGTCCGGTGGTGACCGGTGACAACACCTGGGTCGCCCCGGTCATCGCCGGCTCCGAGGATCTGGGCGTGCTGGTGACCCGTCCCACGACCGGGCTGACCGCCGAGGACGAACGGCTCCTCGAACTGGCCGCCCAGTCCGTCGCGTTCCTGCTGCTGATGCAGCGCTCCACCGCCGTCGCCGAGGGGCCCGTGCGCGACGAGCTCCTCGACGATCTGCTGGCCGATCCGCAGCATTCCCCGCACCAGATCGTGCAGCGCGCCCGGCGGCTCGGCATCGATCTGCGCAAGCCGCATGTGCTCGTGGTCGCCCGCCCGGAGGGCGGTGAGCAGGGGCGGGCCGTCGTGTGGGCGTCCTCGTACGCGTACAGGATGTCCGGCCTCAAGACCGTGCAGGGCGGCTGCATCGTGCTGCTGCTGCCCGGCCTCGACGCGTCCGCGGCGGCCCGCGCGGTCTCCGGCGAGCTCTCGCCGCTGCTCGGCCATCCCGTCTCGGTCGGCTCGGCCGGGCCGGGCTGGAGCCCGGACAGCGCGGGGCGGATGTACCGCGAGGCGACCCGCTGCCTGGACGCGATGAGCGCGCTGGGTGCCGGTGGCTCCGCGGCCTCCGTGCAGGACCTGGGCTTTCTCGGTCTGCTGCTCTCCGACGACCATGATGTCGACGGGTTCATCGAGTCCGCGATCGGGCCCGTTCTCGACTACGACGCCGAGCGGTTCACCGATCTCACCCGCACCCTGGAGGCGTACTTCGCCTCCGGCGGCAGCCCCACCAACGCCGCCGAGGAGCTCCACGTCCACCCCAACACGGTCTCTCGCCGGCTGGAGCGGATCGGGGAACTCCTCGGCGCCGAGTGGCAGAAGCCGGGCCAGGTCCTCGAGGTCCAGCTCGCCCTGCGGCTGCAGCGGACCCGCGATGTCCTGGCCCAGCAGCGGGGCCTGGAGCACACCCGTCAGCCGGTGGACCGTACGGCCTCGTAGGAGGCGTCCCAGCCGGCGCTGAGCACCGTGGCCGCGTGGGCCGCGGAGGCGAGCGTGATGTGGCGGTGCCAGCCGCGGAACGAGCGGCCCACGAAGTCGCGGAGGCCTGCGCCCTCGCCGACCTGGGTGAAGTCGCGTTCGACCCGGCGGGTCAGCTTGGTCAGCCGTAGCAGCTGCCCCACGGTCGCGCCGGTCAGATCGGTGATCCACAGTCGCGCCAGCGGCCGCCGCGGATCGTCCCACTCGCCCATCAGCAGCAGCTGGCGTTCGTTGCCCGACATGGTCGGCAGCGTGACCCGGACGGCCGTGGTCAGGGACGTACGGGAGACCGGCCGTCCGGTGGCCGTGTCCAGCCAGCCCACCGGCCGGCGCAGGCCCTTGAGCGATTCCAGGATCTGCTGAGCGGGCAGGGGGCCCGCGCCGTAGCCGGGCAGGGCCCGGTCGGCGACGGTGAGCCGGCAGGTCGGGCCGATACGGGCGACGAGCGGCACCCCGGCCGAGGCCAGCCGGCACAGCGCGGCCCGGCCGGCGCCGCCCCGGATGTCGAGGAGCAGCGGCTTGCGGGTGACGTCCTGCCAGGCCGCGGTGTCCAGCGCGGCGGCGACGGCGCATTCCTCCAGGGTCTCTTCGCCGGCCTCCTCCGGAACTTCCGCCCGGTCCCGGCGCGTACGGTCCTTCACCCACGGATCGGGCAGGAACAGGCGCCAGTTGACCGGCACGCTCAGCTCCTCGGATGCCAGCCACACGCCGAACGCCTGCTGGCCCCGGAAGACCTGGCCGCGTTCGGGGTCGAACCTGCGGTCCACGCCCACGGAGTGCTCGCCGGCCTTCGGTATCGGCATGGAGCGCACGACCCAGGCCTGCGGGCAGCTGTTCTGCTCGACATAGCCGGCGAGCGCGGCCCGCATCGGCCGCCAGTCCCAGGTGGAACTGGAGATGAAGTGGTGCAGGCTCTGCTCGGCGGCCGGGCCGCCGATCTGTGCGGCGATGTTACGGATGGACTTGCGTCCCTGCGCGGTGAGAAGTCCCCTCAGATACTGCTCGGCCTTCACCCGCTGGTCCCGGCGGGGGAATCTGGCGAAGAGCGTGGCACAGAGCTCGTCGACGACGTCGTCCGCCACCACGCTGCCGCGGAACACGGTCCGCTCCAGCCGGTGGATCCCCCGTGGTTCGAGAACAGTCCTGCGTTTACTTGCGGATGTACTCACGACACTCCTGCCCGACGGTTTGGCAGCTCCCTCCAGCTGCCCTTCCACAGTCGTGCCTGGCGGGGCGTGGCACGAGGTGTACCCGTCACCCCCCTGGACCGGTGGATGGTGGCCGGACCACCGGTCGGGGCGTCGTCGCAGGCCGGAGGGGGTGCGGTCGGTCTCGATGGGTGGAAAGAGGTGTGGCCGGACCACCTGAGGGTGTGGTCCGGCCACCGAATTACGTGGGGTGTGAAAGCGATCTGACAGAGTCGTCCGCGCGGCTTTGCGCGCCGGTCGGCGGGGGCGGAACATCGCCCTCACGAGGCGGCACGGGCCAGTCTCCGGTTAATGCCCCAGGCCGGACACCGACCCGTGCGCCTTGTTCCTACTCAGGAGGCGCCTTCTCAGGAGGCCGGGACGCCCTTCGCGGTGCGCTCGGCCTCTTCCTGTTTCCGGGCGAGCAGCGCCGCGTGGGTGGGCCCGTCGGGGACCCCGGGGGCCCGTCGGCTCGCCATCTCCTTGCGCAGGACGGGCACGACCTCCTCGCCGAGGATGTCGAGCTGTTCCAGCACGGTCTTCAGCGGCAGGCCGCCGCTGTCGACCAGGAACAGCTGACGCTGGTAGTCGCCGACGTATTCCCGGAAGGAGAGCGTGCGGTCGATGACCTGCTGCGGAGAGCCGACCGTCATCGGGGTCATCTCGGCGAACTCCTCCAGGGAGGGGCCGTGGCCGTAGACGGGCGCGTTGTCGAAGTACGGGCGGAACTCCCGTACGGCGTCCTGGGAGTTCTTGCGCATGAACACATGGCCGCCGAGGCCCACGATGGCCTGCTCAGGGGTGCCGTGGCCGTAGTGGGCGAACCGGCGGCGGTAGAGACCGACCATCTTGGCCGTGTGTTCCTTGGGCCAGAAGATGTGGTTGGCGAAGAAGCCGTCGCCGTAGTACGCGGCCTGTTCGGCGATCTCGGGGGAGCGGATGGAGCCGTGCCAGACGAACGGCGGCACGCCGTCCAGCGGCCGCGGTGTCGAGGTGAAGCCCTGGAGAGCGGTGCGGAAGCGGCCCTCCCAGTTCACCACGTCCTCGCGCCACAGCTGGTGCAGCAGGGCGTAGTTCTCGATGGCGAGCGGGATGCCCTGGCGGATGTCCTGCCCGAACCACGGGTAGACCGGGCCGGTGTTGCCGCGGCCCATCATCAGGTCCACGCGGCCGTCGGCCAGGTGCTGGAGCATCGCGAAATCCTCCGCGATCTTCACCGGGTCGTTGGTCGTGATCAGCGTCGTGGAGGTGGAGAGGATCAACTTCTCGGTCCGGGCCGCGATATGGCCGAGCAGGGTCGTCGGTGACGACGGTACGAACGGCGGGTTGTGGTGCTCGCCGGTCGCGAAGACGTCCAGGCCCACCTCCTCCGCCTTGACCGCGATGGCGACCATCGCCTTGATCCGCTCGTACTCGCCCGGTGTGGTGCCCTTGGTCGGGTCGGTGGTCCTGTCCCCGACGGTGAAGATTCCGAACTGCACAACACGCTCCATCCCGCCCCAGGAAGAAACGGAAAGTTATCCGTTACGGTCCACGGTAGCGGGAAGACGCCGGATCCGCATGGTGACGAAGTCGCCGCCGGGCCTTTGACCGGGCGGACCCGGGTCGACCACGCTCATTCGTCCGGACGGCCGCCGGGCCGTGCCTGGAAGGGAGCACCCCATGACCGCCGCACGCGCCACCGAGCAGCCGATCATCACCTTCTGGTCGGACATCGGCTGCCCCTGGGCCACGCTCGCCCTGCACACCCTGCACGCCGCCGCCGACGCACGCGGCCAGGAGCTCCTGATCGACCACCGCGCCTTCCCGCTGGAGCTGTTCAACAGCCAGCCCACCCCCAAGCTCATCGTCGACGCCGAGGTCGTGATGCTGGGCGCACACCGCCCCGAGCTCGGCTGGCGGCTGTGGGCGGGGCACGAGTGGGAGTACCCGTCGAGCATCCTGCCCGCGCTGGAGGCCGTCCAGGCCGCCAAGGCCCCCGAGGTCGGCGGCCTGCGCGGCTCCGACGAACTGGACACCGCCCTGCGCCGCGCCTTCTACGTCGACCACCGCTGCATCAGCATCCACTCCGTGATCCTCGACATCGCCGAGGGCTGCGCCCACGTGGACGCCAAGGCGCTGGAAGCCGCCCTCGCCCGGGGCGCCGGGCGCCGCGAGGTCTACGAGCAGTGGCACCATGCGCAGGGCCGGGAGATCCAGGGCAGCCCGCACCTCTTCGCGCCCGGCGGCTACGCCGTACACAATCCGGGCGCGCACTACACGTACAACGGCTCCCCGGAGACGGGCGGTTTCCCGCGGCTCGACCGCTACGACGCCGGCTGGGCGGACGAGCTGCTGAACTCCCTCGCAGGTCAGGCCGGTTGAAGGGGCGCGCGGAGGGGGCGCCCGGTTTTGGCGATTACCGGCCAATTGTTGGTCCAGCCTAGTTAAAAAACCGGGGGGTTGGTTTCATTGAATACATCTCCATGATGTATCGACCAGCTCAGGGACCCCCCATGACCAAGCAGGATCGTGCCGTGCGGACGCGCCGCGCTCTGATCGTCGCCGCCGCCGAAGCCTTCGAGGGCGGTGGTTACGCCGAGGCCAAGGTCGGCCGGATCGCCGCCGCCGCCGGAGTCAGTCCCGGAGCACTGCACTTCCACTTCGAGAACAAGAACACCCTGGCGGACGCGGTCGTGGCGCAGGCCGCGGACCGGCTCCGCGCGGCGGCACTGGAGGTCCGCGCCCGCCGGGGCACCCCCTTGCAGACGCTGACCGATCTCACCCACAGCTTCGCCGCCCTGTTCCGTACGGATGTGGTGGTACGGGCGGGGTTCCGGCTCAACAGCGACGGCGACGCCGAGCTCGCCCTGGGGCTGCGCGACGAGTGGCACCACAAGGTCGCGCTGCTGATCGGGCGGGCCTCGGCGGCGGGGGAGTTGGCGGCCGGGCTGCCGCACTCCGCGGCCGTCACCCTCGTCGCCGCGGCGACCGCGGGGCTTGAGATGCTGGGCCGCGGTGACGAGAAGTGGCTCTCGCACGCCACCCTCACCGAGTTCTGGCGGGCCGCCCTCTCCATGCTGGCCACCCCCGAGGCGGCGCGGGCCGTGCGGCCCGAGGGCGCCGCGGCCCTCCCGGAACGCGAACGCGACAAGACCCCGAGCGGCGTACCGGCGTAGCGGTACCGCGTCGGGGCCGTCGTCACCGCCAACTCCGACCGCCTGGCGAGTGAGCCGAAGGGCGCGCGGCTGCTGAAAGGGATGGGGGTCCCCCACCGAAGGTAGGGGGAGCGCGGAGGTCCCGAGGAACGAGGGACCGAGCACCATCGACCGTCAGCAGACGCTCAAAGCGCCCGGAGGCGAACCGAGCCCCAAAAAAGGGGGGCTCAGTCGCGGATGGTGAAGCCCTCGACGACGCAGCGGAAGGCCATGCTGTCCCGCTGCAGGCCTATGACCTCGACCGCTGCCGGGATGCCGGCCCGGGCGGGCAGGGCGTGGGCCTCTATCCAGCACGGCACGTCGAACTCCACGTACCGGCTGGCGTACATGGCCTGTCCGGTCGGGTTGAAGTGGGGGGCGCCCGCGAAGGCGTATGCGGCCTGGTGCGCCGCTTCGAGGAGGACGAGGCCGGGGACGTGGTCGACGGCGTGGTCGATCAGCGCCATGTGGCCGGTGCCCCAGCGCAGCTGCCAGCGGTGCGGTCGGCCGCCCGGCGCGAGCAGGACCTCGCTGTCGGCGATGCGGCCGACCAGCGGTGCGGCCACCGGCTCGGCGGACTCGCCGGGCAGGGCGGTCAGGTAGTCGCCGCGCATCCGGCCGTACACCCGCGGCGGCACCCAGGAGAAGAGGTTGTCGCTGGTCGCGAAGGTCGCGCCGCGCTGGCGCAGGGCGAGCTTGACCCGCATGCAGCGCCGGCCTTCCCAGGAGTACTCGGCCTCCACCTGGACCGGGTCGGTCAGGGTCGTGGGGTGGTGCGGGTCGACCGCGTAAGTCAGCTCGTTCATCAGGAACTTGTCCGAGGTGGGGATCTCGAACGCGGCGTGCGCGAGGGAGAGCGTCACCTGCCGGATCGTCTGGGCGATCAGCATGTGGTGGTGGACGCTGCCCGGGGCCGGGGCGAAGAAGCAGTGGTCTCTCGCCCAGCTGATGTCGACGGAGAAGGACATCTCGTCCCGGCGGGTCCAGCCGGTTATCAGGACGTCCCGGTCCAGGTCCCGGTGGGCGAACGAAGCGGTGGGCGCGTGGGGTACGGGCTGCGGCGTGCGGGCGGCGGCGCCGGTACGGGCGTGGGTGACGGTCTTGTTCTGGGCCACGGTCGTGAAGTGCATGTCGGTTCCCCCCATAGGAATGCGCGACGACTCGGGTTGAGAAGCGGGGAAGCCCCGCCTCTGAGCCAGTAAGATACGGACCGTACGGTTTCTTTTTCAAGACCCGGAGCGAGTATGTCAGGTTCCCGGTCGGTGGATCCGCGGTGGAGGCGCCAAGGAAGGCCGGTGGAGCCGGGGTGGCAGAGGAGGTGGATGGGCAGATAAGATACGGACCGTTTGGTTTTTTGGGGGGACGCAAAGAACCGCAGATCGACCCGGAGGTTGGCATTGGCACGGCAAGAGCGGGCCATCCGCACGCGCAGGGCAGTACTGGAAGCCGCGGCGGAGGTCTTCGCCGAGTTCGGTTACGAGGCAGCGACCATCACGATGATCCTCGACCGGGCCGGAGTGAAGAAGGGAGCGCTCTACTTCCACTTCGCCTCCAAGGAAGAACTGGCCCTCGGCGTCCTGGAGCACGCGGTCACCGAGCCGCCGCCGGAGCAGCTGCTGAAGCTGCAGACGGCGGTCGACATGGGACTGGTGCTCGCCTACCGGCTGCCCCGGGAGCCCCTGCTGCGCGCCTCGGCCCGCCTCGCGGCGGACCAGAACGCGCGGCACTTCTTCGGTGAGCCCTGGAACGAGTGGGTGCGGGTGATGACCACCCAGCTCACCGAGGCCAAGGAACGCGGCGAGGTCCTGCCGTACGTCGACGCCACCGCGACCGCCGAGGTGCTCGTCGGATCCTTCAACGGCATCCAGATGCTGTCGCAGGCGGTCTGCCAGATGGCGGACCTGGAGACGCGGATCTCCCGGATGTACGACCTGACCCTGCCGGCGATCGCCGCCCCGGCGATCCTCGGCCAGATCGACACCTCACCCGCCCGTGGCCTGGCCCTCTACGAGCAGCAGCAGAAGGAGCTCGCGGAGAGGCCGGACTCCGACGGCGAGGACGAACAGGACCGGCTCACGGCCTGACCGGCACGAACGACACGACAGGGGGCTCGGTCAAGGGTGCGCGTGTCCGGGAGGGACGCGCGGCCCTGGCCGGGGCCCTCGGGGGGAGGGCGGCATGAGAGCCGTTCGGTTCGACCGCTTCGGCGGGCCCGACGTACTGGACTACGTCGACCTGCCCGAACCCGCACCGGGTCCGGGCCAGTTGAGGATCACCGTCGAGGCGGCCGGCGTGAACTACGCCGACACCCACCAGGCCGACGGCTCCTATCTCGCCGCCGACCAACTGCCCTTCGTACCGGGCAGTGAGGTCGTCGGCCGCACCGACGACGGCACCCGGGTCCTCGCCCGGGTCCGCGGCGGCTACGCCCAGCAGGTCGTCGCGGACGCCGCGGCCGTCGTCCCGATCCCCGACGACCTGCCCGCCGCCCACGCCCTCGCCCTGCTCATGCAGGGGCTCACCGCCTGGCACCTGCTCACCACCGCGGCCCGCCTCGCGCCCGGCGAGACCGTCGTCGTGCACGCCGCCGCCGGCGGCGTCGGCTCCCTCGCCGTCCAGCTCGCCCGGCACATGGGCGCCGGCCGGATCCTCGCCCAGGCCTCCACCGACGCCAAACGCGCCCTCGCCCTCGACCTCGGGGCCGACGCCGTCGCCACGTACCCGCTCGAGAACCCCGCCGACGTGATCCTCGACGGCACCGGCGGCGCCCTCTTCGACGACGCCCTCGGCTCCCTCGGCCCCCTCGGCCGGATCGTCACCTACGGCAGCGCCGCCCGTACGCCCGCCACCCCCGTCGACCCCCAGCGCCTCGCCCGGCGCGGCGCCTCCGTCGTCGGCTTCTGGCTCCGGCCCGTCCTGGCCCGCCCCGACGCGGTCACCGGCCCCCTGCGCGAACTGCTCGCCCTCACCGCCGCCGGCACCCTCCGCCCGCTCGCCGGGCCCAGCTACCCGCTCGCCGACGTCCGCCGCGCCCACCAGGACCTGCTGGCCCGCCGCACCACCGGAAAGGTCACGCTCATCCCCTGACCCGCGGCGCGGCCCCACCTTCCACCACCCGAACCGAGGCCCCGCATGTCCGACGACGCCCGCAACCAGCAGCCCAGAATCACCGGAACCACCCGGCTCTACGCCGTCCTGGGCGACCCCGTCGCCCAGGTCCAGGCGCCCACCATGGTCAACCCGCTCCTCGCCCGGCTCTCCCGGGACGCGGTCCTCGTCCCCGTCCACGTCCGCCACGACCAGCTCGCCGCCGTCGTCACCGGCCTCAAGGCCGTGGAGAACCTCGACGGCCTGCTGGTCACCGTGCCGCACAAGGCCGCCGTCCGCCGCTTCGCCGACCTGGAGAGCCCCGCCGTCCAGCTCTCCGGCAGCGCCAACGTCCTGCGCCGCGAACCCGACGGCCGCTGGCACGCCGACAACTTCGACGGAGCCGGTTTCGTCGCCGGATTCGAAGCCGCCGGCCACCGGCCCGCCGGCAGCCGCGTCACCCTCGTCGGCACCGGCGGCGCCGGCTGCGCCATCGCCCCCGCCCTGCTCGCCGCCGGCGTCGACCACCTCGTCCTGTGCGACCTCGACCCGGCCAGGACCGCCGCGCTCGCCGCCCGGCTCGACACCCGCTGGCCCGGCCGCACCACCCACTCCACCCGCCCCGACGTCGACGGCGCCGACCTCGTCGTCAACGCCACCCCGCTCGGGCTGCGCGACAGCGACCCGCTGCCGTTCGACCCGGCCGGCCTCGCCCCCGGCACTCTCGTCGCCGACATCATCATGAAGCCGCGCGAGACCCGGCTGCTGCGCACGGCCCTCGCCCACGGCCTGCCCGTGCACTACGGTGCGCCGATGCTGGAGAGCCAAGTCGCTCTCTACCGCGAGTACTTCTCTCTCGACTCCCACCAAGCCCATTGATCCAAAGGCGTAATGACCATTACGCCTTGTGATTACCGGTAGATGGGCGGGGAGTTGGCACGCAAAACCTAGCCTGGCGGCATGCAGCCGACCATCGCAGCACGGACCGTCACGGCCGTGCCTCCTCAGCCGTCCACGACCGCCGGCTCGCTCGACGCCCGGATAGCCGAGGCGCTGGCCCGCCCCGCGGCACAGCAGCCGCAGTGGCCCGACCCCGTCTCGGCGCTCTCCGCCGTCGCCACGCTGGAGACCATGCCTCCGCTCGTGGTGCCGCAGGAGGTCGACCGTCTCCAGTCCAGGCTGGCCGAGGTCGCCCGAGGCCGGGCCTTCCTGCTGCAGGGCGGCGACTGCGCCGAGACCTTCGCCGGGAACACCGAATCCCATGTCCGCGCCAATCTGCGCACCCTCGTGCAGATGGCCGTCGTGCTGACCTACGCGGCCAGCATGCCCGTCGTCAAGGTCGGCCGGATCGCGGGCCAGTACGCCAAGCCCCGCTCCAACAGCACCGACCAGCTCGGCCTGCCCGTCTACCGCGGCGACATCGTCAACGGCTTCGACCCGGTGCCCGAGGCCCGGGTCGCCGACCCGGCCCGGATGCTCCAGGCATACGCCCACTCCGGCGCCGCCCTCAACCTCACCCGCGCCTACGCCGGTTCCGGCTTCGCCGACCTGCACCGCGTCCACGAATGGAACCGCGACTTCCTGCGCACCTCACCGGTCGGCGAGCGCTACGAGGCGCTCGCCACCGAGATCGACCGCGGCCTCGACTTCATGTCCGCCTGCCGCGTCGACCATGGCGCCCTGCACAGCACCGAGCTGTGGGCGAGCCACGAGGCGCTGCTCCTGGAGTACGAACGCGGCCTGCTGCGCCGCGAGAGGGGCGCCGACGGCACCGAGAAGCTGTACGGCCTCTCCTCCCACTTCCTGTGGATCGGCGAGCGCACCCGCCAGCTCGACGGCGCCCACATCGCCCTCGCCTCGCTGCTCGCCAACCCCATCGGCCTCAAGATCGGTCCCGGTACCACCCCGGAGCAGGCCGCCGAATACGTCGAGCGGCTCGACCCCCACAACGTGCCCGGCCGGCTGACCCTCATCAGCCGGATGGGCTGCGGCAAGATCCGCGACGTGCTCCCCGCCATCGTGGAGCGCGTCACCGCCACGGGCCACCAGGTCATCTGGCAGTGCGACCCGATGCACGGCAACACCCACGAGGCCGCCAGCGGCTACAAGACCCGCGACTTCGGCCGCATCATCAACGAGGTCGAGGGCTTCTTCGAGGTCCACCGCGCGCTCGGTACCCACCCCGGCGGCCTGCACATCGAACTGACCGGAGACGACGTCACCGAATGCGTGGGCGGCGCCCAGGCCATCGACGACTCCGGCCTCGCGGAGCGGTACGACACGTACTGCGACCCCCGCCTCAACCCCCAGCAGTCGATGGAACTCGCGTTCCTCGTGGCCGAGATGCTGCGCGGCTGACCACCGTTCCCACCCACCCTTACCGCTCTTCTGGAGGAAAGATTTCCATGGGCACCACGCCTGCGGCGACCGCGTCGCGCTGGCTGGCCCTCGCAGTACTCTGCGCCGGCCAGCTGATGATCATCCTTGATCAGAACATCGTCAACGTCGCCCTCCCGGCGGTCCAGTCCGACCTCGGCTTCACCGCCACCAACCTGGTCTGGATCGTCAACGCCTATGTGATTCCCTTCGGTGGTCTGCTGCTGCTCGCCGGCCGCCTCGGCGACCTGCTCGGCCGCAAGCAGGTCTTCATCACGGGTCTCACGCTCTTCACCGTCGCCTCGCTCTTCTGCGGCCTGGCCACCGGCCAGGAGATGCTGATCATCGCCCGCTTCGTGCAGGGTGTCGGCGGCGCCATCACCTCGGCCGGCATCCTCGGCATGATCGTCACGCTCTTCACCGAGCCCAAGGACACCGCCAAGGCGATCGGCGCCTTCAGCTTCGCCTCCGCGGGCGGCGGCGCCATCGGCCCCCTGGTCGGCGGCATCCTCACCGACTCGGTCGACTGGAGCTGGATCTTCTTCATCAACATCCCGATCGGCATCGTGGTCGTCGCCCTCGCCCTGCGCACCCTGCAGACCGAGCGCGGCCCCGGCCTCGGCTCCAGCGCCGACTTCCTCGGCGCCGTGCTGGTCACCGCCGGTCTGATGCTCCTCGTCTACACCATCGTCGGCATCGAGAAGGAAGGCTGGGCCTCCACCCACACCCTCGGCTACGCCGCGCTCGCCGTCGTCCTGCTCGTCGGCTTCCTCATCCGGGAGTCCAAGGCCGCGTCCCCGCTGCTGCCGCTGCGGCTCTTCCGCTCCCGTAACGTCTCCGGCGCCAACCTGATCCAGCTCCTGATGATCGGCGCCATGTTCGGCTTCCTGTACTTCGGGACGCTCTACCTCCAGCGTGTCCTCGGCTACGACCCGCTGCAGACCGGTCTCGGCTTCATCCCGGTCGCCGTGGCGATCGCCGGTGTCTCGCTGGGCCTGTCCGCCAAGCTGATCACCAAGTTCGGCGCCCGCGCCGTCCTCATCACCGGCCTCGTCCTGATCGGCCTGGGCTTCGTCCTCTTCGCGCAGCTGCCGGTCGACGGCACGTACCTGGCCAACTTCCTGCCGGCCAACCTGCTGCTCGGTGTCGGCTTCGGTGCGGCCATGCCCGCGCTGATGATGCTCGGCCTGTCCGGCGCGACCCCCGAGGACTCCGGTGTCATCTCCGGTCTGTTCAACACCTCGCAGCAGATCGGTGGTGCCGTCGGCCTGGCGCTGCTGAACACCTTCGCCACCGCGGAGTCCGGCGCCAACCCGAACCCGGCCGCCCTCACGGCCGGCTACAACCTGGCCTTCACCATCGCCGTCGGCTTCATCGCCGCCGGCCTGGTCCTGGCCGTCATCCTGCTCAAGGCCGCTCCCGCGGCCCAGGGCGCGGGCGAGGAGGGCGACGCCAAGGCGGACGCCCCGGCCGCCCCGGCCGTCCTGTAAGGCGGTCGACCGCAGGTCCCCAAGGAGGGGGTGGTGCGCGAAAGCGCACCACCCCCTCCAGGCGTTCCCGCCCCGCCCCGCATCCGGCGGCGCACATGCCAAAGGGGGCCGGAGCGCTTTCGCGCCCCGGCCCCCTGTCGGGCTTTCCTGTGTCAGCTGCCGATGCTGCGCGGGTGGCTGAAGAAGTTGTCCGGGTCGTAGGCGAACTTCACGGCGAGCAGCTTGTTGTAGTTGCCGCCGTAGTACTTGGTCTGCCAGTCGGTCAGCTCGGTGCTGGTGAAGTTGACGTACGCACCGCTCGACATCGGGTCCATGACCCTGCCGCCGTTGCCCGCCCACGCCGTCGCGGCCTGCACGTCCGTCGCCGACGGGTTGGCGCCCAGCTGGTTGACGAAACCGGCGACGAAGGTCGCGTCCCGGTGCCAGAACGCCGTGGACGTACGGCTGATCCGGTTGGCGGCGCCACCCAGGCCCATCACGTGCAGCACCCGGGTGTGGCCCGCGGCGCGGTTGGCGTCGTAGGCCGCGAGGACCTTCTCGATCTCGGTGGCCGTCATCTGACGGTTGAAGACGCGGTAGCTCTCGCGCTGGAAGCCGGTGCGCTGCAGCTGCGCCTCCGGGGTGGTGCCGGCGCGCTGGCACTGGGCGACCGTGAGCTGGTCGCAGTGGTACGTACGCTTCATCGCCTCGGCGTACGTCAGGTCGGCGACCACCTTGCTCAGCGGGGCGGTCTTCGCCAGCGAGTTGAGCTGCGCGAGCGCGGTCTCCAGCTCGGACTGCGGGCCGAGGTAGGCGCCGGTGGTCAGGACCATCGGCTTGGTGCCGGGGGCCGCGTCCGGGGTGACCAGGACGAACTGACCGGCGAGGTTGTCGGAGCCGTTGGCCATCCAGGCCTGCCAGGCCGCGAAGATCTGCGGCGCCTGGTCGAAGTCCCACCACTGCTCGTACCAGACCATCCGCGGCTGGTCGACCGGGCGGACCTCCCAGTCCACGACCACACCGAAGTTGCCGCCGCCACCGCCGCGCAGACCCCACAGCAGGCTGGAGTCGTAGGTCGAGGAGGCGCGCACGATGCTGCCGTCGGCGAGGACGACCGTCGCCGCGGCGACCCGGTCGCTGCCCGTGCCGAACTTCCGCGTCTGGTAGCCGATGCCGCCGCCGGAGAAGAAGCCGCCGGGGCAGACGGTCGGGCAGGTGCCGGTGGCGATCTGCTTGTTGTAGGGCGTAAGGGCGTCGATGGCGAGGATCGACTGGGCGCCCGGACCGATCTTCACCGTGGTGCCGTTGAGCTTGGCGTGCCGGATCCGGGAGACGTCGACCACCAGGCCCTCGCCCGTGGACCAGCCCGAGTAGTTGTGGCCACCGCTGCGGGTGCGCACCGCGATGCCCTCGCTGCTGGCGAACTGGATCGCCTTGGCGACGTCCTGCGGGGTCTCGCAGTAGGCGATGGCCTGCGGGCTGACCGCGTCGTACTGCGCTATCTGGAGCTGCTTCGCCAGGTTGTAGCCGCTGTCCGTTGGCAGCAGCAGATCACCCTGGAGGCCGGCCCGGAGCGTCTCGTACGAGCTCGTGGCACCGAACGACACGGACGGCGCGACACCGGCCAGCGCGCCGGCGGCCGCGACGCCGCCGCTCGCCCGCAGAAAGTTCCGCCGATTCAACAATGTAATCTCCTCCGTTTGTCACCGACTCGGCGCCGGGGACAGATCATTGAAGTCAAACAGAATCTAGAGTGGGAACATCGATGCGAACACCCCTATTCGACCCCCGGTACATGAGTCCCTCGGGAAACTCAAGGGCCCAGAAACAGGGGGGTTTCAGGGGGGTCCTCTGGGCGCAGACAGTGCACCCGCTGCGTGGTTATGGTGCGGCCTGTACGTGTGCCGTTACACGCGAATCCAGGAAGCTGTCGAAAGAGGAGATCCATCATGCTCGACGTCGAGGCATACGCCGCCCACCTGGGACTCTCCGGCCCGCTGGAGCCGACTCTGGAGACGCTGCGGGCCCTGCACAAGCGCCACCTGATGACGGTGCCCTTCGACAATTCCCGCCATGTCCACAAGGGCGCGGCGGTATGGGACGAAGCGGCCGACGCCGACCCGCAGGAACTCTTCAAGCATCTCGTCACCGAGGCTAACGGCGGCGTCTGCCACGAACTCAACGGCCTTTTCCGTACGCTGCTGCGCCAGCTCGGATTCGACGTCGTCATCCTCTCCGCCGGAATTCGCGGCGCGGACCAGCAGTTCGGCCCCGACCTCGACCACATGCTCAACGGCGTCACCATCGACGGCGAGCTGTACCTCGCCGATGTCGGCTACGTCGGCCCGTCCTTCACCGAGCCCCTGCACGTCGGCCCCGGGATCCAGGAGCAGAACGGCTTCCGCTTCCGCGTGGTGGAGGAGGACGGCTACCAGATCGTCCAGCGCCAGGGCGCCACCGGCGACTGGATCGCGGTCTTCCGCTTCCGCCCCGAGGCCCGCGAGCTCACCGCCTGGGTCGGCTACGCCGAGTCGCTGACCAGCCGCGACGAATGGGAGTGGGAGGGCCAGCAGCTCAGCTCCACCACCGTCATCCGCGGCCGTGCCTTCGACGCCGGCCAGAAGATCCTGATCGGACGCCGCTACGTCGTCTCCGAGAACGGCGCCGAGACCTTCCGCGCCATCATCGACAAGGACGAGTACGCCGCCATCGTCAAGGACATCGTCGGCAGCGCCGCCTGACCCGCCCAGCGCGCACGACAAAGGGGCCGCCCGGCACTCGCCGGGCGGCCCCCTTCTTTTGGGCGGTCGTGGTCACACGGCGGCGAGGACTCCCAGGCCCTCCCGCAACTGGCCGAGCACCGACGCCAGTTCCGCGCGGTCGGCGGCCGGGCCGTACACGTAGAAGTCCGGGCGCACCAGCACCGCACGGGTCCGCGACTCGGTCAGGTACGTCAAGTACACGCCGTCGGTGTCGACGACCTCGCCCGGGCCGGCCTGGGTGCCCGCCGGCACCACCCGCACCACCCGCGCGCCGAGACCGTCCAGGAACGCCCGGTCCTCGTCGCCCAGCAGCGCGTCCGGCTCGTCCGCGGTCAGCAGGACGAAGCCAAGACCCACGACCTCGTCGAACAGGCCGGTCCCGCCGTCCCGCTCCACCCGGCCCTGCGGCATCAGGTCACCGGCCGGCCGGCGCGGCGCCCGGCCCGCCGAACGCCGGTACAGCAGCCCGTCCTTGAGCGGCTGCACCGCGCCCTTCGGCTGGGCCGTGCCCACCCCGCGCTCCCGGGCCGCCAGCATCACCGCGTCCCGCTCGGCGGCGGCCACCGGATCGTCCTGGCAGATCACCTTCCCCAGGTTCACCGACATCCCGATCGCGTGCTGCACATGCTGACGCCGCTCCACCGTGTAGCTGTCCAGGACCGCGTCCGAGGCCCGGCCCGAAAGCACCAGATCCAGCTTCCACGCCAGGTTCGCCGCGTCCCGGAACCCCGAGCACATGCCCTGCGCCGCGAACGGCGGCATCAGATGCGCCGCGTCACCCGCCAGCAGCATCCGGCCCGTACGCCACTCGTCCGTGCAACGGGCGTTGAACGTGTACAGCGCGTGCCGCTCCATGGTCGCGTCGTCCGGCGTGATGCCCTGCTCGGCCAGCAGCTCCCACGCCCGCTCCTCGGTGTTGAGTTCCTCCACCGTCTCGCCCGGCACCCGCATGAACTCCCAGCGGCGGTGACCCGGTCCGGCCGACACATGCGTACGGGGCCGCGCCGGGTCACAGACCTGGAGGTTGTTCGGCTCGTAGACGCGCCGCTCGTGCGGGGCCACGTCACAGATCAGCCAGTCGTGCGAGAAGCCCTGGTCGGTCTGGCCGACGCCCATCACCCCCCGCACGAACGAGTTCGCGCCGTCACAGCCGACGATCCACGGCGCCGTCAGCACCCGCTCCTCGCCACCGTCGGTGGGCCGCACCGTCAGCCGCACCCCCTCGCCGGTGACGTCCAGGGCGACCCCCTCAAGGCCGCGCAGCACCGTCAGCTCCGGCAGCTGGGCACCACGCGCCGCGAGAGCCGCCTCAAGTCCCGGCTGGTACATGGCCGTAGAGTCGGGCCAGCCGCACCGGCCCTCCTCGGTCGCCTCGATCCGCAGCAGCGTCCGGCCCTCCGCGTTCAGCCACTCATAGGCCCCGGACGGCTCGGAGAACGACGGGATCTGCTCGGCGAGACCGGCAGCGGCGAGGATCCGCGCCGACTCGCTGTCGAAGTTCACCGCGCGGGGCATCGCGTACGCCTTCGGCCACCGCTCCACGACGGTGACCCGGTGGCCGCGCTGCGCCAGCAGCACGGACAGGGTCTGCCCGACCGGGCCGTAGCCGACGACCAGGACGTCGCTGTCGCCGCCGGGCTCCGCATGCGTGTCGTACATCGTGCTTCCACTCCTCGATCAGGATCAGGATCAGTTCAGGGGACGGGACGGCGCGGGGGCGGGACGGACCCCGAAGGGCCCGCCCGCCCCCGCGCGCATGGTCAGGCGTTCGCCGGGACCCCGGCCGGCAGCAGCGGCTCGAGGAACTCGGCGACCATGCCCGGCGTCGGCTGGTCGAACAGCAGCATCGCGGGCAGCGCGAGACCGGTCGCCTCGGAGATCCGGTTGCGCAGCTCCACCGCCGTCAGCGAGGTGAAGCCGATGTCGAAGAAGCCGCTGTTCTCCTCGATCTCCTCCAGATCGTCATGGCCGAGGACGGCCGCGGCCTCGGTGCGCACCACATCGGTGAGCACATCGATGCGCTCGTCGGGGGAGAGACCGGCGAGCCGCGCCGCGAGCAGCTGCGCGGGCTCCTCCGTGGTCTCCTCGACGAGGTCGTTCTGCGCGGCGGTCTCGCCGTTGCCGATCACGATGGAAGCCTCCAGCCAGTAGCGACGGTGTTGGAATGCGTAGGTGGGAAGGTCGATGCGGCGGGCGCCGGTGCCCTCGAAGACCCGGCCGAGGTCGACGGGCACGCCCCGCACATGGAGCTGGGCGAGCGAGGTGAGGAACGTGGCGTGCCCGCCTTCGTTACGGCGCAGCGAGCCGGTGACCACGGCGCCGGCCGCGGCGGACTCCAGGAGCTGCTGGAGCGCCGGCACGAGGACCGCGTGCGGGCTGGACTCCACCCACACCTGATAGCCCTGGTCGCGCAGGACGGCCGCGGCGTCCGCGAAGTGCACCGTGCGGCGCAGGTTCTCGTACCAGTACTTCGCGTCGGTGTCGCCCGCGCCGATCCACTCGCCCGTGACGGTCGACAGCATCGGCACGTGCGGCTTGCGCGGGACGATCGGCGCCAGGACGTCGTACAGGTCGGTGCGGATGTCCTCCACGTGCGGGGAGTGCGAGGCGTAGTCCACGGCGATACGGCGCACCCGCACCCCGTCGGCCTCCAGGCTCGCCGAGAAGGCGTCCAGGGCCTCGATGCCGCCCGCGACGACGGTGAAGCCGGGGCCGTTGACCGCCGCGACCGCCAGGTCCGCGCTCCACGGCTCAAGCCGCCGCCCGGTCTCCTCCGCGGGCAGGAACACGGTCGCCATGGCGCCCTTGCCGGTGATCGCGCCGATCGCCCGGGACCGCAGCGTCACCACCCGGGCGGCGTCCGCCAAGGACAGCGCCCCGCAGACCGCGGCCGCCGCGATCTCGCCCTGGGAGTGGCCGACGACGGCGTCCGGCTCGACGCCGTACGAACGCCACAGCTCCGCCAGCGCCACCATCATCGCGAACGACACCGGCTGGACGACGTCCACCCGCTCCAGCGACGCGGCGCCCGGCGCCTGCCGCAGCACATCGGTCAGGGACCAGTCGACGAACGGCGCGAACGCCTCCTCGATCTCGGCGATCCTGGCCGCGAACACCGGCGACTCGTCGAGCAGCTGCCCGCCCATGCCGAGCCACTGCGAGCCCTGCCCGGGGAAGACGAACACCGTCTTGCCGTCGGCGTCGGCGGTGCCCCGCACGACCTGCGCGGGTGTCTCCCCGGCCGCCAGGTCCGCCAGCGCCGTCAGCGCCTGGGCGCGGTCGGTGGCGACCACCACGGCCCGCCGCTCCAGAGCCTCGCGGGTCGTCAGCAACGAGTGGCCGATGTCGGTGAGTTCGAGCCCCGGGCGGGCGGTGACATGGTCGTGCAGCCGCAGCGCCTGGTCCTTCAGCGCGGCCGCCGAGCGGGCCGACAGCACCCACGGCACGGCGGGCGGGGCCGTACGGGGCTCCTCCACCGCCTCCTCCGCGGGGGCCTGCTCCAGGATGACGTGGCTGTTGGTGCCGGAGACACCGAACGAGGAGACCGCGGCCCGGCGGGGCCGGCCAAGCTCCGGCCACGGCCGGTTCTCGGTCAGCAGCTCCACCCCGCCGGTCCACTCCACCTTCGGCGACGGCGCGTCGACGTGCAGCGTCTTGGGCAGGACGCCGTGCCGGATCGCCTCCACCATCTTGATCACACCGGCCACACCGGCCGCCGACTGGGAGTGGCCGATGTTCGACTTCAGCGAGCCGAGCCACAGCGGCTCGACGCCCTCCCCGGACCGCGGCCGGTCCTCGCCGTACGTGGCGAGCAGCGCCTGCGCCTCGATCGGGTCGCCGAGGGTGGTGCCGGTGCCGTGCGCCTCGACGGCGTCGACGTCCCGGGCGGTCAGGCCCGCGTTGGCGAGGGCCTGCTTGATGACCCGCTGCTGGGAGGGGCCGTTGGGGGCGGTCAGACCGTTGGAGGCACCGTCCTGGTTGACTGCGCTGCCCCGGACCACGGCCAGGACCTTGTGGCCGTTGCGGCGGGCGTCCGACAGACGCTCCAGCAGGATCAGACCCGCGCCCTCCGACCAGCCGGTGCCGTCGGCGCCGGCCGCGAACGCCTTGCAGCGGCCGTCGGTGGCGAGCCCGCGCTGCCGCGAGAACTCCACGAACACCCCCGGCGTCGACATCACCGCGACACCGCCCGCCAGCGCCATCGAGCACTCGCCGCTGCGCAGCGCCTGCGCCGCCAGATGGATTGCCACCAGCGACGACGAGCAGGCCGTGTCCAGGGTGAGCGAGGGGCCCTCGAAGCCGAAGGTGTACGAGATACGGCCGGAGGCGACACTGCCGGAGTTGCCGATCCCGAGCAGCCCCTCCACCTCCTTCGGGACGTCCTGGAGGCGGCCGGCGTAGTCGTGGTACATGTGCCCGGCGTAGACGCCGACGTTGGCGCCGCGCAGGCTGCTCGGCGCGATCCCGGCCCGCTCGAACGCCTCCCACGCCGTTTCCAGGAGAATCCGCTGCTGCGGGTCGGTGGCGAGCGCCTCCCGCGGGGCTATCCCGAAGAACCCGGCGTCGAAGTCGGCGGCGTCGTGCAGGAACCCGCCCTCGCGGACGTACGTACGGCCCGACTTCTCCGGGTCCTCGTCGTACAGGTCGTCGGTGTTCCAGCCACGGTCGGCGGGGAACTCGCTGATCGCGTCGGTGCCGTCGGCGACCAGCCGCCACAGCTCCTCCGGCGTGCTCACCCCGCCCGGCAGCCGGCACGCCATACCGACGATGGCGATGGGCTCCTTGGCGGCGGCCGCCGCGGCGGCCTGCTCCCGCTTGAGCCGCTCGTTCTCGATGAGCGAGGCCCGCAGCGCCTCGACGAGCTTGGCGGCGTTGTCCTCTGTTGCGGTCATTGCTTCCTCCGTAAAGGGGCTCGGTCGATGGGCTTCGCTCAGCGGGCTTCGCTGCCCAGCGCGAGCTCCAGCAGACTGTCGACGCTCATGTCGCTGATCCGTTCGGAGGCGACGGCATCGTCGGCGCCGCTCTCGTCGGGGAGTTCGAGGGAGTCGAGGGTGACGGTGTCCAGGTGCGGCAGCACCCGGTCCAGGACCCCCAGGGTGGCCAGCCGGTCCAGCGGCACCATGGCCAGGAACCGGCGGATGTCCGCCTCACGGCCTGCCGGGTCGGCGGTCTGGCCGCCGCCCGCCGGGGCGAGCTGGGCCAGCAGATGCTCGGCGAGCACGGCCGGCGTCGGATAGTCGAAGACGAGGGTCGCGGGCAGCTTGATCCCGGTCGCCGCGGTGAGCCGGTTGCGCAGCTCCACCGCCGCCAGCGAGTCGAAGCCGACCTCCTTGAACGCCTGCCCGGCCTTGATCGCGTCACCGCCCGAGTGACCCAGCGCCGCGGCCGCCTCGGCCCGCACCAGCGTCAGCACCTCGCGCTGCCGCTCGGCCTCGGGCAGCGCCGCGAGCCGGACCGCCAGGGTGTCCCCGCCGGCCACGGCCGCCGAAGCCTGCTTACGGGCCGGGCGCACCAGACCGTGCAGCAGCGCCGGTATGGGCTGGCGCCGTGCGTACGCGGCCAGGTCCAGCTTCGCCGGGACGAGCGCGGCGTCCTCGGCGGCAAGAGCCGCGTCGAACAGCGCCAGCCCCTCCGCCTCGGTGATCGCCCGCATCCCGCCCTTGGCGGCCCGGGCCTCGACCGACGCGGCCATGCCGCCGCTCTGCTCCCACAGGCCCCAGGCCAGCGAGGTCGCGGGCAGGCCCAGACCGCGCCGCAGCCGGGCCAGCTCGTCCAGGAAGCCGTTCGCGGCACCGTAGTTGGCCTGCCCCGGGTTGCCGAGGACGCCGGTCACCGACGAGAACAGCACGAACGCGTCCAGATCCCGGTCGGCGGTCAGCTCGTGCAGATGCCAGGCGCCGTCCGCCTTCGGGGCGAGGACGGTGTCCAGCCGTTCGGGGGTGAGCGAGCCGAGGATGCCGTCGTCCAGGACACCGGCCGTGTGGATGACGGCCGTGACCGGATACCGCGCAAGCAGCGCCTCCACGGACTCGCGGTCGGCGACGTCGCACGCCTCCACCGCCACACAGGCGGCGCCCAGCTCGAACAGCTCGTCGACCAGCTCCTCCACCCCGTCGGCGGCCCGGCCGCGCCGGCTGGTCAGCACCAGGTTGCGCACCGCGTACTCCGACACCAGGTGCCGGGCGAGCAGGGCGCCGAGGGAGCCAGTACCGCCCGTGATCAGCACCCTGCCGTCGTCCCGCAGCACGCCGTGGTCGGCCGGGGCCACCGTGCCGCGCACCAGCCTCGGCACGCTCAACGCGCCCTCGGTGAGCGCGAACTGCGACTCGCCCGTCGCCACCGCGGCGGCCAAGGCCTGCCGCGAGGCGTCCGTGCCGTCCAGCTCGGCGAGGACCAGCCGGTCCGGGTACTCCAGCTGCGCCGAGCGCAGCAGACCGCGCACGGCCGCCGCGGCCGGGTCGCCGGAGCGGACCGTGACCACCAGCGGGCCCTCGGCCGGGTCGGCGTCCTCCACATGCTCCTGGACGGCCGCCAGGACCCGGCCCGTCAGGGCCCGCACCCGCTCGGGCACCGAACCCACGGCCACGGACATGGCGTCCAGCTCGGTCCAGCCCCCGGCGACGGACGCCGTGTCGAGGGCGGCCGGCACCCACTCCACCTGGAACAGCGCATCCCGCAGCGGATCGTCACCGCCACCGGCCAGCTGCTCCGCCGACACCGGCCGTGTCACCATCGACCCGACCGTCGCCAGCGGCGCGCCCGAGGCGTCCGCCAGATCCAGGGACACCCCGGACCCGGAGGCCACCGCACGCACCCGCAGCGACGCGGCGCCCGCCGCGTGCAGGGTCACCCCGTTCCATGCGAACGGCAGCCGTACGCCGTCCGCCTCGCCGTCGGACGCGGCCACGTCGAGGAAGGTGCTGGCCTGCAGCGCCGCGTCCAGCAGCGCCGGATGCAGCCCGAACCGCTCGGCGGCGCCGCTCTCCTGCTCGTCCAGGGCGACCTCGGCGAACACCTCCTCGCCGCGGGTCCACACCTTTCGCAGGCCGCGGAAGACCGGACCGTAGCCCAGGCCCGCCGCCTCCTGCGCTTCGTAGAACCCGGCCAGGTCCACGGCCTCGGCACCGGCCGGCGGCCACACCGACAGCGCCGCACCGGGCGCCGCCGACGCATCCGTCAGGAACCCGGACGCGTGCCGCGTCCACGGCGTGCCCGCCAAGGCGTCCTCGGGCCGCGAATGGACCGTCACCGGGCGACGGCCCGTCGCGTCAGGACCCGCGACCCCGATCCGCAGCTGCACCGCGCCGTGCGCGGGCAGCGTCAGCGGCGCCTCCACGACCAGCTCGTCCAGCACCCCGGCGCCCGCCTCGTCACCGGCCCGTACGGCCAGCTCCACCAGCGCCGCGCCCGGCACGACCACCACACCACCGACGGTGTGGTCGGCCAGCCACGGATGCGTCGACACCGACAGCCGGCTCGTCCCCCACACGCCCTCCTCGCCCGGCAGCCCGAGGACCGCGCCGAGCAGCGGATGCCCGGCCCCGGCCAGACCGGCCGCCGTCACATCACCCGCGCCCGCGCCGCCCGCGAGCCAGTACCGCTCACGCTGGAAGGCGTACGTCGGAAGCTCCACCCGGCGCGCGCCGGTGCCCTCGAAGTAGGCGGGCCAGTCCACGATCCGCCCGGCCGCCCACACCCGGCCCACCGACTCGACCAGGACCGGCGCCTCGGCGTGCCCACGCCGCAGCGACGGCACGACAACAGCGTCGCCGTCGCCGTCCAGGCACTCCGTCGCCATCGCGGTGAGCACCGCGTCCGGGCCCAGCTCCAGGAACGTCGTCGTCCCCAGCGCGGCGAGCGCCCGGACCCCGTCCGAGAACCGCACGGCCTCCCGGACGTGCCGCACCCAGTACTCCGGCGTCCGCAGCTCCTCCCCGGCGAGCGCACCGGTCAGCGTCGACACCACCGGGATCTTCGGCGCCGCGAACGTAAGGCCCGACACCACCGCACGGAAGTCGGCGAGCATCGGCTCCATCAGCGGCGAGTGGAAGGCGTGCGACACCGTCAGTCGCTTGGTGCGGTGACCGGCCGCCTTCACCCGCTCGGCGACGGCGAGGACCGCGGCCTCCTCACCCGAGATCACCACCGACGACGGCCCGTTGACCGCCGCGATCGACACCGCCCCGGCCAGCAGCGGAGCCACCTCCGCCTCGGATACACCGAGCGCCACCATCGCCCCGCCCGAAGGCAGGGCCTGCATCAGCCGGCCACGAGCCGCGACGAGCGCACTCGCGTCCGCAAGCGTGAGTACGCCCGCCACATGCGCCGCTGCAATTTCACCGATCGAGTGTCCCGCCACATGGTCGGGCCGCACCCCCCAAGATTCGACGAGCCGGTAGAGGGCGACCTCCAGGGCGAAGAGCGCGGGCTGCGTGAACCCCGTCTCGTCCAGCCCGTCACCAAAAGCGATCACCTCGGCCAGCGGCCGGTCGAGGTGCTGGTCCAACTCCGCGCAGACCGCGTCGAACGCCTCCGCGAACACCGGGAACGACTCGTACAGTTCCCGTCCCATCCCGGCCCGCTGCGCGCCCTGACCGGTGAACAGCAGCGCCAGCTTCCCCGGCGCCCGCTCACCCTCGGCGACCCCCGCCGGACGCTCGCCGCGCGTCAGCGCCGCGACCGCGTCCAGCAGCTCCTGCCGCTCCGAGGCCACCACCACCGCACGGTGCTCGAAGGCCGTACGGGTCGTCACCAGCGAATGGCCCACATCGACCGGGTCCAGCTCCGGGTCGGCCGTCAGCAGCGCGTGCAGCCGCCCGGCCTGGGCGCCCAGTGCCTCCGGCGTACGGGCCGACAGCACCAGCGGCACCACCGGCACCTGCGTGCGCTCCGCCTCGTCCGCCGCCGGCTCCTCCGCCGCCGGGGCCTGCTCGATGACGACATGGCTGTTGGTGCCGCTCACCCCGAAGGACGAGACACCGGCCCGGCGCGGGCGGCCCGTCTCCGGCCACGGACGCGCCTCCGTCAGCAGCTCCACGTCACCGGCCGACCAGTCCACGTGCGGCGTCGGCTCGTCGACGTGCAGCGTCTTGGGCAGGACGCCGTGCCGGATCGCCTCCACCATCTTGATCACACCGGCGACACCGGCCGCCGACTGGGAGTGCCCGATGTTCGACTTCAGCGACCCCAGCCACAGCGGCTGCCCCTCCGGGCGGCCCTGCCCGTACGTGGCGATCAGCGCCTGCGCCTCGATCGGGTCACCCAGCTTCGTGCCCGTGCCGTGCGCCTCCACGACGTCCACGTCCTGCGGGCTCAGACCCGCGTTGGACAGCGCCTGCTTGATGACCCGCTGCTGCGCGGGACCGTTCGGCGCGGTCAGACCGTTCGACGCGCCGTCCTGGTTGACGGCCGTGCCCCGGATCACCGCGAGGACCGGGTGGCCGTTGCGGCGCGCGTCCGACAGACGCTCCAGCAGGATCAGACCCGCGCCCTCGGACCAGCCGGTGCCGTCCGCGGCCCCCGCGAACGCCTTGCACCGGCCGTCCGGCGACAGACCCTGCTGCCGCGAGAACTCCACGAACGTGTCCGGCGTCGCCATCACGGCCACCCCGCCGGCCAGCGCCATCGTGCACTCGCCGGAGCGCAGCGCGTGCGCCGCCAGATGGATACCGACCAGCGACGACGAGCACGCCGTCTCCACCGTCACCGCCGGACCCTCAAGACCCAGCGTGTACGACACCCGGCCCGAGGTGGCGCTGCCCGAGTTGCCGATCGACAGCATCCCCTCGACCTCACGCGGCACATCGGTCAGACCGACCGCGTAGTCGTGGTACATCACCCCGGCGTACACGCCGACGCTGGCACCGCCGAGCGTCGTCGGATCGATCCCGGCCCGCTCGAACGTCTCCCACGCCGTCTCCAGGAGAAGCCGCTGCTGCGGATTCATGGACAGCGCCTCACGCGGCGAGATCCCGAAGAACCGGGCGTCGAACTCGTCGGCGTCGTGCAGGAACCCGCCCTCGCGGACGTACGACTTCCCGGACTTCTCCGGATCGGGGTCATACAGGTCGTCGGTGTTCCAGCCCCGGTTGACCGGGAACTCGCTCACCGCGTCCCGGCCCTCGTCGACCAGCCGCCACAGCTCCTCGGGCGTGGTCACCCCGCCCGGCAGCCGGCACGCCATCCCGACGATCGCGATCGGCTCGCACTTCACCGACTCGATCTCGCGCAGCCGTCCCTGCGTCTGCTTCAACTCGGCGACCACACGCTTCAGATAGTCGCGGAGCTTCTCATCATTCGTCATGACAAGTGTGTTCCTTTGTGTGAAAGAGGTGAGGTCTGCCGGTCAGGACAGCCCGAGTTCGCTGTCGATGAGGTCGAAGAGTTCGTCGTCGCTCGCGGAGTCGAGATCGATCCCCGAGTCGTCCCCGCCGCCCAGCGGGGCCTTGCCGCCCCACTGCGCCGCCAGGGTCTGCAGCCGCAGCGCCAGCTCCGACTGCCGCCCGTCGTCGAGGACGGTCGCGGCCAGCACCCGCTCCAGGCGCTCCAGCTCGGCCAGCACCTCCGACGCGGTCGCCCCCTGCGCGGCGGCCGGAGCCGGCGCCAGCTGCTCCTGGAGCTGCCGGGCCAGCGCCAGCGGCGTCGGATAGTCGAAGACCAGCGTCGCCGGCAGCCGGATCCCCGTCGTCGCGGTCAGCCGGTTGCGCAGCTCCACCGCCGCAAGCGAGTCGAACCCGAGGTTCTTGAACGCCTGCTCCGGCTGGACGGCGTCGGCACCGGAGTGCCCCAGCGCGATCGCCGCCTCGGTCCGTACGAGCTCCAGGACCGCGGCCTCCCGCTCCCGCTCGTCCAGCTTCGCCAGCCGGTCCGCGAACGACTCCGCCGACTGCTCGGCCGCCGCGGCCGCCTGCTTACGAGCCGGCCGCACCAGAGCGTGCAGCAGAGCCGGGACGGGCTGCTGCCGGGCGTACGCCGCCAGATCCAGCTTCGCCGGGACGAGCGCCGCCTCCTCGGAGCGCAGCGCCGCGTCCAGCAGCGCGAGCCCCTCGGACTCGCTGATCGCCCGCATGCCGTCCCGCGCGGCCCGGCGCTGCTCGCCGGCCTCCAGAGTGGACGCCATACCACCGACCTGCTCCCACAGGCCCCAGGCCAGCGACGTCGCCGGGAGGCCCGCGGCCCGCCGCAGCGCGGCCAGACCGTCCAGGAAGGCGTTGGCGGAGGCGTAGTTGGCCTGACCACGGTTGCCGAGCGTGCCCGACACGGACGAGAAGAGGACGAACGCCTCCAGCGCCCGGTCCACGGTCAGCTCATGCAGGTTCCAGGCTCCGTCCGCCTTCGGCGTCAGGACCGTGTCGAACCGCTCCGGCGTCAGCGACGCCAGCGAGCCGTCGTCCAGGACACCGGCCGTGTGCACGACCGCCGTCACCGGATGCCGCTCCAGCAGGGCCCGTACCGCGTCCCGGTCGGCGGCGTCACACGCCTCGACCGCCACATCCGTCGCACCCAACTCCGCGAGCCCGGAGACCAGTTCGTCGACACCGTCCGCCGCCCGGCCCCGCCTGCTGGTCAGCACCAGCCGCGTCACGCCGTACGCCGAGACCAGGTGCCGGGCCACCAGCGCACCCAGCGAACCCGTGCCGCCCGTGATCAGGACGACGCTGTCCGCACCGAGCGGAGCCTCGGCGCCGACCTGCACGTTCCGTGCCAGCCGAGGAGCCGTCGCCGCACCGCCGGTCAGCGCGAGATGCGACTCGCCCGTCGCCACGGCCGCCGCCAGCGCCGCCCGGGAGGCGTCCGTGCCGTCCAGTTCGACCAGGACGATCCGGCCCGGGTACTCCAGCTGCGCGGTGCGCAGCAGACCCCGTACGGCCGTCGACGCCGGATCGCCCGCGTCCACGGTCACGACGAGGGACGTGCCGTCCTTCGCCGGGTCCTCCACGAACTCCTGCACGGCCGTGAGTACCTGCCCGGTCAGCGCCCGCACCCTGGCCGGGACCGGCAGCGCCGGATCGGCCGAGGCCGCAAGGAGCGACCAGCCCGGGTCGCCCGCCGCGGCACCCAGCGGCACCGCCGGCCACTCCGTACGGAACAGCGCGTCCCGCACGGCCGCGTCCGCGCCGCCGCCCAGCTGCTCGGCGGCCACCTCCCGGTAGACCAGCGAGCTCACCGCCGCCACCGGCGCGCCGGTCGCGTCCGCCGCCGTCACCGAGAACCCGTCCGCACCTGCCGGGGCGATCCGCACCCGCAGCGCGGTCGCACCCGACGCGTACAGCGTGACGCCGTTCCATGCGAACGGCAGCCGCGTCCGCTCGTCACCGGCCCGCGACGGCGCGAACGCCGCCGCGTGCAGTGCCGAGTCGAGCAGCCCGGGATGGATCCCGAACCGGTCGGCGGCCCCCAGGTCGTCCAGCGTGACCTCGGCGAACACCTCCTCGCCGCGCGTCCATACCCGGCCGAGCCCCTGGAACAGCGGACCGAACGCGAAACCGCCCTCGGCGAGCCGCTCGTAGAAGCCGTCCGTTCCGGCGGGCTCCGCCCCCGCCGGCGGCCAGACCGTCAGGTCCGCCTCCGGCGCGGCCGCACCGGCCGCGGTGAGCGAGCCGCTCGCGTGCCGGGTCCACGGCAGGTCCGCCGCCGCGTCGTCCGCGCGGGACCAGATCCCGACGCTGCGACGGCCCGAGGCGTCCTCACCGGACGCGACGACCTGGACGTGCACACCACCCTTGGCCGGGATCACCAGCGGCGCCTCGACGATCATCTCCTCCAGATGCGGGCTGCCCGCCTCGTCACCGGTCCGCACCGCCAGCTCCACGAGCGCGGTGCCGGGCAGCAGCACGGTCCCCGCGATCGTGTGGTCGGCCAGCCACGGCTGGGTGGCCAGCGACAGCCGGCCCGATGCCAGCACACCGCCCGAGTCGGGGAGCACGGTCACCGCACCGAGGAGCGGATGGTCCGGCTCACCGAGACCGACCGAACCGACGTCCCCGGAGGGCGCCGCCGGGTCCAGCCAGTACCGCTCGCGCTGGAAGGCGTACGTCGGCAGCAGCAGCCGCTCGTCGGGCCGTTCGGCGTCGACGGCGTGCAGGGCCGCCCGGCCCGTCGGCACGCCACGGGTGTGCAGCGTGCCGAGGGCGAGGACGGCGGCCCGGACCTCGTCCTGGCCCCGTCGCAGCGCGGGGACGGTCAGGGAGCCTTCGCCGTCCAGCGTCTCCGCGGCCATGGCGGTGAGGACGGCGTCGGGGCCGAGCTCCAGATACGTGGTGACGCCGAGCTCGTCCAGCGCCCGTACCCCGTCCGCGAAGCGGACTGCCTCACGGACGTGGTTGACCCAGTAGTCCGGGGTGAGGATCTCGTCCCCGGCCTGCTTGCCGGTCAGCGTCGACACGATCGGGATGGCCGGCGCCTCGAACGTCAGCCCGGCGACGACCTCGCGGAGGTCGTCGAGCATCGGGTCCATGAGGGGGGAGTGGAAGGCGTGGGAGACGGTGAGCTGCTTGGCTCGGCCGCCTTGTTCCTTGACCTTCGCGACGATCTCCAAGACGACCTCTTCGGCACCGGAGATGACGACGGAGGTGGGTCCGTTGACGGCGGCGATGGAGACCTGGTCGATGCGGCCGTCGATCAGGGCGACAGCTTCGTCCTCGGTGAGGGCGAGGGCTGCCATGGTGCCGCCCGCGGGCAGGGCCTGCATGAGACGTCCGCGCGCCGTGACCAGCTTGGCCGCGTCCTGGAGGGTGAGGATGCCGGCGACGTGTGCGGCGGCGATCTCACCGACGGAGTGTCCGGCGAGGTGGTCGGGACGCACGCCCCAGGACTCGTAGAGGCGGAAGAGAGCGACCTCGATCGCGAACAGGGCGGGCTGGGTCCAGCCCGTCTCGTCCAGGCCCTGGCCGGTTTCGATGACCTCGGCGAGCGATCCGTCGAGGTGCTGGTCGAGCTCGGCGCAGACGGTGTCGAAGGCTGCGGCGAACGCCGGGAACGCGGCGTACAGTTCACGGCCCATCCCGGCCCGCTGCGCACCCTGACCCGTGAACAGGAACGCCACCTTGCCCGGCACCGGAGACCCGACGACCACCTGCGCCGACGCCGTACCCGCCGCCAGCGACTCCAGACCCGCGAGCAGCTCCTCACGGTCCGCGCCGACGACCACCGCACGACGGTCGAGCGCCGGACGCCGAGTGAGCGCACGGCCCACCGCACGGGCGTCCCGGTCACGGGCGAAGTCCAGCAGCCGCCCGGCCTGCGCCCGCAGCGCCTCCTCCGTCGACCCGGCCAACTGCCAATCAATGATGGGCGGTTCCGCGGTGTCGTCACTCTCCACCGGCTCCTCGGCCGGCGGCTGCTCGATGATGACGTGCGCGTTCGTCCCGCTCACACCGAACGACGACACACCGGCCCGGCGCGGGTGACCGTAGTCCGGCCACGGCCGCGCCTCGGTCAGCAGCTCCACGTCACCGGCCGACCAGTCCACGTGCGGTGTCGGCTCGCCCACGTGCAGCGTCTTCGGCAGGACACCGTGCCGCATCGCCTGAATCACCTTGATGATTCCGGTGACACCGGCCGCCGCCTGCGAATGCCCCATGTTCGACTTCGACGAACCCAGCCACAGCGGCTGCCCCTCGGGGCGGCCCTGCCCGTACGTGGCGATCAGCGCCTGCGCCTCGATCGGGTCACCCAGCTTCGTGCCCGTGCCGTGCGCCTCGACCAGATCCACGTCGGCGGGTGCCAGACCCGCGTCGGCCAGCGCCTGGAGGATCACCCGCTGCTGCGCGGGACCGTTCGGGGCCGTCAGACCGTTGGAGGCACCGTCCTGGTTGATGGCGCTGCCCCGCAGCACGGCCAGGACCTGATGGCCGTTGCGCCGCGCGTCCGAAAGACGCTCGATCAGCAGCAGCCCGGCCGCCTCCGACCAGCCCGTACCGTCCGCGCCCGACGCGAACGCCTTGCACCGGCCGTCCATGGCCAGACCGCGCTGCCGCGAGAACTCCACGAACCCGTCCGGGCTCGCCAGGATCGTCACACCGCCCGCGAGCGCCAGATCCACCTCGCCGTTACGGACCGCCTGCGCCGCCAGGTGCAGCGCCACCAGCGACGACGAGCACGCCGTGTCGACCGTGACCGCCGGACCCTCGAAGCCGAAGGTGTACGACACCCGGCCGGACAGCACGCTCGGCTGGTTGCCGGTCGCGGTGTAGCCGTCGACCTCGTCGTTGTCCGTGCCGACGGCGTAGCCGGTGTGGAAGGCGCCCACGAAGACACCCGTCCGGCTGCCGCGCAGCGTGGTGATGTCGATACCACCGCGCTCGAACGTCTCCCACGCCGTCTCCAGGATCACCCGCTGCTGCGGGTCCATCGCCAGCGCCTCACGCGGCGAGATCCCGAAGAACGCCGCGTCGAACCGGTCGGCGCCGCGCAGGAACGCGCCCTTCACCGAGTACGTCTTGCCGGGTGTACCCGGCTCCGGGTCGTACAGGCCGTCGATGTCCCAGCCGCGGTCGGTGGGGAAGTCGGCGATCGTGTCCCGGCCCTCGGCCAGCAGACCCCACAGCTCCTCGGGGGAGTCCAGGCCCTCGGGGAAACGCCCGGCCATCGACACGATCGCGATCGGATCGTCGTCCAGGACCGCACGGGACGCCACCACCGGGGCGCCGCTCACCGCACCGCTCCCGGCCTCCGCGAGCAGGTGCTCGGCGAGCCGCCGCGGCGTCGGGTGGTCGAAGACCAGGGTGGGGGAGAGCCGCACCCCGGTGCTCGCACCCAGCCGGTTGCGCAGCTCGACCGCCGTCATGGAGTCGAACCCGAGCTCCTTGAACGTCTTCTCGGGCGCGACCGCCGACCCGTTCGCGTACCCGAGCACGGCACCCGCCGCCTCGCGCACCACTTCCAGGACCGCGTCCGCACGCCGCCCCTCGGGCAGCGCGGCGATCTTCTGGGCGAACGAACCGCCCCCGCCCGCCGCGGCGGCCGGGACCTCGTCCTCGCGCAGCGCCTCGACCACCTCGGGCAGTTCACCGATCAGCGCGCTCGGCCTGGCCGCGGTGTAGCCCGGCGCGAACCGCGACCACTCCACGTCCGCGACCGACAGCGTCGTCTCGCCCCGCCCGACGGCCCGCATCAGCGCCGTCGCCGCAAGCTCCGGATCCATCGGGGGCACACCCAGCCGGCGCATCCGCTCCGCCGACCCGTCCGCGGCACCCATTCCGGCCCCGCCCCACGAACCCCACGCGATCGACGTGGCGGTCCGGCCGAGCGCGCGACGCCGCAGCGCGAGCGCGTCGAGATAGGCGTTGGCGGCCGCGTACGAGCTCTGACCGCCGCCGCCCCACACACCGGCACTGGACGAGATCAGCACGAAAGCGTCCAGCGGCCGGTCCGCGAGCAGATCGTCCAGATGCGCCGCACCCAGCACCTTGCCCGCCAGGATCCGGTGCATCTCCTCCGGCCCCGTCTCCGCGACGGAACCCGTCTGCCCGACACCCGCCGCGTGCACGACGGCCGTCAGTGGCAGCCCGTCCGGTACGGAGTCCAGCACCGCGGCGAGCGACGCCCGGTCGGTCACGTCGCACGCGGCGACCGTCACCTCGGCCCCGGACTCGGCCAGCTCGGCGGCGAGTTCGGCCACCCCTTCGGCGGCCGAGCCGCGCCGGCTGGTCAGGATCAGATGCTCCGCCCCGGCGCGGGCGAGCCTGCGCGCGATCTGCGCGGCCACCCCGCCCGTACCGCCGGTCACCAGGACCGTGCCGCGCGGCGTCCACTCGGCGACCGCGCCACGCTGCGGCGCCCGCACCAGACGGCGGACGAAGACGCCCGACGCGCGGACCGCGAGCTGGTCCTCACCCTCGGCGCCGCCAAGGGCCAGCGCCAGGCGCTGCACCGTCCTGCGGTCCAGGCCGTCGGAGCCGGGCAGGTCGACCAGACCGCCCCACAGCCGCGGGAACTCCAGGGCCGCGGCCACACCGAAGCCCCAGACCAGGGCCTGCGCCGGGTCCTCGACCCGGCCGTCCGGGCCCGCACCGACAGCGCCACGGGTCAGCGACCACACCGGCCCGGCGGCACCGGCCGCGTCCAGCGCGGGCAGCAGCCGGGCCAGCGCGGCAAGACCCCGCGTCAGCGCCGGGTGCTCCGGGTGCGGCCGGGTGTCGAACGCGAGCAGCGACAGCACACCGCCCCACTCGCCCCGCCCGGACGCGTCCTCCAGCGCGGCCCGCAGACCCTCGCCGTACGCCTCCGCGTCCGTACCGGCCTCGTACACCACGAACTCGGCGCCCTGCGCCCGCAGCCCGTCCAGGACCGCGGCCGTGCTGGGCCCCTCGGCCAGACCGGCCGGCACGACCGCCAGCCAGGTGCCGGACAGCGCGGGACCGGTGTCCTTCGACAGTCGCTTCCAGTGGACGCGGTACGACCACGAGTCCAGGGTGTCCCGCAGCCGCTCCCCGCGCCGCCAGTCGGCGAGGATCGGCAGCGCAGCCCCGAGGGAAGCGCTGTCCCCGCTGCCGAGCGTCACACCCAGCGCGTCCAGGTCACCGCTCTCGACGACCTCCCAGAACCGCGACTCCGAGCCGCCGCCGCTGCCGTCGGCCGTGGCCGGGGCGGCCGGGGCGTCCAGCCAGTAGCGCTGCCGCTGGAAGGCGTAGGTGGGCAGGTCGGCCGCGCGGGCGCCCGTCCCGACGAAGAACGCCGCCCAGTCGAGCGGGACACCCCGCCCGTGCAGCCGGCCGAGGGCCGACACGACGGCCGGTGCCTCCTCCTGCGCCCGCCGCAGCGACGGTACGAACACCGCGTCGCCGTCGATCGTTTCGGCGGCCATGGCGGTGAGGACGGCGTCGGGGCCGAGTTCCAGGTAGGTGGTGACGCCGAGTTCGTCGAGGGCGCGGACCCCGTCGGCGAAGCGGACTGCCTCACGGACGTGGTTGAGCCAGTAGTCGGGGGTGAGGATCTCGTCGCCGGCGGGCTTGCCGGTGAGGGTGGAGACGATCGGGATGTGGGGTGTGGTGAAGGTGAGCCCGGCGACGACCTCGCGGAGGTCGTCGAGCATCGGGTCCATGAGGGGGGAGTGGAAGGCGTGGGAGACGGTGAGCTGCTTGGCTCGGCCGCCTTGTTCCTTGACCTTCGCGACGATCTCCAAGACGACCTCTTCGGCACCGGAGATGACGACGGAGGTGGGTCCGTTGACGGCGGCGATGGAGACCTGGTCGATGCGGCCGTCGATCAGGGCGACAGCTTCGTCCTCGGTGAGGGCGAGGGCGGCCATGGTGCCGCCCGCGGGCAGGGCCTGCATGAGACGTCCGCGTGCGGTGATCAGCTTGGCCGCGTCCTGGAGGGTGAGGATGCCGGCGACGTGTGCGGCGGCGATCTCACCGACGGAGTGTCCGGCGAGGTGGTCGGGACGCACGCCCCAGGACTCGTAGAGGCGGAAGAGAGCGACCTCGATCGCGAACAGGGCGGGCTGGGTCCAGCCCGTCTCGTCCAGGCCCTGGCCGGTTTCGATGACCTCGGCGAGCGATCCGTCGAGGTGCTGGTCGACCTCGGCGCAGACGGTGTCGAAGGCTGCGGCGAACGCCGGGAACGCGGCGTACAGTTCACGGCCCATCCCGGCCCGCTGCGCACCCTGACCCGTGAACAGGAACGCCAGCGCCCCGTCCGACGGCGTGTCGAGCGTCGTCGCCGGTCCCGTCCTCCCCTGGGCCAGCGCCCGCAGCTCGGCCAGCGCCGACCCGCGGTCGGCGGCCGTCACCACGGCCCGGTACTCCAGCGCGGCACGCGTCGTCGCCAGCGCGTGCGCGACATCGTGCGCCGCCAGCTCCGGACGGTCCTCCAGATACGCCGACAGCCGAGCCGCCTGCGCGGGCAGCGCCTCCGCCGACGCCGCCGACAACACCCACGGCAGCGCGGGCAGTTCGTCCTCGCTGCCACTCTCCACCGGCTCCTCGGCCGGCGGCTGCTCGATGATGACGTGCGCGTTCGTCCCGCTCACACCGAACGACGACACACCGGCCCGGCGCGGACGGCCCGTCTCCGGCCACGGCCGCGCCTCCGTCAGCAGCTCCACCGAGCCCGCCGACCAGTCGACGTGCTCGCTCGGCTCGTCGATGTGCAGCGTCCTCGGCAGCACGCCGTTCCGGATCGCCTCGACCATCTTGATGACACCCGACACACCGGCCGCGGACTGCGCGTGCCCGATGTTCGACTTCAGCGAACCCAGCCACAGCGGCCGGTCCGCAGGACGGCCCTGACCGTAGGTGGCGAGGACCGCCTGCGCCTCGATCGGATCACCGAGCGTGGTGCCGGTGCCGTGCGCCTCGACGGCGTCGACGTCGGCCGTCGACAGACCCGCGTTGGCGAGAGCCTGACGGATGACGCGCTGCTGCGCCGGACCGCTCGGCGCGGTCAAGCCGTTGGACGCACCGTCCTGGTTGATGGCGCTGGCCCGGACGACCGCGAGGACCGGGTGGCCGTTGCGCCGCGCATCCGAAAGCCGCTCAAGCAGCACCAGACCGGCGCCCTCGGCCCAGCCCGTACCGTCGGCGGCCGACGCGAACGCCTTGCACCGGCCGTCGGTCGCCAGACCCTGCTGGCGGGAGAACTCCACGAACGACGACGGCGTCGACATCACCGCGACACCGCCCGCGAGCGCCATCGCGCACTCACCGCTGCGCACGGCCTGCGCCGCCAGGTGCAGCGCCACCAGCGACGACGAGCACGCCGTGTCGACCGTGACCGCCGGACCCTCCAGGCCCAGCGTGTAGGAGATACGGCCCGAGACGACACTGCCCGCCGTCCCGATCCCGATGTACCCCTCGGTGCCCTCCGGCGCCTGACCGAGCTGGGAGCCGTAGTCGTGGTACATGACGCCCGCGAAGACGCCGACGCTCGCGCCGCGCAGCCCCGCCGGGTCGATCTTGGCCCGCTCGAACGTCTCCCACGCCGTCTCCAGGAGGAGCCGCTGCTGCGGGTCCGTGGCGAGCGCCTCACGCGGTGAGATCCCGAAGAACCCCGCGTCGAACTCACCGGCGTCGTAAAGGAACCCGCCCTCACGGACGTACGAGGTGCCGGTGTGCGCCGGGTCCGGGTCGTACAGCTTCTCCAGGTCCCAGCCACGGTCGTCGGGGAACGCGGACACCGCGTCGACCCCGTCCGACACCAGCTGCCACAGCTCCTCGGGGGAGGTGACCCCGCCCGGCAGCCGTACGCCCATGCCGACGATGGCGATGGGCTCGTCGTCATACCCCGCGCCGGTCGCCACCAGCTCCGCGGCGGGGCCGGCGTCGCTCACCAGCTGCGCCCGCAGGAAGCGGGCGATCGCGGCCGCGGTGGGGTGGTCGAACGCGAGCGTGGCCGGCAGCCGCAGACCGGTCGCCTCGGTGAGACGGTTCCGCAGCTCCACGGCGTGTACGGAGGTGAAACCGAGCGCCTTGAAGGCGCGTTCCGCGCCGACCGCGCCCGGCCCGTCCAGCTCGGCGGTCCGGGCCGCCTCGGTGCGCACCAGCTCCAGCAGCATCCGCACCCCGCCGTCCTCGGACAGCGCGGCCAGCCGCTCGCGCAGCGCCGCGGCGCGAGTGTCGTCGGCCTCGGAGGCGCGCGGGGCCGCGTCGACGAGGTCGTCGAAGAGGGACGGCACGGCGTCGCGGTGCAGCGTGGCCGTGTCCAGCTTCACCGGGAACAGGCAGGCCGGCGAGGCGAGCTGGGCGGCGTCGAACATCGCGAGCCCCGTACGGGCCGGCAGCCTGCCGATCCCCGCCGGGACGGTCTCGGCGACCGCCGCCGAGGGCAGCTCCCACGGCCCGTACGCCAGCGCCTGCGCCGGCAGCCCGCGCGAGACGCGGTGCTGGGCGAGGGCCTGGACGAACGCGTCGGCGGCGGCCTGCGACGGGTCGCCGGGGATGCCGAGCAGCGCGTCGGCGGAGGACAGCATCACGAACGCGGCCGGCTGCGCGGCCCGCGTCAGCTCGTGCAGGTGCAGCGTCCCCTCGACGGTGGCGCGCAGCGCCGCGCCCGGCCAGAAGTCCTCCGGGTCGGGCGCGTGGACGACCGTGCCCACCGGCCGCTCGGCGTGGCCGAGGACTCCGGCGAGCGCGGCCCGGTCGGTGAGGTCGCAGACGTGTACGGCGACGGTGGCGCCGAGCGCCTCCAGCTCGCCGCGCAGCGTGTCCGCGGCCTCTCCGCCGCCGCTGATCAGCAGCAGATGACGGGCCTGGTGCGCGGCGACCAGGTGCCGGGCGACGGCGCCGCCGCGCGGACCGTCGGCGCCGGTGACGACGACGGTGGCCTGCGGGTCGACGAGCGCGCGCGGCGCGTCCTCGACGGCCGCGGAGACCCGGGCGAGCCGGGGCTGCAGCACGAGACCGTCCCGGACGGCGAGCCGGTCCTCGCCGGAGCCGACCGCCGTGAGCAGCGCCGCGGCGACGGGGCCGCCCGCACCGTCCTCGGTGGCGAGCCCGGTGTCGAGGTCGACGAGGGTGATCCGGCCCGGATGACGGGCCTGCAACGCACCCGCGTACCCCCAGGCGGCGGCCTGCGCCAGATCGGGCGTGTCGGCCCCAGCCCCGGTCGCGACGGCCCGCCGCACCACGATCACCAGCCGCGACCCGGCGACGCCCTCGTCCGCGAGCCACGGCTCGACGGCCTCGGCCAGCCCCCGCACGACCTGCTCGGCCGCGTCGGCGACGGCCGCTTCCCGGCTGCCGGCACTGTCCTTCGAAGCGGTACGGGCCTTGTCGGCACCGGCACCGGCACCGGCACCGGCACCGGCGGCACCGGCCGGCTTGTCGCCGCCGGTCCCACGGACCGCGGTCCTGTCGGCAGACGTGGCTGCCGCACCGCTTCCGGTGCTCCGGCCGACGGACCCTTCGGGCGTACGTCCCCCGGAGCCGCCCGGGTTTTCCTGCCAGGCACCGGCCGCAACGCCCTTGCCCGTATCAGCCTTACGGGCCGCACCCGCACCCGCACCGCGCCCGGCGCTCGAAACGTCACCGGAGCCACCGGACCCACCGGACTCCGCCCCCACGCCCTCCGGCGTGGACGGCGCGTCCGCCAGCGGCAGGACGGTGACCGCCGGCAGCGGTCCGCCCGCGGCCACCGCGGCGCGGACGGCCGCCAGGTCGGCGTACTGCTCGGCCCGCAGACCGGCCGCCGTGAACGGGGACGCGTCCGCGCCGGCGATCGCCCAGCCGGACGGGGCCGCGGACGCCGTCGGCACGGACGGCAGCGGGATCCAGTCCTGCCGCAGCAGCGCCTCGAAGTGGCTGCTGCCCGCCGCCCGCAGCCGGCCCGGGCGGTCGAGGAGCGCGAGCCGGGTGACCTTGCCGGACTGGGTCCGGGGCACCTCCTCGATCTCGTACAGCTCCTCGGGCACCTTGTAGTAGGCGAGTTCCTCACGGCACGCCGCGAACAGCGCCTCCGGGTCGAAGCCCTCCTCCGCCGGGACGATGAACGCGACCGGCACCTCGCCGAGGATGTCGTGCGGCTTGCCGACGACCGCGCAGTCGGCGACGCCCGGCACCCGCCGCAGCACGTCCTCGACCTCGCCCGGGTGGATGTTCTCGCCACCCCGGATGATCATTTCCTTGATGCGGCCGGTGACGGTGAAGTACCCGGCGCCGTCACGGCGGGCCAGGTCACCGGTGCGGTACCAGCCGTCGCGCAGCGCGGCCGCCGTCTCCTCGGGCTTGTTGTGGTAGCCGGCCATCACATTGGGGCCGGAGACCCAGACCTCGCCCTCCTCGTCCGTACCGACCTCCGCACCCGTCTCCGGGTCCACGAGGCGGACGTTGAGGCCGGGCACCGGCAGACCGCAGGAGCCCTCGACCCGGGCGCCGGTCGGCCAGTTGATGGTGATGGAACCGCAGGTCTCCGTCGATCCGTACGCATCCAGCAGCGGCGCGCCGAACGACTCCTCGAACGCCTGCCGCAGCGACGCCGTGGTGATCGCGCCACCGACCAGGCACATACGCAGCGCGGGCGCGCGGAAGCCCCGCTCGCGGGCGGCCCGCACGAGGTAGTGGTACATCGTCGGCACACCGCCGAGGAACGTCGAGTCGTCCTCGGCCAGGCCCCGCAGGACCTCCTCCGCCGAGAAGCCGTCGACGATCCGCGCCGAGGCGCCGACCGCCGTCACGGCGAGCACGCAGAAGATGTGGGACAGGCTGTGGAACAGGGGCAGCGGCCACAGCACCCGGTCCTCGGAGGTGAGCCCCGGCACGGGCGCGTAGCAGGCGGCCACGGACCACAGGCAGTTGCGCTGGGTGGAGAGCACACCCTTGGGCTTGCCGGTGGTGCCGGAGGTGTAGAGGAGCCACGCGAGGTCGTCCAGGCCCAGGTCGTCCCGGGCGGGCAGCGCGGGCTCGGTGGTGGCCAGCCGCTCGTACGGAACACAGTCGGCGGGCACCGCACCCTCGTCGTCGACCACGACGACCTTGAGCTGAAGGCCGCCGCTCTCCAGGAGCGGGCGGACCTGCTCCAGATGGGCGGCGTCGGTGATCAGCAGCCGCGCGCCGCTGTCCGCGAGCAGATAGGACAGCTCCGCCTCGGTGGAACGGGGGTTGAGCGGTACGCCGATCGCGCTCGCCCGCGTGATGGCGAGATAACTCTCCACCGTCTCCACGCGGTTGCCGAGCAGGATCGCGGCCCGGTCGCCGGGCTGCAGCCGCAGCTCGGCGAAGTGGCCGGCCAGCCGGCCCGTACGGGCCTCCAATTCGGCGTATCCGACGCTCCGCCGACCGTCACTGAATGCCGTCTTGTTCCCGAAGGAAAGCGCATGTGATTTCAGCAGTTCGGGCAACGGCCGTATCAGTTCGGTACGCAGCATTACCGATCCACCCCTTGTTCGGAAAAGACAAAGACACGCTGTGCGGCTCAGTCTTGACCGGCGGGGAGAGGCGGGGACCCCTGACGACCCCCCTAGGACCGCCCTCATTCACAGGGGCCTTCAGCTTTCCACCCCAGAGAATGGAAGCCGATTCACCCGGACCTTAGTCTCACTTCTGGGGCCCTGTCCCGGCTGGGAGATTACCGGCTCATCGGTGAAACGCAAGATGTCACCGGAATAAATTCCAAGGCTGCCCCGAATTGAACCATCCGACTCCATACCGAGGTGATCCGCAGTGACGCGCAACTGGTTGTACTGCCGTCTGTCCGGCCAGGCCTGGGCCGATCAGGGCGCCGCCCTGACGCCGCGGCTGCCCGCCGCCGTGGCGGGGGCGCTCGCCCCGGTGCTGAACGGCCGGGCCGGCCACTGGTTCTTCCACCCGCTGCGGGAGGCTTCCGGCACCCCCGGCACCGAACTCTGGCTCGACGCCGACGTGGCGACCACCCAAGAGGTCCTGACCGCGCTGCTTGCCGAGGCGGACCGCACCGGCAGCCGGATGTTCCACCGCTACGAGGAGCGCGCCGCCGCCTTCACCGACGAACTGTCCATGCGCTCCAGCGCCTTCGCGCTGGCCGTCGCCGAGGCCGGCGGACTGCCCGCCGCCGACCGGCTCACCCTCGCCGTGCTGCACCTGCGGCACGTCGCCGCGCTCGTCCCCAGCGCCGACCGCGCCGCGTTCCTCTTCCTGTGCTGGCAGCACTGGGCCGCCGGCATCGACCCCGACCAGCGTCTCGCGCTCGGCCGCCGCGCCACCGCCGACGGCGCGGCCCTCCTCGAACTCGCTACCGCCCTGCCCGTCTCCCTCGTAGGCGGCCGCCGCACCGCCGACACCTGGCGCGGCTACCTGCGCACCCTCGACACCGCCGTCAGCGACCAGGAGGTCAGCTGCGAACTGCCCGGCACCTACCTCCTCTTCGAGCATGCCCACCTGACCCACCAAAGACTCGGCATACCCCGCGAGGCCGAGGCGCTCGCTGCCCTCGTCCTGCGGACCGCACCCGAGTCCGCGTTCCTCACCACGCCGGTCCTCCAAAGGGCGTGACCGGCACCGACACTCGCATGGGAGGACCTCCATGACCCTGACGACCACGTCGTCGGCCGCGACCGAGCGGCGCAGCGTCCCCGTGAACCTCGGAGACCGCTCGTACACCGTGCACATCGGCCCGGGCGTACGGCATCTGCTCCCCGGCATCGTGGCGGAGACCGGCGCCGACCGCGTCGTGATCGTCTCCGCCCGCCCCGACGACTGGGTGCCCGACCCCGGTGTGCCGTCCCTGCGCGTCCGCGCCAGGGACGGCGAGGTCGACAAGAACCTCGTCACCGTCGAGGAGCTCTGCCGGGCCTTCGCCGGCTTCGGGCTCACCCGCCACGACGCCGTCATCAGCTGCGGCGGCGGCACCACCACCGACACGGTCGGCCTGGCCGCGTCGCTCTTCCACCGCGGCGTCCCCGTCATCCACCTGCCGACCTCGCTGCTGGCCCAGGTCGACGCGAGCATCGGCGGGAAGACGGCGGTCAACCTGCCCGAGGGCAAGAACCTGGTCGGCGCGTATTGGCAGCCGAAGGCGGTCCTGTGCGACACCGACTTCCTCGCCACCCTGCCCGAGCGTGAACTCACCAACGGCTACGGCGAGCTGGCCCGCGCGGCCTTCATCGGCGCCGGCGACATCCGCCACCTCCCGCTCCACGAGCAGATCGCGACCAGCGTCGCGCTCAAGGCGTCCGTCGTCATGTCCGACGAACGCGACGCGGGCCCGCGCCATCTGCTCAACTACGGCCACACCCTGGGCCACGCCCTGGAGATCGCCACCGACTTCGCCCTGAAGCACGGCGAGGCGGTCGCCATCGGCACGGTCTTCGCGGGCCGCCTCGCCGGAGCGCTCGGCCGGATCGACGCCGGACGCGTCGCCACGCACCACGAGATCGTCGCCGGCTACGGCCTGCCCACCGAACTCCCCCTGGGCCCGACCCCGGACGAACTCATCGCCCTGATGCGCCTCGACAAGAAGGCCGCCCACGGCCTCGCCTTCGTCCTCGACGGCCCCCACGGCGCGGAACTGATCCAGGACGTCCCCGAGGCCCTGGTCCGCCAGACCCTGGAGGCGATGCCCCGACGCCGCTTCTGACCCGGCCGCCCCATGCGCACGAGGCCCCGGACCGCTCAGGTCCGGGGCCTCGCCGCGTCGTTCCGCTGCCCGACTACTTCTTGATCTCGTCCAGGCAGAGCACGAACTGCTTGCCCGAGCTGCGCCGGCCGCCGCGGGTCTGCTCCTGGTAGCCGATGTCCGACCGGCCCTCGCACCGGGAGGTCTCCAGCGTGTCGGGTATCACCTCGACGACCTTGTACGAGGCCTCGGCGCCACCGCACTCCACGACCTGGAGGTCAGGAGCCGCGGTGGTCCCGTTGTTCTTGAGGCAGTCCCCGACCTTCGCGTGGTCGGCGTCGTCCTGGCTCAGGAAGTAGCCGACGGCGCACATGACGAGGACGACCACGACGCCGACACCCTTGAGGATCGTCTTGACGCCCACGCCCCCGCCCCCACTGCCGGACGGCGGCACGGGACCCGGCGGCGGGACGGGACCCGACGGCGGAACGGGCCCCGACGGCGCGACCGGAGCGTACGGCGAGAGGGGAGCGGACGCCGAAGTGGACCGCTTGCCGACGAGATGGGCGAGGATCCAGGCCACTCCCGCCGCGACGACGAGGCCGAGCAGGGCGATCCACTCGGTGTCGCCCTGACTGCCCCACCAGGACTTGGCCGGAATGAGGGGGTCGATCTCCATCATGTCCCCGATGGCCGGGGCACCGTCCTGCTCGGCGATGATGAGCGGGACGGCGTTGGTGTAGCCGAAGAAGGCCCCGAGCGGAGCGATCAACGCTCCGGCGGCCCAGGCGCCGGACCTGCCACGCGCGACCAGGCCGACCACCAGGCCGACAGCCGCTCCGTTGAGGAGGCTGTGGCCCACGTAGAGGATCTGGGCCGTCTCGACCGACTGCTCCTTGTACGTGAGCACGACGAGCCCGGTGTAGAGCACGGAGACGACGACCGAGACGAGGAGCCCGAGGAAGAAGGCCCCGACGGGATGCCCGGCCCTCGGCTGCTGCCCGGCAGGCCCCTGAGGCGGCGGAAACGTTCCACCGGACGGCATCGGCGGCTGCCAGGACGGTACGGGCGGCTGCCCGGGCGGCATGGGCGGCTGCCCGGGTCCCTGGTGGTACGGGTTGTACTGCGGCGGATGGGGCTGGTGCTGACTCATGGTCCCCCGTTGAGCGAAGAAGGGCAGGGGGCGCCAACCTACCAACCATGCGCCACGGGAAGCATTTTCAGCCACAGCACGGGCCCCGGCCGCGCCCCCTGGCCGGTCTGGACGCTTCCGAAGGTGCCGTCAGTCCTCAACGGGGAGGAGGGGTTCCGCCCGCAGCCGCAGCTCCTCGACCTCCGGCAGCTGCCGGTACCGGTCCAGCCGGACGTACATGTCGTGGGCTGCCTCGTCGATCTTCACCGACCGGATTCCGTCCGCGCAGTCAAGGAAGGACGTCCATGTGGACAGGGCCGCGTCGAGGTCACCTTGCCGAAGGTGGACCTGCCCGAGATCGGCGAGGACGATGGCTCGGCTGCGGCGCCTGTCGAGGCCGTGGATGTCCAGGGACTGGCGCAGATGCTCGGTCGCCGCGTCCAGGTCACCGAGCCGGGCGAGGATCATCCCGGAGTGGTGGGCCCACCTGCCGATGCTGAAGTGCGACGCCCACGACTCGCCCGGCGGGGCGTCCGGCTTCTTCTCGATCGCCGTCCGCGATGCCTTGAGCGCCCGGGACGCGAGACGGTGGTCCCCGTCGAGGGCGGCGGCGTCCGCCAACGTCGTCTGGTAGTACGACACAGCCCGCGCGTCGTCCAAGGTCTTGGCCTCTTCGACGCACCGTTCCGACAGCCGCAGCGCCACCGCATGGAATTTGGGTCCCAGGGCGATCGCCTGGACCGCGAGGCCACGAAGGGCCGTCGCCGACAGCTCGGGGTCGCCGGCCTCGGCCGCCAGGCGGTAGGCGTGCGCGTAGTACCGCTGGGCCATGCCTTCATTGCCCTCGTCCTGGGCCATCCACCCGGCCAGGTGCACGAGCTGGGACGACGCGGCGAACAGCTCCTGGCCGGTCTTCTCCGTGTACGTGCCCTCCAGCCATGGGCCCACGTCGTCGACGAGGTAGCGCACGGCCAGATGGCGCGCGTGCCCGCCGCCGAGCTCGGCCGCGGCGTCGCCAAGGACCTTCGTCATCTGCCGGATCGCCGCGACTTCGCCGCCGCCGACCCGGACGGCACCCGCCCGGTTCGTCCGGCGGGTGATGCTCTCCGGATCCGGCAAGTTCAGAGCGCCGATGGCGTAAGCGCTCGTCGCGGCGAGGAAGTTCCGCCGAAGCACGTCGCTCCTTCCCAACTCGATGACTGACGCCACGGTATCCGCGTCCGGGCCTGCGGGACCGGCGGATTCAGCGGCCTGAACCGAGTGTGCATCGAGTTCGAGGACTTGGAGGATGAACGGCAGCCAGTACCGCGGCGTGCGTTTACCGGCCATCCACCGCCTGGCCGACTGCCGGTCGAGCCCGTTCGGGCCCCGTCCCTCGGCGATGCCTAACTCCCGGGCGAGCTTGGTCGGGCCCCACCCTTTTGCCTTGCACGCCTGCCGGATCAGCGCACCGATGTCAGGGATGTCGGACACCCCGCCCCCTTCTCCTCCACCAGGGGGACCAGGTGCCTCCCTGACGTGGCCTACACGGGCCTACGACTGGCCCACAGCCTGGCACCTCCTCACCGTCCGTATATGGCCGTTGACTCGGCACCACACCGAAGAGTCGGCGCCATCGAACGGAAAACGGTGATATCAGTGCACCCCACCGACAGCAGCCCCACCGAAAACGTGGCGGCCCCCGTAACTTCCCCGCCCCGCGAGATCGTCACCCCCGCCGTCCTTGCTGCTGACGTCCGCCTCGCGCTCGACCTGGCGCACGGCCGCCCCACCGGCGAGGCCGCCGACGCCGTACGCGCCCGGCTCCGCGACTACATCAGCGTGCTGGCCGACCCGGCCGACATGTACGCGGCCGCCCTCTCCGACACGCGCGCCCGCGACATCGCGACGGACACCGTCCGCCACGCCCGAGCGGTCGCCCAGGACCAGGCGCACGACCCGGCCGCGAACCTCCGGCTGCTGGCCCAGTCCGTCGCGCACCTGTCCCGCTACGCGTCTGCCATCCGCCAGGGAGGCCGGCTCCCTCACGCCGGAGATCACGGCCGCCACCCGACCCCCAACCACCTGCCGAACCAAGGAGAACGCGCATGAGCGCGGAACCGAACCGGCTGCGCATCGTCCTGGGCTCCGACGATGCGGGGCGCGACTACAAGGACGCGTTGGCGGGCGACCTACGGGCCAGCGAACTGGTCGCGCACGTCATGGACGTCGGCGTCGACGACCACACCCGTGCCTCCTATCCCCAGATCGCGCTCGCCGCCGCCCGCATCGTCGCCGACGGACAGGCGGACCGTGCCCTTCTGGTGTGCCACACCGGACTCGGCGTCGCCATCGCCGCCAACAAGGTCCAGGGCATCCGTGCCGTGACCGCGCACGACTCGCTGTCCGTGCGCGCCGCGGTGCTCTCCAACAACGCCCAGGTACTCGCATTCGGCCAGGGTGTCATCGGACTCGGGCTGGCCCGGCGTCTGACTGCGGAGTGGCTGGCCTACCGATTCGACGCCGACTCCTCCGCCGCCGTGCAGGTTCAGGCGATCACAGCTTTCGAGCACCGGCACTGCGAAGCTGCCCCGGCCGCGCACGGAGGACGCTGATGCCCACGAATCCGAGCACAGTGCCGAGTGCGGTCACGCATCTGCGCTGGCCCGTGGAGCCGGCCCAGGGCGGCTGGTACACCGACGCCGAGCACGATGCCGTACGGGAGGTGATGGCCGACTCCGACGACTGGCGCAGGGGCTGGAAGGCCACGCCGTACACCGACACCTTCGAGGGCGCCTTCGCCCAGTACACGGGGGCCGGCCACGCCGTGGCGTTCAACTCCGGTGGCACCGCGATGGAAATGGTTCTCCAGTACTTGCAGCTTGCGCCGGGGGACGAGGTGATCTCCTGCGCGCTCAACTTCGTAGGCCCGCACCTCGCCGTGATCGGACAGGGCGGTCGCCTGGTCCTTGCCGAGCCCGAGCCGGTGACGCTCAACCTGGACGTGACCGACACCGAGCGGGTCATCGGCCCGCGTACGCGGGCCATCCTGATCACCCACTGGAACGGGGCGGTGGCCGACCTGCGGCCCTTCCTCGACCTCGCCACGCTCAACCCGCACCCGGTCCACGGGCCGCCGGTCGTCATCGTGGACGCCGCGCGGGCCTGCGGCGGCCGCCCCCCCGGCGGGGCGAGGGTCGGCGCCGAGGGCTGGGCCACCGTCTTCAGCTTCGAGTCGAAGAAGCTCATGACCACCTTCGGGCAGGGCGGCATGGTCACTACCAACGACCCAGCCTTGGCCGAGCGGCTGCGCCGGCTGCGGACATACGGCGGCCGCGACCACTGGGGCACCAACCAACTGATGTCCAAGATCCAGGCCGCTGTCGGCCTGGTGCAGCTCGCCCGCCTGGACGAGATGAACACCGCGCGCGTCGGCCGGGCCCACCGTCGCACCAACACCCTTGTCGGCATCGACGAGCTGAGCCTTCCACCCACGCTGGAGGGCGGGCGACACCTGTACTACCGGCACAACCTCCTCGTGCCTGAGAAGTGGGCCGGCGGCGGCCGCGATGAGCTGATGAACGTCCTCGCCGCCGAACACGGCGTCGGCAGCATCGTCAGCGACCCGGTCACCTATGTGGGACATGGCCTGATCCGTCAACACACCAGCGGCCGGCCCTGCCCACGCGCCGAACGACTCGCCGCCCGGCTGCTGTGCCCGGTGCTCCACCCCCGCATGAGCCCCGGGGACGAGGCCGCGATCTGCGACGCCATCCGGCAGGCCACCGCCGACGTGGCCCGTACCCGCCCCATCGACTGAGAGGACGTTCCATATGTCCCACCTTCAGCAGGAGATCGACAGCATCCGGGCCCGTGAGATCCCGCTCGCCGACCCGTACGAGCCGAAGGATCCGGACGCGCTGCTGCGCATGGTGTTCCTCATGCCGTTCGGGCATGCCTACAGCCTCATGTGCAACGGCCCCATGTCGCTGCGAGACCTGATCAACCGCAGCGCGGACGTCCCGGCAGTCGCCGAGCGTGCCATCGAGTACGAGTGCCTTGTACGGGAACGTCGGTGCCGCGAACGTCATGGGCGACCACCTCTTCTTCTTCGACAACGATGCCTGCCTGCCGACTGCCGACGTCCTGTCCCGGCTCGCCGCCGAATTGGAGCGTGACCCGGGCCTGGCGTACGCACAGCCCCGGATCTGCGATCCCGGCACACACGTGACCCTGCGCCGCTGGGTGCCCCGGCTGCGGGCTGCCGACCCCACCCGTCCCGGCGTCGTGACCGTCATGGCGGAAGGCGTCGTCATGGTCCGCCGCTCGGCCTTCGACGCCGCCGGAGGCTGGCCCGGTCACTTCTTCCTCTTCCACGAGGGCATCGACCTCGCCTGGCGGCTCTGGGACCACGGCGGCACCGGCCGGTACCTGCCGGAGATCGTCGTGCACCATCCGGCGACCGACCCGGCCCGGCACGCGACGTTCTACCGGCTCAACGCACGTAACCGGGTCTGGCTGGCCCTCCGGAACCTGCCCCCCGCGCTGGTACCGCTCAACCTGGCCACCTGGGCCCTCCTGACCCTTTGGCGATTCCGCGACCGTGCCGCACTGCGGGCCTCTTTCGACGGCTTCAGGCAAGGCCTGCGGGGCGGCCACGGCGAACGGTCACCGATGAGCTGGGGCACTGTGGCGCGACTTGCCCGGGCCGGTCGGCCACCCGTCCTCTAGGCAAACCCGCAGCCGCCTGGAAGCACTTCGTCCCGTCGATCGAGCGATCGACGGGACGAAGCGACCCCGAATTGCCGGGGCCTTCAGCGTCAGACGGTGTCCAGGACCGGGAGGAGCGCGAGGAGGTCGGAGGGGTGGTGGAGGATCGCGTCCGGGCCCGCCGCCGCGAGTTCCGCCTCCTCCACGTCCGCCCAGACCGCCGCCACCGCAGCCACCCCGGCGCCCCGGGCGCTGGTCAGGTCGGTGACCGCGTCACCCACCATCAGGGCCTCGCCCGGCTCCACCTCCATCAGCGACAGCGCGAGCTTCACGATGTCCGGGGCCGGCTTGGGGCGTTCGACCTCGTCCGAGCCGATGACGTGGTCGAAGAAGTCACGCACCCCGAGCGAGGTGAGCAGCGACCGCGCCCGCGGCCCGCTCTTGCCGGTGGCCACGGACATCCGTATGCCCCGCTCGCGCAGCGCGCCCAGGAGCTCCACGACGCCGCCGAAGAGCGGCACCTGATGTGCCAGGCGATAGCTCTCCCGGACGAAGGGCTCCTCCATCTCCCGGGGGAGCCCCATGATCCGCATGATGTCGGGGAAATATCGGCCCTGGTGGCGGTTGTACTCCTCGAAGGGCGCCGGGCCGTCACCCACGACCTCCGCGTACGCCACCGTGAAGGCCTGACGCATCACCTCGAAGCTGTCCACGAGGACACCGTCCAGGTCGAAGACGACCGCCCGGGTCGTGCGGTTGTGCCAGTTCATGCTCTCGGTCATGGGGCTTTCCTCACCGGTGTGTCGGGGCGGGGATCGCCCGCCCGTTCGTGGGGACATCGGCGCCGTCGGTACGTACCGGAGATGCGATACGTACGGCGGCCGCCGGTTCATCGGAAGTGCCGGGCGCGGCCGGGGCGGAGACGAGCGGGTCGGGGGCCGCCGGGGCCCGCCGTCCCGCCGCCGCCCGCGCCGCCCGGGCCGTCTCGTAGATCCGCTCGATCACGGCGATCGTCCGCCGCGTCTCGCGCACCGCCAGGCCACGGCTCTCCGGCGCCGCGAGCAGCGCCGGCAGTTCGTCGAGCTGGCGCATGTACTCCGCGCCGATCGGCTCCACGGGGAACGGAACCTGCGTGACCACGCCGTCCTTGGTCACAGTCAGCTCGGCCGACTCGACCCGGTTGGGGCTGAAACCGAACGTGCACCGCAGCGTCGCCGTACCCTCGCTGCCGTCCACCCGGATGACCGTGACATCACGCGGCTCGTGCGACGCCCAGCTCGCCCGCAACCCCACCGACACCCCGCCATCGGTGACGAGGAACCCACGCGCGGTGTCCTCCACGTCGCCGCCCGCGTCGTCGTCGTCGTAGGCGTGCAGACTCTGCTCCTCGCGCCACGACGCCCGCGCCACACTGCTACGGACGAAGTCGTCGGAGACCGTGCCGAGCGCCTGGTCGAAGGTGACGTCACCACTGACGTCACCCAGCAGCGGGGTCACCGTGTCCAGCAGATGCCAGCCCAGGTCGACCAGCGCGCCACCGCCCGCGTACTGCCGCTGGGTGAACCAGCCGCCCGCGTCCGGAATGCCCCGGGCCCGGACCCAGGACAGGTCGACGTGCCGGATGTGCCCCAGGTTCGCGACGAGTTCCCGCAGCGCGAGAACATCGGCACGGTAACGCGCGGCGCTGCCCGCCAGCAGCAGGGACCCCCCGCCGGTCTCCGCTGCGGCGAGCTGCTCCGCCTCCTCGGAGTTGAGACAGACCGGCTTCTCCAGGAAGACCGGGATGCCGTTGACCAGAAGCCGGCACGCGATCGCGGCATGCAGATGGTTGGGGACCGCGACGACGGCCAGATCGGCCACGTCCGGGGTCAGTTCGTCGACGTCGGTCAGCAGCCGGGTGCCGGTACGGTCGTGCACGGCTGCCGCCAGCGCCGCCCGGTCGGGATCGACCAGCGCACTCACCGCGAAGCCGGGATGCTCCCTCAGCCGCGGCAGCCAGATCGACTTGGCCGCCCAGCCGAGGCCGACGACCGCGACCCGCACGACACCGTGCGAGCCGCCGCTCATGCCTCCGCCAGCGTGTCCGCGACGATCTCGGCGACCTGGTGGATCTGCTCCGGCGTGGCGAGCAGGGTCCGGTGGTGCAGCCAGATCGCGTCGTTGTTGATGGCCTCGGTGTTCGGGCAGCGCGCCGCCATCTGCTCCAGCGTCTCGTCCGGCGCACCGGTCTCCCAGAAGCCGTCCGAGCGGTAGATCGCGCGGAAGGCGATGAACGCCGGCAGACCCCGCTCGATCAGCTTGTCCACCAGCTCGTTGCGCTTCTCCTCGGCCATGCCCGGGATCCGGAACATCGCCATGTAGTGCGGGTGCGAGGTCACCCGCGGGTCGTGCTTCTGCGGCACCACACCCGGGATCTCGGCCAGCAGCGAGCTGAGCAGCCCCGCACGCTCCTGGCGGGTCGCCAGTTGCGAGGGGTAGCGGCCGAGCTGGGCCCGCAGCACCGACGCCGAGAACTCGTTCATGCGGAAGTTCGAACCGGACGTCTGGTGGTAGTACTTACGGTCCGTCCGCGGCCGCCCGCAGGAGTGACGCAGGAACGCCTCCTCGTACAGCTCACGGTTGGGGAACAGCACCAGACCGCCCTCACCGGCCGTCATCAGCTTGCCGTTCTGGAAGCTGAACGCGGCGACCGAACCCAGCTCGCCGTAGCTGCGGCCCTGCCACTCGCCGCCCTGGCCGTGGCACGCGTCCTGGACGATCTCGATGCCCTTGTCCGCGGCGAGCTTCGCCAGCGCGTCCATGTCCGGGAAGTGACCGGCCATGTGCACCGGCATGATCGCCTTGGTACGGGGGGTGATCGCGGCCTCGGTCGCGGCGATGTCCAGGCAGTACGTCTCCGGGTCGACGTCGACCGGCACGGCGACGGCGCCCAGCCGCTGCGCGGCCTGCGACGACGAGATGAAGGTGAACGCCGGCACGATCACCTCGGTGCCGGGGCCGACCCCGAGCACCTGCAGCGCCAGCTCCAGGGCGTGGGTGCCGTTGGTGACGGCGAGCGCGTACTCGGCGCCGTGGAACGCCGCGAACTCACGCTCGAAGGAGTCGACTTCACTCCCTCCCATCCGCCACCACTGCCCCTGCTCCAGCGCGCGGATCAGCCCGGCCCGCTCCTCGTCGCCGTACTGGGGCCACTGGGGGAGTTCGAGAGGCTGTCGGTTACCAGACATGCTCAACCAATCCTTCTTTTCGAGGAGGCCTGTGCCGGGGAATGTTCATTCGGCATAGAATTCAACCGGCTGGACGGGGTAATTCCCCACGCCGGGTTATCACGCTACCCCAGGGATCACGACGCTTCCCATCCCCTACATGCCCCCCTATTTACCCCCAGGGATTCCACCGCGTACCCCCTTGCATTTCTCACGCAAGAAAAGGGGTGCTAGAAATCGAGAGGCAAACTCCCGATGCAGAGAGGTGGGAACGTGCCCGCGATACTCATGGTCAACGGCCCGAACCTGGGCATCCTCGGCCGACGCGAGCCCGAGGTCTACGGAACGGCCACGCTGTTCGACATCGAGCAGGCCATCGAGAAAGAACTCGCCGAACGCGGCTGGGACCTGGTGTCCGTGCAGCGTGAATCCGAGGGCGAACTCATCAAGTCCATTCAGGAGCACTACTACACCGTCGGCGCCATCGTGAACCCCGGCGCCCTCATGATCAACGGCTGGGGCCTGCGGGACGCGCTCGCCAGCTACCCCCGCCCCTGGATCGAGGTCCATCTCTCGAACGTCTGGGCGCGCGAGCAGTTCCGGCACGAGTCGGTCCTCGCCCCGCTCGCCAACGGCGTGATCGTCGGCATGGGCGCCCTCGGCTACCCGCTCGCCGCGCGCGCCCTGCTCAACATGACCCCGGCCGCGTGACCCGCGCGTGACCGGCAGCAACGCCCACCGGGGGCCGGCCCCGCGCACCGGCCCCGGCCCCCGGCCCCCGGCACACCACCGGTCCGGCCACACGGCCGGACCGCCTTCGTGAGGTGAACCCCCTTGTCTCCCGTGTCTCCCGCAGCACCCGCAGCACCTGCAACGGTCGCCACATCTACGGACGCCTGGATCCGGCGCTACCACCCGGCGCCGGACGCCGGCATCCGGCTCGTGACCCTGCCGCACGCCGGCGGATCCGCCCCCTGGTTCCGGCCGTTCTCCGCCGCGCTCTCCCCGGAGATCGAGGTCCTGTCGGTGCAGTACCCCGGCCGCCAGGACCGCTTCCGCGAGGAGCCCGTCACCGACATCGCCACCCTCGCCGACCACATCACCGAGGCCCTCGCCCCCTGGACGGACGGGCCGCTCGCCCTCTTCGGCCACAGCATGGGCGCCACCGTCGGCTTCGAGGTCGTCCAGCGGCTGGAGCGCCTCGGCACCCCGCCGGTCGCCTTCTTCGCCTCCGGCCGCCCCGCCCCCGGCCTGGACCGCAAGCACCTGATCCACCGCCTCGACGACGCCGGCCTCCTCGCCGAACTGCGCACCCTCAGCGGTACAGACCCGCGCGTCTTCGAGGACGAGGAGCTCCTCCAGCTGATGATCCCGGTCGTCCGCGGCGACTACCGCGCCGTGGAGACCTACCGCTGCGCGCCCGGCGCGAGCATCGACTGCCCGGTCACCGTCCTCGTCGGGGACAGCGACCCCCGGGTCTCCCCGGACGACGCGGCGGCCTGGGACCAGCACACCAGCCGGCCCATCGACTTCCATGTCTTCCCCGGCGGCCACTTCTACCTCGCCGACCACCAGGAGGCGATCACCGCCCTGGTACGCGATGCCCTCGCCCCGTACACCCACTGACCCGCCGGGCACCGGACGCCGAACGGCCCGCCGGACCGCCCAGTACGACTCAGCCGACCGCCGGACCGGCCTGTACGACTCGGCCGCCCGTTACGACTCGGCCGCCCGCAGCACCGTCCGGCGCGGCTCAGTCGTCCGGCGCGGCCAGGGCGATCGCCGACACCAGCAGACCCCCGTCCGCCGCCCAACGCCCCTCGAAACGGGTGACCTTCCCCCCGCCCAGCGGCAGACCGGGCACCAGCAGCCGCGCCGAGAACGTCCCCGCCCTGCCGTCGGCCGGGTCGAAGGCGATCTCGGCGTCCGGGAAGTCCAGCTCCCGCCGTGCCAGCGGGAACCACGTCTTGTACACCGCCTCCTTGGCGCTGAACAGCAGCCGGTCCCACGCCACCGCGGGCCGCGCCGCAGCCAGCGCCGCCACATGCCGCAGCTCGGCAGGCCGGGCCACACTCCCCAGCACCCCGTCCGGCAGGGGCAGATCCGGCTCGGCGTCGATCCCGATCCCCGCCAGATCCGTACGCCGCGCCAGCGCCGCCGCCCGGTAGCCGGTGGTGTGCGTCATGCTGCCGACCACACCCTCCGGCCAGACCACGGCATTGCGGTACCCCGGCAGCAGTGGTACGGGCGGCAGCCCCAGCTCGGCGAGCGCGCGCCGCGCACACGCCCGTACGACCGCGAACTCCCGCTGCCGGGCGGGCACCGCGTCCGCGACGACCGCCCACTCCCGCGCGTACAACTCCTCGGCGGGCACGAGCCCGGGATCGTCGCCGAAGGCCTCGGCCCAGGCGACGGACTCCGGCAGCAGCGACCCGATCACGGCGTACCGGCCCCGCCGTCCGCCAGGACCGGCGGCACACCGGCCGCGGCCGCGATCACCGCCTCGACCGACTGGAGCACGACCGCCCGCAGCGCCTCCAGCGGCGCCGGGGCGGGAGCGGACCCGGCCGTCGCGGCCGGGTCGCCGAGCCCGCCCGCGAAAACGCGCAGAGCCGCCTCGCAGGAATACCCTGAATCCGCCGTGCCCGATTCCGCCCCCGCCATTCGAAATTCTTCGGTGAACATGTTCCCTCCCGCTTCCGCCCATCTCGTACGAGTACCTGGTCAGAAGCTAGTGCGGACCATGTGTGAACGGTCCCCTATTCACCCCCCAACGGCGCCCTGAACACAGTCGGAGGAGAATCCATGAGCCATCTCGGAATTGACGTCGGCGGCACCAAGGTCGCGTTCCGTACGGAGAATTCCGCCGGAATCGGTGAAGAGACGGAGTCGTCGTTCCGCTGGCCCAGGACCCGTTGCGTACGCGACGATCTCGCCGCGCTCGCCGAGCACACCCAGGCCCTGCGCTCACGCCTGGCCCGTCCGGTCGAAGCGGTCGGCGTGGCGATGCCCGCCACCCTCGCCCCCGACGGGCGGGTGCTGACCTGGCCGGGCCGGCCGTTCTGGCAAGGAGTCGACCTACGGGCCGAGTTGGCGGCGCTGCTGCCGGGCGCCGAGGTCCGCTGCGCCGACGACGGCGACCTCGCGGCGCTCGCCGAGGCGGACGCGGCCGACTGCGGTGACCTGGTCTACCTGGGCGTCGGCACCGGCATCGGCGGCGGCATCGTCCTCGACGGCCACCTCGTCCCCGGCGCGCACCGCGGCTCGTGCGAGGTGGGCCACATGGTCGTGGACCGGCGCGCGGGCGACCTGTGCGACTGCGGGCGGCGCGGCTGCGTCCAGTCGGTGGCTTCGGGCCCCGCGACCCTGCGCCGGGCAGCCGAACTGCGCGGGGAAACGGTCGAGTTCACGGCCCTGCGGGACGCCTTCGCCGCGGGGGAGCGCTGGGCCGTCGACGCCGTGGGCGAGAGCTGCGCCGCGCTGGCCGCGGCGGCCGTGAGCCTGGCGGAACTGGTCCACCCCCAACGGATCGTCGTTGGGGGCGGCTTCGCCGCGGGCGTCCCCGGCTTCGTCGAAACGGTCGCCCAGGAGGTCACCCGCCTCGCCCGCCCGGCCTGGACCCCGCCCCCGGTCCACCCGGCCCGGCTCGCCGGCCTCTCCTCCCTGCGCGGCGCACTCCTGCTCGCCCGCACGCCGTGAGCGACGCGAGGGACCTGAGCGACCTGGGCGACGCGAGCGGCGCGCTTCACCACAGCGACGCCCACAGCGGGTCCGCGCCCCGCCAGCGGTGGGCCATGGCCAGCTCCTCACCACGGGCTCGCGCGGCCGTACGGGCGTGCGGACTCACCGCGCCACCGGGGGAGGAGAAGACGTCGCCGCGCGACCGCGGCCCGGCGGGGACCGCCGCCACCGCCGCGACCGGAGCAGGCGCCGGAGCCGGCCCGGGCACGGGAGAAAGGACAGGCGCCGGAGCCAGGACAGGCGCCGGGGCCAGGACCGGGGCGGCGTGCGGGCGGCCCGGAACGGCGAGCGACTCGTCATGCTGGAGGATCTTCATCTCCAGGGACTGAAGCTCCCGCCCGGGGTCGAGCCCGAAGGTCTCCACGAGCGCCATCCGGGTCCGCTGGTACGCGGCGAGCGCCTCACGCTGCCGGTGGCAGCGGTACAGCGCCAGCATCAGCTGACCGCACAGCCGCTCCCGCGCCGGCTCCGCCTCCGTCATCGCCTCCAGCTCCCGCACGATCTCGAAATGCCGGCCGAGCGCCAGGCCCGCCTCCGCGCTGTCCTCGAACGCCGCCAGCCGCTCGTTCTCAAGCAGAGCGGTCTGCGGCCAGTCGATCCCGGTCTCGGTGAGGTCCGAGAGCGCCGGACCGCGCCACTGCGCCAGCGCCTCGCCGAGCGTGGCCGCCGCGCGCTCGGCGCGCCCCTGGGACAGCTCCGCGCGGCCCCGCTCGGCCAGAGCGCGGAAACGGTGCACGTCGACCGCGTCCGGGTCGACCCGCAGCAGATAGCCCGGCGAGCAGGTGACGAGCTCGACCTGCCCCTCGCCGTCGCCCTCGGCGAGGGTGCGGCGCAGCCGCGAGACCGCGTTCTGGACCATCTTGCGGGCCGTGGGCGGCGCGTCATGGCCCCACACGGCGCGCACCAGCGCGCTGGTGGCGACGACCTTGTTGCAGTGCAGCAGCAGATAGCCGAGCGCCGCGCGCTGGACGAGTCCGCCCAGCGCCAAGGGCTGACCGCCGCTGATGACTTCGACCGGACCGAGGATTCCGAACTTCACCGTGACCACCGTCTCTGGCTGGGCTGGCTGGGCTGGCAGGACAACAGCAACTGCATACCCATAGGAAACCAACCGCCCGGTCTTTTTGTCAATGTGTCAGAGGTGATTGAGCTCCGATTTCGCAATCGATCTGACCAAGTAGGCCTTGCCTTCCGAGCTGTCCGTCCTCCCGTTCAGGCCCCTCCATCCTCCGTGCTGGAAGGTGAACTGCCTGGTAGAGGAGGGGTTACGCGGGGCCGGTCGACCCCAGGAGGCCGACTGCACACCTGCCGTACCCCCTCCCGCCCCACCCAGGAAACGTACCAACTGCACGGTCTGATATCGACGCTGGACGGGCGCAAGATGATCACCTCAACCGCGGACGACGCCCCCTCACGCGGCCCGTCCACTGCCCGCCTCCGTACCCAGACCCGCCGGCAGCTCCCTCCGGTGCTTGATGCCGAGCTTCCGGTACGTACGCGTCAGATGCTGCTCCACCGTGCTCGGCGTCACGTACAACTTCGTCGCGATCTCCCGGTTCGTGTACCCACGCACCGCCAACGCCGCCACCCGGCGCTCCGACTCCGTCAGCACCGAACCATCCGCCGACTCCTTCACCCCGGCGTCACCACCCAACTCCTCCGGCGCCGACATCAACTCCGCCGCCAGCGGCCCCGCCTCACACAGCCGCGCCATGTGCCGCGCCCGCCGGAACAACATCCGCGCCCGACGACTGTCCCGCACCGCGTAATGCGCATGACTCAAATCCGCCAGCACCCGAGCCTGCTCATAGCGATCCCCGCACTCCTCGAACAGATCCAGCGCCTCCGCCAGCAACTGCGGCCGCCGCTTCACCGGCCCCGACGCCGCCATCAACCGCAGCGCAAGACCCCGCACATACGGCCCCGCCGCCTCCGGCCGGCCCAACTGCTCGTACGCCAGCTTCTTCGCCTGATCCGCGTTCCCCAGCCGCAGCCACGCCTCCGCCGCCCCGATCCGCCACGCCGGCAGCCCCGGCACATCCAGACCCCACGCACGCATCCGCTCACCACACGCCAGGAAATCCGCCAGCGCCGCATGGCAGTGGTTCGTCGCCAGCTGATACTGACCCCGCGCATGCAGATACGTCAGACCGTGCCGCGTCTCGAACATCGCCTCCGGCACCGACTGCGTCAGCCGACGCGCCACCTCCGCGTGATCACCCGTCCGCGTCGCCGCCACGATCAACGTACCCAGCGGCAACCCCACCGCCGTACCCCACGCCTTCGCCGGCAACACCGTCAACGCCAACCGCGCCTGCGCCAGAGCCGTCGTCAACTCACCCGTCCGCAGCGCCGCCTCCGCCCGCGCCGCCGCCAGGAACGCCCGCAGCGTCGCCGGCAGCTGATGCACATCCTTCGACGTCAACCGCTCACACCAAGCCAGCGCATCCGCCGGACGACCCGCCGCCGTCAAAACCGACAACGCCGTCAACGCCGCCTCGTCCGACCACTCGTCACCCCGCGCCCGGTCCAGATCGGCCAGCAGCCACTCCGCACGCTCCGCCGCCTCATGCGCCCGCCCCCGCGTCAACGCGTCCGCCAACAGCCCCGTCGCCCGCAGCAACGGCCCCGTACGCGCCGGGAAACCCGCCCCCGCCAAGGCACCCTCCGCCACCGGCGCCGCCTGCGGACGGCTCTCCAGCGCCAGCGACGGATGCGTCCACGCCACCCAGTGCTCGAAGTCCGGCAGCTCCGTGGAACCACCCGCCACCGGCACCCGGCCACTGGCCCGCAGCCGCTGCAACAACCGCGCCGCCTCCTCCGTCCGGCCGTGCCACAACAGCCGCCGCACCAACGACACCCGCTCCTGCTGCCCCAGCCGACCCGCCGCAGCCGCCGCCGTCAACGTCCCCAGATGACGACCCGCCGCCGCCGGATTCGCCAGCCACTCCACATGCAGCAGCCGCGCCAACACCGCCGTACGCCCCGACTCGTCCTCGCAGAAACGATGCGCCAGCTCCAGGCACCCCAGAGCCACACCCCGCCGGTCCGCCAGCAGAGCCCGCTCCGCCGCCTCCCGCAACGCCTCCACCGCCCACACACCCGGCGCCGACTGCGCCTCCACCAGATGCCCCGCGACCCGCTGCACCGGCGCCCCATGCCCATGCAGCATCCGCGCCGCGGCCAACTGCAACGCATCCCGCTCCGTACGCGACAACGCCTCCAGCACCGCCAGCCGCGCCACCTCCGAACGGAACCAGCCACCCTCCAGCAGCCCCGCCCCGTTCATCGCGGCACGCACCGCCGCCACCTCCACCGCCGGCACCCCCGACAGCTCCGCCAGCTCGGCCTCGTCGACCGCGCCCCCCTCCGAGCCACCACCCAGCACCGCCAGCGCACGCACCACCGCCAGCGCCCTCGCATCCCCACGGTCCAGATGACCCACGAACGCAAGCCCGTACCCCTGCGGCCGGATCCCCCCACACTCCAGATGATCCGCCACCAGCGCCGACAACAGCAGCGCATTGCCACCCGACACCGCATGGAACTCCGGCGCCAGCGCCGCCGCCCGCTCCTCCCCGAGCCGCCCCGCCAGCAACTCCCGTACACCCTCCATCGACAGCGGCTCCACCCGCAGCCGGTGGCAGTACGGGCGACGCTGCAACTCCGCCCGGAACAGCGGCAGCTCCGGACGCGTGCTGGTGTCGTCGGCGAGCACCAGCACGACCGGCACCGGCCCGATCCGCCGCACCAGATGCAGCAGACAGTGCAGCGTCGCCGCATCCGCGTGATGGATGTCATCCACCGCGATCAACAGCGGCTCCGCCGCCGCCAGTTCCAACAGCACCCGGCACAGCCGGTCCAGCACCCGCACCAGACCCGGCCCCGGCACATCCCCCGCACCCTCACCGGCCGCGAGCGCCCCAGCCCCCTCCTCCAGCCAGGCCTCCGCCTCCCGAGCCACCTCAGACGGCAGCGAAGCCCCATGGAACAGCTGACTCAGGACCCCGAACCCCAGGGCACGTTCCGCCCGCGCACCGACCGCCCGCAGCACCCGCACACCAGCCGTCTCCGCCTGTGCGATCGCATAGTGCAGCAGCTCCGTCTTCCCGTTCGGCCCCGGACCGTCCAGAGCCACGGCACTTCCCTTACGCGCCACACAATCCGCCAACAGACGGTCGAGCAATTCCGTATGACCGGTCCGCTCCACGAGTCCCACAATTCCCCCCTGGCTCGCCTGGTTCCGCGCCTCGCACGGAAATCGGTTCGAGATCACGGGAAATGAGACTAGGGATGGCTGGTAATCACACCAGCCCTGCGATGCCACCCCTCAGTAATCGCCCATCCTCCCCCCAGGTGGGGCAGGGGTAGGGGGGTGCGCCACCACCTCACACCACGGCACCGGCCAGACCTCCGAACGCGCCAACGACTGGCTCAGAGCCATCCGTTGCGCCGGAACATCCGATGCACCACCAAACACACCACCAGCGTCGACCCCACCACCAGCGGATACCCGAACGTCCAGCGCAGCTCCGGCATGTAGTCGAAGTTCATCCCGTACACCCCACACACCATCGTCGGCACGGCGACGATCGCCGCCCACGCCGTGATCTTGCGCATGTCCTCGTTCTGCGCCACCGTCACCTGCGCCAGATGCGCCTGCAGGATCGAGTCGAGCAGCGCGTCGAACGCCGTGATCTGCTCGCTCACCCGCGACAGGTGATCCGCCACGTCCCGGAAGTACGGCTGCATGTCCGGGCCCACCAGCCCCGTCCCCGACGCCAGCGTCTGCAACGGCCGGTCCAGCGGAGCCACCGCCCGCCGCAGCTCCAGCAACTCCCGCTTCAGCTGATAGACCCGCCCCGCGTCACCCCGGCTCGCATGCTCACTGAACACCGCGGTCTCCACCGCGTCCAGATCGTCCTGCACGGCATCGGCCACCGCCAGATAATCGTCCACCACGTGATCCACTATCGCGTGCAGTACCGCCGCCGGCCCCTTGGCCAACTGCTCCGGCACCGCCTCCAGCGCCTCCCGCAACGGCCCCAGCGAACCATGCCGCCCATGCCGCACCGTGATCACGAAATCCGGCCCGGTGAACACCATCAGCTCCCCGGTCTCCACCACCTCACTCGTCGCGGTGAGCTCCTCGTGCTCCACGTACCGGACCGTCTTGAACACCGCGAACAGCGTCTCGTCGTACCGCACCACCTTCGGCCGCTGATGCGCCTGCACGGCGTCCTCCACCGCGACCGGATGCAGCCCGAACAGCTCGGCCAGCCCCGCGAACTCCTGCGCCGACGGCTCGTGCAACCCGATCCAGACGAACCCGCCGTCCGACTTACGCGCCTTGCGCACCGCCTCCTCCGCGCCGCAGGACCCGGTCAGCCGCAGACCGTCGTCGTACACCACGCAGTTGACCACCGAGCTGCCCAGCGGAGAGCGGGCGGGGTGACTCAGGTCGACGGTGCGGCGGTAGGCGCGACGCACGACACGCCGGAGGTTACGGATCATCGGCACGACGGGCTCCTCGGGGCGGCGGATGGCAGGTGACGGATGGCAGATGACGGCTGACAGATGACAGCTGACAGAAGTCAGATGTCGGCTGTCGGATGTCCGTCGACGGATGACCGCCGACGGACGAACGGGCGGTCAGTGTGCCATCGTCCTCGCCGCGGGACATCCGCGTCACTCCAGCAGCCGCCCCCACGTCCGCGCATCGGCCACCCCGTCCGCGGGCAGCTGCCGCGCCGACTGGAAGCCCGTGACCGAGGTCTCCGTGGCCGGGCCGAAGACGCCGTCGACCGCCGTCGGGACACCGCCCGTGGCCAGCAGGGTCTGGAGGGCCGACACGGCCACGCCCATGTCGCCGAGGCGTACGGGCACCACGAGCTGGTGCCAGACCTGGTTCCCCGCGATCCCGTCCTTGGTCGCGTGGTTCACCGTCTGGACCTCTCGTACGGCCGCTTCCGTGGCCGCGCCGAACGTACCGTCGACCGTGACCGGCTGCCCGTACCGCACCAGCAGATGCTGCAACGCCACGACCTGCCGCCCGGAGTCGCCGCTACGGACGATCGGCCACACCGGCGCCGTCGGGTCGCCGCCGAGCCGCGCCGCCACCTCCCTGCGCAGCTGGGGCAGCATGGCGTAGAGCCGGTCGCCGGGGCAGTCGGTGGCGTTGAAGTCGCGGTGCCCGTAGATCTGGTAGGCGCGCAGGCCGTACTGCCGGCAGATGTGCGTACAGAGTTCGAGCAGCGCGGCGTACTGTGCGCCGGGCTGGTCGACCCGCATGTACGTGCCCTCGTTCTCGATGCCGACGGCGACCTGGTTCTGGCCGTACGCGTGCGCCGACTCGACCTGGCGGGTGCCGCCCTGGAGCGCGGCGAGGCTTTCGTGGCGGCCTTCGAGGATGTACGCGCCCCGGCTGATGGTGAAGTGCTGCCCGGTGTCGATCCAGCCGCGCACGTCCATCTGGTCGTTCTGCATGATGTGCGCCAGGTCGATCGCCGCCGCTCGCGAGAGATCGGTGGTGTTCGGGGTGGAGGTGTGATGAACGATGATCTTGTGCGGGGCGGTGGCGAGGAGACGGACGGGGCTGCGCGACGGGCGTGCCCCCCACCCGGCGCAGCCGAGGATGTCCGGCCCGGCGTCGGCCCGGGCGGAGCCCGCCGCCCCGAGGGGGAGCAACCCGGCGGCGCCCACGGCGAACGCGCCGGTGAGGAGCGAGCGGCGGCTCGGCCGGAAACGGAACACATCTGACGAAGTCATGAGAAGTCCTCGCAGTCCCTGACGTAGCGGTCCATGACGGCACGTGAGGGACCAGTAGTACGTGGGGCGGCGGCCAACCCCCAGCCTTTCGCGCCCGTGTCGCGCCGCCGGGGCGCAGCCCGCCGGGGCTCGCCCGCGTCACCCGGAATTCACCCCGGGTGCGCCCGGTCTCCGTCCCGTGATCGGACGCGGGTCGTGTGCCTGGAGTGGCATGGCCTCCGTGCTCCTTACCACCGAGGCCGTGCCGGCCGAGGACGAGCGCGCGCCGCACCACCGGCCGCGCCCGCGCCGCCCCCGGCTGAGGGCGGCGGTCGGCGCCGCCGTGCTGTCCTGTGTCGTCTTCTGCCTCGGCGGAGTCCTGGCCGGCAGCCATCCCTTCGGGCCGACGACCCGCAACATCGTCGATCTCGGCAACCAGTACCTGCCGTACCACGCCTACTGGCGCGACCTGCTGCTCGGCCGGGCTGACGGCGATCTGTTCCTGAACTGGACGACCGGCTACGGCTCGAACTTCCTCGGCGACGTCGGCACGTATCTGAGCAGCCCCTTCGACCTGCTGGTGGTGGCCTTCCCAGCGGACCGCCTGGAACTGGCCCTGTACGTCATCACCGCCGCCAAGGTGACGGCGGCCGGCGCGGCGATGGCCACGGCCCTGCTGACCCTGCGCCGGGGCCCCTGGCCGGTGGCGGCGGTGCTCGGCGCGGCGTACGCCCTGTCGGGCTGGACGTTCAACTACGGCGCGTACGTCCCGATGTGGCTGGACGGCCTGGTCGCCTTCCCCCTCCTCTGCCTGGTCGCCGAATGGTCCCGCACCGGCCGCCGCCCGGTCCTCGGCCCGCTGGTGGTGGCGCTGGCGTGGATCGCGAACTTCTACACGGCGTACATGGCGACGATCGGGGCGGCGATCGTCCTGGCGGTGCGCCTGCTGACGACGGAGGAAGGCGAGACCCGACCCCGCCCGTACGGCGCGGCTGGGCCCCGCCCCCGCCCCCGCCCCGGCAAGGCCGCCGGGCTGATGCGGGCCGTACGGACCGTGGGCATCGGGATCGGGCTCGCCGCGCCCGTGTTCGTCGTCGTGCACGCAGCGACCCGCGTCGCGGATCCGACGCCCGCGGTGACGTTCGCCGCCGTCGAGTGGACGGAGGTGTTCGCGCGGCTGCTGCCGGGGACGGCGAGCGTGGCGTCGCCCGCGCTGCACATCGGCACCCTCGCCCTGCTGCTCGCCCTGACGCTGCCCTTCAACCGCGCGCTCACGCCCCGCACCCGGCTCGTGTGGACGGCCGCGATCTGCCTGGTCGCGCTCTCCACCCAGTGGGAACCGGCCCACCTCCTGTGGCACGCCGGCGCCTCCCCCAACGGCATCCCCTACCGCCAGGCGTTCGTACTCTGCGGGCTGCTCCTGATCGCGGCCTGGCTGTCCACGGCCGAGGGGCTGCCCCGTCCGCCCGCGCTGCTCGCGGCGGGCGGGCTCCTCGCCGTGATGGCGTTCTCGGCGCGCGGGAGCACGGTCGTCGACCGGTGGAGCTACCCGGTGCTGGGCGCGGCCCTGGCGGTCGGCGCCGTCGCCGCCACCGCGGTCGTAGGGGGCAGGCGGTACGCACCCGACTCCCGGGTCCTCCCGGTCGTGGCGGTCGTGCTGCTCGTCGCCGCGCAGGTGGCGGAGGGCGCCCTCGGCGGGTCACGCATCGAGCGGCGGCAGCTGGCGCAGGTGTCCTGGGCGCCCCCGCTGGGGCCCTGGCACGAGGACATGGCGCGGGCGACCGCCCGAGAGGACGCCTGGCCGCGCCACCGCACGGATCCGGGCGGGGCCGACGGCGGCGTACCGGGCGGCAACGACTCGATGATCGCCGGCGGACAGGGCGCCGATTACTACAGCAGCCTCACCGCGGAGATCTACTCCGGCACGCTCTCCTCGCTGGGTTTCGGCCACTACGCCAAGGGACGGCATGTGGTCAGCCTCGACAACCCCGTGACAGACGCGATCTTCTCGGTCGGTACGCGGATGCGGGCCACGCCCTCGGCGCCGGTACGGCTGGACGCCCCACCACGGGCCGCGATCACCGCCACCCACCGCCCGGTGCCGCCCCTGGTGACCGTCCGCCCGGCCCTGCGCCTGCCCGACACGGGCAGCAAGGGGGCCCGCTTCGGGGACAACGCCTTCGTCAACCAGGAGCTGCTCCTCGGCGCGCGGGTGTACGAGGTGCCGACACCGGGTCCGACACCGGGTCCGACACCGGGGCCGACAGGGCCGCGGACGCTGACCGCGGCCTGCCCCGCCGGCGCCGAGGTCTACTTCTGGGCGCCCGGCTACAAGGGCACCGCCACGCTGGCCGACGCCCGCCCGGTGGCCTTCGCGGGCAAGCTCCCGGCCGTACGGGCCCCGATGCGGCGGCTCGGCACGGTCCCGGCGTCCGGCGAGGTACGGATCGCCCTGCACTCCCCGGATGCCCGCCCGGCCCTGCCCCGCCGCCCGGTCGGCTGCCTCGTCCCGGAGCGACTGGACGCGGCCGTACGGCAGTTGACGGCGTTCGGCGCGACGAGGGTGGAGGCCTCCGGCCACACCCTCTCCGCGACACTTCCGGCGGGCAGCACCGGAACCGCAGTCGTCGCCGTCCCCCGGATCTCCGGCTGGACCTGCTCCGCGGGCGATCAGGCCCCCGCGCCCGCCCGGCGCCACCTCGGTCTGCTGGCCGTACCGCTGGACGGCACGGCGACCACGATCAGCTGCTCATTCCGGCCGCCGGGGCTGCGGCTCGGTGCCGGGATCGGCGGCGTCGCGCTGGCCGCCCTGCTCGCCCTCGCCTGGCACCACCGACCGCGTCCGGCGAACACCGCGGTGCCTCCCGAAAACGGGCGGAAAGAATTCACCTGACGTGCAAACGCGTATCGTCCGCCCGTTTATCGGCGCCGGTACCGTGCCCTCCGTACTGGCGTTCAAGTGTTTGGATTCCGTGTGCCGAAATTGTCCGTCGTCGTACCGCTCCACAATGTCGGCGCGTACGCTCCCGACACCCTGCGCAGTCTCGCCAACAACGCGGATCCGGAGTTCGAATTCCTTCTGGTCGACGACTGTTCGACCGACGCCACGCCGGACGTCCTCGACCACTGGAAGGACCGGATTCCGGGCGCCCGGGTGATCCGGCACGCGACGAACCAGGGCGTGGCCCAGGCGCGTAACACCGGGATCGACGCGGCGAGCGGGGAGTACGTGACGTTCCTGGACGGCGACGACTGGTACGCGCCCGGTCACCTGCGCGCGCTGGTGCGCGGCATCGAGGCGCTGGGCTGCGACTTCGCCCGTACCGACCATGTTCAGTCGAACGGCACGTCCCGCTCGATCCGTTACGCCCCGGCCAAGCGGCGCGACACGGTGATGGACCCCCGGGACGGAATCGCCCCGGCGCACATGGTGACGATGGTGGACTATCCCTTCGTCCCGTTCGGGATCTACAGCGCGCGGCTGTTCGCCGACGGCGCCTCACGGTTCGAGACGAAACTGCGCACGGCCGAAGACCGGCTCTGGCTCTGGCGGTTGCATCTGAAAGCCTCGTCGTACGCGGCGCTCGCGCTGCACGGCGTGTTCTACCGGCGCGGGGTCACCACCTCGCTGACCCAGATCTCCGACAATCGCCAGCTGGACTTCATTCCGTCGTACGACCTTTTGCTGCGAGAGGTGGCCGAGGACGCCGAGGCGGACCGTTTTCTGCCGAAGGCGGTACGGACGTACTGCGCCATGATCGCTTTCCATATGAACAAGGCGGACCAGTACGAGCCGGCCGTGGCGAAGCGGCTGCGGCGCGATGTGGGCGACGCGCTGCGGCGGATGCCGCAGCAGGTCCTCGACGAGACGCTGGCGACGATGGACACCGCCCGCAGCACGCTGCTCCGGCGGCTGCGCGAGACGCGAAAGGCCGCCTGAGTATGCATGCTCGTGTGCAGATCTTCCAGGTCTCGACGCTGTACGGGGCGGCGACGGTGGCGGCGGCCCTGGACGCCGGTCAGTTCGGCGCGTCCGACGACGCCCGGCGCCTGCTGCTCCTGTCGCACAACGCCGAGATCCCGGAGACGGCGCTGCGGCTTGAGGAGATGACCGGCTACGACCGGATCGCCGCCCGGTTCGACGAGGTCGTCGACTGGAACGACGTCATCCGCCCCCACCACCCCGGCACATGGGCGCCGCGCCCGGAGGAAGTACCGGTGTGGCAGCGGATGTTCCGCTCGGCGTGGGGGATCGGCGCCGCCCCGGTCGAGCTGGTCGTCGAGTCCATCCAGGTCAACCCCGCCAAGGCGCTTGCCGCGATCTTCGCCGAGAGCGTGCTCGACGTGTACGCCGACGGCCTCATGAGCTACGGCCCGACCCGCGGCGAACTGCCCCAGACGATCGGCTGCCGGGTGCGTCGGCTGCTCCATCTCGACCTGGTGCCGGGCCTGCGGCCGCTGCTGCTGTCCGAGTACGGGGTGGAGCCGGAGCTCGTACCGGACGACGCGTTCCGCGCGTTGCTGTCCGAGATCGCCGAATCGGCGGCCACGGACCCGGTGTTGACGGCAGCGGCCGAGGCCGCCCCGAGCGCGCTGCTGCTCGGCCAGTACCTCGCCGCGCTGGGCATCCTCACCCCCGACGAGGAGGAGGCCCTGCACGTCCGCATGCTCCGCGGCGCGGCGGCGGCCGGCCACCGCTCGATCGTCTTCAAACCGCACCCGACGGCCCCGGCCCGCTACTCGACGGCGCTGCACGAGGAGGCGACGGCGGCCGGCGTGGAGCTGACGGTCCTGGACGGCCCGCTGCTCGCGGAGACCTTCTACGAGCGCTGCCGCCCGCGGCTGGTGGTGGGCTGCTTCTCCACGGCGATGCTCACGGCGGCCGTCCTCTACGGCATCCCCATCGCGCGCGTGGGCACGGATCTGGTCCTGGACCGGCTCACCCCGTACGAGAACAGCAACCGCATGCCGCTGACGATCGTGGACCACCTCGTCCCGGCCCTCGAAGGCCCCGCCACCCCGACGGTCCCCGGCGCCGCCCCGCCCACACTGCCGCCTCTGGTTCGCGCGGTCGGCTTCTGCATGCAGCCCAAGATCCACCCGTCATTGCGCCCGGAGACGGAGTCCCTACTGACGACGTTCCCGCCGAACCCCCGCTACTTCCCCTCCCCCCGCCTCCACAATCTCTCCCTCCCGGGCGCCCTCCCCGCACCCTCCCGCCTCCGCCGCCCCCTACTCCGCTCCCGCCGCGCCTGAGCCCCTGCCGCTTTCACCGACGGGCGGAAAAGGCCCTGACCAGCAAAAAGACCCTCCCGAAAGGGAGGGTCTCGCTTGTGCGCCCCCGGCAGGACTCGAACCTGCGGCCAAGCGCTTAGAAGGCGCCTGCTCTATCCACTGAGCTACGGGGGCCGGATCGCGGCCGTGGTGGCCTGGAGCCCCGTTGGGTGGTCCGTGACCTTGCCGGGACAAGGATAGGGCTCCGATCACCTCGGCCCGGCTGCTTCACCTGCGTGGCACGATGTGGAGGTTCGGTGAAGCGGAACGATAATCGCAGGCAGGTGCGATTCCCGCAGTGTTTTTCACGCCTCACGGCTCGGGTGTTGTGTACTCGTTATGCCTGAGGCCCACTCGTCCCTGATATCCCAAGTGTCCGATCGGCGCGCAGGGAAGGCTATACGCTTCAAAAAGGCGCCAAAGTTGGGCATTCTTCGCATGTGGTGACCATGGACGTACGGCCTCAGCTTCTCGACGCACTCTCCGCCCTGCGCGACCGTGTCGCCGCCGTGCGTCTCCCTCTTCCCCTTCCCGGAGTGCCACGCGCCCGGCAGACCCGCGCCGAACTGCTCGCGCAGCTCGACGACTATCTGGTGCCCCGGCTCAAAGACCCCGAAGCGCCGCTGCTCGCCGTCGTCGGCGGCTCCACCGGGGCCGGGAAGTCGACGCTCGTCAACTCCCTGGTGGGGCGGCGCGTCAGTGAGGCCGGGGTCCTCAGGCCCACCACCCGCACGCCCGTCCTCGTCTGCCACCCCGACGACCACCATTGGTTCGCCGGTATGCGGGTCCTGCCCCAGCTCACCCGCGTCTGGCTGCCCCAGCAGGACGAGACCGACGCCGCCGGAGACCCCGAGCCGCCCGCCGCGGGGACCCTGCGGATCGAGACCGCCACCTCCCTGCCGCGCGGCCTCGCCCTGCTCGACGCCCCCGACATCGACTCTCTCGTCGTCGAGAACCGTCTGCTGGCCGCCGAGTTGATCTGCGCCGCCGACGTCTGGGTCATGGTCACCACCGCCTCCCGGTACGCCGACGCCGTGCCCTGGCACCTGCTGCGTACCGCCAAGGAGTACGACGCCACCCTCGTCACCGTCCTCGACCGCGTCCCCCACCAGGTCGTCGGGGAGGTCTCCCGGCAGTACGCGGCCCTGCTGATCAAGGCCGGGCTCGGTGAGGTGCCCCGGTTCACCATCCCCGAGCTGCCCGAGTCCACGGGCGGCGGCAGCGGGCTGCTGCCCGACACCGCCGTCGCCCCCCTCCGCGCCTGGCTCGGGCACCGCGCCACCGACCCCGCCGCCCGCCAGCAGGCCGTCGTCCGCACCGCCGTCGGCGTCATCGACTCCCTCAACGCCCGGATGCCCGAGCTCGCCGGCGCCGTCGCCGCCCAGTACGCCGCCGCCGTACGGCTCAGCGGCGCCGTGGAGACCGCCTACGAGCAGGAGGCCGAACGGGTCCGCGCCCGCGTCAAGGGCGGCGCCGTCCTCGCCGGCGACGCCCGCACCCGCTGGCGCACCTACCCCCGCGACAGCACCGCCGACGAACTCCTCGACGCTCTTGTCGAGTCCCTGATCGCCCTCCTCCAGTGCGCCGTCGCCGCCGCCGACGAGGCCGTACGGGAATCCTGGCGCCGCGAACCCGCCTCCGCAGCCGTGCGCACAGCCGGCGTCGCAGCCGACCGGGAGGCCACCGAGCGGATCGGCATGGACGTCCGCCGCTGGCGGCGCGAGCTGGAAGAACGGGCCGAGGAGGCCGTACGAGCCCTCGAGACCCCCGCCCCCGAACCCGACACCGTCGCCGCCCTGCTCGCCACGGCCCTCCTCGGCGGCCGCCGCGCCCGCGGCGCCGGCGACCGGCTCGCCGAACTCCTCGGCGCCCAAGGCGCGCTGCGCCTGCGCGACCAGGGCGGCGCCCTGCTGACCTCGTACCTCGACCGCGTCCTGCACACCGAACGGGACCGGCGGCTCGCCCCGCTCTACGCCCTCGATGTGACCCCCGAGCCGCAGGCCGAGCTGATCGCCGCGTTGTCCGTGCTGCAGAAGGAGAGGTGACCGTGGAGAGTACGGTGAGCGAGCGCTGGAGCGACCGCTGGGACGACGGGCTCATCGCCCGCCGGGCGAACGAGAAGCCCGCCCCGCAGCCCGGCCCCGAGCCCGGACCCCCCGGCGGCGAGGAGATCGACCCGCTGCCCATCGGCGGCTCCTTCGGCGGGCCGCTGCGGATCCGCCTCGACGCCCTCCAGGAACTCGTCGGCCTCTCCCGCACCCGCCTCGACGACACCACCCTCGCCGAGGCCGGACGGGTCCTGGACGAGGCCGCCGCCCGGCAGCGGCTCTCCGCCCGGCACACCGTCGTCGCCATCGCCGGAGCCACCGGCAGCGGCAAATCCACCCTCTTCAACGCCCTCGCCGGCGTCCCCATCGCCGAGACCGGGCTGCGCCGCCCCACCACCTCCGCCCCCATCGCCCTGAGCTGGTCCGAAGGCGCCGCCGGGCTGCTCGACCGGCTCGCCATCCCCGGCCGGCTGCGCCGCAGGCCGCTGGCGGGCGGCGCGGGCGACGAGGCCCTCCAGGGGCTCGTCCTCGTCGACCTGCCCGACCACGACTCCGCCGTCACCCACCACCGCGACCAGGTCGACCGGATCCTCGCCCTGGTCGACGCGGTGATCTGGGTCGTCGACCCAGAGAAGTACGCCGACGCCGCCCTGCACGAGCGCTATCTGCGCCCGCTCGCCGGGCACGCCGAGATCACCTTCGTCGTCCTCAACCAGATCGACCGGCTGCCCGGCGAGGCCGCCGACCAGGTCCTGGACGATCTGCGCCGCCTCCTCGACGAGGACGGCATGGCCCTCGGCGAACACGGCGAACCCGGCGCCACCGTCCTCGCCCTCTCCGCCCTGACCGGTGAGGGCGTCGGCGAACTGCGCGAGCTCCTCGGCGCGTTCGTCCAGAGCCGCGGCGCCCCCGCCCAGCGCCTGAGCGCCGACGTCGACGCGGCCGCCACCCGGCTGCGGCCGGTGTACGTCGCCGAAGGACGCCCCGGGCTCGACGAGCGCTCCCGGGACGACTTCGCGAGCCGGCTCGCGGTCGCGGTTGGCGCGGCCGCCGCCGGGGAGGCCGCGGAACGCGCCTGGCGGCGCAACGCCAACCGCGCCTGCGGGACGCCCTGGCTGAGGCTGTGGCGCTGGTACGAGCGCACCCGCACCCCCGGCGGCGCGGAGCGCCCCGAGGAGCCCGCGGAGGAGGAGCTGACCGCCCGGCAGCGCGTGGAGCAGGCGGTCCGGGTCGTCGCCGACGAGGCGTCCCTCGGCCTTCCCGCGCCCTGGGCGCAGGCTGTGCGCGAGGCGGCGGTCCGGGGCTCGCAGGGGCTGCCGGAGGCCCTCGACGAGCTCGCGGCGACAGCCACCGAACCGGCAGGCCGGCCGCCGCGGCCCGCCTGGTGGCCGGCCGCGGTCCTGGCCCAGGCGGCCATGACGCTCCTTCAGATCTTCGGCGCGCTATGGCTGGTGGGCCAGATCATCGGCGTTCTCGACCCGGTGCTGCTGCCGCCCGTGCTCGTGATGGCCTCCGGGATCGTCGGGGGACCGCTCGTCGAGTGGGGGTGCGCGGCGGCGGCGCGGGGGCCCGCCCGGCGCTACGGCCAGGAGGCCGAGCGGCGCCTGCGCGAGGCTGCCGCGGCCTGCGGGCGAGCCCGGGTCCTCGACCCGATCGCGGGTGAGCTGATGCGCTACCGGGAGGTGCGCGAGCAGTACGTGACGGTCTCCGCCACACGCTGAGGCGCGCCCTGCCCCCTCGAAACCCGCCCGAAGCCCCTGCCGAATTCCTCGAACCGGTCAACGTCCATCGCCCGAATGGGTGGCGAAGTTTTCCCCAACCGCTCGGTTCTCCACAGGCCTCTGCGGGATTGAGCCGAGCGGTCCACCATCGGAGAACAAGCTTCGGAAGGCACGGGGAGGGGCAGGGGAATGAACGACACGACGGTGACTCTGGTGGGCAATGTCGCGACCGGGGTGGACTACCGGGAGACCGGGACGGGCGGCGTGGCGCGGTTCCGGTTCGCGGTGACCGCGCGCCGCTGGGACCGGGAGCGGGGCCTGTGGGCCGACGGGCACACCAGCTTCTACACGGTGTGGGCGTGGCGGCAGCTGGGGGCGAATCTGGCGGCGTCGGTGGCGGTGGGTGAACCACTCGTGGTGCACGGCCGGTTGAAGGTGCGTGAGGAGGAGCGGGAGGGGCAGCGCAGAACGTCCGTCGACATTGACGCCCTGGCGGTGGGGCACGATCTGACCCGCGGCACCTCCGCCTTCCGGCGTGCCCCGCGGGCGGCGCCGAAGCCGGAGGACGGGCCGGTGGGCGCGCCGACGGGCGTACCGGTGGGCGTACCGATGGGCGATCCGTTGGTCGACTGACACGGCGAGTTGCGGCGAACTCACTCGTCATGGCGGCGAGTTGGCGAGTTGGGGTGATCGTGTGAGGCCGCGTTAACCAATCCTTCACGTCTCAATCCCGTTCGCGCATAACGATTCTGAGTCGGAATGGTTATCGGATGACATGGGCGGGGACTGGGCTCTTCCGCATCCATAGGATTCCCGCGTACTCATGCGGCACTTGAGTCTGCCGGCGAAGCGCTCCCCCCACGCGTCTCAGATGCGGATCGCCTCGCCCAGAGGGGAATTCCATGTTTTCTGTACGGAGGCCGGGCATCGCCCGCCTTGCCGCCGCGACCCTGGCCACCGGCCTCGTCGCTGCGGGTGCCATAGCGGTCGCGGGTCCGGCGGCGGCCGAGGAGATCACTCAGAACTCCGGTGGCGCCAACGCCACGCTCGGCAGGCTCGCCATCCATGACACCGTCACCATCCAGGAGACCGGCGGCCGCCAGTGGAAGGCCCAGGCCGGCCTCTTCGAGATGGCCGTCCAGCCGGGCGGCGCCATCCAGACCTACTGCATCGACCTGCGTACCCCCGCCCGCCAGGGCACGGAGTACAAGGAGGTCGGCTGGGACCAGTCCTCCCTGCATAACAACACCGACGCCGGCAAGATCCGCTGGATCCTGCAGAACTCCTTCCCGCAGGTGAACGACCTCGCCGCGCTGGCCAGGAAGGTCGGCGCCGACAAGCTCACCGAAGGCACGGCAGCCGCCGGCACCCAGGCCGCGATCTGGCACTTCTCCGACAAGGTGAAGGCGGTGCCGACGGACGGCAACGCCCGCAAGCTCGCCCAGTACCTCGAGAAGGAGGCGAAGAACCTCGCCGAGCCCGGCGCCTCGCTGAAGCTCGCCCCGCCGTCCGTGGCCGGCACCCCCGGCAGCCGCCTCGGCCCGGTCACCGTCACCACCAACGCCGCCAAGGCCTCGGTCACCCTCGCCGCGGGCGCCCCGGCCGGCGTGAAGGTCGTCGACAAGGCCGGCAAGCCCGTCACGGACGTCACCAACGGCGCCAAGATCTTCTTCGACGTGCCCGCCGGCGCCGCCGACGGCACCACCTCGCTGACGGTGCAGGCCGACACGACCGTGCCGATCGGCCGCGCCTTCGTCAGCGAGACCAAGAGCCAGACCCTGATCCTGGCCGGCACGAGCACCTCCACGGTCTCCGCGCAGGCCGGCGCCGCCTGGGCGAAGAAGGGCCCGATCCCGGCCCTGTCCGTCGAGAAGAACTGCGCCAAGGGCGGCCTCGACATCATCGCCGCCAACAAGGGCGACGAGGACTTCACCTTCGAGCTCAAGGGCCTGAAGTACACGATCCCGGCGGGCGCCTCGAAGTCCGTCACGATCCCGGTCGCCGAGGACCAGGCGTACGACTTCACGATCACCGGCCCGGGCGGCTTCAAGAAGACCTTCAAGGGCGTCCTGGACTGCAAGACGGCCTCCCCGGCCCCGTCCGAGCCCCCGGCCCCGCAGCCCAGCCCGGCCTCGGCCGGCGGCACCTCCACCGGCACCACCGGCACCACCGGCGGCGGGGACCTCGCCGAGACCGGCGGCTCCAGCGCCACGCCGCTGATCGCGGGCGTGGCCGTGGTCCTCGTGGTGGTCGGCGGCGGCGCGGTCTTCATGCTGCGCCAGCGCAAGGGCGTCAGGCCGTAAGCGCACGGTAGTCACATGACCTGCGTACGGTGACCGTACGCAGAAGAGGGGCCCCGCCGGGAATAACCGGAGGGGCCCCTGCCGTTGAAGACCCTGTTCCTCCCCACGCGCCGCCCCGTGCCGGAGTACTGGTTTCCGTCGAAGGATCGACGTACGGCAAGATGGGGTGTATCTGCCCTGGCGCCGATCAGCGACCACCCGGTCCACGACCATCCGGTCGACGGCCACCGGTCCCGATCGCCGCGGCGGCGGAGCGTATGTCGACTCCTACGGATTGCCGGACGGTTTCTCTTGGCTGAGTACATCTACACGATGCGCAAGACGCGCAAGGCGCACGGCGACAAGGTCATCCTCGATGACGTGACGCTGAGCTTCCTGCCCGGCGCGAAGATCGGTGTGGTCGGCCCGAACGGCGCCGGTAAGTCCACCGTCCTCAAGATCATGGCGGGCCTTGAGCAGCCCTCCAACGGCGACGCCTTCCTGTCGCCCGGCTACAGCGTCGGCATCCTGCTCCAGGAGCCGCCGCTGGACGAGTCCAAGACGGTCCTGGAGAACGTCCAGGACGGCGCCGCCGAGATCATGGGCAAGCTGAAGCGCTTCAACGAGGTCGCCGAGCTCATGGCGACCGACTACTCCGACGCGCTGATGGAGGAGATGGGCAAGCTCCAGGAGGACCTGGACCACGCCAACGCCTGGGACCTCGACGCCCAGCTGGAGCAGGCCATGGACGCCCTGGGCTGCCCGCCCGGCGACTGGCCGGTCACCAACCTCTCCGGTGGCGAGAAGCGCCGCGTCGCGCTCTGCAAGCTCCTCATCGAGGCCCCCGACCTGCTGCTCCTCGACGAGCCCACCAACCACCTGGACGCCGAGTCCGTGCAGTGGCTGGAGCAGCACCTCGCCAAGTACCCCGGCACCGTCGTCGCGATCACCCACGACCGGTACTTCCTCGACAACGTCGCCGAGTGGATCCTCGAGCTGGACCGCGGCCGCGCCCACCCCTACGAGGGCAACTACTCCACCTACCTGGAGAACAAGGCTTCCCGTCTCAAGGTCGAGGGCCAGAAGGACGCCAAGCGCCAGAAGCGCCTCAAGGAAGAGCTCGAGTGGGTCCGCTCCAACGCCAAGGGACGCCAGGCCAAGTCCAAGGCCCGCCTCGCGCGGTACGAGGAGATGGCCGCCGAGGCCGACAAGATGCGGAAGCTGGACTTCGAGGAGATCCAGATCCCGCCGGGTCCGCGTCTGGGCTCCATCGTGGTCGAGGTCAACAACCTCTCCAAGGCCTTCGGCGAGAAGGTCCTCATCGACGACCTGTCCTTCACGCTCCCGCGTAACGGCATCGTCGGTGTCATCGGCCCGAACGGCGCCGGCAAGACCACGCTCTTCAAGATGATCCAGGGCCTGGAGCAGCCCGACTCCGGCGAGATCAAGGTCGGCGAGACCGTCAAGATCTCGTACGTCGACCAGAGCCGCGCCAACATCGACCCCAAGAAGTCGCTGTGGGCCGTCGTCTCCGACGAGCTGGACTACATCAACGTCGGCCAGGTCGAGATGCCGTCCCGCGCCTACGTCTCGGCGTTCGGCTTCAAGGGCCCGGACCAGCAGAAGCCGGCCGGTGTGCTGTCCGGCGGTGAGCGCAACCGCCTCAACCTGGCGCTCACCCTCAAGCAGGGCGGCAACCTGCTGCTCCTCGACGAGCCGACCAACGACCTCGACGTCGAGACCCTGTCCTCGCTGGAGAACGCGCTGCTCGACTTCCCGGGCGCGGCGGTGGTCGTCTCCCACGACCGCTGGTTCCTGGACCGGGTCGCCACGCACATCCTGGCGTACGAGGGCGAATCGAAGTGGTTCTGGTTCGAGGGCAACTTCGAGTCGTACGAGAAGAACAAGATCGAGCGCCTCGGCGCGGACGCGGCCCGTCCGCACCGCGCCACGTACAAGAAGCTGACCCGGGGCTGAGGATGGCCCGGCACTTCTACAGCTGCCCCCTGCGCTGGTCGGACATGGACGCCTTCGGGCACGTCAACAACGTCGTCTTCCTCCGCTATCTGGAGGAGGCGCGGATCGACTTCATGTTCCGCCTGGCGCCGGGGAACGGCTCACCGTCGTTCTCCGGCGGGTCCGTGGTGGCCCGGCACGAGATCGACTACGTACGGCCGCTGGTGCACCGGCACGAGCCGGTCACCGTCGAGTCGTGGGTCACGAAGATCGGCGCGGCGTCGCTGACGATCGCGTACGAGATCAAGGACCCGGAGACGGTGTACGTCCGGGCCTCGACGGTCGTCGTGCCGTTCGACCTGGAGGCGCAGCGGCCGCGGCGGATCACCGCGGAGGAGCGGTCGTTCCTCGAGGAGTACCTGGACGACGTGCAGGTGACCAAGGAGGCCGCCGCGGCATGACCGCGCCGCTCCACTTCGCCGACGCCAGGGAGGCGGCGGACCTCGCCGCCTTCCTGGCCCGGCTGATCCACTACGACCGGGCCGCCGCCGTCCGCCTCCAGGCGGGGGGCGGGGCCCTCGCCGTGTTCGGCCGGCCGCCGTCGTTCGAGGTCCTGGCGATCCGTACGGCCCGGCTCGCCGACCCGGCCGTCTTCGACCGTACGGTCTCGGCGGGGGAGCTCCTCGAAGGCATCGAGGAGACGGCCGGCAAAGCCGTCGTCCCGGACATGGTCACCGGCCCGCCGTGGGCCGGGGTCCTGCCGCCGCGCGGTGGCTGGCGCGAACTTCCGGGCCTGCCGGACGTCACCGGGATGCGGGGCGCGGTCGCGGCGGCCGTCGCCGAATTCCGCGCCCGGGACGAGGAACTGCCGCCGGAGCGGCGCACGCGCGTGGAGCGCGACCGCATCGGCCGCGAGATCTGGTCCCGCACGCTGGCGCAGACCCCCCTCCCGCTGCGCGCCGTCCACGCGGCCCAGTCCCTCGGCTTCCTCCCCCCGCAGGAGGTCCCGGTAGCCCTGCTGACCGCGGGCACGTGGCTGCGCCTGCGCACCCCGTACGGCTCGATCGCCCTGCGCACCCCGGGCTCGGGCCTCACCTTGAACGTCCGCCCGCTCGCCTGACGACGGGGGCGGCCTGCCCGCGTCGCACCCCGCTGCCGCCCCTACCCCTCCTTGTCGTCCGGCCACACCTCGATGTGGTCCTGTTCCAGCTCCAGCATCACGCGGTGCTCCATGGCCAGCGCGCGGGTGTAGTCGGCCGGGAGCTGGAGACGGCCCGCGCGGTCCAGGGTTGCGTACTCGCGGGTCACCAGCGACTCCTGGCCCGTCGCGTCGATCTCCGTGCGGCGCAGGACCTCCGAGGAGGTGCGGCCGTCGCGGATCGCGACCGTGCGGCGGACCTCGGAGGCGACGGTCTGGTCGTGGGTGACGATCACGATCGTGGTGCCCAGCTCCTCGTTGGCGCGGCGGAACGCCGCGAAGACCTGTTCGCCGGTGGCCGAGTCCAGCTCGCCGGTGGGCTCGTCGGCCAGCAGGACGGAGGGGGAGTTGGCCAGGGCGACCGCGATGGCCACCCGCTGCTGCTGGCCGCCGGACATCTGGTGCGGGCGGCGGTCGCGGCACTCCGCGACGCCCAGCATGTCCAGGAGGGCCCCCGCCCGCTCGGCCTTCCGGCCCCGGCCCCGGGCGCCGCGCAGCTGCATCGGCAGTGCGACGTTCTGCGCGGCCGTCAGGTACGGCAGCAGATTGCGCGCGGTCTGCTGCCAGACGAAACCGACGACCTCCCGCCGGTAGCGCAGCCGCGCCTTCGCGTCCATCGCCAGCAGATCGCACCCCGCGACCCTCGCCGCGCCCGCCGTCGGCACGTCAAGACCGGCCAGGATGTTCATCAGCGTCGACTTGCCGCTGCCGGACGCGCCGACGAGGGCCATCAACTCGCCCTCCCGCACCAGCAGATCCAGCCCTTGCAGGGCCTGCACCTCCACCCCGTCCGTGGTGAAGATGCGCACCAGCCGGTCGCAGGCGATCAGCGCGTCGTGTCCGTACGACGGCCGGTCGCGGTGGGCCGCCGCCCGTCGCTCCAGCTCCGCCAGCGTCGTGCCCGCATCGGACATCGCGTCGCTCGTCGCACCGCTCATCGCATCTCTCCCGCCCTGAGTTCCTTCGTCGATCCGCGCCGCGCCGCCCACCATGCCTGGGCCACGGCCGCCACCCCCGACAGGACCACCACACCGGCGGCCGGGAGCACCAGCGACCACGGGTCCGCCCGCAGCGGCGCCCCGTCGAGCGGTGCGAGGCCCGGCGCGGCCGCGAGCGCCAGGCGGCCCAGGTCGACACCGGGGGAGAGCAGGGTGATCGTCGCCCAGCCCACCAGCGTTCCGCCGACCGCCGCGAGCAGCGCCTGTGGCAGCGCCTCAAGCCCCAGCAACTGCCGTCCCTGCCGTGTCGTCAGCCCCATCGTGCGCAGCCGGGCGAGCAGAGCCGCCCGTTCCGGCGCGCTGTGGAGCAGCGACAGCAGCACCGCCAGGACGGCATAGCCCGCCCCGGCGCCGATCGCCGTCGCATAGATCCGCTCGGCGCCGCTCTGCATCGGCGAGTCCACGAATCGCTCGCGCTGCTCGCCGCGCAGCAGGACGGAGAACGACGCGTTCTTCGCCCGGACCGCCGCCCGCAGGGCCGTACCGTCCAGGCCGGGGCCGGACGCCAGCAGCGTGGTCGGGGTCCGGTGGGTCAGGTCGGCGGCGTTCACCAGCAGGAAGTCGGAGTCGGGGACGGCCGGTGTGGTGGCGCGTACGGCCACGACCTTCACCGTGAAGTCCCCGGCCAGGGAGACGATGCCCCGGCTGTCCCCGCGCATCCGTTCCGCGACGGCCGGGGAGGCCACGGCCGGCAGGACCCGGTCCGGGCCGCCGCCGGGCGCGCCGACCCCGCCCGTCCCGGTGGCGGTCAGCGCGTCCGCCGGGAAGGCGCCGAGCCCGGTTCGCCGGGCCAGCGCGGCGTACGACGCGGGGTCCACACCGACAAGGGTCACGTTCCGGGAGTGGATCGAGCCGCCCTCCAGCGCGGGCAGCGCCACGCCGTATTCGATCTGCACGACGGCCACGTCCCGTACGCCCGGCACCGCGCGGACCGCCTCGGCCAGGCCCGGCGGGAGCGGTACGGACTCGCCGGGGCCCTCCACGCGCGCGTCGGCGCCGGTCGTCAGCGTGGCCGCCCGGTCCCGGGCGTCCGACACGCCCGCGAGTACCGACCCGCCGAACGCCGCCGTCGTCAGCGCCACCAGCAGCGCGAGCAGCGGCAGCGTGCCGGTCGCCGAGGACCGCCCGGCCCGGGCCAGCGACAGATGCCCGACGGCGCCGCGCAGCCGGCGCGCCGGGCCCGCGGCCCACCGCAGCGGCAGCGGATACAGCCGTACGAGAACGAGCGCGGCGATCAGCCCGACCAGGACCGGGGCCGCGCTGACCAGATGGTCCCCGGCGTCACCGGTGCCCCGGCGGCGCAGCGCGGCGACGGCGCCGGCGGCGAGGGCGAGGAGGGTGAGTTCGGCGACGGTACGGCGCCGGGAGGGGCGGGCGGCGACCAGGTCGTCGCGGCCGCCGTGCGCCCGGGGCCTGCGGTGCAGCGCGACGGCCCGCAGCGGCAGGGCCAGGCAGGCGAGGGCGGCGACGGCCGCCGCGGCGGTGAGCGCGGGCAGCGGGCGGGCCTCGGGGACGGCCGCCATGGCGAGCCCGAGACCGAGCGCGGCGGCCGGGAGCGCGACCACGGAGGTCTCGCCGAGGAGCCGCCCGCCGATGCCGTACAGCGAGCCGCCGCGGGAGCGCAGCAGCGCGAGCTCGGCGGAGCGGCGGGCCGTGAACAGCCCGCCGGTCATGGCGAGGACGATCGCCGCGACGGTGCCGATACCGAACGCCGCGACCGCCACGACCGGCGCGATCGCGTCCCGCATCCCGGCGTAGCCGCCGATCACGGTGTCCAGTCCGGTGGTCACCGTGGCCGTGGCGCCGACGTGTTCGCGTACCCGCAGCAGATCGGGGCCGCCGGTGAGCGAGGCGAGGGCGGCTTCGAGCGGTCCGGTGTCCTGGGCCGTGAGATGGCCCGCCTCGGAGGCGAGCCGCCAGTACACCTCGGGCTGGCCGGGCGTGGACAGCAGCACGGGCGCCGCGTCGGGGGCGAGGAGCAGCGCGGCCTGCCAGTAGAAGCGGGGGGCGTCGCGGCCCGGCTTCGCCGCGTAGACCGGGGTCCGCAGCAGCGGCTCGACGGACCAGTAGCTGCCCTGTGGGGTGCGGGGTTCGACGATGCCGGTGACGCGGACGGCGAGCGGGGCGGGGCCGTTGCCCGGCACGTGCACCACCGAACCGACGGCCAGGCGCAGACGTTTCGCGGTCTCGGCCGTGACGGCCGCCTCCACCTGCCGGGTGCCGGCCCCGGCCGCGGGGAGCCGCCCGGCGCGGACGGTGGCGTGCCGGTCCAGCGCCGACGGGGTGGAGAGCACGAACTCGGGCGGCAGCTTGTACGGCTGGGGCAGCCACGGGTCGAGCCCGGTCAGCCGCCGACCGGTCCGCACGCCGTACACCGACTGGTCGCCGTCGGTCCGCAGGGGTGCGGGCAGCAGCCTCGTGATCTCCGCGCTGCGCCGCGCGAGCGGCTCGGCCCGGAGCGCGGCCTCCCGGGTGGCCTGGGGAAACTCCAGGCCGAGGGGCGGGCTGGTCACTTCGAGTACCGAGAGTCTCGGCTCGGCGTCCCGGACGGCATGCCGCAGCCCCTCGGTCTCGTACGCGTCGACGGCCCTGGGCAGCGCGGCCGCGAGGAACGCGGTGACGAGCACCAGCAGTGCGTACGCGAGCGCACCCCCGGGCGCGGTCCGCAGCCGCGTCCGCACCCAGGGCGCCACGGCGGCAACGGGCTTGCGGGGCATGTCAGATGCCTTCCTGGTCGTGCGACGGCACGAACCCGGCCGGGCACAGCCGGACTGCGGGGCTCGTGGGGCGTGCGGGGCTTGCCGGGAAGCCGGGTCGCGCGCCGGGCCTGGTCCGTGCGGGCTGGTGCGCGCGCCCGCCGCCGAGGCGCGGCCTGGCGCCGGCGCCGCTCATCGGGCCGCCTCGTGGCGCAGGGTCACCGCCGGGTCCGTGCGGCGCAGCGCGACGGCAACCACGATCAGGAGCGGGAGCGCCGCGACCGTCGCGAGGAGCAGGGTGACCTGGGGGAGCGGGAGTTCGACCAGGACGTGGGGGACCGGTTGGGTCGCCTGGGGGGTGAGGACGACGAGGGGGACCACCGCGCGGGCCAGGAGCGCGCCCAGCGCCGTGCCCGCCGCGAGGCCGATGGCCACGAGGACGCCCTGCTCGGCGGCGATCAGGCGGGCCAGCTGGCGGCGCGGCGCGCCCAGGGCGCGCAGGACGCCGAACTCCGCCGACCGTTCGCGCGTCGACCCTGCCGCGCTCACCGCGAAGCCGACCGCCGCGAGCGCCGCCGCGACGGCGGCGACCGCCGGGAGGGCCGAGCGGGGGCCCGCGCCGAGCGGGTCGCCGAGGAGTCCGGCGGCGATCTCGTCCCGTACGAGCACCTGGGCGGGGTCGGTGTCCGGCAGCGCCCGCAGCGCGGTCGCCGCCCGCGCGGCGCCGCCCGGCGTGGTGTGCAGCCACCACTCGGTCGGCGCGAGCGCCGTCCCGGACCGGGTGGCGAGGAAGCCGTTGACGGCGCGCAGGTCGACGAGGACCGCGCCTCCGTCTTCCGAGGTGGTGGCCGCCGTGGCCGCCGTCCGCGCGCCGGGTCCGGTCGTCGGCAGCTCCCGTACGGTCTCGACGATCTTCACGGGCAGCCGGTGGCCGCCCACGGTGATCTGGACGCGGTCCCCCTTGTCCGCCCCGGCCGCCGCGAGGAACGCGTCGGACGCCACGGCCGGTAGCACGTCGGGCAGGCCGGGGCGTGGCGCGCCGAGCCGTAGCCCGTACTCCTCGCCGGGGCTGGTGGTGTACGGGACGCTCAGCGGGGTCACCGGCGAGCCGAGCAGTCCGGGCAGGGGCTGGGGGCGGCCCTGCTCGCCGTCGACGGTGGGCGTGAACTCCGCACGCCACGACCGGAACTCGTTCTCCGTGCCCCGCAGGCGGACTTCCCCGTCCGGCAGCGCGGCGCCGACCCGCACCACCTCGAAGCGGTGCGTGCCGCCCCCGCCCGGCGCCTCCTGCCCGGCCAGTTCGAGGCCCGTCAGCGTCAGCGGCCCGCCGCGCAGCGGCACGGTGAGCCGGTGGGGCGCCCCGTCCGCCGGCAGCGGGCCCGCCACGAGCCGGTACGCGAGGCCGTAGCGGTCCTCGACGACGGCCGTCACCACCGGCGTCGCCGCCCCGGAGGCCGAGGCCACCCGGAGGTCCAGCGCCAGGCCGCGGGCGCCCTCCGGTATCCGTACGCCGACCGGCACGTCCACGGCCGTCGCCACCGGCGCCGCCGCCGAGGCCACCCGGAGGTCCAGCGCCAGGCCGCGGGCGCCCTCCGGTGTCCGTACGCCGACCGGCACGTCCACGGCCGTCGCGACCGGCGCCGCCGCCGAGGCCACCCGGAGGTCCAGCGCCAGGCCGCGGGCGCCCTTCGGTGTCCGTACGCCCACCGGCACGTCCAGGCCCGCCCGCAGGATCTCGCCCGGCGGGCGGCCGGTGAGGTCGGACCGCAGCAGCATGGCCGGTCCGGCGTGCGCGGTGTCCAGGGCGAGCACGCTCGCCGTGCGGTTGCCGGGGAGCTCCGTCGTGCCCCGGTGGGCGGGCGCCGCCTGCCGGACGCCGGGCAGCGCCGCGTAGCGGGCGCCCTCGCCGGGGTCCGCGCCCCGGGCGCCCAGGACCCGGACCGGCGCGCCGGCCTTGAAGTCGGCCTGGTCCTCCTGCGAGCGGTCCCACGACGCGCTCTGACCGATCGCCAGCATGCCCATCGCCACGGCCAGGACCAGCAGCAGGACCGGACCCGCGCCGCGCAGCGGCCTGCGGCTGAACTGCCAGCCCGCCAGCGCCGCGGGCAGCCCCCGCCCGCCCGCGGCGCGCCGCTCGGCGATCCGCGCGGCCGGCGGCAGCAGCCGCAGGGTGAGGACGGTGCCGGCGAGCAGGGCCAGCGCGGGCGCCGCCACCAGAAGGGGATCGATGCCCAGTTCGCCGTCCCGGTCGCCGCTGAGCGCGCCCGCGCCGGACGCGCCGGTCTGCCGGTCCAGCTGCCAGTACGCCACCGCCGCGATCACCAGCAGGCCGACGTCCGCCCCGGCGCGTACCGGCGCGGGCAGGGCGCGCGCCCGTACCCGCGAACTGCCCCCGGCCGCCAGTGCGGGTGCCACGACCGCCGCCGCGCAGCCCGCCGCCACCAGCGCCGCGACCAGCCACACCGACCCGCCCGGCGCCCCCGAAGGCGCGCCGAGCAGCCGGGTCAGGGGGGCCGCGGCCGGCGGCGCGATCACGGCGGCGGGGAGGGCGAGCAGCAGGGCCTCGGCGGCGGCGAGGGCGGCGATCCGGCGGCGCGAACCGCCCCGGGCGCGCAGCAGTTCCGTCTCCCCGGACCGCTCCGAGCTCAGCAGCCGCGCCACCAGCAGCAGCGCGTACGCCGCCAGCAGCACCAGCTGCACGGCCACGATCATCAGCGTGGAACGGGAGACGAGCAGCGCCCGCGCGGTCTGGTCGAGGACCGTCGGCAGGGCGCTCTGCGCGGTGACCGAAGCGCCGCCGAACGCCGGGTCGGCGGCGAGTTTCCTCGGCCCCTCGCCGGAGGCGGCGCGCAGCGCCCCGATCCGGTCGGTGGTCACGGCGGCGAAGTCGGCGGCGGCCAGCCAGGCCGTGTCGCCGGCGCTGACCCGGCCCGAGGCGAACACGCCCGGGTCGGTGAGCAGCGGCCCGTACATCGTGAACACCACCGTCCGCATGCCGCGCCCGCCGAGCGTATCCAACTGCCAGTACGGGTCGGTGAGATCGCGCGGCCGGTAGATGCCGCTGATCTCGGCCCGTACCCCCGCGCCGCCGAGCCGGTCGGTGAGGTCGAGCCGGTCACCGGGGTTCAGGTCCAGCCGCCTCGCGGCCTCCTCGGGCAGCGCCACCGGCACGGCACCGGTCGCGGTCGCGGCCGGCCAGCCGCCCCGGACGAGCCGCAGCCGGGAGCGGTCGAGCGCGGCGAAGTGGGTGAGGTCCGGCTCGCCCGAGCGCGCGGCGGGCGGCTGGAGCGAGCGCGGCAGCGCGTACGGCCCCGAGCGCTCCAGCTTCCGCACGGTCACCGGCAGGCCGTCGAAGGAGGCGCGTGCGCCGTCGGCGACGGCGCGGTCCGCCGGGGCGCGCCGGTCGGCCGGGAGCTGCGCGGTGACGACGAGCGCGGCGGAAGGGGCGGCGCGGCCCCGCAGGGTCTCGCGCAGCGCGGTGTCGCCGACGGAGCCGGAGAAGGCGGCGAGCGCGGCGAGGACGGAGGTCGTCAGTAGGACGGCCAGGAGCGCGGCGGTGAGCAGCAGCCTGTGTGCCCTGACCCGCAGCAGTACGAACCCCGTCACCCGTCCCCCTGAAACCGCCCCGAGGCACCGCACACGCAGTGGGCGCCCTGGGATGGTTTCAGAGGGCACATGCCCCTGGAAACCGCTTGCACGGGGACCTTGACTCGATCGTGACCGTTATCCGGAGGGGGAGGACCACATTCCGGCCGTATCTCAACCCTGAAGCGATCGTGGAGGGTCGTGGAGTGGCGCGGACCGATCGGATCCGGTCGACCCGGGGCCGCGGGACCTCGGCTCAGCTTTCGGTGTTGACCATCGACGCGGCCGCGTACGTCAGGTAGTTCCAGAGCTGCTCCTCATGCTCCGGAGCCAGCCCCAGCTCGTCCACCGCCGCCCGCATGTGCCTCAGCCACGCGTCGTGCGCCGCCCGGCCCACCGTGAACGGCGCGTGGCGCATCCGCAGCCGGGGATGGCCCCGGTGGTCGCTGTAGGTGCGGGGACCACCCCAGTACTGGATCAGGAACAGCACCAGCCGCTCCTCGGCCGGACCGAGATCCTCCTCCGGATACATCGGCCGCAGCAGCGGGTCCTCCGCCACACCCTGGTAGAAGCGGCGGACGAGACGCCGGAAGGTCTCCTCGCCCCCGACCTGCTCGTAGAAGGTCTGCTCCTGAAGCGTGCCGCGCGGAATCTTGTTCACGGTTCCATCGTCTCAGACACCCCGGCCTAGGACTGGCGGACCAGGACTCCGGCCGGAACGACCCTGTCAGGTGCGCTCCATGCTCGCCAGGCCCCGCCCCGCGCAGGACAGTGGAGGCATGGGGCCACAGCGGGACGTATTCGCCGAAGACGGTGCGCGGGCGCGGCAGGCACTGGTGGCGGAGATCGCCACGACCGGGGTGCTGTCCGACCCGGCCTGGCGGGCCGCGTTCGAGGACGTGCCGCGCCACCTCTTCGTGCCGTACTACTTCGTCGCCGGGATCAGCGGCTACGAGCGGCTGTGGCGCGAGGACCCCGACCCCGGGCGGCGCGAGCGGTGGCTGCGCGGCGCCTACCGGGACACCCCGCTGGCCACCCGCGTCCGCGACGGCGAGCTGATCTCCTCCAGCAGCCAGCCCTCGCTGATGGCGGAGATGCTGGACGCGCTCGACGTACGGGACGGACAGCGCGTCCTGGAGATCGGCGCCGGCACCGGCTACAACGCCGCGCTGCTCTGCCACCGGCTCGGCGAGGAGCGGGTGACCACCGTCGACCTGGACCCGGAGATCACCGAGTCGGCCCGCGTCCACTGCGCGGCGGCCGGCTACCGGCCCGCGGTCCACACCGGCGACGGGGCGCGCGGCTGCCCCGAGCGCGCCCCCTTCGACCGGATCATCGTGACCTGCACGCTGCCGTCCGTACCGCCCGCCTGGCTGCGTCAGTGCTCCCCGGGCGCCCTGATCCTGGCGCCGCTGTCCACCGGGCTGCTCCTGCTGCGGGTCCGGGACGCCGACCACGCCGAGGGACGGTTCCTGCCCGGCCCGGCGTACTTCGTGGCGCTGCGCGGGGTGACCCCGCCGGCCCCGCGCAGCCGGCCGACCGGGCTGCCCCGGCGGGCCGCGCAGAACGACCTCTTCGCCTTCCTGCTCGAACTGTCCGCCGGGAGTCTGGATCCGCACGAGGCGCTCTCGCTCTGGCAGCGCGAGCGGCGGCCACGGCGCGAGCGGTACGGGGTGACCGTCAGCGGCGGCCGGCAGTGGGCATGGCTGGACGATCCCGAAGGGCCCTACGTCTGGCCCCTCGGGACGCTCCAGCCGGGCGCGCGCTAGCCGCGCCGGATGGTGATCGTCGTCCAGGCACCCACGTGCACCCGGTCGCCCTCGTGGAGCGGGTGGGGGACGAAGGGCTGGATCGGGTCCTCGCCGCCGTTGATCGTGGTGCCGTTGGTGGAGTTCTGGTCCACCACCGCCCAGGAACCGTCCGGCGACTGCACCAGCATCGCGTGCTGGTGCGAGACGCCCGGGTCCTCCGGGGGCACCGACAGATCGATGTCGGGCGACTCGCCGGTGGAGTGCCGGCGGCGGCCGATGGTGATCTGCTCGCCGGTGAGCGGCACCCGCTGCTCCGGGGAGTACGCGGGCAGGTTCAGCCCGGCCGCCTCCGGGCCGCTGCGCTGCATCATCGCCATGAAGTAGTCACGGTCCGGCCCGACCACCGCCGTCCAGCCCGCGGGGGACTGGTACTGCGGCGGCTGCGGGGCGTGCCCCTGGCCCTGCGGGGCGTGCGACGGCGGCGGCAGCATCCAGTCGTCGTCACCGCCCTGCTGCGGGGGCGGCGGGGCCTGCTGCTGGTGGTGCTGCGGCGGCGCGGACTGGCCGGGCTGCTGGAGGAACGGCGCCGGGGGCGGCGGCCCACCGGGCTGGAACGCCTGCGGCGGCGGAGGCATGTGCGACGCCTGCGAACCGGGCCGCCCCGGACCACCGGGACCGCCCTGGCCCTGACCCTGACCCTGAGCGGGACCCCGACCCGGGCCGCCCTGGCCCATGCCCGGACCGCCCTGACCCTGACCCGGGCCGCCCTGGCCCATGCCCGGACCGCCCTGACCCTGACCCGGGCCGCCCTGGCCCATGCCCGGCGGGGGCCCCTGGCGGCCCGAGGGGCCCGACAGCGGCTCGGCCGGGCGGTTCATCTGCGAGGGCCGCGAGCTCTGGTACTCGAACGGGTCCGGCGGGCGCGGCGGCTGCTGCGCCTGGAAGCCCGGCGGCAGGTTCAGCCCCGGCGGCGGACCCCCCGGACCGCCGGGGCCCCCCGGACCCGGCTGCTGCGGGGGCATCGGCGTGTACGAAGTCGCGGTGTTGGTGAGGAAGTTCCAGCGGCACTCCTCGCAGAACGGCGCCATAGCCTCGCGGGGGGTGCGGCACTGCGGACAGAGCTCCGCCTGGGCGGTGGCGTCCGGGTCCGGGTAGCCGTTGCCAGGACCGGGGTAGCCGTAGCCGGGCGGCGGCGGAGGGGGAGGCGGCGGCACGGCACCCGCAGGGCCGCCCGCCCCGGCCATACGGTGGCCGCAGACCTCGCACCAGTCGTCGGAAACCGACTGGTGTCCGTTCGGGCAGGTCGGCATGTCGGTGCATCCCCCTCTCGGTGTCCGGCCGTCCCGGCCGGACCGTCACAGCTACTGCTCCGGTTACAGCTTGCTACTGCTTCTTGACGCGAACCGTCTTGGTGGAGCGCGTCTCGAGAGTCATCTCGTCCGCTTCCGCGACTTTCGCCTTCAGCCGCACAGTACCGGTCGCCGCGTCCACGACGTCCACCACCTTCGAAAGCAGTTTCGCGGTGTCCTCGTTCCCCGAAGCCGCCGCGAGCTGCACCGCCCGCCCCAGTTTCGCCGTGGCGTCGTTGAAATCGCCCGACTTGCGCGCATCCAGCCCTTGTTGGATGACCTGTGCCAGTTCGGCCTGGCCCGTGTAGTGCGCGACCTGCGGATTGATCGACGTCGACGCGGCCATGTCGTCGGTCCACACGGCCCGTACGAGCCCCTGCGACAGCGCCTGCGGAGCCCCGCCCGAGGGGTCGGGACAGACCAGGGACACCCGGGCCGCCAGCATCTCCTGGCCCACGGCGGCCTGCGGGACCCGGACGCAGAGGTGGTAGTCGCGGGACTCGTCCCCCCAGGAACCGGTCGGATAGTCGCCCGCCCGCGGCCCCGCCTCCGTACGCCGCCCGGTCAGCTCCTCGACCGTCGGCGCCACCTGCTTCACGAACGCGATCTCCGCGCCCAGCGGTGTCCACAGGCGAAGGGCCACGTCCGCGACCTCCTTGCCCATCGCCTCCTCCATCATCCGCGTGAAGTCCGCGGCGAGACCGGCCGGGTCGGCGACGATGTCGGCCGTGCCGAGCAGCGCCGAGGCGATACCGGTGACCTCCTTGACCTCCCAGTCCGTCCCCACACCCCGCGCGTCACAGGTGAACCGTCCGGCGCAGGCGTCCAGCGCGGCCCGCAGGTCCTGCGGCGACTCGTGTTCGTTGCGGCCGTCGGTGAGCAGGATGCCGTGCCGGATGGCGACGTCCGCCGAGCCGAGCAGCCGGTCGGCGAGCCGCAGCCAGGTGCCGATCGCCGTACCGCCGCCCGCGCTCAGTCGGCGCAGCGCCTCCTTGGCCTCCGCGCGCGTACGGGCGTCGGCGACGGCGAGCGAGCCGTCGCCCGGATAGACCTCCTTGGCCACGTGGGTACCGGCGACCACGGCGAAGGCGACCCCGTCGCGCAGGGTGTCCACGGCGGCGGCCGTGGCGTCGCGCGCGTTGCGCATCTTCGTCGGCGGATAGTCCATCGAGCCCGAGCAGTCGACCATGATCACCACCGCGGCGGCGCCCGGCGCGGACACGCCGCCGCTCGTGCCGCCTCCGGTGGAGGTGACCGTGACGATGGCGTTCACCTCACGCCCGCCCTCCGGCAGATAGGCGTTCTGGTACACGTCGACGGAGAACTGCGGCACGTTCGACTTGGAGAAGTTCGCCATCTGATCGGCTCCTCGGTGCTTCACACAACAGACAGTGGCAAAGGGACGAAGCGGAACTCAGGGGCGGGACTCAGGGGCGTGACTCGGGCTCAGGACGTGCCGTACGGCGATCCTGCCCCTTGCGGCGGCATGGCGAACGGCAGCAGCGCCACCGTTACGTTGTCGTGGCCCCCGCCGTCCAGGGCGTGGCCCACCAGCGCCTGGGCGGCGCCCAGCGGCCGGCCGGCCGCGTCCGGGGCCAGCACCCGGGCCATCTCCTCCGGTGCCTCGGCGTAGTTCCACAGCCCGTCCGTGCAGACCACGACCACACCGGGCCGGTCCGGCTTGAACGCCGCCGTGTGCGGGTCGAGTTCGTACGCGTCGGCCCCCAGCCAGCCGGTGATGGCGTGCGCCCGCTCGTCCGCGTACGCCTCCGCCTCGCTCATCAGGCCCGCCGCGACCATCTGCGCGGCCCAGGAGTCGTCCTCGGTGAGCCGGGCGGGCGGGGCGGACCGGTCGTCGGGCACCCAGTAGGCACGGCTGTCGCCGATCCAGCCGACGATCAGGAGCCCGCCCGCCACGACCGACGCCACGATCGTGCAGGCGGGGGAGTTCTGGTGCGGATCGTGCTCCCTGGCACCGGGCTCCTCGGCGAGCGCGTTGACCGCCTCGCCCGCCGCCAGGATCGCGTCGTGCATCGCCTGCTGGGGGTGGGTGCCCCGGGGAAGGGCGGCGAGCAGGGACTCGTTGGCGGCGCTCGCGGCGGCCGCCGACGCCTCGTCGGGGCGGGTCGCCGAGGACACCCCGTCGCAGACCACCGCCACGACTGCGGGCGAGCCGTCCGGCAGCGCGGTGGAGGAGACCGCGAACGCGTCCTCGTTGCGATGGTGGCGCAGCCCCCGGTCGCTGACGGCGACGACCTGGCCGAGCTCCTCCTCCATGTGGTCGCGCTCGCGCGGCTGGGCGTGGCCGCAGTTCTCGCAGTAGCCGTCCCCGTCGACCCGGCCGGCCCGGCAGGCGACACAGAGCTTCGCGCCGGGCGGCACGGCGGGGGAGTGCCCGGCAGGGGAGTGCCCGGCGGCGGTACGGGGATCGGGCGCGGCGAGCGCGTAGTCGCCGTCCGCCTCCGCCCCGGCCGGGGTGTCGTGGCGGACCGGCGCCTGGAGGTCGCGGCCACCCGAGTCCGTACCGGGCAGATCACCCGCCGACTGGGCCGACGGCTCCCCGCTCGCCCGCTCCTCGGCCGCCGGCCACCCGGGCGCGGCGGGGGGCGGCAGCGGCGCCCCGATGGCCAGTGTCGGGCGGTCCGGCGCCGCCGGGGCCACGGCCGACAGGTCGCAGCCGCACGCGCCGCAGAACAAGTCGCCCGATTCCACCGGCTCCGCGCAGTTGGGGCAGGTCGACCGGGCCGACAGCTGGTCCATCTGGGACATCACTCACACCCACGTCCGGGGGCGGAAACGGTTTGCCCGCTCCACCAGTTCGATCCTCTCCTCGCCGCGTTGAGCGAGCCGGGCGAGCACCCGGTACGAGCGTTCCAGGCCGAAGCGCAGTCCGCGCTCGTCCAGCTCACTGCCGAGCAGCGGAGTCTGTGCGGGCCGTGCTCCGGGACTACCGGAGAGTACCCAGTCCAGGGCCGTGCCGAGGACCTCCGTCGACAACCGCTCCTGGCGCACCGCGTCCAGGCCGAACCCCTGGAGCGCGGACACCTGTGCGGCGGCCGCCGTCAGGTCGTCGATCAGCGGCTCGTGCGGCTCGCGCCGCCGCAGCCTGGCCCGTACGGCCGCCACCCGGGCCGCCGTGTAGTGGATCGACGCCTCCGGCACCGACTCCAGGGTCCGTACGGCCCCGGGGCGGTCGCCGGCGGCCAGCTGGACGCGGGCGAGACCGAACGCGGCGCTCACGTAGGAGGGGTCGGTCGACCAGACCAGCCGGTAGTACTCGGCGGCGTTGTCCAGCTGGCCCAGGACCTCGGCGCAGACGCCGAGCGCCAGCTTGGGGGCCGGCTCGCCCGGGAAGGCGTCGTAGACCGCGTCGAAGGAGAGCGCGGCGCTCTCGTTGTCCCCGGTGGCGAGGGCGGCGACGCCGCGGTACCACACCACCCGCCAGTCGTCGGGGTGCTTCGCCTCCAGGGCGGCCAGGGCCTCGGCGGCGACGGTCAGTTCGCCCATCTCCAGCCGGGCCCGCAGCTCGCGCAGGCGCCGCTCCAGGGAGTCGGCGGGCGCCGCCTGCAGCGCGGTGATCAGCTCGGTCGGCGCGGCGGCCATCAGGCCGGCCAGGAAACCGGCGTTCGGGTCGTTCGGATCGACGTGCGGCACAGGCAGCGCCAGCGCCGTACCGCGCGCGTCGAGCGGGGCGAGCAGCGGAGCCGCGGTGGCGGCACGGGCGGTGGCGAGCGGGGAGGTGTGGGCGGGGTCGGAGGCGCCGGTGGTCCGGGCGGGGTCGAGGGCCGCGGTGGTCCGGGCCCGGAGCGCCTTGGCGGGGCTCGGCGCCGTACGGACCCCGAGCCGCGACACCTCCTCGTCCAGCTCCCCGAACAACTCCGTGTCCGTCACCCGCAGTTCGGTGCCGAACAGCGGCGACAGGGCAGGGCGCGGCCGGCCCGTCTGCAGTGCGACGACCTCGCGCAGCACGCCGGTCAGCTGCTCGGCCATCTCCTGCGCGGAGGCGAACCGGCGGGCCGGATCCGGGTCCGTCGCGCGCACGAGCAGCCGGTAGAAGGACTCGTAGGTCCGGAACACCTCGATGTTGTCCGGGTCCGGCAGCGAGTCCACGAAGACGTTCGTGTAGCCCTGGAAGTCGAAGGTGAGCACGGCCAGGGTGCGCGCCACGGTGTAGAGGTCGGAGGCGACCGACGGGCCGACCTCCGCCACCTCGGGCGCTTGGTAGCCGACCGTGCCGAAGATCGCCGACTCGTCGTCGTCGACGCGGCGGACCGCGCCCATGTCGATCAGCTTGAGCTCGTCCTGACTCTGGATGGCGTTGTCGACCTTGAAGTCGCAGTAGAGCAGATTGCGGCTGTGCAGATGCCCGAGCGCCTCCAGCGCCTCGATGCCGTACGCGCAGGCCTGCTCGACCGGGAGCGGATCGCGCTTGCCCGTGGGGTCCCGCCGTTCGTTGGCGATCTCCTTGAGGGACTTGCCGCCGACGTACTCCATGACGATGTAGCCGTCGAGGGAGCCCGTGCGCTGGTCGAGGTGTTCGACGAAGTTGTAGATGCGGACGATGTTGGAGTGCTCGATCTCGGCGAGGAAGCGGCGCTCGGAGATGGCCGCGGCCATGGCGTCCTGGTCGCCGGTGTCGAGCAGGCCCTTGAGCACCACCCAGCGGTCGGCGACGGCCCGGTCGATGGCGAGGTAGATCCAGCCGAGACCGCCGTGGGCCAGGCAGCCCGCGACCTCGTACTGCCCGTGCACGACGTCCCCCGCGCGCAGCTTCGGGACGAACGAGTACGGATGACCGCACTTCGTGCAGAAGCCCTCCGTGCGGCCCGGCCGGTCACCGCGCGCGCGGCCGACCGGCGCGCCGCAGTCCGAACGCGAGCAGAAACGCTTCCGCTCGGGGACCTCGGCATGGGCCATCACCGCCGAACGCGGGTCGGGACGCGGCACCTCCGGCACGGTCACCAGACCCGCGCCGAGTCTGCCCCGGCTCCCCTTCGCCGTCGACCCGGTCGAACGGACCGACACCGACCGGCCCGTCGTGGCGCCAGACAGCGAACGCGACAACCGCCCCGAGACCGACCGCCGCGACGTCGAGGACCGCGACGACCGCGCGGAGGCGTGCGAACCGCTGCGCGCCGAACCGCTGGTGCTGCTCTTGCCGCCGCCGGTGATCCCGGTCGGCAGCGACTGCAGCAGACCGCCCGACGCCACCACCGGAGCCAGACCGCAGGTGTCGCAGTACAGCTCGCCGCCGCCCATGTCCTCGTACGAGCCCTCGCACGAGGGCCGCTGGCATGTGCTCACTGACTCCCCCAACCGTCGGAACCATCGCCCTGCCCGGCACCCCGGACCCCGCCGGATCCCGGCCGCCCACGCCCGTCCGCCGGCCCGGACAGGGCCTCCGCCGCCGCGTGCTGGAACCGCAGCACCGCCTGCTCGGCCGCGCGCAGATCGCACGGCGCGCTCCACAGCATCCGGCGGGCCACGTCGTACCGCTCGATCAGCAGCAGGTCCTCCGCCAGGCCGTGCCGGGCCACCTTCGCCTTGTACGCGTCCAGCCGGCCCCGCAGCTCCGCGCGGACCGCCAGCGGAGCCGTGACCGCCGTCAACGAATCGCGGGCCCGCAGCAGTTCGTCCTCCGCCTCCCGCTCCAGCGACTCAAGCAGCGGCGAGAGGCGGTGCCACTGCGCGTGCCGGCGGTACTCGGCCGCCGTCGCCAGCCGCTCCTGGAGCGCCACCGGAGGCCCGCTCACCGCGGGCACCTCGGACGCCGCGATCTTCGCGAGCACCTCCCCGCGCGCGGCCCGCGCCTCGGCGAGCGTCCGGTCGGCCCGCGAGAGCACGTCCCGCAGCCGCAGCAGCCGGTCCTCGGAGTCCTGCCGCACGGCCAGGACCGCCTCGATCTCCCGCCGTACGTCCTCCAGGGCGCGCGCCGCCCGGTCGTAGCGGTCCGTGTCGGGACGGCCGCCGCCGGGCGCCGACGCACCCGCCGCGGGCCGCCAGAAGGCGAGCGGGTCAGACACCACCTGGGCGCGCAGCGTGCCCAGTTCGTGCGTGATCGACTCCAGGTCGTCCCCCGAGGGGTGCTCACCGGGGCGCACCCCCACCGAGTGGGCGAGCGAGCGCGTACGGCCCAGCTCGGCGGCGAGCAGGTCGATCCGCGCGGGCAGCGCCGACCACACCGCGTCCGCCGCCACCACCATGTCGAGCGAGGACGCGTACAGCTCGTTCATCCGCGCCACCAGACGCTCCAGCGTGAACCGCTCGGCGAGCGGCCGGGCCGGATCCGCAGGCGTGCCGGGGACGAGCACGGACTCGCCGCGCAGCCGGTCGGTCAGCTCCGCCAGGTCCTCGCGCGAGGGCCAGCGCCGCCGGGCCCGCAGCTCCCGCGCGGCCTCCAGGGCGTCGGTGTAGGCGTCGAAGTACGACCAGAGGAGCGTGATCGTCTGCTCGGTGGCGGCCCAGCGTTCCTTGGTGGTGCCGGTCAGCTCGGCGCCTTCGAGGAGTCTGCGGCCGGCGTGGTCCTGCAGCGCGAGGAGCGAGTCCTCGACCGCCTTGTGCTCCGCGCCGAGCCGCGCCAGCGCACGGTCCACCTCGTCCCGGTCCATCACCGGCCCGGGGGGTCCCGCGACGCCCATCGATCACCTCTCCGCTCTTGCTGTCCTTGCCGTCCCTGGTCCGTCACCCTCGCGGGCCGGTCAGCCGTCCTTGTACTGCGGCGCGGGCGGCCCCGTTATCCCGGGCAGGTCCTTGCGCAGCCACTTGTCGTACGCGGCCATCCAAGGGCCCTTGCGGTACTCGACCAGCACCTGATTGACCCGGCGGACCAGATCGTCGTTGCCCAGCTTGGCGGCGACGCCGTAGTACTCGGTCGTGAACGGCCGGCCCTTGAGCTCCACCGCCGGGTCCTGGGCGGCCTGGCCCGCGGCCAGGGCGTTGTCCGTCACGACCGCGTCGACCTCGCCCATCTGGAGCCGGACCAGACAGTCCAGCTGATTGGGCACCGTGAAGCGGTCCGCGTCGGCCTGGGTGCCGTCACCCTCGTCCTTGAAAGTCGCCCCGAACGAGTTGCGCTCCAAGGCCTCGTACGCCGTCGAACCCTCCGCCGAGCAGACCCGCTTGCCGGACAGCGAGGAGTCGTAGCCCTTCACCGACGAGTCCTTGGGGGCGAGGACCTGCTGACCGGCCTGGAAGTAGGCGGTGGAGAAGGCCACCTGCTGGATGCGCTTGCAGTTGATCGTCATCGTGCGGACGACGAGGTCGACCTTGTCGCCCTCCAGGGCGGCGATCCGCTGGTTGGTGGGGATCGCCCGGAAGATGATCTTGTCGGGCGAGCCGAGGATGTTGGTCGCGATCGCCCGGGCCAGGTCGATGTCGAAGCCCTCCAGGGTCCGCGTGGTGGGATTGCGGTAGCCCCAGCGGTAGCTGTTCTGGTCGACGCCCACGATCAGCTTGCCGCGCGCCTTGATGGCGGCGATGGACGGCCCGTCGGCCGTCGACGGCGCCAGCGACTTCTCCGGCGCCTGGCACGTGTCCGCCCGCACCGGCACGGCCGTACCCGTACCGGGCCCCGACACGAGCGCGTGGTCCGGGCCCGAGCCGGCCAGCGGCAGCAGGGTGAGCGAGGCGGTCACCGCGCACGCCGCGGCCATCGCCCCGACGCCGCCCCAGCCCTTCAGCCGCATGGCCCGCCACCGGGCGAGCGGGCGGGAGCGGACCCTGCCGCCCGTGGCCGGGCCCCGCGCGGGTCCGCCCGGGGGCACGTCAGCCCCGTGGACGCCTCCGTCGTCGGTCATCTCTCCCCCTCTCACCGGTACTCCGACAGCCTGCGGTTGATGCCCATGATGGCCCCCGCGGCGGCCAGCACCGCGAGCACGGCCGCCCCCACGGGAAGCCCGCTCAGCGCGCCACGGCCGTCGCCGGCGGAGCGGGTGAACTCCCGCTGCTCATGGGCGAGTGCCTTCTCCAGCGCCGCGTCCACCTGGTCGAAGGCCTGCCCGGTGGAGTCCTGGCTGCCGATGACCTTGGCCAGGGCGCCGTCGTAGTCACCCGCGTCGTCCGTGGCGCGCGCGCCCGCGTGGCGCTGCTTCCACTGCGCGACCCGTTCCGCCGCGTCCGCCAGCGGATCGCGCCCCGCGTCGTCGTCGGCGAGCTCCCGGGCCTGGGCGAGCGCCGTGTCCAGCTTGCCCATGCCCGTGCTGTAGTCGGTCTCGTACTTGTCCTTCTTGCCGTCGTCCGTGAGGACCGCACCCCGCGCCACCAGCGTCAGATTCTCGTTCGCCCGCGCCTTCAGGGAGTTGATCCGGGCGTCGTTGAGCACCTGGAGCGAATTCTGACCGTGCTCCCGGGCGTCGTTCAGCTCGGCGCGGGCCACCGTGTGCCCGACGGCCAGCCACAGCAGCACCACCGTCGAGGCGGCCGTCGCGGCGAGCAGCCCGTGGTTGAAGACCCGGTTGGTCCGCAGATACGTACGCCGCTGGGCCCAGACCAGGGCGCCGAGCGCGATCACGCCGACCGCGAGGGACAGGAACGGCCAGGCCCGCGCCGACGCGTCGTCCTCGTACAGCCGCTCCGTCTCGGCCTCGTACAGCCGCTCGGCGGCCGGCAGCAGCTGCGTCGTCATCTGCTGGTTGGCGTACCGCAGATAGGCGCCGCCCAGCGGCAGGCCCTGGCGGTTGGCCGCCCGGGCCCGCTCCACCAGACCCGTGTAGCGCGGCAGGAGTTCGTTGAGCGTCGCAATCTCGCGGGCGGACTCGCTCGAACCGTCCGTGTTCGTCGCCGCCTTGACCAGCAGCCGGGACGCCGTCGCGATGTCGTCCGTGTACCGCTTGTGGACCTCGGCGGGCTCCTGCGCGCCCGCCAGGAAGCCGCTCGCGGCGGCCGTGTCGGCGTCCGCGAGCGAGCGATAGATGCTCGCCGCGTCGGCGCTCAGCGGCTGGCTGCGGCTGACCACGTCGTCGGCGGAGGACGCCCGGTCGGAGATCTCGAAGGCGGTGACGGCACCGAACACCACGACCAGCACGGCCAGGACGGCGCCGAGGATCTGGAGCCGGCCCGGCTCGGTCGTCGCCGCCGCGCGCAGCCGCTCCTTGCCCACGGCCCACGCCCCGCGCCCGCCGGGTGCCACCGGCCCACCGGGCGGTGACCCGGGCTCGGACGGCGGCGACGGCACGGACGCGGCAGGTGTCGTCCCGGACGGTGTGGCCCCGGGCGGTGGTGTGCCGGGCTGCGCGGGCACGTACGGCTGCGTCGGCGCCGAGGTGGTGTGCCCGTTCGGCGGGTGTGTCACGTGACCTCCCCCTCGGTCGCTGGACGTCGGCCCGCCCCCCGGCGGCTCGGGGGACGACTACCCGGCCAGCAGTATGGCCGCAGGAACCGTCAACCACACCGGGAATGACGCGATCTTGTTCCTTTCGTACCCCCCGGCACGGCCGAACCCCCCACTGTGTATACGCCGCCCGAGCCAGATCGGTTCCATGTTCGAGGGCGGGGTGAACGTCAGGACCGGCCGTCAGGGTCGAACGTCAGGGCGCGGCGCCGGGCACGCTCACCCGAACGCGCCGTAGTGCGCCCGCAGCGCCGCCCGTGCCGCGGCCGGCGCGCCCACGTGATCGAGCCCCAGCAGCGCCGCGCCGAGCACCGGCGGGGCCGTGACGACACGTACCACCGCCTTCGGGGCCTTCGCCGCGAGGAGTTCGGCGATCCGGGCGTCCAGCTCCGGGTGGCGGGCGGCCAGCACGCTCCCGCCGAGCAGGACGGGCGCCTCCTCGTCGAGGAGCCCGAGCCGCCCGAGTGCCACCGACGCCAGGGCGACGACCTCGTCCGCCAGCCGCTCCACCAGCGCGCGGGCCACCGGGTCACCGGCCGCGCATGTACGGAACAGCACCGGCGTCAGCTCGTGCCGCCGCGCGAACGGGATCCGGCCCAGATGCAGCGCCTCGATCAGCGCGTACATCGACCCGAGACCGAAGTGCGCGGGCAGGGCGCGCGTCAGCTCCGTCGGCTCGCCCCGCCCGTCCTCCGCGCGCGCCGCGAACCACAGCGCCTCCTCGGCCAGTCCGCCGCCCCCGCCCCAGTCGCCGGAGATCGTGCCGACGGACGGGAAGCGGGCGGTGCGGCCGTCCGGCAGCATGCCGACGCAGTTGATTCCCGCGCCGCACACCACCGCGACCCCGCGCGGCTCGTCCACACCGGCCCGCAGGATCGCGAAGGTGTCGTTGCGGACCGAGACCGTCCCGCCCCACCCTCTGGCGTCGAGCGCGGCCGCCAACTCCTCCTCCTCCACCGGGAAATCGGCGTTGGCCAGACACGCGGAGACGTGAGAGAACCGCGCCGGCCCGGCAGACACCGCGGCCGCTCGCTCCACCGTCTCGGCCAGCGCGACCACGGCCGGCCCCACCCCGACCACCTGCGGCTGGAACCCGCCGCCCCTGGCCGTCCCGAGCACGGTCCCGTCCGCGGCGACGACGGCGACGTCGGTCTTGCTGTTGCCCGCGTCGATCGCGAGCACCGGAAGGGCGCCCGACGCGGCCTCCGACGCCGATCCCGACGCAGATCCCGATGCGTTCACGCCCACGCCAGATGGTCCCGGTTGTGCGCGATCAGCCGGTCGGTGAGCCGCTCGGCGTAGGCGTACTGCCCCACCAGCGGATGCGCGAGCAGCGCCCGGAACACCCGCTCACGGCCGCCGCGCAGCGCCGCCTCCAGCGCCAGGTCCTCGTACGTGGTGACCTGGGCGACCAGCCCGGCGTACAGCGGATCGAGCGCCGGTACGGCCGGCGGCACGGCCCCGCCGCCGTCCACCGCCGCCTGGACCTCGATCACGGCGTCGTCCGGCAGGAAGGGCAGCGTGCCGTTGTTGTACGTGTTCACCACCTGGTACGGCGATCCGGCGCCGCCGAGCAGGGCCGCGGCCAGGTCCACCGCCGCCTCCGAGTAGAAGGCCCCGCCGCGCTTGCCGAGCAGTGCGGGCTTCTCGTCCAGCGCGGGGTCCCCGTACATCTCCAGGAGCCGCTTCTCCATCGCCGCCACCTCGGCCGCCCGCGACGGCTTGCTCCTCAGCTCCCGTACGACCTCGTCATGGAAGTAGAAGTAGCGCAGGTAGTACGAAGGGACGACGCCGAGCCGGTCGACGAGCGCACGCGGCATCCGCAGATCGTCGGCGATCGTGTCCCCGTGTTCGGTGAGCAGCTTCGGCAGGACGTTCGTACCGTCCGGCCCGCCGAGCCGTACGCCCAGCTCCCAGGTCAGGTGGTTGAGCCCCACATGGTCGAGGTGCACCTCGCCGGGGGTGACGCCGAGGAGGGCCGCGAACTTCCGCTGGAAGCCGATGGCCACATTGCACAGCCCGACGGCCTTGTGCCCGGCCTGGAGCAGCGCCCGGGTCACGATCCCCACCGGGTTGGTGAAGTCGATGATCCAGGCGGCGGGGTTGGCCCGCCGCACCCGCTCGGCGATGTCGAGCACCACCGGCACCGTCCGCAGCGCCTTGGCGAGACCGCCCGCGCCGGTGGTCTCCTGGCCGACGCAGCCGCACTCCAGCGGCCAGGTCTCGTCCTGTTCGCGGGCGGCCTGTCCGCCCACCCGCAGCTGGAGGAGGACCGCGTCCGCGCCGGCCACGCCCGCGTCGAGGTCGCTCGTGGTGACGATGCGCCCGTCGTGGCCCTGCTTGGCGAAGATCCGCCGGGCGAGCCCGCCGACGAGCTCCAGGCGGTCGGCGGCCGGGTCGACGAGGACCAGTTCGGTGACGGGCAGGGTTTCGCGCAGCCGCGCGAACCCGTCGATCAGTTCGGGGGTGTAGGTGGAGCCGCCCCCCACGACAGTCAGTTTCATAACTCCCTCACTCCCTAGCTCTTCGCTAGCCCTTCACGCCGGTCAGGGTGATGCCCTCGATGAAGGCTTTCTGCGCGAAGAAGAAGACGATGATCACCGGCGCCATGACCAGCACGGTCGCGGCCATGGTGAGGTTCCAGTCGGTCTGGTGGGCGCCCTTGAACGACTCGAGCCCGTAGCTGAGCGTCCAGGCGGCCGGGTTCTCGGAGGCGTAGATCTGCGGCCCGAAGTAGTCGTTCCAGCAGGAGAAGAAGTGGAAGAGGGCGACGGCAGCGATGGCCGGCTTGGCCATCGGCAGCACGATCCGCAGCAGCGTGCGCAGCTCCCCGCAGCCGTCGATCCGGGCAGCCTCGGTGTACTCCTTGGGGATCGTCAGCAGGAATTGCCGTAGCAGGAAGATGGTGAAGGCGTTCCCGAAGGCGAACGGAATGATCAGCGGCCAGAGGGTGCCCGCGAGATCGAGCTGCTTGGCCCAGAAGAGGTACATGGGTACGACGACGACCTGCGGGGGCAGCATCATCATCGCGATGACCAGCATCATCGCCAGATTCCGGCCGCGGAAGCGGAACTTGGCCAGGGCGTAGGCGACGGGCAGGCTGGAGGCGACCGCGAGGACGGTGCCGAGGCCCGCGTACAGCAGGGTGTTGCGCCACCAGGTGAGGAAGCCCGGGGTGTTCCAGACGGTCGCGAAGTTGCCCCATTCCCAGGTGTGCGGCCACAGATCGCGGGTCAGGGCTTGGTCGTCGCTCATCACGGCGGTCAGGAACACGAATACGAACGGCAGGATGAAGAAGAGCGCGGCGGCGACGGCCAGGGAGTGGACGGCGATCCACTCCAGTGCGGCGCGGCGCCGCGCGGAGCGCCGGGCGCCGGCGGCCTCGGCGCGTTCCTTCGGAGCGGACAGGGGCAGGCCGGTCATGGATGTCATGGATCAGTCCTCCGCCGACATGAAGCCGGAGCGCCGGCGCATCAGAAGGGCCGTGAACACCATCGCGAGTGCGAACAGCACCAGCGCCACGACCGAGGCCGCGCCGGTGTCGAAGCGCTGGAATCCCAGGTTGTAGACGGTCTGCGGCACGGTCAGGGTGGTCCGGTCCGGATAGCCCGGCTCGAACTGCTGGCCCGAGCCGCCGATCACCCCGCTCGCCACCTTCGCCGCCACCAGCGGCTCGGTGTAGTACTGCATGGTCGCGATCACGCCGGTGACCGCCGCGAACAGCACGATCGGCGAGATGTTCGGCAGGGTGACATGGCGGAACCGCTGCCAGGGCCCGGCGCCGTCCAGCTCGGCCGCCTCGTACTGCTCCTTCGGCACGTCCAGCAGCGCGGCCATGAAGATGACCATCAGATCGCCGATGCACCACAGCGCGAGCAGGGTCAGCGACGGCTTGGACCAGGCGGGGTCGTTGAACCAGCCCGGCTCGGGCAGTCCGGCCCGGGCCAGTAGCGTGTTGACCGGTCCCGTGCCGGGATTGAGCAGGAAGACGAAGGAGACGGTGGCGGCGACCGGCGGGGCGAGATACGGCAGGTAGAAGAGGGTCCGGAAGAGACCGGCGGCCGTCTTGATCTTGGTGATCAGCAGCCCGACCCCGAGCCCGAAGACGACCCTCAGGGTCACCATCACCACCACCAGCCACAGCGTGTTGCGCAGCGCGGGCCAGAAGAAGGGGTAGTCGGCGAAGACGTACGTCCAGTTCTTCAGCCCGACCCAGGTGGGCGGGGCGAAGCCGTCGTACTTCATGAAGGAGAAGTAGACGGTCGAGACGAGCGGGTACGCGAAGAAGACGCAGAACCCGATCAGCCAGGGCGAGAGGAAGCCCAGGGTCCGCAGCGCCGACCGGCGGCGCCTGGTCCGCGGACCGGGGCCTGGGGAGGACGCGGGCCGGGGGTGGAGGGCGGTCATCAGCGCGCCTGCTCGTTGTCCTTGTCGACCTGCGCGTCGGTCTTCCGCAGCCCGGCGTCCAGGTCCGGCTCACGGCCCGCCTCGTAGCGCACGCCGAGGTCCTGCGCGGTGAGCAGGAACGCGCCGCCGTTGACGGAGGAGGGCGCGTGGGCGCTCCTGGGGTGCTGGGCGATCTTCACGAACGTGCGGTACAGCGGATCGTCGTTCAGCTTCGGTGAGTTGAGGGCCGCGACCGTCGAGGGCACGTTGTGGATGGCGTTGGCGAAGGAGACGACCGCGTCGGTGTCGGTGGAGAGGTACTTCACCAGCTCCCAGGCGGCGTTCTGCTTCTTGCTGGTGTTGGCGATGCCGAGGATCGTGCCGTAGAGGTAGCCCTTGCCGTACTCGGCGACCTGGTCGTCCGGTACGGGCAGCGGCGCCGCGCCGATCTCGAACGGCAGCTCGGCGTCCTTGGCCATTTTGCCGCGCCACTCGCCGTCGAGCTGCATGGCGACCTGGGCGGTGTGGAAGGGGTGCTTGGGGCCCCACTCGTCGCCGAGGCCGGTGCGGAACTTCTCCAGCTTCTTGAAGCCGCCGAGCTGGTCCGCGAGCTTCTTCTGCCAGGTGAACAGCGCCTTCGCGCCGGGGTCCCGGGCCAGGTTGGACTTGCCGTCGGCGTCGAAGTACTGGACGCCGAACTGCGTGGCGTAGTGCTCGAAGGTGGTCTCGTAGCCCTGGAAGTTGGGCATGAAGCCGAGCTGTTCGTAGCTGTCGCCCTTGGGTTTGGTGAGCTTCCTGGCGACGGCGTCGAACTCGGAGAGGGTCTTCGGCGGGGCGGTGATCCCGGCCTCGGCGAAGGCCTTCTTGTTGTAGTAGAGGCCGTACGCGTCACCGAGCAGCGGCACCGCGCAGCGCTTGCCGGCGTGCTCGGTGTACTTCGCCATCTGTGGCAGGAAGGTCGTGGCCGGGTCGATCTGCGACTTCGCCAGGAAGGGTCTGAGATCCGCGAGCGCGCCGGTGGTGCAGAAGCGGCCCACGTTGTCGGTGGTGAAGGAGGAGACGACATCGGGGGCGTTCGAACCGCCCGCGCGTAGCGCCTGGTTGAGCTTGTCGTCGGTGATGTTCTTGACGATGTTCACCCTGATGTGGGGGAACTTCTTCTCGAAGGAGCGGACGTTCGCCTCGATCGCCTTGACCTCGCCGGGGGCGGACCAGCCGTGCCAGAAGGTCAGGGTCGTGTTCGCCTTCGGATCGTCGCCGGCGCCGCCGGCGCCCGAACCCGTACAGGCGGCGGTGAACAGGGCCATGGCGGCGGCCGAGGCGAGAGCGGCGGCGGCTCTGCGGGTGCGTACGGGCATGACGGTTCTCCCTGTGACGGGGGCGGGGTAGGGGCGGTGCCGTGTGATGCCGTGCGGTGCTTGTGTGCCGTGGTGCCGTGGTGCCGTGTGATCCGTGGTGCCTAGCGTGAGGTGTCGAAGACTTCGTCCCGGGTGGCGGCGAGGGCGCTCTCCAGGGCGCCGCGCAGGACGGGTTGGTGCTGTACGCCGCCGAGGACGAGCCGCGGCCGGGACGCGGCGAGCTCGGACAGCTCGGCCTGGACGCGGGCGCGCAGGGGCTCCCCGCCCGCCACGATCGCCCCGCCGGAGAGCACGACGAGTTCGGGGTCGAGGACGGCGACCATGGAGGCGAGACCGGTCGCGAGCCCTGTCCCGAAGAGGTGGAGCAGCTGGGCGTACGGTCCCGACTCCGCCCGGGCGGCCCGGGCGAGGAGCTCCGCGGCGGTCTCGGCGTGCGGGCCCTGCGGCACGTCGTCGATGCCCAGCTCCCGGGCGATCCGGCCGACGGCCTGGGCACCGGCCAGCTCCTGGAAGCCGCCGCTGCCCGCCTTGCTCACCTGCCGTACGAGCGGGGTCCCCGGCACCGGCAGGAAACCGACCTCGCCGGCGCCGCCGGTGAACCCCCGGTGCAGCCGCCCCCCGAGCACGAGGGCGGCGCCCAGGCCCTCCTCGTTCCACAGCAGGACGAAGTCCTCGTGCCCGCGGGCGGCGCCGAGCCGCTGCTCGGCGATGGCCACGAGATTGACGTCGTTCTCGTACTCGACCGGCATGGGCAGGACGGCGGCGATCTCCTCCAGGAGGGTGGGCGCGTGCCAGCCGGGCAGATGGCTGGCGTACCGCAGCCGTCCGGTGGACGGATCGAAGGCCCCCGGCGTCCCGATGACCAGCCGGTGCACCTCGCCCCGGGTGATCCCGGCGGCCTTCACGGCCCCGTCGAGCGCCTCGACGACCTGCCGCACGACCCCGTCGGCCCGCCGCCCGGGCGTCCTGAGCTCGAACTCGCCGACGGTCTCGCCGGTCACATCGGCGACGGCGGCCAGGATCCGCCGCGGATTCACATCGAGCCCGGCGGCGTACGCGGCCCGCGCGTTGACCGCGTACAACTGCGCGTTCGGCCCGGGCCGCCCCTCACTGGTCCCGGTCGCCACGACGAGCCCGGCCGCCTCCAGCCGCGCGAGCAACTGCGAGGCGGTCGGCTTGGACAACCCGGTGAGCTTCCCGATCCGGGTCCGCGACAGCGGCCCATGCTCCAGCAACAGATCAAGCGCGGCCCGGTCGTTCATGGCCCGCAACACGCGGGGGGTGCCGGGGGTCATGACGGATGCACCTGCCCTTACTGCCACTGCGTGCACTGTTAGGAAAGTTTCCTATTGGGTGGGAGGAAAGGTAGGGCGCGGGTGACGTGGCGTCAATAGGCGCGGAGGCGCGGCGCCGGCGCGGCAATCAAAGCGTTATCTCGGGGTCCCGCCGGTAACGCTGCTGGATTGAACGCTAAGGAATGATCTTGCCCCCTCGCCGGAGGTGGAGGGTAGCCAGTTGCCTACGACGCCTAAGGCGCGGTGGTCTGTTCGTCGTGTTCGCGCAGCATGCGCATGACGGTGGCGGGTGAGGGGTGGTGGCCCTTCTTGGTGCCGTTGGTGATGACGAGGCGGGAGGCGATGTCGCGGAGGCTCATCTCTTCCTCCCGCAGGTGGAGGGCCATGGAGAGCATGTCGGTGTCGGTGACGCTGGCCCCGCCGATGGTCTTGCCGCGCTTGCGGGCGGACTCGTGGCCTTCGAGGGTGCGGTCGCGGATGTACTCGCGTTCCATGCCGGAGAGAGCCGCCAGCACGGTGAATACGACGCCGGAGGGGTCGTGCGAGCCCTGGAGCTCACCGGTGAGGAAGTGAAGGCCGACGTCACTGGCCTTGAGCTCTTCGGCCAGCGTCGCCAGTTCGATGCCGCGGCCGAGTCGTTTGTGCTCGTGGACGACGAGGGTGACGCGGACGCCGGAGGCGCGCAGTTCGCCGGCGAGCTTGACGGCCTTGTCCAGCTCGGGCCGTTGGGTGGCGCGGGTGGAGATCTTCTCGGAGAAGATCCGGGTGGCGCCCGCCTCGGTCAGCGAGTCGAGCTGGGAGTCCAGGGACTGGCGGGCCGTGGACGCACGGGCGTAGCCGAGGCGGACGTGTCCGACCGGCTCGGTGCCGGCACCCTTGGGCCGGGGCAGCTCGGTCCAGACCGAGCCGGGCTTGCGCACGGCGGGGGTCGGTACGTTCAGCGCCTTGACGAGTTTTGGTACCAGCCGGAAGCGGGCGGTGTGGTACTGGATGGTCACCTTGCCCTTGCCGGTGCGGCACGGCGAGCCCGCCGGGGCGGCGCAGGTGGACATCGGGCAGGCGTGCGATTCCACGCGCTTGAAGTCGTCGCTCACGAGCCCTGACTGTTCCATGAGGGTGTTTCAGCCGTCCAGCTATTTGCAACAACACATGAAACATGAAACCCGCAGCATGATCGGCGGGCGGCGCCGTGTTTCACGAGCGAACACCTATGAAACACGGCCCCTCCGGTTCGGACCGGTTAACTCGCGTCCGTGGAAACCACCTCAGAAGAACGGATGTGGCTCATGCGGTTCTACCGCTTGAACCGCGGATACGCGGTCCGCTCGATCGATGTTGGAATAGAGAGGCCTGCCCCTGGCCTCGGACCGTCTGCGAGGCAATGGAGATCGGCGGCAGTATCCAGCCATTCAGGCAGAAGAAGCGGGGAAGGGAGCGCGGCGGCAAGATCGGAGTGCGCCCCGGCGGCTCCGTCCGGCTCCAGTCGGCGCGCCCTCTTCGCCACACCCACCGTGTGCTTCTCGATGCGCAGGTCGAAACGTTTTTCCGTCCTTGCGCGCATCCCGCTCGCCTGATGTTTCATTTTTGACGAACCTCGTGAGTCGCAGTGCAGCTCTCTGGCCACTTTAGAACTGTAGACATGATCCCATTTTCTCTAGTGACCTTGCTGTGGCATCACCTATGCACGTAGCTATTTGGGTACACCCGCTTCCTTGTTCCGGCTCCCGATGAGCCTGGACGGGACGGCAGTGAACCGGCCTCCGGTTCCCGGCCGGCCAGGGGGCGGTCGTGACACCGCATGTGAGGAGAAGTCATGAAGAAGGCTTACGAGGCGCCGACGCTGGTCCGGCTCGGGACGTTCCGGAAGAAGACCGGGCTCTTGCAGAGCTCCGGCAACGACCGTCTCATCCTGAGCAAGAACTGACGGGCGACGGTTCCTGACCCGACGCCATGACTGAACTGCACGAGAGTGCGGGGACGGGCCCCGGCGACGCGCACTTCACGGTCTTCACCGACCGGGAGGACGCGGCCGCCGTGGCCCGCTCCTTCACCCACCCCGGAACGCAAATCCTGCAGCACGCTTCGGGCCGGCCCTGGCTGGTAGGGCAGTGGCACGATGAGGAGATCGTCACCGTACGCGCCGGCCACGCGGCCCTCGCCCTCATCGGCTGCTGTCCGATCGATGCCGCAGAGCTCGAGCGCCACGCCGGGCGGCTACGTGATCTCGCCGAACTCGACGCACTGGCCCGCTCCCTTCCCGGTAGCTTCCATCTCGTCGCCGCGCTCGACGGGCGGCTCAGGGTGCAGGGCACCGCCTCCGGGCTCCGGCTGGTCTTCCATGCCCCCGTTGACGGAACACAGGTGGCTGCCACCCGCGCCGACGTACTCGCCGCGGCGCTCGGCGCCGACCCGGACGAGAAGCAACTGGCCGTCCGGCTGCTGTGGCCCATTCCCCATCCACTCGCCGAGGCACCCATGTGGCGCGGCATCACCGCCGTGTCCCCCCATGACGCGCTGATCGTCTCGCCGGACGGCCGGACCGTACGCCACTCGCGCTGGTGGACACCGCCGGAACCGGTACGCACGCTCGCCGACGGCGCCCCCCTCGTCCGCGAAGCCCTGGCAGCGGCGGTCGACGCCCGTACCCGGCAGGGTGGCGTAGTCAGCTGCGACCTGTCAGGCGGCCTGGATTCCACCTCCATCTGTTTCCTGGCCAACCGCTCACCGGCCCGGGTAGTGGCCAGCACCTGGCCTGGTCGCGACCCCGCCGACACCGATCTGTACTGGGCAGAACAGGCCGCCCGGTCGATGCCGGACATTGACCATGTGGTCTGGGACGCCGATACCTCGCCGCTGGTCTACACGGGCCTGCTCGGCATCGATGACCTGCTGGACGAACCGACCATCGGCGTCATGGACCGCTCAAGGGTCCTGCACCACCTGCCCGGCCTGGCGGAGCGGGGCAGCCGGTTGCACCTGACCGGCATCGGCGGCGACCACGTGGCCTGGTGCTCCGAGGCGTACTACCACCGACTGCTGCGCACCCGCCCGCTGTTCGCGCTGCGCCGGCTGCGCGGCTTCAGGGCCCTGTGGCAGTGGCCGCTGGGCGGCACGGCACGCGCGCTGGCCGACTCGCGGCCGTACGGGAAGTGGCTGGCCGACTCCAGCGGCCGCCTGCGAGACCCACTAACCGCCACCGTCAGCACCAGCCTCGGCTGGGGCATGCCCCCTCGCCTCTTCGACTGGGTCACCCCCGACGCCGAACGGATGGCCCAACGGGCGCTGCGCGAGGCCGCCTTGACCGCCGTACCGCTGCACCCGGACCGCGGCCTGCACACCGACCTCGAACAGATCCTTTCCTGCACCCGCATCATCCGCCAGTGGGACGGGATGGCGGCCCGGGCCGGCGTGCCGATGGCCTCGCCGTTTCTCGATGACCGCGTCATCGAGGCATGCCTCGCCGTGCGCCCGAGCGAGCGCGTCACGCCCTGGCAGTACAAACCCCTCCTGACCACTGCCATGAGCGGGATCGTGCCCGATGCGTGCCTGCGGCGCACCAACAAGGCCGCCGCTTCCATGGACGCATCTAACGGACTGCGCGAACACCGCGCCGATCTGCTGGCGCTTTGGGAGGACTCCCGGCTGGAGCAGCTCGGACTGGTCGACGGCGCAGCCCTGCGCCGGCTCGCCCAACGGCCGGCCACACCCGAACTGCGCGACGCGATCCTCTACTCGACCATCGCCGCTGAGGTGTGGCTGCGCGGCCTCCACCGAACCACCGGGCCCAAGGCTCCCGCCTCCTCATGACCACCGTTCCCCAGCGGAAAGGCACACGCATGGCATTGAAGTTCGGCGCCAATGTCTCCACTGCCGAGACGGACTACGGCACGGTCCTCCTGGACGAACGAGCCGGGGACTACTGGGAGCTGAATCCGACCGGCACCCTGGTGGTCAACACGCTGATGGCGGGCGGTGACGAAGCCGCCGCGGTCGCCGCGCTCGTCGACGAGTTCGACATCGACCTCGTCCAGGCGAAGCAGGACGTCGACGCCCTCGTACAGCAACTGCGGACCTCGGGGCTGGCCGAATGACGACGCCCAGCGCCCTGGAGCGGCCCACCGGCGTGCCCTTCGCCCGGCGCCTGGCCGCCCGTCTCGTCCTCATCCCCGCCCTCGCGCTCTCGCTTCTGCCGCCCCGCCGGATCCGCGCCGTGCTCCACCTCGCATGTCGCGGAGCCACGCCGGCCACCGCCGCACAGGCAAAGAACTCACGGGACGCGATGTGCGCGGTGAGCCTGCGCTGCGCAGGCCCGAAAGGCTGCCTGCCCCGGTCTCTGGGAGCCGCGCTGCTGTGCCGCCTGGGAGGGAACTGGCCGACCTGGTGCACCGGGGTGCGCGTGGTGCCGCCGTTCACGGCGCACGCCTGGATCGAGGCGGACGGCCGCCCCGTGGACGAGGGCGTACCCGACGACTACTTCACCCGGCTCATCACGGTCGCCGTCGCGAGCCGATCGGGCCGATGACCGACACCGTCGTGGATCAGGCGCAGCCGGCGGCCGAGGTTGAGCGCTCCACCCGGGCCGCGGTCGCCACCATGTACCGGCTCACCACCGGCCACCGGGCTTCGGTCCTCGTCGCCACCGTACTCACCCTCGTCGGCTCGGCGCTCGGGCTTGCCCAGCCGCTCGCTGCCAAGCACGTCGTGGACGCGAGCGGGCGCGGACAGATGTTGTGGCCACTGTTGCTGCTCCTCGCTGGCCTGTTCGTCACCGAAGCGGCGACCGGCGCAGTAGGCCGCTTCGTTCTGGAGCGCATGGGCGAAAGCATCGTACGAGGGCTGCGCCACAGCCTGGTTGGGCGGCTGCTCCGGCTGGAGATGCGGGAGTACGACCGGCACCGCAGCGGCGACCTGATCTCCCGGGTCACCGCCGACACCACCCTGCTCAGAGAAGTCGTCTCCCAGGCACTGGTCGATCTGGTGACGGGTGCCCTCGTCGCCGCGGGGGCGATCGTCCTCATGGTGTGGATCGACCCGCTGCTGCTCCTCCTGGTCGCCCTCACCGTAGCTACCGCCGCCGTGATCGTCGCCTCGCTTCTCAAGGGCATCCGGGCTGCCTCCGAACGCATGCAGACCTCCGTCGGCGCGATCGCCGCCGACCTCGAACGCGCCCTCGGCGCCCTGCCGATGGTCCGGGTTCACCGAGCCGAGGACCGTGAAGCGGCCCGCATCGGAAAATGCGTCGAGGCGGCGTACAGCGCCGGCGTACGGACCGCGAAACTCGCCTCCGTGATGAGCCCCGCGGTCGAACTCGCGGTACAGGGCTCCTTCCTGATCGTCCTGGTCATCGGCGGCCTGCGGGTCAACGGCCACGCCAACTCCCTCGGCGAACTGGTCGCCTTCCTGCTGTACGCCTCCTACCTGGTCCTTCCGCTGTCCTCGGTCTTCCGGGCGGTTGGCCTGATCCAGCGTGGTATGGGGGCTTACCAGCGCATCGAGCAGACGCTTTCCCTGCCGGCGGAGCCCTCCCAGCAGACGCCGGCCGTCCGGGCATGCACGCGCGAGGCGGCCGGGCAGACCCTCTCATACCAGGAGCCCGCTCTCGCCCTGCGCAATCTCAGCTTCGGCTACGACCCGGACCGGCCGGTGCTGCGCGGCGTCTCGTTCACCGTCCCCCACCGGCAGCAGACGGCCCTGGTCGGCCTGTCGGGTGCCGGAAAGAGCACGATCTTCGCACTCGTCGCCAGATTCTACGAACCGGACTCCGGGACCCTGCTGTTCGACGGCCTGCCCGCCGCCGCACTGAGCCGCACCGCATGCCGCGGACGCATCGCCGTCGTCGACCAGAACACCCACGTCGTCCACGGCACCCTGTGGGACAACATCACCTACGCCACGCCCGACGCCACCCAGGCAGAAGTGCAACACGTCGTCGAGCTCGCCCAGCTGGAAGGCGTCGTGCGGCGGCTGCCAGGCGGCTTGTCGGGAATGCTCGGCGAACGCGGCGGCACCCTGTCGGCGGGAGAGCGCCAGCGCGTGGCCCTGGCCCGCGCCCTGCTCGCCCGCCCCTCGATCCTCCTGCTCGACGAGCCCACCTCCCACCTCGACACCATCAATGAGACCGCGCTCACCACAGTGATGAAGGACGTCGCCCGGGAATGCGCCCTGCTGGTCATCGCACACCGGCTCTCCACGGTCCAGCACGCCGACCAGATCGTCGTACTGGACAGCGGCCGCACCGCCGCCCGCGGACGTCACGAGGAACTACTCATCAGCAGCCCCATCTACCGCGAACTGGCCGCCGGACAGATGCTCCACCCAGCCAACGCCCAGACCTCCCCCGTGACGACCGTCCGCCCCCACCCACGCCACCCGCAGTGAACCGGACACGGACACGACACCGAGCGCGCCTCAGGCAGTCCAGCCAGCCATCACCCTGGGCCAGGGCGACGGCGACGGCCAAGCCGTTGCTCCCTGCCGCGAAGGCGTCCGGCACCGACGACGTCATCGCCGGACACCTCCACGAGGCCACATCGGCACCACTTCGCCCGCGCTTACGTCATCCCCGTCGGCTGACCGGGGTTATTCCTCGGAGGCGGCCGGGTCGCGCAGCGGGCGCAGCGAACCGTCGCCGTGGGAGCGGACGATCGGGTACCGGCCATGGAAATTAATGTGTTCGTGGACCAGCGGAGAGAGCCGGGAACGGATCTCCGGTGAGATGGTCAGCCCGCCAGCCTGAAGCTCCTTGACGGCGGCGTCCATGTAGAGGGTATTCCACCAGACCACCGCGTTCAGCGCCATGCCCAGCGCCCCCAACTGATCCTCCATCCCCTCCCGGTAGGCGTGCCTGAGTTCGCCGAGCCGTCCGAAGAAGATGCTCCGGGCCAGCGCGTGGCGGCCTTCGCCGATGTTGAGCTGGACACCGATCATGCGCCGGTATGCCTCGGAGTCGATGAACTGGAGCAGGTGGAGGGTCTTGAAGATCCGGCCGTAGTGCGCGAACGAGTCGCCCAGGCCCGTCATGCGGTCGCCGCTGGTCATCATCCGCAGCAGGTCGTACGCCCGCACCTTGCCGGTCTGCAACGACCCGGCGACGCGGAGCATGTCCTCCCAGTTCTGCCGGATCCGCTCGACCTGCACGCGCTGGCGTGAGACCGGCTGGAGCGGCCCGTAGTCCTTGGACATGTCCAGGCGCCACAACCGCGCGTCGGAGATGTCGGCGATCCTGGGGGAGAACTGGTAGCCGCAGATCGCGAAGAGCCCGAAGACAAGGTCGCTGTACGAACCGGTATCGGTGATCACGATCTCCGGGCGGACCGGGCCGTCGAGATTGAACATCGCGTCCAGGATGCCGAGCGAATCACGCAGCGTGCCGGGCATCACGATGCCGCCCAGACCCATCACCCGGTCCGAGACGACGTTGAGCCAGGTCGCCCCGCGACCCGTCGAAAAATACTTCCGGTTCGGCCTGGTATGTATAGACCTGAGGGGGACAGTGAAGCGCATCCCATCGGCGGAGGCAACGTGCCCGCCACCCCAGTCCGAGGCGAGGTCGATATCACCCTGCCGGCCGACCAACAGACCGGAAGCGGCGCTCACACCGGGCAGGTTCCAGTAACCCCAGTCCGCCGCCGACAACCGCGAGCGGGTCAGCGCCTTCTCCCCCGGCTTGATGACCGGCTCCAACCCGATGTTCGTGGACTTGCTGACCAAAAGCGCGGTGAGCGTGAGGTCAAGATCCTGCGGCCGGGCGACCTTCCCGCCGATGTGCTCAAAGGGGTCGAACATGCCGGTACGGGCATGGACTTCCAGCAGCAACTCCGGATAGTCGATCCTCGGCAGCATCGCCTGCACCGCGTCGTGCACCGGCTTGAACCCCGCGGGCTCGGGCTCCGCCTCCAGCCGGTCCAGGCGGATCTTCCCCTCCAGGATGTCCACCGCCGCGTTCTGGGGCAGGCCTCCGCGACATGCGCGTACATCTCATCCAGCAGCACCTCCAGCTCGCCCAGGTGCTCGTCCGCACTGCCCGAGAGTTCCAGCGCGGTCAGCACCCTCGGCCTGTTGACCTGCCAGTCCGGCCCGGACAACAGCCTCGCCCGCGGATCACCCCAGTTGTCCGCACCCCTGGCGAACACATCCCGGCGCTTAAGCGCCGTGTGCAGCCCCTCCAGCACACAGAACGTCCACGCATGCTTGTCGATGTACCCGTTCACCGCCAGCAGCGGATTACCCAGCACCAGGCGCCGCCACGTGCCGTCCAGCAGCGACGCGTCGATGTGCTCGGGACCGGGCTTGCGCCGAGCCTGAACCTTCGGCAGCTCCCGCAGCGCCTCCACCAGCGGCGTACCGGCCTGCGTCGCACCCCACGGAATCACCTCCGCCAGCAGCGAGGTGAACGGCCGCACCGTCGCGTACCGCTCCAGCAACTGCTTGCGCCAGGCGGTATCCGCGTCCTCATCCGCACCCTCGGGCAGCAGCTCGCCGAGCTCCACGATCGCCTTGGCCAACTCTTCCCGGGTGACAAGCTGCTCGATCCGCTCCCACGCCTGAGCCACACTCAGCGGCACCGGCTCCCCGCCACCCTCACCGCCGTCGCTCTCGATGGGCACGTCGAGGAGCACGGAGAGCGCACTGGCCACCTTCGCCGCCGCCTTCCGCAGCCGCGGCAGCCCCTTCAGCTTCGCCTTGTCCTCCTCACGCTCCGCACGGGCCAGCAGCTTCGTAGCCATCAACACATCGAACAGCGTCAGCGCGTCATCGACCGAGGCCCCCTCCAAGTGCCGCATCGTGGCCAGCACCGTCGCCGTACGCCGCGGCTCCGCCAGCCTGCGCAGCGTCGGCGCATGCGCGCTCATCCCGTACCGGGCCAGCTCCGCCAGCTTCACCGGCGGCACCCGCCACAAGTCCAGCTCACCGGACTTCACCCCGTGGATGTCCCGCGTCCGCTCCAACGCGGCCTTCTGCCCCCGCCCCGACACATCCCGCGGACCCTTGCGCCACCCCTCCAGCACAGACCGTGCGGCACCCTCGGGGACGTCGAGGAGCTCCAGCAGCCCCCGGCGGAACTCCGGCTCCACCGGGGCGTCCACCACCGAGTAGATCAGCGACTGCTCGCCGGTACGGACCTCACCGACCAGTCGCGCCAGCTGAGTGAGCCCCGGCATCAGCACCCGGTTACGCAGCAGCCACGTCACCGCCCGGTCGAACAGCGCCCGCGGTCCCTCGTTCGACACCCACACCCGCCCGGCGATGTACTCCCGCAGGGCCAGGTCGCCGTCCTCGAAGTCGCGGATCTTCAGCAGCCTCCGGATCTCGCGGGCGTGCTCGTGCTGGGTCGGCAGCCGCTCCGGGTACAGCTTCAGACACGACGGATCATCGATCCCCAACTGTTCCGCGACGAACTCGGCCACCCCAGGCGGCACTTCGGCCGACGCCGACAAGAAAGTGCCCAGCATCCGTACGGTGCCCCACTGAACCGCCCAGCCCAGCCGATTGTGAGGCCGACGCTTGGCCGACGCCTGCTCCAGCGCCACCGTGTCCAGCCGGAAGAACTCCTCCAGCTCCTGCGCTGACGGCTCCCCGGCGAAACGTCCATACCGGGCTGTCTGATCTTCTGAAAGATACTCAACAGTCACGACTCGTGACGCTAGGCAACAGGCGTCACAGTCGTCCCGGTAGTGATCGAACCGAGACCCCCCGACCCATGATCATTCCTTAGCGTTCAATCCAGCAGCGTTACCGGCGGGACCCCATCTCGGCGGTTTTCGGCCGAGAGTAGGGCGGGGGACTTGGGTCGGATCTCACCCCCCGGCGTCACTCACCGTACGCACGCCCCCAGAGGAAATGCCCCGATCCGTCCCAGGCGCGGGGCCGAGGATTCTTGGATTCGTGCCTTCCGTTTTGTTTCTGTCGGATGGCTGTAACGTACAGGCGAATGTCACGCGGGGTCACTGTGGCCTGCGGGTACGTCCCCCAGCGGGGCGGCCGGAAGGGGCGGGTGGGGGCTGACAGAGATCGACTTCCGGGGTCACGATCAAGGCGCGTCGATCTCTGCCCCACGAAAGGACATCGATGTCACTAAAGGTGCTGCTCGCCAACGCCCCCAACCCCACCGCCAACGGAAACGCCTCCAACTACGCCTGCTACCCCCACATCGGCGTCGTCCAGCTGGCCACCGCCGTGCGCGACACCTACGGCGGGCAGGTGGAGCTACGCGTGGTCGACGGGGGCATCAGCAATACCGCGCAGGTCCAGCAGGCCGTAAGGGACTTCGCGCCGGACGTCGTCGGGATCAGCGCGCTGACGCCGACCTACGGCGAGGCCGTCAAGATCGCCGCCACCGCCAAGCAGGGCGGGGCCCGGGTCGTGCTGGGGGACGATCACGCCGGGTTCTTTCCCGAGCTGATCCTGGGAAACCGGCCCGAGATCGACTACATCGTCGCCAACGACGTCGGCGAGACGCCGTTCGTCGAGCTCATAGGCGCCCTGTTACGCGGCGGTTCCGTCGACGGTGTCTCCTCGCTCGTCCACCGCCGCGACGGCGCCGTCGTGGCCAACCCCGCGCCGCAGTACGCCCTCACCGACCGCAACACCATCCCCGACCTCGGCTTCATACGCGACGAGCTCGACATCTACGCGGAGAACTACCGCGAGCAGTTCGGGCACCTCCACAGCCACAAGGTCATCCCCATCACCGTCAACAACGCTCGCGGCTGCGAGAACGGCTACAAGCGCTGCACGTACTGCAGCATCGCCGACCTCAGGGTCAACACCGGTGACCCGCGCGGCTTCTGGAAGGCCATCGACGTCTACAACCGGGAATTCGGCATCAACCTCTTCTTCGAGGTGTACGACAGCTTCACCGCCAGCCCCCGCTACGTCGACGCCCTCATCGACGTCACCCCTCCGCATCTGCGCCGGCGCATCGACAACGGCGAGCTCGAAGTCATGGTCTACGCCCGGGCGCTCGGCCTCACCAAACGCAACAACGTCGACAAGTGCCGCCGCCTCGGGGTGACCCGCGTCAACATCGGGCTCGACGCCGCCGACCCGGAGATGCTGGAGGCCCAGCGGAAGAACAAGACCACCGACGCCACCAACCTGGAGGCGATCCGGATGCTCAACAAGGCCGGGATCTCCGTGCACGCCTCGTACATCGCCGGCGCGCCCGGCGAGCGGGCCCGCACCCTGGACCGGACCATCGACGGCATCCGGCAGATGCTCGGCGAGGTGGAGCTGTCGTCCGTGGAGTTCTCGCGGTTCATACCGCTGCCCAACAGCCCCGCCTGGGACCTCCTCGTCGACTACGAGCGGCCCTCCTTCTTCAAGAACAGCGCCGACATCGACGCCTACCTGGCCGGTCTGGACATCACGATCACGCCCGAGAAGCGCGCCGAGCTGTACGACCGCTTCGGCGAGGAGGACCTCCTCGACATCGAGGAACTCGCCGCCGCCTGGGCCGAGAACTTCACCCACATCACCGAGGAGTACGCGCTGAGCCGGATCGCCGACGTCGACGAGCTCGTCACCGCGCACAACGTACGTACCGGCAACAACGTCGGATAGCCACCCGCGCGTCCGGCACACACGTCCGGCAGCCACGAAGGGAGAGATCGATGCTGGGAGTCACCAACCTTTCCACCTACGCCCTGGGGACCCTCCTCATCATTCTTCTCCCGGGCCCCAGTTCGCTGTACACGCTGTCCGTCGCCGCCCGCCGCGGCGTACGGACCGGATACCGCGCCGCGGCCGGTGTCTTCATCGGGGAGGCCCTGCTGATGGTCGGCACCGCGGCCGGGCTCGCCTCGCTGCTGCGGACCAACGCGCTGGTCTTCTCGGTGATCAAGTACGCCGGGGCCGGCTACCTCGCCTGGATCGCCGTCGGGATGATCCGCGCGGCCTGGGGGCTCTGGCGCGACCGCCACCTTCCCGCGGAGACCGCGGCGGCGGACACGGCCGGCGGCGGGGACGAGCGGCCCTTCCGGCGCTCGCTGGTGATCACCCTGCTCAATCCGAAGGCGATCCTCTTCTTCATCTCCTTCTTCGTGCAGTTCGTGGACCCGGCCTATCCGCACCCCGCGCTGTCCTTCACCCTCCTCGCCGGGATCTACCAGGTGATCAGCGTGAGCTATGTGACCGTACTCATCCTGGCCGGCACCTACCTCTCCGCGCAGTTCCGCCGCCGCAGGCGGCTGTCCGCCGGGCTGACCAGCGGCGCCGGGGCGCTGTTCCTCGGGTTCGCCGCCAAGCTCGCGACCACCAACGGCTGACACACACAGCAGACACAACGCCGAAGGGCGCCCCGGCCACCACGGCCGGGGCGCCCTTCGGGGCACACGCGTTACTTCGTCAGGTTCGTCGGCTGCGCCGGCGGCAGCGGGGTCGCCGCCACGCCCTGCGGGGAGGTCGGCGAGGCGAAGGCCGAGGGCGCCGCCATACCCGCCGTCGGGTCCGGGGTGGACTCCTCAGCCGGAGCCGGAAGGCCGCCGACGATCCGGATGCCGGCCTCGTCGAAGGCGCGCTTGATGCGCCAGCGCAGCTCGCGCTCGACGCCCAGCGCCTTGCCCGGCATGGTCTTCGCGGAGACCCGGACGGTCATGGAGTCGAGCAGGACCTCGTTCAGGCCGAGGATCTCCACCGGGCCCCACAGCCGCTCGTTCCACGGCTCTTCCTTGGCCAGCGCTTCCCCGGCCTCGGTGATCACCGCGCGGACGTGGTCCAGGTCCTCGGTCGGGCGGACGGTGACGTCGACCCCGGCCGTCGCCCAGCCCTGGCTGAGATTGCCGATCCGCTTGATCTCGCCGTTGCGGACGTACCAGATCTCGCCGTTGTCGCCGCGCAGCTTCGTCACCCGCAGGCCGACCTCGATCACCTCACCGGAAGCGACACCCGCGTCGACCGAGTCACCGACCCCGTACTGGTCCTCCAGGATCATGAAGACGCCGGAGAGGAAGTCGGTGACGAGATTGCGGGCGCCGAAACCGATCGCCACACCCGCCACACCGGCGGACGCGAGCAGCGGCGCCAGGTCGATCTTGAAGGCGCCGAGGATCATCAGCCCGGCCGTGCCCAGGATCAGGAACGACGCGACCGAACGCAGGACCGAACCGATCGCCTCGGAGCGCTGGCGGCGCCGCTCGGCGTTGACGAGCAGGCCGCCCAGCGCGGTGCCCTCGACGGCCTGGGCGGAGCGGTTCATCCGCTCGATCAGCTTCGTCAGCGCACGCCGTATGGCCATCCGCAGCAGCAGTGCCACCACGATGATCAGCAGGATGCGCAGACCGGTGTTGAGCCAGGTGGACCAGTTCTCCTCCACCCAGCCCGCGGCGTTGGTCGCCTTCTGCGCGGCCTCGTCGAGAGTGACGGGACCGTTCAGCGGGTCGGCGGCCAGCGACGGGGCGGACCAGGGCACGGTGGGTACCTCCAGGCAATGCGTAGGGCGGACCAACCACACTAACGGGGCATCGGGTGTGCTCCCCCAGCCTTGTTCGAGGGAGAGACGAGCCTCACCCGGGGAAGCTCCCAAGAGGCAATCAATACCCCCGTCATGTGGTCGACGCCACAAAATCCTCCCGACCCGTTACGAGGACGTGGTGGCGCTTCGACCAGGCATGAGGAGAGACTGAGAGCAGTTCGTCCCGGCGCGAGCCACGCGCCGCCGGCGCCATAGGAGGCATCCGTGCCGCATGTCCTGGTCCTCAACGCGTCGTACGAGCCCCTCGGCGTCGTACCGCTCCGCCGCGCGCTCGTCCTCGTCCTCGAGAACAAGGCACTCTGCCTCGAGGAGTCCGGCGCCTTCATGCACAGCGAGACCCGTGTCATCCCCGCACCCAGCGTGGTCCGGCTGAAGCGCTTCGTGCGGGTCCCCTACCGGGGGCCCGTTCCTCTGACCCGCAGAGCGCTCTTCGCCCGGGACGGCGGACGCTGTATGTACTGCGGTGGCGTCGCAACCAGCGTCGACCACGTCATTCCGCGCAGCCGCGGCGGGCAGCATGCCTGGGAGAACGTGGTCGCCGCCTGCCGCCGCTGCAACCACGTCAAGGCCGACCGCCACCTCCTGGAGCTCGGCTGGCGCCTGCGCCACCAGCCCGCGCCGCCCACGGGACTGGCCTGGCGCATCATCGGCACGGGGCATAGGGACCCGCGCTGGCTGCCCTACCTGCAGCCGTACGGCGCGGACGACGCGATGGCCCGGATCGACGGCATCTCTGCCTGAGAGCGGGTTTTTTTGTACCCCGGCACGGGAAGCCCCGGCCGGGGTCCCTCTCACTCCTGGGGCGCTCCGGGCGTCACGGATGCTTCCGGCGCCCCCGACGCGCCCGGCGCCTCCGGTGCTACGGGCGCGCCCGGCGCACTCCCGGCGACCTCGTACGCCTCCACGCTCCACAGCGAGTAGCCGTACCGGGTCGCCCGGCCGTCCCCCTGGATCCGAACGAAGCGGGCGTCCGGGGCGTCCATGCGGATCGATTCCTCACCGCCCCGGCTGTCCGGGACCGTCGCCGCCGTGCGCCAGACGACCCCGTCGGACGACACCTGGACGCGGTACTTCGAGGCGTGCGCGTCCTGCCAGCGCAGCACGACCCGGCCGAGCCGGACCGGCCGGGGCAGCTCCAGCTGCCACCACGCGCCGTCCTCGGCCGGCGAGGACCAGCGGGTGTCCGGATCCCCGTCGAGGGCCGCGGCGGCCGGGAAGTCGGGGGTCTCGTCGCCGGACGACGAGGCCGTGCCCGTACGGGCCAGGTCCACCGCGTCCGTCCGCGGGAAGGCCCGGACCGTGAGGACCCGCTCCTCCCCGGCGAAGGAGACCGGGACGCGGTACTCGCCCGCCGGGGTGCCCGGCGCCACCGAGACGTCCATCGGGACCGTCGCGCGCGTGCCGCGGGGAACCGTCGTCTCCTTGGGCAGCCTCACCACGATGCCCGCCGGGGCCTTGGCGGTGAGCGTGCCCCGGACCTCGTCGGGGCGCTGCGCCGACAGGACGACGTCCACCCGCTGGGCCGGGCCGCCGATCTCCGCGTCCGCCTGGTTGCGCGACAGCGCGAGGGCGGCCCGCGGAGCGTCGCCGAACCACGGGACGAGCTTGCGTACGGCCGGTGCCGCGCCGGTGCCGTCCCACACGATCCGTACCGCGTCCGCCCGCAGCCCCTTGGCGTCCGTCTGGGTCCAGCCGCTCGTCGACAGCGGGCCGAGCAGGCGCCAGCCCTCGCCGGGGACGTACGCCTCCACGCGCGCGCCGTCACCCGTGCCGGGCTCGGTCATCACGGTGAGTGTCTCCACCGGCCGCGTACGGTCCAATGTCACGGTGTACGCCTCGGAGGCGCGGGAGACCGTACCGGCCTTGCGGTCGGCGCCCGTCCAGGCCGCGCCCTCCTTGACCGCCCGGTCCAGGAACGGGTCCAGGACCCCCTTGCCGACGGTGACCCGGCTCGCCCGGACGGCCCGGCGCAGCGGCTCCAGGGCCAAGGAGGCCTGCCAGGCCGCCGTGCCGTCGCCGCGGGCCTGGGCCTGGAGCATGTCGACCGCGTACTCACCCGCCCGGCCGTACCGCGCCAACTGCTCGAGCCACGGACCCACTTCGTCGTCCAGACGGCCGTCCGCCAGCCCCTTCAGGCGCTGCGGGGCCTCCCGCATCACGGTGAAGGCCGCGCGCAGCTCGCGGGCGGCCTTGTCCCGGGCCGGTGCGCCCGCTCCCGTACGCGTACGCCAGAAGGCGTCCAGCAGCGGCCTGAGGTAGGCGGACTCGGACGGGGAGAGGATCGACGAGGAGTCGTTGCCGGCGAGCGCACGCAGCGCCTCCCGGGTCTTCGGGTCGCCACCCGCGAGATCGTTCACGGCGGCGTCCCAGGACTCCTGCGCCACGTAACCCTTCGGGTTCCAGGCGAAGTCAGCGGCCGTGAAGAGCGGGATCCGGGACGCGGACGGCTGCGCCATCGCCTGGGCGAGGAAGGCGGCCGAGCCGGACGCCACGGCCGGCTCACGGCCCCGCGAGGGGCCGAGGAAGAGCCGGTCCTGCGCCCAGTCGTTGACCGGGTAGTTGTCCATGGTGACGAGCGGATGCCGGAACGCGTCGCGGGCACCGGCCAGTTCACGGCCGGTGATCGTGCGCGGCACCACACCGACGCCCGTCCACGCCACCCGCACCCGGCCGTCCAGCTTGGCGGCGAGCGCCGTGCGGTAGGCGGTCGCGCCGTCCTGGTAGTACTCCGTCGGCATCACCGTCAGCGGCTCCGCGTCCGGGTACCGCTCGGCCAGGTGCCGGTCCAGCGCACCGGCCACGCGCGCGTGGGCGGCGGCCGCCGCCTCGGGACCCCGGCCGAAGGTGTCCGCGTCCCGGTCGCAGTGCCACTCGCTGTAGCTGACGTCCTGGAACTGCAGCTGGAAGGCGCGCACGCCCAGCGCCCACATGGCGTCCACCTTGCGGGTGAGCGCCTTGACGTCGTCGTCGGAGGCCAGGCACATCGACTGGGCGGGCGACACGGCCCAGGCGACGGTCACGTGGTTGGCCCGGGCGCGCTCGGCCAGCTCCCGGAAGGCGGCGCGCTGTTCGGCCGGGTACGGATCGCGCCACTGGGTCTGGCGGTACGGGTCGTCACCGGGCGCGTAGAGGTATCGGTTCTGCTTGGTGCGGCCCATGAAGTCGAGCTGCGTCAGCCGCTCCTGGTGGCTCCACGGGCGTCCGTAGAACCCCTCGGACAGGCCCCGGACCTTTGTGCCGGGCCAGTCCCTGACCTCCACGCCGCGCAGCGAACCGGTTCTCCTGTCGAGGAGTTGGCGCAGCGTCTGCACGGCGTGGAACAGCCCGTCGGTGCCGACGCCGTCGACCGCAACCGTCGGCCGGCCCTGGAAGCGGCCGGTCGCCAGGCGGTAGCCGCCGTCCGGCAGATCGGCGCGTTCGGGCACGCGCAGGGCGCGCAGCGCCTCCTGCGCGCCGGGGCCGCCGAGGCGCACGACCGCGCCACGCCCCGGCAGTGCCGGGTGGACGGTCCGTACCCCAGCCTCCGCGAGCAGACCGCGCAGCGCGGCGACGGCGTACGGATCGACGCCGGGGGACAGCAGCAGGGTCACCTCGTCCTTGAGGACGACGGACGGCCCTGTGGTCCGCAGCGACTGCGGACGCGGCCATATGGCGGGTTGCCCGGCGGAGTCGGCGCGCTCGGGAGTGTCGGGCGCGGTGGTGGCCGGGTCGATGGGGGAGTGTGGTGCGGCCGGGGCGGCGACCGCGCCGGGGGCGGTGCCGAAGAGCCCGCCGATCACGGCGATCGCCACGGCCGTCGCGGTCCGCTTGCTGCGCCCGAGCTGCACGTCTGTCTCCTCGACCTTCCTTGTCCCACCGTTGGGTTTCGAGCCGATGGGTTGTGAGCCCACCACCGACCCGGTGAAGGTGTCAATGTGCGTGGCCGTTGTGTCCGTTTTGCCTGGTGGGATGGGCTGTAGGTCTGCCTGGCCGCCGACTGGGTAGGGCTGAGGTGTCCCCCTCGCCCGGACGATCACCGAGACCCGTCCCGGAGATCCCCGACCCGAACAGGAGGCCCCCGTGGCCGCATCCGCGCAGCTGCTGCTGTCCGCCCTCTCGAAACAGGTCCCCGGACCCCGCGCCGACCACGCGATACCCCTCACGAGCGAGCCCCCGCTCGCCGACGCCGCCCCGCTCACCAGCGAACCGCCGCTCGCCGAAGCGGCCCCCCTGACCAGCGAACCGACCTCCCCCGGTACCGCCGGCGGCATGGAGTCGCCCGGCATGTGACTCATCCCCTAGGAGCCCGCATGGCCCCCACGCCCCTGGCCCGGCTCGCCGCGATGCACTCGGTCGCCACCGCGTACTCCCCGTCCGAAGGCGTCACGGTCCAGGTGCCGGACGCCACGGTCGTCGCGGTCCTCGCCGCGCTGGACGTGGACGCGTCCGACGAACGGGCCGTCGCGGCCTCCCTGGCGGCCGCGGAGGCCGCGCGGGCCCGGCGGCTGCTGCCCGCGACGGTGGTGCTCTGGACGGACGACCCGGCCCCGCCGGACGCCCTCGCCGCGCTGCCACCCGGCACGCGCGTGTGGGTCACCCCGGAGGACGGCACGGAGCCCGTGCTCTGGCGCCTGCCCGAGGACCCGCCCGGCGCCAGGCCCGGCGCCCGGCCCGGTCTCGGCGTGCACCGGCTGGACGTACGGACCTCCGACGGTCGGGAGGCCACGGCCACGCTGATCGTGGCGCCGCCGGCCGCCCCGCGGCCCGCGGGGCGGGGCTACGGGCTGCTCGTGCAGCTGTACTCGCTGCTGTCCGCGCGCTCCTGGGGCATGGGTGATCTCGGGGACCTCAGGGAGCTCGCCGACTGGGCGGGCCGGGCCCACGGCGCCGACTTCGTCCAGGTCAACCCCCTCCACGCGGCCGTCCCCGGCACCCCCACCGACCCGTCCCCCTACCGCCCCTCCTCCCGCCGCTTCCCCGACCCCGTCCACCTGCGGATCGAGGACATCGACGAATACGCGTACGTCGCCCCGCACCACCGGGCCGAGCTCGACACGGTCCTCGCCGACGCCGCCGAGCTCCGCGAAGGGGTGCTGCGCAAGGGCGCGTTGATCGACCGGGACGCCGTATGGGCCCTGAAGCGGCGCGCCCTTGAACTCGTACGGACCGTCCCGCTCGGCCCCGGACGACGCGCCGCCTACGAGGACTTCCTCGCCCGGCAAGGACAGCCCCTGGCCGACCACGCCACCTGGTGCGCACTCGCCGAGCAGTACGGCTCCGCGCCCCACACCTGGCCCGAGGCGCTGTGCGATCCCCGCTCCGCCGCCATCGCCCACGCGCGCGTGGAGCTCGCCGACCGCATCGCCTTCCACAGCTGGCTGGCCTGGCTGACGGACCAGCAGCTCGCGGCGGCCGCCCGGGCCGCCCGCGACGCGGGGATGCGGGTCGGGATCGTCCACGACCTCGCCGTCGGGGTGCACCCGGACGGCGCCGACGCGTGGGCCCGGCCCGACGCCTACGCCGCCGGGATGTCCGTCGGCGCCCCGCCCGACGCCTTCAACGCCCGCGGCCAGGACTGGGGCCTGCCGCCCTGGCGCCCCGACGCGCTGGCCTCCTCCGGCTACGCCCCGTACCGCGACCTGCTCCAAGGCCTGCTGCGGCACGCGGGCGCCCTGCGCATCGACCACGTCATGGGGCTCTTCCGGCTCTGGTGGGTGCCCGCGGGCCATGAGCCCGCCGACGGCTCGTACGTCCGCCACGACGCCGACGCCATGCTGGCCGTCCTCGTCCTGGAGGCCCACCGCGCGGGCGCCGTCGTCATCGGCGAGGACCTCGGCACCGTCGAACCGGGGGTCCGCGAGGCGCTGCGGCGGCGCGGGATCCTCGGCACCTCCGTGCTCTGGTTCGAACGCGACTGGGCCGGCGACGGCCTCCCGCTGCCGCCGGAGCGCTGGCGCGAAGGCTGCGTCGCCACCGCCACCACCCACGACCTGCCGTCCACCGCCGCCCGCCTCACCGGCGACCACGTCACCCTGCGCCACCGCCTCGGCCTGCTCACCCGCCCCCTGGAGCGCGAGCGGGCCGAGGACGCCGCCGACACCGCCGAATGGCTGGCCCGCCTTGGCGTGGACCCGCTCCTCGGGGACGAGGAGGCCGCGATCCAGGCCGTCTACCGCTTCCTGCTGCGCACCCCCGCGCTTCTCACCGGCCTCTGGCTGCCCGATGCCGTCGGAGACCGGCGCCCCCAGAACCTGCCCGGCACCTGGGACCAGTACCCGAACTGGCGACTGCCGATCGCCGACGCCGAAGGCCGCCCGGTCATCCTCGAAGAGCTCGCCGCCTCCCCACGCGCGCGTGCCCTGCTGCACGCCCTCCGGGCCCGTACGGCACCCCCGGACGCGCGGCCGGTCTAGGCGTTCGCTACGTTTGCACCGTGGACAAGAAGAACACCCTGCGCGCCGGTGCTGTCGCGGCCGGTACGACGCTGATGATGCTGCTCATGTCGTCCCCCGCGCTCGCGCTCACCCGCGACGACGGTGACGACCCGGGTCAAGGCCTGAGCGTGGCCGCGACGCTCGGCTGGTACGTCGCCGCGCCGATCGTGCTGTTCCTGGTGATCGCCGGTCTGGTGATGGTGCTCGACAAGTCCAAGGACCGCGTCACCAAGAGCTGAAGCCGGTGGACCCCCAGGGGGTCCCCGCACCCTTCCCCGAAGGCGCCGCATACGCGGCGCCTTCTTTTCGATTCACACCACGGTCGTCGCCAGCAGCTTCCGCAGCAGCGCCGCCAACTGCTCCCGCTCCTCCGGGTCCAGCGCCGCCTCCAAGGCCGCCCGCTGCTGCGCCAGCCCGGCCGCCACGGCCTCGTCCACCAGCTCGCGGCCCCGCTCGCTGAGCGTCACCCGCAGGCCGCGCCGGTCGTTCGGGTCAGGGCTGCGGCTGAGCAGGCCCGCCTTCTCCAGCTTGTCGAGGCGGCCCGTCATCCCGCCCGTGGTGATCATCAGCGTCGCCGTCAGCTCGCGCGGCGAGAGCGTGTACGGCTCGCCCGAGCGGCGCAGCGTCGCCAGTACGTCGAACTCCCCGAGGGACATCCCGCCGTACGGCGCGTACGCCTTGTCGACGCGGCCGCGCATGGCCTGGGCCAGGCGGTAGATCCGCCCGAAGACCGCCATCGGGAGCGTGTCGAGGTCGGGCCGTACGACAGCCCACTGGGCGGTGATGGCGTCGACGGCGTCGCGGGCGGCGGGGCTGGTCGTCCCCGGGTCCTCCGGGCTCTCCCTGTTCTCCATGTCGGCGGTCTCCTTACGGGTGATTCGGCTGGGCGCGAGAAGTCGCTGCCGAGAAAGTAACTCAGGAGCGAGCAACTTGCGAGGAAGCCTCTTGCGTATAAGTAGCTTAGCGCTAAGCTACTTACTGCAAAGCCACCTCACAGGGGGGACCCCGTCATGTCCCGCAAGGCCGCCGTCGTCGCACTCACCGCACTCGCCCCGATCTCCTGGGGCTCCACCTACTTCGTCACCACCGAGTTCCTGCCGCCCGACCGTCCCCTCTTCACCGGGCTGATGCGGGCCCTGCCCGCCGGGCTGCTGCTGCTCGCCCTCACCCGCAAGCTGCCGCGGGGCGCCTGGTGGGGGAAGGCGGCGGCGCTCGGGGCGCTCAACATCGGCGCCTTCTTCCCGCTGCTCTTCCTCGCCGCCTACCGACTCCCCGGCGGCCTCGCGGCGGTCTTCGGCTCCGTCGGACCGCTCTTCGTCATCGGGCTCGCCGCCCTGTTCCTCGGGGAGAAGCCGACCGTCCGGGGCCTGCTCGCCGCCGTCGCGTCGGCGCTCGGCGTCAGCCTGGTCGTGCTGAAGGCGACCGGAGCGCTCGACGTGGTCGGGGTGGGGGCCGCGCTCATCTCCGCCGCCTCCATGGCCGCCGGGACCGTCTTCACCAAGCGCTGGGGGCGCCCGGAAGGGGTGGGTGCGCTGGCGATGACCGGCTGGCAGCTCACCGCCGGCGGGCTGATCATCGCTCCGGTCGCCTTCCTGCTCGAAGGGGCGCCGCCCGCCCTCGACACCACCAACCTGCTCGGCTACACCTACCTCGCCTTCGGCAACACCGCGGTCTCCTACTGGCTCTGGTTCCGCGGGATCGGACAGCTGAGCGCCACCTCCGTGACCCTCCTCGGCCCGCTCTCGCCGATCACCGCCGCCGTCATCGGCTGGGCCGCGCTGGGCGAGGCGCTCACGCCTGTACAGCTGCTCGGCATGGCGATCGCCTTCGGCGCCACCCTGGTCGGTCAGCGCCCCGCACGACCGTTCAGTTCAACTGAAAAGCTCGATCGGGAAGTTTCGATGGACCTGAAGAATGTGGCGGTGCGACGGTAGTCCCACGACCCACCCCACCCGCAGAGAGGAACCCCGTGGCACTCCTGGACCACGTCCGCACCGCAGAGCCCACCACCGCGCGCCGCGTGCGCCGGGGCGCCGGCCTCGGTCTGCTGCTGGCGGCGCTCGCCACGGTCGTCTGGTCCGGCAGCTTCGTCACCGCCCGCGCCCTGCACGACTCCGTCCCACCGGTCCAGGCCGCCTTCTGGCGCTGGATCGTCGCCCTCCTCGCCGTCGCCCCCTTCGCGCTCCGCGAGACCTGGCGCCGACGCCAGGTGATCCGCCGTCACTTCCGCTTCGTCGCCCTGGCCGCGCTGCTCGGCGTCACCGTCTACAACACCCTCGTCAACCAGGCCGGGCTCTCCACCTCCGCCGGCAACATGGGCATGATCATGGCCGCCTCGCCGGTGCTCATGGCGGTGTACGAAAGCCTCGGCGGCGCCCGGCTCGGCGCCCGCCGCGTCACCGGCATGCTGATCGCCTGCGCCGGGGTGCTCCTGCTGGTCGGCAAGGGCTCGCTCGCGCTCGACCTCGCCCCCGGCGATCTGTGGGTCATGGCGGCCGCGGTCTGCTTCGCCTCGTACAGCGCCCTGCTCAAGCGCCGCCCCGCCGAACTGGGCGGGCTGGTCTTCCTCTTCGCCACCTTCGCGCTCGGCGCGCTGATGCTGCTGCCGGTGTACGCGGCCAGCCTCGCCCTCCAGGGCGGCTTCGAGCCCACCCCGGGCACCGTCGCGCCCCTCGTCTACGTCGGCGTCTTCTCCTCCGCGGTCGCCTTCTTCGCCTGGAACAAGGCGATCGTCCTGATCGGCGCCGCCCGCGCCGGAGTTGTCTACTACCTCCAGCCCGTCTGTGTGGCGCTGCTCTCCTACGCCGTCCTCGGCGAGGACCTCGGCGCCCTGGGCGTGCTCTGCATGGCGCTCATCCTCGGCGGTGTGGCGCTCGCCTCGGCCCGCCGGAGGTAGGTTGCGCCCCATGACCGAGTGGGACATCAAGAAGCTCCAGATCCTGCGCACCCTGCGCGACCGCGGCACCGTCACCGCGACCGCCGAGGTGCTGCTCATGACCCCCTCGGCCGTCTCCCAGCAACTCACCAACCTCGCCAAGCAGCTGGGCGTAAAGCTCCTGGAGGCGCAGGGCAGACGGGTCCGGCTCACCGACGCCGCGCATCTCGTCCTGCGGCACGCCGAGGCCGTCTTCGCCCAGCTGGAGCGCGCCGACGCCGAGCTGGCCGGATATCTGCGGGGTGAGGCGGGCGAGGTGCGCCTCGCCGCGTTCTCGACCGCGGTGCCCGCGCTCGTCGTCCCCGCCGTCCAGCACCTGCGCGCCGCCCACCCCTCGCTCGCCGTCCGCGTCCGCGAGGCCGAGGCGGCGGAGGCGTACGAACTCCTCACCGCCGGCGAAGTCGACCTGGCGCTCTCGCTCGCCGCGCACGCCCCCTCCGCCCGCGATCCGAAGTACGCGCGCGTGCCGCTGCTCGCCGACCCGCTCGACGTCGCCCTGCCCGCCGGGCACCCCCTCGCCGACGCCCCCGGCCTGCGGCTGCACGACCTCTCCGCCGAGCCATGGATCTTCGGCGGCTCCGGGCCCTGGTCGGAGATCACCACCGCCGCCTGCGAAGCCGCCGGATTCGTACCGGAACAGGCCCACAGCGCCGCGGGCTGGACCGCGATCCTCGCCATGGTCGAGGCCGGGATGGGCATCGCGCTCGTCCCCCGCATGGCCTCCGCCGAGCGGCGCGCGGGCGTCGTGATGCGGGTGCTCTCCGCCGACCAGCCGCGCCGCCATGTCGTCGCGGCCGTACGGCGCGGCGCCGAGGAGGGGCCGGCGGTCGCCCGCGTCCTCGCGGCGCTGCGGCAGGCGGCGGCGGCTCGCGAGACCGTCTGAGCCTCTGGACGGGGATTGTTCAGCCAGGCTGAACTTAATCATCGAAAACATTCGATGGACCTTCGGGGTGCCGGGACGCGAGAGTCAGGGGCATGACCTTCGACCCGAACCTGGACCAGGACCCGCACGCCAACGACGCCGCGCCCTACGGAGGCGGCGACCCCTACGCCGACTACCGCCACGGTGACTTCCCCTTCACCGAGCTCGTCGACCTGGCCGACCGTCGGCTCGGCGCCGGGGTCGTCGCGGCCAACGACGAGTTCTTCGCCGAGCGCGAGAACCTCCTCGTCCGCGAGCGTGCCGTCTTCGACCCGGAGCACTTCGGTCACAAGGGCAAGATCATGGACGGCTGGGAGACGCGCCGCCGCAGGGGCGCCGACGCCGAGAACGTCTTCCCCGCCCCCGAGGAGCACGACTGGGCGATCGTCCGCCTCGGCGCCCCCGGCGTCATCCGCGGCATCGTCGTCGACACCGCCCACTTCCGCGGCAACTACCCGCAGCGGGTGTCGATCCAGGCCACCGCCGTCGAGGGCGCGCCCAGCCCGGAGCAGCTGCTCGCCGGCGACGTGAAGTGGGAGGAGATCGTCCCGCCGACCCCCGTCCGTGGCCACGCCGCCAACGGCTTCGAGATCGACGCCGAGCGCCGCTTCACGCATGTGCGCCTGTGCCAGCACCCCGACGGCGGCATCGCGCGGCTGCGGGTCCACGGCGAGGTCGTGCCCGATCCCGAGTGGCTGGAGCTGCTCGGCACCCTCGACCTCGTCTCCGTGCTCAACGGCGGGGTGTACGAGGACGCGTCGGACAAGTTCTACTCCTCGCCGACCCAGATCATCCTGCCCGGCACCTCCCGCAAGATGGACGACGGCTGGGAGAACCGCCGCCGCCGGGTCCGGGGCACCAACGACTGGGTACGCTTCCGGCTCGCCGCCCAGGGCGCCGTACGGGCCGTCGAGATCGACACCGCCTACCTCAAGGGCAATTCGGCCGGCTGGATCGCCCTCCAGGGGCGCAATGGAGACAACGGCGAGTGGTTCGAGATCATCCCGCGCACCCGGCTCCAGCCCGACACCCTGCACCGCTTCAAGCTGCCCGCGCGCGCCGTCGTGACCCACGTACGCCTCGACGCCTTCCCGGACGGCGGTGTGGCCCGGATGCGGCTGCACGGCACGCTCACGGAGGAGGGCGCGGCCGCGCTGCGCCGCCGCTTCGACGAGCTGAACGGCTGAGCGGCCCACCGGTTTCCGCCCGGCCGGCGGTAGCGCGCCGACGCCCGCCCGCCGGGCGGACCTGAGCGCGAAGGGGCACCTCCGTGGGGGAGGGTGCCCCTTCGCCGTACCCGGGGAGCCGCGGCACATGACGTCCGTCAGGCAAGAACCCGACGTCAACTCGCGGTGAATGTGGCCATTTTGGGTCTCACTATGCTCAAGATCAAAGTGATTGAGGAGTTTTTTCAGTCACTTATGGGCATGGTGGGGCGGCCGAACACCACCCCCACACATCACAGCAGGACCGGAGAACCGATGGACAACGACCTCGTGCCGCTCTACTACAGCCGGAAGACGGCCGACATCCTCCACAAGTACGGGCCAGGACCACGGGTCCACTTCCACATGGGCCTCTTCGCTCCCGGTGCCACCCCCAACACCACCGTCACCCAAGGCGTCCTCAAGCGCCGCATAGTCGAGTCACAGGAGGCGATCGTCGACCACGCCGCCCGCACCTGGGGCGCGTACGCGACACCCCCCAAGCGCCTGCTCGACATCGGCTGCGGCGTCGGCGGCGGCTCGCTCTACTGGGCGCAGGAACACGGCGCCAAGGTCACCGGCATCACGGTCACCGGCGAACACCTCCCGGTCATCGAGGAGTTCGCCCGCCAGGCGGGGGTCAGCGGCCGTGTCACCCCCGTCCTCGGTGACATCCACGACTTCCGTACCAAGCGCAAGTACGACGCCGCCTACGCCAACGAGAGCTCCGGCTACATGGACCGCGAGCGGCTCTTCGAGGTCGTCGCGGCCGCGCTGAAGCCGGGCGGCTGGTTCGGCATCCAGGAGCATTTCATCTGCCGCCCCGAGTGGACCGAGTTCATCGACGGCTACTACAAGACCCGGCTCGGCACCCTCACCGAATACATCACCGCCGCCGAGGCGGCCGGCTTCGAACTGGAGCAGGACGAGGACGTCACCGACCGGGTCGCCGAGTTCTGGGTCCAGTCCATGGCCTGGAACACCGCCGAACTGGACCGCATCGAGGCCACCGGCGCCGCCTCCGCCTGGACCCGCGAGCGGCTCCAGGAGTCCACCATCACCCACGGCAAGCTCTTCCGGATCTGGCGCGACCACGCGCTGGAGACCCGGCTGCTCCTCTTCCGGCTCGGCGGGGGCGCCTGACCATGCCGCCTGTGTACGCCAAGGACGCGCCGGCCTCCCGGATCGGCTGGGAACTGCCGCCGTTCTACTGCCCGTTCAACGAAAGCCTGATCCACGCCAAGGCCGCGGAGCTCGAAGAGCGCGCCGTCGCCTGGATCGACGCGTTCGGCATCTACCCGGACGCCACCGAGCGGGCCTGGGGCCTCGCCACCCACAGCGCCGACTTCACCAGCCGCATCATCCCGTACGGCGACATCGAGCCGGTCCTGCTCTTCATCGAGTGGAACTACTGGGCCAACGCCGTCGACGACTGGCAGGACTCGGGGTCCACGGCCACCCGCACCGCGGACATCGCGGACCACAGCGCCCGGCTCGTCCGCTCCATCGAGGCCCCCGGCTCCGGGCTGCTGCCCCCGGGACCCCTCACGGTGGCCCTGGACGACCTCGTGACCCGTACCCGCGCCATGCTGACCCCGTTCCAGCTGCGCAGGTTCAGCGAGGGCACCCGCGACTGGCTGTTCGGCGCGGGATGGCAGACGTCCAACGCCGAGCGCGGCGTCATGCCCTCCCTCAACGACTTCGCCGCGATGCGCATGTCGGTCAACGGCACCCGCTTCACCCTCACCTGGTGCGACGCGGCCAACGGCATCCACGTACCGGCCGACGTGCTCTACTCGGCGCCCGTCCAGGCGCTGACCGACGCCGCCGGGTTCATCGTCTCCTGCGACAACGACCTCTACTCGTACAACAAGGAGGACCACCAGGACCCGTGGGAGCAGAACCTGCTCAACGTCGTCGCCCGGCACCACGGCTGTACGCCGAAGGAGGCGCTGGTGCCTGCCGTGGCGCTGCGGGACCGTGCGATGACGCTCTTCGTCCGGCTGCGCGAGCAGCTCGCCCGGGGCGCCGACGAACAGCTCGGCCGCTATCTCGACTCGCTCGCCCACTACGTGTCCGGCTGCATCGAATGGCAGAACCTCGCCCCGCGTTACGCCAGTCCGCGCAACCGCAACACACTGCCGGTCGAGGGGGCCTCGTACGACATCACCTGGCGGGACACGCCGAGTGACCCGAGCCCCGAGCCGCCGCCGGTCCCGGCGATCGCCTGGTGGTGGCGGCAGCTCGACGGCTGACGGAACGATCCCTCAGCGGCGGCCCACCAGCCGGCCCCACCACGAGCCTCGGACCGGCGAGCGGTCCTGCGGGCCGGGGGCGGGCGCGGCCGCCGCCTCGGGCAGCGGCTGGGCGCCGCTTGCCCCGGGAAGGGGCGTGGCCGAGGTGACGGTGGCTCCTCGAGGGGTGAACGACACCGGCAGCGCCACCAGCTGGCGTGACATCAGCGAGGCGTCCCAGCGCAGTTCGCCTTCCGGGACGGCCAGCTCCAGGTCGGGCAGGCGCGCCAGCAGGACGTCGATGCCGGTGTCCGCGATGGCCCGGCCGATGTCCTGGCCCGGGCACTCGTGCGGACCGCCGCTGAACGCCAGGTGGGAGCGGTTGCCATGGACCGGGACCGTCAGGTCCGGCCGGATCTCCGGATCCACGTTGGCCGCCGCGAGCCCCAGCAGCACCATGTCACCGGCCTTGATCTGCCGGCCGCCGAGCACCGTGTCCCCGGTCGCCCAGCGGCCCAGGATGGTCGACAGCGGCGGCTCGTCCCACAGCACCTGTTCCAGCGCGTCCGGCAGGGTCATGTGACCGCCGGAGAGGCTCGCGCGGAACCGGCGATCGGTGAGGACGAGCCGCAGGGTGTTGGCGATCAGGTTGGCCGTCGTGGAGAAGGCCGCGATGAGCACCAGCCGCAGATGCTCGATGATCTCCGCTTCGCTGAGCGAGGTGGAGTGCTCCAGGAGCCAGGAGGTGAAGTCCCGGCCGGGCACGGTCCGCTTGCGCGCGACCAGCTGCTCCAGCGCCTCGGTCACATAGGCGTTGCTGGCCACCGCCGTCTCGGTGCCCTTGATCATGTCGCGGGCGGCCTCGACCAGCCGTGGACCGTACGATTCCGGGGCCCCGACCAGCTGGGTCATCACCAGCATCGGCAGCGGTTCGGCGAAGTCCCGGACCAGATCGGCCCGCGCGCTGTCGGCGAAGGCGTCGATCAGCTGGTTGGCGAACCGTGTCACATAGCGCCGGATCCCGCGCCGGTCGAGCCGTTCGAGCGACTCGGTGACCGCGCCACGCAGCCGCTCGTGCTCGGCACCGTCCTGGAAGTTGCACACGGGCTGCCACGCGGCGATCGGCGTGAGCGGATGGTCCGGCGGAACCTTCCCCTCCTGCATGTCGCGCCAGCGACGGGAGTCCCGCGAGAAGCGGGACGGCGTCCGCGCCACATCGAGGTTCTCGCGGTGACCGAGCACCAGCCAGGCCGGCAGGTCCCCCTGGACCAGGACGGGCGCCACCGCGCCGTGCTCGGCGCGCAGCTTCTCGTACAGGGCTCCCGGGTCCGCCTCGGCCTCGGGGCCGTAGAGCCGGTGGGCCGGGCATCCCGGCGGTGGGGTGGGGCCCGGCGGGGGCGGGGGAGTGGTCACGATGCCTCCGGGGTCACGGCGAGGGAGTACAGATGGCGCATCAGCGTCATCAGGACGTCCCGGCTGGATTCGCGGAGCCGGGCGTCACATTGCACGAGCGGGACGGTCTCGGGCAGGTCGAGGGCGCCGCGCAGCTCCTCCAGCGGGTACGGGGGCGCGTCCGGGAAGGAGTTGACGGCGACCACGAACGGCACACCGCGCTCCTCCAGCCGGTCGATCACCTCGAAGCTGACCTCCAGCCTGCGGGTGTCGACCAGCACGACGGCGCCCAGCGCCCCCTCGAACAGGCCGTTCCACAGGAACCAGAAGCGCTGCTGGCCCGGCGTGCCGAAGAGGTAGAGGACGAGTTCGTCGTTGATGCTGATCCGGCCGAAGTCCATGGCCACGGTCGTGGAGGACTTGCGCTCCACCCCCGCGGTGTCGTCGACGCCGACCCCGGCCTGGGTCATCGTCTCCTCGGTGGTCAGCGGCCGGATCTCGCTGACCGAGCCGACCAGGGTCGTCTTGCCGACCCCGAACCCTCCGACGACGACCACCTTCACGGCGGCCGACGCCGTCTGCGGCAGCACGTCCTCGCGCCGCGGCCCGGAGGGAGGCTCAGAGTTTCTGAAGTCCATCGATCACTGCCTCAATCAATGCCAGGTCGGGGAGTTGGGCGCGGGCGACGGGGGCACGCGAGAGGACGAGGTCGGCGGCGAGCAGATCGTCGAGCAGGACGGTGACCACGCTCACCGGGAGGCCGAGATAGGCGGAGATCTCGGCCACCGACAGGGGTGCCTGGCACAGCCTGATGATCGCCGCGTGCTCCGGCTGCATGCCGGGCTTGGGCCCCGACCTGGCCACGATCAGCGTGACCAGGTCGAGCGTGGCCGTCCCTAAGGCGCCGCTGCGGCCGCCGGTGATCACATAAAGCCGCTCGGGGCTCGCGTCCTCCCAGTCGCCCCCCGGATCGCTCACGCGGTCCGGCCCTCGCTGCGCGGCGGGCTGCTGAGATGCTCTCCGATCCGCGCCACCAGGTCCCGCATCCGCTGACCCATCAGACCGGCGTCGACGCCCTCGTCGGCGAGGACCGCCAGGTATGCCCCGGCGCCGGCCGCCATCAGATAGAAGAAGCCGCCGTCCATCTCGATCACCACGAGCCGCATCCGGCCCTGGGAGTGCGGGAGTTCGGACGCGACCGCGCCCGCGAGGCTCTGCAGTCCGGCACAGGCGGCGGCCAGCCGGTCGGCGGTGTCGGTCTCCGTGCCGTGCTGCGCCATCCGCAGGCCGTCCGCGGAGAGCACGATGACATGACGGGTCTGCGGGACACCCTCGGCCAGGTCCTTGAGCATCCAGTCCATATCGGCCCGCTGCTGACTCACGGCTGTTCCCCCTTGCTCGCCGAGGCCGACGAGACGTTGTCGTTCTGGTTCTCTCCCGACAGGCCGCTCTGGAAGGCGGCCAGCCACAGCCCTGGTTCGGTCGAGGGCGTGGTCTCGGGCTGGTCGGTGGTGGTCTCCGGGGCCGCGGCCCCGGGGGTGGCGGCCTCGGGCGCGGTGGCCCGGGCCTTGCGACGGCGCTGCGGGAGGCCGTTCGCGGTCACTTCGGTCACGGCGGACGGGGTGGGGCCCGCCGGCACCTCCGGCGCGGGCGCGGAGGGCGCCGAGGCCGGGGCGGCGGAGCCGGCGGGCCGCGAGGCGGGCTCCAGGGCCCCGCGGGGGCCGGAGGAGGTGCCGATGCCGTGGGCGACACCGGTCGCCGCGGAGGTGGTGGTGATCAGGTGCTGCGGGACGACGACGACGGCCCGTACACCGCCGTACGCCGAGGAGCGCAGCGAGACCTGGAAGTCGTACGCCTGCGAGAGGCGGCCGACGACGGCGAGGCCCAGCCGGGGCGTCTCGCCCAGGTCGTTGACGTCGATGCCGCGCTGGGCCTGCTGGAGCATCCGCTCGGCCCGCTTGCGGGCCTCCTCGCTCATGCTGACGCCGCCGTCCTCGATCTCGACCGCGATGCCCGAGTTCACGTCGACGGCGGTCAGATGCACCTTGGTGTGCGGCGGCGAGTAGCGGGTGGCGTTGTCCAGGAGCTCGGCGAGCGCGTGGATGAGGGGTTCGACGGCGGGGCCGACGACGGCCACCTCGGAGACGGAGTGGAGCTCCACCCGCTGGTAGTCGATGATCCGTGACATGGCACCGCGCAGCACGCTGTACAGCGGTACGGCCTTGCTCCACTGGCGGCCCGGCCGGGCGCCGCCGAGGACGGCGATGGAGTCGGCGAGGCGGCCGATGAGCGCGGTGCCGTGGTCCAGCCGCAGCAGGTCGCCGAAGACCTCCGGCGTCTTGCCGTGCCGGTCCTCCATCCCGCGCAGCTCCTGGGCCTGCTGGTGGACGATCGCCTGGACGCGGCGGGCGATGTTCACGAATGCCCGCTGGGCCGAGTCGCGCAGGTCCTCCTCGGCGACGACGGCGTCGAGGACGGAGCGGAGCACCGCCAGGTGCGCGGCCCTGAACTCCGGGGTGAGACCGGGCTCGTAGACGTCCGAGGCCTCCAGGGAGGTGAGGACGTCCTCGGGGAACTCGCCCTTGCGCAGCCGCCCGACGACATCGGGCAGCAGCTCGGAGGCGAGCCGTACCGTCTCGGCCTGCTGCCGCTCCAGCGCCGTCCGCTGGTCGGCGACCGTGGCCCGGAGCTCGGCCAGCTGCCTGCCGCGCCGGTGGGCCACGGCGCAGGACAGGGCGACCGCGGCGAAGGCCACGGCACCGAGCCAGGCGACCGGGGTGCGGGCCGGTGCGGAGACCAGGGCCACGGCGAGAACGGTGCCCGCCGCCGTCACGGCGGCGGGCACCGCCCATATGACGGGTGAGGTCGGCCCTGAACTGCCGGGCGACGATCCCTCTCGAACCATCAGAACCCTCAAACGATCGAAAGCGAAAGATCAAAGGACAACGGCGGGGAAGCTTATCGGTTCTGCGCACACATCTTGACAGCGGGTCATGATGCGGAAGTGGAGGGGGAGTTGCGCTTTGACGCAATCTCGACCCTCGGACGGTGACCTACACGAAGGCGCCCCGGACCAGCTGGTCCGGGGCGCCTTCGCGCGTTCGACTCCCGTACTACGCGCGGGCGTCCGCCGCCTGCGCCTTCAGCGCACGCTCGATACCCGCGCGCGACTCGGTCACCATCCGGCGCAGCGCCGGAACCGGGTCGTGCTCGGCGATCCACGCGTCCGTCGCGTCCAGCGTCTCCTGCGACACCTGGAGTGCGGGGTAGAGGCCCACCACGATCTGCTGCACGATCTCGTGGCTGCGGGTCGCCGCGACGTCCTTGATCGACGCGAAGTACTTCGCCGTGTACGGCGCGAGCAGCTCACGCTGGTCGGTCTGGACGAAGCCCGCGATCACCGCCTCCTGCACGGCGTTGGCCAGCTTGTCGGAGTCCACGACCGACGCCCACGCCTCGGCCTTCGCCGCCTCGGTCGGGCGGGCGGCACGCGCGGTGGCGGCATGCCGCTCACCCGCCGCGGTCCGGTCACGCTCCAGCTCGGCCGCGATCCGGTCCTCCTCGAACCGGCCCGTCGCCGCGAGCCGCTCCACGAACGCCCAGCGCAGCTCGGTGTCGACGGCCAGCCCCTCGATGGTCTGCGAGCCGTCGAGCAGCCCCTCCAGCAGATCGAGCTCGGCGTCCGTACGGGCCGTCGCCGCGAACGCCCGCGCCCACGCCAGCTGGTGGTCGCTGCCCGGCTCGGCCGCCCGCAGCTGCTCCAGCGTCGCCTGCGTCCAGCGCGCGAGGCCGGTGGCCCGCCACGCCGGGTCCGCGTACAGGTCGATGGCGAGCTTGACCTGGCGGTGCAGCGACTGCACCACACCGATGTCGGACTCCTTGGTGATGCCGGAGAGCACCAGCTCCACGTAGTCCCGGGTGGCCAGCTCGCCGTCGCGGGTCATGTCCCAGGCCGAGGCCCAGCACAGCGCGCGCGGCAGCGACTCGGTGAAGTCCCCGAGGTGTGCGGTGACATTGCGCAGCGACTCCTCGTCGAGCCGCACCTTGGCGTACGACAGGTCGTCGTCGTTGAGCAGCACGACCGCCGGCCGGGCCGTGCCGACCAGCTGCGGTACGTCGGTCAGCTCGGCCGCCGCCACGTCCAGCTCGATCCGCTCCGTACGGACCAGCTTGCCCGCCTGGAGCTCGTACAGGCCGATCGCGATCCGGTGCGGACGCAGCGTCGCCTCGCCCTTGGCACCGGCCGGCAGCGCCGGGGCCTCCTGGCGCACCGCGAAGGCGGTGATGACGCCCTCGGCGTCCGTCTCGATCTCCGGGCGCAGGATGTTGATACCGGCGGTTTCCAGCCACGCCTTCGACCAGCTCTTCAGATCACGGCCGGAGGTCTCCTCCAGCGCGCCGAGCAGGTCGGGCAGCCGCGTGTTGCCGAACGCGTGCCGCTTGAAGTACGCCTGCACACCCTGGAAGAACTCGTCCTCGCCGACGTACGCGACCAGCTGCTTGAGCACGCTGGCACCCTTGGCGTACGTGATGCCGTCGAAGTTGACCTGCACGTCCTCCAGGTCGTTGATCTCGGCCATGATCGGATGCGTGGACGGCAGCTGGTCCTGGCGGTAGGCCCAGGTCTTCTCCGCGTTGGCGAAGGTGGTCCAGGCGTTCGGCCAGCGCGAGCCCGGCGCCGAGGCCTGGCAGGCGACCGAGGTGAAGGTGGCGAACGACTCGTTCAGCCACAGGTCGTTCCACCACTCCATGGTGACCAGGTCGCCGAACCACATGTGGGCGAGCTCGTGCAGGATCGTCTCGGCCCGCCGCTCGTACGCCGCGTCCGTCACCTTCGACCGGAAGACGTACTGGTCACGGATGGTCACCGCGCCCGCGTTCTCCATCGCGCCCGCGTTGAACTCCGGCACGAACAGCTGGTCGTACTTGGCGAAGGGGTAGTCGTAGGCGAACTTCTCCTGGAACCAGTCGAAGCCCTGCCGGGTGACCTCGAAGATGTGGTCCGCGTCCAGGAACTCGGCCAGCGACGGACGGCAGTAGATGCCCAGCGGAACGCTCTGCCCGTCCTTCTCGTACGAGCTGTGCACCGCGTGGTACGGGCCCACGATCAGCGCCGTGATGTACGTGGAGATCCGCGGGGTCGGCTCGAAGACCCACAGGTCGTCCTTGGGCTGGGGCGTCGGCGAGTTCGAGATCACCGTCCAGCCGCTGGGCGCCTTCACGGTGAACTGGAACGTCGCCTTCAGGTCCGGCTGCTCGAAGCAGGCGAAGACCCGGCGCGCGTCCGGCACCTCGAACTGCGTGTACAGATAGGCCTGGTCGTCGACCGGGTCGACGAAGCGGTGCAGACCCTCACCGGTGTTCGTGTACGCGCAGTCGGCGACGACCGTGAGCTCGTTGCGGCCCTCGCGCAGATGGGGCAGGGCGATCCGGGAGTCCCGGAAGACGGCGGCCACGTCGAGCGCGTGCCCGTTCAGCACGACCTCGTGCACCGCGGGGGCCACCAGGTCGATGAAGGTCTCCGCCTTGCCCTGGGCGGAATCGAAGCGGACGGTGGTGACGGACCGGTAGGTGCCGCCCTCCTGCGCGCCGGTCAGATCCAGGTCGATCTCGTACGCGTCCACCGTCAGCAGCCGCGCCCGCTGCTGCGCCTCTTCACGGGTCAGGTTTGTGCCAGGCACCCGGTCATCTCCTCGGTTCGTGACGTTTGGCGCCATCCTTCCACGCCGGTCATTGGCGACGCACGGCACAATTCCAGGGCCCGTCGCCACTGATCCGCAGCAGCCCGGGACCGGGCACCGGGGCGCTCACCCGCAGCTCCCCGATCTCGTTGACGAGCAGGTCCTGGTCCTCCTGGTCGTACTCCGGGTACTCGGGCGGAGTGTGCAGGTACACGGTGAAATTGCTCTCCCCGCTGTGGGCGAAGTCGAGCACCCCGGCCGGACCCTCGTAGACGACCAGATCGTGGGCCATGCCCTCGATACGGCTGTCGAAGCGGCGGGCATGGGTCAGCGGCAGGACCCGCAGCGTCCAGGGGCCGTCGGCCTCCACCCGCAGCACGAGCGGACGGTCCCGCGGGACGAGCCCGACCGTCCGGGCCCGTACGTCGTCCTCGTAGGCGGTCAGCAGATAGTCGTCGCCGCGGCCGTAGGCGTCGCAGGACTCGATGCTCGTGGAGATCGACCCGTACGACTCGATCTCCAGCATCGCCCAGCCGGGCGGGATCGCCGGATCACAGTGCACGGTCTCCTTGCCGCGGCCCTGGCGCACGAAGGGCCGGAAGGAGGAGGAGAACGGGTCCACGGGCGGCGCCTGGGAAGGGGCCGGTGCCGGTGCCGGGGGAGGCGCGACCGGGACCGGGACCGGGGCCTGGGCAGGGGCAGGTGCCGGCGGGGCGTCCACCATGATGCCGAAGTCCGTCGCCAGGCCCGCGAGGCCCGACGCGTAGCCCTGCCCCACCGCACGGAACTTCCAGCCACCGCCCCGGCGGTAGAACTCCCCGAAGACGAACGCCGTCTCCGTCGTCGCGTCCCCGATCGCGAAGTACGCCACCGGCATCCCCGCCGGATCGGTGACCCGCACGTCCAGCGCCGGCACCTGTCCGAACGTCCCGCCGTCCGCGGAGGCGGCCACCACGACCCGGTCCACGTCCGGCTCGATCCGGGGCAGATCGACGCCCAGCCAGTCCGCCGTCGGCGTGCCGGGCGCGCCCGGCGCCGACTTGCCCAGATGCCGTACGGCACCCGACGGGTGCTCCCGGTGGTTGTAGAAGACCAGGTCGGCGTCGCCGCGGACCCGCCCGCCGCCGTCCAGCAGCAGCGCGGACACATCCACATCGGGCACGCCGGGCCCGGCCGACCAGGCCACCGCGACCTGAAGGGCCTGCGGGGGCACCGGAACGTTGGCGCCCTTCGGTATCTGGGTCATGGGTCGGATCCTGTCACCCCACGCCCCGGCTTCGAACGCGTTGTCCGAATTCCGCCAGCGCCTCCCCGCGCCCGCGCGGAACGCTGGAGCCATGACATTGCACACGCGGACGCCCATGACAAAGCTCACGACCACGTACACAGCCCGGCCCATCTCCCCGGCCGCCCTCGCCCAGCTGCGCGTCACCGACGACGCGGGCCTGCCCTGCGGGCCGTACGAGGACAGCGAGGGCGGGGCGCCCCTGCGCTGCTGTCTGCGGCTCTCCCGGGGCGGGGAGCGCATCGCCCTCGTCTCCTACGCCCCGCTGCGCCGCTGGGCGGCCGAGCGCTGGGCCAGGCCGGGCGCCTACGACGAGCAGGGCCCCGTCTTCATCCACGCCGAGGAGTGCGGGGGCCCGCGGGAGGCGACGGCGTACCCCTTCTCACGCCCCGGCGCACTGCGGACCGTCCGTCGCTACGACAGCGAGGGCAGAATCGCCGGCGGCCGCCTCCTGGAGATCCCGGAGGCGGCCGACGAGGGGTTCGATCAGGCCTTTGCGGAAGCCTTCGCCGACCCGGAGGTGGCCCTGGTCCATGTCAGGGCCGTCGAGCACGGCTGCTTCCTGTTCGAGGTCAGGCGCCCGTGAGCTCCTGGGCCACCAGCTCCGCGATCTGCACGGCGTTCAGCGCCGCTCCCTTGCGGAGGTTGTCGTTGGACAGGAACAGCGCCAGACCGTTCTCGACGGTCTCGTCGACCCGGATACGGCCCACGTACGAGGCGTCCTTGCCGGCCGCCTGGAGCGGCGTGGGGATCTCGGAGAGCTCGACGCCCTCGGCGTCCTTCAGCAGCTCGTAGGCGCGCTCGACGCTGATCGGACGGTCGAAGCGGGCGTTGACCTGGAGGGAGTGGCCGGAGAAGACCGGGACGCGGACGCAGGTGCCGGAGACCTTGAGGTCCGGGATCTCCAGGATCTTGCGGGACTCGTTGCGGAGCTTCTGCTCCTCGTCGGTCTCGAAGGAGCCGTCGTCGACGATCGAGCCGGCGAGCGGGAGCACGTTGAAGGCGATGGGGCGCTTGTAGACGCCCGGCTCGGGGTAGGTGACGGCCTCGCCGTCGTGGGTGAGCTCGGTGGCCCGCTCGGCGACGGCCTTGATCTGCCCGTCGAGCTCGGCGACACCGGCCACGCCCGAGCCGGAGACGGCCTGGTAGGTGGTGGCGACCAGGGCGGTCAGGCCCGCCTCCTGGTGGAGCGGCTTGAGGACCGGCATGGCGGCCATGGTGGTGCAGTTCGGGTTGGCGATGATCCCCTTGGGGCGGTCCTTGACCGCGTGCGGGTTCACCTCGGAGACGACCAGCGGGACCTCGGGGTCACGGCGCCAGGCGGAGGAGTTGTCGATCACCACGGCGCCCTGGGAGGCGACCTTCTCGGCCAGCGTCTTGGAGGTGGCGCCACCGGCGGAGAAGAGCACGATGTCCAGGCCGGTGTAGTCGGCGGTGGCGGCGTCCTCGACCGTCACACCGTCCAGCACCGTGCCGGCGGAGCGGGCGGAGGCGAACAGCCGCAGCTCGGTGACCGGAAAGTTCCGCTCGGCCAGGATCCTGCGCATGACTGTGCCGACCTGACCGGTGGCTCCGACGATTCCGACCTTCACGGGTGCTCCTCCGTACGTACGTGCAGTGTGCTGCTGCTCCATGATGCGTATGTCCACGCCCGGCTTGTCCAATCCATTGTCCGAGGACCGGACACAGGCCGGGACGCGGAAGGGGCGGACGCCGGTTCCGGCGCCCGCCCCCCAGGGTGTTCCGCGATGCTACGGCGTGACCTTGCCGATCACGACGCTGCCGGTGCCCGCGACGGTGCCGCGGGCGTTCAGCAGCTGGACCTCGCCGAAGAACTGCCGGCCCTCGGGCGCGGCACCGGCGACCAGCACCTCGGCGCCGACCTGGCCGCTCGCGCCGTTCGCCAGGGTCACCGCCTTCGACTCGTCGACCTTCACGGTGCCGAGCGCGGCGGAGTAGTACACGTCCTTGTAGTCGAACGTGGTGCCCTCGGCCGCCTGGACCGCGTAGCCGTCGACGACGATCGTGTACGTACCGGCGGCGGGGTTGACCAGGGAGACCGACTCCTCCGAGTCGCCGTCCGCGGACTGGCCCACCCGGGTCGCGCCGCGGTAGACCGTGAGGTCCAGGTCGGCGGCCTTGTCGGAGGTGTTGCCGATGGCGACGTCGAGCCGCTCGACACCCTCACCGATGGTGACCGTACGGGTCTGCTGCTCGTGGTGCTTGATGGTCGGGGTCTCGACCTTGGCGGAGCCCAGCGAGCCGCCCTTCAGCTTGCCGTCGATGGCGGCGAAGCCGTTGGTGACCTTCCACTCGACGGCGGCCGGGGTGCCGACCTTCGCCTCGGGCACGGTCTGCGTGGCCGGGTCGAAGGAGGCGCCGAGCACCGTCACGTCCAGCTTGAACGGGTTGTCCAGCTCGGGCGAGGTGCGCCGGGACTCGACCACGATCTCCCAGACGCCCGGGGTCGGGTCGGTGTACGACCGCAGGTCCGGACGGCAGCCGTTGCCACCGAGGTAGTTCGGGTAGCAGCGGTTGGTCGCGGTGTCCTCGATCGCCACGCCGTACGGGTGGTTGGCGATGAACCGGGTCTGGCTCAGGCCCTTCAGCCCGCCCAGGCCGATCTCCAGCGACTTGGCGCCCTGGGGCACGGTCACGAAGTACGACGTGTGGCTGTTGCGCTGGACCGAGGAGGCCGCGGAGAAGCCGTACGCGGGCTTGGCCAGCGGCTGGGCGACCACCACGGTCGACAGGATTTGCTTGTCGACGCCCTCGGTGCCCTCGTCGTCCAGCTGGAGGATCGCGCTGTGCACGCCGGCCGTCTTCGCCTTCGCCTCGACCTTGACGGTCACCGGCTTGTTCAGCGGCAGGGTGATGTAGTCGTACGCGGTGGCGGCCTTGAAGGTGCCGTCGTTGTACTTCCAGCTGAGGTTGTGGCGGACGCCGTGGCTCGGGCCGGAGGTGCGGGTGACGGTGACGTTGTACGTCTTCTTCTGGCCCGTCTTCAGACCGCCCTCGCGGTCGTAGACGCCGGTGCCGGTGTGCGGCGCCGGGAAGATCGCGGTGTCGACCGGGGCCTCGACCTTGTAGGCGTGCGCGGTGGCGCCGGCCTGGATGGACGCCCAGGCCTTGTTGATGTCGATCAGACCCGAGCCCTGCTCGTGCGCGGCGACACCGGAGATCTTCTTGGCGGTGCTGGTGAGCGCGGTGCGCAGGGTGAGCGGGGAGAGCTCGACCTTCTTCTGCTTCGCGGCGGACAGCAGCAGCGCGGAGGCGCCGGCGGCCTGCGGCGAGGACATCGAGGTGCCGTTGAGCATGCCGTAACCGGCGGGCAGCGTGTAGCCGGCCTCGGCGACTCCGGAGCCCGCCTGCCAGGTCGGGGTGGTGTTCACGGCCGAGCCGGGCGCGGTGATCGTCGGGGTGAAGCCGCCGTCCTCACGCGGACCGCGCGAGGAGAAGGGGAACATGGCGTACTTCTTCTCGACGGCCGAGCCGTAGTTGGAGGCCCAGGTCTCCTTGGAGATGGCCGCGCCGACCGAGATGACCTTGTCGGCCAGGGCCGGGTCGCCGATCGTGTTGATGCCGGGGCCTTCGTTGCCGGCCGAGATGACCAGCTGGACGCCGTGCTCGTCGATCAGCCGGGTGTAGAGGCGGGCGCGGACGTTGTCGCCGTCGTTCTGCGCGGGCAGGCCGCCGATCGACATGTTGACGATGTCGACGCCGCGGTTGACGACGAGGTCGGTCATGCCCTCCATGAGGGCGGTGTTGGTGCAGCCGCCGGTCCAGGTGCACGCGCGCGAGGAGACGATCTTCGCGCCGGGCGCCGCGCCGTTCATCTTGCCGCCGAAGAGGCTGTGGGCGGCGGTGATGCCGGCGACGTGGGTGCCGTGCGAGGACTCGACGAGACCGACGTTGACGAAGTCGGCCTTCTTGCCCTCCCAGTCGGGGCCCGCGGCGTCCATCGGGACGTCCTTGCGGATCTCGATGACGAAGGGGGTCTTCTCGGCGACCGGGGTGGCCGGGTCGTCCGTGCCGAACCAGCCGATCTGGAAGCCGTCCTTGTACGGCTTCATCGGCTCGTTGTCCGTGAAGTCGTTGTCCTGGTCGGTGTCCACGCGGACGGTGCCGGCGGCGGCGTCGTAGAGCATGCCGAAGACGTCGGTGGTGTCGCCGTCCCGGTTGATGTCACCGGCCGGGTCGCCGCCCTGGGTGATCTTCTCGGTGAAGCGGCTGAACTTGAAGGAGCCGGCGGGCGCCTTCCAGCTCTGCTCGGCCGAGGTGAACACCGGGCCGTCGACCGTGGTGATCTGCGCGCGCCAGGTGGCGTCGCCCTCGGTCAGCGGGTCGGTGGCGGTGACCCAGTCGACGATCTTGCGCTCGCCGGTGGTGGTCTTCTGCAGCGCCGGGTGGCCGAGGTCCACACCCGAGTCGAGGATGCCGATGGTCACACCGCGGCCGTCGGCCTTGGGGTTCTTCTTGACGAAGTCGACCGCACCGGTCTCGAAGGCCGGGTTGTACGGGTTCTTCGCGGGGGTGTCCTTGCCCGGGGCCGGGTAGGTGCCCGCGGTGGCGCCGCCCGCGGCACCGGCGGTGCCCGCGTCGGGGCGCGGGTCGTCCAGCTTGATCTCCGCCTGGAGGTCGACGGCCTGGACGGAGGAGAGCTTGGTGGCCGCCTTGATGGCCGCGTCGGCCTTGGCGGTGGGGAGCGTGGCCCGCACGTAGCCGAGCTTGTCGTCGGTCTTGCCGACCGCCGCGCCCTTGAGGGCGTCGAGCTGGCCGGCGACCTGCTCGGTCGCGCCGGGCGCGGTGGCGATCAGGACGGTGACGGTCTGCTGGCCCTTGGCCTCGGCCTCGGCGAGCCGCTGGGCGTCGGTCGCGCCGAGCTTGTCGGCGGCGTCGGTGGCCTTCACGGGCGGGGTCGAGCCGGCCGGGTCCTCGGCGGCGAAGACCGGCGCGGCGCCGGCCGCGACCAGCGCGGTGACCAGACCGGCCGCGGCGGCGATGCGGGCCGCGCGTCTGTGCCCGGGCGTCGAGCGCCCGGATATGGAGCTCTGGGATTCGGGGGTGGTCATTTACATCCCTGTATGTGAAAGAGAGGGTCCGGATTTCGGTGCCGGATGACCGCTGACTCTTTCGCAAGGGACGGGGTTTTGTGGAGAGTTGTCGAGGGGCGGGATACGGCTTTGGCGCACATCCGCCACCGCTGGACATGCGCCATGAAGGCCAAACCACCCGTAACGCGTACAGAGCGAACGGGACTTACCCCGGGTTAGTTGTCCTTTGTACGGGCGTAGTGCCGTGAGGCCTTCGCGCGGTTGCCGCACGCGGCCATCGAGCACCAGCGCCGGGTGCCGTTCCGTGAGGTGTCGAAGAAGTGCAGAATGCACGCCTCGTGGGCACATGCCCGGATCCGGTCGGGCGCGGTGCCCAGCAGGTCGAGGTAGTTGCGGGCGGCCGTCCAGGCCGGACCCCAGGTGTCCGAGGCGAACTCCGCCTCCTCGCCCGGCCCCTGCGCGGTCAGCGTGGCCCGGATCCGGCCGTGTCCGAGCACCGCGTCGACCAGGGCGGTGGCCCGTGGGTCGCCGGGGCTGTCGACGACGGCGCCCAGGGCGTCGCGCGCGGTGAGCAGGTGGCGCAGGGTCGTCGCGTCGGCGGTGAAGCGGCCGTCGAGGCCGTTCGACGCCAGCCAGACGGCGAGGCCGTCGGTGTCCGTGAGCAGGTCCTGGCGGACGCCCTCATGGTTCCAGCGGGTGTTGAGCAGATCGAGGGAGACCGGCTCCCCGATGAGCGGCCGCGGGTCGGATCCGGGCATCGCCGGCACCTCTTCTCTCTCGCCCCCCGCTACTAACCCCTCAAGGGTACGTGACCGGTTGCGCTCACTGCGGCTAACCTCTAAAGTCATTTACAACGGTTAGGTAATCACCGAGGGGAATCGTCATGACCACGAGCACCACCCTGCGCACCGGCCACATCGGCCTCAATGTCACGGACATCGAGCGGTCGCTCGCCTTCTACAGCGACGTCTTCGGCCTCGACGTCCTCACCGAGGGCAAGGAAGAAGGGCAGCGGTACGCCTTCCTCGGCCAGGACGGCCGGCTGGTCCTCACCCTCTGGCAGCAGGCCTCCGGCCCGTACGCCCCCGGCCTCGCCGGGCTGCACCACCTCGCCTTCGAGGCCGACTCGATCGAGCAGGTCAGGGCGGCGGAGACCCGGCTCAAGGAGCGCGGTGCCACCTTCGCCCACGAGGGCGTCGTCGCCCACCGCGAAGGTGCGGCGTCGGGCGGCATCTTCTTCCACGACCCGGACGGCACCCGCCTGGAGATCTACGCCCCGACCGGCGCGGAGACCGCGGAGGCCCCCTCGGCCTCGACCCCGACCTGCGGCTTCTTCTAGCCGCCCGCCCCGCCCGCAGCCCTCCGGAGGCCCCCATGGACCCGTACAACCCCGGCTCCCTCGCCGTCCAGACCCGCGTCGGGGTCCGTGAGCTCGCCGAACACGTCGGCCGCTCCATCGGCTCCGGCATCCGCCCCGTCGCCGCCGCCTTCCTGGAGCTCCAGCCCATGCTGGTGCTCGGCGCGGCCGACCCCGAGGGCCGGGTGTGGAGCTCCCTGGCCACCGGCGACCCCGGTTTCGTACGGGCCACGGGACCCGGCACGATCTCGGTCGCGGGTCCCCTCCCCGCCGGCGACCCGCTGGCCGGCACGTTCGAGGGCGAGGCTCTCGTCGGCACCCTCGCCCTCGACCCCCGCACCCGCCGCCGCATGCGGCTCAACGGCACTGCCCGCCCCAGCGCACGCGGGGTCGTCGTCACCGCCGAGCAGGTTTTCTCCAACTGCCCGAAGTACCTCCAGAAACGCGAGCTGTACGAGCCCGACCGGCACACCCGGCCGGGTGCCGCGCGGCGCGGTGGACCGCTCACCCCCGACCAGGAACGGTTCGTCCGCGCCGCCGACACCTTCTTCATCGCCACCGTCGCCCCCGACGGCGTCGACGCCGGCCACCGCGGCGGCAACCCCGGCTTCGTCCGGGTCGACTCGCCCACCACGCTCAGCTGGCCCGACTACCCCGGCAACGCCATGTTCCTGACTCTGGGAAACCTGGAGACCGACGGCCGCGCCGGGCTGCTCTTCCTCGACTGGTCCACCGGCACCACCCTCCAGCTCACCGGAACGGCCCGCACCGCCTTCACCCCGGAGGGCCGGACCACCCGCTTCGAGATCCGGCGGACCGTGGAGACGCCAGGGGCCAGCCCCCTGCGCTGGTCCGCACCCACGTACTCACCGGCCAACCCGCCCTTGCCCGAAGGAGCCTGACATGACCGCGGAACGCGTCGCGGCCATCACCACCGACGCCGCCCAGAACCCGGCGCGGCCCCGGTGACCGCCTCCGCGGCCCCGGCCAGACCCCGCACCCGTACGCTGCTCACCGCCTCGGCCGTCAGCGTCGCCGCGCTCCTCACCGTCGTCGCTGCCGGGGCGCTGGTCCACCAGCCGCTGCTGATCCCACCGCTCGCCGCCAGCATGGCCCTGGTCGCCGGAGCGCCCGACCTGCCGCTCTCCCAACCCCGTTCGGTCGTCGGCGGCCAACTGCTCTCCGCCCTCACCGGCTTCGCCGTCCTCGCCGCCGCGGGGCCCGGCCCCTGGGGCGCGGCGGTCGCCGGCGGACTCGCGCTCGGCGTGATGATGCTGGCCCGTACGCCCCACTCGCCGGCCGCGGCCACCGCCGTGATCGTCGCCCTGCAGGACCCACCGCTGTGGAGCTTCCTCGGCCTCCTCGCGCTCGCCTGCGCCCTGCTGGTGGCCGTCGGTGTCGCCGGCTCCCGGGCGACCGGCCGGGCCTACCCCTCCTACTGGTGGTAGCCGCCCCGCCCACCCGCTGTGTCAGTGGCCGCCCTTAGTCTCCTCCCATGGTCGAGGAGCTGAGGGTGGCGGCCTACGCCGTATGCGTCAGGGACGACGAGATCCTGCTCGCCCGCTGGGTGGCCCGAGACGGCACCCGCCAGTGGACGCTGCCCGGCGGCGGCATGGACCACGGCGAGGACCCGCTCGACACGGTCGTGCGCGAGGTCGAGGAGGAGACCGGCTACCGAGTGGAGGCGACCGCGCTGCTCGGCGTCGACTCCATACGCCGCCGCTACTCCCGCCGCCTGGGCACCCACGCCGACTGGCAGGGCCTGCGCATCGTCTACGCCTGCCAGGTCACCGGCGGCGAGCTGCGCCACGAGACCGGCGGCTCCACCGACCGCGCCGCCTGGTACCCCCTGGCCGACGTGGCCGGACTCGACCGGGTCGAACTGGTCGATACGGGCCTCGCGCTGTGGCGTGAGCGACCGGCCCTCGGCCGAGTCGCGCACAACGGCTGAAAGCCGCTCAACCCCCGGGCAGCGCTCAACGCTCCACACCACCGCGGAGTCCTGCCCCACGACCACAGTCGACGAGCAGGGGAGCTCGCATGTCAGTACGTACGGTTCGACCGGTCCGCACGGCGCTCGCGGCGGTGGCGGTGGCCGCCGCCGTCGCCCTCACCGTGCCCACGGTGGCGAACGCCTCCGGCCCCGCGCCGGAGACGTCCGGCGGCGGACACCGGGCCACCCAGCGGGCCCTGGAGGCCGCTGTCGCCGACGGCGTCCCCGGCGCGCTCGCCCAGGCCCGGGACGGGCGGCACACCTGGACCGGTTCGGCCGGGGTCGCCGACCTCAGGACCGGCCGCGAACGCCACGGCCAGGACGTCTACCGGGTCGGCTCCATCACCAAGACCTTCGTCGCCACCGTCCTGCTCCAACTGGAGGCCGAGGGCCGCCTCGACCTGGACGACACCGTGGACCGCTGGCTCCCCGGAGTCGTCAAGGGCAACGGCCACGACGGCCGGCGCATCACCCTGCGCCAGCTCCTCAACCACACCAGCGGTGTCTACAGCGTCACCAGCGACGCGGAGTTTCAGGCCAAGATCTTCGGCCCCGGCTTCCTGGAGCACCGCTACGACACCTGGACCCCGCGCGAGCTGGTGGCCATCGCCATGACCCACAAGCCGGACTTCGCGCCCGGCACGTCCTGGAACTACTCCAACACCAACTACGTCCTGGCCGGCATGGTGATCGAGAAGGCGACCGGCCGGCCGTACGGAAAGGAGGTCGAGCGCCGGATCATCAAGCCGCTGAAGCTGCGCTCCACCACCGTCCCGGGCAAGGACGTGACCATGCCGAAGCCCAGCGGCCGGGCGTACTCCAAGCTCACCCAGGACCCCAAGCCCGGCGACCCGACCCACGACGTCACCGAGCTGAGCCCGACCCTCGCCCACGCGGCGGGCGAGATGATCTCCAACTCCGGTGATCTGCAGCGCTTCTACCGCGCGCTGCTCGGCGGCGAACTGCTGCCGCCGGCCCAGCTGAAGGCGATGACCGACACCGTCTCCGTCAAGATGGGCGACGCCGACTTCGGTTACGGACTGGGGCTGATGAAGCAGAAGCTGAGCTGCGGCACGGAGGTCTGGGGCCACGGCGGCGGCATCCACGGCTCGTCCTCGGAGGCGCTGGTCACCCGCGACGCCCGCCACTCCCTCGCGATGAACTTCAACGGCGACTGGACCGGTGACAGCCGGCCGGTCGTCGAGGCGGAGTTCTGCGGCAAGTAGGCCCGTAGCCTCTCAACGGGGCAGGACGACGACATACGCGGAGGGGGCCCGGTCCGTCGACGCCATCAGCGCCGTACGGACCACGCTCGCCTGCTGCTCCAGGGAGTCCCGGAGCTTGCGCGGTGTGAGGTGCACGACGGTGATGCCGAGCCGCTCCAGGTGCTCCCGCTTGCGGGTGTACTCCGACCACAGCGCGTCCTCGTCCTGGCGCGGGGCGCGGGTGTCCAGCTCGACGGCGACGGCCTGGTCGGGCCAGTAGGCGTCGACACCACCGAGGTGCGGGCCGCCGGGCAGCCGCAGATCCACGTTCCACAGCGGATCCGGCAGCGCGTAGGCCCGCACCATCTCGTACAGCCGGTCCTCCGCCATGGCCCGGCCCTCCGCGAGCAGCGAGTCCACGGCATCCACCACATGAGGCCGGGACAGCAGCCGCGCGCGGTTCAACTCCCGTACCACCGACCCCGGTTCGCAGTGTCCGCTGCGGACGGCCTCGGTCAGCAGCCGGCGTACGGCGGTGGGGTCGGTCACCTGCGTGAGCGCGTCCGCGAGGGCCCGGGCGACCGGGGCGACCGGCAGCCCGGTGACCTCCTCGGCCTCGGGCATCTCCTGCGCCCGGACGATCTGCACCCAGCCGGTGGAGCGCAGCCGCCGGGTCCGGCCGACCAGCACGTCGATCCGGTCGAGCGACAACAGCGGGGGCACGGAGGAGAACTGGTGCAGCGCGAGCGCCGCCAGGCCGGTGATCATCGCCGGTGACCCGGCTCCGCAGTACAGCAGCGCGGCCTGGAGCCGCTCCTCACTGGTCGGTGGCCCCGGGTGCAGCACATACACACCGGGCAGCACCTGCTGCCACGGCCCACCGGCCCGGCACTGCGCGCCGATCTCGGCGCCGGTCACGCCGTGCGCCCTCAACTGTGCGGAGGTCAGGACGCGTTGGCGGCCGTCGGTGAGGTGGGGGAGCGGGAGGGGGCGGGGGGAGAGAGGGGTGTTGTTCATGCGGAGGGTGTTCCGCCAGGGAAGGCCCCCCTAACCTCTGTTACACACCCGTCGACATTTAGGGACAACACCGTCCTAAAGTACGGGCGTTCGAGTGCCGAAGGGGGTTACTCCGTGCGGGTGTTCACCCCTCTTTTTTTAGGCTCGGTTCTCCCCCTGGCTTCGCCGGGGGGACCCCCACCGGGCGCTTTGAGCGTCTCCCGACGGTCGATCGTGCTCGGTCCCCTCGTTCCTTGGGGACCTCCGCGCTCCCCCTGCCTTCGGTGGGGGACCCCCATCCCTTTCGGTAGCCGCGCGCCCTTCGGCTCACTCGCCGGGCAGTCGGGGTCGGCCCGGCCCCCCGGGCAGAACCCGAGGGGCCGTGGCAAGCGCGGATCAGACCACCGGCGTGCCCGCGTCGCACGCCTGGCCGCGCAGCGCGCGGGCCAGGTCGTCGCGGGCCTCCAGGACCAGGCGGCGCAGGGCCGGAGCCGCCGAGGCGTGGGACTCCAGCCAGGTGTCCGTGGCGATCAGGGTGCCCTCGTCGTCCTGGAGCATCGGGAACAGCCCCCGGACCACGTCCATCCCGATCTGGATCGAACGCTCCTGCCAGACCCGCTCGATCGCCTCGAAGTACTTCGGCGCGTACGGCGCGATCAGCGCCCGCTGCGACGGCTGCGTGAAGCCCGAAATCGTCGCCTCCACCAACGCGTTGGACAGCGCGTCCGACTCCACGACCGCCGCCCACGCCTGCGCCTTCACCGCCTCGGACGGCCGCGCGGCCAGACACCGCACCTCGTGCCGCTTGCCCGACGCCGTGTCGTCGCGGGCGAGCTCCGCCGCGATACGGGCCTCGTCCGCCCGGCCGTGCGCGGCGAGCGGCAGCAGGAACGCCCACCGCAGCTCCTGGTCGACATCGAGCCCGTCGATCTTCCCGCTGCCGTCGAGCAGCCCTTCGAGCAGCTGGAAGTCGGAGTCCGTGGTCGCCGCCCCGGCGAAGAAGCGCGCCCAGATCAGCTGGTGTTCGCTGCCCGGCGCGGCCAGCCGCAGCTCCTTCAGGGCGCCCTCGGCGAGCAGCCGCGCCCCCTCCGCGCGCCACTCGGGCGCCGCGTAGTACGTGTGCGCGGACCGGGTCCAGGCGTGCAGCATCTGCAGCACACCGATCTCCGACTCGCGGCCGGCGAAGTCCAGCACGAGGCGGATGAAGTCCCGCGCGGGCATCAGCGCGTCACGGGTCAGGTTCCACAGCGCGGACCAACACAGCGCCCGCGCGAGCGGGTCGGTGATGTCCCCGAGATGCGCCCGGAGCGTGGCGAGCGAGCCCTCGTCGAAGCGGATCTTGCAGTAGGTCAGGTCGTCGTCGTTGACGAGGACGAGATCCGGCTTCGAGGCACCCACCAGCTCGGCCACGACGGTCCGCTGCCCGACCACGTCCACCTCGGCGCGGGCGTAACGGACGAGCTCCCCGCCCGCGTTCAGCCGGTAAAGACCCACCGCCGCCCGGTGCGGCCGCAGTACGTCCCCGTCCTGGAGCACGGCCAGCTCGGTGATGCGGTCGGCGGCGTCGTACGTCACCACCGGCGTCAGCGTGTTGACCCCGGACGTCTCCAGCCACAGCCGCGACCAGGCCTTCATGTCCCGCCCGGACGTCTCCTCCAGGATCGACAGCAGATCGCCCAGGCGCGTGTTGCCGTACGCGTGCCGCGTGAAGTAGCGCCGCGCGCCCTCCAGGAACGCGTCGCGCCCGGCGTACGCCACCAGCTGCTTGAGCACCGACGCGCCCTTGGCGTACGTGATGCCGTCGAAGTTGAGCTTGGCGTCCTCCAGGTCACGGATGTCGGCCGTGATCGGGTGCGTGGACGGCAGCTGGTCGGCGCGGTACGCCCAGGCCTTGCGGTTGTTGGCGAAGGTCACCCAGCTGTCGGTGAACCGGGTCGCCTCGGCGAGCGAGAAGGACCCCATGAAGTCGGCGAAGGACTCCTTCAGCCACAGGTCGTCCCACCACACCATGGTGACCAGGTCGCCGAACCACATGTGCGCCATCTCGTGCAGGATGACGTTGGCCCGGCCCTCGTACGACGCCTGCGTCACCTTCCCGCGGAAGATGAACTCCTCGCGGAAGGTCACCATGCCGGGGTTCTCCATCGCGCCGAGGTTGTACTCGGGGACGAACGCCTGGTCGTACTTCCCGAAGGGGTAGGGGAAGTCGAAGTGGTCGTGGAAGAAGTCGAAGCCCTGCTTGGTGATCAGGAAGATGTCGTCCGCGTCGAAGTGCTTGGCGAGCCCCTTGCGGCACATCGCGCCGAGCGGGATCTCCAGCTCGCCGCGCTTGTAGGTGTCGGTGACGTAGTGGTACGGCCCGGCCACCACACAGGTGATGTACGTGGAGATCGGCGCGGTCTCCGCGAACCGCCACACTCCGTCCGCGTCCCGCTCGCCCACGCCGTTCGACCAGACCGTCCAGCCCTCGGGCGCGGACACCTCGAAGCGGAACGGCGCCTTCAGGTCGGGCTGTTCGAAGGTGGCGAAGACCCGGCGCGCGTCGGCCGGCTCGTACTGCGTGTAGAGGTAGACCTCGCCGTCCTCCGGGTCGACGAACCGGTGCAGACCCTCGCCGGTGCGGCTGTAGGCGCACTGCGCGTCCACGACCAGCACGTTCTCGTCGGCGAGGCCCTCCAGCGCGATCCGCGCGCCGTCGAAGACGACGGCCGGGTCCAGCTCCCGCCCGTTGAGGGTCACCGCGGTCACCGAGGGGGCGACGAGATCGACGAAAGTGCGCTCCCCGGCCCCGGTCCGGCGGAAGCGGAGGGTGGTCACCGAGCGGAACGTGCGCGGGCCCGTCCCCTCCTCGGTGTCACCGACCGCCGATCGCAGGTCGAGGGCGACCTCGTACCCGTCGACGGACAGCAGCTCGGCCCGCGCGCGGGCCTCGTCGCGGGACAGATTCTCACCGGGCACGGGCACTCCTTCGTGGCTCGTTGGACAGCAGCGATCCTCCCACGCGGCCCTGACGCGCGGCACCCGGGGAATGCGCCCGGTGGCCGGTGGCGTTGCCTCCGAGGCACATCGCACACGCCCACGAGGAGAGACATGTCCGAGAGCAGGACCACCGCCGACTTCTGGTTCGACCCGCTGTGCCCGTGGGCCTGGATGACCTCGCGCTGGATGCTGGAGGTGGAGAAGGTCCGCCCGGTGGACGTGCGCTGGCGGGTGATGAGCCTGGCCGTCCTCAACGAGGACAAGCTCGACCAGGTGCCCGAGGAGTACCGCGAGATGCTGGCGACCACGGCCTGGGGCCCGGTGCGGGTGGCGATCGCCGCCCAGCAGCTGCACGGCGACGACGTCCTCGGCCCGCTCTACACCGCGCTGGGCACCCGGATCCACAACGAAGGCCTGGGCGTCACGCCCGAGGTGATCGCCGCGGCGCTGGAGGAGGTGGGCCTGCCGGCCGATCTGCTCGCGTACGCCGACAAGGACGCGTACGACGCCGAGCTGCGCGCCTCGCACCAGGAGGGCATCGACAAGGTCGGCCAGGACGTCGGCACGCCGGTCATCGCGGTGCCGGGCCCGGACGGCGAGCAGATCGCCTTCTTCGGCCCGGTCGTCACCCCGGCGCCCAAGGGCGAGGCGGCCGCCCGGCTGTGGGACGGCACGCTGCTCGTGGCGTCGACGCCCGGTTTCTACGAGATCAAGCGCACCCGCACGGCGGGCCCCAGCTTCGAGTAGTCGTTGAACCGAACGACCCCCGTGAGTTACGTCCTCACGGGGGTCGTTCCTTTTTCCGCCTGCCGGTGAAGGTTGAGAAGACGATCACGAGCAGGACGACTGAGGGCTCCGGTCAGAAGGAGATCAGCGGGACGGACGCCTTGGCCGCCTGGTAGCGCTTGTTCACGTCCTGCCAGTTGACGACCTGCCACATGGCCTCGATGAAGTCGACCTTCTGGTTCTTGTACTGGAGGTAGAAGGCGTGCTCCCAGGCGTCGAAGACCAGGATCGGGACCGAGCCCTGGCCGACGTTGCCCTGGTGGTCGTAGACCTGCTCGACGATCAGCCGGCCGCTGATCGGCTCGTACGCGAGGACGCCCCAGCCGGAGCCCTGGGTGGTGGCCGACGCCTTGGTCAGCTGCGACTTGAACTTGGCGAAGGAGCCGAAGGACTCGGTGATCGCGTCCGCGAGCTCGCCCACACCATCGGCGGCCAGCGGCTCGCCGCCGCCGCCCTCGCCCTTGGGGCTGGCCATGTTGTTCCAGTAGATGCTGTGCAGGATGTGGCCGGAGAGGTGGAACGCGAGGTTCTTCTCCAGACCGTTGATCGTCCCCCAGGCCTCCTTGTCGCGGGCCTCCTCGAGCTGCTCGAGGGTGTCGTTGGCGCCCTTGACGTACGCAGCGTGGTGCTTGTCGTGGTGCAGCTCGATGATCTGCGGGTTGATCACCGGCTCCAGAGCCGCGTAGTCGTACGGCAGTTCCGGAAGTGTGTAGATCGCCATTGCCGAGCCCTTCGACCGCTTATTGCAACCTGTTCGCAGTTGCAGGTTAACAGCACCTACTGTTGAAGTTGATCAGCCCTTCGTCCTAGGTCCGGGGCCCCGGAACGGCGAAACCCCCGAACCGGCGGGGGTTCGGGGGTCGGGCCGTACGGCGGTCGGGGCGGGTCAGTCGGCCGGGCGCGCCGCCGCCTTCTGGCGTACGAAGCCGATCGCGGCGAGCAGCAGGGTCAGACCGCCGGTCCAGTAGAGCTGGACCCGGGTGCCCTCCTCACGGGCCATCAGGAAGAAGATCGCCGCCATGCCGGCCAGTGCCACCCAGGTCAGCACGGGGAACGCCCACATCTTCACGACCAGCTTCTCGGGCGCCTCGCGCTCGGTCCGCCGGCGCAGCAGCAGCTGCGAGACGGCGATGAAGAACCAGACGACGAGGATGATCGCGCCGATCGTGTTCAGCAGCCAGATGAAGATGTCGTTGGGCCGCCAGTAGCTCAGCAGCACACAGACGAAGCCGAAGACCGAGGAGACCAGCACGGCCACGCGCGGCACACCGCCGTAGGTCCGGCCGAGCGCCTTCGGGCCCTGGCCGCGGGCGACCAGCGAGGTGGCCATCCGGGAGGCGCCGTAGATGTTGGCGTTCATGGCCGACAGCAGGGCGACCAGCACGACCACGTTCATGATCTGGCCGGCCGCCGGGATGCCCAGATGGTCGAGGGTGGCGACGTACGGGCCCTTCTCCACCACGGCCTTGTCGCTCCACGGGACGAGCGTGACGATGACCGCCATCGAGCCGATGTAGAAGAGCGCGATCCGCCACATGGCCGTACGGACGGCCTTGGCGACGCCCTGGACCGGGTGCTCGGACTCGGCGGCGGCGATGGTGACCGTCTCCAGGCCGCCGTACGCGAAGACCGAGGCGAGCAGTCCGACGATCAGGCCCTCGGAGCCGTTCGGCAGGAAGCCGCCGTCGCCGGTGAGGTTGGTGGTGCCGGGGGCGTCCGAGCCGGGCAGTACGCCGACGATGGCGAGGACGCCGATGCCCAGGAAGAGCACGATCGCGCCGACCTTGAGCGCGGCGAACCAGAACTCGAACTCGCCGAAGTTCTTCACCGCCGCCAGGTTGGTGACGCAGAAGACCAGCATGAACAGCGCCACCCAGGCCCACTCCGGGCTGTCGGGGAACCAGCCCGTCATGATCTTGGCGGCGCCGATGCCCTCCAGACCCACGGCGACACAGAGCAGGAACCAGAAGGCCCACCCCGCCGTGAAGCCCGCCCAGGGGCCGATGGCCCGCTCGGCGTGGACGGAGAAGGAGCCGGAGGCCGGATTGGCCGCCGACATCTCGCCGAGCATGCGCATCACCAGCATGACGAGCAGTCCGGAGATCGCGTACGCGAGGACGATCGAGGGCCCCGCGGCGGCGATGCCGGCGCCGGAACCGACGAAGAGTCCGGCGCCGATGACACCGCCGAGGGCGATCATCGACAGATGGCGCTGCTTGAGTCCGTGGGAGAGCGTCGCCCCGTCGTCCTTGCGGTCGACGGGCGCGGGCGCGGTGGTCCGGGACATGAGCCTGCCCTGTGGTTCAGTGGCCGATAGGGGGAAACGCGCGAGGGAACGCGGGACAACGAGGCCACAGTCTGGGCGGGTGCACCGCTTACAGGGAACAGATGTCCGCTATACGGTCACGATCTTCACACAAGGTGAAGATTCACTTCCGCTTGGTGCGCAGCTCGCGCCCCACGGCCACCGCCAGCACCGCCGCGGTCGCCGCCCCGGACCACAGCACCTGCGGCCGCGAGGCGTCGTCGTACAGCATCAGCACCAGCACGGCCGCCATCGCCGCCAGCGCCGCCCAGCTCAGCCAGGGAAAGCCCCACATCTTCAAGGTCAGCGTCTCGGGCGCCTCGCGCTCGATCCGCCGGCGCAGCCTCAGCTGCGACAGCGCGATCAGACCCCACACGAACAGCAGCACCGCGCCGACCGCGTTGAGCATGTAGAGGAAGACCGAATCCGGCCACTTCAGATTGAGCAGCACGGAGACGAAGCCGAAGGCCACCGACGCCAGCACCGCACGCCGCGGCACCCCGCCCGCCGAGACCTTCAGCAGACCGGCGGGCGCCTCGCCCCGCTCGGCCAGCGAGAAGATCATCCGCGACGAGCCGTAGAGATTGGCGTTGAGCGCGGACAGCAGCGCCACGAACACCACGATGTTCATGATCTGTCCGGCCGACGGCACCCCGATCGCGTCAAGCACGGCCACGTACGGGCTCTGCCCCGGCTGCATCGACGTCCACGGCAGCAGGGTCACGATGACGAGCATCGAGCCGACATAGAAGAAGAGGATGCGCCACACCGCGCTGCGCACCGCGCGGGCCACATTGCGGGCCGGGTCGTCGGACTCGGCGGCGGCGATGGTGACGACCTCCAGGCCGCCGAAGGCGAAGACGACCGCGAGAACGCCCGAGATCACGCCCGACCAGCCGTTGGGCAGGAAGCCGCCCTGACCGGTCAGGTTCGCCAGGCCCACCGGGTCGGTGTCCGGGAGCAGGCCGACGATCGCCAGCAGACCGAGGGCGAGGAAGAGCACGATCGCGCCGACCTTGAGCGCGGCGAACCAGAACTCGAACTCGCCGAAGTTCTTCACGGCCGCGAGGTTCGTGGCGGTGAACACCACCATGAAGACCAGCACCCACGTCCACTGCGGGATCCCCGGCACCCAGCCGTGCGCGATCCGCGCCGCGCCGGTCGCCTCCACCGCGAGGACGACCACCAGCAGGAACCAGTACAGCCACCCCACCGAGAACCCGGCCCAGCGGCCCAGCGCCCGCTCCGCGTGCACGGAGAAGGCCCCCGAGGCCGGCATCGCCGCCGACATCTCGCCCAACATCCGCATGATCAGCATGGCGAGGGTGCCCGCGATCAGATAGGACAGGACGATGCCGGGGCCGGCGACCGCGATCCCGGCGCCCGAGCCGACGAACAGTCCGGCGCCGATCACCCCGCCCAGGCCGAGCATGGTCAGATGCCGTTGCTTCAGACCGTGCGAGAGCGGCTCCGGCTCGGTGGCCAGGGGGCTGGGCGGCGCGTCGTGCATCAACTCGTACTCTCACGGGGATTTATGGAGACCCCACAGTCTCTCCGGTGACCGTCCTCTGGCGCAAAATGGACCTCTTGCCGTGTCGCGGCCAGTGATGAGTATCACGCCCCACGGTGCTTACCGCGTGCCCTTTGTTGGATCTCCATGAAGCGCTCGACCCCGGCTTTGTGGGCGGCTGACGGTGATCGGGCGTTCACTCCTGGATTACGGTCACGGGGTCCCCATCTGCCCTCACCCTCGGAGTCCCCGATGAGCGTTTCCGCCGCCCCCGTCCGTACCGGAGCGGTTCTGGCCGATCTGCTGCCGGCCAGCCGGACCCGTGACATCGCGCTGGTCGTCGGCGGCGCCGCGCTCACCGGTATCGCCGCCCAGATCGCCCTGCCGGTCCCCGGCTCCCCGGTCCCGGTCTCCGGCCAGACCTTCGCCGCCCTGCTGGTCGGCACCGCCCTCGGTGCCCGCCGCGGCTTCCTCTCCCTCGCGCTGTACGCGCTGGCCGGCATGGCCGGCGTGCCGTGGTTCGCCCAGGCCACCTCCGGCTACGGCATGCCCTCCTTCGGCTACATCCTCGGCATGCTGCTCGCCGCCACCGTCGTCGGTGCCCTCGCCCGCCGCGGCGCCGACCGCTCGGTCCTGCGCACGGCCGGCACGATGGCGCTCGGCTCCCTGATCATCTACGCCGTCGGCGTCCCGTACCTCGCGCTCGCCACCGGCATGTCGCTCTCCCAGGCGGTCGCCGTCGGCCTGACGCCCTTCCTGATCGGTGACGCGCTCAAGGCAGCCCTGGCGATGGGCGCACTGCCCACCGCCTGGAAGCTCGTCGGCCGCAAGGGCTGACACCAGGGTCCCTCAGGAGCACAGGCCTCGGGGCTCAGAAGAGGCGCCGGAAGAGGTTCGCCGGGTCATAGGTCTCCTTGACCCGGGCGAGCCTCTCGCGCGTTTCGGCGCCGAACAGCCCCTCCGTACGCTCCCCGTCACCGAAGACGAAGTTCAGCGCCCGGCCCGTCGCCCACGGCCCGACGGCCGCTGCCACGCGCGCGTGCAGCTCCTTGACCGGCGCGAGACCGTCCTCACCGAGCGGGTACAGGGCGCGCACCAGGAAGCGCGCGTCGCGGTGCGGCACGGCGTTCGGCGCCTCCTTCGCGAGCGCCCCGCCGAGGTGGCTGATCTGCAGCACGACCATCCGGCCGGCCCCCGGGCCCGTGAGCTCCAGCAGTTCGCCGGCCGCGTCCACGTTCAGCTCGCTCACCGTGATGCCGTCGCCCCAGTAGGCGTGTGGGAAGTCCGGGTCGCTGTGGACGGTGTGGCTCTCGGTGTACGGCATCTCCCGCAGCGAGTCCGACAGCGCGGGCCCGACCGCCCGCAGCGGCGCCACCAGCCGCTCGCCCTCGGCCGCGTCCCCGGTGAAGGCCAGCTTCACCGAGACCACATAACGGCCCCTCATCTGCTCGGGCAGCGCCGGGATGTCCGGGTAGACCAGCGCGGTGAACGTCGACGTCACCGTGGACGGCACGGTCCGCGTCCACTCCCGCCACGCCCGTACGACCGCCGCCGGGTCCACCTGACGGCCGTCGAAGGAGAGCGCCCCGCCGTAGATCCGCGCGACCGGCACCAGATCCATCTCCAGGGCCGTGACCACTCCCAGCCCATGGCCGCCGCCGAGCAGCGCCCAGTACAGCTCCGGGTCGCTCTCCCGCGTCACCCGGCGCAGCTCACCGTCGCCCGTGACGACCTCGATCATCCGCACATGGTCGGCGGTCCAGCCGAACTCCCGTCCCAGGATGCCGAGCCCGCCGCCCAGGGTGTACGAGACGGCGCCCACGCTCGGCGCCGAGCCGTTGAGCGGCGCCAGGCCGTACGGCGCGGCCGCCGCCACGACCTGCCCCCAGCGCACGCCCGCCTCGACCCGTACGGTCCGCCGCTCCGGGTCGATCCGTACGCCGTCCATCCGGCGCGTACTGATCAGCACCCCGCCTTCTGAGGCGCCGGGCAGCCCGTGCCCGGTGGCCTGGGCGCCGACCGGCAGCCCGGCCTCCGCCGCATAGGTGACGGCGGCCCGGACGTCGTCGGCCGAGGTGGCCGCGACGATCAGCCGGGGGCGCAGCGCGAAGCCCGTCTGGAAACCGGCCAGCTCCTCGTCGTGACCGGGGTCGCCCGGCAGCAGGACGTGCGGAGCGGCAAGGGGCGCGACAGACATGGAAAGGCTCTCCGTCCACTCGGAAGTCGGTGTACGGAGAGCCTTTCGCGGATACCTGACATCCGCCGTCAAGTATTTCCCGGGCCTGCCCGGGGTGGGATCAGGCGTCGACGGACGCGTCGGCTGTGACCTCGACGGCGCTTTCGGCCGCTGCCTCGCGGCGGTTGCCCAGCGCGAAGCCGATGCCTACGACGATCGCCGCGACCAGCGTCGACAGCAGTACGACCTGACGGTTGGCGTCGTCGAAGAACATGTAGCCGATCACGAAGATGATCATGGCGGCGGTGGCCCAGGTCAGATACGGGAAGAGCCACATCTTCACCGTCAGCTTCTCCGGCGCCTCGCGGAGCAGGATCCCGCGCATCCGCAGCTGGGTGAAGCAGATCACCAGCCACACGAAGAGCGCGATCGCGCCGGAGGAGTTGAGGAGGAAGTTGAAGACCGTGTCCTTGAACGCGTAGTTGAAGTACACGGCGACGAAGCCGAAGGCCACCGAGCCCCAGATCGCGGCCGTCGGCACGCCCTTGGCGTTGACCTTGGCGAACGCCTTCGGCGCGTCGCCGCGCTCACCGAGCGAGAACGCCATGCGCGAGGCCGTGTAGAGGCCGGAGTTCAGGCAGGAGAGCACGGCCGTCAGCACGATCACGTTCATGATCTGGCCGGCGTGCGCGATGCCGATGGAGTCCAGCGCCGCGACGTACGAGCCCTTCTCCACGATCGACTTGTCGTTCCACGGCAGCAGCGTCAGGACGACGAAGATCGAGCCCAGGTAGAAGACGCCGATCCGCCAGATCACGCTGTTGGTCGCCTTGGTGACCGCGCGCCGCGGGTCCTCGGACTCACCGGCGGCCAGCGTGACGATCTCGCTGCCCATGAAGGAGAAGACCACCATCAGCACACCCGTGAGGATGGCCCCCGCGCCGTTCGGCAGGAAGCCGCCGGTGTCGGTGAGGTGGGCGAAGCCTGCGCCCGGGTTGTCGGAGCCGGGCAGGATCCCGAAGACGGCCAGCAGACCGATGATCACGAAGCCGCCGATGGCGACGACCTTGATACCGGCGAACCAGAACTCGAACTCGCCGTACGACGACACCGAGGCGAGGTTGGTCACGGTGAGCACGACCATCACGATCAGCGCCCAGGCCCACTGCGGGACGGCCGGGACCCAGCTCTCCAGGATCACCGCGCCTGCGGTCGCCTCGACCGCGAGGACGACGACCCAGAAGAACCAGTACAGCCAGCCGATGGAGAAACCGGCCCAGCGGCCGAGCGCACGGTCGGCGTAGGCCGAGAAGGAGCCCGAGTTCGGGCTCGCGGCGGCCATCTCGCCGAGCATGCGCATCACGAAGACGACCATCGCGCCGACGAGCAGGTACGACACCAGGATGGCCGGACCGGCCTTGGCGATACCGCCGGAGGAGCCGACGAAGAGTCCGGCGCCGATCACGCCACCGATGGCGATCATGGACAGGTGGCGGTTCTTGAGCCCGGCCTTGAGACCGTCGGAGGACTGCGGAGTACCGGGTTCGCCGGGCTTTCCGCCTTCCTTCTGCAGGGTCGACTGCATGGTCATGGACGAATCCTTACGTGTGGAAACCGCTCGGGTGACGAGCCCGTGCATGCAAGCACGAGACCCGGACATGTCGGAAGTCCCGAATCCGGATCGTTGTAGATCGCCGGGGGGAGCGCTGGGCGCCCGACCCGGTGACCGCTACCCCGGCGCCGCCGTGCCACACTCGGACCCATGCGCGTGTACCTCGGCTCCGACCATGCCGGCTACGAACTGAAGAACCACCTCGTCGAGTGGCTGAAGGCTCATGGCCACGAGCCCGTCGACTGTGGTCCCCACATCTACGACGCCCAGGACGACTACCCGCCGTTCTGCCTGCGCGCCGCCGAGAAGACGGCCGCGGACCCGGACAGCCTCGGCATCGTGATCGGCGGCTCCGGCAACGGCGAGCAGATCGCAGCGAACAAGGTGAAGGGCGTCCGTGCCGCCCTGGCCTGGAGCGAGCAGACCGCCGCCCTCGGCCGCGAGCACAACAACGCCAACGTCGTCGCCATCGGCGGCCGGATGCACTCCCTGGAGGAGTCCACCAAGTTCGTGGAGATCTTCCTGAGCACCCCCTACTCGGGTGAGGAGCGTCACACCCGCCGCATCGAGATGCTCTCGGCGTACGAGACCACCGGCGAGCTCCCCCCGATCCCGGCGCACCACCCCCAGCACGACGCCTGATGCCCGAAGGGCACACCATCCACCGGCTGGCCGCCGACTACCGTGACCGGTTCGGCGGCCGGCCCGTGCGGGTCACCAGCCCGCAGGGCAAGTTCGCCGACGGCGCGGCCCTGCTGGACGGCACCGCCCTGGAGCGCACCGACGCCCACGGCAAGCACCTCTTCCTCGGCTTCGGCGAGGAGGAGTGGGTCCACATCCACCTCGGGCTCTTCGGCAAGGTGAACTTCGGCGACGCCCCGGCGCCGCCGCCCACGGACACCGTCCGGCTGCGCCTGGCCGACCCCGAGGCCTACGTCGACCTGCGCGGCCCCACCACGTGTGCCCTCATCAGCGAGCCCGAGAAGCAGGCGATACACGAGCGCCTCGGGCCCGATCCGCTGCGCGACGGCGACGACCCGGACAAGGCGTGGCGCCGCGTCTCCCGCAGCCGCACCACCATCGCCGCGCTGCTGATGGACCAGAAGATCATCGCGGGCGTCGGCAACGTCTACCGCGCCGAGGTGCTCTTCCGGCACGGCATCGACCCGTACCGCTCCGGCAAGGACCTCACCGCGCGCGAGTGGACGGCGATCTGGCACGACCTGGTCGCGCTCATGCGGGAAGGCGTCGTCAACAACCGCATCGACACCGTCCGCCCCGAACACACCCCGGAGGCGATGGGCCGCCCGCCGCGCGTCGACGACCACGGCGGCGAGGTCTACGTCTACCGCAGGGCCCACATGCCCTGCCACATCTGTGGCGGCGAGATCCGCACCGCCGATCTCGCCGCCCGCAACCTCTTCTGGTGCCCGGGCTGTCAGCGCCGCTGAAGCCCGGGCACCCGCGGCCCTAGAAGCCGTGCGGCAGCCACGGCGCGACCGGCGACCCGAACGCCACCGCCGCCCCGCCGAGCGCCCCCGCCCGCAGCTCCCGCACCTGCCCCGCCGCCGCCAGCGCGGCAAGCGACACCCCGCCCAGATACGCCGCGCCCAGCTCCCGCACGGTCAGCGCCAGATCCGCCGCCTCGTCCGTCCGTACGCACACCGCGCCCTTGGCGTCCCCCGTCAGCCGCCAGCGCCCCGCGTTCCACGGACAGAAGGCGTCCTCGACCTCCAGGACCACATCCACCGGCGCCTGGTACGTACGCGCCTCCAGCGCCGCGCCCACATTCACCAGCCGCACATAGAGGCCGTCCCTGAGTTTGGGCCTGCAGCGGCGGATGTCGGAGACCATGTGCTGCCAGGCGTCGTCCACCGGCCGGTTGCCGACCTGGACCGTCGTCGTCAGGTCGATCCCGCACAGGAACCGCCACAGCGCCCCGTCCGCCGCCGGGTCCAGCGCGCCAAGATCGCGCACCGCCACCGTGCCCTTGGGCCCGGCGTCGTCCCAAGCCGGCTTGATCGTGTAGAGCGCGTAACCGACCGCCTCGCCGTCCCGTTCGGCCAGGACGCACTGGAGCGGCGAGCCGCCCTCCCGCTCCTCCGGCGGATCGATGACGGTCAGCCGCTCCCACTCGGGCCGCCGCTCCAGCATCCCGGGCCGCGTCGGCACCAGCCGCGCGTAGAGCCCCTCGATCGTCGCCAGCGCCTCCTGCGGCGCGACCTGCCGCACCACGACACTGTCCGTGCCCGGCGGGACCGCCAGCCGCACCCGCGTCGTGTCGATCTCGGCCCGCAGCTGCTGGGTGGCGAGGCCGTAGCCGTACCGGCCGTAGATCTCCGGCTCGGACGCCGTCAACACGGCGATCGACTCGCCCCAGTTACGTACGTCGTCCAGCTGACGCCGCATCATCGAGGTGAGCAGGGAACGGCGGCGGTGCGTCGCCGCCACGCTCACCATCGTCACCCCGGCCGCCGGCACCAGCGCACCGCCCGGCACACACAGCCGGAACGAGAAGGCACCGGCCGTACCGACGCACCGCTCCCCGTCCCACAGGCCGATCGACCGCTCGTGCTCGGTGATCGCCTCCCACACCTCGCGCCGCTGCGGGTTCTCCGGGAGCCCACCGAAGGCCAGTTCAAGCTGCTCGAACCATTGAGCCCATTCAGCGGGGCGCAGCACCCGGAGTTCTGTCGTCATATGCCATCCGTACCAGGCACCGACAGCCCCTCGCGACCCGATTTCGAACGCAATGTCACGGGGGTCCCCCTGCGCGGGGGCCGGACGGGTGGATAGGGTCCAGGCCAATGGCCCGTCGCGCAGGAGTGGACTCGTACACGGCCCGGTTGCGGAAGACGACGCACCGGGCCCGTATCGCGCTGCGCAAATCCGCCGTCGACTACTTCCGCGGCGACGGCTCCGACTGGCTCGCCCTCGTGGGCCTCCTGATCACCGTTCCCGCCATCGCCGTCGGCACGATCACCAACCCCGTGTGGTGCTCGCCCGCCGCGCTCGTCCTGCCGATCGTCGCCGGCGGACTGCTGCTGCGCCCCGCGAGCCTGCTCGGCCTGTACGCCGCCGCGGCCGCCGCCCTCATCGTCGAATCGCTCGTCCTCGGCCCGTACACCCAGGGCCCCGCCACCGTCACCCCCGGCACGGTCCTCGTGGTCGCCGCCTGCGGACTCTTCGGCCTGCTCATCGCGCAGTTCCGGGCCCGCGTCGGCGTGCCCTGGCGGCGCGGCGGCACCATGCTCTTCGACCTGCGCGAACGGATCCGGGTCCAGTCCGCGCTGCCCCGCCTGCCCAAGGGCTGGCACCGCGAGATGGCGCTGCGCCCGGCCGGCGGCCAGTCCTTCTCCGGCGACTTCGTCGTCGCGGCGCGGACGAACGGCGGCCGCACGCTGGAGGTCATCCTCACCGACGTCTCCGGCAAGGGCATGGACGCGGGCTCCCGCGCCCTGCTCCTGTCCGGCGCCTTCGGCGGCCTCCTCGGCTCGCTCCCGCCCCACGGCTTCCTGCCCGCCGCCAACGGCTACCTGCTCCGCCAGGACTGGGACGAGGGCTTCGCCACCTCCATCCACCTCGTCCTGGACCTGGACTCCGGGGACTACGAACTCCTCTCGGCGGGCCACCTCCCCGCCCTCCAGCTGCACGCGGGCACCGGCCGCTGGGAGGAGAAGGCCGCCGACGGCCCTCTCCTCGGCGTCTACGACGGCGCGGAGTTCCACCCCGTCAAGGGCACCCTGCGCTCCGGCGACGTCCTCATGCTCTTCACCGACGGCCTGGTCGAAGCCGCCGACCGCGACATCGCGGAAGGCATCGACCGGCTGACCGGCGAGGCCGACCGCTACGTCACCTCGGGCTTCGAGGGCGCGGCCTGGCACCTGATCGAGGCCTGCGCCAAGGACGTCAACGACGACCGGGCGCTCCTGCTGATCTCCCGCGAGGCCTGACCGGCCGCCGCGCCCGCCCGGCGCTACGCTGACCGGCATGCCCCAGCTCACACTTGCCCAGGTGGAGGCCGTCGCCCGCGAGGCCCACGCCGGCCAGACCGACAAATCGGGCCGCCCGTACACCGAGCACATCCAGGCGGTCGCCCAGGGGGTACGGGACCGGGGCGGCAGCGAGGACCAGATCGCGGCGGCCTGGCTGCACGACGCGATCGAGGACGACGCCCTCTCCCGGGAGTGGCTGGCCGAGGCGGAGCTGCCCCAGTCGGTCAAGGACATGGTCCTGGCGCTGAGCAAGCGCCCGGGGGAGAACCTGGAGTCGTACACGGCCCGCGTCCTGGCCGTCCCCGGCGCCCTCCTGGTGAAGGAGGCCGACCTCGCCCACAACGCGGACCCGGCCCGCCTCGCCCTCCTCGACGAGGAGACCCGCGAGCGCCTGAAGGCCAAATATGCGCGGACGAGAGCCCTGCTCGGCCTCACCGGCGACTGAGTCCTGCACGTCTCGCGTGGCCGGATTCATACATGAACGATGCGTCAGCCGGCAGCGCCCACAGGGGGGTTGATGGCACGATGGTGACAGCGGGGGTGTGCTGTGGCGTGCGCTCCCAGGCCGGCAAGGCGGACCGACCGAGGGTGTGATCAGCTGTGGTCCTTTCACTGTCTGTGGTGCTTCTTTTGGCGATCGTCCTCGTGGTGTTGATCCGCGGTGGCTCGCTGAAGGCAGGACCCGCCGTCGTCGCCGCCCTCTTCGGCTTCTTCCTGGCCTCCACGGGCATGGCCGACGACATCCAGCGCTTCCTGAACTCGATAGCCCAGACGATCAATTCCATCAAGTTCTAGCGGGAGCGCATTCCTGCGGGAGCGGCGCGAGAAACGCCTCAGGCCCGGTCCGCCGAAGCGGACCGGGCCTGAGACACATGGAGCGGGCGACGGGAATCGAACCCGCGTAGCTAGTTTGGAAGACTAGGGCTCTACCATTGAGCTACGCCCGCATACGCCGCGCCGCAGGTCACGAGGGCTGCGGCACGGACAGCATCGTAGCGGGTCCAGGGCGTTCGCCGCACACCCTTTACGAAGGGGCGTCGCACTGTCCGCGGGCATGTACCCTACGTGTCGCACCGACGGGGTGTGGCGCAGCTTGGTAGCGCGTCCGCTTTGGGAGCGGAAGGCCGTGGGTTCAAATCCCGCCACCCCGACCAGCAAGATCATCGAGCGCAACCAAGATCACATTGTGGGGCTCATCCCGCTTGCGGCTACTATGCAAGCTGCGTGCCCGTGTGTCTCTCTGACCGGGCCGATCGGCCGGACCGCCCGCACCTACGGGCCCCGGCAGAATCCAAGAATCAGCCACCAAGGAGACCGAACCGTGAAGAGCGCCGTGGAGACCCTGAACCCGACTCGGGTTCGGCTCACTGTCGAGGTGCCCTTCGAGGAGCTCAAGGACAGCCTCGACGCGGCGTACAAGAAGATCAACCAGCAGGTCACGGTCAAGGGCTTCCGCAAGGGCAAGATCCCCGCGCGCGTGATCGACCAGCGGTTCGGCCGTGGTGCGGTGCTGGAGGAGGCCGTCAACGACGCGCTTCCGAAGCTCTACACCGAGGCCGTCAACGAGGCCGAGGTCAACCCGCTGGGTCAGCCCGAGGTCGACATCACCGAGCTGAAGGACGGCGAGCTGCTGGCCTTCACCGCCGAGGTCGACATCCGCCCCACCATCGAGATCCCGGACTACTCCGGCATCGAGGTCACCGTCGACGCCGTAGAGGTCACCGACGAGGACGTCGAGAAGTCCGTCGAGCAGCTCCGTGAGCGCTTCGCCTCCACCAACCCGGTCGAGCGCGCCGCCGCCGAGGGCGACGTCGTGACGATCGACCTCGAGGCCAAGGTCGACGGCGAGGTCCTCCCCGACGGTGTCGCCACCGGCGTGCAGTACACCATCGGCTCCGGCGAGCTCCTCGACGGCATCGACGAGGCCGTCACCGGCCTGGAGGCCGGCGGCGAGGCCACCTTCACCTCGCAGCTGAAGGGCGGCTCCGCCGAGGGCAAGGACGCCGAGGTCACCGTCAAGGTCACCGCCGTCGCCGCCCGTGAGCTCCCCGAGCTCGACGACGAGTTCGCCCAGATGGCGTCGGAGTTCGACACCCTCGACGAGCTCAAGGCCGACAGCCGCAAGCGCCTCGAGAACATGAAGCAGTTCGACCAGGCCACCCAGGCCCAGGAGCGCGTCCTCGACGAGCTGCTGAAGCTGGCCGAGGTGCCGATCCCCGAGAAGCTCCTCGAGGACGAGGTCAACACCCGCAAGCACAACCTGGAGCACCACCAGCTCGGTCAGATGGGTCTGACCCTCGAGAAGTACCTGGAGATCCAGGGCAAGACGCTCGAGGAGTTCGAGGCCGAGACCAAGGAGCAGGCGGTCAAGGGCATCAAGACCCAGTTCATCCTCGACGAGCTGGTCAACAAGGAGAAGCTCAACGTCAACCAGGAGGAGCTCACCGAGCACCTCATGCGGCGTGCGGCCTCCTCCGGCATGAGCCCCGACCAGTTCGCCCAGGCCGTCGTCGAGGGCAACCAGGTCCCGATGCTGGTCGGCGAGGTCGCCCGCGGCAAGGCCCTCGCGGTCGTCGTCGAGGCCGCCAAGGTCGTCGACACCAACGGTGAGCCGGTCGAGCTGGACGACGAGGACGAGACCGAGACCGCCGCCGACGCGGTCGAGGCCGCCGTCGAGGGTGACGCCCCGGCCGAGGACAAGCCCGAGGCCTGAGCCTCGTAGCCTCGTACGACCCTTCCACGGGCCCGGACGCACGCAGGTGCGCCCGGGCCCGCGCCCGTCCCCCGGAGGCCCGCACGGGCCCGTACGGACCCCCCGTGCGGCCCGGCGGCGCCGCGGCGGAACCCCACCCGGGACCCCGGGCGCCCCCAACTACCTTGCGCTCCCAGCGAACAGTTCGGGAACCGGGATGGCGTTGTCCTACCTGCGCGTTAGGGTCCATGAATACGAGGGCAGGGGAGTCCCCGCCCCCAGTACGAGTGACGCTGAGACGGCCGGAGCCGTCAGAGACGAGCAGGTGGATACGTGACGAATCTGATGCCTTACGCCGCGGGTGAGCCGTCCATCGGTGGTGGCCTCGGCGACCATGTCTACAACCGGCTGCTCGGCGAGCGCATCATCTTCCTCGGCCAGCAGGTCGACGACGAGATCGCCAACAAGATCACGGCGCAGATGCTCCTCCTGGCCGCAGACCCGGACAAGGACATCTACCTCTACATCAACAGCCCCGGTGGTTCCGTGACGGCCGGCATGGCCATCTACGACACCATGCAGTACATCCCGAACGACGTCGTCACCATCGGCATGGGCATGGCGGCCTCGATGGGCCAGTTCCTGCTGACCGGCGGCACCGCCGGCAAGCGCTTCGCGCTGCCGAACACCGACATCCTGATGCACCAGGGCTCCGCCGGCATCGGCGGTACGGCCTCCGACATCAAGATCCAGGCCGAGTACCTTCTCCGTACGAAGAAGCGCATGGCGGAGATCACCGCGCTCCACTCCGGCCAGACCGTCGAGGCGATCATCCGCGACGGCGACCGCGACCGCTGGTTCACCGCGGACGAGGCCAAGGACTACGGCCTCATCGACGAGATCATCTCCGCCGCATCGAACGTCCCGGGCGGCGGCGGCACCGGCGCCTGAGCCGTACCGCACCGAGCCCAAGCCCCGCCGACCGCACCTGGATGGTGAACACCCAATGAGCAACTTCTCCGCGAGCGGCCTCTACACCGGCCCGCAGCTGGACAACCGGTACGTCGTTCCGCGCTTCGTCGAGCGCACGTCCCAGGGCGTGCGTGAGTACGACCCGTACGCGAAGCTCTTCGAAGAGCGCGTGATCTTCCTCGGCGTGCAGATCGACGACGCCTCCGCCAACGACGTCATGGCGCAGCTGCTGTGCCTGGAGTCGATGGACCCGGACCGCGACATCTCGATCTACATCAACAGCCCCGGTGGCTCCTTCACCGCGCTGACGGCGATCTACGACACCATGCAGTTCGTGAAGCCGGACATCCAGACGGTCTGCATGGGCCAGGCGGCCTCCGCCGCGGCCGTGCTGCTCGCCGCCGGTACGCCCGGCAAGCGGATGGCCCTGCCCAACGCGCGCGTGCTGATCCACCAGCCGTCCGGTGGCACCGGCCGTGAGCAGCTCTCCGACCTGGAGATCGCGGCCAACGAGATCCTCCGGATGCGTACGCAGCTGGAGGAGATGCTGGCCAAGCACTCGTCCACCCCGATCGAGAAGATCCGCGACGACATCGAGCGCGACAAGATCCTCACGGCCGAGGACGCGCTGGCCTACGGCCTGATCGACCAGATCGTCTCCACCCGGAAGAACGTGTCGGCGTCCGTCTGACCGGGTTCCGGGCACGCTCCCGGCGCCCTTGGCGCGGTCCACGTCGCAGTGAACCGCGCCAAGGGGGGCCCGAACGGGGGGCCCGGCAAGGTACCGTCGGATATGAGGCACCAGGAGTCGGCTGAACCAAGCCGCTCCCAGGCGAAGGGGAAGCACCTCGTGGCACGCATCGGTGATGGCGGCGACCTGCTCAAGTGCTCGTTCTGCGGAAAGAGCCAGAAGCAGGTGAAGAAGCTCATCGCAGGCCCCGGTGTGTACATCTGCGACGAGTGCATCGACCTCTGCAACGAGATCATCGAGGAGGAGCTCGCCGAGACCTCCGAGGTGCGGTGGGAAGAACTTCCCAAGCCGCGCGAGATCTACGAGTTCCTTGAGGGCTACGTCGTCGGGCAGGAGCCCGCGAAGAAGGCCCTCTCGGTCGCGGTGTACAACCACTACAAGCGCGTCCAGGCCGGCGAGAACGGCGGCGCGCAGGGCCGGGACGACGCGATCGAACTCGCCAAGTCCAACATCCTGCTGCTGGGCCCCACCGGCTCCGGCAAGACGCTCCTCGCGCAGACCCTGGCCCGGATGCTCAACGTCCCGTTCGCCATCGCGGACGCGACCGCGCTGACGGAGGCCGGCTATGTCGGCGAGGACGTCGAGAACATCCTGCTCAAGCTGATCCAGGCGGCCGACTACGACGTCAAGAAGGCCGAGACGGGGATCATCTACATCGACGAGATCGACAAGGTCGCCCGTAAGAGCGAAAATCCTTCGATCACCCGCGATGTCAGCGGCGAGGGCGTGCAGCAGGCTCTGCTGAAGATCCTGGAGGGCACCACCGCCTCCGTGCCGCCGCAGGGCGGCCGCAAGCACCCCCACCAGGAATTCATCCAGATCGACACGACCAACGTGCTCTTCATCGTGGGCGGCGCCTTCGCCGGCCTGGAGAAGATCATCGAGGCGCGCGCGGGAGCGAAGGGCATCGGCTTCGGCGCCACGATCCGCTCCAAGCGCGAGATCGAGGCGAGCGACCAGTTCCAGGAGGTCATGCCGGAGGACCTGGTGAAGTTCGGGATGATCCCCGAGTTCATCGGCCGCCTCCCGGTGCTGACCTCGGTCCACAACCTGGACCGCGAGGCGCTGCTCCAGATCCTGGTGGAGCCCCGCAACGCGCTGGTGAAGCAGTACCAGCGCCTCTTCGAACTCGACGGCGTGGAACTGGACTTCGACCGCCCGGCCCTGGAGGCCATCGCCGACCAGGCGATCCTGCGCGGCACGGGCGCGCGTGGCCTGCGGGCCATCATGGAAGAGGTCCTGATGTCGGTGATGTACGAGGTGCCGTCCCGCAAGGACGTGGCCCGCGTGGTGATCACGGCGGACGTGGTCCACAACAACGTGAACCCGACGCTGGTGCCGCGGATCGTGAAGAACGACGGCCGCCACGAGAAGTCGGCGTAGCAGCACGACACAGACAGGGGCGCCCGGCCAGTTCCTCCAACTGGCCGGGCGCCCCTCGTCGTTGCGTCCGGGGATCAGACCTTGGAGCGCGACGCCTTGTACTGCTGGGCGGTCAGCTCGGCGACCTGGTCGAGCGTCGGGCCGCGGCCAATCATGGCGCCGGCGGTGTCCATGACGGTGACCACGCCGAAGGTGCTGTAGTCGGCCCAGATGCACGAGGGGATCTGGAACTCCTTCGGCCCCTTCTCGACGGAGCCGTCACCGGCCGGGTTCGAGAACTTGAGGTACTGGCACTTCATCAGCGCCCCGTCGAAGCCGGCGGGGGTCTTCTCCTCGGGGGACCCGACGGGCTCGAACTTCATGCCGTCCTCGTCGATCGCCTTGTTCCCCTTCTTCGAGTAGTTCGCGAAGCCGGCGTCGATGGCCTTCTCCGGGTCGGCGATCTCACCCCATGTGCCGTTGAGGTTCATGCTCTTGGCCTTCATCGGGTCGGAGGGGTCCCCGGCGTTGTAGGAGGCCTCGACCATCTGAGGGTTCGTGACCCCCATGGCGGCCGCGTTCTCCTTCTGCTTGTCGTTCATGGTGACCGGCTGGGGGCCACGCTTCCCGATCTTGTACTCGCCGACCGACGCGGCCGGGGTCACCTTGTAGCCCTTGGTGTCGTCCGCGACCGCGCTGTTGCCGCCACCGCCGAACACCAGGTACGCGCCGACACCGAGCGCCGCCACGACCGCGACCGCGCCGATGATGATGCCCACCTTCTTACCGTTACCGCCCCCAGCCGGCGGAGGCGGCGGGTACGCGCCCGGGGCGCCGTATGGCGGCTGCTGGCCGTACTGGGGCTGCGGGGGCTGCTGCTGCGGGTAGCCGTAGGGCTGCTGCGGCGGCACTCCGGCCGGGGCCTGCTGCGGGTAGCCGTAGCCGGGCTGGGGCGCCTGCGGCTGCTGGCCGTAAGGGCCCGGCTGACCGTACGGTCCGGGCTGCTGGGGCTGACCGCCGTACGGGCCCGGCTGGTTGTAGCTCATCGAGGAGTTCCCCTCCAGATACTTATGTGTTCCCAACATCCTGGCGGAACAGGTGTCCGGGCAGCGCGGTGGGGGTCACACCGTTACGGAACATTCCCGTTTCAGTACGACCCCGTGACACCCCTAAACTGAGCCCGTGACCGAGAACACTCAGCAGCAGCCAGCAGCCAACCCCGAACTGCCGACCCAGTACGCGCCGGCCGAAGTAGAGGGGAAGCTGTACGAGCGCTGGGTAGAGCGCGGTTACTTCGAGGCGGACGCGAAGAGCGAGAAGCCCGCGTACACCATCGTCATCCCGCCGCCGAACGTCACGGGCTCGCTCCACCTGGGGCACGCCTTCGAGCACACGCTGATCGACGCCCTCACCCGGCGTAAGCGGATGCAGGGCTACGAGACGCTGTGGCAGCCGGGCATGGACCACGCCGGTATCGCCACGCAGAACGTCGTCGAGCGTGAGCTGGCCAAGGAGGGCAAGTCCCGCCACGACCTCGGCCGGGAGGCGTTCGTCGAGCGCGTCTGGCAGTGGAAGTCGGAGTCCGGTGGGCAGATCTCCGGCCAGATGAAGCGCCTGGGCGACGGTGTCGCCTGGTCGCGTGAGCGCTTCACCATGGACGAGGGCCTCTCCCAGGCCGTCCAGACGATCTTCAAGCGGCTCTACGACGACGAGCTGATCTACCGCGCCGAGCGCATCATCAACTGGTGCCCGCGCTGCCTCACCGCCATCTCGGACATCGAGGTCGAGTACCAGGACGACGAGGGTGAGCTCGTCTCCATCCGGTACGGCTCCGGGGACGCGGAGATCGTCGTCGCCACGACCCGCGCCGAGACGATGCTCGGTGACACCGGCGTCGCCGTCCACCCGGACGACGAGCGCTACAAGCACCTCGTCGGCACCGAGATCGAGTTGCCGCTCACCGGCCGCCGCATCCCGGTCGTCGCCGACGAGCACGTCGACCCCGAGTTCGGCACGGGTGCCGTCAAGGTCACCCCCGCCCACGACCCGAACGACTTCGAGATCGGCCAGCGTCACAACCTGCCGAACATCGCGGTCATGGACGAGCACGCCATCATCACGGCACACGGCCCCTTCCAGGGCCTGGACCGCCTTGAGGCCCGCTCCGCCATCGTCGCCGCGCTGCGCGCCGACGGCCGTATCGTCGCCGAGAAGCGCCCGTACACCCACTCCGTCGGGCACTGCTCGCGCTGCAAGACCACCATCGAGCCGCGTCTGTCGATGCAGTGGTGGGTCAAGGTCGGCCCGCTCGCCAAGGCCGCCGGTGACGCGGTCCGCGACGGCAAGGTCAAGATCCATCCGCAGGAGATGGAGAAGCGGTACTTCGAGTGGGTGGACAACCTGCACGACTGGTGCATCTCGCGCCAGCTGTGGTGGGGTCACCGCATTCCGGTCTGGTACGGCCCGAACGGCGAGATCGTCTGCGTCGGACCGGACGAGGAGGCGCCGAGCGGCGAGGGCTGGCATCAGGACACCGATGTCCTGGACACCTGGTTCTCGTCCGGCCTGTGGCCCTTCTCCACCCTCGGCTGGCCCGAGCAGACCGAGAGCCTCGCGAAGTTCTACCCGAACTCCGTCCTGGTCACCGGCTACGACATCCTCTTCTTCTGGGTCGCCCGGATGATGATGTTCGGCCTGTACGCGATGGACGGCACCCCGCCGTTCCACACCATCGCCCTGCACGGCATGGTCCGCGACCAGTTCGGCAAGAAGATGTCGAAGTCCTTCGGCAACGCGGTCAACCCGCTGGACTGGATGGACGAGTACGGATCCGACGCCGTCCGCTTCACCCTGGCCAACGGTGCCAACCCGGGCGTCGACGTCCCGATCGGCGAGGACTGGGTCAAGGCGTCCCGTAACTTCGCCAACAAGATCTGGAACGCGACCCGTTTCGCGCTGATGAACGGCGCGACGGTCGAGGGCCCGCTGCCCGACCCTTCGCAGATGTCCGCGACGGACCGCTGGATCCTCTCCCGTCTCAACAAGACGGTCGCCGAGGTCGACGGGTACTACGACGACTACCAGTTCGCGAAGCTCGCCGACGCCCTCTACCACTTCGCGTGGGACGAGGTCTTCGACTGGTACGTCGAGCTGTCGAAGACCACGTTCTTCGCGGGCGGCGAGCAGGCCAAGGTCTCCGGCCGGGTCCTCGGCGAGGTCCTGGACGTCATGCTGCGCCTGCTTCACCCGATCGTCCCGTTCGTCACCGAGACGCTCTGGACCACCCTCACCGGCAAGGAGTCCGTCGTCATCGCGGACTGGCCGACCGACTCCGGCTTCCGCGACGACGCCGCCGAGCGCGAGATCGAGCTCGTCCAGCAGGTCGTCACCGAGGTCCGCCGGTTCCGTTCCGACCAGGGGCTCCAGCCCGGCCAGAAGGTGCCTGCCCGGCTCACGCTCGACGGCACCGCCCTGGCGCCGCACGAGGCCGCCATCCGGCAGCTGCTGCGGCTCCAGCCGGAGGGCGAGGGCTTCAACGCCACCGCCTCGCTGCCCGTCGCCGGCGCGGAGGTCGCGCTCGACCTGTCCGGCACCATCGACGTCGCCGCCGAGCGCAAGCGCCTCGCCAAGGACCTCGCCGCCGCCGAGAAGGAGAAGGCCCAGGCCGAGGGCAAGCTCGGCAACGAGGCGTTCCTCGCCAAGGCGCCGGACCAGGTCGTCGACAAGATCCGGACGCGGCTCGGCAAGGCCGAGGAAGACATCGCCCGCATCCAGGCGCAGCTGGAGCGGCTGCCGCAGGCATAGCGCGGTCGCCTGTGCGACCGTAGTGAGGGAAGGGCCCTGGAACCGACCGACCGGTTCCGGGGCCCTTCCCCTTTCGGGCCCCAAGACCTTGGACGATGGAGACCATGCCCAAGCGGCGACCCCGGCCCGACGCGCCCGCACCAGGCGGGCCGAAGGTCCCGAACCGGGCGGGCCGAAAGGTCCGGGCGAGGCCTCTCCCGGCTCTGTCGGTGGTGCTCCGTAGACTGGGGCCTGTGAGTGAGCAGCCCTCGGCCAGTGACAGCTTCGACGACGACTTCGACGACATCGTGGAAGCGGAGACGACCCGCGACCCCGACCTGGCGGTGATCGAGGCCGGCAGCCGCACCCTGCGTGCCCAGGCCGGCGCGCCCCAGAGTGACCCCGTGCCCGCCCGGCCCGCCGATCCGGAGGTGGACAAGGCGCTGCGCGAGGTCGAGACCGAGCTCGCGACCCGCTGGGGCGAGACCAAGCTGGAGCCGTCGGTCTCCCGGATCGAGGCCCTGATGGACGTCCTCGGCGAGCCGCAGCGGGCGTATCCCTCGATCCACATCACGGGGACGAACGGCAAGACGTCCACGGCCCGGATGATCGAGGCCCTGCTCTCCGCCTTCGACCTGCGGACCGGGCGGTACACCTCGCCGCACGTGCAGTCGATCACCGAGCGGATCAGCCTGGACGGCGCCCCGATCAGCGCCGAGCGGTTCATCGAGACGTATCAGGACATCAAGGCGTACGTCGAGATGGTCGACGCCGCCCAGGAGTTCCGGCTCTCCTTCTTCGAGGTCCTCACCGGCATGGCGTACGCCGCGTTCGCGGACGCGCCGGTCGACGTCGCCGTCGTCGAGGTCGGCATGGGCGGCAGCTGGGACGCGACGAACGTGATCGACGGCTCGGTCGCCGTGGTCACCCCGATCGATCTGGACCACACGGACCGGCTCGGTGGCACGCACGCCGAGATCGCGACCGAGAAGGCCGGGATCATCAAGCAGGGCGCGACGGTCATCCTGGCCCAGCAGCCGGTCGACGCCGCGCAGGTGATGCTGAAGAAGGCCGTCGAGGTCGACGCCACGGTCGCCCGTGAGGGCATGGAGTTCGGTGTCGTCGCCCGCGAGGTCGCCGTCGGCGGCCAGCTGGTGACGCTGCGCGGGCTCGGCGGTGAGTACGAGGAGATCTTCCTGCCGCTGTACGGGGCCCACCAGGCGCACAACGCCGCGGTGGCGCTCGCCGCGGTGGAGGCGTTCTTCGGGGTCGGCGCGCAGGCGGCCCGCACGCTCGACATGGACACGGTCCGCAAGGCGTTCGCCTCGGTCGTCTCGCCGGGGCGTCTGGAGGTCGTGCGGCGCAGCCCCACGGTCGTTCTTGACGCCGCGCACAACCCCGCCGGCGCGCGGGCGACGGCCGACGGGGTCACCGAGTCCTTCGGGTTCTCCCGGCTTATTGGTGTGGTCGGCACGAGCGGCGACAAGGACGTCCGGGGCCTGCTGGAGGCGTTCGAGCCGATCTTCGCGGAGGTCGTCGTCACGGCGAACTCCAGCCAACGGGCGATGGATGTCGACGAGCTGGCCGCCGTGGCGGTCGAGGTCTTCGGCGACGAGCGCGTGGTCGTCGAGCCGCGGCTCGACGACGCTCTGGAGGCGGCGATCACGCTCGCCGAGGAGGAGAACGAGTACGCGGGCGCGGGTGTGCTCGTGACCGGTTCCGTGATCACGGTCGGCGAGGCCCGGCTGCTGCTGGGAAGGCGCTGACCCCGATGCGTACGCTCTGTGCATCCACCCTGATCGGCGAGTTCTTCGTGATCGGCTTCGCCGGTCTGGTCGCCATGAAGGACGACACGCTGGCCATGTCCACGGTGTGGACGGTCTGCGGCATCGGCATGTTGCTGTCGGTGCTGCTCTGCGGCATGATCACCCGTCCGGGTGGGGTGCAGCTGGGCTGGGCCCTGCAGCTCGGGCTGATCGCCAGCGGGTTTGTGATCCCGGTGATGTTCTTCCTCGGCGCGGTCTTCGCGGTCCTGTGGTGGGCGTCGGTCCACTACGGCCGACGGGTCGACCAGGTGAAGGCCGACTGGGCCGCGGCGCACGGATCCGGTCAGAGCACCCCAGGGCCTGACGCTGCGTAATCAGCGCCGGCGTATGCCCTGTAGCCTCTGAGTCCCTGCCCGCGCAGGTCCCGCATCCGTATATGAAGGAGTTCCCCCGTGAGCCAGCGCACGCTCGTCCTGCTCAAGCCCGACGCCGTACGCCGCGGCCTGGTCGGCGAGATCGTCGGCCGTATCGAGCGCAAGGCCGGCTGGCAGATCACCGCCCTGGAGCTCCGCCGGCTCGACCGCGAGACGCTGGAGACGCACTACGCCGAGCACGTCGGCCGGCCGTTCTACGAGCCGCTGATGGAGTTCATGCAGTCGGGCCCGGTCGTCGCGCTCGTCGTCGAGGGTGAGCGGGTCATCGAGGGCGTGCGCCAGCTCGCCGGCCCCACCGACCCGATCGCCGCCGCGCCCGGCTCCATCCGCGGCGACTTCGGCACCATCGTCCGCGAGAACCTCATCCACGCCTCGGACTCCGAGGAGTCCGCCATTCGGGAACTGAAGATTTTCTTCCCCGGCCTTTCCTGACCTGGCGTCAGCCGAACAGAGCCCGCGACCTGGGGCGACCGAAGGAATTTCGGTCGCCCCTCGGTGTAGGAACGCGTGGACCGGGAACGCATCGCCGCAACACCACGTCACCTATACAGAGGTGGACCACCGCGCCGTATCCGTGGAGGCGGCACTACGATGGAAGCCTCCACGCCACAGCAGTCACCTCGAACCCACCTCGCCGACCTGAGAAGCCGTCAACGCTCGATTTGGGAAGGCCCGACGCATCCTCATGGGAAACAAGGGGAACTCAATGTCGTTCATCGGCCGTGACATGGCTGTCGACCTCGGGACCGCCAACACGCTGGTGTACGTCAGGGGGCGGGGCATCGTCCTGAACGAGCCGTCCGTCGTCGCGATCAACACCAACACCGGCGGCATCCTGGCGGTCGGCGCCGAGGCGAAGAAGATGATCGGCCGGACGCCGGGCAACATCGTTGCCGTCCGGCCGCTGAAGGACGGCGTGATCGCCGACTTCGAGATCACCGAGCGGATGCTCCGCTACTTCATCCTCAAGATCCACAAGCGCCGCTATCTGGCCCGTCCGCGGGTCGTCGTCTGCGTGCCCTCCGGCATCACCGGCGTCGAGCGCCGCGCCGTCATCGAGGCGTCGACCCAGGCCGGCGCCCGTCAGGTGCACATCATCGAGGAGCCCATGGCCGCGGCCATCGGCTCGGGCCTCCCCGTCCACGAGGCCACCGGCAACATGGTCGTCGACATCGGTGGCGGCACCACCGAGGTCGCCGTCATCTCCCTCGGCGGAATCGTCACGGCACAGTCCATCCGGGTGGCCGGCGACGAGCTCGACAACGCGATCATCCAGCACATCAAGAAGGAGTACTCGCTCCTCCTCGGTGAGCGGACCGCCGAACAGATCAAGATCACCATCGGTTCGGCGTACGACCTCGAACAGGACGAGCACACCGAGATCCGCGGTCGTGACCTGGTCTCCGGTCTGCCCAAGACCGTGGTCATCTCCGCCGCCGAGGTCCGCAAGGCCATCGAGGAGCCGGTCAACGCCATCGTCGACGCGGTCAAGACGACCCTCGACAAGTGCCCGCCGGAGCTCTCGGGTGACGTGATGGACCGCGGCATCGTTCTCACGGGTGGCGGCGCTCTGCTGCGCGGCCTCGACGAGCGGCTCCGCCGCGAGACGGGCATGCCGATCCACATCGCCGAGGACCCCCTGGACTCGGTGGCGCTCGGCTCCGGCAAGTGCGTGGAGGAGTTCGAGGCGCTCCAGCAGGTGCTGGACGCCCAGCCCCGCCGATAACGGATCCTCAACGATCCTTCCGGCGACCCCAGTACGGGTGGCACCCCCGCCCGTACTGGGGATCGTTGGTATCACGCCCAAAAACAAATAAACGCTACAAACCGCACATTCCAACGAGGAAGGCACGGCCGCCGCACGTGAGGGACACACGAGAGAGCCGGCTGCTCCTGGTGCTGCTGATCGCCATCGCGTTCGCACTGATCACGGTGGACATCCGCGGCGGCGAGGAGTCACCGGTCGACGGCGCCCGGCAGGCCGCCGCCACGGTCTTCGGACCGGTCGAGAACGGCGTCGCGGCAGCCGTCGACCCGATCGGCAACGCCATAGGAGCCGTACGCGACTCCGGCGAGCGCCACACCCGGATCGCCGCGCTGGAGCGTGAGAACGCCGCCCTCAAGGTCAAGCTCGGCAGCGACGACCGCAACCGCAGCCGCCTGCGCGAGCTCGACGGCATGCTCAAGAAGGCCGGCGCGGGCCAGTACGGCATCAAGGCCGCCGAAGTCATCGCCATAGGATCCGCGCAGGGCTTCTCCTGGACCGTCACCATCGACGCCGGCGCCAACGACGGCATCAAGCGCGACATGACTGTCCTCAACGGCGCCGGACTCGTCGGCCGGGTCACCACCGTCGGCCCGTCCACCGCGACCGTACTCCTCGCCAGCGACCCCGACTTCACCGTCGGCACCCGCCTGGAGAAGAGCGACGAACTCGGCTTCGCCACCGGCCAGGGCGACCGGCCCCTGCTCGTCCAGCTCCTCAACGGCAAGGCCAAGGTGAAGCCCGGCGACCGGCTCGTCACCTTCGGCTCCCACGGCGACAAGCCGTTCGTGCCCGGCGTCCCGGTCGGCGAGGTCGTCCGCGTCGACCCCGCGGGCGGCGGCCTCACCCGAAACCTCTACGTACGCCCGTACGTCGGCTTCTCCAAGCTCGACATCGTCGGCGTCGTCGTCCAGCCGCCCCGCGAGGACCCCCGCGACATGGTGCTGCCCGAACGGCCCAAGCCCGCGCCGACCGTCACGGTCACCGTGACGCCGAGCCCGACCGCCAGCACCGAAGGCCAGGGACAGCAAGAGCCGGGCAACGGCCAGAACGACGGGGAGTAGTACGCGCCATGCGATTCAACCGGATCCTGCTCTCCAGCACCCTCATCGTCGTCGCCCTCGTCGTCCAGGTCTCCGTGCTGGCCCGCCTCCAGCTCCCGGGCGCCGTCCCCGACCTGGTCCTGCTCACCGTCCTCGGCCTCGCCTTCGTCTACGGACACGTCAGCGGCGCCCTGATCGGCTTCGGCGCCGGCCTCCTCGCCGACCTCGCCCCGCCCGCCGACCACGCGCTCGGCCGCTACGCCCTGGTCCTCTGCGTCATCGGCTACCTCGCCGGCCTCGTGCGCCCCGAGAACGGGCAGATCAGGTCCGCCACCGGCCCCATGGTCGGCGTCGTCGTCGCCGCGATCGGCTCCACGCTGCTGTACGCGGGCGTCGGCGCCCTGGTCGGCGACACCGCCGCCCGCCATGTCGGCCTCGGCTCGCTGCTGTTCACCGCCGTCGTCTACGACCTGCTCCTCGCGCCGTTCACGGTGCCGTTCATCATGGCCCTCGCCCGGCGCGCCGAGAGCGACCCGCTCGCCGAGGCCACCCCGACCGCCACCGACGTCTCCTCGGGCTGGCTCTCCTCCGGCACCGGACTGCGCATCGGCCGCCAGCGCGGCGGACTGCGGGTGAAGGCGGCCCGCTCCAGAGCGTCCCGCGCCGGACGGATCAAGGGAATCAAGCGACTGTGACCGAGGGGGCAACCGCAGCATGAGCAACATCCCGGAGACCGGGCGGACCCCCCGGGTCCAGATCCGGCTCATCATCATCCAGGTCCTGGTCTTCTCCCTGCTGCTCACCCTCGGCGGACGGCTCTGGTACCTCCAGGTCCGCAACGGCGACGAGTACACGGCGGAGGCCAGGAGCAACCACGTCCAGCAGGTCGTCCAGCCCGCCGTGCGCGGCTCCATCCTCGATGCGCGAGGCGTCCCCCTCGCCGACAACGAGACCCGGCTCGTCGTCTCCGCCTCCCGCACCGAGCTGATGAAGATGAAGGACGACGGCAAGGCCGTCCTCACCCGGCTCGCCGGCGTCCTCGGCATGAAGCCCAAGGACGTCATGGACAAGGTCCGGCTCTGCGACTCCCAGACGCCGCAGCCCTGCTGGAACGGCTCGCCCTACCAGCCCATCCCGGTCACCGACGAGGCCACCACCCAGCAGGCGCTGACGATCCGGGAGAGTTCCGAGAACTTCCCCGGCATCACCGCCGAACCCACCGCCGTACGCCGCTACGCCGCCCCCGGCAGCGCCAAGACCTCGCAGGTCCTCGGCTACCTCTCGCCCGTCACCGACGAGGAGATCGAGAAGGCCAAGGACACCGACTCGCCGTTCCTCCGCTCCGACCAGGTCGGCCGCTCCGGTCTTGAACGTACGTACGACAAGGCGTTGCGCGGCAAGGCGGGCGTCACCCGCTACGAGGTCGACAAGCTCGGCCGCGTCATGGGCCAGACCGAGTCGGACCCGGGCATCCCCGGCTCCGACCTCGTCACCAGCATCGACGCCCGGGTCCAGGGCGTCGCCGAGTACGAGCTGAACCAGGCGATGAAGACCGTCCGGGACGAGACGGACAAGATCACCGGCCGTAAGTACGAGGCCGACGCGGGCGCCGTCGTGGTCCTGGAGTCCAAGACCGGCCGTGTCGTCGCGATGGCCTCCCAGCCCGACTACGACCCCAACGCCTGGATCGGCGGTATCTCCGGCAAGGAGTACGCCCAGCTCACCGACAAGAAGTCCAACTACCCGCTGCTCAACCGGGCCATCCAGGGCCAGGCGCCGGCCGGCTCCGTCTTCAAGGTGGTGTCGGCGAGCGCGGCCGTGCGCGCGGGCTACGACTTCAACGACCGCTACAACTGCAGCAGCTCCTACAGCATGGGCAACCGCAGCTTCGCGAACTTCGAGTCACGGGGACACGGCCCCATCACCCTCGGCGACGCGCTCAAGTTCTCCTGCAACACCGTCTTCTACCGCCTGGGCCACCAGGAGTGGCAGCGTGACGGCGGAATAAAGCCGAAGAAGGACGCCCACGACTGGTTCTACCGCACCGCCCACGACTTCGGCTTCGGCGCCGAGACCAAGATCGACCTGCCGAACGAGGTCAGCGGCCGCATCCCGGACCGCCAGTGGAAGAAGAGCTTCTGGGAGGCGAACAAGGACGCCTGGTGCAAGCAGGGCAAGAAGGGCGGCACCTACGTCGAGCAGATCGCCTACGAGAGCTGCCTCGAAGGCAACCAGCTGAAGGCCTTCGACAGCATCAACTTCGCCATCGGCCAGGGTGACGTGCTCATCACCCCCATCCAGCTGGCCACCGCCTACGCCGCCATCAGCAACGGCGGCACCCTCTACAACCCCACCATCGGCAAGGCCGTGATCAGCCCCGACGGCAAGAGGATCCAGGAGATCAAGCCCAAGGCCCACGGCAGGCTGCCGATCGACGCCCAGACCATCAGCGACATCGACAAGGGCCTGCGCTCCGTCGTCGAGCCCGGCGGCACCGCCGCCTGGCGGTTCGGCGGCTGGCCGCAGGACAAGATCCCGATGCGGGCCAAGACCGGCACCGCCCAGGTCTACGGCAAGCAGACCACCTCCTGGTTCGCCACCTACACCGACGACTACACGATCGTCATGACGATCTCCCAGGGTGGTACGGGCTCCGGCGCCTCCGGCCCCGCGGTGCGCAACATCTACGACGCCCTCTACGGCCTCGACGACGAAGGCAACCAGGACCTCAAGCGCGCCCTGCTGCCGCAGCCGCAGAAGGACCTGCCGAAGATCCAGCCCGACGGCTCCATCGACGCGCCGACGGTCAAGCCGTACGACCCCAGGGAACAGCTCGTCGACCCCGGGAAGAGCGACGGACAGCAGCAGCTCGCGGGCCCGCCTCCCGTCTGGAGGGACTGAACCATGACCGGACCCCACGGCTTCTCCGTCTCGCGCTACGCCCCCGAACGCGGCACGCTGGCCAAGCTCACCGCGCGCGACTCCGTGCTGCGCAGGCTCGACTGGCCCCTGCTCCTGTCCTCGCTCGCCCTCTCCTTCATCGGGGCGCTGCTCGTCTGGTCCGCGACCCGCGGACGCACCGAGCTGAACCAGGGCGACCCGCAGTACTTCCTCTACCGCCACATCCTCAACACCGGCATCGGACTCGTCCTGATGATCGGCACCATCTGGCTCGGCCACCGCACCCTGCGCGGGGCCGTACCGGTCCTCTACGGCATCTCCGTGCTGCTGATCCTCGCCGTCCTCACCCCGCTCGGCGCCACCATCAACGGCGCCCACGCCTGGATCGTCATCGGCGGCGGATTCTCGCTCCAGCCGTCCGAATTCGTGAAGATCACGATCATTCTGGTGATGGCGATGCTGCTGGCCGCCCGGGTCGACGCGGGCGATCTGATCCACCCCGACCACCGCACGGTCGCCAAGTCCCTCTTCTTCGCCGCCCTGCCCATGGCGATCGTCATGCTGATGCCCGACCTCGGCTCGGTCATGGTCATGGCCGTCATCGTGCTCGGCGTCCTGCTCGCCTCCGGCGCCTCCAACCGCTGGGTGCTCGGCCTGATCGGCGCCGGCATCACCGGGGCCGCCCTCGTCGCCGCACTCGGCGTTCTCGACGAATACCAGATCAACCGCTTCGCCGCCTTCGCCAACCCCGAACTCGACCCGGCCGGCGTCGGCTACAACACCAACCAGGCACGCATCGCCATCGGCTCCGGCGGCCTCTACGGCGCCGGACTGTTCAACGGCCACCAGACCACCGGCCAGTTCGTCCCCGAACAGCAGACCGACTTCATCTTCACCGTCGCCGGCGAGGAGCTCGGCTTCCTCGGCGCCGGACTGATCCTCGCGCTGCTCGGCATCGTCCTGTGGCGGGCCGGCCGGATCGCCCGCGAGACCACCGAGCTGTACGGCACGATCGTCGCCGCCGGCATCATCGCCTGGTTCGCCTTCCAGTCCTTCGAGAACATCGGCATGACCCTCGGCATCATGCCGGTCGCCGGACTGCCGCTGCCGTTCGTCTCGTACGGCGGCTCCTCCATGTTCGCCGTCTGGGTGGCGATCGGACTGCTCCAGTCGATCAGGGTGCAGCGACCGATAACGGCCTAGGCCCCCTGCCGCGGCGTTCAATTCCCGTCTAGATTCGATTCATGGCGGATACGAAACGCGAGATCGAGCGGAAGTACGAAGCCACCCCGGAGACCCGGGTGCCGGACCTCACCCGGGTCGGGGCGGTCGCGACTGTGGAGACCAAGGGCGTCGCCGAACTCGACGCGGTCTACTACGACACGCCCGGACTGCGACTGGCCGCCGACTCCGTCACGCTGCGCCGCAGAACCGGCGGCGCGGACGCCGGCTGGCACCTCAAACTCCCCGTCGACACCGGCGTCCGCGACGAGATCCAGGCCCCCCTCGGCCCGACCCTGCCGCCCTCCCTGGCGGCCCTGCTCCGCTCCCGTATCCGCGACGACGCACTCGTCCCCGTCGTACGCCTGCGCTCCTCCCGGGACGTCCGCCACCTCCTCGACGACCACGGCGCCCTGCTCGCCGAGGTCTCCGTCGACACCGTCCACGCCGAGCGCCTCACCGACGGCGCAGGCAAGACGCCCGAGGCCGCCTGGACCGAGATTGAGGTCGAACTGGCCGACCAGGCGGACCCCTCGGTCCTCGACGCGATCGAGAAACGCCTCAAGAAGGCCGGCATACGGTCCTCGGCCGCGCCCTCCAAACTGGCCCGGGCCCTGAAGGAGACCGGAGCGGACGCCCAGGGCGCCACCGAGCCCGCACCGCCCGTCCACGACGGCACCGCCGGCGCCGTCGTCCTCGCCTACATACGCGAACAGATCGAGGCGATCATCCGCCTCGACCCCGCCGTCCGCCGCGACCTGCCCGACTCCGTCCACCAAATGCGCGTCGCCACCCGCCGCCTGCGCAGCGCCTTCAAGACCTTCCGCAAGGTCCTCGACCGGCAGCACACCGACCCCATCGGCGACGAGCTGAAATGGCTCGCCGGAGAACTCGGCGTCGCCCGTGACCAGGAAGTCCTCGCCGAACGGCTGCGCGGCCGCCTCGACGAGCTGCCCCGCACCCTCACCCTCGGCCCCGTCCGCGCCCGCCTGCGGATCTGGAGCGCCGCGCAGGAGAGCGGAGCCCGGCGCCGGGCGCTGACCGCGCTCGACTCCGAGCGCCACCTGGCCCTCCTTGCCACCCTCGACCGGCTGCTGACCGACCCGCCCCTGCTGAAGGGCGCCGCGGGCGACCCGGACACCGTCCTGACCAAGGCCGTCCTCAAGGACTACGACCGGCTGGCCCGCCGCGTCGACCACGCCTTCGCCCTGCCCCCGGGCCACGAGCGGGACCTCGCCCTGCACGAGGCCCGCAAGGCCGCGAAGCGGGCCCGATACGCGGGGGAGGCCGCCCGGCCGGCCCTCGGCAAGCCCGCCAAACGCTTCGCGAAACGCGTGAAGGCCGTCCAGAGCCTCCTCGGCGACCACCAGGACAGCGTGGTGGCCCGCGACACCCTGCGCACCCTCGCCATCCAGGCCCACGCGGCCGGCGAGTCCACGTTCACCTGGGGGCTGCTGTACGGACGCGAGGAGGCGGCGGGCGCGGCGCAGGAGCGCGAGCTGCCGGAGGTCTGGGCACGGGCAAGCGCCCCCGGACTTCGGGCGGCTCTGGGCCACTGAGCGTCGGGGTACGCTTGAGAGTCGCCCCCTGCCAGCTCACGAAGGTTCGAGATGTCTGCTGCCGAGTCTGTCTTCCCGCAGCTCGAAGCTCTGCTCCCGCACGTGCAGAAGCCGATCCAGTACGTCGGCGGCGAGCTGAACTCCACGGTCAAGCCATGGAACGAGTGCGACGTCCGCTGGGCACTGATGTACCCGGACGCGTACGAGGTCGGTCTGCCCAACCAGGGCGTCATGATCCTCTACGAGGTACTGAACGAGCGCGAGGGCGTGCTCGCCGAGCGTACGTACAGCGTCTGGCCGGACCTCGAAGAGCTGATGCGTGAGCACAAGGTGCCGCAGTTCACGGTCGACAGCCACCGCCCCGTGAAGGCGTTCGACGTCTTCGGGCTCAGCTTCTCCACCGAGCTCGGCTACACCAACATGCTCACCGCGCTCGACCTCGCCGGCATCCCGCTGGAGGCGAAGAACCGCACCCTCGACGACCCGATCGTCCTCGCGGGCGGCCACGCGGCCTTCAACCCCGAGCCGATCGCGGAGTTCATCGACGCGGCGGTCATCGGCGACGGCGAACAGGCCGTCCTCGACATGACCGAGATCATCCGCGCCTGGAAGGCGGAGGGCCGGCCGGGCGGCCGCGAGGAGGTCCTCTTCCGCCTCGCGAAGACCGGCAACATCTACGTCCCGGGCTTCTACGACGTCGAGTACCTGCCCGACGGTCGTATCGCCCGTGTCGTGCCGAACCGCTCCGGCGTGCCGTGGCGCGTGTCCAAGCACACCGTCATGGACCTCGACGAGTGGCCCTACCCCAAGCAGCCGCTGGTCCCGCTCGCCGAGACCGTCCACGAGCGGATGTCCGTCGAGATCTTCCGCGGCTGCACCCGCGGCTGCCGTTTCTGCCAGGCCGGCATGATCACGCGCCCCGTGCGGGAGCGAAGCATCACCGGCATCGGCGAGATGGTCGACCGTGGTCTCAAGGCGACCGGCTTCGAGGAGGTCGGCCTGCTGTCGCTGTCCTCGGCCGACCACTCCGAGATCGGTGACATCGCGAAGGGTCTGGCCGACCGGTACGAGGAGGACAAGATCGGTCTGTCCCTCCCGTCCACCCGCGTCGACGCCTTCAACGTCGACCTGGCCAACGAGCTGACCCGCAACGGCCGTCGGTCCGGTCTCACCTTCGCCCCCGAGGGCGGCTCCGAGCGCATGCGCAAGGTCATCAACAAGATGGTCTCGGAGGAGGACCTGATCCGCACGGTCGCCACCGCGTACGGCAACGGCTGGCGCCAGGTGAAGCTGTACTTCATGTGCGGTCTGCCCACCGAGACCGACGACGACGTCCTCCAGATCGCCGACATGGCGATGAACGTCATCCAGAAGGGCCGCGAGGTCTCCGGCTCCAACGACATCCGCTGCACGGTGTCGATCGGCGGCTTCGTGCCCAAGCCGCACACGCCCTTCCAGTGGGCGCCGCAGCTGTCGGCCGAGGAGACGGACGCGCGCCTGGAGAAGCTCCGGGACAAGATCCGCGGCGACAAGAAGTACGGCCGCTCGATCGGCTTCCGCTACCACGACGGCAAGCCCGGCATCGTCGAGGGCCTGCTCTCGCGTGGCGACCGCCGTATCGGCGCGGTCATCCGCGCGGTGTACGAGGACGGCGGCCGCTTCGACGGCTGGCGTGAGCACTTCTCGTACGACCGCTGGATGGCGTGCGCCGAGAAGACGCTGCCGTCCATGGGCGTCGACGTCGACTGGTACACGACGCGCGAGCGCACCTACGAGGAGGTCCTGCCCTGGGACCACCTGGACTCCGGTCTCGACAAGGACTGGCTCTGGGAGGACTGGCAGGACGCGCTGGACGAGACCGAGGTCGAGGACTGCCGCTGGACGCCGTGCTTCGACTGTGGCGTCTGCCCGCAGCTCGGCCTCGACATCCAGATCGGCCCGACCGGCAAGAAGCTGCTGCCGCTCACGGTCAAGAAGTAGCCGCATAACGTCCGTGCAACGGCCCGGCCGGGGGAGAACCCCAGGCCGGGCCGTTGCGTCATCTCCAGCATGGAGATCGACAAGCCCGCGCCGCCGCCCCACCCGGAAGGCTGCCTGACGGCCGCCGTAAGGATTCCGGTCCGGATCGTGGTGCTGGTGTTCGTCGTCCCGGTCCGGATGGTCTGGGACGTCCTCGTCGTCACGGCGAAGACCCTCGACCGGATCCTCCTCCGCCCTGCGGGCCGCGCCCTCGCCACCGCCCTGAGCGCCCTGTACCGCTACCTCCTCGCGATCCCGGCGGCCTGGCTCTACCGCTGGGTGCTCACCCCGCTTGGCCACGGCCTGCTGTGGCTCGCCCGGGCGGTGTTCGTGTGGCCGTGGGTATGGCTCTGGCGTCACGTGGTCGTGCCGATTGTCCGGTACGGCCTCGTGATCCCGGTGGTCTGGCTGTACCGCCACGTCTTCACCCCGCTCGCCACGGCCCTCGGCGTCGCCGCCGGCTTCCTGATCGCCACCCTGATCGTCTGGCCGCTGCGCGCGCTGTGGCGGTACGTCCTCGTCCCGCTGGCCCGGTACGGGATCGCGGTCCCCGCGGTCTGGCTGTACCGCTGGGTTCTCACCCCCCTCGGCCGCGGCCTGCTGTGGCTAGCCCGGGCCGTGTTCGTGTGGCCATGGGTCGGACTCTGGCGGTACGTCCTCGTCCCGCTCGCCCGGTACGGGATCGCGCTCCCCGCCGTGTGGCTCTACCGCCACATCCTCACCCCCCTCGGACACGCCCTCCGGTTCCTCGGGCGGGAGATCGTCGACGCCGTTCAGGTCTGCTGGCGTGTCGCCGGGTACGTCTCCCGGGCGGTCGGGCGGTTCCTCAAATGGCTCGCCTGGACCCTCGTCGGGCGACCGGTCAGCTGGTGCTACCGCACCCTCCTCACACCCGTCGGCCACTTCGTCCGCGACACCCTCTGGGCCCCCGCCCGCAAGGCCGCCGTCGAGGCCGGACGGGCTGCCCGGAACGCCCTCGGGTCCGTACGGGAGACCGTCCGGCAGGCCCGGCGTGACGCGTGGCGCGCGCTCGTCGGTGGAGGACGGCCCACCGAGCCTGTGGAACCGGCGGTGGCCCCTGCGCGTACTCTGGGTAGTACAAGCAACGCCCCAGGACCGGCGCCGACGCCCGTGATCTCCCTGCACAAGCGGGGATGAGCCGGGCGGCGCGGGCCGGGGCCACCGCAGTCCCGAGGGCGGCGCGCCCCCCGCGCCCGCCCCGCACCGAGGAGAAGAACCACTGGGCAAGCGACAGCCCGAAGGCCCGCCGCCCGCACCGGCGGTGCAGCGCATCCGACTGCGCTACACCAAGCGCGGCCGCCTCCGGTTCACCAGCCACCGCGACTTCCAGCGCGCCTTCGAGCGCGCGCTGCGCCGCGCCGAGGTGCCCATGGCGTACTCGGCGGGCTTCACCCCGCACCCCAAGGTGTCGTACGCGAACGCCGCACCCACCGGCACCGGCTCCGAGGCCGAGTACCTGGAGATCGCCCTCACCGAGGCGCGTGACCCGGACAAGCTCCGTGAGCTGCTCGACGAGTCCCTGCCGGACGGGCTCGACATCACCGACGCGGTCGAGGCCCGTACGTCAGGCCTCGCCGACCGGCTCACCGCCTCCGTGTGGGAGCTGCGGCTCGACGGGGTCGATCCCGCCGACGCCGAGCGCGCCGTCGGCGCCTTCCTCGCCGCCGAGGCGGTCGAGGTCCAGCGCAAGACCAAGAACGGCATGCGGACCTTCGACGCCCGCGGTGCCGTTGCCGACCTGCGGGCCGATTCCCCGGCTGATAGGCCAGGGCAGGAGCCCTGTGCGATACTGCGGCTGGTTGTTCGGCACGTGACACCTGCCGTACGACCCGACGACGTCCTGTCCGGTCTCCGAGCTGTGGCCGACCTGGCGCCGCCGGTCCCCGCAGCGGTGACCAGGCTGGCGCAGGGGCTCTTCGACGAGGAGTCCGGCACGGTGACCGACCCGCTCGCGCCCGACCGCGAGGCAGTCACGGCCGCTTCACCCACGGCCGCCGCGACCGCCTCAGCGACGGCGCCGGACGTCGGTTCCGTGTAGGGAGCGGTCGTCGTAGCGCAGCCCTGGTACTCGGGAGCCACCTGGGTCGGGCCGCGCACAGACCAGAAGACTTTCGCCAGGCCGTGCGTACATCGCGTACGGAACCGGCGAGCCAGACATTGAGCTCCCGTGCGGCGCCCGCGCCCCGGACGGCGGCACCGCGTCACCGACGCGATCGTGCCGCCGGACCGGAATCCGGCGCGGCGCCCGGGAGCGTGACGGGAGAACCGCCCGCATGCTCGGACCGACCGAACCCGGCATCACTGCCGAGGACAACGACAACAACAGCCCCAGCGACACGCTGCCGCCGCGCCGCCGGCGCCGCGCGGCGTCCCGCCCCGCGGGCCCGCCGGTGACCGCCGACACGGCCGTCGCCGAAACCATCACCGAGACCCCCGCCCCGGCCGCCGAGGTGCCTGCCGAGGAGCCCGCCGCCGAGGCCGCTCCGGCTCCCCGTACGCGCCGCCGCGCGACCCGTAAGGCCACCGCCGCGGCGGCCCAGGCGGAGGAGACGGCCGAGGCCGCGCCCGCCGTGGAGATCGTCGAGGAGGCCCCGGCCGCCCCGGCGCGCCCGCGTCGCCGCGCGACCCGTAAGGCCACCGCCGCCGCGCAGGCCGAGGAGGCCGCCGCCGCGCCGGTCGCCGTGACCTCCGCGGAGGAGGCCGCCGTCGAGGCCGCCGCCCCCGCCCCCCGTGCCCGCCGCCGGGCCACCGCCGCCGCCGGGTCCCCGAAGGCCGAGGCCGCCGCCGAGGAGATCGTCGTCCCGGCCGTCGCCGAGCCGGTCGCCGAGGCCCCGGTCGAGGAGCCCGCCGCCGAGGAGGCCGCTCCGGCTCCCCGTACGCGTCGCCGTGCGACCCGTAAGGCCACCGCCCCCGCGCCCCAGGCGGAGGAGACGGTCGAGGAGCCCGCCGCCGAGGAGGCCGCTCCGGCCGCCCGTACGCGTCGCCGGGCCACCCGCAAGACCGCCGCTCCGGCGCCGCAGGCCGAAGAGGCCGCCGAGCCGGTCGCCGAGGCGGGCGCCCTGCCCGCCGGCACCGTCGAGCAGATCACCTCCGACGAGGCCGAGGTCGCCGCCGCGGAGAAGGCCGCCACCCGTGGCCGCTCCCGCCGCCGGGCCAGCGCGCCCGAGTTCACCGCCGAGCCCGCCAAGGCCGCCGAGCCGTCCCGTGGCCGCCGTGCCGCCCGGCCCGCTGTGGCCGTCTTCCAGGCACCGGTCTTCACCGAGCCGATGTTCCAGACGCCGGAGACCGCCGCCGCGGCCGCCGCCGCCCGGGCCGCCGAGGTTGAGGCCGAGGTCGAGGAGGAAGAAGAGACCGTCGAGGTTGAGGCCGAGGCCGTGGTCGAGGCGCCGGCCGAGCGTCCGCGTCGCCGTCGCCGCCGCCGTGGCGAGCCCGCCGAGCCCGCCGAGCGCGTCGCCGAGCCCGTCGAGGCCGAGGAGGAGCCCGAGGAGGCCGAGGCCGCCGAGGGCGAGGAGGGCGACGAGTACGAGGACCGTCCCTCGCGCCGCCGTCGCCGGGGCGGCCGCCGTCGCCGTCGCGGCGAGCCCGTCGAGGCCGACGAGACCGACGAGACCGACGAGATGGGCGCCGAGGCCGTCGAGGGCGCCGAGGACGAGGAAGAGGAAGAGGAGGAGCCCGAGGACCACGAGGGCGAGACCCCCTCGGCCGCCGGCACCAGCAGCTCCCGCCGTCGCCGCCGCCGTCGTCGTCGCTCCGGTGACGGTGTGGTCGAGGCCGAGGCGGGCGAGGAGGACGGCGTCCGGACGGTCGTCAAGGTCCGCGAGCCCCGCCCGGCCCGCGAGAAGGCCGAGCCGTCCGACGAGGTCCAGTCCATCAAGGGCTCGACCCGTCTGGAGGCGAAGAAGCAGCGCCGCCGCGAAGGCCGCGAGCAGGGCCGCCGCCGCGTCCCGATCATCACCGAGGCCGAGTTCCTGGCCCGCCGTGAGGCCGTCGAGCGGGTGATGGTCGTCCGCCAGAGCGGCGAGCGCACCCAGATCGGCGTCCTCGAGGACAACGTCCTCGTCGAGCACTACGTCAACAAGGAGCAGTCGACCTCGTACGTCGGCAACGTCTACCTGGGCAAGGTGCAGAACGTCCTGCCGTCGATGGAGGCCGCCTTCGTCGACATCGGCAAGGGCCGCAACGCCGTCCTGTACGCCGGTGAGGTCAACTTCGAGGCGCTGGGCCTGGCCAACGGCCCGCGCCGGATCGAGACCGCCCTCAAGTCCGGCCAGTCGGTCCTGGTGCAGGTCACCAAGGACCCGATCGGCCACAAGGGCGCGCGTCTGACCAGCCAGGTCTCCCTGCCGGGCCGCTACCTCGTGTACGTCCCCGAGGGCTCGATGACCGGCATCAGCCGCAAGCTTCCGGACACCGAGCGGGCGCGTCTGAAGACCATCCTCAAGAAGATCGTCCCCGAGGACGCGGGCGTCATCGTGCGCACCGCCGCCGAGGGCGCGAGCGAGGACGAGCTGCGCCGTGACGTCGAGCGGCTCCAGGCGCAGTGGGAGGAGATCCAGAAGAAGGCGAAGAGCGGCAACGCCCCGACCCTTCTCTACGGTGAGCCGGACATGACCGTCCGGGTCGTCCGCGACATCTTCAACGAGGACTTCTCGAAGGTCATCGTCAGCGGTGACGAGGCCTGGGAGACCATCCACGGCTATGTGGCGCACGTCGCGCCGGACCTGGCCGACCGCCTGTCCCGGTGGACGAGCGAGGTCGACGTCTTCGCGACGTACCGCATCGACGAGCAGCTGATGAAGGCGCTGGACCGCAAGGTCTGGCTGCCGTCCGGCGGTTCGCTGGTGATCGACAAGACCGAGGCGATGATCGTCGTCGACGTCAACACCGGAAAGTTCACCGGCCAGGGCGGCAACCTCGAGGAGACCGTCACCAGGAACAACCTGGAGGCGGCCGAGGAGATCGTCCGTCAGCTGCGGCTGCGTGACCTCGGTGGCATCGTCGTCATCGACTTCATCGACATGGTCCTGGAGTCCAACCGCGACCTCGTGCTGCGGCGACTGCTCGAGTGCCTGGGCCGTGACCGTACGAAGCACCAGGTGGCCGAGGTCACCTCGCTGGGCCTGGTCCAGATGACCCGTAAGCGGGTCGGCCAGGGCCTGCTGGAGTCCTTCTCCGAGACCTGCGTCCACTGCAACGGCCGTGGCGTGATCGTGCACATGGAGCAGCCGACCGCCCCCGGTGGCGGCGGCAACGGCAAGCGGGCCAAGAAGCGGGCCCGTGGCGGCGAGCACGTCCACGAGCACCCCGAGGCCCTTGAGCCCGAGGTCGAGGCCGTCGAGACCGAGGCGGAGGTGGCGGCCGAGATCGCCGAGCCGATCGCCCTCGCCGAGCCCGAGTTTGTACCGGACGAGGAGCTCTACAGCTCCGCGGCCGAGGCGGAGGCCGCGGCCACCCGTGGCCGTGGCCGTCGTCGGGCGTCCCGCAAGGCGACCGCCCCGGCGGGTGCGCCGAAGCGGACCGTGGCGCCGGAGCCCGTCGTCGCGGAGCCCGAGCCGGTGGCCGTGGAGGCCGAGGCCGAGTCGGTCGTCGCCGAGCCCGAGCAGCTGGCGGCCGTGGCGGAGGAGCCCGCGGCCCCGGCCCGGACCCGTCGCCGCGCCACCCGTAAGGCGACGGCCCCGGCCGGTTCGCCGAAGCCGGCGGCCGAGGCCGAGGCCGAGGCCGAGGCGGAGACCGTGGTCCCCGCCGTGGAGCCGCAGGCCGCCGAGCCGGTCGCCGCGCCGGAGCCGGCCGTGACGGAGGAGGCCCCCGTGGCCGCCCCGCCGCGCGCCCGTCGCCGGGTGGTTCGCAAGGCCACCGCGCCCGCCGGTTCGCCGGCCGGTGCCGAGGAGGCGGCCGTCGTCGTGGTGTCCGCCACGGCCGCGGAGCCGGTCGCGGAGCCCGCGGCCGAGCCGGCCGAGGAGGCCGCGCCGGCCAAGAAGACGGCCCGCAAGACCGCCAAGAAGGCCACGGCGAAGAAGGCCGCCACCAAGAAGACGGCGGCCAAGAAGACCGCGGCGAAGAAGACGACCGCCAAGAAGGCCTCGGCATCCGCCAAGACTTCCGCGGCAGAGCAGCAGTCGTCGCCGTCCGTGACGGCGGTCACGGAAAGCTGAACAGCCGGTGAGGATCGGCTGAACGATCCGTGTTCCACCCCGGGTAGTCGGGGTGGAACACGGGTTTCGTTTCGGAATTGATGCCTGGGGCCGTTAACTGCCCCGAAATTGCCTAGGAAATTGCTGATAATGTGACGCCGGTCGCTGCCGTGGGCGGGCCCCGCCCGGAGACTACGGTCGGTGACCGACCCGGATCCGGGACACGCCGGTCCCAGCATTCCTCGGTAGGGCGTCGGCATCGCGCCGGAGGGGTACGCGCGGCCTCGTTATGACGTCCGCCGCACCCCTGACCTCTGCCATATAGAGCTCTTGCGGTGTTCAAGGAGGACGTCCAATGCCGAGCATCAACGAGCAGCCCATCCCCGCTGCCCGCCCGGTCATCGGTGAAGAAGAGATCGAAGCGGCCGTACGCGTACTGCGCACGGGCCGCGTCGTACAGGGCCCCGAGGTGGCCGCGTTCGAGGAGGGATTCTCGGAGCTGGTCGACGGCCGTCACTGCGTCGCCGTCAACTCCGGTACCTCCGCGCTGCACCTCCTTCTGATGGCGCTGAACATCGGCCCGGGTGACGAGGTGATCGTCCCGTCGTTCTCGTTCGCCGCCTCGGCCAACGCCGTCCGGCTCGTCGGCGCCGACGCCGTCTTCGTCGACATCGAGGCCGACAGCTTCAACATCGACCCGGCCGCCGTCGAGGCCGCGATCACGCCGCGCACCGCCGCGATCATGCCGGTGCACATCTACGGCAACCCGGCCGCCATGGACAAGATCATGGCGATCGCCGACAAGCACAAGCTCGCCGTGGTCGAGGACGCCTGCCAGGCGCACGCCGCCGCTCTGCACGGCACCCCCGTCGGCGCCTTCGGCTCCGGCGGCACCTTCAGCTTCTACCCGACGAAGAACATGCACTCCCTCGAGGGCGGCATGATCTCCACGGCCGACGCCGAGGTCGCCCGCACCCTGCGCCTGCTGCGCAACCAGGGCATGGAGCAGCGCTACGCCAACGAGATCGTCGGCGCCAACATGCGGATGACCGACGTCAACGCCGCCATCGGCCGCGTGCAGCTCGGCAAGCTCGGCGGCTGGACCGAGCAGCGCATCGCCAACGCCGCGTACCTCTCGGAGCACATCACCGCCGAGAACGTCGTCACGCCGATCGTCGCCGAGGGCGCGCGTCACATCTACCACCAGTACACGATCCGTGTGCTGGGCGACCGTGACGCCGCGATGGCCAAGCTCACCGAGGCCGGTATCGGCAACGCCGTGTACTACCCGACGCCGATCCACCGTCTGAAGCCCTACTGGGAGCCGGACCAGAAGGCCGGTCGCAACTGGGACCTGCCGGAGACCGAGAAGGCGGCCGCCGAGGTCGTCTCCCTGCCGGTGCACCCCTCGCTGACCCAGAACGACCTTGAGCGCATCGTCACCGCCGTGAACGCGCTGGGAGAGAACCTGTGACTGCCGCTGGACTGCGAGCCGGCCTCATCGGCCTCGGCTCCATGGGACGCCACCACGCCCGTGTGCTCGCGAGCCTGGAGGGCGTGACGCTCGTCGGTGTCGTCGACCCGATGGGCGACACGAACGGCTGGGCCCAGGGCGCCCCCGTGCTGTCGACGGTCGAGGAGCTCATCGCGCTCGGCATCGACTACGCCGTGGTGGCCTGCCCGACCGCGCTGCACGAGGAAGTCGGCCTGAAGCTGGCCGAGGCCGGTATCGGCGCCCTCATCGAGAAGCCGGTCGCGGACACCGTCGAGGGTGCCCGCCGGCTCGTCGAGGCCTTCGAGTCGCGCTCGCTGGTGGCCGGTGTCGGCCACATCGAGCGGTGCAACCCGGCGCTGCGCTCGCTGCGCACCCGCCTGGAGGCCGGCGAGCTCGGCGACGTCTACCAGGTCGTCACCCGCCGCCAGGGTCCCTTCCCGCACCGCATCGCCGATGTCGGCGTGGTCAAGGACCTCGCCACCCACGACATCGACCTCACCGCCTGGGTGACCGGCCAGGAGTACACCTCCATCGCCGCCCACACCGTGCACAAGAGCGGCCGTCCGCACGAGGACATGGTCTCCGCCGTCGGCCGCCTCAGCGACGGCACGATGGTGAACCACCTGGTGAACTGGCTGAGCCCGCTGAAGGAGCGATTCACCTCCGTCACCGGCGAGCGCGGCTGCTTCATCGCCGACACCCTCACCGCCGACCTCACCTTCTACTCGAACGCCGCCCAGGCCACCGAGTGGGAGGCGCTCCAGGCGTTCCGTGGCGTCTCCGAGGGCGACATGATCCGTTACGCCATCCCGAAGCGTGAGCCGCTCCTCGTCGAGCACGAGCTCTTCCGGGACGCGGTGCTCGGCAAGTCGCACGACATCTGCACCCTGCGCCAGGGCCTGCGTACGGTGGAGGTCGCCGCGGCGGTGCTGGAGTCCGCCTCCACCGGTCTGTCCGTGAGCCTGAAGCCCGACACGGATGCCGAGGGTGTGACCCTTTGACCGAACCCGCTGTCACGGTGGTCGTGGCCGTCTACAACACGATGCCCGCCCTGACCGAGTGCCTCGAATCACTCGTCGGGCAGAGCATCGGGCTCGACCGTCTCGAGATCATCGCTGTGAACGACGGTTCCACCGACGACAGCGGGAAGGAGCTCGACCGCTTCGCGGCCCGGTACCCCGGCAGCTTCAAGGTGATCCACCAGGAGAATTCCGGGGGACCGGCCCGTCCGAACAATGTCGCGCTTTCCCAGGCGACCGGCCGATATGTGTTCTTCGTCGGCTCGGACGACTATCTGGGCCGCGAAGCGCTCGAGCGGATGGTCCGTATGGCCGACAAGAACGACTCCGACGTCGTTCTCGGCAAGATGGTGGCCGTCGGCAACCGTTCGATTCCGCGTGCGGTGTTCCGTACGACCGAGAACAGCATCCCGCTGATCGGCTCCGGCGCCCTCTACGCGATCTCCAATACCAAGATGTACCGGCGCGCGCTGATCGAGAAGCACGGCATGCGCTACGCGGAGGACCTCCCGGTCAGCTGCGACATGCCGTTCACCCTTGAGGCGTACGTCCACGCCAAGACCGTCTCCGTCGTCGCCGACTACGACTGCTACTACGCGGTCCGGCGCGACGACGACAGCAACATCACCTATCGGGCCCGGTTCGAGAACCGGCTCAAGGTGTGCAAGCGCGCCCTGGACCGGCTGCACGAGCTGTCCGGCCCCGGCGATCTGTACGACGCCTTCGCGATCCGGCTCCTCAAGGTCGACCTGGCGTGGATCTTCGGCGAGAACTTCCTCGCCGAGACCCCCGAGCGCCGCGAGGAGTGCGTCCGCGCCACCGCGGAGTTCATGGAGGAGTACTACGGCTCCTCCTTCGACCGCTTCGAGCACCGGCTGACCGTCCCCGAACGGCTCCGGTTCCGCTGGGTGTTCGCCGGCCGCACGCAGTCGCTGACCGAACTGGTCGAGCGGGACACGGCCGGCGACCTGCCGCCCACGCTCCTCGACGGGGACCACGCCTACGCCCTGTACCCGGGCTTCCGGGACTCGCGCTACGACATCCCCGACTCCAGCTTCGAACTGCTCGGCACCCTCGTCGGGCGGTTCGGCCCCGGCACCGAACTCGGCTCCATGGCCTGGCACCAGGACGGCGACGCGTTCGCGCTGGACGTCTCCGTCCGGGTCCCGGTCGTCGGCGACACCTCGTCCGCCGTCGTCCGGCTCGCCGACCGCGCGATGCCGAACTCCACCGACAAGGCGGGCGCCCGGCGGCTCGGCAAGCACGAGGAACTTCCGGCCCCGGTCGGCGAGTTCACCCGTGAGACAACCCCCGACGGCGACGCCACCGTGGTCCGGGCCCGGATCCCGCTCAAGCGCCGCAAGGCCACCCTCGGCCTGCGGGTCTCGCTCGACGCGGGCGGCTGGACGTACGAGATCCCCGTACGCGGCGAGGAGCACCCGCTGCCGCTGGCCCGCCGCTGGCGGGTCGACGACCCCTACCGGGTGGCGGCGCAGGTCAACGCCAAGGGCCGCGTCGTCGTCGCCACCGGCCCGCTGTATCCGCCCAACAAGAATTGGGGCTCGCGCCTGCGATCCCTGCTGACCGGCTCCAAGAGGAAGTAATCACCCCATGAACATCTGCGTAGTCGCTCTCGGAAAGATCGGACTGCCGCTCGCCGTCCAGTTCGCCGCCAAGGGCCACCGGGTGATCGGCGCCGACGTCAACGAAAAGGTCGTCGAGCTGGTCAACGCCGGCACCGAGCCCTTCCCCGGTGAGTTCGACCTCGACCGTCTCCTGAAGGAGACCGTCGGCGCCGGGCTGCTCTCCGCCACCACCGACACCGCCGCCGCCGTCGCCGAGTCCGACGCCGTCGTCGTCGTCGTGCCGCTCTTCGTCGACGCCGAGGGCACCCCGGACTTCGGCTGGATGGACGCCGCGACCAAGGCGATCGCCAAGGGCCTCAAGCCCGGCACCCTCGTCTCGTACGAGACCACCCTGCCCGTGGGCACCACCCGCACCCGCTGGGCGCCGATGCTGGAGGAGGGCTCCGGCCTGAAGGCCGGCGAGGACTTCCACCTCGTCTTCTCCCCGGAGCGCGTGCTCACCGGCCGCGTCTTCGCCGACCTGCGCCGCTACCCCAAGCTCGTCGGCGGTATCGACGAGGCCTCGACCAAGCGCGGTGTGGAGTTCTACGAGCAGGTCCTCGACTTCGACGCGCGCGAGGACCTCCCGCAGCCGAACGGCGTCTGGGACCTCGGCACCGCCGAGGCCTCCGAGCTCGCCAAGCTCGCCGAGACCACCTACCGCGACGTCAACATCGGTCTGGCGAACCAGTTCGCCCGGTTCGCCGACAAGAACGGCATCGACGTCAAGAAGGTCATCGAGGCCTGCAACTCGCAGCCCTACAGCCACATCCACCAGCCCGGCATCGCCGTCGGCGGCCACTGCATCCCGATCTACCCGCGGATGTACCTGTGGAACGACCCGGAGGCCACCGTCGTGCGCTCGGCCCGCGAGGCCAACGCCGCCATGCCCGAGTACGCCGTCGACCTGCTGGCCGCCGCCTACGGCGACCTCAAGGACGTGAACGTGCTGGTGCTGGGCGCCGCCTACCGCGGTGGCGTCAAGGAGACCGCCTTCTCCGGCGTCTTCGGCACCGTCGAGGCGCTCAAGGCCCGCGGCGCGGTCCCGTACGTCTCCGACCCGATGTACACCTCGGAGGAGCTGGCCGCGCACGGCCTCACCCCGCACCAGGGCGAGAAGGTCACCGCCGCCATCCTCCAGGCCGACCACGCCGAGTACCGCGAACTGGCCGCCTCCGACCTGCCGGACGTCACCGTCCTCGTCGACGGCCGCCGCACCACGGACCCGGAGCGCTGGACCGGTGTCCGACGCGTCGTCATCGGTGGCTGACGCTTCCGACGCACTGGCCTGGCCCGGCCACCTCGTGGCCGGGCCCTCTGGCCAACTCGATGTGTAAGGATTTGAGTATGTCTACGTCTGTCACCCGGCCGAAGCTTGCCGTCATCGTCGCGAACGGCATCACGGGGGACTCCCGGGTACAGAAGACCGCTCTCGCGGCGGCGAAGGCGGGCTGGGACGTCACCCTGATCGGCCGCAGCCCGTCGAAGAAGGCGGAGCATTCGTGGTTCGGTCCGGTCAAGGTGGTACGCCTGCCCGTTACCGACCGCATGGAGCGCCGCGTCACCGCGAAGAGCGACCGGGGCGGCGCCCGCGCCCGCCTCACCCAGCTCGGCATCCGCGACCGGGCCACCCTGGACCAGCTGCGCGACGCGCACCGCGCCTGGGTGCGTGAGCAGACCGCCCGGATCGGCTGGATGGATGCGTCCCCGATCGGCGGCGTCCACGCGGCGAGCCTCAAGGCGTGGGTCCGCGCCCGCCGCAGCGCCCACAACTTCCGGGTCCGCGCCTACCGCTGGGAGCAGCGGCGCAAGTCCGTGAAGACCACCGGCGACTGGCGTCAGGACTGGCCCGCGCTGCTCGATCTGGACCTGGCCTTCGGCCCGTTCATCGAGGAGCTGGCCCCCGATGTCATCCACGCCAACGACATCACCATGATCCACACCGCGGCGCGGGCGGCCTCCCGGCTGCGCGCCCGCGGCCACAAGTGCGCCTGGCTGTACGACTCGCACGAGTACGTCGCCGGCATCGAGTGGGCCAAGCCGCAGATGCGGACCGCCTTCCCGGCCGTGGAGCGGGAGTTCATCGGCAAGGCCGACGCCGTGGTCACCGTCTCCGACGAGCTCGCCAAGATGCTCCAGGCCGACCACAAGCTGCCGCAGACCCCCGCCGTGGTCCGCAACGCCCCGATCCGCGAGGTCGTCGGCGCCGCCACCGGCCGGGTCTCCGTCCGTACCGCCGCCGGCGTCGACGAGGGCGTCCCGCTGCTCGTCTACGCGGGCTGGATCGCCCCGGACCGCGGACTGGCCACCGCCGTCGAGGCGCTGGTCGACCTGCCCGAGCACCACCTCGCGCTGGTCGCCGGCCGCCGCAACGCCGGACTCACCGCCCTGCAGGAGCAGGCCGCCGAGCTCGGTGTCCGCGACCGCGTCCACGTCGTGCCGTACGTCCCCCAGCACGAGGTCGCGGACTACCTGTCCAGCGCCGACCTGGGGCTCACGCCGTTCCACCGCATCCCCAACGTCGAGAACTCGCTGCCCACCAAGGCCGCCGAGTACCTCCACGCCAAGCTGCCGATCATCACCAGCGACGTGAAGACGCTCGCCGCGTACGTGCGCACGCACGGCGTCGGTGAGGTCTTCACCGCCGAGGACACCGCGTCCTTCGTCGAGGCCGTCAAGCGCGCCACCGTCGACCGCGAGGCCCTGCAGAAGAACATCACCGAGGCGCTGCTGACGGACCTGTCCTGGGAGCACCAGTCCGAGGTCCTGATGGAGGTCTACACCAAGATCTCCGGGCTGAAGCCGGGCGAGCCGCCCGCGGACTTCTCCTGGGAGGCCGAGGAGCGCAAGGTCGCCAAGGCAGACGCCAAGCAGGTCGAGCAGCTCGACAAGGGCTGGCGGACGCTCGGCCCCACGCCGGTCAAGCTGGGGCTCGGTCCGGCCAACTACGCCGGGCAGCTCGCCGCGTACGCCACCGCCGTCACCCGCCGCCGTGACGACGTCTCGGCCGAGGTGGTCAAGCACCGCATCGCCACCCAGAAGCACGACTACCCGGCGGACGTCTACATCGACGGCGCCGCGCTGAAGAACCTCGACGTGCAGCTGGAGCTGGTGCAGCGGACCGTGCGCCGCTACACCCACCTGATCGCCGACGCCTTCCGGCCCGTCTTCGGCGGGCTCAACGGCGGCAGCATCGAGGGCGACCTCGCCGCGCTCCAGCACCACCGGATCAAGGTGGCGCTGCTCGCCCACGGCAGCGAGGTCCGCAACCCCGCCAAGCACCGCGAGCGCAACCCGTACTCGCTGTTCCTGGACGCCCCGGACGGCTACGAGGAGACCCTCCAGACCCTCTCCGACCGCAACCGGCGCATCGCCGAGGAGGCCGACCTGCCGGTCTTCGTGACCACGCCGGACCTCCTCCTCGACCTGCCGATGGCGACCTGGACGCCGCTCGTCGTGGACGTGGAGCAGTGGGCCTGCGACCGGCCGGTGATGGAGCGCAAGCGCCCCAAGGTGCTGCACGCCCCCTCCGCCCGCTGGACCAAGGGCACCGACCGGATCCTGCCGCTCCTGGAGGACCTCAACGACCGCGGCGTCATCGAGTTCCAGCTCGCCGAGGGCGTCTCCTGGTCCGAGGTGCGCGAGCTGGTCCTGGACGCGGACATCGTGATCGACCAGTTCGCGGTCGGCGCGTACGGCACGTTCGCCGTCGAGGGCATGGCGGCCGGCAAGCCGGTCGTGGCGTACATCGACGAGGACTCGATCGAGGCGTGCGGAGTCACCCCGCCGATCGTCAACGCGACCCCGCAGACCCTCGGCGAGGCCATGGAGCGCCTCCTCGACGACCGCGAGGCCACCGCCCGGATCGGCCGCGAGTCGGCCGCGTTCGCGCGGAAGTACCACGACGGCACGGCCACGGCCGTGGCGCTGGACAGCTTCCTCACCAAGTAGACCGCAGACGAAGAGGCCCCCTGCCCGAGCGGGCAGGGGGCCTCTTCCGTATGTCCGGGGCGTCAGGCCTGGGCGGCCAGCGCCTCCTCCATCAGCTTCACGACACGCTGGGCGGCGGTGCCGTCACCGTACGGAGTGCCCTGCTCGGTGGTGGGCGCGGGCCGGGTGGCGAGCTTCGCCCACTCCTCGACGTCCATCTCGTGCGGGTCGGGCACGAGGACGTTCCAGCCGCCCTCCAGGGTCTCCACCCACTCGGTCTCGGGGCGGATCGTGGTGCACGCCCGGCCCAGCAGGAAGGTCTCCTTCTGCAGACCGCCCGAGTCGGTGACGACACCGGCCGAGGCCATGACCGCGGCGACCAGCCCGGCGTACGGCAGCGGACGGCCCACGCGCACCGCGCCCTGCTCCAGCTTGATGCCGTGCTCCTCGGCGCGGGCCACCAGACGCGGGTGGGCGAGCAGCGCCACCGGCACCGGCAGCGCGGCGAGGGACTCCACGATCGCGGCGAGCCGCGCCGGGTCGTCGGTGTTGTCCGGGCGGTGCAGCGTGGCGAGCAGGAACGGCTGCTCCGGGTCGATGCCCTCGGGCAGCGCGGGCGCCGGGTGCTCGCCGGCGAGCACGGCGTCGCGGATCCGCAGGCAGATGTCGACCATCACGTCACCGGCCAGCCGGGTCCGCTCGGCCAGGCCTTCGTTGCCGAGGTGGCGCACGGCCTCCTCGGTGGGGGCGAGCAGCAGGTCGGCGCAGTGGTCGGTGAGGACGCGGTTGTGCTCCTCGGGCATACGGCGGTTGAAGGACCGCAGACCGGCCTCCAGGTGCGCGACCTTGTAGTGCAGCTTCACGGCGGAGAGCGCGCCGGCCACGGTGGAGTTGGTGTCGCCGTACACGAGGACCCAGTCCGGGCGCTCGTCCTCGAGGACCTTGTCCATCGCGGCGAGGACCGCACCGGTCTGCACACCGTGGCTGCCGGAGCCGACGCCCAGGTGCACGTCCGGGTCCGGGATGCCGAGGCCGGAGAAGAAGACGTCGGACAGGTCGGCGTCGTAGTGCTGGCCGGTGTGCACGATCACGTGCTGGTGGTCGGTGCCCGCGAAGGCCGCCGCGATCGGGGCGAGTTTCACCAGCTGGGGGCGGGCCCCGACGACACTGAGGACCTTCACGTTGCTCTTCTCCTTGTGGGGGTGCGAGGTGCGTGCGACAGGCGGTGCGCGCGGATGCGATGCGCTGCCGATAGTACGTGCAGCCCTGTCAAGCACGGGAATGGGTGACCCGGGAAGCGCACGGTATGCTCGCACGCTGCGGAAGGTATCTGCCGCGAACCCAAGCCCATCAGGAAAGGCGCGTACATGGAGCCCGACAGCACGACCCCGTCGCGGGAGACCCGGGGGCGGGTCGTCATGCTCGTCGACAACGGCGTCAAGGGTGACTCCCGGGTCCAGAAGGCGGCCCGTTCCGCCGCGGACGCGGGCTGGGAGGTCGTCCTGTTCGGCGTATCGCCGACCCCGAAGATCCAGTCCTGGAAGCTCGGCAAGGCGGAGGTCCGGCTGATCCCCAAGCCGGCCCACCTGGAGCCGCGCCGCCACGACCTGCGCCGGCCGTTCCCGCGCCGCCCGCTGGCCTACCGCTCGCCGCAGGTGGCCTCGTACCGCGTCCAGGCCGCCAAGGCCTGGCGCTCGGACCTGGCCTTCCGCCAGGCCGCTGCGAAGGCCGCGCAGGCCGGCCACCCCGGCAAGCCCAGCGCCGGCGGCTCCAAGGCCCGGCTGATCGTGCCGCGCGCCGGAGCCAAGGTGTTCAGCAAGTGGGTCGCGCTGCGCGCCCGGGAGACCCGGAACCTGCAGAAGGCCCGCAACCCGCTGACCGCGCCGCTGGACCGCACCACGACCGCCCTGTGGTCGAAGCTGATGGGCGAGCGCGCCTGGCGCCGGCTGATGCCGAACCTGTGGGACTTCGAGCTGGCCTTCGCCAAGCACATCGACGACTTCAAGCCCGACCTCATCCACGCCCACGACTTCAAGATGCTGGGTGTCGGCGCCCGCGCCGCGGTCCGCGCCCGGGCGGCCGGCCGCCCGGTGAAGCTGGTCTGGGACGCGCACGAGTTCGTGCCCGGTCTGCCCGCCTACCACGGCCGCTGGCTGCCGGGCCATGTCGCCTGGGAGAAGGAGCACGCGGTCTTCGCCGACGCGGCGATCACCGTCTCGCCGTCGCTGGCCCAGATGCTCAAGGACGGCCACGGCCTCAAGGAGCTGCCCGCGGTCGTGCTGAACGCCCCGGTGATGCACCCGGCCGACGACGAGGTCGAGGGCGCCGCCCCGGTCCCGGACCTGCGCGCCATGTGCGGCATCGACGCGGACACCCCGCTCCTCGCGTACGTCGGCGGCATCAGCCCGGTCCGTGGCGTGGAGACCATCATCGAGGGCCTGCCGTCCCTGCCGGGCGTGCACGTGGCCCTGGTCTCGGTCACCCCGGGCAAGATGAAGGCGGTCGCCAGCACCCAGCAGCTCGTGAAGAAGCTGGGCGTGGGGGACAGGGTGCACTTCCTGCCGTTCGTCCCGCACTGGCAGGTGCCGGAGTACCTGAAGGCGGCGGACGCGGCGGTCAGCCCGCTGCACCACCTGACCAACCACGAGCTGGCCCTGTCGAACAAGTTCTTCGAGTACTCGCAGGCCCGGCTGCCGCTGATCGTCAGCGACATCAAGACCATGGCCGACATGGTGAACTCGACCGGCCAGGGCGAGGTCTTCCGCGCCCAGGACACCGAGGACTTCGTACGCGCCACGAAGACCGTCCTCGCGGACCCGGCGCGCTACCGCGCCGCGTACGACAAGCCGGGCCTCCTGGAGGGCTGGACCTGGGAGGCGCAGGCCGAGATCATCGACGGCATCTACAGCCGTCTGCTGCCGGACCGCCCGAAGAAGGCCGTGTCCGAGAAGGTCTGACGCCTGGAACGTGGAAGCGCCCCGCACCGGAAGGTGCGGGGCGCTTCTGTGTGTCCGGGGCCTGAGTCGCTCAGAGCCGCTTCTTCAGCCAGCTCACCGAGGGCCGCTCCACGAAGCGGTGGACCAGCCAGGACAGCACCAGCAGGATGCCGGTGGTCGCGGCGAGCGTGGCCCAGGCGCCGAGGTGCCCGTAGAAGGTACGGATGAGGGCCCAGCCCAGCTCCTCGTGGAGGAGGTAGAGGGGGTAGACGAGGGCTCCGGCGGTGGAGAGCCAGCGCCAGTTGAGCCAGTCGAACTTACGCAGGGCGATGGCGAGGATCAGCACGTAGAAGGACGTGACCAGGGCCAGCACGACGAACGGGCTGCGGTCGAAGCCGAGCTTGTCGCGGGCGTTGACGGCGTGTTCGAGCAGGTCGCTCTGCATGAACAGCCAGCTGCCGCCGAGCAGCAGCCACAGCTTCAGGTCGGGGCCGAAGCGGTAGATCAGGTACATCGCGATGCCGGAGACGAAGAGCGCGGTGCTCATCGGCTGGGCGAAGGTCTTCTCCAGCAGGGGGAAGCCGGTGCCGGCCTTCTGCTGGGCGACGACCGAGACGAGCAACCAGGCCCAGGAGAAGATGTAGACGCGGTTGTAGCTGATCGGCTTGATCAGGACGAAGAGGAAGACCAGGTAGAAGCAGAGTTCGACCCAGAGGGTCCAGTAGGCGCCGACCACGTGCACGGCGTCCATCGGGACCTGGAACATGGTCAGGTTCGTCAGCGAGTCTGAGACGCTGGGGATCTTGCGGTCGCCGTCCGGGATCATCCGCCACACCAGTACGCCGACGATCACCGAGAACCAGTACGCGGGGAACAGGCGCAGGAAGCGGGCCTTGATGAACTGGCCGGGGGTGCGGTCCCACGCCGACAGGCAGATCACGAAGCCGCTGATGATGAAGAAGAGCTGGACGCCGTACGAGCCGTACTTCGCGAAGTGGAAGATCTCGGGGAAGAGGTACCGGGGGTTCTCGCCCCAGTTCACATCGGTGGCCTTGTCGATGCCCGCGAAGTGGAAGAGCAGGACCGCGAGCGCGGCGACGACCCGCAGGCCGTCCAGGGCGTAGAGCCGGACCGGGGGCTTCTTCGCGACAGGTGCCTTCTCCGCCGTGGCGCGGGCCTCCTTCAGCTGCGCCGGGGCCTCCTCCGCCGGGGCCGGGATCCCCAGGTCTTTGCTGGGCGTCTGGACGTCGCTCTGAGACATGTCACGTCGTTTCGAGGGCCGGGGCTAGGGGAAAGTCCGCCCATATTAATGGGCGGGTGCGGCCACCCCACGGCGGGTGGCCGCTCATCTGCGCGACGCTACCGCACCATCCGGTCGACCAGGTTCTCGGTCGCCTTCCGGATGTGCTCGTTGTGCAGCTCCGGGTCCTCCAGGTCCTCGACGTCGTTCAAAGCCAGTGCCCAGTGAAACGTTCCTGCAACGAAGACCATCGCCCCGTTCGGGTACTCCGTCACCGCCGTGTGCTGGACCGTCCGCTTCTTCAGCGGGCGCGAGTCGTGGTACGGCGACTCGGCGAGCAGGGTGCGGCGGGCGCCCGGCGGGTTCGGGGCCTCCGGGTCGACGCTGTCCGCCTCGACGCCGACCATCTTCGGCAGCTTGTCGCCGTCGCGCAGGCCGGTGCCGGCCCACAGCCAGTGCTTGGTCTCCCGGACGATCATCGGCGTCGGGGTCTGCACGATGCCGTTGAACTGGATGCCGAGCAGGGCCTGCTCGGCATGGCGCTGGTCGTCGGCGTTGATCTCACGCCAGCGGGAGGTACGGCCGGCCTTGTCCGGGTTCGGGTCGGGCGAGGACTTGTAGCAGGCCATGAGCCGGTTCGCCCGGCCGTCCGCGGACTTCTCCATCCGGACGTGGAAGTAGACGTTGTTCGAGGCGAGGAAGGCCAGGTGGCGGCCGGCGGAGACGGCCTTCTTGGCGGAGTCCATCATGCCCTTGGACCAGTACTCGTCGTGGCCGGGGAAGTAGATGGCCTTGTACTTGGAGGTGTCGACGGTGCCCTCGTGCAGGTCCAGGCTGCTGGCGTACGTCACATCGCGCCCGGCGCGCTCGGCCCAGCGTATGAAGCCGGTGTCGAGCTGGAGCCAGTTGGGGACGCCCGAGCCCGCGTAGGGGCGGTCGAAGGAGACCTTGAAGGCACGCAGCTCGGGGCCGCCGATCTCGCCCTTCTTGGTGTAGCCGCGGTAGAGGTTCTTGCCGTTGCGCTTGTCCTTCGGCCACATGTTGTAGGCCTGGTACGTGGTGAAGGGCAGGACGACCAGGAGGTCGGAGGCCCGGTCCGGCTCGCGTACGACGAAGGGGGTGCAGCTGCGGAAGGCCCCGTCGGCGGTGGTGAAGACGGCCTGGTAGAGCCCGGAGATCCAGTCGGAGGGGATCCGCAGGGACCAGGAGACGGGCCAGTCGCAGACCAGGGCGCCGGTGGTCGGGTCGGGCCTGGGCAGCGGCCGCTTCTTGCCCTGGAGCGGGCGGCTGGTGGTACGCAGCCGGGCGCCCTTGCCGCCGTAGTCGCCGACCCGGAAGACGGATATGCGGTAGCGCTGCGCGGAGCCGACCGAGACATGGAAGTCGATCGTCTCGCCATGGCCGACCGAGGTGGCCGAGGCGTACCCCTGGATCTGGCAGGCGCGGTCGCCGGCCGCCTTGGGGTGGCCCTCACCGCCGATGCGCCACGCGTCGGAGCCGGCCAGCTTGTTCTCGTCCGGGATCAGGCTGGGAGTGACGGCCACCGGCTCGACCGGCACCGGCTTCGCGATGGCCTCCGGCAGCTTGTCGCCCCCCGGCAGCAGCTCGTCCTTGAAGGCGTAGCCGGCGACACCGGCCGTTCCCGCACCGAGCAGCCCGAGCACAGCGCGCCGTGACCGCTTCGACATGTCCTACCTCCCGTGAAGATTCCCGGGAGATATGAGGGGAAGTGGCGACCGTGGGTTTACTCGCGAGATGAACTTTCTTCAGGACATTCTCACGCCGGGTTCGCGCCAAGGAGTGGACGCGGAGATTCCGCTGCGGTAGAGGGGCGGACATGACGACGGGGGGCCGGCGCCAGGCGCCGACCCCCCGTCGGGGCAGGTGAATTGACGAGGCGTCACGCCTCTGTCAGCACGCCGTCCTTCTCCTCGTACAGCCGACCCGACTTCGGGCACTCCCACGTGCCCGACTCGCCGCCGCGCTCCACCAGGCGGACGCCCTCGTGGCCGACCCAGCCGATCTGGCGAGCCGGGACGCCGACGACCAGGGCGAAGTCCGGGACGTCCTTGGTGACGACCGCGCCGGCCGCGACCATCGCCCAGCGGCCGATGGTGATCGGGGCCACGCACACCGAGCGGGCGCCGATCGAGGCGCCGTCGGCGATCTTGACGCCCACGGCCTCCCAGTCGCCGCCGCGCTTCTGCTTGAACTCCGGGTCGACCGAGCGCGGGTTGTGGTCGTTGGTGAGGACGACCGCCGGGCCGATGAAGACACCGTTGCCGAGCTCGGCCGGCTCGTAGACCAGCGCGTAGTTCTGCAGCTTGCAGTTGTCGCCCATCCGGACACCCGTACCGACGTAGGCGCCGCGGCCGATGACACAGCCCTCGCCGAGGCGGGCGTCCTCACGGATCTGGGCGAGCTCCCAGACGCTGCTGCCCGCGCCGATCTCGGCACTCTCCGCGACCTGGGCGGTGGGCTGGACCCTGTAATTCACTGTGCTGCCTTTCCGAGGGCGTCGTTGGCACGTCGGGCGTGTTCGCCGCACGAGCATACGTCGCGGCCAAGCCCCGGATTCACCGGCCGGACTCCAGCAGCAGCCGGTCGAAATGGCCCTTCACATGGGCCCAGTCCCAGGCGAGCATCGCGTGCTCGGACGCCTCGTGCCCGTACTTCTCCCAGCCCTCCTCGGTGGCCGTGGCCCGCAGCACCCGCTCGGCCGCCTCGGCCGGGCTGTCCACCACCCAGGGCGCCGGGAACAGCGCCCGCGCCCCGTGCGGACGCTTCGCGAAGAACGGCCAGTCGCGCACGACCGGCACGGCCCCGCTCGCCGCGCCCTCCACCAGGCCCAGATGCCAGCTTTCGCGCACCGAGCTGCTGAGGATCACCCCCACCTCGGTGAGCGCGCCGGGCACGTCGTCCGTCTGTCCCACCTGGCGTACGGCCCCGGCCGCCTCCAGGCGCAGCAGCTCGCGCTGGTAGGTGCGGTGGTAGCGGGCGGCGGCCGGACCGGCGTCCGGACGCAGCGGACTCCCTATGAGATGGAGGGTGTAGCGCTCGTCCTTCTCCCGCAGCAGGTTCAGGACCTCCAGCGCCCAGCCCGGGTCCTTGGCGACCTGGCTCACCCCCACCATGCCGAGGGTGAAGCGGGCCCCCGGCTGCTTCGGCAGCGCGAAGCGGTCCAGCTGGACGGCGTTGTCGATCACATGCAGCCGGGGCGCCTTCCGCTCCTTCAGGCGGGGGATCGCCGAGACGCAGAAGTCGCGCAGGTGCTCACTGACGAAGACCAGGTCGTCGACGCGGGAGAAGTCGATGATGTGCGGCCAGTGGCTGAACGCCTCGTAACTGTGCAGTCGCACGACGATACGGGCCGGACCGGGGTCGACGAGGGTGAAGAACGCGGCGGCCACCGCGCACCAGTCGATGAAGACGACGTCGGCCCAGTCCAGGTGCGGGCGCAGCGCCTCCTCGATGCGCCGCCCGTACGCGGCCTGGCTGCCCAGGGCCCGCTGGATCATCCGGCCCACGCCCTTGGCCAGCGGGGCGAGCGTCGGGTCGGCGGCGGTGTCGAGGACCCTCAGCTCGACGTCCGCGTGCTCGGCGTAGTGGGCGAGGACGGGACGCAGGAAGTTGTCGTTGCCGTGGTGCGCCACCAGCAGCCGCAGCGGCCGGTCGTCGGGCGGCGCGGCGGCGGCCCGTTTACGGCCGCGCGGGCTGCGCAGGGCGATGGCCGTACGGCTCTCGCGCAGCGGGGCGGTGTAGCGGGCCGGGTTGTCGGCCAGCGGGGAGCTGAGCCCGTCGACGTGCAGGGCGCGGTGGAAGGCGAGCAGCAGCGCCTTGGCGGCGGCGCTCGACGCGGTCGCCCAGCGCCCCGCCTCGTGCTCCTCGTCCGCGAGCTCCAGCTGCGCGGCGTACGCCTTGAAGAGATGACGGGGTACGTGCCCCTTGGCGAGCCGTGCCTCGGCGGCCTCGACCAGCAGCTCGGTGCGCAGTCGGGGATCCTGGATGTTCTGAGCCGCGTATCCGAGTGTCCGCTCCGCGACGAGTGGGCGCTCCGACCGGGACATACGGGATATGGCCCAGCGTGCGATATTCGTCAGACGTTCATCGGAAAACTCAGGTGTCGGCAAGGTTGCAGCTCCACGATCGAGGCAAGGAACACGGACCGTACGGTTAATCGGACCCGAGTGGAACCCCTTCCCGACACTACCGTCGACCGCCCTGGCGCGGGGACGTGGCCTTTATCTTGCGCCGACATCGCAGGGTGCGCGGGGAGGGCTCGCGGGGCCCGGTTTGACCCCCCGCAGGCGGCCCCGTAACCTTGACCGTCGGCGTGTTTCCATACGCGCCAGCTCCTGAGCACCTCCCTCCGGCTTCGGCCTGGAGAGGCCGCTCGCCCCATCCGGAGAGCCGCGGGCCCCTGGCCCGTGCGAGCGGCTGGCATCAGGAGCTCCCGTTCGAGCGAGAGAGAGATCCGCGTGTACGCCATCGTGCGCAGCGGTGGTCGCCAGCACAAGGTTGCTGTCGGCGACATCGTTGAGGTTGACAAGATTTCCACTGCCAAGGTTGGCGACACGGTCGAGCTCTCGACCCTGCTCGTTGTCGACGGCGACTCCGTGACCAGCGACCCGTGGGTCCTGGCGGGCATCAAGGTCCAGGCCGAGGTCGTGGACCACCACAAGGGCGCCAAGATCGACATCCTGCGCTACAAGAACAAGACCGGCTACCGCCGTCGCCAGGGTCACCGTCAGCAGTACACGGCGATCAAGGTCACCGGCATCCCCACGGCTGCGAAGTAAGGGACTGAGGAGAGATGGCACACAAGAAGGGCGCATCGTCCACTCGGAACGGTCGCGACTCCAACGCTCAGCGGCTCGGCGTGAAGCGCTTCGGCGGTCAGGTCGTCAACGCCGGTGAGATCCTGGTCCGCCAGCGTGGCACCCACTTCCACCCCGGTGCGGGCGTCGGCCGTGGCGGCGACGACACGCTGTTCGCGCTGAACGCCGGTGCCGTGCAGTTCGGCACCTTCCGCGGCCGCAAGGTCGTGAACATCGTTCCGGTCGCCTGATCGGTTCTTTTGCGGAGGCGGACCTCACTTCCCGTAACGGGAAGCGGGTCCGCCTTTCGCGTGTTACTAGATAGACATTCAGTACTTAAGTAAATGGAGGCACACCCATGACCACCTTCGTGGACCGCGTCGAGCTGCATGTCGCCGCGGGTAACGGAGGCCACGGCTGCGCCTCCGTTCACCGGGAGAAGTTCAAGCCGCTGGGCGGCCCCGACGGCGGCAACGGCGGCCGTGGCGGCGACGTCATCCTGGTCGTCGACCAGTCCGTGACCACGCTTCTCGAGTACCACCACTCCCCGCACCGCAAGGCGACCAACGGCAAGCCCGGCGAGGGTGGCAACCGCTCCGGCAAGGACGGCCAGGACCTGGTCCTGCCCGTACCGGACGGCACCGTCGTCCTCGACAAGAACGGCGAGGTCCTCGCGGACCTGGTCGGCGAGGGCACCCGCTACGTCGCCGCCGAGGGCGGCCGCGGCGGCCTCGGCAACGCCGCGCTGGCCTCCGCCCGCCGCAAGGCCCCCGGCTTCGCGCTGCTCGGCGAGCCCGGCCGTACCGGCGACATCGTCCTGGAGCTCAAGACCGTCGCCGACGTGGCCCTGGTCGGCTACCCCAGCGCCGGAAAGTCCTCGCTGATCTCCGTCCTGTCGGCCGCCAAGCCGAAGATCGCGGACTACCCCTTCACCACGCTCGTCCCGAACCTGGGCGTGGTCACCGCCGGCTCCACCGTCTACACCATCGCGGACGTCCCCGGACTCATCCCGGGCGCCAGCCAGGGCCGTGGCCTCGGTCTGGAGTTCCTGCGCCACGTCGAGCGCTGCTCGGTCCTGGTGCACGTCCTGGACACGGCCACCCTGGAGTCCGACCGCGACCCGGTCTCCGACCTCGATGTCATCGAGGAGGAGCTGAAGCAGTACGGAGGCCTGGACGACCGGCCCCGGATCGTCGTCCTCAACAAGATCGACATCCCGGACGGTCTCGACCTCGCCGAGATGATCCGCCCGGAGCTCGAAGAGCGCGGCTACCAGGTCTTCGAGGTCTCCGCCGTGGCCCGTACGGGCCTCAAGGAGCTCTCCTTCGCCCTGGCCGAGATCGTCTCCCAGGCCCGCGCGGCCAAGCCGAAGGAAGAGGCCACCCGGATCGTCATCCGCCCCAAGGCGGTCGACGACGCGGGCTTCACCGTCACCCTGGAGGAGGACGGCCTCTACCGTGTGCGCGGCGAGAAGCCGGAGCGCTGGGTGCGCCAGACCGACTTCAACAACGACGAGGCCGTGGGCTACCTCGCCGACCGCCTCAACCGCCTCGGTGTCGAGGAGCAGCTGATGAAGGCCGGTGCCCGCGCGGGCGACGGCGTCGCCATCGGCCCCGAGGAGGACGCGGTCGTCTTCGACTGGGAGCCGACCATGATGGCCGGTGCCGAGATGCTGGGCCGCCGTGGCGAAGACCACCGCCTGGAGGCCCCGCGGCCCGCGGCGCAGCGCCGCAGGGACCGGGACGCCGAGCGCGACGAGGCGCAGCGCGCCTTCGACGACTTCGACCCGTTCTAAGCCCTACCGCTGCCGGCGGGGCCCTGCTCGCAGGAGCCCGCCGGCGGCACCCCGAGCGCGGCGCCGGACCGGTTCGTCCCGGTCCGGCGCCGCGCCGGTTTCCGACCTTTTCCGACCCGTTTCCCCGAACGGCCGGTGGCGGAGAGGTGGCGCCAGGTGGGCGCCGATGCGTACAGCGGGGGAAAATGCCCTGGGGAGCTGTGCAACCTCCCGCCCCGGACGCCCGTCTTGTTACCGGGGGTGAGGCGCAGCGCCCATCCCATGAACGGAGCGTTGATGAAGATCTCCTTCCTCATCCACACGATTTACGGCATCGGCGGCACGATCCGCACGACGCTGAATCTCGCGGAGGAGCTCGCCGACCACCACGAGGTGGAGATCGTCTCGGTCTTCCAGCACCGCGACATCCCGCTCTTCACGATCGACCCGCGCATCACCGTCGTACCGCTGCTCGACACCCGCCCCCTCGCCCCGACCTGCGAGAAGGAGCACCCGGACCATCTGACGCCGGCGGAGTTCTTCCCCCGCAACGAGGCCCGCTTCAAGGAGTACAGCAAGCTCACCGACGAGCGGGTACGCGCCCACTACGCCTCCTCCGACGCCGATGTGGTCATCGGCACCCGGCCCGGTCTTGTCGCCTACGTCGCCCAGTTCTCGCCCAAGGGCGCCGTGCTCATCGGCCAGGAGCACATGACGCACAACCACCACAAGCCGGTGCTGCGCGAGGAGATGCGGCCCCACCTCGCCGCCCTCGACGCCTTCGTGACCGTCTCCGAAGGTGACGCGGCAGTGTGGCGGGAGCACATGGACCTGCCCGGTACCCGGATCCTGTCGATCCCCAACAGCGTTCCCGAGCCCACGGTCACCCCCTCCGACCTGTCGGGCACCACCATCGTCGCGGCCGGCCGCCTCGACCGCGGCAAGCAGTACGACGTACTGATCCGGGCCTTCAAGAAGGTCGTCGCCGCCCGTCCCGAGTGGACCCTGCGGATCTGCGGCTGGGGCCCGGACAAGGAACGGCTGGCCGCCACCATCCAGAAGCACGGCCTCAACAACAGCGTCCACCTCATGGGCCCGCGCTCCCCGATCGAGCCGGAGTGGGTCAAGGGTGCCATCGCCGCCTCCACCTCCCGCCACGAGTCCTTCGGCATGACCCTGGTCGAGGCGATGCGCTGCGGTCTGCCGGTGGTCAGCACCGACTGCGACTACGGGCCCCGGGAGATCATCAAGGACGGCGAGGACGGCCTGCTCGTCCCCGTCGGGGACGCCGACGCCGTCGCCGAAGCGCTCCTCAGGCTGATCGACGACAAGGACCTGCGCCACCGCATGGGCGCCGCGGCGATCGCCAACTCCCGCCGCTACGACCCCAGTTCGGTCACCAAGCAGTACGCCGACCTGTTCGCCGAGCTCGGCGCGGGCGCCACCCAGCGGGCCACCCCCGCCGCCCCGGTCGCCGAAGCCCCCTTCGACCCGGCGACGGCCCCCTTCATGCCGATGGCCGACTGTGTCGCGCACCAGGACGGCTCCCTCACCGTCACGATGGTCGCCCCCGAGGCGGCGGTGGCGAAGTACGAGGGCCTGCGCCTGGTCTGCACCCCGTTCGAGGGAGACGCCCAGGAACGGGTGTACCCCTTCCGCGCGGACGGTACGGCCACGGTCCCGGCCGGCGAGGACTTCGCCGAAGGCAACTGGATGTGCCACGCCGACCACCCCGCCTCCGGCCGCCGCGTCGGCATCCTGGCCCGCGCGGTCGACCAGCGCGGCTCGCTCCGCGTCGCCGACCGGATCGACCCGGCGGCGGGCTTCCGCCACCTCGTACCCTTCCGCCGCGCCCCCAAGCACCACCTCGTCCTGCGCTCCTGGGTCCGCGACGTCCACGCCGAGGCGGGGAACGTCGACGTCAGCCTCCGTGAGCGCCAGCTGACCGTGCACGGCCGGCTCATCGGCCCGGCCACCCTGGGGGAGCGCCCCGAGCTGCTGCTGCGCCGCCGCGGCGAGCGCGACGCCCAGGAGCTGGTCCTGCCCGGCGCCCGCCGGGGCGAGCGCGGCTTCGAGGCCACCATTCCCGCCGCCGCCGTGGTCGCCGAGCGGCGCACCGAGAAGGACGCCTGGGACCTCTGGCTGCGCCCCGCGCCCGGCCAGGACCCGGTCCGCGTCGGCCGCCTCCTCGACGACGTCGTCCTCAAGGGCGGAGTCTTCGTCTACCCCGAGCCGCTGCTCCAGCAGCCGCGCCCGCTGCTGCTGGTCCGCCGGGTCCTGCGCAAGCTGCTGCGCAGGCCGCAGCTCCTGGTCCGGGTCAAGCTCGCCTACGACCCGGACAACGGACTCGTCCTCCATGTCCTCGACAAGTAGGCGTCCGATGGGCCGGCCGGCGGAGCGGGGCAGTCGCACCGGGGCCGGCCCCTGGCCCGCGGCTGTGGAGTCGGTCACTCCGGCGCCCCGCCGCGGCCCCGCAAACCTCCCTGGCCACAGGGTGAACTGTCCGTGTCGGGACGGTGTGGAGCAGCCGATGCCCGCCTTGCGAGACGGTCACGGAGAGTGCGAACATCACATCGTTCCCCAGCCATACCAAGGTAGGTCGTTCCGTGTCTGTGCCGTATGAAGGCAAGTCCCGCACCACCGCAGTCGTGCTCGCCGGGGGTACCGGCCAGCGCGTGGGGCTCGCGATCCCCAAGCAGCTGCTGAAGATCGCGGGCAAGGCCGTCATCGAGCACACCCTCTCGATCTTCCAGCAGGCCGACTCCGTCGACGACGTGATCGTGCTGATGGCGCCGGGGTACGTGTCCGACGTCGAGAAGATCGTCGCCAAGGCGGGGCTCACCAAGGTCACCCGCATCATCGAGGGCGGCGCCACCCGCAACGAAACCACCGAGCGCGCCATCGCGGCCCTCGGTGAAGGCCTCGCGGAGGGTGAGGACCGCAACGTCCTCTTCCATGACGCGGTGCGTCCGCTCCTGTCACAGCGCGTGATCAAGGACTGTGTCGACGCCCTCGACCGCTACCAGGCCGTCGACGTCGCCATCCCCTCCGCGGACACCATCATCGTCACCCGCACCCACGGCGAGGACGGCGAGTTCATCACCGACGTCCCGGACCGCTCCCGGCTGCGCCGCGGCCAGACCCCGCAGGCCTTCAAGCTCTCCACGATCCGCAGGGCGTACGAGATCGCGGCCGGCGACCCCAACTTCCAGGCCACCGACGACTGCAGCGTCGTGCTCAAGTACTTGCCCGACGTGCCGATCCACGTCGTCGCGGGCGACGAGTACAACATGAAGGTGACCCAGCCGGTCGACGTCTTCATCGCCGACAAGCTCTTCCAGCTCGCCTCCACCGCCGCCCCGCGCCAGGCCGACGAGGCCGGCTACCGCGAACTGCTCTCCGGCAAGACCCTGGTCGTCTTCGGCGGGTCGTACGGCATCGGCTCCGACATCGCCGAGCTCGCCGAGACGTACGGCGCCAAGGTCTACGCCCTGGGCCGCTCCACCACCGGCACCCACGTGGAGAACCCGGAGCACGTCGACGACGCCCTCTCCAAGGCGTACGCCGAGAGCGGCCGGATCGACTACGTCATCAACACCGCCGGCGTGCTGCGCATCGGCAAGCTCGCCGAGACCGACAACGCGACCATCCAGGAAGCGCTGAACGTCAATTACCTGGCGCCCGTGCAGATCGCCCGCGCCTCGTACAAATACCTGGCCGAAACCAAGGGCCAGCTCCTGCTGTACACCTCCTCCAGCTACACTCGCGGCCGCGCGGAGTACAGCCTTTACTCGTCCACCAAGGCGGCGATGGTGAATCTCACCCAGGCCCTCGCCGACGAATGGGCAAGTGACGGAATCCGTGTGAATTGCGTCAACCCGGAACGCACCGCGACCCCGATGCGTACGAAGGCATTCGGTCAGGAGCCCTCGGGCTCGCTGCTGTCCTCCGAGGCCGTGGCCCGGACCTCGCTGGACGTGCTGCTCTCCGAAATGACCGGACACGTCATCGACGTACGGCAGCAGGACCCGACCCGCGAGGCGTCCGAGGCGTCCGGATTTGAGCAGGCTCTGGCCTCCGTCCTGGATCGTCAGGAAGATGTGTAATACTCGCTAGATGTGCTTTATCGGGCCTCTGCATCGCCAATACGCGAATGCAGAGGCCCGAGTTCGTGAAGCTCGCTCTTCACGTCCCGTACCGCAATGTGAATAAACCGGCACCCCCCTCTGGAGCAGGTTCTTCGTGATTTCGACCGCCATCCGCCTGGCACGCGTGGGCAGCGGGTCCGAGCTGGCCGCAGCAGTCCTGATGGGACTGGGCTACCCATGCGTCATGCTCGCCGCGCTCATCCCGAACCTCTGGTTCTTCGCGGTGGCCGGTGCCGTGACGTACGTCGCCGACTGGTACCTGCACCAGAAGGACAGTTACCTGATCAACCGGCTCGGCAAGGTCCGCGCCGGCCTCCCGATCCGGTTCCTCGTACGGCAGTTGCTGCTGATCCTGCTCCTCGCGCGGGAGAACCTCGCCGAACAGCCCCTGTTCTACGCGGCGGTGGCCGGATTCCTCGGCTTCTACGCCCTCCAGGCCCCGCAGGGCGCCCTCGCCACCCTCATCCGGATGCGCCGCACCCTGCCGGTCGTCACCCGCAACGTCGACCTGCACGGCGTACGCATCCCGGACGCCCCGCCGAAGGCGCTGCTGAACCGGTCCGCCGAGAAGATGCTCCACCTCGACATCCCGGCCATGGCCGGAGTGATCTACGCGGCGGGTACCGGCAAGGACCTGGTCGCCTACGTGGGCGTCGGCGTCACCGTCGGCCTCGGCCTCCTCTACACCCTCCTGCTCATCCCGTACCTGCGCCGCAGCGCCGTGCCGTCGACGCCCGCCGTGATGAAGACCGTCCACAAGTGGCTGCGGGAGTACCGGCCCACCGTCGTCCTGTACTTCTCCGGCTCCGACGAGTCCGCGTACCAGGTCAACATGTGGCTGGAGACGATGGAGCAGATCGACGGGCGCCCGCTGATCGTCATGCGCGAGCGGACCCTCGTCCCCAAGCTCGCCGCCACCCGCGTCCCGATCATCTGCGTGCCCGGCGGCACCCACCTGATGCAGCTCGACCTCTCCACGGTCCGCGTCGCGCTCTACGCCGCCAACGTCGGCAAGAACATCCATATCCTGCGCGTGCCCACCATGAAGCACGCCTTCATCGGCCACGGCGACAGCGACAAGCTCGCCAGCGTCAACCCCTTCTCCAAGGTGTACGACGAGGTGTGGACCGCCGGCCGGGCCGGCCGCGACCGCTACGCCCTCGCCGACGTCGGCGTCCGCGACGAGGACATCGTCGAGGTCGGCCGCCCCCAGCTGGCCCCGATCAAGCGCTGGACCGGCACACCCAAGAACCCCATCCCCACCATCCTCTACGCCCCCACCTGGGAAGGCTGGGACGACAACCCCGGCAACACCTCCCTCCTGCTGGCCGGCGAGAACATCGTGCGCCGCCTCCTCGACGCCGAGCAGCCCGTCCGGCTCGTCTACAAGCCGCACCCCTTCACCGGACTGGTCAACCGCAAGGCCAAGGCGGTCGACGCCCGCATCCGCAAGATGATCGAGACGGCCGCCGCCCAGCGCGCCACCGAGCCGCGCTGGATCAAGGAGGCCGCCGCCGCACAGGCCGGCCAGGCCGCCGCCCGCGCCGAACTGGCCCGGATCGAGGCCCGGCTCGCCCAGCTGGAGACCAGCCAGGTCCGCAAGGACGGCGACGAGGCCGAGGAGTCCCGCGTCTCCCTCGCCGACCCCGAGCGGCTCGCCGAGACCAAGCGGCTGCGCGCCGAGTGGAACGACGCCTACTGGCGCTCCTTCGGCTGGTGGGAACACACCTCCGTGACCGGCGTCCAGCCCCGCCTGTACGACTGCTTCAACGAGGCCGACGCCATGGTCTCGGACATCTCCAGCGTGGTCTCCGACTTCATCGCGAGCGGCAAGCCGTACGCCGTCACCGACTCCGCCGAGATCGGCGCCGAGGAGTTCAAGCGGCAGAACACGGCCGTACGGGCAGCGGTCGTCCTCACCAACACCGCCGAGGACATCGGCCAGTTGCTGGAGGCCGTCGCCGACCCGGCCGCGGACAAGCTGGCCGAGGACCGGCGCGCGCTCAAGGAGTACCTCCTCGGCCCCGACGAGCCGTCCTCCCAGGAGCGGTTCAACGCGGCCGTCCAGGCCCTCGCCGCCCAGGCCGAGGCCCGCAACGCCGGCGTAGAACAGCGCCTGGCAGGGCAGAGCATCGGCGAACTCGACGAGGAGCCGGAGACCACCTGATGGGCGACAGCAGAGCCGACGGGCAGACGCCCGATGTGACCGTCGTCATCGGCGCGTACAACGCGATGCCGTATCTGATCCGCTGCCTGGAGTCCGTCGAGGCCCAGACCATCGGCGCCGACCGGCTCGAGATCGTCGCCGTCGACGACGGCTCCACCGACGGCACCGGCGACCACCTCGAAGCGTTCGCCGCCCGGACCAAGATCCCCACCCGCGTCGTCCACCAGGCCAACTCCGGTGCGCCCGGCGGCCCCCGCAACACCGGCATCGGCCTGGCCCGCGGCCGGTTCGTCTTCTTCCTCGACGCCGACGACTTCCTCGGCGACGAGGCGCTGGAGCGCCTCGTCGCGATGGCCGACCGCAACGGCACCGATGTGGCGCTCGGCCGCGTCGAGGGCGTCAACCGCGGTGGCGGCGGATCGGTCTACCGCACATCGCTGGAACGCACCGACGTCTTCTCGTCCAACATCAAGTTCACCCTCAGCGCCCAGAAGCTCTTCCGCCGCGAGCTGCTCGTCCGCCACGGCCTGCGCTTCGACACCTCCATGCGCTTCGGCGAGGACGCGCCGTTCACCATGGAGGCCTACTTACGGGCCGACGGCGTCTCCGTACTCGCCGACTACACCTGCTACTACCTGGTCGGCCGGGAGGACGGGAACCACGTCCGCAAGGGCACCACCATCCCCGCCCGGATCGAGTCCGGCCACATCCTGGCCGACCTGATCGCCGCGCACGTCCCCGCCGGCGACCGGCGCGACCTGCTGATGATCCGCCCCTTCGCGAGCACCCTGCTGCCCCTGCTCGGCCCGATCATGCTCGGCCAGTCGCCCGAGGAGCGGCAGCGCACCCTCGACCTCGCCGCCCCCATGCTGGCCGCGTACTGGACCGAAGGCATCGGCCGCCGCCTCAAGGTCGACGAACGGCTGCGGCTCACCGCGGCCGCCCTCGGCCGACTCGACGTGATCATGGACGTGCTGACCTTCCAGAAGGCCGGCATCCCGCCCGAGGTGACCGTACGGGACGGCCGCCGCCATCTCGCCTACCCGCACTTCGGGGCGGGCCTGGCCGGCTTCCCCGACGAGATGTACGCCATGCGCATCACCGAACAGGTCGGCGACCAGCGGCTCACCCCCACCCTGCCGACGGCCGCCCGCCCCAAGCCGTCGTTCGCCCGCCGCGTCGCCCGCAAGCTGAAGCGGACCTTGCGCGGCTGACGACCCCAGACACGGAAAAGGGCCCGTACGCCAGGTGCGTACGGGCCCTTCCGCATGCCGTCAGCCCAGCGGACGCGTCTCCTGCGCCGGTGCCGCCTGCGCGGGGCGGGGCGCCGGGACCGGGGAGCGGCGGTGCGCCGCACGGGCCGCCAGCGCGGACACCGCCGCGGCGAACCGCACCGGCGACGGCGGGTCCGCCGGCCCGAGCAGCTGCTCCTTCAACGCCGCCCGCACCCCGCGCAGCGCGTCCTTCGACGGATCACGCACCGACTCCAGCAGTGCCGGCACCCCGCGCCCGTCCGGCGCCAGCACCGTCGCCGCCCGCACGGTCGGGAACACCGCCCGGAACTCCTCCTCCGACAGCCCGCCCGTGTTGGCCACCGCGTACGGCTTCCCGCTCGCCAGGAAGTCGCTCACCACCGACGACACATCGCTGATCAGCAGATCGGCCTGGTTGAAGCATGAGTACAGACTCGGCTGCGTACCCGTCACCACTCGATGCTCACCCGGCGCCAGCGACGCCCAGTACGCCTCCTCCCAGCGCGCCGTCGCCCGCGCCACCTCCGCCGCCCGGCCCGGCGCCGGAGCGCCCTGCCGCAGCATCCGCTCCACGCCGTCCGCCCGCGCCGGGAACGCCGAGTCGGCCGTCAGCGCCAGCTCCCGCCCGCACGGCTCGGGACCCGCTCCGCCCCCGACCCGCGCCTCGGCCGCCTCCCGCACCAGCTGCTTGATCCGGGCGTTCGCGGCCGCCGCGCGCGGATCCACCGATCCCGTCATCGGATGCGGCTTGTACAGCAGCCGGACTCCCGGATCGGCGAGCAGCGCCCGCACGAGGTTCTCCCCGGCCAGGATCACCGACGTGTTCCCTGGATCCTCCGTCCAGCCCTCCCAGGTCGGCGCGTACAGCACGGTCAGGAACGGACCGGTCGGCGGGCCCGCGTACGGCCGTACGGGAGCAAGCTGCGGCCGACCGATCTCCACCACGTCCCGGTTGTCGACCCCGACCTCCGCCAGCGCGTACCGCTCACGCGCCGCGGGCCCCGCCACCCACACCTCGTCGTACGCCTTGGCGTACGGATTGCAGCTGGACAGCTTGTCGCTCTCGCCGTGGTTCACGAAGGCGTGCTTGATGCTGGGGATCCGCAGCACCTGCGAGGTCTTCCCGGAGTTCGCGGGGTGGATGAGCACGTTGAGCGTGGAGTGCTCAAGCCGCATCAGATGGGCCACCTTCGGCACACAGATGATCGGCACGTCCGTGGCACCGATCCTCTGCAGCATGAAGCGCTCCCGCAACACGATCACCGGACGCCCCCCGAGTCCGGCGAGCGGTTCCAGCCACATGTTCGCCTGGTACGCCGAGCTGGTCCCGCCCGAGAAGTACATTCCGACCGTCGGCCGGTACTCCGCCAGCCACCGGTCGAACCACGCGAGCACCTCCGCCTCGCCCGCCGGCCGGCGCCCGGGCAGCAGCCAGACCAGCAGCACCGCGAAACAGCCCCCGGCCAGCAGCACCGACAGCACCACACCGGCCCCCGCCCACACCCCGTCCCCGGTCAGCCCGGCCGCCACCAGACCGCCCGTCGCGGGCAGCCCGCAGGTCAGCAGCCGGATGCCCGGATGGCGGGTCAGCAGCGCGGGCGGGGCCTTCGAAAGCCGCAGCTCCGAGGCGTCGATGTTCCTGGTCAGCACCGGCAGGGTGCGCGTCCTGCGCACCTTGGCCGCCGCGCCCTGGCAGGCGAAGTGCAGCGCGTAGCAGAGCAACAGGCCGTAGCACAGCGGGAGATACAGCAGCCCCGGACCGTACCGCTCCAGATTCATCAGCCCGGCCACCAGCAGCAGATCCCGCAGCAGATGCCGCACCGGCACGTCGAACCGCGCCTTGGACAGGACCCGGCTCAGACCCCGGTGACGCCGGTACAGCAGCAGCTCCAGGGCCAGACCGGCCGCGGTGAACACGGCGAGCAGCAGCGCGTCCGGGCGTACGGCACCGGCGACCTGCCCCGCGAAGGCGGCCCCCAGCGCCGCCAGGGGCCCAAGCCGCCGCGCGGTGGCGCCGAGTCGTCGGAGAATATGCCGGACAGCGGGTCGGACTCTTGGCACGGGAGCTCCACGGGACGGGCGGGACCGGACAAGGTGCCAAACGAGCCATCATGGCCGACTCACCGGTGAAGAGGAGAAGTTCACCTGAATCGACCCGCGGCGTCGGGTCAGGTTTACGCATCCTTCGTCCGGCGGCTGTCCAGCAGCTGCTCAGCCGCTGTCCAGCGGCTGAAATGAAGGAGCGGCGCCCGCCGCGCCTGACATAGATTCGTCGATGTGACAGTGGCAAGGCAGTTCGTGACGGAAGCGCGCAGGATCGTCGTCAAGGTCGGGTCGTCCTCCCTGACCACAGCGTCCGGAGGGCTCGACGCCGATCGCGTCGACGCCCTCGTCGACGTACTCGCGAAGGTCCGCAGCGGCGGCGAGAAGGAGATCGTCCTCGTCTCCTCGGGCGCCATCGCCGCCGGCCTCGCACCGCTCGGGCTCGCCCGCCGCCCCAAGGACCTGGCCCGCCAGCAGGCCGCCGCCAGCGTCGGACAGGGCCTCCTCGTCGCCCGCTACACCGCCTCCTTCGCCCGCTACGGCGTCCGTGTCGGCCAGGTTCTGCTCACCACCGACGACACCAGCCGCCGCGCCCACTACCGCAACGCGTACCGCACCCTGGACCAGCTCCTCGCCATGGGCGCCGTGCCCGTGGTCAACGAGAACGACACCGTCGCCACCGACGAGATCCGCTTCGGCGACAACGACCGGCTCGCCGCCCTCGTCGCCCACCTCGTCCGCGCCGACCTGCTGGTCCTCCTCTCCGACGTCGACGGCCTCTACGACGGCGACCCGTCCAAGCCCGGCACCTCCCGGATCGCCGAGGTCACCGGCCCCCAGGACATCGCCCATGTCGAGATCGGCTCGGCCGGCAAGGCGGGCGTCGGCACCGGCGGCATGGTCACCAAGGTCGAGGCCGCCCGGATCGCCGCCGCCGCCGGCGTCCCCGTGGTGCTGACCTCCGCCAGCCGCGCCGCCGACGCGCTGGCCGGCCGCGACACCGGCACGTACTTCCGCCGCACCGGCCGCCGCTCCGCCGACCGGCTCCTGTGGCTCGCCCACGCCTCCACCCCGCAGGGCGCGCTGACCTTGGACGACGGCGCCGTACGGGCCGTGGTGGAGGGGAAGAAGTCGCTGCTCCCGGCCGGTATCGCGGCGGTCGAGGGCGACTTCGTCGCGGGCGATCCGGTCGAGCTCAAGGACACCGAGGGCCGGGCCGTCGCCCGAGGCCTGGTCAACTTCGACGCCAAGGAGATCCCCAAGCTCCTCGGCCGCTCCACCCGTGAGCTCGCCAAGGAACTCGGTCCGGCATATGAGAGGGAGGTCGTACACAGGGACGACCTCGTCGTCGTGCAGTCCTGAACGCGTTCCTGAAACGGCTGAAACTCCGGCCATCCGGCAGACACCTTCTGGAAAACCGCCCCATCCCCGGCGCCGGGCTGGTCAACTTTGTCTCGGGGGTAAGGCGGGGTTCAGCCAGCACCACAACGCATCACACAGGAGGCCGCCGGTGAGACGAGCGCGCCCGGGGGCTCTGCCCCGAGGGACGGCCGAACGCGCCCTGACCAGTGTCGAGGCAGGGGCCGACTTCGACGAAGCCGACGAGGACCGGGAGGCGCGGCGGGAGACGTCCGCGGACACCCACCGCGCCGCGGACGGCCGTGGCGAGGAGCGGCAGCTGTCGAAGCTCTGGCACATCACCCTCAGCGCGTCGGGCCCCGAGGCCCCGCTGAAGGACGTCAGACGCGGCCTCGAGCAGCTCGCCCACGACCATCCCTTCCTACTGACCAGCCGGTACGCCAACGATCACGCCGAGATCCGCTACTGGGAAGAGGCCCGCGACCTGCACGACGCGGCGGCCGTCGCCCTGCGGCTGTGGGGCGAACACCGGCAGACCGCCAAGCTGCCGCCCTGGGAGATCGTCGGGCTCGAGGTCATCGACCGCGAGACCTACCACCAGCGGATCGCCGAGGGCTACGGCCCGCCGCCGGCCGCCCCGGTGGGCGTGCACCCGTTCTGAGCCGCGTTCCGGGGACGGCGGGGCGCCCGGGCCCGGGCGGCGGCCGGGACGCGGGCCGCCGTCTCGGAGTGCGGGACGACGGAGCAGCGCCTTCCGGGCCGAGCCGCGAACCGCAGTACCCTGCGGACATGACCTCGACCTCGCTTTCGCCCTACGACAACATGACCCCGGTCACCCAGGCCGCCTACCGCGCCCGTGCCGCCGCCGCCGACATCGCGCCACTCCCGCGCGCGGTCAAGGACGACGCGCTGCTGGCGATCGCGGACGCCCTTGAGGTCCGTACGGGCGAAATCGTCGAGGCCAACGCCGAGGACATCGCCCGCGCCCGGGAGGCCGGCACCAGCGAGGCGATCATCGACCGGCTCACGCTCACCCCGGAGCGGGTCCGCGCCATCGCCGCCGACGTCCGTGACGTGGCCGCGCTGCCCGACCCGGTCGGCGAGGTGGTCCGCGGCTCGACCCTCCCCAACGGCATCGACCTGCGCCAGGTCCGGGTGCCCCTCGGCGTCGTCGGCATCATCTACGAGGCCCGCCCGAACGTCACCGTCGACGCCGCCGCCCTCTGCCTCAAGTCCGGCAACGCCGTCCTGCTGCGCGGCTCCTCCTCCGCGTACTCCTCCAACACCGCCCTGGTGAAGGTCCTGCGCGACGCCGTGGGCGGGGCCGGCCTGCCCGCCGACGCGATCCAGCTGGTCCCCGGCGAGTCCCGCGACTCGGTACGGGAGCTGATGCGCGCCCGCGGCCTGGTCGACGTCCTCATCCCGCGCGGCGGCGCCTCCCTCATCCGCACCGTCGTCGAGGAGTCCATCGTCCCGGTCATCGAGACCGGCACCGGCAACTGCCACGTCTACGTCGACGCCCAGGCCGACCTCGACATGGCGGTCGACATCCTGATCAACTCCAAGGCCCAGCGGGTCAGCGTCTGCAACGCCGCCGAGACGCTCCTGGTCCACCAGGACATCGCCGAGGCGTTCCTGCCGCGCGCCCTGGAGGCCCTCGCCGAGGCCGGAGTGACCGTCCACGGCGACGAGCGGGTCCTCGCCCACGCCGAGGGCTCCAAGGCCACCGTCGTGGCGGCCACGCCCGAGGACTGGGAGGCCGAGTACCTCTCCTACGACATCGCCGCCGCCGTCGTCGACTCGCTGGACGAGGCCGTCGGCCACATCCGGCTCTGGTCCTCCGGCCACACCGAGGCGATCGTCACCACCTCGCAGGCCGCCGCCCGCCGCTTCACCCAGTTGGTCGACTCGACGACGGTCGCCGTGAACGCGTCCACCCGCTTCACCGACGGCGGCCAGTTCGGCTTCGGCGCCGAGATCGGCATCTCCACCCAGAAGCTGCACGCCCGCGGCCCCATGGGCCTTCCTGAGCTCACCTCGACGAAGTACATCGTCACCGGAGACGGCCACATCCGATAGGCGTCCGACGGCCGCGAGACTTCCGGTGGCCCGTCCGGGCCACCGGAATGTCGGACACTTCCCTGCCCAAAACGCCCTCCCGCGGCTACGCTGAACCCGTGCCGGACGACGTGGGGGGCAGGCCGTTCCCGGACGGCTGGGAGCCAGACGACGACCGCGGAGGCGCCGACGAGGACTTCGCCTCCGTGGTGTTCGACGAGGACTTCGTACGGGCCGCCGAGATCCATGAACCGACCGCCGTCGAACGCCTCCTCGCCGCCGCCCAGGCGCGCGCCGAGGCCGAGGCCGCCCGGGCCAGATCCGGCGGTACGGGCTCGGAGGACGAGCTCTACGACGACCTCTACGACGCCGACGACCGCGTCCGCGAGCGCGGCTACGACGAAGGCGTCCTGGACGACTTCGACGACTACGACGAGAGCGGGCCGTACGGCCCCCACGGCGGCGCCCTGCGCCCCTACCGCGGCGCGGCCCGCTGGCACCGCCCGGTCGCCTGGGTCCTCGCCGTCCTGATGGGCGTGGGCATGGTCGCCCTCGCCTTCTCCGCCGCCTACCGAGGCGCCTCGGGCAACCGCCAGGACCGGATCCCCGCCCCCGCGACCACCGGCATCGACACCCCCGGCGCCACGGTCCCCTCGGCCACCAGACCCTCGGCCTCCGCCGAATACTCGCCCCGGCCCGTCCCGGCCGTACCCCGCACCCCCTGACCGGCGGCGGCGCCGCTGCCGAAGTCGTCCGAAGTTGTCGTGTACCTGGGCGTTTACCGAGGCCCGCGCAGACCTACCCTGAAGGTATGGCAGGGCGTGGCGACCCGCCTGAGGGGCCACCGGAAGGGGGCCCCGGCGGTGGTGAGGACGAGTACCGATCCGTCGTCTTCGACGAGTCGTTCGTCCGCGCTGCCCGCCTCCAGGAGTTCTCCGCCCAGGAGCGGATGGGCGAACACGCCCAGGCCGTCCGCAGCCGCCCCGGCTGGCAGCCCAGATCCGGATCCCGCCAGGCGCTCCTGCTGGTCCTGCTGATCCTCCTCGCCTTCGGAACCGCCATCTACCTCGGCGTACGCAACCCCTATCTGCCACCCCCCGACCAGCGCGCCGAGCCCCTGCGCAGCGCCGTGATCCCGCTGGAACCCCCGGGCACCGTCCCCGGCGGCACCTCCGCCGAGCTGTACGCGCACAGCCCCGCCGCCCAGTACCGGCCCGCTGCCGCGGGCATCAACCTCCCCGTCGCCAAACGCACCGCCCACTTCTCCGAGGGCCAGGTCGTCACTGCGATGACCATCGCCAAGGACTACCTGGTCAAGTCCTCGCTCGACCCGGACGTCCTGGCCGGTGCCACCGACCGTCCGGTGCGGCTGCTGCTCGACCCGGACCAGCTGGCGCAGTTCGACCGGAGCATGGAGGCCCCCAAGGACGACGGACGCCACGCCGCGGCGGGCTGGCTGGTGCGCTTCGACCCGGCCAAGGTGGTCCTCGCCGACCACGACGTGCGGGTCCAGGGCACGTTCCGGTTCAGCGAGACGGACACCGACGTCCTGGACGTCACCTCGGACCACACCTTCGCCTACGCGCTGCGCCCGGCCGGCTCAGGTCCCCCGGGGCAGGCGTCGCTCTTCACCGTCCGGCGCGAGCTGCACTTCCGCTTCGACCGCGAGGACCTGCGGATGCACCGGGCCGAGCTGGTGACCAGCACCGTCCAGGCCGGCCCCCAGGACTGCGCGGCCTCCGAGACCACCGGCGCCCTGCGGCCGCTCCTGGCCGGCCAGCGGGCCACCGGCCCCGGACCCGCGGGCACCGACCCGTACGCCCACGGCCAGGGCACCGCCGCCGTGTGCGGGGCCCTGGCGCCGAACGCTCAGCCCTCGCCCTGATCCGGTCCCGTGCCCCGGCCGCCCGACCCGGACGGGCCGCCGCCGGTGAACCGGTCGCGCAGCTTCCCGCCGAGGTCGCCCGCGCCGCCCGCTATGTCGCCGACCAGCTTCATCAGCGGATCCTTGCTGGTGCGCACCGACTCCGCGTAGTGCGAGGCCGACTCCCTGAAGGAGTCGCTCACCGAGGTGTCCTTGTCCTCGTCGCGCTTCGGGTAGTGACCGTCCATGATCCGCTGGTAGTCGCGGGTCTCGGCCCACTTCTTCAGCTCGGCCGCGCGCACGGTGGTGAACGGGTGGGAGCGGGGCAGCACGTTCAGGATCTTCAGCACCGAGTCGCGCAGATCCCCGCCCTCCTCGTACTCCTCGGCCTGCGCCAGGAACGCGTCGACGTTCATCTCGTGGAGGTGGTTGCCACCGGCGATCTTCATCAGACCGCGCATCGACGCCTGCAGATCCTGTCCGACCAGCAGCCCCGCGCGGTCCGCCGACAGCTCCGACTTGCGGAACCACTCCCGCAGCGCCGTCACGATCGCCATGATCGCGACATTGCCGAGCGGGATCCAGGCGATCTTCAGCGCCAGGCTGGTGAGGAAGAGCAGCACCGTGCGGTAGACCGCGTGGCCGGACAGCGCGTGCCCCACCTCGTGGCCGACGACGGCCCGCATCTCCTCCTCGTCGAGCAGCTCCACCAGACCCGTGGTGACCACGATGATCGGCTCGTCCAGGCCGATGCACATGGCATTGGGCTTCGGGTCCTGGGTCACGTACATCGGCGGGACCTTCTCCAGGTCCAGGATGTAACACGCGTCCCTCAGCATGGCGTTGAGATGGGCGAACTGGGCGTCGCTCACCCGCACCGAGTCCGAGAGGAAGAGCAGGCGCAGACTCCGCTCGGGCAGCAGCCCGCTCAGCGCCTTGAAGACGGTGTCGAAGCCGCTGAGCTTGCGCAGGGCGACCAGCGCCGAGCGGTCCGCCGGATGTTCGTACGCACGCGAGGAAATACCGGGGAAGCGCTTGCGCTGCCTGCTCGGCACGTTCTCATGGCTGCTGTCGGTCATGGATGCCCCCTGTTCTACGAGTCTCGGCTCGTCCCCCTGACGGACCCCAGCCTAGGCGCTGGGGCTACGGTGTGCCGGAGCCTGTGGACAACTCGGGCTCTGTGGACAACTGAGGAGTACACCTGCCATGCCGGACACCACCGCACTGCTCGTCGCCGCCTCCGGCCAGCACGGACCCGGCAACACGCTGCGCATCGTCCTGATCGTCTCGATCGTCGGCTGCGCCCTGCTGGCGTGGTTCCTGCTGCGTGGATACGGCAACCAGGACTCCAACGACTGAGTCGGCGTGAGCGTGCCCGGACCGCCCGCATACGATGTGCGCGAAGTCTCCGCTCCCACCCCCGATCGATAGGTCCTGCCGAAGATGAGTCTCCCCAGCGCCGCCGCCAACCTGGTCACGCTCGCCGAGGGCGCCGAACACGGTGGCAACCACGCCAGCCTGAACCCGTACATCACCGGTGGCGGTGCCCTGCTCGCGCTGCTCCTGCTGCTGTGGATCACCACGCTCTTCAACCGCGACCGCTGAGCCGGCGACCGCCGGGACCGGGTGCTCCGCCGTGCCAGTAGGCTCTGCACGCATGGGAGAGCAGGAAGTGCCTACTGGCCCCGGCAAGCGCCGACTCGGCGTGATGGGCGGGACGTTCGACCCGATCCACCACGGACACCTGGTGGCCGCCAGTGAGGTGGCCGCCCTGTTCCACCTCGACGAGGTGGTGTTCGTACCGACCGGGCAGCCGTGGCAGAAGAGCCACAAGGCCGTGACACCGGCCGAGGACCGCTATCTGATGACGGTCATCGCCACGGCGTCCAACCCTCAGTTCTCGGTCAGCCGCATCGACATCGACCGCGGCGGACCGACGTACACCATCGACACGCTGAGGGACCTGCGCTCCCTCAACAGCGACGCGGACCTCTTCTTCATCACCGGGGCCGACGCGCTCTCGCAGATCCTCACCTGGCGCGACGCCGAGGAGCTCTTCAGCCTCGCCCACTTCATCGGAGTCACCCGCCCCGGCCACGACCTGACGGACGACGGCCTGCCCGAGGGCGGTGTGTCCCTGGTCGAGGTGCCCGCGCTGGCGATCTCCTCCACGGACTGCCGGGCACGGGTCGCGCAGGGGGACCCCGTCTGGTATCTGGTGCCGGACGGCGTGGTGCGCTACATCGACAAGCGCCAGTTGTACCGCGGCGAGTGAGCCACGGAGAGGGGCACCGGTGAACGACCAGCAGCACCCGTACGACCCGTACCAGCCGCAGCCGCAGATCATCGGCTACGACGCGTACGGGCAGCCGGTGTACCAGCAGCAGGCCCAGCAGCCCGGGCACACCTACGACCCGTACGCCCAGCAGCAGCCGCAGCAGCCGCAGCAGCCCGCGGCCGAGCAGGGCTACGGCTACGGCTACGACCCGTACGCGGCGGGCGGCCAGCCCCAGCAGGCGTACGGCTACGACCCCTACGGTCAGCAGCAGGGCTACGGCTACCCGCCCGCCTACGAGCAGACCGGGCAGCAGGCGGCCGTGGACACCACCCAGCAGTGGAACGTTCCCCCGCAGCAGCAGTACGAGCAGCAGGCGCGGCCCCCCGCCCAGGCCCCGGTCCAGGCCCCCGAGCCGCCCGCCCAGCCGCAGGGCTCAGCCGTGCCCGGCCCCCGGCGCCCTGCCCCCGACGAAGAGCCCACCTACCGCACCGAGCAGTTCTCGTTCATCGAGGAGCCCGACGAGGACTCCGAGGACGTCATCGACTGGCTCAAGTTCACCGAGAGCCGCTCCGAGCGGCGCGAGGAGGCCCGGCGGCGCGGCCGTAACCGGGTCGTCGCGCTGATCGTCGTGCTGGCGCTCGCGGTCGTCGGCGGCGTCGGCTACCTCTGGTCCGCCGGCATGCTCCCGGGCACGTCGGACCCCGAGCAGCAGAAGAACACCGCCACCGGCCCGCAGAAGCGGGACGTGATCGTCGTCCATCTGCACAACACCAAGCAGGGCGGCACCTCCACCGCGCTCCTGGTCGACAACACCACCACCGGCCAGGGCACCACCGTCCTGCTCCCCAACGCGCTCGCCGTCGCCAACGACGACGGCACCACCACCACGCTCGGCAAGTCGGTCGAGGACGACGGCGCCAGCGGGACCCGCGAGGCGATCGGCACCCTCCTCGGCACCAAGATCACCGGCACCTGGCGGCTCGACACCCCGTTCCTGGAGAACCTTGTCGAGATCGTCGGCAACATCGACATCACCACCGACACCGATGTGCCCGCCGCCAAGCCCGGCGAGGACCCGCTGGTCAAGAAGGGCGAGAACCAGACCCTCAACGGCCCCGCCGCCGTCGCGTACGCCACCCACCGCGGCCCCGGCGAGCCCGAGGCCAAGCAGCTCCAGCGCTTCGGCGCGGTCATGTACGGCGTGCTGCGGAAGATCTCGAGCGACCCGAAGGGCGCCACGGAGACCGTGGCGACCCTGGTCCAGATCCTCGACCCGTCCCTGCCCGAGAAGGACCTCGGCGCCTCCCTCGCCAAGCTCGCCGAGCACGCCAAGGGCGGCGACTACAAGACGGCGGTCCTTCCCGTGGAGCCCGACGGCACGCTCGGCGAGGAGGCGACGGGCAGTGTGGTGAAGGACATCCTCGGCGGCAAGATCAGCGCTCCCGAGCAGGGCGCGGCCGTGCGCGTGGGCGTCCGCAATGCCACCGGGAACGGGGATGCCACCGAGGCCGCGCGGATCGTGCTGGTCAACGGCGGCTATGCCTTCATCGACAGCGGCAAGGCGGGTACGGAGGCGAAGTCGCAGGTCATCTATGGTGACGCGGCCCAGAAGCCGAAGGCCGACGAGGTCGCCAAGACCCTCGGGCTGCCGGCCGGCGCCGTCCAGCAGGGCAAGGCCGCCACGAACGCCGACGTCACGGTCGTCCTCGGCAAGGACTACAAGATCCGGCGCTCCGGCGGCCAGGGCGACCAGGCAGGCGACTAATCGTTTGCGGGGCGGTCGGCGGTCCGTGAGACCCTTGAAGTCTCTGACCGCCGACGAAAGCCTGCTTGTGACCGCCACGGATCGCTCCATCGAGCTCGTCAACGCCGCCGCTCAGGCGGCCGCCGACCGGCTCGCGCACGACATCATCGCGTACGACGTCAGCGACGTACTGTCGATCACCGATGCCTTCCTGCTCGCCTCCGCCCCCAACGACCGCCAGGTCAAGTCGATCGTCGACGAGATCGAGGAGCGGCTCAACAAGGACCTCGGCGCCAAGCCGGTCCGCCGTGAGGGCGACCGCGACGCCCGCTGGATCCTGCTGGACTACGTCGACATCGTCGTCCACGTCCAGCACAGCGAAGAGCGGGTCTTCTACGCCCTGGAGCGGCTGTGGAAGGACTGCCCCGAGCTGCCCCTGCCCGAGGACGCCAAGAAGACCCGGGGCAAGGCCGAGGAGCACGCCCGGCTGACGGGCGCCGCGGACGGTGATCTGAGCTGAACGGCACCAAGGGCGGCAGCGGCCGCCGGATCGTCCTGTGGCGGCACGGCCAGACCTCGTGGAACCTGGAGCGCCGTTTCCAGGGCTCCACGGACATCGAGCTCACCGACACCGGTGTCGCCCAGGCGCGCCGGTCCGCCCGGCTGCTCGCCTCGCTGAAGCCGGACGCGATCGTCGCCTCCGACCTGAAGCGGGCGGCGGCCACCGCCAAGGAGCTGGCGGCGATCACCGGCCATCAGGTCACGCACGACCCCGCCCTGCGGGAGACCTACGCCGGCGCGTGGCAGGGCCTGACCCACCAGGAGATCGTCGAGCGCCACGGCGAGCAGTACGCCGCCTGGAAGCGCGGGGAGCCCGTGCGCCGCGGGGGCGGCGAGCTGGAGACCGAGGTCGCCGACCGGGCGGCCCCCTTCGTGCTGCGGCATGTCGACAAACTCCCCGAGGACGGCACCCTCGTCGTCGTCAGCCACGGCGGCACGATCCGCACCACCATCGGCCGTCTGCTCGGCCTGGAGGCGCACAACTGGGAGAGCCTGGGCGGCCTCTCCAACTGCTGCTGGTCGGTCCTCGGCGAGGGCGCCCGCGGCTGGCGGCTCCTGGAGCACAACGCCGGGACGCTGCCCGAGCCGGTGCTCGGCGACGACGACTGAGACCCCGCCGACCCGGATTTCACTTTCTGGCAGGTCACAGGCTAAAGTTCTTCTTGTTCGCAGCGCGGAGCGCGAAGAACACGAGGGGCTATAGCTCAGTTGGTAGAGCGCCTGCATGGCATGCAGGAGGTCAGGAGTTCAATTCTCCTTAGCTCCACAATCCGGATCCCGTCCCCATCAGGGGGCGGGATTCGTGCTTTTCCCGGACGGCTGCCCGTCGCGCGGAAGCTGCCGCAGGATCTCGATCGCCTCCCGGCTCTCCTCGTCGTTCGGGGTGTACGCCACGAGCCGGCACTCCGGCATCCCGTTGATCGACAGCGACACGGACGTCATCCGCACCTCGCCCACCGCCCGATGCCGGAACGTCTTCACCCGCGCCCCGGGCGGCGCGACGTCCCCGCTCTGCCACAGACGCGCGAACAGCGCACTGGCCTCGGACAGACGCCGGACGAACGACTCCCAGGCGGGCTCGCCCACATGCCGCCCGTACGCCCCGCGCAGCTGCGCGACCATAAGCGGCAGTTCGAGCTCCTTGTGCACCACCGGGCACTGCGGATCGGGCAGCATGAACAGCGTCCACAGCACATTGCGCACCCCCGAGCGCGTGAAGCCGTCGTAGTCGAAGAGGATGCGATAGGGCAGATTGGTCGCCAGGATGTCGTAGCGCGCGTTGTAGACCACCGCCGGCAGCGGGTCCATGGCGTCGAGGATCCCCTGGATCTCGGGACTTATCTCCGCCACGTCGTCCGCGCGGTCCGGGGCGTACGGGACCTCCGCCAGGTGGTAGAGATGCTCCCGCTCCGGCCGGTCGAGCCGCAGGGTGCGCGCCACCGCGTCCAGCACCTGCGCCGAGGCGTTGATCGGGCGGCCCTGCTCCAGCCAGGTGTACCAGGTGACGCCGACACCGGAGAGCTGGGCGACCTCCTCACGGCGCAGCCCCGGGGTCCGCCGCCGCAGCCCCGGTGGCATGCCGACGTCGGCGGGCGTCACCCGCGCCCGGCGGTTGCGCAGAAAGGCGGCCAGTTCCGGCCGCCGTCGCGGCTGTGTCGGTGCTGTCATGGTCGTCACACCCCCATGGTCGTGGCCCCGTCCCGCCGTTGCCAGGTGCTGCCAGTACCAGCATCAGCGGGCTCTCGTTACCCGTATCCGGCCGCCGTCAGGCTCACTGCCATGACGACGACCACCACACGTCCCGTACTCAGTAAAGACGAGGGCACTGACAACCGGCCGCGGCTGCTCCTCGCGACCGTCCTCGCCGCCCAGTTCATGGCCCTGCTCGACGTCTTCATCGTCAACGTCGCCGCCCCCACGATCCGTACCGACCTCAACGCCTCCGGCGCGGGGCTCCAGTTGGTCATCGCCGGCTACACCGTCGCGTACGCCGTCCTCCTGATCACCGGCGCCCGGCTCGGGGACCTGATCGGACACCGCCGGATGTACCTGGGTGGGCTCGCCGTCTTCACCGCCGCCTCGCTCGCCTGCGGACTGGCGGCGGACACCGGCCAGTTGATCGCCTTCCGGCTCGTCCAGGGGGCCGGTGCTGCCCTCATGATCCCGCAGGTCCTCAGCCTCATCCAGCGCACCTTCACCGGCGAGGGCCGGGTCCGGGCGCTCGGCGCGTACTCCGCCGTCCTCGCCACGGGCGCCGCCGCCGGACAGGTCGCGGGCGGCGTCCTGGTCAGCGCCGACCTCTTCGGCACCGGCTGGCGTCCGGTCTTCCTGGTCAACGTGCCCATCGGGCTGGCCCTTCTGGCCCTCGGCGCGCGCGTGCTGCCCCGCGACCGCCGCGACGGCACCGGCCAGGCGCGCTCCCTCGACCTGCCCGGCCTCGTCCTGCTCGCCGCCGCCGTGTCGCTCCTGACCGTGCCACTGGTGCTCGGACAGGAACAGGGCTGGCCGGTGTGGGCCTGGTTGTCGCTCGCCGCCTCCCTGGTGTTCTTCGCGATGTTCCGCCGCTACGAGGCACGGCTCGCCGCGCGCGGTGGCGCACCGCTGATCGCCCCACGCGTGCTGCGCCTGCCGGGCATGGGCCTGGCCGTCCTGCGGATCGCCGTCGTCATGGCCGTCAACGCCGGGTTCCTCTTCACCCTGACCCTGCACATCCAGGGCGGACTGGGCTTCAGCGCCCTGCGTGCCGGGCTCACCTTCGCGCCGACCGCCGTCGTCTTCGGGATCGTCGGGCTTACCTGGCGGCGCTGGCCCGCCCGGCTGCAGCCCGCACTGGTCCCCGGCGGCCTGGCCCTCGCCGCCGTGTCCACGCTCGCGGTCGGCGCTCTCCTGCGGGACGGCACGTGGGGCGGCCCGGGGATCTACGTCGCCTTCGCGGGCGTCGGATGCGGCCTGGCGCTCGGCTTCAGCCCCGTCCTGACCGGCGCCCTGGCCTCCGTACGACAGGAGGACGCGGCAGACGCCAGCGGCCTCCTTGCGACCGTGACCCAGCTCGGACAGCTCATCGGAGTCGCGACATTCGGCACACTCTTCCTCAGCCGGCTGACCTCGCCCGTGGCACATGCTTCAGCGGAGGCGTGGTGGGTATGTGCAGGGGCACTGTCCGCGGCGTCGATCTTGGGCGCGGTGGCCGGTATGGTGCGCCGATCCCGCTGACCCCCTTGCGAGGCCATGGCAGAATCGGACCGCCGGAGGGGGACGACGGTCCGGACGGGAGGGAATGTGCGATGGCCGCTGGCAGTTTCGAGGGGGCCGGTGCTCACCCTGCCGGGGCGGAGGTCCTTGCCCGCCTCGCCTGCCCCACGTGCGGTTCCACCCATGTCGCCCAAGTGCTCGGCGACAACGGGGGAGTGTCCTATGTGTGCACGGCCTGCGGCCACAGCTGGAGCTGAGTGATGGGTGCACACAGGCGGAAATGCGACTGGTGCGGCAGCGGTACGCCGATCGTTCGCGACATGGACCCGATCAACCCCGAGTTCCAGTACTGGTGCGAGGAGTGCGCCCGGGCGCTGATCATAAAGGGCGACCCCATCGAGACCTACCGGGAGCTGGAGGGCGAGCCGATCTATGGACGGCTCCTCGACGAGCACTGCACCCTCAAACGCTTCTACTCCTTCGCGACCGCCTGAGCCCCGGCCCTGGCCTTCTCCTCCGTCCCGGCCCTCTCCTCTGTCCTGGCCCCGGTCCCGGGGCCGGTGGGGCGCGGCAGCCGGAACGCGAGCAGCCACATCACGGCCCCCGCCGCCAGCGGATAAACCGCCGACAACACCATCTGCCCGGCGTTCTGGTCCAGTTCGGGACGGCCCGGGTCGTGCGGCACCCACCACAGCGCGAACGAGTAGAACGCGAACGCCACGGGCGCCGTCCACGCCCACCCGGCGCCGCGGTCCACGAGCAGCACCAGGACCGGCACACACCACACCCAGTGGTGCGACCAGGAGATCGGGCTGATCATCACCGCTGTCACGGCGACCGCGACCACGGACACCGCCCGGTCGCCGCGCAGCGCCGCCCGTACCGCCAGCACCAGCCCGGCGACCGCGAACAGCGCCGCGGCCACCGCCCACCACATGCCCGGATCGTCCGTGTGCATCAGCCGGGCCAGCACCCCGCGCAGCGACTGGTTCGCGGTCTCCTCGGCGAAGCCGACCCGGCCGGTCTCGAAGAGCGTCTCGGTCCAGAAGCGGCGGGAGTCGTACGGCAGGATCAGCGCGCTCGCCGCCGTCGCCCCGAGGAAGGTCGCCGAAGCCACGGCGAACTGCCGCAGCCGGCTGTTCCAGCCCTCTCCCCGGCGCAGCCGGATCAGGCCCACGACGAGCAGGTAGAACGCGAACAGTCCCGGTGTGAGTTTCACCGCGGTGGCGAGCCCGATGCCGACGCCCGCCCACCGGTTCGTGTCACGGCGGGTCAGGTCCCACAGCACGGCGACGGCGATCAGCAGATTGATCTGGCCGTACCGCAGCGTCGTCCACACCGGCTCGCACCAGACCAGTACCGCGGCCGCCCAGAGCGTCGTCTCGAGCCGGTCCCGGCCCACCAGCCGCAGCGAGAGATGGACCAGTGCCACCACCAGCAGCAGGTTCCCCGCCGTGGCCAGCGTCCGCATCTCCGGCACGCCGAGCAGGGTGAGCGGGGTGAACAGCAGCCCGGCGAAGGGCGGGTAGGTCATCGCGAGGTTCGCCGATGTGGCGCGCATCGCATAGAGGTCGCCGCCGGCCCGCACGGTCTCGCCCTCGGCGCGGTAGACCATCAGGTCGAGCATCGAGACATGAGCCGCGCGCTGCGCCAGCCAGAACCCGGCGAACGACAGCAGACAGGCGGCCGCCGCGGCGGCGAGGGGCCACCGGCGGACACGGAACTTGGCGATCACGGACACGGTCACGCTGACGGACCCTACCGGCCCGCTCCGACAGTGCCCCGGGGGCCGACGAGAACCGATTTGGTGATGCACGGGGGTGACCGTGTAATGTTCTTTCTGTCGCCGCGGGGGAAACCCGAAACGGGGCGGCGGAACGCAAGGGGCTATAGCTCAGTTGGTAGAGCGCCTGCATGGCATGCAGGAGGTCAGGAGTTCAATTCTCCTTAGCTCCACAGATCGAAGAGGGCGGGTCATCCGGATCGGATGACCCGCCCTCTCGGCTTTCTCAACTCCGGCCGCTGCCGAGCGCCTTACGGGACGGGGCGGGCAGCGCGGGGCGCTCCTGCGGCGCCTGCTCGATACGCAGTGCCAGCGCCGGGCAGCGGCGCACGGCCCGCTGGGCCCGGCCCCGCAGATGCACGGGGACGGAGGCGTCGGCGAGCGCCGGGTAGCCGTCGGGGCCCAGACGGATCAGCTCCGGCACGATGTCCGCGCACAGACCGTGCCCCTGGCACAGGGTCCAGTCGACCGCCAGCTTCTCGCCGCTCGGAATCGACTCCTCCGCGTCCTGGTAGCCGGGCGCGGGCAGCGGGAGCACACCGGTAGTCTCCCGGCCGCAGCCGCCGTCCAGGACGTGGGCGGCGAGATCGTCGGTGAACGCGGACAGCGTCGACGCGAAGAACCGGGCCGAACCGTCCGGGTGCTTGCAGGCACCCCGGCCCTTCACGGCCTGCGTGACCGCTCTCAGCGCCTCCAGGGCGGCCGGCCCGCCGCCGTTCAGCACGTCGGACAGGCCACCGGCCGCCGCGGGCAGACCGAGCCGACAGGGCCCGCACTGGCCGGCCGTCTCGGCCGCCAGCCAGTTCGCGACCCGCAGGGCCTCACCGAGCGGGCAGGTCTCGGGGCCGATGGGCAGGATCGCGCCGGCGCCCAGGGACCCGCCGACGGCGGCCAGCGACTCGCGCGAGACGACGGCGTTGTGCACGGCCGTCGCGTCGATCCAGTTGCCGTGGTAGCCGCCCGTCAGCACCCCCTGGGGGAGCGGCGGGGCGCCGGCCAGCTGGAGCACGTACCGCAGCGGCACCCCTGTGGGCACCTCCAGGACCATCGGGCGCGCCACGGCCCCGGAGAGGGTCAGCATGACCGTGCCCGGCTCGGTGTCCAGTCCGGTGTTGGCGTAGCGGCGGGGCCCGATCCGGGCCGCCACGGCGAGCTGGGCGAAGGTCTCGGCGTTGGACAGCAGCGTCGGAGCGCCGCCCACGCCGGAGTCCGAGGCGCGCTCGCGCCGGCCGGCGGGCAGGGCGGGACCGCCGCCCGCCGCGCGGATCACCGACGAGGCCTCCCCGGAGACCATGCGCTCGGGCGTACGGATCACGCGCGCGCGGAGCTGCTGTCCGCGCCGGTCGCTCAGGCCCCGCTCGGCGAGCGCCGCCCGGATCGAGACCTCCGTGGAGTTGCGGGTCACCGCCACGATCAGCGTGCGCGCACCCAGGGCCTCGGCGGCCAGCAGAGCGCCGTCCAGTATGAGATGCGGGGCACGGGCGAGCAGCACGGTGTCCTTGCGGCAGGCGGGCTCCCCCTCGCTGCCGTTGATCACCACCACCGGCCGTATCCCGCGCCGGATCGCGCCCTGCGCGACCGCCCGGAGCTTACGGCCGAAGGGGAAGCCGGCGCCGCCGCGGCCCCGCAGGGATATGTCGTCGGCCAGCTGGGCGAGCTGCTCGCCGCCCACCGGCTCCAGCGGGCCGTGCACCTTGAGGTGCATGGCGAGATCCAGCCGCTCGACCAGGTCGAAGCCCTGGGTGAGCTGGGGGAGGCCGACGACGCGGACTTCGGGGACATCGGGGAGCGGGGCGTTCAAGAGCGGTCTCCTGCGGGTGCGGACCATGGTTCTCCGGCCGGGGGACTGCTGAGCAGGCCGGGAGCGGGATCGGTGGTGGCCCCGGCCGGGGCCGGGTCGTACACGTACGAGGAGGACGCCCTCTCGTACGCGGGGGAGGAGCCGTACGACGCCGAGGGGTCGTAGGACGGGGAGGGGCCGTACGACGGGGTGGGCGTCGGCGGGGACGGGGCGGGCCAGTAGCCCGGGCGGGGCGCCGGGTCGGGGACGACGGGCAGCTCCTCGGTCATCGGGACCCGTTCGGCGAGCGGGATCTCGCCGGTCTCGGCGGCGGTGTCCGCCTGGTCCGCCCGGGAGATCCGGATCGTGGGGTTGCCGCCGATGGTGCCCAGCGACGAGACCGTGCGGTACCCGGCGGAGATCCCGGCGCTCGGGGCCTCGTACAGCTGCTGGGACGGCGGGGTGAGCGGCCGGGGTTCGGCGCGCGGGCGCTCCAGGGGCTCGGCCGGTGCGGACGGCCGGGAGGACGGCTCGTACCGGGGGCGCGGCGGGATGCCGGCTCCGGGCAGGGGCGTCGTCGACGCGTCGCGCCGGTCCGTTTCGACGCCGGCGGGGCGGGGGGCCGCGCCGGGGCCGATCAGGAGCACCAGCCGGGCGGCGAGCCGGTTCCGTACGGGCCCCGGCAGCAGCCTGAGGGAGACTGCGCCGGCCACGCCGGTGAGGGCCAGGGAGTACATGACCACGACCCAGGTGGCCGCCGGCCGGCCCGCGTACAGGCCGTGTACGAGCGCCGCGCACCAGGCCGGATAGGCCAGCATGTGCAGCGTCCGCCAGCGGCCCGCGATGCTGCCGCGGCCGGCCAGGGTGGAGCGCAGCGCCCCGGTCGAGGCGGCGACCACCATGAGGAGTCCGGCGAGCGATCCGAAGCCGATCAGCCCGGAGGTGCCGGTGACGCCGAGCCCGAAGGGGATCAGGGCGCCCAGCAGCGCCACATGCCCCAGGGAGACCTTCACGGTGCCGTGCAGCAGCAGGAAGCCCAGTGCGGCGACGGCGGTGGCCCGGTGGATGCCCTGCGCGAGCAGCCGGTGGCGGGGAGACAGCAGCAGCCGGTCGGTGGCTATGAGCCCCCAGGCGACCGACGCCGTCAGCGACACCAGCGACAGGACGCCGGTGGTGAAGTCGAGCGCGGCGCGGAAGCTGTCGCTTCCGACGACGGCGAGCAGCGGAATGAGGATCAGTACTGCCGCGGAAAGCCCGGCCCTGACCGGCTTGCTCAAGCCGGTGTCCAGAGCGGGGGCGGAACGGTTCTTGCGACGAGGGTTCATGGGGGCGACTCCGAATGTGCGGATAAGCGGTCCCGTTGCCGCATGCTAAGTCGCTCCATACCGGCTGGTACGGGGTTTGCTCGTTTAAGGACGTGACGACTGCCAACTGACTCTGGGGTTGCCCCGGATAGGGTCGGTACGCGGGGTAACCCCGCCCCATCCAGTAGTCACCGGGTGAGTACGGGGGGTCAACGCGCGCGTGCGCCCGCTCTGTGGATGGTCGATGCGGGCTGTACGGGGCCTGCGGTACCCTGACGCCATGCGTGCCGTACGCCTTCTGCTTAGCGAGCCGCGCTGATCAGTCCCGGCGGATGAAAGATTCCGGTCGGAATCGGCGCGGCGTCCCCTCCTGTGCGAGGGGATTTTTCATTTCGTGAATCACGTGAATCAGCGGGCCGCTGGCAGAGACGATCGATGGAGCTTTAAGGATCATGAGCGAGATGAATTCGGCTGCTGAGGCAGCAGCCCCGCATCGTTACACGGCGACCATGGCCGCCGACATCGAGGCACGCTGGCAGGACTTCTGGGACGCCGAGGGTACGTACGAGGCGCCGAACCCGGCCGGCGATCTGGCCGGTGACCCGGCCGTGGTCGCGCGGCCCAAGAAGTTCATCATGGACATGTTCCCGTACCCCTCGGGTGCGGGCCTGCACGTCGGCCACCCACTCGGCTACATCGCCACCGACGTCTTCGCCCGCCACCAGCGCATGACCGGCCACAACGTGCTGCACACCCTGGGCTTCGACGCCTTCGGCCTGCCGGCCGAGCAGTACGCCGTGCAGACGGGCACGCACCCGCGCGTGTCCACCGAGGCCAACATGGACAACATGAAGGTCCAGCTGCGCCGGCTGGGCCTGGGCCACGACAAGCGCCGGTCGTTCGCCACGATCGACCCGGAGTACTACAAGTGGACCCAATGGATCTTCCTGCAGATCTTCAACTCCTGGTACGACGACGAGGCCGGCAAGGCCCGCCCGATCGACGAGCTGGTCGCGCAGTTCGAGAGCGGCGCGCGCGAGGTGCCCGGAGGCCGTGACTGGGCCGCGCTGAGCGCCGCCGACCGCGCCGACGTCCTGGGCGAGTACCGCCTGGCGTACGCCTCCGACGCCCCGGTCAACTGGTGCCCCGGGCTGGGCACCGTGCTGGCCAACGAGGAGGTCACCGCCGACGGACGCTCCGAGCGCGGCAACTTCCCTGTCTTCAAGGCGAAGCTGCGCCAGTGGAACATGCGCATCACCGCCTACGCGGACCGCCTGCTGAACGACCTGGATGCGCTGGACTGGCCGGACGCCATCAAGCTGCAGCAGCGCAACTGGATCGGCCGCTCCGAGGGCGCCCGCGTCGACTTCCCGCTGGGCGACGAGGCGATCACCGTCTTCACCACCCGCCAGGACACCCTGTTCGGCGCCACCTACATGGTGCTGGCGCCCGAGCACCCCCTGGTCGAGAAGTTCATCCCGGAGGCCTGGCCCGAGGGCACCCACAACGTGTGGACCGGGGGCTACGCGACCCCGGCCGAGGCCGTCGCCGCCTACCGGAAGCAGGCCGCCTCCAAGTCCGACGTCGAGCGCCAGGCCGAGGCCAAGGACAAGACCGGTGTCTTCACCGGCGAGTACGCCGTCAACCCCGTCAGCGGCGAGAAGGTCCCCGTCTTCATCGCGGACTACGTCCTGATGGGCTACGGCACCGGCGCGATCATGGCTGTCCCGGCGCACGACAGCCGCGACTTCGCCTTCGCACGCGCCTTCGAGCTGCCGATGCGCTGTGTCGTCGAGCCCTCGGACGGCCGCGGCACCGACCCCTCCACCTGGGACGACGCCTTCGCCTCGTACGACGCCAAGCTGGTCAACTCCGCGAGCGAGGAGATCTCGCTGGACGGCCTGGGCGTCGCCGAGGCCAAGGCGAAGATCACCGAGTGGCTGGCGGCCCGTGGCATCGGCGAGGGCACGGTCAACTTCCGGCTGCGGGACTGGCTGTTCAGCCGCCAGCGGTACTGGGGCGAGCCCTTCCCGATCGTCTACGACGAGGACGGCGTCGCGCACCCGCTGCCCGAGTCGATGCTGCCCCTGGAGCTGCCGGAGGTCGAGGACTACTCGCCGCGCACCTTCGACCCGGACGACGCCGACACCCAGCCCGAGACGCCGCTGTCCCGGAACGAGGAGTGGGTCAACGTCACCCTGGACCTGGGAGACGGCCCCAAGCAGTACCGGCGCGAGACCAACACCATGCCCAACTGGGCCGGTTCCTGCTGGTACGAGCTGCGCTACCTGGACCCGCACAACTCCGACAGGCTGGTCGACCCCGCCATCGAGCAGTACTGGATGGGCCCGCGCGAGGGGCAGCCGCACGGCGGTGTCGACCTGTACGTGGGCGGCGCCGAGCACGCCGTACTGCACCTGCTGTACGCGCGCTTCTGGTCGAAGGTGCTGTTCGACCTGGGCCACGTCTCCTCGGCCGAGCCGTTCCACAAGCTGTTCAACCAGGGCATGATCCAGGCCTACGTCTACCGGGACGCGCGCGGTATCGCCGTGCCGGCCGCCGAGGTCGAGGAGCGGGACGGCGCCTTCTACTACCAGGGCGAGAAGGTCAGCCGCGTCCTGGGCAAGATGGGCAAGTCCCTGAAGAACGCGGTGACTCCGGACGAGATCTGCGCCGAGTACGGCGCCGACACTCTGCGCCTGTACGAGATGGCGATGGGCCCCCTGGACGTCTCGCGGCCCTGGGACACGCGCGCGGTGGTCGGGCAGTACCGCCTGCTGCAGCGCCTGTGGCGCAACATCGTCGACGAGTCGACCGGTGAGGTCACGGTCACCGACGCCGAGCCGGACGAGGACACCCTGCGTGCCCTGCACAAGGCCGTCGACGGGGTCTCCCAGGACATGGCGGCCATGCGCTTCAACACCGCCATCGCCAAGATCACCGAGCTGAACAACCACCTGACCAAGGCGGGCGGCCCGGTCTCCCGGTCCGTCGCCGAGCGTCTGGTGCTGCTGGTCGCTCCGCTGGCCCCGCACATCGCCGAGGAGCTGTGGCGCAAGCTGGGCCACACCGACTCGGTCGTCCACCAGGACTTCCCGGTCGCCGACCCGGCGTACGTCGTCGACGAGACCGTGACCTGCGTCGTGCAGATCAAGGGCAAGGTCAAGGCCCGCCTGGAGGTCTCCCCGTCGATCACCGACGAGGAGCTGGAGGCGCTGGCCCTGGCCGACGCGGCCGTCGTGGCGGCGCTGGGCGGAGCACCGATCCGCAAGGTGATCGTCCGCGCCCCGAAGCTGGTCAACATCGTCGCCGGCTGACGGTCCCACGGCTCACCAGGGGTTTCCCCTACGGGCAGGTTGGGGGTTCCGATGGAACCCACGGCCTGCCCGTTCCGTTTACGGTGGAGGAACACACACCGCTGGAGGGGCGTACATGACTGCCGCGATCACGATCATGGCGTTGCTCTTCGTCGCCTTGGTGGCGCTGGGGGTGTACGCGACGGTCAAGGCCGTCCAGGCCACCAAGCGCGGCGTCGACCGGACGATCACCCAGGCCCGCCGCACGGTCGAGGACACCACCCTGCGGGCGAAGAGCTTCGGACAGACCGGTGTCGCGGGCGAGCTGGCGCAGCTGAGGCTCTCGCTGCGCACGTCGATGCGGGCGACCCAGGACGCGCTGCACGCCGGCGCGGCGGAGGACGCATCCCTGAAGGAGACCCTCGGTCTCTTCCAGAGGCTGAGCGCGCACGGTCTCGAACTGGACGAGGAGCTCAAGCGCCTGGAGCGGGAGCCGGACCGGTCGAGGGTGGCCGCCCACCTTCCCGACCTGCGCGAGCGCACGGAACGGATCACGCACTCGGCCGACTCGCTGCGGTGGGCCGCCAGGGACCGGGCGCGGAAGTTCGCCGAGGACGATCTCGCCTCGCTGAGCGCGCAGATCGACCTGGAGGCGGGCGCGCTGCGTCACTGGGACGGGGACGGGCGTGAGGAGCCGGGTGCCGCGAGCCCGTCGTGGCCGCAGGCCGGTGCGACACCGGGCGTCGGCCAGGGCCAGGTGTGGCCCGAGGAGCCGGAGCGCGCGCCGGGCGCGGGGACGCACCCCGGGGAGGCCCAGCCCCAGGCGATCACGGCGCGCGACCCCCGACACCAGACGGCGTATCCCTGGCAGAAGTCGGCCCGTCCGGAGACGACGAACTGACGCCGGGGGTGAGGCCGACGTGGGGGCGCGAACTGACCTGCGGGTGGGCTCGCGGTGGGGCCGGGCTGCCGTAGTGCCGCCATGACGGGTAACCTCCCGCTCATGTCCCGCCATGTCGCGATCGTCACCGATTCCACGGCCTACCTGCCGCCGCAGACGATGACAAGGCACGGCATCACCGCGGTGCCGCTGACCGTCGTCATCGGCGACCAGGCGCTGGAGGAAGGCACCGAGATCTCGGCCCGCTCACTGGCGCAGGCGCTGCAGAAGCGCCGGTCGGTGACCACCTCACGACCGGGCCCCGAGGTCTTCGCCGAGACCTACCGGGCGGCGGCCGAGGCCGGGGCCACCGGGATCGTCTCCCTCCATCTCTCCGCCGAATTCTCCGGGACCTACGACGCGGCGGTGCTCGCGGCCAAGGACGCCCCCGTGCCCGTACGGGTCGTGGACACCGGCATGGTCGCGATGGCGCTCGGCTTCTGCGCGCTCGCGGCGGCCGAGGCCGTCGACGCCGGCGGCACCCTCGACGAGGCGGTCGCGGCCGCCGAGAAAAAGGCCGCGGGGACGTCCGCGTACTTCTACGTCGACACGCTCGACTACCTCCGCCGGGGCGGACGCATCGGCGCCGCCCAGGCCCTGCTCGGGTCCGCGCTCGCCGTGAAGCCGCTGCTGGAACTCGACGGCGGCCGGATCGAGTTGCGGGAGAAGGTGCGCACGGCCTCGAAGGCGATCGCCCGCCTGGAGGAGCTCGCGGCCGAGTGCGCCGGTGCGAGCCGCGTCGACATCGCCGTGCACCATCTCGCCGCGCCGGAGAAGGCCGCCGCGCTGGCCGAGCGGCTCCGCGCGCAGGTGCCGGGGATCGAGGAACTGCACGTCAGCGAGGTGGGTGCAGTGATCGGTGCGCACACCGGACCGGGTCTGCTGGCCGTCGTCGTCTCGCCGCGCTAGCGAGTCGGGCAGCCCCCTCACTCACTCGTACGGGTGGTGGAGTTATCCACAACCGGCCGGTTATCCACGGAAATTGAGGCGGCTCGGCGAGTTCGGGCGGATGTGCCTACCGTGCTGAGGCATGGCGCTTCGCACACCTTCCGCAACCAGTGGCCCCGGTCGCGCACCGGGCTCCGACACCCGTAGGCGCACCGGCGCGCACGGCCCGGGCAGAGGCCCCGGACCCGGCCGAGGTGCCGCACGCGACCGTGGGCGCGGTCCCGCCCGTGGTATCGGCCGTGGGCCCCGTCGCGCCCCCGGCCGCCGGTCCGGGGGCGCCGCGGAGGTGTCGCGCAGGCGGGCGGAGGCGTTGTTCGCGAGCCAGGTCCGTGCGCCTGCCGTACCTGCCGCACCTGCTGTGCCCGCCGCCCCTGCCGCCCCTGCCGTTCCTGCGGTCCCGGTGGTGTCCGGCGGGCCCGAAGCTCCGGTCGGTGCGCCGGGCGAGCAGGCGGGAGCACAGCGCCGGGAGCGGGTACGGCTGGCGCTGCGGGAGCGGCTGCCGCTGTGGATCAGGCTCCGATGCGGGCTCGAACCCAAGTCCCTGGGCGCGCTGGCGGTCGTCCTCGTGGTCGCCGCCGGGCTGGCCGCCCGTCACTTCTGGACCGGCCGCCCCGAATCCGTCAGCCCGCCCGCCGTGGTCCGGGTCGAGCCACCGCCCGACGGGCCGACACCGTCGACAGGGCCGGACCACGCGCCCGGCCCGTCGCCCTCGCCTCTCGTGGTCGACGTGAGCGGAAAGGTACGGCGGCCGGGTGTGCTCACGCTGCCGGCGGGCTCCCGGGTCGCCGACGCCCTGCGCGCCGCGGGCGGTGTGCGGCCGGGGACGGATCTCACCGGCCTCAACCGGGCCCGGGTGCTCATGGACGGCGAGCAGGTCGTCGTGGGAGTGCCCGCGGCCGCGGGCGGGCCGGGGTTACCCGGCACCACCGGGCCGGGGCCGTCGGCCGGGCCGTTGAGCCTCAACACGGCGACGGTCGAGCAGCTGGACACCCTGCCCGGGGTCGGGCCTGTCCTCGCCCAGCACATCGTGGACTTCAGGGCCGAGCGCGGAGGCTTCCGGTCCGTGGACCAGCTCCGTGAGGTCACGGGAATCGGCGACCGGCGCTTCGCCGACCTCAAGCCCTTGGTGCGGCCATGACGACCGGGGCCGGGGGTTCCTCCTCGCGTGGGCGGACGCCGGGGGCGCGCCATCGCTATGACGACCCCAGGCGGGACGACTCTCGACACGCGGGCCTTCCGCGCGATGGCCATGCGCACGAGGGCCTTCCCCATGAAGCCCCGGCGGACCTGCGCCTGGTACCGCCCGCCCTGGCGGCCTGGGGAGCGGGCGCGCTCGCGCTGGGCGCGTCGGGCTGGGCGACGCTGACAGCGGTCCTGATCTGTGCGGCGGCCGGACTGGCACTGCTCGGTCCGACGGCGGTACAGGCCGCCAGAGCGGCTCGGCTCGTACGAGCGGCCGACGCGGCGCGGTCCCGGAGCCGGGGCGGAAGGCGGGCGCGTCCCGGGGCACCGGCCGGGGAGGGGCGCGGGCCCGGTCGGCGCCCGAGGCGAGGGCTTCGGGTGGGCGCCTGCGCGGCCGTGCTGTTGTGCGCGGCGGCCGGGGCGGCGGCGGCCGGGCTGCACGCGGCCGATCTGCGACGGGGGCCGCTGCCCGGACTCGCGCGGGAGTACGCGCACGTCACCGCCGAGGTGACCGTCACCTCCGACCCGCGCCGCACCCGGCCCCGCGTCCACGGGGTCCGTACGACCGCGGGCTCGGTCGTCCTGGACGCGGAGGCGACCCGGGTCACGGCACCCGACGGGGCCGTCACCCGGACCCGTACGCCGGTCCTGGTGTTCGCACCACCCGGAGCCGGGAAGGAGTGGCTGGCGCTGCTGCCCTCGACGCGGCTGCGGCTCGCCGCCCGCCTGGCGCCTCCACAGCGTGAGGGCGACCCTTACGCGGCGGTGCTGCGGGTCCACACAACGGAGGAGCCGACGATCGTCGGCCGGCCGAACGCCCTGCAGCGGACGGCCGGTGAGCTCCGCGCCGGACTGCACCGCGCCACCGACGGGCTCCCGCCGGACGCCCGCGCCCTGCTGCCCGGCCTGGTCGTCGGGGACACCTCCCGGATCCCGCCCGACCTGCGGGACGCCTTCGAGGCGACCGACCTCTCCCACCTTCTCGCCGTGTCTGGCAGCAACCTCACCATCGTCCTCCTCCTGCTGATCGGTCCGACGGGCACGGCCCAGCGCGCCGAACGTGGCGGCCTCGCGCCTCTCCTCGGCATCTCGCTGCGCACGACGGCCCTCCTCGGCGGCGGCCTCACGCTCGCCTTCGTGATCGTCTGCCGCCCGGACCCGAGCGTGCTGCGGGCGGCGGCTTGCGGACTGATCACGCTGCTCGCCATCGGCACCGGCCGCCGCAGATCGCTGATCCCGGCGCTGGCCGCCGCCGTCCTGCTGCTCGTACTCCTCGATCCCTGGCTGACCCGGAGCTACGGCTTCCTGCTCTCCGTCCTGGCCACGGGCGCCCTGCTCACCATCGCGCCCCAGTGGAGCGCCGCGCTTCAGCGCCGACGCGTGCCACCCCGCGTCGCGGAGGTGCTGGCGGCGTCCGCCGCCGCGCAGGCCGTCTGCGCGCCCGTGGTCGTGATGTTCGCGGCCCGGGTCAGCCTCGTCGCGGTCCCGTGCAATCTGCTCGCCGAACTGGCCGTCGCCCCGGCCACCGTCCTCGGTTTCGCCGCCCTGGCCGCGGCCCCTCTGGCCATGCCGGTGGCCCAACTCCTCGCCACGCTCGCGGGATGGCCGGCCGGATGGATCGCGGCGGTGGCCAGGGCCGGGGCCGCCCTGCCCGGGGCGAAGGCGGACTGGCCGGGCGGCTGGAGCGGCGGGCTGCTGCTGGCCGCCGCCACGGCGCTGGTGCTCCTCGCGGCCCGGACAGTTCCCCACCGCCCCTGGGTGGCGGCCGGATGCGCCGTGGTCCTGCTGCTGGCGATCGCGCGGCCCGCGCCCCTCACCCGGATCGTCACCGGCTGGCCGCCGCCCGGCTGGGTGCTGACGATGTGCGAGGTCGGCCAGGGCGACGCGACCGTCCTCGCGGCGGGCGGCGACACCGCCGTCGTGATCGATACCGGGCCCGATCCGGGGCTCGTCGACGACTGCCTGCGCGACCTGGGCGTCCGCCGCGTAGCGCTGCTGCTCCTCACCCATTTCCACGCGGACCATGTCGCCGGTCTGCCGGGTGTGCTGCGCGGCCGGAGGGTGGGGGCGATCCAGACGACGGGGCTTCAGGAGCCGCCGGAGCAGGCGGCGTTCGTCCACCGCATCGCCGCCGAGGCGGGCGTGCCGGTCGTCAGGGCGCGGGCGGGGGAGCGGCGGCGTATCGGGCCGTTGGACTGGCAGGTGCTGTGGCCGTCCGCACCGACGGAGCGGGCGCCGCCGGCCGGCGTCCCGGCCGGACCCAACGACGCCAGCGTCACCCTGCTCGTCCGCACCGCCGGAGGCCTCGTCCTGCTGCTGCTCGGGGACCTCGAACCGCCCGCCCAGCAAGGGCTGTTGCGCGCCCATCCATGGCTCCCCGAGGTGGACGTCCTCAAGGTCGCCCATCATGGCTCCGCCCACCAGGACCCGGAGCTGCTGCGCCGGGCCGGACCACGGCTTGCGCTGGTGTCGGCGGGCTCCGACAACCCGTACGGGCACCCCTCGCCCCGGACGCTCGCCGCGCTACGGGACGGGGGAGCGGTGGTGCTCCGTACGGACCGGGACGGGGCGGTGGCGGTGACCGGCCCCGGGGCGCGGCTCAGAGCCGTACCGGCCGGGGTGTCCCTGAACAAGCCGCCTTAGAAGGCGGCTCAGAGCGCCGGCTGAGAGACCGGCAGCCACTGGCCGTCGCGCATCAGCAGCCGGCCGGCCAGTTCGTTCTCCTCGCGCCAGGCCCGTACCGTGCGCGGCGTGGCCCGGACGTACACCCAGGGCTCCCGGTCACGCGGGTCCCAGTCGAGCTTCGCGGCGAACGCGTCGGCCGAGGAGGGCGCCAGCTCGGCGCCCTCCTCCAGGCGGGCCGTTGCCTCGATGAGGACGACGTCACGGGTGTGGCCGAGGCTGAGCCGGATCTCGCCCGAGGCGGCGACGTTCTGGACGGTGGCGTTCACCCGCTTGGTGGCCATGAGCAGAGTGCCCCGGTCCCAGACGAACGAGAGAGGCGTCAGATACGGCTCGCCGTCCGCCGAGGCGGTGGCGACCCACACGTCCTCGTCCTTCTCCAGCCGGGCCAGTACGTCCTGGATGCGCTGTTCCCGGCTGCGTGCGGGTGCGTACATCGTCATGGGCGGCACGCTAGCCGGGCGGACCCGGCGGTGTCGTCGGGCGGCCGACCTAGGACCGAGGACCGGGCGGGACCGGGACCGAGGGCCTAGGAGGGGCTCCCGTCACGGGGCCTCCAGCCAGCCCTCGTACTCCGCGGCGAACGCGTCCAGCGCCGCCGGGTCCAGCCGGGCCTCCGGGTCCTCCAGGACCACGAGCCACTGGGCGTCCTCGGCGTCGTCCTCGCCGGCCAGGGCGTCCCGTACGAGCTGGGGCGTCTCGCCGGTCCCGAACCGCTCGCCGAGCTCTTCGGCGACCTCCTCGGCGGAATCACGGTCGGGCAGTACCAGTACGTGTCGTTCGCTCACCCGTTCATTGTCGGGCACGGGCGGGAGTGTCAGTGGCCCGTGGGATGCTGGAACGCGATGATCCGCAGACAAAGCAAGCAGAATTCGACCGACGATCTTCTCGCCCCCGTCACGCTCGCCGTGGGCCAGGAGGACCTGCTCCTCGACCGTGCCGTCCAGCAGGTGGTGGCGGCCGCCCGGGCCGCCGACGCCGACACGGACGTCCGCGACCTCAGCTCCGAGCAGCTCCAGCCGGGGACCCTCGCGGAGCTGACCAGCCCCTCGCTCTTCGCCGAGCGGAAGGTGCTGGTCGTGCGGAACGCGCAGGACCTCTCCGCCGACACGATCAAGGACGTCAAGGCGTACTTCGACGCGCCGGTCGAGGAGATCTCGCTCGTCCTGCTGCACGCGGGCGGCGCGAAGGGCAAGGGGCTCCTCGACGCGGCCCGCAAGGCGGGCGCGCGGGAGGTGGCCTGCCCGAAGACGACGAAGCCGGCGGAGCGGCTGACGTTCGTCCGGGGCGAGTTCCGGGCCCTGGGCAGGTCGGCGACGCCCGAGGCATGCCAGGCGCTCGTGGACGCGATCGGCAGCGATCTGCGGGAGCTGGCGAGCGCGGTGTCCCAGCTGACCGCGGATGTCGAGGGCACGATCGACGAGGCCGTCGTGGGCCGGTACTACACGGGCCGGGCGGAGGCCTCCAGCTTCAACGTCGCCGACCGCGCCGTGGAGGGCCGGGCCGCGGAGGCCCTGGAGGCCCTGCGCTGGTCCCTCTCCACGGGCGTCGCCCCCGTCCTGATCACCAGCGCCCTGGCCCAGGGCGTCCGCGCGATCGGCAAGCTGTCCTCCGCGCGCGGGGGCCGTCCGGCGGATCTCGCGCGTGAGCTGGGGATGCCGCCCTGGAAGATCGACCGCGTACGCCAGCAGATGCGGGGCTGGACCCCGGACGGGGTCGCCATGGCGCTCCGCGCGATCGCGGAGGCGGACGCGGGGGTGAAGGGCGGCGGCGACGACCCCGAGTACGCCCTGGAGCGCGCGGTCGTGACGGTCGCCCGCGCGGCGCGCCTCCGCCGCTGAGGTCCGCCCCGCGGTAAGGGGGGACAGCTACGGGCCGAAGACCCGGCCCGTACCCCCGCCCCCGATCACGGACCCCGCCCCCGTACGCGTACGGCAGGGCACCCCACCCCCACGCACGCGAAAGCCCCGGCCCTCGTCCTGGGGAAGGACAAGGAACCGGGGCCTGCGCGAAGCTGGTGGGCCGCACCCGCGTGGCGAACGCAGATCGTGTGCGGTCCGGGGTGCCGGACGGGAGCGGAAGAGAGGGCCCGCTGGGTCCCTGCCGGCGATCAAGTCATCCGGTCGTCAGCCACTCACGCGGCCGACCGGAGTACGGCTGAAAGTGCTCAGCCCTGGAGGGAGGCAACCTTCGTCGCCAGCGCCGACTTCTTGTTGGCGGCGGCGTTCTTGTGGATGACACCCTTCGAGACAGCCTTGTCGAGCTGACGAGAGGCGGCGCGAGTGGCCACAGTGGCCTTCTCGAGGTCGCCGGCGGCGACAGCCTCACGGGCCTTGCGGATCGCGGTCTTGAGCGACGACTTGACGGCCTTGTTACGCAGGCGCGCCTTCTCGTTGGTCTTGTTCCGCTTGATCTGGGACTTGATGTTCGCCACGAAAGAGCCTTTGCAGGTTCGATGATCTTTGATCTTGAAGTGCGTCCCGCACTGAGAGGGCACGAGACACAGCTGCCCACGTTACCAGCCCCCGTACGGGCCGCCCAAACCGGGCCCTGGTCCCGGTCCGTGGGACCATGGAACCTACGTATCGATCCGACCATCGCCCCGAGACGAGACCTTGCGTGCCCGCGACTCCTACCAACGTGCCTGAGCCGAGCCGTACCGACCCGGCGCTGATCCGCAATTTCTGCATCATCGCGCACATCGACCACGGCAAGTCCACCCTTGCCGACCGGATGCTCCAGCTGACCGGGGTGGTCGACCAACGGCAGATGCGCGCCCAGTATCTCGACCGGATGGACATCGAGCGCGAGCGTGGCATCACGATCAAGTCCCAGGCCGTGCGTCTTCCGTGGGCGCCCACCGCGGGCCCGGACGTGGGCACCACCCACATCCTGAACATGATCGACACCCCCGGCCACGTCGACTTCACCTACGAGGTCTCCCGGTCCCTGGCGGCCTGCGAGGGCACGATCCTGCTCGTCGACGCCGCCCAGGGCATCGAGGCGCAGACGCTCGCCAACCTCTACCTGGCGATGGAGAACGACCTCACCATCGTCCCGGTGCTCAACAAGATCGACCTGCCCGCCGCGCAGCCGGAGAAGTTCTCCGAGGAGCTCGCCAATCTCATCGGCTGCCAGCCCGAGGACGTGCTCAAGGTCTCCGCGAAGACCGGCGTCGGCGTCGACGTGCTGCTCAACCGGGTGGTCAAGGACGTGCCGGCTCCGGTCGGCGTCAAGGACGCCCCGGCCCGCGCGATGATCTTCGACTCGGTCTACGACTCCTACCGCGGTGTCGTCACCTACGTCCGTGTCGTGGACGGCCAGCTCAACAAGCGCGAGCGCATCCGGATGATGTCCACCGGCGCCACCCACGAGCTGCTGGAGATCGGCACCAACTCCCCGGAGATGCTGCCGGCCGACGGTCTCGGCGTCGGCGAGGTGGGCTACCTCATCACCGGTGTGAAGGACGTCCGCCAGTCCAAGGTCGGTGACACCATCACCACCCTGAGCAAGGGCGCCACCGAGGCCCTGGGCGGCTACAAGGACCCCAAGCCGATGGTGTTCTCCGGCCTCTACCCGCTGGACGGCTCGGACTACCCCGAGCTGCGTGACGCCCTCGACAAGCTCCAGCTCAACGACGCCGCGCTGGTCTACGAGCCGGAGACCTCCGCCGCGCTGGGCTTCGGCTTCCGCGTCGGCTTCCTCGGCCTGCTGCACCTCGACGTCATCCGCGAGCGGCTGGAGCGCGAGTTCGGGCTCGACCTGATCGCCACCGCCCCCAACGTGGTCTACCGCGTGCTCATGGAGGACGGGCGGGAACACACCGTCACCAACCCGAGCGAGTTCCCCGAGGGCAAGATCGCGGACGTGTACGAGCCCGTGGTCCGCGCCACGATCCTCGCCCCGAGCGAGTTCATCGGCGCGATCATGGAGCTCTGCCAGACCCGCCGCGGCACCCTGCTCGGCATGGACTACCTCTCCGAGGACCGGGTCGAGATCCGCTACACCCTCCCGCTCGCCGAGATCGTCTTCGACTTCTTCGACCAGCTGAAGTCCAAGACCCGCGGCTATGCCTCCCTCGACTACGAGCCCACCGGCGAGCAGAGCAGCTCCCTGGTCAAGGTCGACATCCTGCTGCACGGCGACAAGGTCGACGCCTTCTCCGCCATCACCCACAAGGACGCGGCCTACGCGTATGGCGTACGGCTCGTCGCCAAGCTGCGCGAGCTCATCCCGCGGCAGGCGTTCGAGGTGCCCATCCAGGCGGCCATCGGCTCCCGGGTCATCGCCCGCGAGACCATCCGCGCCATCCGCAAGGACGTCCTCGCCAAGTGCTACGGCGGTGACATCTCCCGTAAGCGGAAGCTGCTGGAGAAGCAGAAGGAAGGCAAGAAGCGCATGAAGATGGTCGGCTCCGTGGAGGTCCCGCAGGAGGCCTTCATCGCCGTCCTCTCCAGCGACGACTCGGCCGGCGGCAAGACGAAGAAGTAGCTCCTCGGCCAGTACGTACGCGAAGCGCCCGTTCGGTTCACGGACGGGCGCTTTTGTGTGCCGCGAACACGCACAGGTAACGCACAGTCGTTATGAAGCGGGTATGAACCGCAGGGCCGCAGCCCCTTACGCGGCGGACCACCGCGCTCTAACCTGATCCCGCCCGAGGGTTACTCGCCAGTTAAACAATCATCCCGTCGTGCAGCCCTGCCGCAAGCCCCGGAGGACGTCGTGAGCGACACACTGAACCTGATCGAGAACCGACCGCCCTCCGTGGCGACCCTCTTCCTGGAGCGCGTGGCGAAGACCCCCGACGCGGAGGCCTATCGCTACCCGGTCCCCTCGGCCACCGGCCAGGGGCCCGACGACTGGAAATCGCTCAGCTGGGAACAGGCCGCCGAGCGGGTCTACGCCATCGCGGCCGGCCTGATCGACCTCGGGGTGCGTCCCGAGGAGCGCGTCGCGCTCGCCTCCGCCACCCGCGTCGAGTGGATCCTCGCAGACCTCGGCGTCATGTGCGCCGGCGGCGCCACCACCACGGTCTACCCGCAGACCAACGCCGAGGAGTCCGCCTACATCCTCGCCGACTCCGAGAGCCGGGTCCTGATCGCCGAGGACGCCGCCCAGCTCGCCAAGGCCCGCGAGCGCCGCGCCGACCTGGGCCACCTCGCCCATGTCGTCGTCATCGACCCGAGCGGCATCGAGCAGGGCGCCGAGGACGACCCCGAGGGCTGGGTGCTCAGCCTCGCCGAGCTGGAGGCGCGCGGAAAGGCGTACCTGGAGAAGAACCCCGAGGTGGTCAAGGAGCGCGTCGGGGCCATCACGCCCACCCAGCTCGCCACCCTCATCTACACCTCCGGCACCACGGGCCGCCCCAAGGGCGTACGGCTCCCGCACGACAACTGGTCGTACATGGCCAAGGCGATCGCCGCCACCGGGCTGGTCACCGGCGACGACGTCCAGTACCTCTGGCTGCCCCTCGCCCACGTCTTCGGCAAGGTCCTGACCTCCGGACAGATCGAGGTCGGGCACGTCACCGCCGTCGACGGCCGCGTCGACAAGATCATCGAGAACCTGCCGGTCGTCCAGCCCACCTACATGGCGGCCGTGCCCCGCATCTTCGAGAAGGTCTACAACGGAGTCGCCGCCAAGGCCCGGGCCGGCGGCGCCGCCAAGTACAAGATCTTCCAGTGGGCCGCGGGCGTCGCCCGCGAGTACGCCAAGGTCACCCAGGACAACTTCCGCCGCACGGGCACCGCCTCCGCCCCCTTCGGCCTCAGCGCCAAGCACAAGGTCGCCGACGCGCTCGTCTACAAGAAGCTCCGCGAGGCCTTCGGCGGCCACCTGCGCGCCGCCGTCTCCGGCTCCGCCGCGCTCGCCCCCGAGATCGGCTACTTCTTCTCCGGCGCCGGCATCCACATCCTGGAGGGCTACGGCCTCACCGAGTCCAGCGCCGCCTCCTTCGTCAACCCCGGCGAGGCCTACCGCACCGGCACCGTCGGCAAGCCGCTGCCCGGCACCGAGGTCCGCATCGCCGACGACGGCGAGATCCTGCTGCGCGGCCCCGGCATCATGGAGGGCTACCACGGCCTGCCCGAGAAGACGACCGAGGTCCTGGAGGCCGACGGCTGGTTCCACACCGGCGACATCGGCGAGCTCTCGCCCGACGGCTACCTGCGGATCACCGACCGCAAGAAGGACCTGATCAAGACGTCCGGCGGCAAGTACATCGCCCCCGCCGAGGTCGAGGGCCAGTTCAAGGCCGTCTGCCCGTTCGTCTCCAACATCCTGGTCCACGGCGCCGACCGGAACTTCTGCACCGCCCTGATCGCCCTCGACGAGCCCGCCATCCTCGGCTGGGCCACCGACCACGGCCTCGGCGGCAAGTCCTACGCCGAAGTGGTCGCCTCCCCGCAGACCCAGCGGCTCATCCAGGGGTACGTCGACCGGCTCAACGAAGGCCTGCAGCGCTGGCAGACCATCAAGAAGTTCCGGCTCCTGCCGCGCGACCTCGACATCGAGCACGGCGAGCTGACGCCCAGCCTCAAGCTGAAGCGCCCGGTGGTCGAGCGCACGTACAAGGACCTGATCGACGAGATGTACGCCGGGTCGCGCGAGTCGTAGCGGCACCGGGAACGGGGACGGGCGGGCGCGCCCGTCCCCGTGACCTGTCTTCGCCGAGTTCGATGACTCGGCGCTTATGGGCGGGCTCTGTCTGTCACTCTGTCGGTGTCCACGCGGCGCAACGCCACAGCCGACCAGGAGCAGCACAGTGAGGTCCATTCCCTCGCAGTCCGCGCAACCGTCGCGGCTGATGCACCGGGAGACCGCTCGCCCCGCCGTGTCCTCGGTGGTCCGTACCGGGCTGCCCGGCGATCCGTTCACCCCGGCCGCCGCCCGGCGCTTCGCCCGGGCCGCGCTCGACGAGTGGGCCGACGCCGTGCCCCTCGACGCGACCGTCACCGACGACGCCGTGCTGGTCGTCAGCGAACTCGTCACCAACGCCGTCGTCCACGCCGGCACCGCCGTCGAGCTCGTCGTACGGCTCGCCGAGGCCGCCGAGGACGTGCCCGCGGCCGTGGTCGTCGAGGTCTCCGACCACCACCCGACCCGTACCGTCGCCGGACGCGACCCGGCCGGCACCGCCCACGGCGGCGGCCTGCACCTCGTCGCCGCGGTCTGCGAATGCTGGGGCGTCACCTACCGCCCCGGCCTGAAGACGGTCTGGGCCCGGGTCCCCCTGGACGGCCGCGGACCGGGCCCCCACCACCAGCCCGGCCAGCCCGCCCGGCGGCCTGTCGTCCCCTTCGCCCCGGACCCCGCCGCCGACCGCCCGTACGACGAGGACGACACCGACCGCGACTGGGACGGCCGCAGCGCCCTGTCCTTCCTCGCCGAGTCGTCCGAACTGCTCGCCGGCCAGCTCGACGAGGACATGGTCGCCGCGCTCGCCGGGCAGCTCCTCGTCCCACGCGTCGCCCACTGGTCCGCGTTATGGCTGGACCCCGAAGGCACCGGACCGGGCGCCGGTACGGGCCCCCGCCCCGGCGGCGTCTGGCACATCGACGAGGCCGCCACCGAACGGCTGCGTACGGCCCTCAGCAAGGAAGCGCCCCGGGTCCCCGACCCCACCAGGACCGGGGCCGTCCCCGTCCCCTGGCCGTACGACGCCGACACCGAGACCGGCAGCGCCCTCGCCTACCCGCTCGTCGCGGGCGGCCGCGGACTCGGCACCCTCCTGATCGGACGGCGCGGACCGCACCCCGTCCCCGCCGGCGTCACCACCCTCGTCGAGGACTTCGCCCGCCGCGTCGCCCTCGCCATCGGCGCCGCCCGCCGCTACGCCCGGCAGGCCACCATCAGCCGGGTCCTCCAGCGCGGCCTGCTGCCCAGCCAGGTCGCCAGGATCCCCGGCGTGGACAGCCACGTCGTCTACGAACCGAGCGACGACTCCGTGGCCGGCGGCGACTTCTACGACATCTTTCCCGCGGGCGGCACCGGCGACCGCTGGGGCTTCATGCTCGGCGACGTCCAGGGCAGCGGCCCCGAAGCCGCCGTCGTCACCGGCCTCGCCCGCCCCTGGCTGCGGCTCCTCGCCCGCGAGGAACACCAGGTCGGCGAGGTGCTCGACCGCCTCAACGGCCTCCTCCTCGACGACGCCACGGAGGCCGCCGAGGCCGCCGCCCTGATGGCCGCCGCGGCCGGCGGCCAGGACGTCCCCGACCGGCCCCAGCCCCGCTTCCTGTCCCTGCTGTACGGCGAGATCACCCCGCTGGGCGCGTACGGCGGCGCACACTGCACCGTCGCCTGCGCCGGGCACCCGCTGCCCCTGCTGCTCCGGCCCGACGGGACCGTGCGGCAGGTCGCCGAGCCGCAGATCCTCCTCGGCGTCGTCGGGGACGTCGCCTACGAGAGCCACACCTTCGACCTGGAGCCGGGCGACACCCTGCTCTGCGTCACCGACGGGGTGACCGAGCGGCGCTCCGGCGGCCGGATGTTCGACGACGGCGACGGCCTGGAGCGGGCGCTCGCCGACTGCGCCGGACTGACGGCGGAGCGGACCGCGGACCGGATCCGGCAGGCCGTGCACGCCTTCGGGGACGCGCCCGTCGGCGACGACCTGGCGCTGCTGGTGCTCCAGGCGCGGCGACCGGGCGACGGGTAAGGGTCCGGCGACGGGCGCCTCCTGGGCGGCCTGAACCGGAGAGCGTCGCCGGTGACGGACAATGGGCGGTATGCCTTCCGTACTGCCCGATGGTGAGCCCATGCCCGAGGACGGGGCGCTGCCCGCGTCCGCCCTGGAGGGTGCGGCGTCGCGTCCCCTCGGGTTCTATCTGCACGTGCCGTACTGCGCGACGCGCTGCGGCTACTGCGACTTCAACACCTACACCGCGAGCGAGCTGCGCGGCAGCGGAGGGGTGCTCGCCTCCCGCGACAACTACGCGGGCCAGGTCGTCGAGGAGATCCGGCTCGCCCGCAAGACCCTCGGCGACGACCCCCGGCCCGTGCGGACCGTCTTCGTCGGCGGGGGCACGCCGACGCTGCTCGCCGCCGGCGATCTCGTACGGATGCTGGACGCCGTCCGCGACGAGTTCGGGCTCGCCGACGACGCCGAGGTGACCACGGAGGCGAACCCGGAGTCCGTGAACCCCGCGTATCTGGCGGAGCTGCGGGCGGGCGGCTTCAACCGGATCTCCTTCGGGATGCAGAGCGCGAAGCAGCACGTCCTGAAGATCCTCGACCGGACGCACACCCCCGGTCGGCCAGAGGCCTGCGTCGCCGAGGCGCGCGCGGCCGGCTTCGACCACGTCAACCTGGACCTCATCTACGGCACGCCGGGGGAGTCCGACGACGACTGGCGGGCGTCCCTGGACGCGGCGATCGGCGCGGGCCCGGACCACGTCAGCGCGTACGCCCTGATCGTCGAGGAAGGCACGCAGCTCGCGCGGCGGATCCGGCGCGGGGAGGTGCCGATGACCGACGACGACGTACACGCGGACCGGTACCTGATCGCCGACTCGGTCCTCGCCGAGGCGGGCTACGCGTGGTACGAGGTCTCGAACTGGGCCACCTCGGAGGCCGGCCGCTGCCTGCACAACGAGCTCTACTGGCGCGGCGCGGACTGGTGGGGCGCGGGCCCCGGGGCGCACAGCCACGTCGGCGGCGTGCGCTGGTGGAACGTCAAGCACCCCGGCGCGTACGCGGCGGCGCTGGCGGCGGGGAAGTCGCCCGGCGCGGGCCGCGAGCTCCTGACGGCCGAGGACCGCCGGGTGGAGCGGGTCCTGCTGGAGCTCCGGCTCCGCGAGGGCGTGGAGCTCGCCCTCCTGCGCCCGGCGGGCCTGGCCGCATCCCGCAAGGCCCTCGCGGACGGTCTCCTCGCTCCGGAGCCGTACGAGGCGGGGCGGGCCGTCCTCACCCTGCGGGGGCGGCTGCTGGCGGACGCGGTGGTCCGGGACCTGGTGGACTGACCGAGCCGCCGCGCGCCGCCGCCAACCGGAGGGCGCCGGCTGGTCCTGGCGCACCGGCCGGTCGTGTGCACCGCGAGAGCGAGGGTCGCCGCCCGTCGTGGCGCACCGCCCGAGCGTTGGGCGCCGCCTGGTCCTGGCGCACCGGCCGGTCGTGTGCACCGCCAGAGCGAGGGGCGCCGCCCGTCGTGGGCGTTGTGCCCACCCTCCCCCAGACTTCGTCCGGGGGGACCCCCAGCCCTGCGGAACGTATGCCCACAACGGGGCCGCCGATCCGGGCCCGGGCCTGTGGCACCGCCCCCCGCCACAACGGGGCCTGTGGCGCCCGGCGCCACAACGAGGCCGACGGCCCGGCGTCTGGGCCTGCGGCGCGAAGCTGCCGCCTCGCAGGGGTCCGGGGGCCTCGCCCCCGGACAGTCACCCCCCCCACCAGCCCCCGGCAGGGTTTCGGGAAGGGGCGGGGTGGGGGAGAAACCCCGCCCTCAGCCCCCCGGCGCCGTGACGAAGTCGATCAGCTCCTCCACCCGCCCCAACAGCTCCGGCTCCAGGTCCTTGTAGCTCCGCACCCGCGAGAGAATCCCCCGCCACGCCGCCCCCGTGTTCCCCGGCCACCCCAGGGCCTCGCACACGCCCGTCTTCCAGTCCTGGCCGTGCGGCACCCGGGGCCAGGACGGGATGCCCAGGGACGAGGGCTTCACGGCCTCCCAGACGTCGATGTACGGATGGCCGACGATCAGGACGTCGTCGCCGGAGACCTGGGCCGCGATGCGGGACTCCTTCGAGCCCGGCACCAGGTGGTCCACCAGGACCCCCAGGCGCGCGTCCGGGCCGGGGGCGAAGTCGGCGACGATCGACGGGAGGTCGTCGATGCCCTCCAGGTACTCGACGACCACGCCCTCGATCCGCAGGTCGTCGCCCCAGACCTTCTCCACCAGCTCCGCGTCGTGCCGGCCCTCCACATAGATGCGGCCCGCACGGGCGACACGCGCGCGTGCCCCCGGGACCGCGATCGAACCGGAGGCCGTACGGGCCGGGCGCGCCGGCGCCGCCGCCCCCGTCGGGCGGACCAGCGTGACGACCTTGCCCTCCAGCAGGAATCCGCGCGGTTCCATCGGGAACACCCGCTGCTTGCCGAACCGGTCCTCCAGGGTCACCGTCGGACCCTGCGCCGTCTTCTCCGTACGGATGACCGCGCCGCAGAAGCCCGTCCCCACCTCCTCCACCACCAGATCGACCTCGGCGGACACTTCGGGAACGGCCGACGGCCTCTTCCAAGGGGGCGTCAGATCAGGGCTGTAGCTGCGCATTTCGCCGACGCTACGACACCGCGAAGCGCCTCGCCAGCTCATCGCGCTGCGCCCGTACGAACGCCGCGTCGACGACCGCGCCGTGCCCGGGGACGTACACCGCCTCCTCGCCGCCCAGGGAGAGCAGGCGGTCCAGGGCGGCCGGCCAGCGCGACGGGATCGCGTCCGGGCCCGCCTGGGGCTCGCCCGACTCCTCCACCAGGTCACCGCAGAAGACGACCTCAGGGGAGCCGGGGACCAGCAGCGCCAGATCGTGGCCCGTGTGTCCGGGGCCGACGTTCGCCAGCAGGACCTGGCGGCCGCCCAGGTCCAGCGTCCACTCGCCCGACACCACGTGGTGCGGCGCCACCAGGACGCCCGTCGCCTCCGCCGCCTCTGCGGCGTCGAGACCCTGGCGTACCGCGTCCAGGCGCAGCGCGTCCCGCTCCCGGCCCCGCAGCAGCGTGTCCATGCCGACCGCGCCGTACACCTCCACCCCCGAGAACGCGGCCGTCCCCAGGACATGATCGAAGTGGGGGTGCCCCAGTGCGATGTGCGTCACTTTCCGGCCGGTCATCGCCTGCACCTGCGCGCGCAGCTCGGCGCCCTCCCTGAGGGACGAGCCCGTGTCGTACAGCAGCACCGCGGCGTCGCCGACGACCAGTCCGACCGTCGCGTCCCAGACCGGGAGGCGCCTGCGGCCCACCCCGTGGGCGATCCGCTCCCACCCGAACTCTTCCCAACTGACGTCCATACCGAGACGCTATCGGCAACGACCAGCACCGTCGCGTGATTTCCGCGCGCCACCCTGACCGGTCGGACGTGCCGCCGGTCTCCTTGCCAGGAGCGCCGCCCCCCGCCGTACACTGACCGGGGGATGCTGGCACTCGGACAGGGTGAGTGCCAGGCGAACGACTGGAACGACCGGAAACCGCAGCTGGAGGTGAGCGCGATGCTCAGCGAACGCAGACTCGAAGTGCTCCGCGCCATCGTCCAGGACTATGTCGGTACCGAGGAGCCCGTCGGCTCCAAGGCGCTCACCGAGCGCCACGCCCTGGGCGTCTCCCCGGCCACGGTCCGCAACGACATGGCCGTCCTGGAGGACGAGGGATACATCGCCCAGCCGCACACCAGCGCCGGGCGGATCCCCACCGACAAGGGCTACCGCCTCTTCGTCGACAGGCTCGCGGGCGTCAAGCCGCTGTCGACGCCCGAGCGCCGGGCGATCCACAACTTCCTCGACGGCGCCGTCGACCTCGACGACGTCGTCGGACGCACGGTCCGGCTGCTCGCGCAGCTGACCCGGCAGGTCGCGGTGGTGCAGTACCCCTCGCTGACCCGCTCGACCGTGCGGCACGTGGAACTCCTCTCGCTCGCCCCCGCCCGGCTGATGCTCGTCCTGATCACCGACACGGGACGGGTCGAGCAGCGCATGATCGACTGCCCGGCCCCGTTCGGCGAGACCTCTCTCGCCGATCTGCGGGCCCGGCTCAACAGCAGGGTCGTCGGCCGCCGCTTCGCGGACGTGCCGCAGCTGGTGCAGGACCTGCCCGAGTCCTTCGAGACGGAGGACCGCGGTACGGTCTCGGCCGTGCTGGCCACCCTGCTGGAAACCCTCGTCGAGGAGCACGAGGAGCGGCTGATGATCGGCGGCACCGCCAATCTCACCCGCTTCGGACACGACTTCCCGCTGACGATCCGGCCCGTGCTGGAGGCGTTGGAGGAGCAGGTCGTCCTGCTGAAGCTGCTCGGCGAGGCCAAGGACTCGGGCATGACCGTACGGATCGGGCACGAGAACGCCCATGAGGGCCTCACGTCCACGTCCGTCGTCGCGGTCGGCTACGGTTCGGGCGACGAGGCAGTCGCCAAACTCGGCGTGGTCGGACCGACCCGCATGGACTACCCCGGAACGATGGGAGCGGTACGCGCAGTGGCACGTTACGTCGGACAGATCCTGGCGGAGTCGTAAGTGGCCACGGACTACTACGCCGTACTCGGCGTACGCCGCGACGCATCGCAGGACGAGATCAAGAAGGCGTTCCGGCGCCTCGCCCGCGAGCTTCACCCGGACGTGAATCCGGACCCGAAGACGCAGGAGCGGTTCAAGGAGATCAACGCCGCGTACGAGGTCCTCTCGGACCCGCAGAAGAAGCAGGTCTACGACCTCGGCGGGGACCCGCTCTCCGCGTCCGGCGGTGCCGGTGGCGCCGCGGGCGGCTTCGGGGCCGGTGGCTTCGGCAACTTCTCCGACATCATGGACGCCTTCTTCGGCACGGCGTCGCAGCGCGGGCCGCGCTCGCGTACGCGCCGCGGCCAGGACGCCATGATCCGCCTGGAGATCGAGCTCAACGAGGCGGCCTTCGGCACGACGAAGGACATCCAGGTCGACACGGCCGTCGTCTGTACGACCTGCTCCGGCGAGGGCGCGGCGCCCGGTACGTCGGCGCAGACGTGTGACATGTGCCGCGGCCGCGGCGAGGTGTCCCAGGTCACCCGGTCCTTCCTGGGCCAGGTCATGACCTCCCGCCCCTGCCCCCAGTGCCAGGGCTTCGGCACGGTCGTGCCGACCCCGTGCCCCGAGTGCGCGGGCGACGGGCGCGTGCGCTCCCGCCGGACCCTCACGGTCAAGATCCCGGCCGGTGTCGACAACGGCACCCGTATCCAGCTCGCAGGCGAGGGCGAGGTCGGCCCGGGCGGCGGCCCCGCCGGCGACCTGTACGTCGAGATCCACGAGCTGCCGCACTCGGTCTTCCAGCGGCGCGGCGACGATCTCCACTGCACGGTCACGATCCCGATGACGGCGGGCGCGCTCGGCACGAAGGTGCCGCTGGAGACCCTGGACGGCGTCGAGGAGGTCGACATCCGGCCCGGTACGCAGTCGGGCCAGTCGATCCCGCTGCACGGCCGCGGCGTCACGCACCTACGCGGCAACGGGCGCGGCGACCTCATCGTCCACGTCGAGGTCATGACGCCGTCGAAGCTCGACCCCGAGCAGGAGCGGCTGCTGCGGGAGCTGGCGAAGCTGCGCGGCGAGGAACGGCCGATGGGCCAGTTCCAGCCGGGCCAGCAGGGCCTGTTCTCGCGCTTGAAGGATGCGTTCAACGGGCGGTAGCGCGCCCGGCCGGGGGTCCGGGGGTCGTCCCCCGGGTCAGCACGGTCAGCCGGGGCGGCAGGGCCTGTTCTCGCGCTTGAAGGATGCGTTCAACGGGCGGTAGCCCTACCCGCTCCTCCTACGGCCCCGCCGTCCGGTCCGCCCGGGCGGCGGGGTTCGTCGTGCCGGGTGATGCGGGGGCTGTCGGTCCGGCGTGACACCATGCCTGCATGTCCTCCGCACTGAACGATCTCTGTCGTCATCCGATCGTGCAGGCCCCCATGGCGGGTGGCGCTTCCGGTCCGCAGCTCGCGGCCGCCGTCTCCGAGGCCGGCGGGCTCGGTTTTCTCGCCGCCGGGTACAAGACCGCCGACGGCATGTACCAGGAGATCAAGCAGGTCCGCGGGCTGACCGGTCAGCCGTTCGGGGTCAACCTCTTCATGCCGCAGGCCGGCCAGGCCGACGCCTCCGCCGTCGACGTGTACCGGCATCAGCTCGCGGGCGAGGCCTCCTGGTACGAGACGCCGCTCGGCGACCCCGACTCCGGCCGCGACGACGGGTACGACGCCAAGCTGGCCATCCTCGTCGAGGACCCTGTCCCCGTCGTGTCGTTCACCTTCGGCTGCCCGACCCGGGAGACCCTCGACGCCCTCGCTCGCGTGGGCACGTACACCGTCGTCACCGTCACCAGCCCCGAGGAGGCCCAGGCGGCCCACTGGGCCGGGGCGGACGCCGTCTGCGTGCAGGGCGTGGAGGCCGGCGGCCACCAGGGCACCCACCGCGACGACCCCGCCAGCGACCGCGCGGGCGTCGGCCTGCTGTCTCTGGTCGCGCAGGTCCGCGAGACCGTCTCCATGCCGGTCATCGCGGCCGGCGGCCTCATGCGCGGCGGGCAGATCGCCGGGATCCTCGCCGCAGGGGCGGACGCTGCCCAGCTCGGCACCGCGTTCCTGGTGTGCCCCGAGTCCGGCGCGCACGCCCTGCACAAGCAGGCCATGACCAACCCGCTGTTCACCCGCACGGAGCTGACCCGCGCGTTCTCCGGGCGCCCGGCGCGCGGCCTGGTCAACCGGTTCATGCGCGAGCACGGACCGTACGCCCCCGCCGCCTACCCCGAGGTGCACCACCTCACCTCCCCCCTGCGCAAGGCCGCCGCGACCGCGGGCGATCCCCAGGGCATGGCCCTGTGGGCCGGCCAGGGCCACCGGATGGCCCGCGAACTGCCCGCCGCCCAGCTCGTCGACGTCCTGGTGGCCGAACTCCACGCCGCCCGCGCCGCGCTGACCCCGAGGAACGCGTCATGACCGCCCCCGTCTTCGTCGTCGACACCGTCCCCGCGCCGGGAGGCACGTTCCTCCTGGACGGTCCCGAGGGCCGCCACGCCGTCTCCGTGAAGCGCCTGCGCGCGGGCGAGGAGCTCGTCCTGACCGACGGGCGGGGGCACTGGGCGCCGTGCGCGGTCCTCTCCGCCGAGGGGAAGGACCAGCTGACCGTCGAGGTCACGGCGGCGTACGAGGACCCGGAGCCCACGCCCCGTATCACCGTCGTCCAGGCCCTGCCCAAGGGCGACCGCGGCGAACTGGCCGTCGAGATCATGACGGAGACCGGCGTCGACGCGATTGTGCCGTGGGCCGCCGCCCGCTGCATCACGCAGTGGAAGGGCGACCGGGGCGCCAAGTCCCTCGCGAAATGGCGGGCCACCGCGCGCGAGGCGGGCAAGCAGTCGCGCCGGACCCGCTTCCCCGAGGTCGCGGACGCGATGACGACCAAGCAGGTCGCCGCGCTCCTCGCCACGGCGGACTTCGCGGCGGTGCTGCACGAGGACCGGAACCACAAGAGCGACGCGCTGGCCACCGCCGAACTCCCCACCGAGGGCGACATCGTGCTCGTCGTCGGCCCGGAGGGGGGCGTGTCCCCGGAGGAGCTGGCCGCCTTCGGCGAGGCGGGCGCGCGGCCGTACCGCTTGGGCCCCAGCGTCCTGCGTACCTCCACGGCCGGCACGGCGGCGACGGCGCTCCTCCTCGGCCGCACGGGCCGCTGGAGCTGACGACCAGGTCTAGGACACGGTCGGGGCCGCAGTCGCGGCCGCGGTCGCGTCCGTGGCCAGGAGCGCCCAGCCGTCCGTCTCGGTCACGCCGTGGGCGGTGGGCAGCACGCCATGGTCCGTCGCCGCGTCCACGAGGCGGCGGACCACGCCCGGTTCGTGGAGGTTCAGCTCGTGGCCGGTGGCATCCTGGATCACGCCACTCGGGCCGATGCCGTCGGGTACGAGCCGGCCGGCACCGCCCCGGAACACCAGCCGCAGCTGGGCGTGGCGCGCGTCAGCGCGGCGCAGGGTCAGCACTTCGCGGCAGTCGGGGTAGCGGGGGCGGCCCGGGGTGTCGGGGACCGTGTGCATATGGCCGACCGACCACAGCCAGACCGTCTCGCCCACGACCAGCCTGCGCGGTACGCGTTCACGTCTCATCGGCCCCACCCTAGGCGCCCGTTCGCGACCCGATGACATGATTTTCGGCGGCCCTCCATAGGGTGTCCGCATGTCCGACGAGTCCCCCCTGATCCGGAGCCTGCGCGCGGCGGTGGCCGCCGCGCCCGACGACGTACCCCTGCGGCTGCACTTCGCCGAACTCCTGCTCGCCGAGGGCAGGAACGACGAGGCCGTCACCGAGGCGGCCGTCACGCTCCAGCACGCGCCGGGCGACGAGGCGGCGCGGGCGCTGATGGCACGGGCGATGGGCCTGCCGCAGCCCCCGGCCCCTCCGGCTCCCCAGCCGCCCCCCGCCCCCGCGCCCGAGCCCCCCGCGCTTGAGCGCCCCGCGCTTGAGCGCCCCGCGCTTGAGCCCCCTGCGCCCGAGCGCCCCGCCGACGCGCCGGCCACCGCAGCCGCCGAACCCCCCGCCACGGCACCCGGCTTCGACTGGAACGCCGCCGAGCAGGAGGTCGGCGACGTCGTCGGACCGCGGTTCGTCGAACCGCCGCTGGCCGCCGACGGAAGCGGCGACCCGGGCGACGCGAACGCCTGGGACGTCGACGCCCCCGGCGCCGTACGCCTCGCCGACGTCGGCGGCATGTACGAGGTCAAGGAACGCCTGGAGGCCGCCTTCCTCGCGCCCATGCGCAACCCCGAACTGCGCAAGCTGTACGGCAAGTCACTGCGCGGCGGCCTCCTCCTCTACGGCCCGCCCGGCTGCGGCAAGACCTTCATCGCGCGTGCCGTCGCCGGCGAACTCGGCGCGAACTTCATGTCGATCTCGCTCTCCGACATCCTCGACATGTGGATCGGCAACTCCGAGAAGAACATCCACGACATCTTCGAGACCGCCCGCCGCCAAGCCCCATGCGTCGTCTTCCTCGACGAGCTCGACGCCCTCGGCGCCAAGCGCAGCCGCACCCACCACAGCGGGCTGCGCAATGTCGTCAACCAGCTCCTCACCGAGCTCGACGGCATCAACAGCACCGCCAACGAAGGCGTGTTCGTCCTCGCCGCCACCAACGTCCCCTGGGACGTGGACATCGCGCTGCGCCGCCCCGGCCGGCTCGATCGCACTCTGCTCGTGCTGCCCCCGGACGCCGCCGCCCGCGAGGCGATCCTCCGCTACCACCTGCGCGAACGCCCCATCGAAGCCGTCGACCTGGGCAAACTCGTCAAGGCCACCGAGGACTTCTCCGGCGCCGACCTCGCCCATCTCTGCGAGAGCGCCGCCGAGTCCGCGCTCCTCGACTCCGCCCGCACCGGCACCGTACGGATGATCGGCATGAAGGACCTGCTCGGCGCGGCCAAGCAGATCCGGCCTTCCACCGAGCCGTGGTTCGCCTCCGCCCGCAACGTCGCCATGTTCGCCAACGACGGCGGCATGTACGACGACCTCCTCGCCTACCTGAAGAAGAAGCGCAAACTGTGAGCACCGCATCCCCTCTGACCGAACAGGCCCGCGTGCTCTACTACGCCGAGCGGTACGAGCAGGCGATGGAACTGCTCGCCCGGCAGGTCGCGAGCGACCCCGACGACGCCGAGGCGCTGCTTCTGCTCGCCCAGTGCCAGCAGTTCAGCAAGCGGCACGAGGAGGCCCTGCGCACCGCCGAGGCGGTCATCAGCCTGACCCCCGAACGGTCCCACGCGCACTACATACGCGCCTGCGCGCTGCGCAGCTCCGGAAACTATCCCGCCGCGGAAGCGGGGATGCGCGACACCCTGCGTCTCAACCCGGACCACTGGGCGGCCCACGCCGACCGCGGCGAGATGCTGGCCACCGTCGGGCGGATCGAGGAGGCCCTCCAGGAGGGCCTGGAAGCCGTCCGGATCGCGCCCGACGAGACCAAGGCCTGGCACGCGCTGTGGAAGGTCGCCGCCTTCAACCAGCGGCGGGACCTGTGTGACGAGGCGCGCCGCCAGATGCTCCGCATCGACCCGACGGATGGGTTCGGCGTCCTCCTCACCGCGGAGAAGGTGGTCGCCCAGCCCGGCACCAGCGCCGCCCAGGCCGCCACGACCTACGCCGATGCGCTCTCCGTCGCGCCCGACCAGCCCGGCCTGCGCTCGCACCTCGACGGGGCCGTCTACCGGATGCTGCGTGGCACCCGCTGGCTGGCCCTGCTCTGCCTCCTCATGGCCGCCGTCACCGTCGACGTCTTCCCGACCGGCGACGAGGCGAAGGAGCTCCCCGTGCCCTGGGGGACCCGGCTGTGGGCGATGTGCCTGATGGCCGCCGTCTGGGGCTTCGGGGCCTGGCGCCGCTACCGCAAGATGCGCGCCGGCGCCCGGCTGACCGTGCGCTCCCTGGTCCGACGGAAGTTCTGGGCGCGGGTCGTCCTCGGCCAGGCGGCCTGGGCCGCCCTGTGCGCGCTGCTGATCATCCTCGTGCCGTGGACCGAACGCGGCGTGCCGCAGTGGCTCTTCTGGCTGGGACTCGCACCAAACCTGCTCAGCATCACCCACGACCGCGACAAGGTGCTGTGAGCGCGGCCCTGGAACGCGCCGACGCCCTCTACGACGTCGGCCGCCCCGAACAGGCCGCCGCGCTGCTCGCCGACCATCTGGCCACCGAACCGGACGACGCGGCCGCGCTGGTCCTCCTCGCCCGCTGCCGCCTCCGGCTGAAGGACGCGCCCGGCGCGCTGACCACCGTCGACCAGGCCCTGCACGCCGACCCCGAGCGGGTGTCGGCCTGGCTGGTCCGTACGGACGTCCTGCTCGCCCTGCGCGCCCACGGGCAGGCCGAGCAGACCGCGTACCGTGCCGTCCAGCTCGCCCCGCACCACTGGGGCAGCCATCTCGCGCTCGGCACCGCCATCGACCGCGGCGGGGTACGGGCGCGGCGCCCGCAGGCGTACGAGGCGGCCCGCACGGCGGTCACCCTGGCGCCGGAGGAGGACGCGGCGCACTTCCTCGTCGGGATCACCGCCCAGCGGATGGGTGACCTCAAGACCGCGCAGCGCGCCTACGAGACCGCGCTGCGGCTCAACCCGGACAGCAGCGAGGCCCACAACAACCTCTCCCTGATCCACATGCGGCGGCGCTGGCGGCCCGGGTCGTGGACCCGGGCCGCCGAGGGGTTCGTCGAGTCCGCGGCGCTCGACCTGGAGGACCGCAAGGCCCGCTACAACCTGGAGACCATGGCCTGGGGGACGGCGGCGGGCGCCCGCTGGGTGGCTCTGGCCGGCTTCGTCACGGCGATCGTGGGCTCGGCACCGCTGCGGAGGGGCTCCGACGGGTCGGCGGCGCTGATCACCGAGGCGGTGGGCGCGGTGGTCCTGGCCGGCCTGTGGGCGGCCTGGGCGCTGTGGATGCTGCGCCGGGTGCCGCCCCGGCTGCGCCGCCCGATGCTGCTGGTGGCGCGCCGCTGCCGCCCGGCCCTCGCCATGGCCGTGGCGGTCGCCCTGCTGGGCCTGCACTCGCTCCTGGCCGTCGCGCTGCCGACGCTGAGCGCGAGCGTGATCGGCCCCCTGGGCGCGCTGCTGTTCTGGGCGGTCGTGATCACGTACTGGGCCAGCCGCGCGGCCCTGAACCGCCGGGCCCGGAAGCCCTGAGAGGCCCGCGCCCGCCGCGACCTCCGTGGCCGGCCCGCGCGGCGCCCGCCCGCCGCCACCCCCGCCCCCACCGGCCGCCACCGCCCCGGGCGGCTAGCATGCACCCGTAACTGACTGATCGTCGGAGACTCGGAGACGAGGAGGGCCAGGCCATGGCCGGAGAGCCGCAGAGCGACTGCCTGTTCTGCAAGATCGTGGCGGGGGACGTACCCGCGACCGTCGTCCGGGAGACCGCGACCACCGTCGCCTTCCGCGACATCAACCCGCAGGCGCCCAGCCACGTCCTCGTCATCCCCCGGGTCCACTACCCGGACGGGGCCTCGCTCGCCGCCGCCGAGCCGCAGATCGCCGCGGACATACTGCGGGAGGCCGGGGAGGTCGCCGCGCAGGAGAAGACCGACGGCACCGGCTACCGCGTCGTCTTCAACACCGGCACCGGCGCCGGGCAGACCGTCTTCCACGCGCACGCCCACGTCCTCGGCGGCCGTGGTCTCAACTGGCCGCCCGGATAATGTCCGTACGCGAACTCGTCGTCCTCGGCACCGCCAGCCAGGTCCCCACCCGCCACCGCAACCACAACGGCTATCTGCTGCGCTGGGACGGTCAGGGCATCCTCTTCGACCCCGGGGAGGGCACGCAGCGGCAGATGCTGCGTGCCGGGGTCGCCGCCCACGACATCGACCGGATCTGCGTCACGCACTTCCACGGCGACCACTCCCTCGGTCTCGCCGGGGTCGTCCAGCGCATCAACCTCGACCAGGTCCCGCACCCCGTCACCGCCCACTACCCGGCCAGCGGGCAGCGGTTCTTCGATCGGCTGCGGTACGCCACCGCCTACCGCGAGACCGTCGACCTGATCCAGGCCCCGGTCGCCGCCGACGGCCCCCTCGCGGTCACCGAGGCGTACACCCTCGACGCCCACAAGCTGTCGCACCCCGTCGAGTCGTACGGCTACCGGCTGACCGAGCCCGACCGGCGCCGCATGCTGCCGGAGAAGCTCGCCGAGTACGGCATCACCGGCCCGGACGTCGGCCGGATCCAGCGCGAGGGGACGCTCGACGGAGTCGGCCTCGACCAGGTCAGCGAGGTCCGCCGCGGACAGCGCTTCGCGTTCGTCATGGACACCCGGCTCTGCGACGGCGTGCACACCCTCGCCGACGGCGCCGACATGCTGGTCATCGAGTCGACCTTCCTCGACGAGGACGTCCGGCTCGCCACCGACCACGGCCATCTGACCGCCGGCCAGGCCGCGGCCGCCGCCCGTGACGCGGGGGTACGCCACCTCGTGCTGACCCACTTCTCGCAGCGCTACAGCGACCCCGACCTGTTCGAGCGGCAGGCCCGCGACGCCGGGTTCGACGGCGAACTCACCATCGCCCAGGACCTGATCCGAGTCCCTCTACCCAAGCGGTAGACCAAGAGCGGTAGAACCCCAGGCCGAAGAACCCCGAGCGTGAGAAAGTCACCATGCCCCTGCCCAAGGCCGAACTGCACGTCCACATCGAAGGCACCCTCGAACCCGAGCTCGCCTTCGCCCTCGCCTCCCGCAACGGCGTCCGGCTGCCGTACGCCGACACCGACGAGCTGCGCCGGGCGTACGACTTCAGCGATCTGCAGTCCTTTCTGGACCTGTACTACGCACTGATGAACGCCCTGCACACGGTCGACGACTTCGCCGAGCTCGCCGAGGCCTATCTGGCCCGCGCCGCCGAGCAGGGCGTACGCCACGCCGAGATCTTCTTCGACCCGCAGGCGCACACCGCCCGCGGTGTCTCCCTCGGCACGGTCGTCGAGGGCCTGGCCCGCGCGCTGGACCACAGCGAGGAGCGGCACGGCATCTCCACCCGGCTCATCATGTGCTTCCTGCGCGACCTGCCCGCCGCCTCCGCGCTGGCCACCCTTGAGGACGCGAAGCCGTATCTGCACCGGATCTCCGCCGTCGGCCTCGACTCGGCCGAGGCCGGGCACCCGCCGTCGGACTTCCGCGAGGTGTACGCGGCGGCCGAGGCGCTCGGGCTGCGCAAGGTCGCCCACGCGGGGGAGGAGGGCCCGCCGGCCTACATCCGCGAGGCCCTCGACGTCCTCGGGGTCGAGCGCATCGACCACGGCCTGCGGGCCATGGAGGACCCGGAGCTGGTGGCCCGGCTGGCACGGGAGCGGGTGCCGCTGACGGTGTGCCCGCTGTCGAACGTACGGCTGCGGGCCGTGGACACCCTGGCCGACCACCCCCTGCCGGCCATGATGGCGGCCGGCCTGCTGGTCACCGTCAACTCCGACGACCCCGCCTACTTCGGCGGCTACGTCGGGGACACCTTCGACGCCGTACGGGACGTGCTGGGCCTCGGCCCGGAGCGGCTGCGGGAGCTCGCCCGCAACTCCTTCGAGGCGTCCTTCCTCGACGACGACGTGGAGCGCAGGGCGCGCTACCTCGCCGAGGTGGAGGCGTACGCCTTCGACTGACGGGAGCCCGTCCGGCGCGCCCCCGACGAGAGACGGAAGGCGCGGCGGGCCGGGACCGGTACGTCGATCTCGGCGACCTCCTGCTCGGGGGCGCCCATCTGCGGGAGGAGTCCGCCCGCCGCGGCCGCCGTGCCGGCCGTCCCGGCCAGCACCGCCGCCGGGGCGCCACCGCGGCGGCGGACCGAGCCGGGCACCAGCGGGCGGCCCGAGGTGTGCAGGGCGACCACCGTCATCGGGGCCGCGACGAGCAGCAGCAGCGCGGCCAGGACCGTACCCATGCCGGGGTAGCCGGCCGCCTCCGACAGGACACTGCCGGTGACCGGGCCGCACGCCACCCCCAGCGAGGACGCCGAGCCCACCCAGACCGCCCAGCGGCCGCGCGGATCCAGGGAGGCCGCGAGGCCGATCAGATACGACAGGACCACCGGGTAGAAGGTGTTCCAGAGGATCTCTCCGGTGGCGAAGGCGGGCAGGTTCCCGGCGCGGGAACTCAACGCCACACAGGCGGCGATGACGACCGTGCCCGCCCCGATCGGCACGGCCCGGCCAAGGCGCGCGCCCAGCGCCCCGGCCGCCGTCGCCCCGGCCAGCCCGGCGCCCAGCGCCACCGCGAAGACCGCGCCGACCGTCACCTCCGAAAGACCGGCCTGGGTCAGCCCGATCCGGCCGCTGACCCCCCACAGGGCGTTCTGCGCCAGGGACCACACCAGGATCGCGGCGGCGAGCACGGTTCCGGACCGCAGGTGCGGCACGCGGCCCGTGGGGGCCGTCGCGGCCACGGTCCGGGACGGACCGGGCAGCCGGCCGGTCACCGTCCACACCACCGCGGCGACCAGCGCGATCGAGGCGAACGGCAGCGCGTGGCCGCCGCCCAGGCGCGGAATGGTCAGATAGAGCGCGCCCGCCGTCGCCGACAGCGACAGCAGCCCGAGCGCCGAGGCCCGGTGCGGATCGCGCTGGGCGGCGATCCCGGCCGCGGCGACCGCCGTGGCCGTACCGGAGCCGAACCCGCCCACGGTCGCGCCGGCGACGACGAGCGGTACGTACGAGACCAGCGCGGCGCAGCCGTAGCCGCCGACGGCCAGCCCGAGGCCGAGCCGTGCCAGCCGGCGCGGCCCGTACCGCTCCACGCGCGCGGCGAGCGTGAATCCGGCGGCGGAGGAGGCGAGCAGCAGGGCCGAGCCCACCAGACCGGCCTGCGCGGGGGCCAGCCCGAGGCCGGCGGAGAGCCGGCCGACGACGGTGGGCAGGAGATACGCGGCGAGGTAGCCGGCGGTGAAGAGGGCGACGAGGGGCCACGGGGCGCGACGGCGCGACGGCATGGGCGTTCCAGTGCGGCAGAAGCTGAAATGACGGAGCTGAAATGAGCGGTGCCGCCACGCCCTTGGGGCGGAACGGGAGGGGGAGCGCCCGGTGTCGCACGGGATCGCGGCCAATTTGTATCAAGTCTCCGAGGCGCCGGAGAAGGCGGATCAATGTGATCTGAGTCACAATCGGTTTTGTCACCCGTGCTGCCGGGTAAACGCCGCCATTCGTCGCGTGGCGATGCCCCGTTGACCCCGGCTCCCATCGGGCACACTGGCAAGATCCGAACCACGACCGGGGAGCCTGCCGTGACCACAGTCAGAGGAGAGAAACCACAACGCGCCACCGGAGTCGACCCGTTGCACGCCTTGCGCACCCCGGCCGACCCCGCCTGCGACGTCTTCCTCACCGGCACGGTCTTCCTCGACATCATCTTCACCGGCCTCGACAGCGCGCCCGTGCGCGGCACCGAATCCTGGGCCCGCGGCATGGGATCCAGCCCCGGCGGCGTCGCCAACATGGCCACCGCGCTCGCCCGGATGGGGCTGCGCACCTCCCTCGCCGCCGCCTTCGGCGACGACCACTACGGCGAGTACTGCTGGGACGCACTGGAGCAGGGCGAGGGCATCGACCTGTCCCTGTCGCGCACCGTGCCCGGCTGGCACTCCCCGGTCACCGTCTCCATGGCGTACGAGGGCGAGCGCACGATGGTCTCCCACGGTCACGACGCCCCGCCGCAGGACGCCCCGCCCCTGGACGGCGCCCTGCCCGAATACCCGCCACGCGCGCGTGCCGCCGTCGCCTCCCTCGTGCCCGGCCGCAGCGAGGAGTGGGTCGCCGAGGCCGCCCGCGCCGGGGCCCGGATCTTCGCCGACGTCGGCTGGGACGAGACCGGCCGCTGGGACCTGAGGGGCCTGTCCGACCTGGAGCACTGCGAGGCGTTCCTGCCCAACGCCCAGGAGGCGATGCGCTACACCCGCACCGACTGCCCCAGGGCCGCCGCCCGGGCCCTCGCCGACAAGGTGCGCTACGCGGTCGTCACCCTCGGCGCCGAAGGCGCCTACGCCGTCGACGGCGCCACCGGCGAGACCGCCGAGGTCCCCGCCATCGAGGTGGCGGCGCTCGACCCGACCGGCGCGGGCGACGTCTTCGTCGCCGGATTCGTCACCGGCACCCTCGCGAAGTGGCCGCTCGCCGACCGGCTCGCCTTCGGCGGGCTGATCGCCGCCCTGTCCGTACAGGAATTCGGCGGGTCACTCTCCGCGCCCGGCTGGAACGAGGTCGCCGCCTGGTGGCACCAGGTCCACGCCGAGCCCCGCCAGGACGCCGCGGCCCTGAGCCGCTACGCCTTCCTGGAGGGCCTGCTGCCGCCCCTGGCCGGGCCGGTGCCGCTGCGCAGGGCCGTCCCGACCATCGGCTTCCGCCGCTCGGCCTGACCGCCGCCCGGACCCTGTGAAACCCCGCCCGACTTCCGGCCCCGTAAAAGCCCTCGGCCTTGTCAGTGCCACGTCGTACGCTGGTATTCCAGAGGTTGTCGAGCGGCGAGAACCCTGCAACAGGAGGTATGTGCAGGCCACAGTGCCGGCCCATGACTCAGACACCCACAGCCCAGACCCCGGCGCCGGGAGAGGCGCGAGCCCACTTCACCGTCCCCGCCAAGCACCCCATGGTGACGGTGCTCGGCTCCGGCGACGCCCTGCTGCGCGTGATCGAGAAGGCGTTCCCAGGCGCCGACATCCATGTCCGCGGCAATCAGGTCAGCGCGGTCGGCGATCCGGGCGAAGTCGCGCTCATCCAACGCCTGTTCGACGAGATGATGCTGGTGCTCCGCACCGGACAGCCGATGACGGAGGACGCAGTGGAACGCTCGATCGCCATGCTCAGGGCGAGCGAGACCGGAATCGGGGACGGCCCGGAGACCCCGGCCGAGGTGCTCACGCAGAACATCCTCTCCAGCCGTGGCCGCACGATCCGCCCCAAGACCCTCAACCAGAAGCGGTACGTCGACGCGATCGACAAGCACACGATCGTCTTCGGCATCGGCCCCGCGGGCACCGGCAAGACCTATCTCGCCATGGCCAAGGCGGTCCAGGCCCTGCAGTCCAAGCAGGTCACCCGGATCATCCTGACCCGGCCCGCCGTCGAGGCGGGCGAGCGGCTCGGCTTCCTGCCCGGCACGCTCTACGAGAAGATCGACCCCTACCTGCGGCCGCTGTACGACGCGCTGCACGACATGCTCGACCCCGACTCCATCCCCAAACTGATGGCGAGCGGGACGATCGAGGTCGCGCCCCTGGCCTACATGAGGGGCAGGGCGCAACCTGTCTTCACGAACGTCCTGACGCCGGACGGCTGGCGTCCGATCGGCGACCTCCAAGTCGGTGACCTCGTCATCGGTTCCAACGGCGAGCCCACACCGGTCCTCGGCGTCTATCCGCAGGGCGAGAAGGACGTCTACCGGGTCTCCGCCCAGGATGGCTCCTGGACCCTGTGCTGCGGCGAGCATCTGTGGACGGTCAGGACGCGTGATGACGCACGCCGAGACAAGCCGTGGCGGGTCCTGGAGACGCAGGAGATGATCGGCAACCTGCGTGCGGCCCATGCCCGCCGCTACGAGCTGCCGCTGCTCACCGCGCCCGTGTGCTTCCCCGAGCGGGAGGTCCCCATGGACCCGTACGCGCTGGGCCTGCTGCTCGGGGACGGCTGTCTGACGGGCTCCACGACTCCTTCCTTCTCCAGTGAGGACCCCGAGCTCGCGGAGGCGCTGGAAGCGGCGCTGCCGGGAGTGTCGGTCCGCGCGAAGAGCGGACCGGACCACGTCCTGAACCGCGTGGCGGCCCCCGGAGACGTCATCACGCTGGAGAACCCGGTCACGGGCATGCTCCGGCAGCTCGATCTCCTCGGCACCCGGTCGCACTCCAAGTTCGTCCCGGACGACTACCTGTACAACTCGGCAGACGTCCGGCTCGCCGTCCTTCAGGGTCTTCTCGACTCCGACGGCGGTCCGGTCACCCAGACCGACCGCACCTGCCGGATCCAGTACACGACCACCTCGATCGTGCTCCGTGACGACGTGATCGCCCTCGTCCAGTCGCTGGGTGGTGTCGCGTACACCCGTAGGCGGCAGGCAGGCGGCAGGCGCCCTGGCAACGCGAAGGGCCGTGCCGTCGATCACCGCTACGACGCCCACGTGGTCGACATCCGCCTCCCCGAAGGCATCGAGCCCTTCCGCCTCGCCCGCAAGCGCGAGAAGTACCACGCGACCGGCGGCGGGGGACGCCCCATGCGCTTCATCGACTCCATCGAGCCCGCAGGGCGCGAGGAGACCGTCTGCATCCAGGTCGCGGCCGAGGACTCGCTGTACGTCACGCAGGACTTCCTGCTGACACACAACACGCTCAACGACGCGTTCATCATCCTCGACGAGGCGCAGAACACGAACCCCGAGCAGATGAAGATGTTCCTCACCCGCCTCGGCTTCGACTCGAAGATCGTCATCACCGGTGACGTCACCCAGGTCGACCTGCCCGGCGGCACGAAGAGCGGTCTGCGCCAGGTCCGGGACATCCTCGACGGGGTCCCCGACGTCCACTTCTCGATGCTCACGTCGCAGGATGTCGTCCGGCACAAGCTCGTCGGCCGTATCGTCGACGCGTACGAGCAGTACGACAGCCGCAACGGCTCCAACGGGAAGTAGTCCAACAGCACCATGTCGATCGACGTCAACAACGAGTCCGGAACCGAGGTCGACGAGCAGGCGATCCTCGACATCGCCCGCTACGCGCTCACCCGGATGCGCATCCACCCGCTCTCCGAGCTCTCGGTGATCGTCGTGGACGCCGACGCCATGGAGCAGCTGCACATCCAGTGGATGGACCTGCCGGGCCCCACCGACGTCATGTCCTTCCCGATGGACGAGCTGCGCCCGCCGTCGAAGGACGACGAGGAGCCCCCGCAGGGCCTCCTCGGCGACATCGTGCTCTGCCCCGAGGTCGCCAAGAAGCAGGGCGAGGACGCGCCGACGCAGCACTCCATGGACGAGGAGCTCCAGCTCCTCACCGTCCACGGAGTGCTGCACCTGCTCGGCTACGACCACGAGGAGCCCGACGAGAAGGCCGAGATGTTCGGCCTCCAGGCGGCCATCGTGGACGGCTGGCGGGCGGAGAAGGGCCTCACGGGCCCCTCCCCGGCGCCGACCGTCTCCTGAGCCCGGCATGAGCGTCCAGCTGATCGCCGGAGCCGTCGCCCTCGTCGTCGTGGCCTGGCTGGCCGCCTGCGCCGAGGCCGGGCTCGCCCGCGTCTCCAGCTTCCGCGCCGCCGAGGCCGTACGGCACGGCCGGCGCGGCGCCGACAAGCTCTCCCAGATCGCCGCCGACCCCACCCGCTACCTCAACGTCGCCCTGCTCGTGCGGGTCGCCTGCGAGATGGCCGCCGGGGTCCTCGTCACCTACGCCTGCCTCCAGGAGTTCTCCCGCACCTGGCACGCCCTGACCGTCGCCATCGCCGTGATGGTCCTCGTCAGCTACGTCGCCGTCGGCGTCTCACCGCGCACCATCGGCCGCCAGCACCCGCTGAACACCGCCACCGCCGCCGCGTACGTCCTGCTGCCGCTCGCCCGCGTCATGGGCCCCGTCCCGCAGCTGCTGATCCTCATCGGCAACGCCCTCACCCCCGGCAAGGGCTTCCGCAAGGGCCCCTTCGCCTCCGAGGCCGAGCTGCGCGCCATGGTCGACCTGGCCGAGCAGGAATCGCTGATCGAGGACGACGAGCGGCGCATGGTCCACTCCGTCTTCGAGCTCGGCGACACCCTCGTACGCGAGGTGATGGTCCCGCGCACGGACCTCGTCTGCATCGAGCGGTACAAGACCATCCGCCAGGCCCTCACCCTCGCCCTGCGCTCCGGCTTCTCCCGGATCCCCGTCACCGGCGAGAACGAGGACGACATCGTCGGCGTCGTCTACCTCAAGGACCTGGCCCGCAGGACCCACGTCAACCGCGAGGCCGAGTCCGACCTCGTCTCCACGGCGATGCGCCCGGCCGCCTTCGTCCCGGACACCAAGAACGCCGGTGACCTGCTGCGCGAGATGCAGCAGCAGCGCAATCACGTGGCCGTCGTCATCGACGAGTACGGCGGCACCGCCGGCATCGTCACCATCGAGGACATCCTTGAGGAGATCGTCGGCGAGATCACCGACGAGTACGACCGGGAACTCCCGCCGATCCAGGAGCTCGGCGACGACCGCTTCCGGGTCACCGCCCGCCTCGACATCGGCGACCTCGGCGAGCTCTTCGGCTTTGACGAGTACGACGACGAGGACGTGGAGACCGTCGGCGGCCTCCTCGCCAAGGCACTGGGCCGTGTCCCCATCGCGGGCGCCACCGCCCGCGTCGAACTCCCCGACGGGCGCCGGCTGCGGCTGACCGCCGAGTCCCCCGCCGGCCGCCGCAACAAGATCGTCACCGTGCTCGTGGAACCGGAAAACCTCGAACCGGAGGGTGAACCGTCATGAAGGCGCAGCAGCTGCGGGCGTTCTGCCTGGACTTCAACGGCGCGACCGAGGAGTTTCCGTTCGGCCCCGAGACCTCGGTCTTCAAGGTCGCCGGAAAGATGTTCGCCCTCGCCGCCCTGGACGCCCGCCCGCTGACCGCCAACCTCAAGTGCGAGCCGGACAACGCCGTACGGCTGCGCGAGGAGTACCCCGCGATCACCCCCGGCTACCACATGAACAAGCGCCACTGGAACACCGTGGCCGTGGGAGAGCTCCCGGACCGGCTGGTCCGGGAGCTCATCGAGGACTCGTACGACCTCGTCGTCGCGGGCCTCCCCAAGGCGGAGCGGCTCCGCCTCGACCGGCCCTGACGGCCTCACCCCCGCGCCCGCCGCAGCCCCAGCGCCACCAGCAGCGCCGCACCCAGCACGATCGCCGTGTCCAGGACCAGCACCGTCCGTACACCGGTGAACAGATCGCTCTGGGTCGTGGCCAGGACACCCAGCAGCGGAATGCCGACGGTGAGGCCGACCTGCTGGGTCGTGGTCACCAGACCCGTCGCCAGACCCTGCTCCTCGTCCGGGACGCCCGAGGTCACCGTCAGGCCGTAGCTGATGATCGCGCCCAGATGGCACATGCTCGCCAGGGAGACGGCCACGGTCGCCAGCACCACGTCGAACCCGCTGCCGAGCCCCAGCAGCGCACCCGTCAGCACGCCCTGGCCCAGCAGCGATCCGACCAGCGTCCGCCGCGCGCCGAACCGGCCGATCACCCTCGGCGCGAGCGTGCCCGCCACCACCGACAGCACGCCCTGGATACCGAAGATCAGACCCGTGCCGAAGGGGGAAAGACCAAGCGTCTCCTGGAGGTGGAGCGTCAGCACGAAGATGACCGTCGACATCATCGAGAAGGTGACGAGCCCGCCCAGGTTGCCGAAGGCCACCGTGCCCCGCCGCAGCATCGGCAGCGAGACCAGCGGCGCCGCGTGCCGGGACTCCACGACCACGAACACCGCCAGCAGCACCAGCCCCACAGCCAGCGTCACCAGCACGTCCGCGCCGCCGAAGCCGCGCTCGGCGGCCGTGGACAGGGCGTAGATCAGCGCCAGCAGACCACCGGTGACGGTCACCGCGCCGGGCACGTCAAGGCGAGGCCGCTCCGGCGTACGGGACTCGGGCAGCAGCCCCGGCGCCAGCGGCAGCACGACCAGCGTGAACAGCGCGAGCAGCCCCATCGTGGAGCGCCAGCCGAGCGTGTCGGTCATGACCCCGCCCAGCAGCATGCCGACGGTGAAACCGAGCGAGAGCAGCGTGCCGGAGATACCGAGCGCCCGGTCCCGCAGCGGCCCCTCGGGGAACGTGGTGGTCAGCAGGGACATCCCGGTCGGCACGATCGCCGCCGCCCCGACACCCTGCAACGCCCGCCCGGCCAGGAACGACGCCGGATCCCAGGCGAACGTGGCCAGCAGCGACGCCGCCCCGAAGACCACGAGCCCGACGAGGAACAGCTTCTTACGCCCGAACAGATCGCCGATCCGGCCGAACAGCAGCAGGAAACCGCCGGACGGCAGCGCGAACGCGGTCACCGCCCACTGCAACGCGGAATGGCTGAGCCCGAGGTCGGCCCCGAGGACGGGCAGCGCCACGTTCAGTACGGAGAAGTCCAGCGAGACCATGAACTGCGCCGCGCACAGCACGAAGAGGATGAGCCGGGCACGGCCGGTGATCTTGCCCGGCGCGGGCGTGCCCGTGGCGGAGACCGCGGACGAGGGGGTGGTGGAGGTGTCAAGTGCCATGGCCTCACCCTCCGGCGCCGGGAACAACCGTGGGGAGCGGGAACTTATCCTGTTGGTCGCACCACCAGGCAGCCGACAGGGGGATGAACACGTGGTCGCAGTCGTGGAGAGCGCATCCGCGAAGGCCCACCGACTGGGCGAGCTCCGCGAGTTCCTGATGAGCCGTCGGGCCAGGGTCACCCCGGCCGAGGCCGGACTCCCCGACGGCGGCGCCCGGCGCCGTACGCCCGGACTGCGCCGCGAGGAGGTCGCCGTGCTCGCCGGGGTCGGCGTCTCCTGGTACCAGTGGCTGGAGCAGGGCCGCGACATCACCGTCTCCCCGCAGGTCCTCGACGCGGTGGCGCGGGTGCTGCGGCTGAGCGCCGTCGAGCGCCGCCACCTCTACGTCCTGGCGGGGCTCAACCCGCCCGCTCCGGAGGTGGATCCGGCCGCCCAGGACATGTGCCAGGGGCTGCGCCGACTGATCGACACCTGGATGCCGTTCCCGGCGCACATCCTGGACGCGTACTGGAACACGGTCATGTACAACGACTCGGCGGCGATCGTGCTCGGCATGCGGCCGGAGATCTCCCAGAACTGCCTGATCGCCTTCTTCACCGACCCCCTCTACCGCGCCCGGACCAAGAGCTGGGAGCGGCTCGCGCCGCACGTCGTCGCGCAGTTCCGGGCCGCCTGCTCGGAGTGCCCGGACGACGAGGGGTTCCGCGCGGTGGTCGAGGAGGCCAAGGAGGCCTCCGAGGAGTTCGCCGCCCTGTGGGAGCGCCGGGACATCGCGCCCGGCGGGCAGATCCGCAAGGAGATGGAACACCCGCTGGTCGGCACGCTGGTGGTCGAGTCGACCCAGCTGCGGGTCCCCGCCCGGCCCGATCTGACCATCGTGATGCACACCCCGCTGCCGGAGGCCGACACGGCGGCGAAGCTGGAGTGGCTGGTCTCCCCGCAGGGGCGGCGCGGCGCGATGTACCCGGTCGCCGGCTGACCATCCCCCGGCCGGGCGGCCCGGCGCCGCCCGCGCACCCTCGCCCAGGGTCGGCCCAGGGCGCCGTCCTATGCTCGGTCCATGACGCAGAGCAGCGACCTCGGTGCCGAGGACCTCAAGATCATCACCCTGGCGCGCAGCGCCCGCGCCCGTAACGGCGTGCCCGAGGGCGCGGCGGTCCGTGACGAGACCGGCCGTACGTATGTCGCGGGCACCGTGGCTCTGGAGTCGCTCAAGCTGAGCGCGCTCCAGACCGCCGTCGCCATGGCCGTGGCCAGCGGCGCCCAGTCGCTGGAGGCCGCAGCGGTCGTCTCGGACGCCGAGAGCGCGTCCGACGCGGACCGGGCGGCCGTACGGGACCTCGGCGGGCCGCACACCCCGGTCCTCCTCGCGGGCCCCGACGGCACCCTGCGCGCCGCGGTGACCGCGGGCTGAGCCCCCGGGGGACCGGCCGGCCTTCCCGCCGAAGAATCAGCCGGAGTTTCTCTTGCGACCTCTGGCTCCTTGCGCGTCAATGCGGTGAACGCACCCTTCACGCAGCCCCCGCACCCCTTGTAGCGCCGTGTGTACGAGTGCGCCTTCCACCCGACACGGGAAAAGGGGAACCACCACATGAGAGCCAGCAGGAACAGCAGCTTAGGCATCGGCGCGGTGCTCGCGGGGGCGCTCGCCGCCGCCGGTCTCGTCTTCGCGCCGAGCGCCGCCGCCGTCACTCCCGGCACGGCCACCGCGTCGTACGACTGCGGTACGTGGGGCGGCGGCGGGGCCACGCTCACCGCGACCCAGAGCGGCACGGCCGCCACGATCACCCTCACCTCGGCGGTGAAGACACCGGTCGCGGTGGGCAAGGACCAGATCAGCGCCAAGCTCACGCTCGCCAAGGCGGGCGGCGGCACCCGGGTCTTCAGCGGCAAGAAGAACCCGGCGCTGGCGGCCAACACGGCCGTGACCATGGGCCCGCTCAGTGGGACCGTCGCCTCCGGGGACAGCCTCGACTCGTACTTCGCGGGCACCGCGCTGACCATGACGATCTTCGGTGTGACGGTGAACTGTGACGCCGTGACGTCACAGTCGCCCGGCCCGTTCGTCTTCAGCTGACCGCCTCCCAGGGGCCGGTGCCGCTGCGGGCGGCACCGGCCCTCGGCCTGCGCACCTCCCGGAAGCTCCGCCTGTCCGTCTGACCTGCGAAAACGCGGATCTTGACAGTATCTGATGGGTCATCAGTCGGTGGATTTCGATTCCATTGACTTCTCTTCCCCCGCGGCCGTCAATGGCGCCCTCTCATCTCTCAGGAGGGGCACTCATGGCATCCCCGCTCACCCCCACATCCGCGCGCGGCCGCGGCCGAAGACACCGCTGGACCGCCGTCCTCGGCGCGACCGCCCTCATCGCCGGTACGGCCGGTGCACTCGCCGCCCCCGCCGGGGCACTGACCGCCGCATCCACCCCGGTCGACTTCGCCACCCGCTGCGTACCACCGCCGATCGCCGGCATCCCGCCCATCGAGGGCACCACCACCGCCGAGATCACCGTCGACAAAGCGACACCGAAGGTCGGCGACACGGTCACCGTCACCTACACGGTCACCAAACCCGCCGCCAGCAACCCCGTCGACCTCTCCCTGCCGGCCGACATCATGACTCCCACCGGAAAGGTCACCCTCGGCGGCGCCCAGTCCGGCCGGCTCACCGTCACCGGCCCCAAGAAGAACCCGCCCGTCCCCGGCAAGGGAGCCTTCCCGCCGTTCTCCATGACCGGTACGTTCACGGTCACCGCACCCGGCTCGATCACCCTCTCCCCGGGCGACTACAACATCCACACCAGCTACATCATGGAGCTGGACACCCCCTGCACGGTCAAGAACCCGCCCGCACCCGTCTCCGAGACGGTCGTCGCCGCCGACCAGCCTGGAGCCAACGAACGGGCCCTCCAGCTCGCCACCTCCTCCGGCGCACCCGGCGCCCGGGTCACCGTCACCGGCAGCAAGTTCACCCCGCTCACCGAGGTGACCGTCGCCGGCCGGGCCGGGGCCGCCCAGACCGCCGACACCATGACCGTCACCACCGACGACACCGGCGGCTTCACCGCCCGCCTCAAGGTCGCCGACAAGGCGACCACCGGCATCGTGGCCTACGAAGGCGCCTCCTGGAGCCCCGACAAGGGCGCCGGACCGGCCGCGTACACCGTCGTCGACGACACCCCGCAGCCGCCGGGCAGCCAGAAACTCACCGCCTCCGTCACCGCCGGCGAACTGTCCATGTCCCAGGCCGGGGACACCGTCCAGATGTCCGCCGTCGACTTCGGCCAGGGCGGCGCCTCCACCGGCGACCTGCGCACCGTCACCGTCAAGGACTTCCGCGGCGGCCCCGCCGGCTGGTCCCTCACCGGCAAGGTCACCGACTTCACCGGCACCGCCGGCACCCTCGGCGCCGACAGACTCAGCTGGACCCCCGCCTGCACCACCAAACAGGGCAGCCCCAGCGTCTGCGTCCCCGGCTCCGCCGGGACCGTCGGCAGTGGCGGAGCCACCCTGGCCTCCACCCCCAACGCCACCCTCACCGGCGGCGAGTTCACCGTCGACGCCAAGGTCTCCCTGGACGTCCCGGCGTTCACCGCCCCCGGCATATACGCCGGCGTCCTGACCCTCACCCTCACCTGACCGAAAGACCCACCCCAGCACGGCGGGCCGGGCGCGCACCCGGTCGGCCCGCCCCGACCCCCGGGGGTTGAGCACCGTGCGCACGCTGTACGCCACCACCGCGGCCGCCCTGCTGCTCCTGCTCCAGCTCCTCGGCGCGCCCACCACCGCCACCGCCGCCGAGAACGGCGAATGGGCCGTCTACCCCGCCGCCTCCCAGCTCGGCTCGCGGCCCTACTTCTACCTCGCCGCCGACCCCGGCGACACCCTCACCGACACCGTCACCCTCAGCAACAAGACCGCCGCCCCGCTCACCTTCCGGCTCTACGGCGCCGACGCCTACAACACCGCACGCGACGGCGGCTTCGCCGTCCGCACCGAGAAGGAACCCCATCTCTCCATCGGCGCCTGGCTGAAGCCGGACCGCCCAAGGATCACCGTCCCCGCCCGCGGCAAGGCCAGCGTCCTGATCACCCTCACCGTCCCGCCCGGCGCCGAACCCGGCGACCACGTCGGCGCCCTCGTCGCCCTCGACGAACGGATCGACCGCGCCCCCGGCGGCCCCGTCGCCGTCGGCATCCAGCGCGCCGTCGGCGCCCGTGTCTACCTCCGCGTCGGCGGCCCCACCGTCCCCGCCCTCGCCGTCGAGGACGTCACCCTCACCCAGGACCGGCCCCTGCTCCCCGGCACCCGCGAGAGCAGCGCCCTCATCTCGTACACGCTCCACAACCGGGGCAATGTCACACTCAACCCGAAGGTGGCACTGAAGGCGCAGGGGGTCTTCGGCCGTACGTTGCTCGCCCGCGACCTCGCCGCTCTCCCCGCCGAACTGCTGCCCCGGCAGAAGATCCGGCTCACCGAGCGCTGGCGCGGCGCACCCCAGTTCGACTGGGGCGAGGTGACCCTGACCGCCACCGCCAAGGACGTCCGCGAGAGCGCCGCCACCGGCTTCCTCGCGCTGCCTTGGGCCGTCGGCGCGGTGATCGCCGCCGCGGCCGCCGGCACACTGATCGGGCTGCGGCTACGACGCCACCGCGCACCCCGAGCGGTGGGCGGTACGTGACCGGCGCCCGCATCGGGGACAATGGCCCCCATGAGCGCTCGTACTGATGAGAACAACGCCCCGCACCGGGCCGGCTTCGCCTGCTTCGTCGGCCGCCCCAACGCGGGCAAGTCCACCCTGACGAACGCTCTGGTCGGTCAGAAGGTGGCCATCACCTCCAACCGCCCCCAGACCACCCGGCACACCGTCCGCGGCATCGTGCACCGCCCCGACGCCCAGCTGATCCTGGTGGACACCCCCGGCCTCCACAAGCCGCGCACCCTCCTCGGCGAGCGCCTCAACGACGTCGTCCGCACCACCTGGGCCGAGGTCGACGTCATCGGCTTCTGCCTGCCCGCCGACCAGAAGCTCGGCCCCGGCGACCGCTACATCGCCAAGGAGCTCGCCGGGATCAAGAAGACGCCCAAGGTCGCCATCGTCACCAAGACCGACCTGGTCGACTCCAAGACCCTCGCCGAGCAGCTCATCGCCATCGACCAGCTCGGCAAGGAGCTCGGCATCGAATGGGCGCACATCGTGCCCGTCTCCGCCGTCGGCGACAAGCAGGTCCAGCTCGTCGCCGACCTGCTGATCCCGATGCTCCCCGAGTCCCCGCCGCTCTACCCCGAGGGCGACCTCACCGACGAGCCCGAGCAGGTCATGGTCGCCGAGCTGATCCGCGAGGCGGCGCTGGAGGGCGTACGGGACGAGCTGCCGCACTCCATCGCGGTCGTCGTCGAGGAGATGCTGCCCCGCGAGGACCGCCCCGCGGACAAGCCGCTCCTGGACATCCACGCCAACGTCTACATCGAGCGCCCCAGCCAGAAGGGCATCATCATCGGCCCCAAGGGCAAGCGCCTGAAGGAGGTCGGCACCAAGTCCCGCAAGCACATCGAGGCTCTGCTCGGGACGCCGGTCTTCCTCGACCTCCACGTCAAGGTCGCCAAGGACTGGCAGCGGGACCCCAAGCAGCTGCGCCGCCTCGGCTTCTAGCCCCCGACGGCCCGGACGGCCTCGACGGCCGCCGGCCTCACGCGCCCTCCTTCAGCACCCAGGAGACCAGCTCCCGCTGCTCCTCGGTCAGCCGCGGATCGACGCAGAACACCGTCCGCCCGTCGACCGTGATCTCGTAGCAGAAGCCGTCCGGCACCCCGGCCGGCGGCGCGCCCTGGCCCGCCGCCAGGGCCGACGCGGCCAGCGCGTGCCACCGCGCGGCATCGAGCCGCCCCGAGGTGTCCACCTCGGCCGACCGCTCGATGCCCGCGAAACCGCCCGTGCGCCGGACCTGGATACGCATCGGCTACTTCGTCCCCACTCCCACCTGCGACCATGCCTTCACCACGGCCTCCAGTTCGTCGCCCTCGCCGAACAGCGCCTTCGTCTGCGCCAGCGTCACCTTCGCGAAGTCGGTGAACTGCGCGTCCGTGGCGAGGTCGCCTGAGGTCAGCGTGGCGTACCAGATCTTGCCCGCCCGCTCCCAGGCGTGGCCGCCAAGCGCCGTCGCCAGCAGATAGAAGGCGTGGTTGGGGATGCCGGAGTTGATGTGCACTCCGCCGTTGTCCCGCCCCGTACGGACGTAGTCCTCCATCTTCGCCGGCTGCGGGTCCTTGCCCAGGACGTCGTCGTCGTACGCCGTGCCCGGGGCCTTCATCGAGCGCAGCGCGACCCCCTGCACGTTCGGGTGCAGCAGCCCCTCGCCGATCAGCCAGTCCGCCTGGTCGGCGGTCTGCCCCAGCACGTACTGCTTGATCAGTGAGCCGAAGACATCCGAGACGGACTCGTTGAGCGCCCCGGACTGGCCGAAGTACTCCAGGTTCGCGGTGTACTGCGTGACACCGTGCGTCAGCTCGTGACCGATCACGTCCACCGGCAGGGTGAAGTCGAGGAAGATGTCGTTGTCACCGTCCCCGAACACCATCTGACGGCCGTCCCAGAAGGCGTTGCCGTAGTTCTCGCCGTAGTGCACGGTCGCGTCCAGCGCCAGCCCGGCGTCGTCGATGGAGTGGCGGCCGAACTCCTTCAGGAACAGCTCGAACGTCGCGCCGAGACCCGCGTGGGCGCGGTTGACGGTCGCGTCCTGGGACGGCTCGTCGCCCTCCGCGTGGACCTTGCGGCCCGGCAGGACCTCCTTGCGCTCGGCGTCGTAGATGGTCCGGTTCGGCTTGTCCGACGGCTCCCCGGCAGGGGCGGCCAGCGCCCGCACCGTCGTGATCCGGCGCCGGGTGCGCTGCAGGGCGTCGTGTTCGAGGGTGCGGGCCGCAGCCTCGGCGCGGACGGGGTCCTCGCCCCGGGCGATCCGGTCGAGGACGTGCGGAGGGACGATCGTGCAGAAGACCGGGGCGACCCGGCGGGCGTAGGCATCCATGACCGGACTGTGGCACCGGGTCACGACGATGTCACTAGGTGCGACCATGATTGCCGAAATGGAGTGATAGGTCACTCTTTCTTCTTGACGTCTCACCCGTCCCGCATACTGATACGGGCACGGCGCTCTCCGCCCGGCTCGGCTAGGCTGCGGCACATCATGCGTTTCGGGCTGCTTCTCCTTAGCTGCCGCGGCGAGGGCCTGTAGTCGTAGGCCGACCCCCTCCCCGCGGGATCTTGGCGTTGCGTTCGACAGTCGGCCGTCCCCACCGCAGGACCCCGAGGAGCCCTACGCCATGACTCAGTCGCAGTGGATCGGACGTCCCACCCCGATCACCAACGCCACGCACACCCAGCAGCCCTCCGGCATGCCGATCCACAAGTACGGCGTGTACGAGCAGGTGGACATCGCGGACCGCACCTGGCCCGACCGGCGCATCACCAAGGCCCCCCGCTGGCTCTCCACCGACCTGCGCGACGGCAACCAGGCCCTGATCGACCCGATGAGCCCCGCCCGCAAGCGCGAGATGTTCGACCTGCTGGTGCGCATGGGCTACAAGGAGATCGAGGTCGGCTTCCCGTCCTCCGGCGAGACCGACTTCAACTTCGTCCGCTCCATCATCGAAGAGGGCGCGATCCCGGACGACGTCACCATCTCCGTCCTGACCCAGGCCCGCGAGGACCTGATCGAGCGGACCGTCGAATCCCTGCGCGGCGCCAAGCGCGCCACCGTCCACCTGTACAACGCCACCGCGCCGACCTTCCGCCGGGTCGTCTTCCGCGGCTCCAAGGAGCAGATCAAGCAGATCGCCGTCGACGGCACCCGCCTGGTCATGGAGTACGCCGAGAAGATCCTGGGCGACGAGACCGTCTTCGGCTACCAGTACAGCCCCGAGATCTTCACCGACACCGAGCTGGACTTCGCCCTGGAGGTCTGCGAGGCCGTCTGCGACGTCTGGCAGCCCGAGGCCGGCCGCGAGATCATCCTCAACCTGCCCGCCACCGTGGAGCGTTCCACCCCCTCCACCCACGCGGACCGCTTCGAGTGGATGTCCCGCCACCTGACCCGCCGCGAGCACATCTGCCTGTCCGTGCACCCGCACAACGACCGAGGCACCGCCGTCGCCGCCGCCGAGCTGGCCATCATGGCCGGTGCGGACCGGATCGAGGGGTGTCTGTTCGGCCAGGGCGAGCGCACCGGCAACGTCGACCTGGTGACGCTGGGCATGAACCTGTTCTCCCAGGGCGTCGACCCGCAGATCGACTTCTCGCAGATCGACGAGATCCGCCGCACCTCCGAGTACTGCAACCAGATGGAGGTCCACCCCCGCCACCCCTACGCGGGCGACCTCGTCTACACCGCCTTCTCCGGCTCCCACCAGGACGCCATCAAGAAGGGCTTCGACGCCATGGAGGCGTCCGCCAAGGAGCAGGGCAAGACCGTCGACGAGATCGAGTGGGCCGTGCCGTACCTGCCCATCGACCCCAAGGACGTCGGCCGGTCCTACGAAGCCGTCATCCGCGTCAACTCCCAGTCCGGCAAGGGCGGCATCGCCTACGTCCTGAAGAACGACCACAAGCTGGACCTGCCGCGCCGGATGCAGATCGAGTTCTCCCGGCTCATCCAGGCCAAGACCGACGCCGAGGGCGGCGAGGTCACCCCAGCCCAGATCTGGTCCGTCTTCCAGGACGAGTACCTGCCCAACCCGGCCAACCCGTGGGGCCGCATCCAGCTGCGATCCGGCCAGACCACCACGGACAAGGACGGCACCGACACGCTGACCGTCGAAGCCGTCGTCGACGGCACCGACACCGTCCTGACCGGCTCCGGCAACGGACCCATCTCCGCCTTCTTCGCCGCGCTCAACGCCATCGGCGTGGACGCCCGACTGCTGGACTACCAGGAGCACACGATGAGCGAGGGCGCATCCGCGCAGGCAGCCTCGTACATCGAATGCGCCATCGACGGAAAGGTCCTGTGGGGCATCGGCATCGACGCCAACACGACCCGCGCGTCCCTGAAGGCGGTCATCTCCGCGGTCAACCGCGCCGCCCGCTAGTCAGCCGTACGGGTCCACGGCCCCGGCCGCGCCCGAATCGACGGATTCCCCGGAGCCCGCCCGCCCCTTACGGCAGGCGGGCTTCGGCCATGTGTCGGCGATCTGGCGACGAGGTGCTGACGCGGCATCATCGATGTGGCTAACATCACGCCAACGCGGCGAAGTGGCCGCGGGGGACCTCCCGTGCCGGAAGGCCACGGGGGTGGTGACGGAGGTGCGTCGTGCGGTCAGCCCGGGGATCCAACGGTCGGAAAATGGGTGTCTGCTCCATTCGAACCTCCTGGAACACCATCGGAGACGGCGAGTTCTTCTGCCCCGGCTGCGGAGGCGACCGCAACTACCGCCGCCGCACCGGCCGCCGCCGCATCGCCGTCCTCGGCGTGCCCGTGCTGCCCCGCGGCTTCGCCGGACCCGTCGTCGAATGCGCCGCCTGCCACACCCACTACGGCACCGACGTCCTCGACCACCCCACCACCAGCCGCTTCTCCGCGATGCTCCGCGACGGTGTGCACACCGTCGCCCTCGCCGTCCTCGCCGCCGGCGGCACCGCCTCCGCGACCGCCGTACGGACCGCGGTCGCCGGCGTCCGCGCCGCCGGATTCGAGGAATGTACGGGCGAACAGCTCGTCTCCCTCGTCGAGGCCCTCGCCGCCGACACCGGCCGCTTCATCCCCGACGCGGGCCCGTGCGGCGCCGCCCTCGCCATCGAACTCCACGAGGCCCTCGAACCCCTCGCCCCCCACCTCGCCGCCTCCGGCCGCGAATCGATCCTCGTCCAAGGCGCGAGGATCGCCCTCGCCGACGGGGCGTACACCCCCGCCGAACGAGACGTCCTCACGACGGTCGGCAACGCCCTCCAACTCGGCGCCGACGACACGGCCCGCCTGCTGGCCGCCGCCCGCGCGCCCCTCTTCTAGAGATCACGGCGCGATGTTGTGGTTGATCCGGAAGAGGTTGCCGGGGTCGTAGCGGCGCTTGACCGTGCGCAGACGGTCGTAGTTCCGGCCGTAGTTCGCCCGGACCCGCTCCTGGTCGTCGCTGTCCATGAAGTTCACGTACCCGGCCTCCTGGGTGTGTGGCCGTAGCGCCGCGTCGTACTCCCGCGTCCAGGCCACGTTCCGCTCCGTGTCGGCCGGATCCGCGTAACTCGCCCCGATCGCATGCGAGAACGACGCCTCCCGGTACGCGAACGCCGTCTCCTCGGCCCCCACCTCCTGCACCGCCCCGTCGATCGGGAAGATCGCCGTGTCGGTCTCCATCGACGGCATCGTCGCCCCGAACGCCATGTGCGCCTCGATCGCCCCGTCGGACAGCCCGCGGCTGAAGTGCCCCTTCCAGTAGTGGTACAGCCCCGGCGGCAGATCCTCGTCGAACAGCGTGTTGATCACCGGATACGGGATGCGGTCGACGGCCTGGCCCAGCACCGGCCCCAGATCGCCCAGCCGCGCCCGGACCTTCTTGCATCGCGTTGTAGACCCGCCGGGCTTCCTCGTAGGCCGGGTGCCCGGGCTCGATGACGTCACCGCGGATGAGTGTGCTGAGCGTCGTGTTCATGCCTCCGGTCTACGCGCGCCCGCCACCGCCCGGCATCGCCCGAACCACCCAAGTCCCCACCTCACCGAGGCATGGGCGAAACAGCCCATGGGCCGGTCACGACGCGCCGGGTCATGACGCCAGGCCGTGCGAGTACGCGAACGCCGTCGCCGCCGCCCGCGACGTCACCTCCAGCTTCGCGAAGATGTGGTTCAGATGCCGGGCCACGGTGTGCTCGCTGATCACCAACTGCTGGGCGATCTCCCGGTTCGTCCCGCCCGCCGCGACCAGCCGCAGCACCTCCACCTCCCGCTCCGTCAGCCCGCCCGGCAGGGCCCTGCGGCCCTCGCCCAGCAGCGCCGCCGCCCGCCGCGCGTCCGGCACCGCGCCCAGCTCCATGAAGGCCGCCCGGGCCGCCCGCAGCTCCAGCAGCGCCGCCTCGTCGTCCCCGGCCGCCCGGTCCTCCGCCGCCAGCAACATCCGTACCTGCGCCGCCTCGTACGGGATCCGCAGCTCCAGCCAGGCCGCCAGCGCCCGCCGCAGCGGCACCAACGCCTCTTCGTGGCGGGCCAGCGCCAGCGCGCCGCGCGCCGTGTCGGTCAGCGCCCCAAGCAGCGGGCCGCCCGACGCCAGCGTCTCCAGCTCCGCCACCGCATCCGCCGCCCCTGCCTCGTCCCCGACGGCCAGGTCCACCTCCACCTTCGCCGCCAACAGCCGCGCCCGGCCCAGCCGGTCATGGCCCGGCTCGCTCTGGCAGGCCAGCGCCAGCCGCAGCCCCGCCACCGCCGCCGCCGTCTTCCCCTGCGCCAGCCGCAGCAGCGCAAGACCCGGCTGCGGGATCCGCCCCAGCTCATGCGCGTGCGCGTACGAGACCGCCGCCGCCTCCAGATGACCGCGCCGCCGCCGGATCTCCCCGGCCACGTAGTGAGCGCCCGCCGCGGCCTCCAGGCAGTCCGGCATCACCTCCTGGCACACCCGTTCCGCCTCCCGGGCGGCCACAGGCCAGGCGCCGAGCAGATCGAGCACCTCGACATGGTGGATCCGGCACAGCCCACGGAACGGGTTGTCCGTCACCACCCCCGGCGGCAGCGACCCGTCCCCGCCGCCCGCACCCCGCGCATGCCACGACCACGGCACCGAACACCACGCCATCGCCGCGTCCGTCCACTCCACCGCCCGCCCGAAGTCCGCCGCCCCCATGCACTCCGTCAGAGCCAGGCAGAAGAGCATCCCCGTGAACATGCCGCTCAGTTCGCCCGCCGTCACCGCGCACATCGCATCGTCCAGCAGCGCGAGCCCCTCGGTCGTACGGCCCTCGGCCAGCAGCAGCGACGCATGCGCCGACCGGCTCAGTGCGACCAGATCGGGGCTGTCGCAGTGCCGGGCGATCCGCTCCATCCGGCGGGCCGCCGCGAGCGCCGCCTCCGGGTCATGGCCCGCCCGCGCCTCCTCCAGGTCCGACCAGGCCACGAAGCACTGCTCCGGACACTCCGGCACCTGCTCCAGATGGTGCCGCGCCCGGTGCAGCCAGCCCGCCGCGGCCGCCGGGCGCCCCAGACTGCGGTACTCGAACGCCAGCCACCACGCCGCGCCGCCGGCCCGCCGGTGGTCGCCCGCGGCCGAGAACCCCGCATGGGCGCGCAGCCGCGCCGCCACCGACTCGTCCACATGACCGGACCACCACGCCGCGTCCGCCAGCAGATCGAGGTCCTCCGGCTCCAGCCGCCGCGGCGCACCCCCGTCCAGGGCGTGCAGCGCTACATACGCCTCGACCCAGGAATCCCGGGCCACCGCATCACGCGCCCGCTCCACCGAGGGGGCCTCCTGGACGGCCATGGCCGCTCCCTTCCCTCCCCCAAGAGTAGGCGCCCCTTGCCGATCCCTATCGAATTTCGATAGATTCCCATCGTGAATCGATGGCGTAGAGGTAAATGGAGTAGAGGTATGGGGACGCGATGGGACAGCTGACCGTGATCGCACTGCGCGCCGTACTCGTCGTGCTGCTCGCCGGCACGCTGTTCGTCCAGGCGGTCATGGTGCCGCTGCTCGCCACCGACCTGAACGGGCTCGACCCCGACCTCGCCCACCTGCGGACCCCGGTCCTCGTGATCGTGGTCCTGGGCACCCTGACCTTTCAGACCATCCTGGTCTGCGTCTGGCGGCTGGTGACCATGGTGCGGCGCGGAACCGTCTTCTCCCACGGCGCCTTTGGTTACGTCCACATCGTCATCGGCGCGATCGTCGCCGCCGCCCTCCTGGTCTTCGCCCTCGGCGTCGTCCTGGCGCCCGGCGAAGCCGTGGCCCCCGGCGTCGTCCTCCTGGTGGGCGGCGCCGGCCTGGCCCTGCTCGGGGTCGCGCTCATCGTGCTCGTCATGCGGATGCTGCTCGCCCAGGCCGTCGCCCGCGACGTCGAAGCGACCCGGATGCAGGCCGAACTGGACGAGGTCATCTGATGCCGATCGTCGTCGACATCGACGTGATGCTCGCCAAACGCAAGATGTCCGTCGGCGAACTCGCCGACCGCGTCGGCATCACCCCCGCCAACCTGGCCGTGCTCAAGAACGGCCGCGCCAAGGCGGTGCGCTTCACGACCCTCGCCGCGCTCTGCCTCGTACTCGACTGCCAGCCCGGAGACCTGCTCCGCTGGGAACCCGGCGACGACGAGGCCGAGGGCTAGAGACAAGTGAGCCCGGTCGGGACGGTACGTACCGTCCCGACCGGGCTCACTCAGTTCAGGCGGGCGTCACACCGCTCGCCCGCAGCATCTCGTCCCGCTCGACGATCTTCACACGCTCACGGCCCTCGGCCTCACCGAGCTTCCTCTCCGCCGCGTCCAGGGCGTACCAGCCCTCCCACGTCGTGTACGCGACACCCTTGCCCTCCAGGAAGTCCACGACCGCCTCCTCGGTGGGCGACTCCGGCGTCTGCAGACGCCCCGCCGCGTGGTCCTCCAGGAGGTTCTTCACCGTCTCGTTGGCGTCACCCTTGGTGTGCCCGATCAGACCGACCGGCCCACGCCGGATCCATCCGGTGACGTACGTCGACGTCAGGTGCTCGCCGTTCTCGATGACCCGGCCGCCCTCGTCCGGCACCGTGCCGGACGCGACGTCGAACGGAAGCTTCGGCAGCTCGTCGGAGAGGTAGCCGACCGCGCGGTACACGGCCTGCACGTCCCAGTCCGTCGTCGTGCCCGTGCCCTTGACGTTGCCCGTGCCGTCGAGCTCGGTGCGCTCGGTGCGCAGACCGACGACCTTGCCGTCCTCGCCGAGGATCTCGGTCGGCGACTCGAAGAAGTGCAGGAACAGCTTGTGCGGCCGCTCGCCGACGTCCCGGATCGCCCAGTTCTCCAGCGTCTTCGCCACCATGTCCACCTGCTTGTTGGAGCGGCGGTCGGCGATGGAGCCGTCGTCGTAATCGATGTCCTCGGGGTTGACGATCACCTCGATGGTGGGGGAGTGGTCCAGCTCCCGCAGCTCCATCGGGCTGAACTTCGCCTGCGCCGGGCCGCGGCGGCCGAAGACATGGATCTCCAGCGCCTTGTTGGCCTTCAGACCGTCGTAGACGTTCGGCGGGATCTCGGTCGGCAGCAGCTCGTCGGCGGTCTTCGCGAGGATCCGCGCCACGTCGAGCGCCACGTTGCCGACACCGAGGACGGCGACCTTCTCCGCCTCCAGCGGCCACGTACGCGGCACGTCCGGGTGACCGTCGTACCAGGACACGAAGTCGGCCGCGCCGTAGGAACCGTCCAGGTCGATCCCGGGGATCCGGAGCTCGCGGTCGGCCATCGCGCCGGTCGAGAAGATCACGGCGTCGTAGAACGCGCGCAGATCGTCGAGGCTGAGGTCGGTGCCGTAGTCGACATTGCCGAAGAGACGTATCTGCGGCTTGTCGAGCACCTGGTGCAGGGCGGTGATGATGCCCTTGATCCGGGGGTGGTCGGGCGCCACGCCGTAGCGGATGAGCCCGAAGGGGGCGGGCATCCGCTCGAAGAGGTCGATGGACACGCCCGGCTCGGTGGCGGCCTCGGACTTCAGCAGCGCGTCAGCGGCGTAGATCCCGGCAGGGCCGGCGCCGACGATCGCGACCCGGAGAGGGCGGGGCATGTCAGGGTTCCCTTCGCAAGCGACGTGGCGGCGGGAAGCCGCCGCAACTTAGGTCACCCTTTCAAACGCAGTTCAGGGCGTGGTACCCACCCCCCACCTATGACCTCATAAGGCGGACTTATGAGGTCTATAGGCTGGCCTTGGGGGTGAGGAGGGGCGTCATCCCACGCGGAAAAAAGTCCCGGAAAAAGTCCGACGAGGATGTCGAGAACCCGTGGCCGGCTCCGTCCCAGGGGTGAACGCGACCACAATGGGTCGCACAGCACCGAGGAGAAGCAATCATGGCCAAGTACCTGCTGCTCAAGCACTACCGCGGCGCCCCGACCCCGGTCAACGACGTCCCCATGGACCAGTGGACGCCGGAGGAGATCTCGGCCCACATCCAGTACATGCGCGACTTCGCCACCCGCCTGGAGGGCACCGGCGAGTTCGTCGACGGTCAGGCGCTCGCCCCCGAGGGGGCATGGGTCCGGTACGACGGCGAAGGCCGCCCGCCGGTCACCGACGGCCCGTTCGCCGAGACCAAGGACCTCATCGCCGGCTGGATGGTGATCGACGTCGACAGCTACGACCGTGCCGTCGAGCTCGCCGGAGAACTGTCGGCCGCCCCCGGCGCGGGCGGGAAGCCCATCCATGAGTGGCTGGAGGTACGCCCGTTCCTCGCCGCGCCGCCCACCATCACGGAGTGACGCCCCCGGTGTCTCAGATGGACGAGGCCCTGCTCCGGAGCCTCACCCCCAGCGTCCTCGCCATCCTCGTCCGCCGCGGAGCCGACTTCGCGGCGGCCGAGGACGCCGTACAGGACGCCCTCGTCGAGGCACTCCGCGTCTGGCCTGCCGACCAGCCCCGCGACCCCAAGGGCTGGCTGGTCACCGTCGCCTGGCGCAAGTTCCTCGACGCGACCCGCGCGGACACCGCCCGCCGCCGCCGCGAGGACCTCGTCGACGAGGAGCCGCCACCCGGGCCCACGCCCGCCGTGGACGACACGCTCCAGCTCTACTTCCTGTGCGCCCACCCGTCGCTCACACCGTCGTCCGCGATCGCGCTCACACTGCGCGCCGTCGGCGGACTGACCACCCGCCAGATCGCCCAGGCCTACCTGGTCCCCGAGGCGACCATGGCCCAGCGCATCAGCCGGGCCAAGCGCACCGTCTCCGGCATACGGTTCGACCAGCCCGGCGACGTCGACACCGTGCTGCGCGTCCTGTACCTGGTCTTCAACGAGGGCTACTCCGGCGACATCGACCTCGCCGCCGAGGCCATCCGGCTGACCCGCCGGCTCGCGGCCCAGGTCGACCACCCCGAGGTGGCGGGGCTCCTCGCCCTCATGCTGCTCCACCACGCCCGCCGCGCCGCCCGGACCGCGCCCGACGGCAGCCTCGTACCGCTCGCCGAGCAGGACCGCGGCCGGTGGGACACCACGTTGATCGCCGAGGGCGTCGAGATCCTTCAGGCGGCCCTCGCCCGCGACCGGCTCGGCGAGTTCCAGGCCCAGGCCGCCATCGCGGCCCTCCACGCCGACGCGCCCACCGCCGACGAGACCGACTGGGTGCAGATCGTCGAGTGGTACGACGAACTCGCCCGCCTGACCGACAGCCCGGTCGTCCGCCTCAACCGCGCGGTGGCCGTCGGCGAGGCCGACGGACCACGCGCGGGCCTCGCGGCGCTCGCGACGCTGGACGGTTCACTGCCTCGCTACACGGCGGTGGCTGCGTACCTCCACGAGCGCGACGGCGACCTGACGACGGCGGCACGGCTGTACGCCGAGGCGGCCCAGAAGGCCCCCAACCTCGCCGAACGCGACCACCTGACCCGCCAGGCCGCCCGCCTCAACGCCCGCCGACGTAGCTGACGAAGGCGCCCCAGGCGGCCGCGCCGACGACGAGGGCGGGGCCGCCGGGGTTCTTGGAGTCCCGGACGGGGACGACTCCGGGGACGTCGTCAAGGACCTCGACGCAGTCGCCGCCCTGCCCGTTGCTGTAGGAGCTCTTGCGCCAGGGGGCGGAGCCCGGGAAGTCGTACGCCACTTCGACGCAGTCGCCGCCCTCGCCGTTGCTGTAGGAACTCTTGAACCAGCGGGCGTTCGTCAGGTCGTAATCGCGCATCGTCTGTAGTCCTCAGCCGCCGACTCGATCAGGGCCAGGGACGCCTCCGGCGACAGTGCGGCGACCCTGAGCAGATCGTAGGCGCGCTGCACCCGCTTCACCACCGCCGGATCGTCCAGCAAAGTCCCCGAAAAGGCGGTCTCTGTATAGGCGGTTGGCGGTTCCTCCGCGAACTCCATGAGCTTCAGCGTCCCGGTCATGGACGCATGCGCCCCTGCCGCGTACGGGAGGACCGTCACCAGAGCCGTCCGCCGCCGCATCATCATGGCGATGTGCTCCAGCGCCTCCGCCATCACGGCCGGGCCGCCCACAGGGATCCGTAGCACGTTCTCGTGCAATGTGACCCAATACTCGGGGGTTGTAGTGCGGGTGAGGATCTCCGACCGCTCCAGTCGGCCGTCGACCGTCTCCTCCACGTACGCGTCCGCCGCGAACGGATTCGCCGCGATCGTGATCGCCCGGGCGTACGCGGCGGTCTGGAGCAGCCCCGGCACGACCGACGGCGCGAACTCGCAGATCTTCGTGGCCAGCCGTTCGAGCTCCGCGACCGGCGCGAAATACGAGGCATACGGCGCGTCCGCGATGAGCTTCCGCCACATCCGCTCGAAAATACCTCCGGTTTGTAAAACCTCGTCGATCCGCATCGCCACGTCCAGCTGCGGCTTCCTAATCGCCTGTTCGAATTGGCCGATGTAACCGCCGGAAACGAACACCCGCCGCCCCAGCTGGTCCTGCGTCAAAGGCGCCGCCTCCCTGATCCGCTTGAGCTCCTCCCCGAAGAACTCCCAGGCAGACTGCTTGGACCTGTTGGCCATGGGTTAACTCCCCTGTGCTGCTCCGCAGTTGTAGCGCGTGTGCAACGGACGATTCTAAGCAGCCGGGGTCACAGTGGTGTGGGTAAGCGGGAAATTGATTGGGAAAGGGCAGCCATGGCGATGAAGAAAGCATCGAAGGACGCTCCGGCCGGGAGCGTCGAGGACGCGCGAGAGGCGGTGGCGGAATTGCGTTCGGCCCTCGAGAAGGCCGGTGTCACGCTTCCCTCCCTGGGGCTCGATCCCGTCTCCTCTGCGTACGAAACACCCCGGCCGCTCGTCGAATTGGGACGCTGCACGGTCGAGACCGCCCGCCGGCTGGCCGCTGCACTACCGGGGGAGGAGTGACCGTGATGGCCGTACTGCCCGTCGGGTCGTACGTCGTCGAGATCCGCACCGGACGCGTGGGGCGTGTGATGGGACATGTGGGGCCGTACGTACAGCTGAGACCGTTCGGAGGCGGTCGGGAATGGGACTGCGAGCCCGAGGGCGTACGGATGGCGACGGCGGCCGAGCGGCTGAGCGCGGCGACGGCGTATGCGAACGCACGGAGCCGGGGCGAGGTTCCTTGATCGAAAAGGGGGTTGACCTCAAGTCCCCTTGAGGTCGAAGGATGTGTGCGTGCCGTCCGAAGAGCACGGACGGCACGCCCCACGGACCGCACGCGGCGACCGCACGCACTGGCCGTGGGCTGACCGCCGGGCGGTCAGCCGTACCAGGTGACGTTGCATACGTGGACGCACGCGTGCCGTCTCGGTGCCCAGAGCGGCGAGCTCGGTGGCAAGCCGTTCCACCTCGGCCACGACGCCGGGAGGCAGGCCCGCCGTGATGTACTCCTCCGTCGGGTTGTAGTCCCAGGACCACTCGGTCACAGGCCGGCCTCGGATTCCGCGGCCTTCCGGATACGCAGGATCTCGGCGATCGCCTCCGCCGGGTCGTCCCTGCCTTCGTCCACGAGCCGCTCCAGCTCCCGCAGACGCGCCGCCCGCTGTGGATGCCGCTCGATCGCCACGAACACCGCCCACGAATGCACGAAGGCCCGCAGCGGTGCCAGGCTCTGCGTCTGCTGCGCGTTGGTCGTCGCCTCGAACAGATGCTGGGTGAGCGCCGGGACACGGCTCGGCGCGATCCTGACCACCGCCGCCCGCAAGGCATCCGGGGTGAGCTCGGGCATCGGGATCAGCGGCCCGTACGGGCCGTCCGGCTGCGCACTCGCAGAGGCCTCCGGTGCGGATGGGACGGATTCTCGTACCGTACCGGTCGGCGGCCCCCCGGGCCGGGCAAACCCCGCCCGGGGGACCGCCGCCCCCCGGCCGTACGGGACAATGACCCCATGAGTCTGTTCCGCGACGACGGCATCGTGCTGCGCACCCAGAAGCTGGGCGAGGCGGACCGCATCATCACGCTCCTCACCCGCGGTCACGGCCGCGTACGGGCCGTGGCGCGCGGGGTCCGCCGCACGAAGTCGAAGTTCGGCGCACGACTCGAACCCTTCTCCCACGTCGACGTGCAGTTCTTCGCCCGCGGCAGCGACCTCGTCGGACGCGGCCTGCCCCTGTGCACCCAGAGCGAGACCATCGCGGCGTACGGCGGCGCAATCGTCACCGACTACGCCCGCTACACCGCCGGCACCGCCATGCTGGAGACCGCGGAACGCTTCACCGAGAACGAAGGCGAGCCCTCCGTCCAGCAGTACCTCCTGCTCGTCGGCGCCCTGCGCACCCTCGCCCGCGGCGAACACGCCCCGAACCTCGTCCTCGACGCCTTCCTCCTGCGCTCCCTCGCCGTCAACGGCTACGCGCCCAGCTTCGAGGACTGCGCCCGCTGCGGCATCCACGGACCCAACCGGTTCTTCTCGGTCGGACAGGGCGGGGTCGTATGCGCCGACTGCCGCGTCCCCGGCAGCGTCGTACCCTCTGCGGAGGCCATCGGCCTGCTCAGCGCGCTGCTCAGCGGCGACTGGGACACGGCGGACGCGTGCGAGCCACGTCACGTCAGGGAGGGGAGCGGACTGGTGTCCGCCTATCTGCACTGGCACCTGGAGCGCGGCCTGCGCTCGCTGCGGTACGTAGAGAAGAGCTAGGAGAGTGTGACCCCATGGCACGACGTGGAATCCTCGGGCGGTCCCGCCGTGAGTACAAGGTCCCCGAGCCGCACCCCTCGGGCGCGCTCCCCCCGAAGATCCCGGGCGAGCTCGTGCCGAAACACGTGGCGATCGTCATGGACGGCAACGGCCGCTGGGCCAAGGACCGCGGCCTGCCGCGCACCGAGGGGCACAAGGTCGGCGCCGAGCGCGTGCTCGACGTCCTCCAGGGCGCGGTCGAGATGGGCGTCGGCAGCATCTCCCTGTACGCCTTCTCCACCGAGAACTGGAAGCGCTCGCCGGACGAGGTGCGCTTCCTCATGAACTTCAACCGCGACTTCATCCGCAAGACCCGCGACCAGCTCGACGAGCTCGGCATCCGTGTGCGCTGGGCGGGGCGGATGCCCAAGCTGTGGAAGTCGGTGGCCAAGGAGCTCCAGATCGCCCAGGAGCAGACCAAGGACAACGACCGGCTCACCCTCTACTTCTGCATGAACTACGGCGGCCGCGCGGAGCTCGCGGACGCGATGCAGGCCATCGCCGAGGACGTGAAGGCGGGCAAGCTCGACCCGTCGAAGGTCGGCGAGAAGACGATCCAGAAGTATCTGTACTACCCGGACATGCCGGACGTCGACATGTTCCTGCGGCCCAGCGGTGAGCAGCGCACGTCCAACTACCTGATCTGGCAGAGCGCCTACGCCGAGATGGTCTTCCAGGACGTCCTGTGGCCCGACTTCGACCGCCGCGACCTGTGGCGCGCCTGCCTCGAATACGCCCAGCGCGACCGCCGCTTCGGCGGCGCGGTCCCCAACGAGGAACTCCTGAAGATGGAAAGCGACCTCGCCAAGTGACCACCGGCCGCTCCGGCGCCGAGTGACGCGAAGGGCCCGTACCGTTCGACCGGTACGGGCCCTTCGTCATGTCATCACGGACGGATCACTTCGCCGCGCACTCCGCGCACGTGCCGAAGATCTCCACCGTGTGCGCCACATTCACGAAACCGTGCTGAGCCGCGATCGTCTCCGCCCACTGCTCCACCGCCGGGCCCTCGACCTCGACCGCCTTGCCGCACATACGGCACACCAGATGGTGGTGGTGGTCGCCCGTCGAACAGCGGCGGTAGACCGCCTCGCCGTCGCTGGTGCGCAGCACATCGACCTCGCCCGCGTCCGCGAGCGACTGCAGCGTGCGATAGACCGTGGTCAGGCCGACCGAGTCACCGCGGTGCTTGAGCATGTCGTGCAGCTCCTGCGCGCTGCGGAACTCGTCCACCTCGTTCAGCGCCGCCGACACGGCGGCCCGCTGCCGGGTAGACCGGCCGCGTACGGGGGGTCCTGCCGTCGCCACAGGTGCCTCCTCACCAGATGGATGCCTTTGGCCGCCATTCTGCCAGGCCGCGACCCCGGCCTGATCAGAGCGTCACGTCGTCGCCCGAACGGCGCGTGCCGGGAACCGCCACATCACAGCCGTCCCCGCCCTCACCAGGCCCCCCGGAACCCCCACCGGCCACCGCCGCCACCCGGGCGCGGCGCCTGGCCAGCGGCGCCGCAAGCGCCGTCAGCACCACGAACACACCGATCGCGAGCAGCACGATCGTCGCGCCCGGCGGCACATCCTGGTAGTACGTGATGATCGTCCCGGACAATGTCACACCCGTACCGATCACCACCGCCAGCACGAACGTCACCCGGAACGACCGGGTCAGCTGCTGCGCCGCCGCCACCGGCACCACCATCAGCGCACTCACCAGCAGCAGACCGACCACCCGCATCGCCACCGTCACCGTCACCGCCGCCGTCACCGCGATCAGCAGATTCAGCGCCCGCACCGGAAGCCCCGTGACCCGCGCGAACTCCTCGTCCTGACTCACTGCGAACAGCTGACGCCGCAGCCCCACCGTCACGGCCACCACGAACGCCGCCAGCAGCACGATCGCCGTCACATCCTCCTCGGAGACCGTCGACAGCGACCCGAAGAGATACGACAGAAGATTGGCGTTCGAGCCGCCCGCCATGTTCATCAGCAGCACACCGCCCGCCATACCGCCGTAGAAGAGCAGCGCGAGCGCGATGTCACCGCGCGTACGCCCGTACGCCCGGATCAGCTCCATGGCGACCGCGCCCACGACCGAGACGAGCGTCGCCATCCATACCGGGTTCGTCGACATCAGGAAGCCGAGCCCGACACCGGTCATCGCGACATGGCCGATGCCGTCGCCCATCAGCGCCTGCCGGCGCTGCACGAGAAAAATGCCGACGGCGGGCGCCGTGATCCCGACGAGCACGGCCGCGATCAGCGCCCGCTGCATGAAGGCAGGTTCCAGGAAATCCATGATCAGGTCAGCAGTCCCGTGCGAAGCGGCTCATCGGCCGCGTGCGGATGTACGTGGTCGTGCCCGGGCAGCGCGTGCTGGCCGACGGCCTTCGGAGGCGGCCCGTCATGCACCACACACCCGTCCCGCAGCACGACCGCCCGGTCGATCAGCGGCTCCAGCGGCCCCAGCTCATGCAGCACCAGCAGCACCGACACCCCACCCGCGACCTGCTCCCGCAGCGTCGAGGCGAGGATCTCCTGGCTGGCCAGGTCCACCCCGGCCATCGGCTCGTCCATGATCAGCAGCTCGGGGTCGGCCGCCAGCGCACGCGCGATCAGCACCCGCTGATGCTGCCCGCCCGAGAGCGCGGCCACCGAGTCCTTGGCCCGGTCGGCCAGACCGACCAGCTCGATCGAGCGCTCGACAGCCGCCCGGTCCGCCCGCGACAACCACCCGATCCGCTTGCGCGACAGCCGCCCGGAGGTCACCACCTCACGTACGGTCGCCGGAACCCCGCTGGCGGCCGTCGTCCGCTGGGGTACGTACCCCACCCGCGCCCAGTCCCGGAAACGCCGCAACTCGGTGCCGAAGAGGGAGACGCTGCCGCCGGTGAGCGGGACCTGCCCGATCACCGACCGTACGGCGGTCGACTTGCCCGAGCCGTTGGCGCCGAGCAACGCGACGACCTCACCGTGGTTCACGGTGAGGTCGATCCCGCGCAGGACGGGGCGCGAGCCGAGCGCCGCGGTGGCACCGCGGACGGATATGACGGGGTCCATGGTGGGCGCCTCCACTGCGTTCCTGCCTGCCTGCGTCACTTCTGTGTCACTTCGCGCCGAGAGCCTTCTGCAGCGCGGCGAGGTTGGACTGCATGACCTCGATGTAGTCATCGCCCTTGGACCTGTCCGTGATTCCCTCCAGCGGGTCCAGGACGTCCGTCTTCAGACCGGTGTCCTTCGCGAGGGTCTTCGCGGTCTTGTCACTGGCGAGCGTCTCGAAGAAGACGGTCGTGACCTTCTCCTTCTTCGCCACCGCCTGGAGCTCCTGGATCCGCTTGGGGCTCGGCTCGGACTCCGGGTCCAGACCGGCGATGCCCTCCTGGTCCAGGCCGTAGCGCTCGGCGAGGTAGCCGAAGGCGGCGTGGGTGGTGATGAAGGTCCGGGTCTCCGTCTTCTTCAGCTCCTGGTCGAAGGAGACGTTGAGCGTGCTGAGCTTCTTGACGAGCGCGGTGGTGTTCTTCCGGTACGCGGCCGCGTGGTCCGGGTCCGCCTTCTCCAGCGCCGCGCCCACGCCCTTGGCGACCTCGGCGTACTTCACCGGGTCCAGCCAGATGTGCGGGTCGCCGCCGGCCTCTTCCTTGTGGCCTTCTTCCGCGTGGCCCTCTTCGGCGTGCGCCCCGTGGTCGTGGCCGTCCTCGGCGCCGTGGTTCTCCAGCTTGGTGAGGGTCGCCGCGTCCACGGTGTTCTTCACCCCGGCGTCCTTGACCGCCTCGTCGACGGCGGGCTGGACACCCTTGAGGTAGAGGATGAAGTCCGCCTCTTCGAGGCTGCCCCGCTCCTTCGGCTTCAGATCCAGGTCGTGCGGCTCGACGCCCGGCTCGGTGAGCGTACGGACGGAGACGTGCTCGCCACCGATCTGCTCGGCGAGGTACTGCATGGGATAGAACGACGCCACGACGTCCAGCTTGCCGTCGCTCTTCTTGTCGGCGGACCCCGACGAACCGGAGCAGGCGGACAGGGAGAACAGCCCGAGCGCGACGGCCCCGGCGACGGCGGTGGTGGGTATCAGACGGCGTACGTTCATGACAGTCATTTTCAACAAACCTGGAAACGATTGTCAACAAAGCGTCTTAGTGCCCTCCGTCACCCATCGATTTGATCCGGGGGGTGCGGCCGCCGGTAATCTGAAGCATTCGCACTTCGTCGTCGTAATGAAGAGAGCACCGTGGCCGCCGACAAGATCGACACCATCGTCAGCCTGAGCAAGCGCCGTGGCTTCGTCTACCCGTGCAGCGAGATCTACGGTGGCCAGCGCGCCGCCTGGGACTACGGACCGCTGGGTGTCGAACTCAAGGAGAACATCAAGCGCCAGTGGTGGCGCGCGATGGTCACCTCGCGCGAGGACGTCGTCGGTATCGACTCCTCCGTGATCCTCGCTCCCGAGGTCTGGGTCGCCTCCGGCCACGTCGCCACCTTCTCCGACCCGCTGACCGAGTGCACCGCCTGCCACAAGCGCCACCGCGCCGACCACCTCGAAGAGGCGTACGAGGCCAAGCACAGCCGCCTCCCGGCGAACGGCCTCGCCGACATCAACTGCCCCAACTGCGGCGTCAAGGGCCAGTTCACCGAGCCCAAGCAGTTCTCCGGCATGCTCGAGACCCACCTCGGCCCCACCCAGGACACCGGCTCCAAGGCCTTCCTGCGCCCCGAGACCGCCCAGGGCATCTTCACCAACTTCGCCCAGGTCCAGCAGACCTCCCGGAAGAAGCCGCCCTTCGGCATCGCCCAGATGGGCAAGTCCTTCCGTAACGAGATCACGCCCGGCAACTTCATCTTCCGCACCCGCGAGTTCGAGCAGATGGAGATGGAGTTCTTCGTCAAGCCCGGCGAGGACGAGCAGTGGCACGAGTACTGGATGGAGCAGCGCTGGAGCTGGTACCGCGACCTCGGCATCCGCGAGGAGAACATCCGCTGGTACGAGCACCCCAAGGAGAAGCTCTCCCACTACTCCAAGCGCACCGCCGACATCGAGTACCGCTTCAACTTCGGCGGCAATGAGTTCTCCGAGCTCGAGGGCGTGGCCAACCGCACCGACTTCGACCTCAAGGCCCACTCCGAGGCCTCCGGCCAGGACCTGGCGTACTACGACCAGGAGGCCGGCGAGCGCTACACCCCGTACGTCATCGAGCCCGCGGCCGGCGTCAACCGCGCCATGCTCGCCTTCATGCTCGACGCGTACACCGAGGACGAGGCCCCCAACGCCAAGGGCGTCATGGAGAAGCGCACCGTCATGCGCCTCGACCCCCGCCTCGCCCCCGTCAAGGTCGCCGTCCTGCCGCTGTCCCGCAACCCGCAGCTCTCCCCGAAGGCCAAGGGCCTCGCCGCGGACCTGCGCAAGCACTGGAACATCGAGTTCGACGACGCCGGCGCCATCGGCCGCCGCTACCGCCGCCAGGACGAGATCGGCACCCCCTTCTGCGTCACCGTCGACTTCGACACCCTCGACGACGACGCCGTGACCGTGCGCGAGCGCGACACGATGAAGCAGGAGCGCGTCTCCCTCGACCAGATCCAGTCCTACCTCGGCGGCCGCCTCCTCGGCTGCTGACCCCGAGCGCCCCGGGCGACGGACACGACCGAGGCCCCTGGCCCCCGCACAGCGGGAACCAGGGGCCTCGGCCTTTTCTCAGCGGGCGCGCAGACCGCGCAGCAACAGCTCACACACCGCCCGGAACTCGTCGTCGATCTCCGGCCGCTCCCACTGCGGCGCATACACCGGATCATGGAAACGGGCCGTCGCGTCGAACACCGCCCGCGCAGCCACCAACGGATCCTGCGGCGCGAACTGACCCGACCGCACACCCTCCCCGACGATCGCGGCGAGCTGGCCGATCAGGACGAGCAGATGCTCGTCCACCACCCCGCTCGCCTCCTGGATCAGCACCCCGTACGTCGCGAACAGCTCGGGATCGTCCCCCGCCTTGTGCCGCTTCGCCTCGAAGAGCACCGCCAGCCACTGCCGCAGCTTCTCCTCGGCGGACTTGGCCGGCTCCTCACTGAGCTCCCCGAGCAACTCCTCGGTCCTGCCCAGCCAACGCGCCGTGACCGCCTCGCGCAGCGCCGCCTTCGTACGGAAGTGCCGGTACACGCTGCCATGGCTGACGCCCAGCGCCCGCGCCACATCGACGACGGTCGCCTTGGACGGGCCATAGCGGCGCAACACGTCCTCAGTGGCTTCGAGGATGCGCTCGGGGGTCAAGATCTCTGGCGACGGCGACATGCGATAGACCGTACCGGCTCACCGCTCACTGTCGAGGTGAGCCATCTGAGCCTGTGGATAACGTTCCCCGGCGGCCGCACCCACCGGCACCGCGGCCTCGATGGCGACCAGGTCAGCCGCGTCGAGCGAGACGTCCAGCGCACCGAGCGCCTCCGCCAGCCGGTCCCGCCGCCGTGCGCCCACCAGCGGCACGATGTCCTCGCCCCGGGACAGCACCCAGGCGATCGCGATCTGCGCCACCGAGGCGCCCTTCGCCTCGGCGATCTCGCGCAGCTGCTCGACCAGATTCAGATTGTGGTGGAGGTTGTCGCCCTGGAACCGCGGGCTCATGCCCCGGAAGTCACCCGGTGCCAGCTCCCGGTCGCGGGTGAAGTGGCCGCTGATGAGACCCCGGGACAGGACCCCGTACGCCGTGACGCCGATGCCGAGCTCACGGGCGGCCGGCAGGATCTCGTCCTCGATGCCGCGGGAGATCAGCGAGTACTCGATCTGAAGATCCGCGATCGGCGCCACCGCGGCCGCCCGGCGCAGGGTCGCCGCGCCCACCTCCGAAAGACCGATGTGCCGGACGTGCCCGGCCTCGACCAGCTCGGCGATGGCCCCGACCGTCTCCTCGATCGGTACATCCGGGTCCACGCGGGCGATCCGGTAGACGTCGATGTGGTCGGTGCCGAGGCGCTGGAGGGAGTACGCGGCGAAGTTCTTGACCGCTTCCGGCCGGCCGTCGTAGCCGGTGAACCCGCCCTCGACCGTGCGCAACGCGCCGAACTTCACGCTGGTCAGCGCCTGGGCGCGGAGCGCGGCGGGGGCGGTGCGCAGAGCTTCGTTGATCAGCAGCTCGTTGTGGCCCATGCCGTAGAAGTCGCCGGTGTCGAGGAGCGTGACGCCCGCGTCGAGAGCCGCGTGGAGGGTGGCGATCGACTCGGTGCGATCGCTGGCCCCGTAGAGAGCGGACATGCCCATGCAGCCGAGGCCGAGGGGGAAGACGGCGGGGCCGGTGGCGCCGAGGGGGCGGGGGCGGATGGCGTGAGTGTTCATGTCTTCGAGAGTGGCATGACAGCTGACAGATTTCAATATCTGTCAGCTGTCATCTGTCACGCCGTATGATCCACTCGATCCGAAGGGGGAGTGCACGGTGGCGAAGAGCGGCGGGAACAGCGGCGGGAACAACAGGCACAACAGGCACAAGAGCCGCCCGGACGGGCCACCCGAGCAGAAGGAAGGTTTCTGCGAGAACGCGTGCGACCTGACGATGCACCCCTGCTGCTGCGGCGGTGTATGGGCGCAGTCGGCCCTGCTGCTCCCCCTGCTCCGGTCGTCGGCCCCGCTCGTCGCGGGAGACGATCCCGCCGCGCCGCGCCCCTCCGGCCGGCTGGCCTCCGCGATGTACCGGTCCGTACGCCGCTACCGCGTCGCGATCAGCCCGACCCGCCCCGCATGCTGCCCGTACACCCCGACCTGCTCCACCTACGCCGTGAAGGCGCTCCACCGGCACGGCGCGCTCCGAGGCGGCGGCCTGATCCTGGCCCGGCTGCTGCGCTGCCGCCCCGCCGCGGCCCGGCGCCGCGGCTACCGTGACCCGGTTCCACCGCGCCCGTAAAAACCGGGTGCCTCGGGCACGTTTTCCGGTGTAGCGTCACCGGCATGTATGCGTTCTTCCAGATCTACGAGTGAGAGTGCGGCGGGCCGAGCGTCCCGCCCCCCACCGACGATTCCCGGATCACATCTCACCCCGAATGGGAGAACCCCATGGCCAAGAGCCGTAACAACCTGCTGGGCGTAGGCGGCCAGCGCCGCAAGCTGTCCCGCGCGGACCAGCAGGCCAATGACCCGTCGCGCAACGCCGACCGCAAGGCGGCCGCCGACCAGAAGCAGGAACTCCTCCGCAAGATGCGCGAACGCGCCCAGTCCGAGCCGCAGCCGACGGCCGACGCCCAGGGCGCCGAGGACTGACACCTGAGACGACGATGTGGCCCCGGGGATATGCCCCCGGGGCCACATCTGTTTCGTCTGCTCAGTCGTCCTGCGCGGGAGGCGGCTCGAACGCGGCCGTGTCGAGCTTGCAGTCGAACGGCGCCGGAATGTGCAGCTTGGCGCCGAAGGGCGGCGTGAGTCGCGATGCGTAGCCCATCTCGGACGGGTCCCAGAAGACGGTCGTGTCCTCCCTCTGCATGTCGATCAGGAGGTACACGGGCACTCCCGCCCGGCCGTAGACGGGCGCCTTGTCGCCCCAGTCCGCGTCCCGGGTGGACGTCGAGGTCAGCTCACAGACGAAGGAGAGCGCCTCCCCGTCGATGTAGTGGGCTTCGGTGCGGAAGGCGGATGCTGCCGCGGCGTAGACGTCCGGGCCGTACGCCCGTTCCTCCTGCGGGAACGTGAAGAGGAACGGGGCGACGGACATGGTGTGATCTGCCGGCCGATGGCGCTCCAGCTGGCTGACCACGGAACGCATGACGGGCCGGTAGAAGCCACTCGGCCACGGCGACATGACGATGTTCCCCCCGACGATTTCCGCCCGGTAGCCGTCGGGCACCTCCATGGTCAACAGAGTCCGGCACAGTGCCTCGAAGCGCGCCGAGCCGGCCGGAACATCTACTCTCTGCGGTCGCCCAGGCGTCGGCGTCATGCCGCTCCCTCCTCGGTTCACGGGCCAGAAGGCCACGCGTCATCACGCGCGCACGCAGCGTAGCGACCCCCACTGACAACCGCCCCCGCTCGATAGTGCGCGGAACTAACGATCTCTGTTGTGCGCGACAATGAGTGGATGACCGCGTTCTCTCCTCTCGCCATCGGGCCGCACGTCGTGCAGCCGCCGGTCGTGCTCGCGCCGATGGCCGGTATCACCAACGCTCCCTTCCGCACCCTCTGCCGTGAGTTCAGCGGCGGCAAGGGGCTGTTCGTCAGCGAGATGATCACGACGCGGGCGTTGGTCGAGCGCAACGAGAAGACCATGCAGCTGATCCACTTCGACGAGACGGAGAAGCCTCGGTCGATCCAGCTGTACGGCGTCGACCCGGTCACCGTCGGCAAGGCCGTGCGGATGATCGTCGAGGAGGATCTCGCCGATCACATCGACCTGAACTTCGGCTGCCCCGTGCCGAAGGTGACCCGCAAGGGCGGCGGGTCCGCGCTGCCGTACAAGCGGCATCTGCTGCGGGCGATCCTGCGGGAGGCGGTCACCGGGGCCGGGGATCTGCCGGTCACCATGAAGATGCGCAAGGGCATCGACGACGACCACATCACCTACCTCGACGCCGGACGGATCGCCGTCGAGGAGGGCGTCACCGCCATCGCCCTGCACGGCCGGACTGCGGCGCAGCACTACGGCGGTACGGCGGACTGGGACGCGATCGCGCGGCTCAGGGAGCATGTGCCGGAGATCCCCGTCCTCGGCAACGGCGACATCTGGTCCGCGGACGACGCGCTGCGGATGATGCGGGAGACCGGCTGCGACGGTGTGGTCGTGGGGCGCGGGTGCCTGGGGCGGCCGTGGCTGTTCGGGGACCTGGTGGCGGGGTTCGAGGGCACGGGGGAGTACGCGCAGCCGGGGCTGCGGGAGGTCGCGGAGGTGATGGTCCGCCACGCCCAGCTGCTCGGTGAGTGGATCGGCGACGAGGCGCGGGGCGTCATCGACTTCCGTAAGCACGTGGCCTGGTACCTGAAGGGCTTCTCGGTCGGTTCGGAGATGCGTAAGCGGCTCGCGGTCACCTCGTCGCTGGACGAGCTGCGCGGCCTGCTGGACGAGCTGGATCTGGACCAGCCGTGGCCGGTGGGCGCCGACGGTCCGCGGGGGCGTACGTCCGGGAACAACCGGGTTGTCCTGCCGGATGGCTGGCTGAAGGACCCGTACGACTGTGCTCAGGTGAGCGCGGACGCGGAACTGGACACCTCTGGCGGCTGATCCGGGCGAGTCCGAAGGCCAGTCCAGGGGCTCAGGACCGGTCCTCGGCGGGGTCCGGATGCTGGATTTTCGGCTTCGGAAGAGCGTGATTCTCGCCACCCCTGATAGGGGAGGCGCTCAGATGAGCGTTCTGGACGCGGTTGCATTTCTCAAAGGGTGGCACGGAGTGCCACCCTTTCTGCGTTCAAGACTTGAACGCAAGTGCTCGATCATCCGCTCATCCGAGCGCCCAGTCTCTGGTTTGAGTCAAGCGGACTTCGAGGGATGAAGGAGTTGACCACCCGTTCCCTACCCCCTAGTCACTTTCGATCTGCTGGCGGACGGGTGGTTAAGGCCGTATGACGGGTAGGCGTACATACCCAGGCGCCTTCGATCTGGGTATGTTCCTCGCCGTCAGGGCAGCCACCGAGTCCTCGAGGAGTCGAGACCCGTGTCGGAAAACAAAGATCAGAAGTTCGTGTACGACTTCACCGAGGGCAACAAGGACCTGAAGGACCTGCTCGGTGGCAAGGGCGCGAACCTCGCCGAGATGACCAACCTCGGTCTGCCGGTTCCCCCCGGCTTCACCATCACCACCGAGGCCTGCAAGGTCTACCTGGAGAGCGGCTCCGAGCCCGCCGCACTGCGCGACGAGGTCAGCGCCCATCTGGACGCCCTCGAGCAGCAGATGGGCAAGAAGCTCGGCCAGGCCGACAACCCGCTCCTCGTCTCGGTCCGCTCCGGTGCCAAGTTCTCCATGCCGGGCATGATGGACACCGTCCTCAACATCGGCCTCTCCGACGAGTCGGTCACCGGACTCGCCACCCAGGCCGGCGACGAGCGTTTCGCGTGGGACTCGTACCGTCGCCTCATCCAGATGTTCGGCAAGACGGTCCTCGGCGTCGACGGCGAGCTCTTCGAGGACGCCCTGGAGGAGGCCAAGCAGGCCAAGGGCGTCACGGTCGACACCGACCTGGAGGCCGGCGACCTCAAGAAGATCGTCAAGCACTTCAAGAAGATCGTCGCCCGCGAGGCCGGCCGGGACTTCCCGCAGGACCCGCGTGAGCAGATGGACCTCGCCATCAAGGCCGTGTTCGACTCCTGGAACACCGACCGCGCCAAGCTCTACCGCCGCCAGGAGCGCATCCCCGGCGACCTCGGCACCGCGGTCAACGTGTGCTCCATGGTCTTCGGCAACCTCGGCCCCGACTCCGGCACCGGTGTCGCCTTCACCCGCGACCCCGCCTCCGGCCACCAGGGCGTCTACGGCGACTACCTGCAGAACGCGCAGGGCGAGGACGTCGTCGCCGGTATCCGCAACACCGTGCCGCTGGCCGACCTCGAGTCGATCGACAAGAAGTCGTACGACCAGCTCATGACGATCATGGAGACGCTGGAGACCCACTACAAGGATCTCTGCGACATCGAGTTCACCATCGAGCGCGGCCAGCTCTGGATGCTCCAGACCCGGGTCGGCAAGCGCACCGCCGGTGCCGCCTTCCGGATCGCCACCCAGCTCGTGGACCAGGGCCTGATCGACGAGGCCGAGGCCCTCCAGCGGGTCAACGGCGCCCAGCTCGCGCAGCTGATGTTCCCGCGCTTCGACGAGAACGCGAAGACCGAGCTGCTCGGCCGGGGCATCGCCGCCTCGCCGGGTGCCGCCGTCGGCAAGGCCGTCTTCGACTCGTACACCGCCGTCAAGTGGTCGCGTTCGGGCGAGAAGGTCATCCTGATCCGCCGCGAGACCAACCCCGACGACCTCGACGGCATGATCGCCGCCGAGGGCATCCTGACCTCGCGCGGCGGCAAGACCTCGCACGCCGCCGTCGTCGCCCGCGGCATGGGCAAGACCTGTGTCTGCGGGGCCGAGGAGCTCGAGGTCGACACCAAGCGCCGCCGGATGACCGTCAACGGCACGGTCATCGAGGAGGGCGACGTCGTCTCCATCGACGGCTCCACCGGCAAGGTGTACCTCGGTGAGGTGCCCGTCGTGCCGTCGCCGGTCGTCGAGTACTTCGAGGGCCGGATGCACGCCGGCGCCGACGACGCCGACGAGCTGGTCCAGGCCGTCCACCGGATCATGGCCTACGCGGACCGGGTACGCCGGCTGCGCGTACGGGCCAACGCCGACAACGCCGAGGACGCGCTGCGCGCCCGCCGCTTCGGTGCCCAGGGCATCGGCCTGTGCCGCACCGAGCACATGTTCCTCGGTGAGCGCCGCGAGATGGTCGAGCGGCTGATCCTCGCCGACACCGACGAGGAGCGCTCGGCCGCCCTGGAGCAGCTGCTGCCGCTGCAGAAGAAGGACTTCGTCGAGCTCTTCGAGGCGATGGACGGGCTGCCCGTCACGGTCCGGCTGCTCGACCCGCCGCTGCACGAGTTCCTGCCCGACATCACCGAGCTGTCGGTGCGCGTCGCGCTCGCCGAGTCCCGCAAGGACCACAACGAGAACGACCTGCGGTTGCTCCAGGCCGTGCACCGGCTGCACGAGCAGAACCCGATGCTGGGTCTGCGCGGTGTGCGGCTCGGTCTGGTCATCCCCGGCCTGTTCGCCATGCAGGTCCGGGCGATCGCCGAGGCTGCGGCCGAGCGCATGAACGCCAAGGGCGACCCGCGCGCCGAGATCATGATCCCGCTCGTGGGCACCGTCCAGGAGCTGGAGATCGTCCGCGACGAGGCCGACCAGGTCATCGCCGAGGTCGAGGCCGCCACCGGATTCGACCTCAAGCTGACCATCGGCACGATGATCGAGCTGCCGCGGGCCGCGCTCACGGCCGGTCAGATCGCCGAGGCCGCGCAGTTCTTCTCCTTCGGCACCAACGACCTCACCCAGACGGTGTGGGGCTTCTCCCGGGACGACGTGGAGGCCTCGTTCTTCACCGCGTACCTGGAGAAGGGCATCTTCGGTGTCTCGCCGTTCGAGACCATCGACAAGGACGGCGTCGGCTCGCTCGTACGCAGCGCGGTGGAGGCCGGCCGGGCCACCCGGCCCGACCTGAAGCTGGGCGTCTGCGGTGAGCACGGCGGCGACCCGGAGTCGGTCCACTTCTTCCACGAGGTGGGGCTGGACTACGTCTCCTGCTCGCCGTTCCGGATCCCGGTGGCGCGTCTGGAGGCGGGCCGGGCGGCCGCCACGGCAACCGGTTCGGACAGCCGCTGACCTCAGGGCCACAGGCCACCGCGGCCGCCGTCGGTCATCGCGACCCTCACCGACGGGCGGCGGACGCGGGGTGAGAAAGAGACGGGGCGGGGCACCTTGTGCGGAGGTGTCCCGCCCCGTTGGCATTCGTCCCGGTAAGGAAATGTGAGTTCTTGTGCAGTCGTCCTGTGCGGGTTGTTCAATCCCGGCCGGTTGAATTCTGGCCTGTTGAACACCGGACAATTTGACAGACTATTGACTCCGGCTTGACCCGGAGCCCGGCGGCGAATTTCCGCCATTCGGTTGGCAAATAATGGTGGGGGCGCGGCCGCCGGATCCCCACCCGGCGGCCGCGCCCATTACCGCTGTCGGGCAAGTGAGCCGCAACCTTCGCCGACCGCCGCCGGACGCGCAAAGCCCCCCACGGTCTTCGCAACGTCACCTCGGTCCTGAAGGTTTCCTGCCCGACACGCACAGCTTTTCGGTTTGCCCCGGGTCTCCGCGATGCGTTTCAACTGTGGCTGAAACACCCTGGTAACGTCCTGTGATGCTGTGCATACTCTTCGACGGGGGTGATTGCGGGTGCAACAGTGGGGGTTTCATGCTGCGGATTCATTTCACCGGTGACGACCTTGCCGGGGTGCGGATGGCCGCCCGGCCGGATGTGTTGTGGGAAACGATTCTCAGCTTTCACCGATTGAGAGACCGACGCGGTCCGATGGTCTTCGGGGAATGGCGCTCCGAAACACGTGCCAGGTTGAACGGTGAAACACGACTCCTCGGTGCGCTCGTGCCGAGCCGGGGCTATTTCCCGGACTTTCTGACCCCGCCGCAGGGCATCCTCGGTCTCGACGAGGGCCTTGAGGCGATCCGCGCGACGCCGCCGGCCCGGCTCCACACCGAGCTGGCCCTGCTCGCCTGCGACCGCTCCGGCGGCCGGGTGTTGCCCGCCCCGCTCGCCGCCCTCGCCGAGGGCTGCGAGGAGCAGCTCAGCCGCCTCGTGGGCACCCTGCGCAGCTACCACCGGGCCGCCATCGAACCGCAGTGGCCCTACATCCAGGCGCGGGTGGAGGCCGACCGGGCCGTGCGCGGCCGGGCCGTCCTCGACGGCGGCGCCGACGAACTCCTCGCCACCCTCCCGCCGATGCTGCGCTGGCGGGCGCCCGTCCTGGAGGCCGACTACCCCGTCGACCGCGAGGTGCGGCTCGACGGGCGGGGCCTGCTGCTCCAGCCGTCGTACTTCTGCCGCGGTACGCCGGTGATGTACCGCAACCAGGACCTCCAGCCGGTCCTGGTCTATCCGATCACGCACACGGACGCGCCGGTGTGCAGCGAGCCGGGCGGTACGTCGCTGGGCAAGCTGGTCGGCCACACCCGCTCGGCGGTGCTGCACGCCATCGGCGACGGCAGCACGACAAGCGAACTGGCCCGCCGGGCGGGGGTCTCCCTGGCCTCGGCGAGCCAGCACGCGGGCGTGCTCCGCGACGCCGGCCTGGTGGTGACCCTGCGGCACGGCAATTCGGTGCTGCACACCCTGACGCCGCTGGGCGCCGCCCTCCTCGGGGCGGGCGCCCAGCAGGTCCTGTGTTACGCCCGGAACGGTCCGGTCACCTCGTAGGTGATACCGCCCGAGGAGCTGCCGGTGGTGCCGCGCTGGCTGGAGAAGTACAGCCGCCTGCCGTCGGGCGAGAAGGCCGGGCCGCAGATCTCGGAGCTCGACTGGCCGTTGATCCGCAGGAACGGCGCGACCACGTCGTCCGGCGTGATGACACAGATCTCCATGTTGCCGCCGTCCTCGGCGACGAACAGGTCGCCGGAGGACGAGCCGGTGACGTTGTCCACGCCGGTGAGCGGGGCGGTGCCGACCACGAGCGAGTCGTCGTAGGCGAGTTCATAGGTGCTGTTCGTGAGGTTCAGCTGCCACAGGCGGTTGTCGCCCTTGGTGGTGAACCAGACCTTGTCGTCGGCGTAGTGGCAGCCCTCGCCGCCGTTGAACTTCTTGGCGCCGGAGACCTGGGTGCGGGTCGTGGTGGGGGAGCCGTCCGGGTCGGGCACGTTCTGCCAGGTGAAGGAGCCGGAGGTGGCGGTGCCGGCCACCAGCACCTGGAGGGTGCCGGAGGAGAGGTTGCCCCAGGTGGACGGGACGAAGCGGTAGAAGCAGCCGTCGGACTTGTCCTCGGTCAGGTAGATCACCCTGCGGACCGGGTCGGCGGCGGCGGCCTCGTGGTTGAACCGGCCCATCGCGGCGCGGCGGACCGCCGGGTTCACACCCCACGGGTCGGTCTCGTACACGTACCCGGTGTCGACCTCCTCGCAGGAGAGCCAGGTGTTCCACGGGGTCGCGCCACCGGCGCAGTTGCGGTTGGTGTTGGACAGGATGCGGTACGCCGAGGTGACGGTGCCCGAGGAATTGAACTTGATGGCGCTCGCGCCGCCGGTGCTGGAGATCTCCGAGTTCGACACATAGATCCAGCCGGTGCCGTCGGCGAAGCAGGCACCGCCGTCGGGCGCGTTGTGCCAGGTGTACGAGGTGCCGCTGACCGTCTGGCCGGACCGGGCGATGATCCGGCTGGTGAACCCGCTCGGCAGCTGGATGCCGTTGGCGTTCGCCGCGCCGAGGGGCCCGTAGGGGCCGGGGCCGGGCTGGGCCGGGGCGGCGTAGGCCGCGCCCCGCATCAGCGTGCCGCCGAAGGCGGCGGCAGAGGTGCCGATGACCGCTCCGCGCAGGAAACTGCGTCGCTCCACGTCTCACTCCTGAAAGGGTGGTGATGACCGCCCCGCCGCACGGCCGCGGCGGGGTCGCGCGCTTCCGGAACCTAGGAGTACCGAGTTGACGGTGCAGCAACGAGCGGTGAAGGGGAAGCGTCTGGAGCGGGTCGGGTGCCCGGGGCGCCGGACCGGCGGCTCGGCCGGGAAGCTCAGCCGGAGGATTCCAGCAGCGTCTTCAGGTCCGTGAGGCGCTCGCGCCAGAAGGTCTTGTACGCGGCGACCGCGTCCGCGTCCGGGAGCTTGGTGTGACCGAGGCCGAGCTGCGTCTTCGTGTGGCCCATCGGGGTCAGATAGACCGAGATCCGGCTCGTGCCGCCGTCCCAGTCGGCGGTCAGCGACTTGCCGGGTCGGTGGGTGCGTACGCCCAGGTCGCCGTCGGGGAGCCAGCGGCGGCGCAGGTCCTCGCGGACGAAGGCGTCGATGACCCGGTTCGGCGGCGCGTTCACCGTCTTGCTCGCGCTGACCTGCCAGTCGCCCTGGCTGGACTGGCCGACCTCACGCATCCCGCGTTCCTGCTCGTATCCGACGGTGATCGACTGGGCGTGCCAGCCGCTGACACCGTGGGCGTTCACGAGATGCTGGGCGATCTCCCTGTGGCCCCGGTCCGTGGCACCCCAGGCGTCCAGCTCGGCGAACCAGTCCGCCCAGCCCCGGCCGGTGGCCGCGGTCAGCGCGTCGTCCGACAGCTTCTCGACGATCTTCTTCCCGGAGGCGCTCATGGCGCCGACGGTAGGCCGGGAGCGGGGGCGCTGCAACAGCGGAGCCGACGCCGGCGGAGACGGCACTCCAGAAAAACTTCGCGGATCTTCGCCGCAGCGATGAGTTTCGCTCGGCGCCGCTGTCTACCTTCCCGTAAGCACGAAACACCGACCGCCACAGTGCGAGACCGACACAGGGAAGAGACCGCCACCATGTCCCAGATGATCTTCGTGAACCTGCCGGTGAAGGACCTCGAGGCCTCGAAGGCCTTCTGGGGCAAGCTCGGCTACTCCTTCAACCCGCAGTTCAGCGACGACACCGCCGCCTGCCTGGTCATCAGCGACACGATCTTCGCGATGCTGCTGACCGAGGCCAAGTTCAAGGAGTTCACCAAGCCCGGCAAGGAGATCGCCGACGCGACGCGGACCACCGAGGTCATGGTGGCGCTGAGCGCGGAGAGCCGGGCGAAGGTCGACGAGCTCGCCGACGCCGCCCTGAACGCCGGGGGCACGCCGGCGAAGGAGCCGCTGGACTACGGCACGATGTACGGCCGCTCCTTCACCGACCCCGACGGCCACCACTGGGAGCTCGTCTGGATGGACCCGGCCGCCATCGAAGGCTGATCAGGCGGAACCCGGCCGGTCAGCGGTCCTTGAGACCCTCGTACGTGACGCCGGTGAGCTGCTCGGAGGCGATCCAGAGCCGTTCGCCGGCGACGTCGTCCAGGGTCCATTTCGCCCGCCACGACGGCGCCGGGGCGCCCCGCCACAGCAGGTACTTCGGGCCCGTGAAGGAGTCCGGGCGGACCCCGCGCGCGGTTGCCGCGTACAGCGTCGGCAGCGCGCCCGCCTCCGCGGGCTGGGCGATGATCCGGTTGCCGAGGGCCACGATCCGCTCGGCGCCGCGGCGTCCTTCCATCCGTACGCCCGCGGACTGCAGGTTCGTCGCCGCGTAGCCCGGGTGCGCGGCCGCGGCGACGACGTCCGAGCCGGCGGCCCCAAGGCGGCGGGCCAGCTCGTGGGTGAAGAGCAGATTGGCCGTTTTGGACCGGCCGTAGGCGATCCAGCGCCGGTAGCGGCGCTCGCTGTTGAGGTCGCCCATGTCGAGGTTGGCGAGGGCGTGCAGCCCGCTGGAGACGGTGATCACCCGGGCCCCGGGGGTCGCCAGGAGCCGGGGTGCCAGCAGCCCGGTGAGGGCGAAGTGGCCCAGGTGGTTCACGCCGAACTGCGTCTCGAAGCCGTCGGCGGTCCGGCCGTACGGCAGCGCCATCACCCCCGCGTTGTTGATGAGCAGATCCAGCCGCTCGTACGGGAACGTCTCGGCGAAGCGGCGTACGGAGCCCAGGTCGGCGAGGTCCAGGGCGGCGAGCCGCACCTTCGCCCCCGGTATCTGGCGCCGGATCAGGCCGGCTGCCTCGCTGCCCCGCGCCTCGCTGCGGCAGGCGAGGACCACCGTGGCGCCGCGCCGGGCCAGTTCGCGTGCCGTGACCAGCCCGATGCCGCTGTTGGCTCCGGTGACGACGGCGGTCCGTCCGCTCTGGTCGGGGATGTGGTGCGCGTTCCAGCCGGTCGTGGCCATGCGGACCTCCTCGTTCTTACCGCAGAGTAGGAAGAGCTCCGCACAGCGTATGCCGCCACGACCGTCAGGCGTCCTGGACCGTACGCACCGGGTACACCGCCACCGCGACCTCCTCGTCGTCCAGGCAGCGGCCCGTCTCCAGGTCGAAGCGCTGCTTGAGCAGGGGCGAGGCCACGAACGGACGGCCGTCGGCCGTACCGAGCAGCCCCCGGGCCAGCACCTGCGCGCCGGTGAACGGATCGCGGTTGTCGATCGCGTACGCGCGTCCCTTGCGGTCGAGGAAGAGCGCCGCCTGCCGGCCGTCCGGCAGCAGCGCCGCCATACCGCGCCCCGGCGTCAGCCGGGACTCCTCGCAGACCGTGAGCCACGCGTCCTCGGCGTGGGCCAGCTGAAGCGTCGACTGAAGTGTCGTCTGAGGCGTCATCGGGCGAGCGTCCCTTCGAGAGCGGGGGTGAGGGAGGAGAGGTCCGGCTTGATCTGGTCGCGCTCCGGGACGAAGCGGACCGACGGGTCCGGGGTGTCCGGGGCGTTCACGAAGGAGACGAAGCGGCGCAGCCGGTCCGGGTCGTCCAGGGTCGCCGCCCACTCGTCCTCGTAGGCCTCGACGTGCGCGGCCATCATCGCCTCCAGCTCGTCGCAGAGCCCGAGCGAGTCATGGACGACGACGTCCCGCAGATGGTCCAGGCCGCCCTCCAGCCGCTCCAGCCACACCGACGTGCGCTCCAGCCGGTCGGCCGTGCGGATGTAGAACATCAGGAACCGGTCGATCAGCCGGACCAGTTCGGCGTCCGAGAGGTCCTGGGCGAGCAGATCGGCGTGGCGCGGGGTCGCGCCGCCGTTGCCGCCGACATACAGGTTCCAGCCGCTCGCCGTGGCGATCACGCCGAAGTCCTTCGACTGGGCCTCGGCGCACTCGCGGGCGCAGCCGGAGACCGCCGACTTCAGCTTGTGCGGGGAGCGCAGGCCCCGGTAGCGCAGCTCCAGATGGATCGCCATCTTCACCGAGTCCTGCACGCCGTAGCGGCACCAGGTCTGCCCCACACAGGACTTGACCGTGCGCAGCGACTTTCCGTACGCGTGCCCCGACTCGAAGCCGGCGTCCACCAGACGGGTCCAGATCGCCGGAAGCTGGTCCACGCGGGCGCCGAACAGGTCGATCCGCTGACCGCCCGTGATCTTGGTGTAGAGGCCGAAGTCCCGGGCCACCTCACCGATCACGATCAACTTCTCCGGGGTGACCTCACCGCCGGGGATCCGCGGCACCACCGAATACGAGCCGTTGCGCTGCATGTTGGCGAGGAAATGGTCGTTGGTGTCCTGCAGGGCGGCCTGCTCGCCGTCGAGGATGTAGCCGCTCTGGAGGCTGGCCAGGATCGAGGCGACCGTCGGCTTGCAGATCTCGCAGCCATCCCCGCCGCGCGCGCCCTCCCGGCCGTGCGAGTCCAGCAGCTCGGCGAACGACGTCAGCCGCAGGGTCCGGATGATCTCGTACAGCTCACTGCGGGTGTACGAGAAGCAGGCGCACAGGCCGCTGTCGGCGGGCGCGGGCAGCAGCTGGCCGATGAGCTTCACACAGCTGCCGCAGCCCGTCCCCGCCTTCGTGCACTTCTTCACCTCCGGCAGGGAGGTGCACTGGCTGATCGCGTGCTTGGTGACGTTGTGGCAGGAGCAGATCACCGCGTCGTCGGGGAGGGCGGAGGGCCCGAGCGCGACCGGCGCGCCCGCGCCGGCCGGCAGGACCAGCTGCTCCGGCGAGACGGGCGGGACGGTGCCGGTGAGCGGGCGCAGCATGCCGTACGCATCGGCGTCACCGACCAGGACACCGCCGAGCAGCACGCCCTCCGCGTCGACGACGAGCTTCTTGTAGATGCCGGAGCGGGAGTCCGAATAGACGACGTCGAGGCTGCCCTCGGCGGCGCCGTGCGCGTCGCCGAAGGAGGCCACGTCCACGCCGAGCAGCTTCAGCTTGGTCGACAGGTCGGCGCCGGTGAACTCCTTCGCCTCCTGCTCCGCGATGGCGGCGGCCGCCGTCTGCGCCATCTCGTAGCCGGGCGCCACCAGGCCGTACACCCGGCCGTCCGCCGCCAGCGCGCATTCGCCGATCGCGTACACCGCCGGGTCGGACGTACGGCACAGCTCGTCCACGGCGATGCCGCCGCGCTCGCCGACCGTGAGGCCGCAGTCGCGGGCCAGCTGGTCGCGGGGGCGGACACCCGCCGAGAAGACCACCATGTCGGTGGCCAGCTCGGTGCCGTCCGACAGGCGCATCGCGCTGACCGACCCGTCGGCCGTGACGACCTCCTGGGTGCCCGTGCCGGTGTGGACGACGAGCCCCATCTCCTCGATGGTGCGCAGCAGCGCCGCGCCGCCGCCGTCGTCGACCTGCACCGGCATCAGGCGCGGCGCGAACTCCACGATGTGGGTCTCCAGGCCCAGGCCCTTGAGGGCGCCGGCCGCCTCCAGGCCGAGCAGACCGCCGCCGACCACCGCGCCGGTGCGGGACGTCTTCGCGAACTCCTCGATGGCGAGCAGGTCCTCGATCGTGCGGTAGACGAAGCAGCCGCGGGCGTCCTTGCCGGGCACGGGCGGCACGAACGGGTACGAGCCGGTGGCCAGGACCAGCGTGTCGTAGCCGAAGGTCCGTCCCGAACGGGAGGTGACCTGCCGGCCGGCCCGGTCGACGCTCACGGCCGGGTCGTCGACATACAGCTCGATGCCGTGCCGCTCCATGAAGCCGTCCTCGACCATGGAGAGGTCGTCCGGGGTCTTCCCGTCGAAGTACGAGGTCAGCTTGACCCGGTCGTAGGCGGGGCGCGGCTCCTCGCAGAGGACCACGACCCGGGAGGTCGCGGTGACGCCCTGGTCCGCGAGGGCCTCCAGGAACCGCTGGCCGACCATGCCGTGGCCGACCAGGACGATGGTGGGGGTGTTCACGGGCGTGGTCGACATCTCAGGAGCCTCCGTCTTGGGTGAGCAGGTGGAGCAGGGGAGCGTCGGGCAGGGCCTCGTCGCCCTCCCAGGCGCGGGCGAGCGCGCCGACCGCGGCGAGATCGCCGAGCAGGACACCGCCGACCAGCCGGTCGCCGCGGACGACGACCTTGCGGTAGGCCCGGCGGGTGGCGTCCGTCAGCTGGACCACGTCGTCGCCGGGCTGGGCCGTGGCCTCGCCGAACGCCGCCAGGTCCAGGGCCTCGGGGCCGCCGAGGGTGAGCCGGGTCAGGGCCCGGGTGCCGCCGTAGCGGCCGGTGCCGCCGAGCAGGATCCCGGCGAGCACGTCGGCCTGCTCCAGGGCGGGGCCGGCCAGACCGTAGACCCGGCCGCGGTGCTCGGCACAGTCGCCCACGGCGTGGATGTACGGGTCGGAGGTGCGCAGCTCGTCGTCGACGACGATGCCGCGCTGGACGTCGAGCCCGGCGTCGCGCGCCAGACCCACCCGGGGCCGCACCCCGCAGGCGAGGACCACGACCTGGGCGTCGAGGACGAAACCGTCGGCGAGCTCGACCGCGGTCACGGCGTCGTCACGCTGCCGCAGACCGCTCACCCGGCACTCGGTGTGCACCTCGACCCCGAGGGATTCGACATGGGCGCGCAGCAGCGCCGAGGCCCGTACGTCCAGCTGCCGTTCCATCAGCCGCTCACCCTGCTGGGTCAGCACGACCTCCGCGCCGCGCGCCGCGAGCGCCCGCGCCGCCGACACCCCGAGCAGTCCGCCGCCGACGACGACCACGCGGACGCCGGGCCCGACAAGGCTCCGCAGCGTCAGGCAGTCGTCGAGGGTGCGGAAGGGGTGGACGCCCTCGGGCAGCCGGCTGCCGCGCAGTCCGCGCAGCGGCGGCAGCACGGGGTTGGAGCCGGTGGCCAGGACCAGCCGGTCGTAGCCGACCGTGGAGCCGTCGGCGCAGTGCACCAGGCGGGCCTCACGGTCGATACGCTCGGCCCGCACCCCGCGCCGCACCGGCTCTCCCGGGGCGGGCAGGGCGATCACCTCGGGCGCGTACCGTCCGGCGAGGACGTCGGCGAGCAGCACCCTGTTGTAGGGGGCGTGCGGCTCTTCGCCGAGGAGGGTGACCGGCAGCCGCTGGGCGAGCCGGGCGCCCGCCGTCCCGCCGCCGACCACCACGATCCGTGTACTCATGTCCGCAGCGTGCGCGGTCGGTGTTACCCGACGGCATCCCGTCTGTTTCCCGTACGGAACGCTGACCTCAGCCGCCGTCCACCTCGGGTGTGAGGGAGACGGCACTCGGTGCCACGCGGGGTACGGAACCTCAGACGTGCCTCAAGACTCAGGGGATCGCGGGGCAGTACACCCATCTCCTGTCCTAGGCTCGCGATCATGCCTGACATATCACTCACCACCCTTGTCCTGCTCTGTGTCGCCGCGCTCGTGGCGGGCTGGATCGACGCGGTGGTGGGCGGTGGCGGGCTGCTGCTGATCCCCGCCCTGCTGCTCGGCATGCCGAACGTCCCGGCCGCCCACATCCTCGGCACCAACAAGGCGGTCGCGATCGTGGGCACGTCCGGCGCCGCCGTGACGTACGTACGCAAGGTGCCGGTGAAGGTGGGCACGGCCGTACGGATCGGGCTCGCCGCGCTCGTCGGGTCGATGGCCGGCGCGTTCTTCGCCGCCGGGATCAGCAGTGACGTCCTGCGCCCCGTGATCATGGTGGTGCTGCTGGGAGTGGCCGCGTTCGTGCTGCTGAGGCCCTCCTTCGGGACCCGTGCCGAGGACAAGGGTCCGGCGACCCGGGCGCGGGTGATCGCCGCGATCGTCCTGGTCGGCGGTGGCATCGGCTTCTACGACGGCCTCTTCGGGCCCGGCACGGGCACGTTCCTGGTCCTCGCGCTCACCGCCGTCCTCCACCTCGACCTGGTGACCGCCTCCGCCACCGCCAAGATCGTGAATGTCTGCACCAACGCCGGGGCGCTGGCGATGTTCGCCTACCAGGGGGCCGTGCTGTGGCAGCTGGCCGTGGTGATGGCGGCGTTCAACCTGCTCGGCGGGACGGTCGGCGCGCGGATGGCGCTGCGCAAGGGCAGCGAGTTCGTCCGCGGGGTGCTGCTGTTCGTGGTCTTCTCGCTGGTCGCGAAGCTCGCCTTCGACCAGTGGAGCTGACCGATGACAGCTGACAGATGACCGATACCCGATGACAGATGCCTGATGACAGACGACAGATGACCAATGCCCGATGACAGCTGACACGGCCGCCAGACCCGGGCCCGGGCCGGGTCAGCGGACCCCGATGAGGTGGGCGAAGGCGACCACGTTGCCCTGGTAGCCGGACTTCTTCGTGAACCCGCCGCCGCAGGTGATCACCCGTAGCTCGGCCCGGTCCGCCTGCCCGTAGACCTTCCGGTCCGGGAAGGCGTCGTTTTCGTACACCTCGACCGCGTCGATCGTGAACACGGCCGTACGCCCGTCGGTGCGGTCGACCTCGATGCGCTGGCCCTTCTTGAGCGTGCCGAGCGCGTAGAAGACGGCCGGTCCCTTGGCGTTGTCGACATGACCGGCGACGATCGCCGTGCCCTTGGCGCCCGGCGGGGTGCCGTCCTTGTACCAGCCGGCCAGATTGCTGTCGCCGGCCGGCGGCACCTGGAGGCTGCGGTCGGCGGCGAGACCGAGCCGCATCACGGGCGTGTCCACGCCGATCTTCGGGATGCGCAGCCGGACCGGGGCGGACGGCGGCAGCGGATCGGCGGCCGCGTCGGTGTGCTGCTCGGGGCCCGCGGCGAACGCCTCGGCGGCGGGCGGGACGGGCGGAGTGACCGGTTCGGAGCCGTTCTGGACCAGCCAGATGCCGAGGCAGGCGGCGGCCGCTATGCCCCAGCCCTTGCTCTTGGTGCTCACTGTCGGGGTCCTTCGGGTGCGGTCCGCGGGTAACCGGGCTTGACGGAGTGACCCCGCCCGCGCCGGCTCGGGGCACGGCGGGGGCGGGGCGGCGGTTCGACGGGAGGAGTCCCGCTACCGGCCCTGCGCGCCGCTCGCCCGGCGGCGCAGGAGCCAGGTCCCGCCGACGGCGGCCGCGGCCAGAAGGGCCACACCCGCCGCGATCTGGGTGCTGTCGGGCCCGACGCTGCCGCCGATGCCGGTGCGCACATGTCCGCTGGGGCCCTGGTGGTGGCCGACCTCCAGGTCGCCCTTGGCGGTGCGGCCGTTGTCGCAGGCCACGGCGATGCTGTAGGTGCCGGGCTGGGCGTGGTGCGGGACCATGAACTGGCCGACCACGACCTCCTTGTGGGCGCCCGGCGACAGCTGGAAGTCACCCGCGCCCAGGGTCTTGGCGTCGCCCACGCCGTGTCCGTCGGGCCCGCAGGCGGTGGTGTTGACGGTGATCCGCTCACCCGGCGCGGCGGTCGTCGGGAAGATCTCCAGCCGCTCCTTGCCGTCTCCCCGCTCTTTGGTGTCGCCCCGCTCTTTCGTGTCGCCCCACTCTTTCGTGTCGGCCCGCTCGTGGGGGTCGGCCCGCTCGTGTTCGTCGGCGAGCGCCGCCGGTGCGGCGAGCGCGCCGAGCGTCAGGACCGTCAGCGCGGTACCGGTGAGCAGGCGGGCAGTGGTGCGCATGGGATCCTCCGGAGCGCGCTTTCGGGGCAGTTGTCCTGTCTCCGAGGTAAGGGGCTGCCGCCCGCCCCCGCCTGCTGATGGGGGGTCAGAATTGGGCCGTTCGGTACGGGCCACGGCCCTGGACCGAGGCCGTCACCGCAGGTCAGAGCCGGTTGTCCGGCCCCGTCGGAGAGCCCGCTCCGAACGGGTGACCGGACAAGGCGCTTCCACCGCGACCGGGGCCCTCAGGAGCGGGCTCCGGCCTCAGATCGTCTCCCACTCCACCGACGCGTACGCCTCCCGTACCCGTGCCATCAGCCGCTCGTCGCCGGGGAGCGCGACCTCGTCGATCCGGCTCACCGGCGCGATCCCGCGGGAGTTCGTCACGAACGCGGCCCGGAAGGACGGCACGTCCGCCAGGGTCACCGGCCGCCGTACGGACCCGAGGAGCGGTTCGAGCAGGGCCATCGTGACGCCGTGGAGGGCGGGCGCGTCCGGCCAGATGACCGAGGTGCCGTCCCAGAAGGCGATGTTGGTGACGGCGCCCTCGCTGACCCTGCCGTCCGGGGCCGTCAGCAGCGCCTCGTCGAAACCCTCGCGCTGGACGGCCTCGCGGTGGTACGTCTGGCCGAAGCCGCCCAGATGCTTCAGATGGGCCGCCGGGCGCTGGTAGGAGACGGACTTGAGCGCCTGCGGGGTGCCGGCGAAGGCGAACGGCTCCCGTACGGTCACCATCGCCGTGCCCTCGTACATGTACACCCGCGCCGCCGCGTCCGTACGCCCCGCCGCCCGCAGGGCCTGCCGCAGCAGCGCCCGGACCTGGTCCTTGTCCACGCCGGGGCCGAAGAGTTCACGGGAAGCCCCGTCGAGCCGGTCCAGATGGAGGCCGAGTCCGCGCACCCCGCCGTCGCGCACCTGCATGGCGGTGAAATGCCCGTAGGCGCTCTGGAGGGTGGCGATCAGCTCGGGGTCCGCCGCGGGCCTGCCGTCGATCTCGATGTACACGGGTGCGTTGCTCATCTGCCCACCGTACGGGGGCCGGTGGGGACGCCGGAAAAGATCCGTTCGAGGCCGCCGGAAAGATCCGCTTGACCTCAACCAAAGTTGAGGTACGAGGCTCTTCTCCATGACCACGCAGACACCGCTCAAGCTCGCCGTCGTCGTCGCCAGCAACCGCGAGGGCCGCTTCGCCCCCGTCGTCGCCGACTGGTTCCTTGCCCGGGCCGGGGAACACCCCGGCTTCGAGGTCACCGTCATCGACCTCGACACGATCGACCTGCCCACCGCCCTCTCCCACCACCCCGGCCCCGCCGCCACCGCCGAACTGGCCAAGGTCAGCCCCACGCTCGCCGCCGCCGACGCCTTCGTCGTCCTCACCCCCGAGTACAACCACTCCTTCCCCGCCGCCCTCAAGAACCTCATCGACTGGCACTACGTCGAATGGCAGGCCAAGCCCGTCGGCTTCCTCTCCTACGGCGGAATCTCCGGCGGCCTGCGCGCGGTCGAGCACCTGCGCCAGGTCTTCGCCGAACTGCACGCCGTCACCGTCCGCGACACCGTCTCCTTCGCCTTCGTCCACGGCCTGTTCGACGCGGACGGACAGCTCAAGGACCCCTCCGGCCCCGAGGGCGCCGCCAAGACGATGCTCGACCAGCTCGCCTGGTGGGGCGAGGCGCTCAGGTCCGCCAAGTCCCTTCACCCGTACGCGGGTTGAGGGCCGCCCGCCATGCTGACAAGACTCCTCCTACGCCATCTGCGGCCCTACCGGGGGACCTTCGCCCTGGTCGTGGGCCTCCAGCTGATCCAGTCCCTGGCCACCCTCCTGCTCCCCACCCTCAACGCCGACCTCATCGACCACGGTGTCCTGCGCGGCGACACCGGCCATGTCCTCACCACCGGCGGCCTGATGATCGCCGTCACCGTCCTCCAGATGGCCGCCGCCGGCGCCGCCGTCCTCTTCAGCGCCAAGATCGCCATGGGGATCGGCCGCGACCTGCGCGCCACCGTCTTCCGCCACGTCCAGGACTTCTCCGTACGGGAGATGGGCCGCTTCGGCGCCGCCTCCCTGATCACCCGCACCACCAACGACGTCCAGCAGGTGCAGACCCTCGCCCTGCTCGCCCTCACCCTCGTCGTCGCCGCGCCGCTGATGGCGCTCGGCGGGATCGTGATGGCGCTCGGCCAGGACGTCCCGCTCGCCCTGCTCCTGCTGGTCTTCGCCCCGCTGATGGGCCTCGCCGTCGGCCTGATCGTGCGCCGCCTGCCCCCGGTCTTCCGGGGCATGCAGGGCCGCGTCGACCTGATCAACCGCGTCCTGCGGGAACAGATCACCGGCATCCGCGTCATCCGCGCCTTCGTCCGCGACCGGCATGAACAGCGCCGCTTCGCCGACGCCAACGACGAGCTCCTCGCCGCCGGACTGCGCGCCGGCCGCCTCCAGGCCCTGATGCTGCCCACCGTCTTCATCGTCTGGGAGCTCGCCACCGTCGCCATCATCTGGGTCGGCGGTCACCGCATCGACTCCGGCTCCCTCCAGCCCGGCACACTCATCGCCTTCCTCGGCTATCTGATGCAGATCCTCATGGCCGTGATGATGACCCTCTTCCTCGCCATGCAGCTGCCCCGCGCCGAGGTCAGCGCCGAACGCCTGCACGAGGTCCTCGCCACCGAACCCGGCCTCACCCCGCCCGCCGCCCCCGTCCACCAGCTGCACGGCCCCGGCCGGCTGGAGCTGCGCGGCATCGACTTCAGCTACCCCGGCGCCGAGGAACCCGTCCTGCGCGGGGTCGACCTCACCGCCCGGGCCGGCCGCACCACCGCCGTCGTCGGCTCCACCGGCAGCGGCAAGTCCACCCTGCTGGGTCTGGTGCCGCGGCTGTTCGACGCGACCGCCGGAGAGGTCCGCGTCGGCGGCGTGGACGTCCGCGACCTCGACCCGGCGCTGCTCGCCAGAACCGTCGGCATCGTCCCCCAGAAGCCGTACCTCTTCTCCGGCACGATCGCCTCCAACCTGCGCTACGGCAATCCGGACGCCACCGACGACGACCTCTGGCACGCCCTGGAGACCGCCCAGGCGGCCGACTTCGTCCGCGCCCTGGACGGCGGCCTCGACGCCACCGTCGCCCAGGGCGGCACCAACTTCTCCGGCGGACAGCGCCAGCGTCTCGCCATCGCCCGGGTCCTCGCCGCCCGCCCCGCCATCTACCTCTTCGACGACTCCTTCTCCGCCCTCGACAACGCCACCGACGCCGCCCTGCGCCGGGCCCTCGCCGAAGAGACCCAGGACGCCACGGTCGTCATCGTCGCCCAGCGCGTCTCCACCATCCGCGGCGCCGACCGGATCGTCGTCCTCGACCAGGGCCGCGTCGTCGGGACCGGCACCCACGACACGCTCATGCGGGACAACACCACCTACCAGGAGATCGTCCTCTCCCAGCTCACCGAGGAGGAAGCGGCATGAGCGCGACACCGGAGCGCCGCGGGCCCGGAGTTCAGCGCCGGGGCAGCGGCATGGGAGCCACCCCAGAGCGCCGCGGGCCCGGCGTCCAGCAGCGCGGTCCGGGCGGCATCGGCACCCCGCCGCTGGAGCGCTCGCTCGACTTCCGCACCTCCGGGCTGCGTCTGCTGCGCCTCACCGCCCCCGAACGCCCCCTGCTCCTCGCCGTCCTCACCGCCTCCGTCGCCGCCGTCGCCTTCTCGGTCACCGGCCCGCTCATCCTCGGCCACGCCACCGACCTCATCGTCCGGGGCGCCGGCACCCCCGGCGGCGTCGACTTCACCGCCGTCGCCCGGATCCTGCTCCTCGTCCTCGGCGTGACCACCGCCGCGTCCGCGTTCACCTGGATCCAGACCCGGCTCACCATGGTCGTCGTCCAGCGCCTGGGACACCGGCTGCGCGAACGCGCCGAGACCAAGCTCTCCCGGCTGCCGCTGCGCCACGTCGACCGGCAGCCCCGCGGCGAACTCCTCAGCCGCACCACCAACGACATCGACAACATCGTCCAGACCCTCCAGCAGGCCTTCGGACAGATGGTCCGCTCCCTGTTCATGATCGTCGGCGTGCTGGCGATGATGTTCGTGATCTCGCCGCTGCTCGCCCTCGTCGCGCTGGCGACCGTGCCCCTGTCCGTGCTGGTCGCCGCCCGGATCGGCCGGCGCGCCCAGCCGCAGTTCGTCCGGCAGTGGGCGGTCACCGGCAAGCTCAACGGCCACGTCGAGGAGATGTTCACCGGCCACGCCGAGGTCCGCGCCTTCGGCCACCGCGCCGAGGCCGCCGAGACCTTCGACCGGCTCAGCGAGGAGCTGTACGCCGCCGGGCTGCGCGCCCAGGTCATGTCCGGCTTCATCCAGCCCGCTCTGAGCTTCGTCGGCAACCTCAACTACGTCCTCATCGCCGTGGTCGGCGGGCTGCGCGTGGCCACCGGCACGCTCTCCGTCGGCGACGTCCAGGCCTTCGTGCAGTACTCGTACGAGTTCAACGGCCCCATCACGCAGGTCGCCGCGATGGCCAACCTCCTCCAGTCCGGCGTCGCCTCCGCCGAGCGCGTCTTCGACCTCCTCGACGCCGAGGAGGAGACCCCCGACCCGGCCGAGCCCGACCGCCCCGAGCACGTCACCGGCCGCGTCTCCTTCGAGAAGGTGTCGTTCCGCTACGAGCCGGACAAGCCGCTGATCGAGGATCTGTCGCTGGCGGTGGAGCCGGGGCAGACGGTCGCGATCGTCGGACCGACGGGCGCGGGCAAGACGACGCTGGTCAATCTGCTGATGCGGTTCTACGAGGTCACCGGCGGGCGGATCACGCTCGACGGCGTCGACGTGTCACGGATGTCGCGCGAGGACCTACGGGCCGGGATCGGCATGGTCCTCCAGGACACCTGGCTCTTCGGCGGCACCATCGCCGAGAACATCGCGTACGGCACATCGCGGGAGGTTTCGCGCGAGGAGATCGAGCGGGCGGCCATGGCCACGCACGCGGACCGGTTCATCCGCACCCTGCCGGACGGCTACGACACCGTCATCGACGAGGAGGGTGGCGGCCTCAGCGCGGGCGAGAAGCAGCTGATCACGATCGCCCGGGCGTTCCTCACCGAGCCCTCCATCCTCGTCCTCGACGAGGCGACGAGCTCCGTCGACACCCGCACCGAGGTCCTCATCCAACGGGCCATGTCCTCCCTCCGCCAGGGCCGCACCTCCTTCGTGATCGCGCACCGGCTTTCCACGATCCGGGACGCGGATGTGATCCTGGTGATGGAGAACGGTTCGATCGCCGAACAGGGCAGCCACGAGGACCTCCTCGCGGCGGGCGGCGCGTACGCCAGGCTGTACGCCTCCCAGTTCGCGGCGGCCGCGTGAGCGGTGACCTGTGAACCCGAACACCTGTGAAGGGTGAACCCGAAGACCTGTGAAGGAGTGCGTGCCCGTGACCCTCGCCCTGACCGTCCTCACCACCACCGACAGCGCCGCCAGGGCCGAGGAGCTGGCGCGCGGCGCGGTGGAGGCGCGGCTCGCGGCCTGCGCCCAGATCTCCGGGCCCGTCACCTCGGTCTACCACTGGCAGAAGGCGATCGAGACCGCGGAGGAGTGGCAGGTCGTCTTCAAGACGACGGAGGCCTGTTACGACGCCCTGGAGGCCCACCTCCTCGCCGCCCACACCTACGACACCCCCGAGATCATCGCCACGCCCGTCGTGCGCGGCAGCGCGGCGTACGTGGCCTGGATCCAGGCGGAGACGTCGGCGCGGTGAGCCTGCCGTTCTTCGTCTACGGCACGCTGCGGCCCGGCGAGCACAACCACGACCGGTTCCTGCGCGGCCGCACCGCCGCCGAGGAACCGGCCCGGCTGCCCGGGGCCGTGCTCCACGACGGCCCCGGCTTCCCGTACGCCGTGCCCGGCGAGGGGGAGGTGCGGGGCGCGCTGGTGACGGCCGCGCCCGGCGGGTACGGGCAGCTGCTGTCCGTACTGGACGACCTGGAGGAGTACGCCGGGTCCGGCCATCCGCTCAATCTGTACGACCGCGAGGCCCGGGACGTCGTACGGGAACGGGACGGGGCGACCGTCCGCGCCTGGGTCTACTTCGCGGCGCCTGGGACGGCCCTCGGCCCCCGGATCACCGGCGGCGACTGGCTCACCCGGCCTGGGTCCCCGGCGCGTCCACAGCCGAGTCACCGGCCTCCAGGCGCACCGCGCACACCTTGAACTCGGGCATCTTCGACGTCGGGTCGAGCGCCGGGTTGGTGAGCGTGTTGGCGCGGCCCTCGCCCGGCCAATGGAACGGCATGAAGACCGTGTCGGCCCGGATGGCGGTGGTGACCCGGGCCGGCGCCACGGCCCGGCCGCGCCGCGACACCACGGTCACGTCCTGCCCGTCGGTGACGCCGAGGCGCGCCGCGAGCCGCGGGTGCAGCTCCACGAACGGGCCGGGCGCGGCGGCGTTGAGCGCCTCGACGCGCCGGGTCTGGGCGCCGGACTGGTACTGCGCGACGACCCGGCCGGTGGTGAGCACGATCGGATACGCCTCGTCGGTCTCCTCGGCGGCGTCCCGGTGCACGACCGGCACGAACCGGGCCCGCCCGTCGGGCGTCGCGAACCGGTCCAGGAACAGCCGGGGCGTGCCGGGGTGGTCCGGCTCGGGGCAGGGCCAGAACACCCCGTCCTCCTCGGCGATCCTGCGGTAGCTGATGCCGGAGTAGTCGGCGGGGCCGCCCGCGGAGGCGCGGCGCAGCTCGTCGAAGACCTCCTCCGGGTCGGTGGGGAACCCCTTCTCCCAGCCGAGGAGCGCGGCGAGGGCGTGCATCACCTCCAGGTCGCTGCGGACCCCCTCGGGCGGGGTGATCGCCCGCCGCCGCAGCAGCACCCGCCCCTCCAGGTTGGTCGTCGTCCCCGTCTCTTCCGCCCACTGCGTCACCGGCAGCACGACGTCGGCGAGCGCGGCGGTCTCGGAGAGGACGACGTCGGCGACGGCGAGGAAGTCCAGGGCGCGCAGCCGCTCCTCCACGTGCGCGGCGCGCGGCGCGGAGACGACCGGGTTGGAGCCCATCAGCAGCAGCGCCTTGATGTCGCCGCCGAGCGCGTCGAGGAGTTCGTACGCACTGCGTCCCGGCCCGGGCAGCGACTCGGGCGGCACGCCCCAGACCTGGGCGACATGGGCGCGGGCGGCGGGGTCGTCGAGCTTGCGGTAGCCGGGGAGCTGGTCGGCCTTCTGGCCGTGCTCGCGGCCGCCCTGGCCGTTGCCCTGCCCGGTCAGGCAGCCGTAGCCGGACAGCGGCCGGCCGGCCCGGCCGGTGGCCAGGCACAGATTGATCCAGGCGCCGACGGTGTCGGTGCCCTTGGACTGCTGCTCGGGGCCGCGGGCGGTGAGCACCATGCCGGAGGGCGCGTCGCAGAACATCCGTACGGCGTCCCGGAGCTGGGGCACGGCGACGCCGGTGATCCGCTCGACGTGCTCGGGCCAGTGCGCCATCGCCCCGGCGCGGGCGGCCTCCCAGCCTTCCGTGCGCTCCTCGACGAACGCCTCGTCGACCCGGCCCTCGGCGACCACGAGATGCAGCAGGCCGAGCGCGAGGGCCAGGTCGGTGCCGGGGCGCGGCGCGAGATGGAGGTCGGCGTGCTCGGCGGTGCGGGTGCGGCGCGGGTCGACGACGATCAGCTTGCCGCCGTTCTCCTTGAGTTCGGTGAGGTAGCGCAGCGCGGGCGGCATGGTCTCGGCGAGGTTGGAGCCGACGAGGATCACACAGCCGGTGCGGGGGATGTCCTCCAGTGGGAAGGGCAGGCCCCGGTCGAGCCCGAAGGCGCGCTGGTGGGCCGCGGCCGCGGACGACATGCAGAAGCGGCCGTTGTAGTCGATCTGCGAGGTCCCGAGGACGAGCCGGGCGAACTTCCCGAGCGTGTACGCCTTCTCGTTGGTGAGCCCGCCGCCGCCGAAGACGCCGACGGCGTCGGCGCCGTACGCCCCCCGGGCCCGCGTCAGCCCCTCGGCGACCGCGGCGAGCGCCTCGGCCCATGTGGCCGGCTCCAGCTCGCCGGTGCGCGCACTGCGTACGAGCGGCCCGCCCAGCCGCACCCGCTTGTCGAGCACGTCCGCGGCGGTCCGCCCCTTCCCGCACAGAGCCCCGCGGTTGACGGGAAAGTCCGCCCGCTCCTCGACGCCGACCCCGGCGTCGTCGGGCAGGGACCGGAGGTTCATCCCGCACTGCAGGGCGCAGTACGGGCAGTGGGTGGGGGTGCTGACCTGCGGCGCGTCGTACATGCCCCCGAGGGTGCGACGCCCGTGTTACGACGGGCGTCGCCCGGCGTTACGGCCGGGGTACGGGGCCTTCTGCGGGGAGGGCCGGGGACGGTGAGGGGGCGGCGCGGGCGGCCGCCCGTCGGGTGGGGGCGGCGGGTCCCGGGAAGGCCGCGGGCCTATCCCGCCGAGGCCAGGGCCTCCGGCACGCCCCGTTCCCGCTCGCCCAGGAACCTCGGGTCCGGCCGCAGGGTCGCGTCCACCGCCGCCTTGCCCGCCGCCAGCATCTCGCGGGTGCCGCCGTAGTACCAGGTCGCGTCGTGCGGTTCGGCGACGCCGACACCGTACGCCTCCACACCCGCCGCCCCGCACAGCGCCAGCGCCCGGCGGATGTGGAAGCCCTGGGTGACCAGGACCGCGCGGTCCACGCCGAAGATCTTCTTCGCGCGGGCGCAGGAGTCCCACGTGTCGAAGCCGGCGTAGTCGCTGACGATCCGTCCGTCCGGCACGCCCCGCTGGGTGAGGTACGTCCGCATGGCGTCCGGCTCGTCGTACTCGGCCCGGCTGTTGTCGCCGGTGACGAGGACGACCTTCACCTTCCCCACCCGGTACAGCTCGGCCGCCGCGTCCAGGCGGTGGGCGAGGTACGGCGTCGGCCGGCCCTTCCACAGGCCCGCGCCGAAGACGACGGCGACGTCCTGGGCGGGCACGTCGGCGACGGTCCGTACCCGGCCGTCGGCGACGGTGTGCATCCAGGTCGCCGGGGCCAGCGCCAGGACGCAGCCGGCCATCAGGGCCTGGACGGCACGCCGCCGCCCCCGTCTGGTCCGGGGCAGCCGCAGCCGGAGTCGCCGCATCGAAGAAACCTCCAGGTGAAGGGGACCGTCGACTCCTCCGACGCGCCCCGTCCCCGTACGGTTGCCGCCCCCGCCGAATCGTTCCGCCCGCCCCGGCCGTAATCGGCCCGGTGCTTACCGGCCCTGCTCAGCCGGCCTCCCGTACCCGCCGCCCGTAGAGCACCGCCGCCAGCGCCGTCCCCAGGGCCCCGCCGACCAGTTGCGCCGCGATGAAGCCGGGCAGCGAGGACGGGGCGATGCCCGTGAACGAATCGCTGAAGGCGCGGCCCACCGTCGCCGCCGGATTGGCGAAGGAACCGGACGAGGTGAACCAGATCGCCGCCGCGATGTACGCGGCGACGGCGAGCGGCATCAGCCGGTCCCGGCCGACTCGCTGGAGTCCCAGGATCAGCAGGACGAGACCGGCGGTGGCCACGACCTCGCCGAGCCACAGATGCCCGGCCGAGCGGACCTGGGTGGACCAGGCGCCCGGCATCCGCCCGAACATCGCCTCGGCGAGCAGCGCGCCGGCCACCGCCCCGGCGACCTGCGCGGTGAGGTAGAGCGCGGCGGCCCGCCCGTCGGGGCCTTCCGCGCCGCCCCGCCGCCGGGCCCACCAGGCGGAGAGGGTGACGACGGGGTTGAGATGGCCGCCGGAGACCGGGCCGAACAGCGCGATGAGCAGGCCGAGTCCGATCGCGGAGGCGAGCGAGTTGGCGAGCATCTGTACGCCGACGTCCTGGCTGAGGCCGGTGGCCTGGATGCCGGAGCCGATGACGACGGCGACCAGCGAGGCGGTGCCGACGAGCTCGGCGACGACCTGGCGCGGCAGGGCGCGCGGGGTGGTCATGGTGGTGGTGTCTCCCCTCACTTCATTCATGCAGCGGAAAATATATTCCGTCTTGTGGAATGGGGAGCGCGCGGGGGGAGTGAAGGGGCGGGGTGGCATGATCCGGACATGATCGAGAAGGCGCGGGCCGCCGCCCGCAACAACGCCGAGTGGTGCGACGTGATGTGCCGGGCCCACGGCGTCCCCGGCACGTTCGGGGCCGCCGCCTGGACCAACGCCCGCCGTACGCCGCCGTACTACCCCGACGCCGTGACCCTCACCGGCACCGCGTCGGTACGGGACGTGCTGGACGGCGTCGACCGCTCCACGCCCGGCTGCTCGGTCAAGGACAGCTTCGCGACGCTGGACCTGGCCCCCGAGGGCTTCCACGTCCTGTTCGAGGCCCAGTGGATCCACCGCCCCGCAGGACTGCCGCTCCCGACGCCGGCCCCGGTCGCCTGGGAGCGGGTACGCACGGCGGACGGCCTCGCCGCCTGGGAGGACGCCTGGGGCGACGGCGAGACCCGCGGCCTCTTCCGCCTCGGCGTCCTCGGCGACCCACTCACCGACGTCGTCGCGGCCCGCGTGGACGGCCGGGTGGTCGCCGGCGCGGTCCTGAGCGCCGCCAAGGACGCCTCGGTCGTCGGCATCTCCAACCTCTTCACCACGGACGCCGACCCGGACGCGGCCTGGGCGGGCTGCCTGTCCACCGCGGCCGCCCTCCACCCGGACAGCGCGATCGTCGGCTACGAGAGCGGCGACGGCCTGACGGCAGCCGTCCGCGCGGGCTTCGAACCGACGGGCACGTTGCGGGTCTGGCTGGCCGCGTAGCGCTCGGGGGGGGGGGTAGGCCACACCTTGGCGCCCCCGGGCGAGCCCGGCGGGCTCGGTGGTTCCCGGCCCCCCCACCTCGGCACCACCGCCGATCGCCCCCCTGCGGCCTCGGGCTCGCCCGCGCGGGTGGCGTCCCGCTTCGCCGCGCCGGCGCCTTCGAGCCCCCCGACCGACCGCCCCGACCGGGGGCCCTCGGGCTCGGCGCGTCCGCGCCTCCGCGCCCCCCACCTGTGAGCCGCCCGAAAACACCCGTCACCACCGCGCAACGCCCCGGCAACACACGCCAGCCAGGATCGGTCCATGACGGAGCCGGTGCCACTTCCCGCATCCCTTCCTGAATTCAGCACGGCCGAGCTGCTCGCCCGTATCACCGTGCAGCTCGGCAGCCAGCTGAGCCACGTCCAGCTGAACGGAGCCCGCAGACCCATGAGCGCCCCCCGCCCCGGCTCCGACGCCCCCGGTTCCGACCGCCCCGGCACCCCCCGCCCCGCCGACGCGCACCCGCCGCTCATAGCCGTCGCGCACGGCTCCCGCGACCCGCGGGCTCTCACGGTCGTGCAGGCGCTGCTCGACCGGGTACGCGAGCTTCGGCCCGGGCTCGACGTGCGGCTTGGACACATCGAGCTCAACGCGCCCCTGCTCGACCACACCCTCGCCGGGCTCGACCCCGGCGACGCCGTCCTCGTGCCCCTCCTGCTCAGCCGCGGCTACCACGTCACCCACGACCTGCCCGCCGCCGCGCTCGCCGCCCCCCACGCGCGCGTGCGCATCGCCCGGCCCCTCGGGCCCCACCCCCTGCTCGTCGAAGCCCTCCGCGACCGGCTCGCCGAAGCCGGCTGGCGGGCCGAGGACGGCGACAGCCGCTCCGCCGGGGTCGTCCTCGCCGCCGCCGGCTCCCGCGACCCCGCCTCCGCCGCCGACACCCGCCGCACCGCCGCCCTCCTCGGCGAACGGCTCGGCGGCGTACCCGTCGTCCCCGCGTACGCCTCCGCCGCCACCCCCAACGTCCCCGCCGCCGTCCGCGCCCTCGCCGCCCGCGGCTGCCACCGCATCGCCGTCGCCTCCTACTTCACCGCCCCCGGCCTCTTCGCCACCCGCAGCGCCGCCGCCGCGCCCGGCCTCGCCGCCGCCCCGCTCGGCGACCACCCGGCCGTCGCCCGGCTCGTCCTGCACCGCTACGACCAGGCCCTCGCCCCCGCCCCGCACCGCACGTACACGCGGGAACTCGCCACCGCCTAGCGCCCACTGTCGGTGGCGACCGTTACCTTCGGTGCATGGACGGCACCACCGCGATTCCCGGATACGACGACACCGACACCGAACGCTGGGCCACCGAACCCGACAAACGCCCCGGCCGCACCGCCTTCCAGCGCGACCGCGCCCGCGTGCTGCACTCCGCCGCGCTGCGCCGCCTCGCCGGCAAGACCCAGGTCGTCACGCCCGGCACGCGCAACCCTGCCTGGGACGCCAGCCCCCGCACCCGGCTCACCCACTCCCTCGAATGCGCCCAGGTCGGCCGCGAGCTCGGCGCCGCGCTCGGCTGCGACCCCGACCTCGTCGAGGCCGCCTGCCTCTCCCACGACATGGGCCACCCGCCCTTCGGACACAACGGCGAGCAGGCCCTCAACGACTTCGCCAAGGACTGCGGCGGCTTCGAGGGCAACGCCCAGTCACTGCGGCTGCTCACCCGCATCGAGCCCAAACGGTTCGTCACCGACCCCGCCACCGGCGAGCCGGTCAGCGTCGGCCTCAACCTCACCCGCGCCGCGCTCGACGCCGCCACCAAGTACCCCTGGCCCCGCGGCGGCCACCCCGAAGATCCCGACTCGCCCAAGTTCGGGGTCTACGACGACGACCTGCCGGTCTTCGAATGGGTCCGGGCCGGCGCCCCCGCCGACCGCAAATGCTTCGAAGCCCAGGTCATGGACTGGTCCGACGACGTCGCCTACTCCGTCCACGACTTCGAGGACGGCATCCACGCCGGCCACATCGACCCCGCCCTGCTGCTCTCCGGGCCCGAGCGGGCCGACATCTGGACCGTCGCCATCGGCCGGTACGTGCCCCACGACACCGACCCCCAGGAGCTCTCCGACGCCCTCGACCGGCTCGTCGCCCAGGACTGGTGGCCGAACGGCTACGACGGCTCCGCCGTCGCCCAGGCCCGCCTCAAGGACGCCACCAGCCAGCTCATCGGCCGCTTCTGCCTCGCCGCCGAAGGCGCCACCCGCCAGACCCACGGCACCGGACGCCTCACCCGCTACGCCGCCGAGCTGGTCGTCCCCCGCGAGACCCGCAACGAATGCGCCGTCCTCAAGGCCGTCGCCGACCGCTACGTCATGCAGCGCGCCGAGCAGGAGGCGCTCCGCGCCGACCAGCGCGTCATCCTCGCCGAACTGGCCGAAGCCCTCACCCTCCGCGCCCCCGAAGGCCTCGACCCCCAGTTCCGCGCCCTGTTCGAAGCCGCCCCCGACGACCGCGCCCGCAAACGAGTGATCATCGACCACATCGCCTCCCTCACGGACGCCTCCGCCCTCCTTTCTTAGACCTCGGTTCGCCGAGGGAATCGTGGCCACCCCACACCCCGCCCAGCGGAGCGCCCCCGCGCCCCCTCGGCGCGCCGACGTGACACGCCCGAAGGGCGGTCCCTCTTCCGCCATCACGCTCCGTGCGGGACGCTCGGCCAAGTGGCTCGGCCGCCCCGCAGCGGGGTACGGCCGGCGGCGTAGCGTAGAAGCGGGCGTAACGAGGAGGCATCAAGTGGTCGACGCAGATCAGACCTTCGTCATCGTCGGCGGGGGCCTGGCCGGGGCCAAGGCGGCGGAGACCCTCCGCGCCGAAGGGTTCAACGGCCGGGTGATCCTCATCGGCGACGAACGCGACCAGCCGTACGAACGGCCGCCCCTCTCCAAGGGCTACCTCACCGGCAAGGAAGAGCGCGACAGCGTCTTCGTCCACGACGCCGCCTGGTACGCCGCCCACGACATCGAGCTCCACCTCGGCCAGCCCGTCACCGCCATCGACCGCGACGGCCACACCGTCCGCCTCGGCGACGGCACCACCATCCGCTACGACAAGCTGCTCCTGGCCACCGGCGCCGAACCCCGCCGCCTCGACGTCCCCGGCACCGGCCTCGCCGGCGTCCACCACCTGCGCCGCCTCGCCCACGCCGACCGGCTCCGCCACGTCCTGGCCGCCCTCGGCCGCGACAACGGCCACCTCGTCATCGCCGGCGCCGGCTGGATCGGCCTGGAGGTCGCCGCGGCCGCCCGCGGCTACGGCGCCGAGGTCACCGTCGTCGAACCCGAGCCCACCCCGCTCCACCGCGTCATCGGGCCCGAGCTCGGCCAGCTCTTCACCGACATCCACGCCGAGCACGGCGTCCGCTTCCGCTTCGGCACCCGCCTCACCGAGATCACCGGCCAGGACGGCATGGTCCTCGCCGTCCGCACCGACGACGGCGAGGAACACCCCGCCCACGAGGTCCTCGCCGCCATCGGTGCCGCCCCCCGCACCGCCCTCGCCGAAACCTCCGGCCTCGCCCTCGTCGACCGCGCCCACGGGGGCGGCGTCGCCGTCGACGCCTCGCTGCGCACCTCCGACCCGGACATCTACGCGGCCGGGGACGTGGCCGCCGCCCACCACCCCCTCCTCGACATCCGGCTGCGCGTCGAACACTGGGCCAACGCCCTCAACGGCGGCCCGGCCGCCGCCCGCGCCATGCTGGGCCAAGAGGTCTCCTACGACCGGATCCCGTACTTCTTCTCCGACCAGTACGACCTCGGCATGGAGTACTCCGGCTGGGCGCCCCCGGGCACGTACGACCAGGTGGTGCTGCGCGGAGACGTCGGAAAACGGGAGTTCATCGCCTTCTGGCTGAAGGACCGCAAGGTCCTCGCCGGCATGAACGTGAATGTGTGGGACGTCACAGAGGACATCCAGAAACTCATCCGTTCCGGCGCCCAGGTGGACCCGGACACCCTGGGGGACCCCTCGGTGCCTCTGGACAGCCTCGTCTGACATCCGGCGGCGAGCCGCAGGCCCGTAGAATTCCCGCGTGGCAGGCAGGATCAACGATGACGACGTGAAGGCGGTACGGGACGCGGTCCCGATCGACGCCGTCGTGTCCGAGTACCTCCAGCTGCGCAACGCGGGCGGCGGCAACCTCAAGGGCCTGTGCCCCTTCCACGACGAGAAGTCCCCCTCCTTCCAGGTCAGCCCCAGCAAGGGTCTCTTCCACTGCTTCGGCTGCCAGGAGGGCGGCGACACCATCGCCTTCGTGATGAAGATCGACCACCTCTCCTTCTCGGAGACGGTCGAACGCCTCGCCGCCAAGGCGGGCATCACCCTGCGGTACGAAGAAGGCGGCTACAACCCCGGACACCAGCGCGGCGAGCGCATCCGCCTCATCGAGGCCCACAAGGCGGCCGCCCAGTTCTACAGCGACCAACTGGGCGGCGCCGAGGCCGAGATCGGCCGGAAGTTCCTCGCCGAGCGCGGCTTCGACCAGGCCGCCGCCGAACACTTCGGCGTCGGCTACAGCCCCGCCGGCTGGGACCACCTCACCCGCTACCTGCGCGGCAAGGGCTTCAGCGACAAGGAGCTGATCGTCTCCGGCCTCTCCCAGGACGGCCGCCGCGGCCCCATCGACCGCTTCCGCGGCCGCCTGATGTGGCCCATCCGCGATGTCGGCGGCGAGGTCGTCGGCTTCGGCGCGCGCAAGCTCCGCGACGACGACAACGGCCCCAAGTACCTCAACACCCCCGAGACCCCGATCTACAAGAAGTCGCAGGTCCTCTACGGCATCGACCTGGCCAAGAAGGACATCGCCAAGGCCAGCCGCGCCGTCGTCGTCGAGGGCTACACCGACGTCATGGCCTGCCACCTCGCCGGCGTCACCACCGCCATCGCCACCTGCGGCACCGCCTTCGGCGGCGACCACATCAAGATCCTGCGCCGGCTCCTGATGGACAACGGCTCGGCACGGGTGATCTTCACCTTCGACGGCGACGCCGCCGGGCAGAAGGCCGCGCTCCGCGCCTTCGAGGACGACCAGAAGTTCGCCGCCGAGACCTACATCGCCATCGCCCCTGACGGCATGGACCCCTGCGAGCTGCGGCTCGCCAAGGGCGACGAGGCCGTCGCCGACCTCGTCGAGCCGCGCACCCCGCTCTTCGAGTTCGCCCTGCGCCAGATCGTGAGCCGCTACGACCTGGAGACCCCGGCCGGCCGCGCCGCCGCCCTCGACGAGGCCGCCCCGATCGTCGCCCGGATCAAGAACGGCGCCTCCCAGCACGAGGTAGCCGTCCAGCTCGCCGGACTCGTCGGCATCCTCGACACCCAGTTCGTCGTCCGGCGCGTCGCCCAGATCGCCCGCTGGGCCAGGGACCGCGGCGGCAAGGGCCCCGCCGCGCCGCAGCGTACGTACGAGACCCAGGCCCAGGCCGCCGCCCCCGCCGGACCCGCCCTCAACCTCCGCAGCCCCGCCCACCGCACCGAACGCGAGCTGCTCAAACTCGCCCTCCAGCGCCCCGAGCTGGTCTCCCCGGCCTTCGACGCGTACGGCATCGACGAGTTCACCGCCCCGCCCTACGCCGCCGTCCGCCAGTGCATCCAGGACGCCGGGGGCGCCACCGACGCGCCCTCCGACTACCTCACCGCCGTCCTGGAATCCGCCCCCAACGACACCGTCCGCGCCCTCGTCACCGAACTGGCCGTCGAAGCCATCCACGCGCGCGTGGTGGACGAGACCTACGCGGGGGAGCAGCTGGTCTGGGTCCGCAGGCGCGCCGTCGAGCGGCGCCTGCGGGACATCAACGGCACCCTGGCCCGGCTCGGCCAGCACGGCGATCCGCAGCAGCTGGCCGCCGTCCAGAACGAGCTGTGGGTGCTCACGCAGTACGGCGAGGCCCTCAAGAACCATGGCGCGGCGGCCCTCTGACGTTCCGTCACCCGCCGGACTCAAAAAGTCACCGCACGCCCCTCGTGGCGATGATGAGTCGTACCCCACACTAAGGGGCGGTGCCTGAGTCCTCGGAGCGCACCCCCGCGGTTCCGCTCAACGTGTACGGGACGGATCCCGGCGGCCCGGCCGCCGCCGTCCCGCTGCCGTACGCCCCCGACCCGGCAGCGATCACCCTGGAGGTCGCCCCCGTGCAGACCCAGACCCTGACCGACACCGAACCGGACACCCTGGTCCCGGCGCAGAGCCTGGCCCCGCACCACCCGGAAGCCGTCCCCGACGCGTTCCCGGATCCCGCCGAGGACACCCCGCAGGCCCCCGAGGCCCCTGAAGACATCGCCGAGGATGTCGCCGAGGCCCCGGAGCCACCCGAACCGCCCGAGCCGCGCGCCGTCCGCCCCGACTCCACCGGCCCCTCCTCCGACCTCTTCCGGCAGTACCTGCGCGAGATAGGGCGTATCCCGCTGCTCACCGCGGCCGAGGAGGTCGAGCTGGCACGCCGGGTCGAAGCCGGCCTGTTCGCCGAGGAGAAGCTGCTCTCCACCCCGAGCCTCGACTCCCAACTCGCCCTGGACCTGGACCGGTTGGTCGTCATGGGCCGGATGGCCAAGCGCCGCCTGATCGAGGCCAACCTGCGGCTGGTCGTCTCGGTCGCCAAACGGTACGTGGGCCGCGGACTGACCATGCTCGACCTCGTCCAGGAAGGAAACCTGGGCCTGATCAGAGCGGTCGAGAAGTTCGACTACGCCCGCGGCTACAAGTTCTCCACGTACGCGACCTGGTGGATCCGCCAGGCCATGTCCCGGGCCCTGGCCGACCAGGCCCGCACGATCCGGGTGCCGGTCCACGTCGTCGAACTCATCAACCGGGTCGTCCGCGTCCAGCGCCGCATGCTCCAGGAGCGCGGCTACGAACCCACCGCCGAAGAGGTCGCCGCCCACCTCGACCTGTCGCCCGAACGCGTCGGCGAAGTCCTGCGCCTCGCCCAGGAACCGGTCTCGCTCCACGCCCCCGTCGGCGAGGAGGACGACGTCGCCCTCGGCGACCTCATCGAGGACGGCGACGCGGCGTCCCCCGTCGAAACAGCGGCCTTCCTGCTCCTGCGCCAACACCTGGAGGCGGTGCTCTCCACCCTCGGCGAACGCGAACGCAAAGTCGTCCAGCTCCGCTACGGCCTCGACGACGGCAGGCCCCGCACCCTGGAGGAGATCGGCCGGCTCTTCGGCGTCACACGCGAACGCATCCGCCAGATCGAGTCCAAGACCCTCAACAAACTGCGGGACCACACCTTCGCCGACCAGCTGCGCGGCTACCTGGACTAGTCGACGTCCCCGACGGTCAGCGTCCACGGGCCCGCCGCGAAGTAGCGCAGCACCAGCGGGCCCGCCGAGAGCGGAGCCGACCGCCGCATCCTTCCGTTGTTGGTGAGCAGCAGCCGGTCGTGGCTCGGCACGCTCGTGCGGCCCTTCACCTCGTACGTGTAGAGGCTGACGTAGCCGCCCTCGATCTCCGTCGTGCCGAAGAAGTCGATCCGCATGTCGGCTTCCGCGCCGGTGTACAGGAGCGCCTCGGGGCCGTAGCCGTGCAGTACGTCCTCGATGCGGCGGGCCGCCGCGACCGGCTTCACCCGCAGCACCCACCGGCCCGTGGCGGTGATCCGGAAGCGCAGCGGACGGTCGCGCGGGGCCTCGAGGATCTTGCTGCCCTGGAAGTCGGGCAGCGCGGAGGCGAAGAGGAAGTCCTCGTCCTTGTTCTTCTTGTTGAGCGGATAGACGGAGACGTATCCCTCTCCCTCGTGCGCCAGCTCGACGAGGACGGGACCCGGCGTCGAGGGGTCGACGGTGACCACCTGGTGGCCGTGGCCCTCGGCGGTGAAGGGCTCGAAGACCTCGCCGAACTCCCAGCCGTCGACCAGGTGGTACGGCCGTTCCGGCGGCGGGAAGAGCCCCGGCATGTACCCGCCGGGGCCCGGTGTCTGTCCCGGGACCTTCACCACGCCGGTCAGCCGCACCGGCCCCGCGAGGACCGGCACCCGCTCGTCCTCGGTGACCTCGACCCCGTACGCCGTGACGAGGCCCGCGAGCCCGGCGCCGTACCCCTCCCCGAGACCGTCGAACTTCCAGCCGCCCGCCTCCCGGTAGAAGACACCGAGGGCGAGGGCGGGCACGTCCGGCGCTTCCGTCGGCGCGTACGAGAGGAGGGCCGAACCGTCCGGTGCCACCGCGTCGAGCACCGGGGGCTCTCCGAAGCCGCCGTGCCGGCTCCACCCGGCGACCACGATCCGCTCGACGGCGGGCTCGACCTTGTTCAGATCGAGGCCGAGATCCGACGGGCCGAGCCGTACCGCCCCCGACGGGTGTGAGGGCTGGCCCTCGAAGACCAGATCCGCGTCCCCGCGGACCCGTCCGGACCCGTCGAGGAGCAGCACGGCCGTCTCCGCCGCCGGTATACGCACCCGGAGGGCGACCGACGGCACCCAATGACCCATGTTCTTCACCGATTGACCCATGCCGCTCATGATGCGGCATGGGTCACGGCGAGTGGATCATTCCGTTTGTGCTGGTCAGTCGACCTCGGCGACCGCCTGCGCGAACTGGGCGGCGTACAGGCGGGCGTAGGCCCCGTCCGACGCCAACAGCTCGTCGTGCGTGCCCTGTTCGACGATCGAACCGTTCTCCATCACCAGGATCACATCCGCGTCCCGGATCGTGGAGAGCCGGTGCGCGATCACGAAGGACGTACGGCCATGGGCGAGGCGCGCCATCGCCTTCTGGATCAGGACCTCCGTACGGGTGTCCACCGAGCTCGTCGCCTCGTCCAGGACCAGGATCACCGGGTCCGACAGGAACGCCCGGGCGATCGTGATCAGCTGCTTCTCGCCCGCGCTCACCCCCGCCCCCTCGTCGTCGAGGACCGTGTCGTAGCCGTCCGGCAGAGTGCGGATGAACCGGTCCGCGTGGGCCGCCCGCGCCGCCGCCTCGATCTCCTCGCGGGACACCTCCCGCGATGTGCCGTACGCGATGTTCTCGGCGATGGTGCCGCCGAAGAGCCAGGTGTCCTGGAGGACCATGCCGATCCCGGCCCGTAGGTCCTCGCGCGACATCCGTGACACGTCGACGCCGTCGAGCGTGATCCGCCCGCCGGTGACCTCGTAGAACCGCATCAGCAGATTGACCAGCGTCGTCTTGCCCGCGCCCGTCGGTCCGACGATCGCGACCGTCTGCCCCGGCTCCACCGCCAGCGACAGATCCTCGATCAGCGGCTTGTCCGGCTCGTAGCGGAACGACACCTTCTCCAGCGCGACCCGGCCCTGCGGACGCTCAGGCATCCCGGACTCCGCCGCGTCCGGCTCCTGCTCGTCGGCGTCGAGCAGCTCGAAGATCCGCTCCGCGGACGCCACCCCCGACTGCACCAGGTTCGCCATCGACGCGACCTGCGTCAGCGGCATCGAGAACTGCCGCGAGTACATGATGAACGCCTGGACGTCACCGATGGACAGCGTCCCGGACGCCACCCGCAGCCCGCCCACCACGGCCACCAGCACATAGTTCAGGTTCGAGATGAAGAACATCACCGGCTGCATCAGCCCGCTGTTGAACTGCGCCCGGAACCCGGCCTCGTACAGCGCCTCGTTCTGCTCCCGGAAGTCCGCCGCGGACTCCTCCTGCCGGCCGAAGACCTTCACCAGCCCATGGCCGGTGTACATCTCCTCCACATGCGCGTTCAGCGTGCCCGTGGACTTCCACTGCTGGACGAAGTGCGGCTGCGACCGCTTGCCGATCCGGGTGGCGACGACCACCGACAGCGGCACCGTCACCAGCGCCACCAGCGCGAGCAGCGGCGAGATCCAGAACATCATCGCCAGCACACCCACGATCGTGAGCAGCGAGTTGATCAGCTGGCCCATCGACTGCTGCATGGTCTGCGAGATGTTGTCGATGTCGTTGGTCGCCCGGCTCAGCACCTCACCGCGCTTGGCCCGGTCGAAGTACGACAGCGGCAGCCGCGCCAGCTTCGCCTGCACGTCCTCGCGCATCCGGTGCACGGTCCGGTTGATCACCTTGATCGACATCCGGGTCGACACCAGCATCAGCAGCCCGGCCGCCACATAGATCAGCGTCACCCACAGCAGCACCTCGCCGACCGCGGTGAAGTCGATGCCCTGCCCGGGCACGAAATCCACCCCGGACAGCATGTCGGCGAGCCCGTCGTCGCCCTTGGCCCGCAGCGCCTCGATCGCCTGCGCCTTCGTCGAGCCGTCGGGCATCTCCCGCCCCACGACCCCCGCGAAGACCAGGTCGGTCGCCCGGCCGAGGATCTTTGGCCCGACGACCGACGCCGCCACACTCAGCACACCGGCCGCGAGCATCACCCACAGCGCGGTCTTCTCGGGGGCCAGCTGCCGCAGCAGCCGCTTGCCCGAGCCCTTGAAGTCCATGGACCGCTCACCGGACTGGCCCATCATCATGCGTCCGCCAGGACCGGCCATCAGGCTGCCTCCGCCTCGGTGAGCTGGGAGAGCACGATCTCCCGGTACGTCCCGTTGCCCGCCATCAGCTCGTGATGGCGCCCGGTGCCGACGACCCGGCCCTCGTCGAGGACCACGATCCGGTCGGCGTCACGGATCGTCGACACCCGCTGGGCCACGATCACCACCGTCGACTCGGCGGTCTCCCGCGCCAGCGCCGTGCGCAGCAGCGCGTCGGTCGTGTAGTCCAGCGCCGAGAACGAGTCGTCGAAGAGATAGATCTCCGGGCGCTGCACCAGCGTCCGCGCGATCGCCAGACGCTGCCGCTGCCCGCCGGAGACGTTCGTGCCGCCCTGCGCGATCGGCGCGTCGAGACCGTGCTCCAGACCGCGTACGAAGTCGGCCGCCTGGGCCACCTCCAGCGCGTGCCACAGCTCCTCGTCGGACGCGTCCGGCTTCCCGTAGCGCAGGTTCGTCGCCACCGTCCCGGAGAAGAGGTACGGCTTCTGCGGGACGAGCCCGACCGTACGCGCCATCAGCGCCGGCTCCAGGTCCCGTACGTCCACGCCGTCGACGAGCACCTCGCCGTCGGTCGCGTCGAACAGCCGCGGCACCAGACCCAGCAGGGTCGACTTGCCGCTGCCCGTCGACCCGATGATCGCCGTGGTCTCGCCGGGCCGGGCGACCAGGTCCACGTTCCGCAGCACCGGCTCCTCGGCACCTGGATAGCGGAACCCCGCGCCCCGCACCTCCAGATGGCCGGTGCGCCGCAGCTCGGTCACCGGCGCGAGCGGCGGCAGCACGCTCGTCTCCGTGCCGAGGACCTCCTCGATGCGCTCGGCGCACACCTCGGCGCGCGGCACCATCATGAACATGAAGGTGGCCATCATCACGGCCATCACGATCTGCATCAGATAGGCGAGGAAGGCGGTCAGCGCGCCGATCTCCATCGCGCCGCTGTCGATGCGGTGCGCTCCGAACCAGACCACCGCGACGCTGGAGATGTTCACGACCGTCATCACGGTCGGGAACATCAGCGCCATCAGCCGTCCGGTCGCCATCGACACATCGGTCAGACCGGTGTTGGCCCGCCCGAACCGCTCGGTCTCGTACGCGTCCTTCACGAAGGCCCGGATGACACGGTTGCCGGTGATCTGCTCGCGCAGCACCCGGTTCACCGTGTCGAGCCGGTCCTGCATCGTGCGGAACAGCGGCCGCATCCGCGCCACGATGAGGCTGACGCAGACACCGAGGACGGGCACGACGGCCAGCAGCACCGCCGACAGCGGCACGTCCTGGCCGAGCGCCATCACGATGCCGCCCACACACATGATCGGCGCCGACACCATCAGCGTGAACGCCATCAGCACCAGCATCTGGACCTGCTGGACGTCATTGGTGGTACGGGTGATCAGCGAGGGGGCACCGAACTGGCCGACCTCCCGCGCCGAGAAGGACTGCACCCGCTCGAACACGGCGGCGCGCACGTCCCGGCCGAGCGCCGAGGCGGTCCGCGCCCCGTAGTAGACCGCCCCGATGTTGCAGACGACCTGGACCACGGAGACCGCGATCATGAGCGCGCCGAAGCGCAGGATGTAACCGGTGTCACCCCGCACGACACCCTTGTCGATGATGTCCGCGTTCAGGGTCGGCAGGTAGAGGCTGGCGCAGGTCTGCAGGAACTGGAGCGCCACCAGCAGCGCGATGGGTTTTCGGTACGGGCGCAAGTGCGTTCGGAGGAGTCGTATGAGCACGGGTCCTACTATCGCCCGAGCCCCTGGAACGTTACGACCCGATTTCCCGGCCCGACCGGCCCCCCGGCTCAGCCCCCGAATGCCCCGGGGTGCACCTGGTCGCGCGTGGCGATGTACTGCTGGCGCACCGCCTGACCCACCGCCAGTTCCTCACCCGGCTCGAAGATCTGGGCCGCCGCGCCCTGCCAGGCCGGCGGGGCCTGCGGCGACAGCTTCCCCTGCGAGACACCCAGCGCCCAGGCCGCCTGGCGGGCCGCGCCGAGCGCCGCGTAGTCGGCCGGCTGGGGGACGACGACCTGCGCCGCGAACACCGCCGGGGCGATGGCCTGCACGGCCGGCAGCTCGGCGGCCGCGCCCAGCAGGAACACCCGGCGCACCTCCACCCCACGCCCGCGCAGCACGTCCATCGCGTCGGCGAGCGAGCACAGCATGCCCTCGAACGCGGCCCGCGCCAGATGCTCCGGCTTCATCGACTCCCGGCGCAGCCCGCTCAAGGTGCCCGCGGTGTGCGGCAGCTGCGGCGTTCGCTCACCCTCCAGATAGGGCAGCAGCACCAGACCGGACGCGCCCGGCGTGGACTTCAGGGCCAGCGCCGACAGCTCGGCGAGGTCCTCGGTGCCGAGCATCTCGGCGGTGCCGCGCAGCGCCCGTACGGCGTTGGAGGTGTGGACGACGGGCAGGTGCATCCCGGTCGCGTCCGCGAACGAGGTGATCATGCCCTGCGGGTCGACCAGCGCCCCGTGGTGCACGGCCATGACCGAGCCGGACGCGCCCAGCGAGACGACCGCGTCACCGGCGCCCAGACCGAGGCCGAACGCGGCGGCCATGGTCTCGCCGGTGCCGGCGGAGATCAGCAGCCCCTCGGGGGTGGTGCCGGCGGCCTCGGCGGGGCCGAGCACCTCGGGGAGCATCGCCTGATGGCCGAGAGCCAGTTCGACGAGGTCGGGACGGTAGGCGCCGGTGGCCGCCGACCAGTAGCCGGTCGCCGAGGCCGCGCCGCGGTCGGTGGTCCGGCGCAGCGGACGGCCGAGCAGCTGCCACACCAGCCAGTCGTGCGGCTGCATCAGCAGGGCGATGCGCTGGGCCGCCTCGGGCTCGGTCCGGGCCAGCCAGCGCAGCTTCGCCACCGTCTGCGAGGCCTGCGGCACACACCCCACGGCCTCGGCCCACGCCTGCCGGCCTCCGAAGGCCTCGATGAGATCGGCCGCGGCGACCTGGGCCCGCTTGTCGTTGCCGACCAGCGCGGGCCGCACCAGCGAGCCCTGCGCGTCCAGCGGGACGAGTCCGTGCTGCTGGGCGGAGACACCGATGGCCTGCACGCCCTCGAGCAGCCCGCCGGTGGCGGCCTCGCCCAGCGACAGCAGCCAGGCCTGCGGATCGACGTCGGTGGCCTTGGCCTCGACGGGGTGCGGGGCATAGCCCTGCCGCAGCACGGCACCCGTGTCTGCGTCACAGACGACGATGCGTGTGAACTCCGACGAACTGTCCAACCCGGCGACTATCCCCATGGGTGAAGATTCTGCCGCACTCCTGGGCCGTCCGGGGCATCAGGTGTTGCTCGTACCCCAGTCGTCGTCGACGTCGCCCTGGCCGCGCTCGCGCAGGGACCGGACCCGCTCGGAGACGGAGCCGGGCACCTTCTCGCTCACGGCGTGGAAGGCCTTGCCCGCGACCTCCCGGCCGGTCTGCGCGGCCGACTCGGCGGCGTTGCGTACGGCGGGGTTCTGGGAGAACTCGCGCGCGGACTTCTTCAACTGCTCGTAACGCTCGCGGCCGGCCCGGGTGCCGATGACGTACCCGAGGGCCAGTCCGACGACGAATGTGAGCTTGTACCGCATGGCAGCCACCCTTCCCTGGTGTCGGTGCAGGTGCAGGCCGCCTACCCGGCGGGGCCCGTGATCACCCGGCCTCTCGCCCTCGGCGATACCGATTGGCGGAGCACCCCCCTGCTTGCGCTAATGTATGTGTCGCAGCGAGCGAGCGCCGCCCGGGACACCCGAGGTGGGTACGTTCGATGCAACGCAGCAATCCCCTGTAGCTCAATTGGCAGAGCAGCCGGCTGTTAACCGGCAGGTTACTGGTTCGAGTCCAGTCGGGGGAGCGCGATCCCCTGTAGCTCAATTGGCAGAGCATTCGGCTGTTAACCGGAGGGTTGCTGGTTCGAGTCCAGCCGGGGGAGCGGAAAGAAAAGAGGACCCTTAGGGGTCCTCTTTCTTGTGTCCGGGAACCACAGGGCGCTTGGTGCGGTCATCTTGGTCGTGCGTTGCCACCATCCGGAGCAGGAGATCGTATGAGCGGCTATGCTGCGGCAGACGGCGCGCACACATGTACGCGCCACGCCGTACAAGGGGCGGTAGCTCAGCCGGTTAGAGCAGCGGACTCATAATCCGTCGGCCGTGGGTTCGAGTCCCACCCGCCCCACCGCGTGTCGTGCATGCAGGAAGGTTTCCGCCTGACGCGACCAGGATGCCCCCGGAGTGACGTACGCCACGTACGACACGCCGGGGGCATTTCCGTGTCCGCCCGTCCGGAGGAGAGCCTCCGGGGCGGAAAGCGCCTCGATCCGTCGGAATTCTGAATTCCGGCGGGGGCGGCATTACTCGATGACGAGGTCCACCGCGATGTTGCCGCGGGTGGCCTTGGAGTACGGGCAGAACGCGTGGGTCTTCTCCAGCAGCTCGCGGCCGGGCTCGCCCTGGAGGTGGTCCGGGAACTCGGCGCGCATCACGACCGCGAGGCCGAAGCCGCCGTCGGTGTCCTTGCCGATGCTGACCTCGGCGGTCACCGAGACGTCCGTGATGTCGATCTTCTCCTGGCGGGCGATCACGCCCATCGCGCTGGCGAAGCAGGCGGCGTAGCCGGCGGCGAAGAGCTGCTCGGGGTTGGTGCCCTGGCCGTTGCCGCCCAGGGCCTGGGGGTGGGCCAGCGGGAGGTCGATGTGGCCGTCGGAGCTGACGGCGCGGCCCTCGCGGCCGTTGGCGGTGGCGACGGCGGTGTACAGCGCGTTCATGTGGGGTCCTGTCCTCTCGTCCTTGCGGTACTTCATTGATAGCGCACGATTCAGTTGTGCACAACTCAATCGCGCGGATGTGACGTAGTCTGGAGCCATGAAGACCACGCTCGGCACCGTGCGGGACGAGGACTTCCTCCGTCTCGACCACCAGATCTGCTTCTCCCTGCACGCCGCCACCCGCGCCTTCAACGGCGTCTACCGCGGCGCGCTCAAGGAGCTGGGCCTCACCTATCCGCAGTACCTGGTGATGCTGGTGCTCTGGGAACACGGCGAACTGCCGGTCAAGAAGATCGGCGAGCACCTGCGGCTCGACTCCGGCACCCTCTCCCCGCTCCTCAAACGGCTGGAAGCGGCCGGATACGTCGAGCGGCGCCGCAGCGCCGAGGACGAGCGCTCGGTCACCGCCCGCGCCACCGACGCCGGAACGGACCTGCGCGAGCGGGCGCTCGGCGTACCGCGTCGGATTGCGCTGGCCACCGGGCTCTCCCTGGAGGAGATCCGCGACCTGCGCGAACAGCTCACCGCCCTCTCCGCCCGGCTCGACGCCGTCGACCCGGACCTCCTCGAAGGCACCCGCACGACGCAATGACCGGGACGGCATGACCCGGATGGAACGACACAGCGCCCCTCCCGGAGGAGGGGCGCAGCCGTGTCGTCCGCGTGGGCCGTGCGGTCAGTGGGACGCGGAGGTGATCTTCGGGACCCGGCGCAGCAGGACGGCCACCAGAACCGCCGTCACCAGCGCGAACCCCGCGCTCAGCGCGGCCGCCGACTGAAGTCCGGCCGTGAACGCCTCCCGCGCCACCGCCGCGAGACCCGCGTCACCGGCCGACACCGCGGCCCCCAGCGTGTCCCGCGCCCCCGCCGGGGCGTCCCCCGGCATCCGGCCCCGGTAGACGGCGACCGCGACACTGCCGGTCACCGCGATCCCCAGGGCAAGGCCCAGGTCGTACGCCGTCTGCCCGGTCGCCGCCGCCGCGCCCGCCTTCCGCGCCGGCGCCGCGCCGACCGCCAGGGCCGTGCCCAGGACGCTGATCGGAGCCACCCCGAACATGATCACGGCCAGACCGGAGGAGGCGACGACCACCCCCTCGCCCAGGGCCAGCGCCGCGTACCCGGCAAGCGACATGAGCAGCCCGCCGACCAGCACGTACGCCGGCCGGATCCGCCGGGCGAGGACCGGCGTCAGCTGGGAGCCGGCGACCAGCCCCGCCGCCCCCGGCAGCAGCCACAGCCCGGCCTCGAGCGGCGACTGCCCGGCCACCCCCTGGAGGTACTGCGGCACCAGATACTCCACACCGTTGAGCGCGGTCATCCCCAGCAGCAGCGCCAGCAGCGCCCCGGTGAAGGTCCGGTCACGGAAGAGCCGCAGATCCAGCAGCGGGGTCGCGAGCCGGTTCTGGCGACGGGCGAAGGCGACCGCGAAGAGCGCGCCAAGCCCGAAGGCGATCCCCGCCGACGCGCCCGGCCCGTGCGAGGCCAGCGACTTGATCCCGTACACCACCGGCAGGACGGCCAGCAGGAACAGCGCCACGCTCGCCACATCCAGCCGCCCGGCCGCCGGATCGCGGTACTCGGGCAGCAGCGCCGGGGCCGTGACCAGAGCGAGCAGCATGATCGGCACCCCGATCAGGAACACCGACCCCCACCACCACACCGCCAGCAGCGCCCCGCCGATCACCGGGCCGATCGCCAGCCCCACCGACAGGGCGGTCACCCACATGGCGAGGGCGGTGGCCCGCTGCCGGGGATCGGCGAACAGCTGGCTGATCAGCGCCAGGGTGGAGGGCAGAACGGCGGCCCCGGCGACACCGAGCAGGGCACGGGCCGCGATCAGCACCTCCGGACCCGGGGCGTACGCGGCGAGCAGCGAGGCGGCGACGAACCCGGCCGAACCCGCCATCAGCAGCTTGCGGCGGCCCAGCCGGTCGCCGAGCGTCCCCATGATCACGAGCGTGCCGGCGGTGAGGAAGCCGTAGATGTCGGTGGTCCACAGCAACTGGGCGCTGGTGGGCCGCAGATCGGCCGCGAGATAGGGGGTGGCCAGCCACAGCACCCCCAGGTCGGCGGTCATCAGGGTCACAGGCAGCAGCAGGACCGCCAGGCCCAGCCACTGCCGGGCACCGGCCCGCGCAGGCGCCGCGGGCGGTGTCTCGGGAGATGTTTTGGTGAGCGTCATGGCGTCAGCGCCTCCTCGGCCGCCGAAAGGATCTCCCGCACCCGGGCGGGACGCAGGTCATGGGGGACACCGGAGAGTTCGGTGCCGTGCAGCAGTCGGGCCGACACGTCCTCGATGCCGCAGAACTGCGAGATCGCCCGCAGCGTGCGCTCGGCCGTACCGGCCAGGCCCAGCTCCTCGATCGACTCGGCGGTGCCGCCCGCCAGGCCCAGCCAGCGCATCCGGCGGCCCGCCAGCCGGGGCCTGCTGCGGCCGTAGGCGAAGCCGTAGTTCCACACCCGGTCGATCCAGCCCTTGAGGATCGCCGGCGGGGACCACCACCACACCGGGAAGACGACCACGATGTCGTCGGCGGCGAGGATCCGGTCCATGTGGGCGTGGACCTCGGGGGAGTAGTGCTTCTCGCGGTCCTCCCAGTCCGGTTCGTCGACCGGGGTGAGCCGCGGGTCGAACCCCTCCGCGTACAGGTCGAGGACGTCGACGGTGCCGCCCTCGGCCTTCATCCGGGCGTGGAGGTGATCGGCGACCTGCGCGGTGAGCGAGTCGGGGCGCGGGTGGGCCACGACCAGCAGCGTGTGGGTGGTCATCGTGTCGTCCCTCTCACAGACCCAGGCCGGAGCCGCCGCTGACGTCGACGTTCTGGCCGGTCACCCAGCGCGCGTCGTCCGAGGCGAGGAAGCCGACCACGTCGGCGACGTCGTCCGGCTGCCCGACCCGGTTGAAGACCGAGAACGCCGCGGCGTGCGCCTTGGCGGCCGGATCGGCCATCCACGGGTGGATGTCGGTCTCGATCGTGCCGGGCGAGACCGCGTTGACCGTGATGCCCCGGGCGCCCAGCGTCTGCGCCAGGGTCAGCGTCAGCACCTCCACCGCGCCCTTGGAGGCGGCGTACGACGTCATGCCGGGGAAGGCGACCTTCGTGACCCCGGACGAGATGTTGATGATCCGTCCGCCGTCCCGCAGCCGGTCCAGACCGTGCTGGATGATGAAGAACGGCGCCTTGGCGTTGACCGCGAAGACCCGGTCGTACTCGGCCTCCGTCACCTCGTGGATCAGGCCCGGGCCCGCGATGCCCGCGTTGTTGACCAGGATGTCGACCCCGTCCGCGTGGGCGTCGAAGGCCTTCCACAGCGCCTCGGCGTCGCCGGGGACGCCCAGTTCGGTCCGCAGCGCGAAGGCGCTGCCGCCGGCCGCCTCGATCAGGGCGACCGTCTCCTTCGCCGCCGCCTCGTTTCCGGCGTAGTGGACGGCGACCCGGGCGCCGTCGGCGGCCAGTCGCAGGGCGATCGCCCGGCCGATACCGCGGCTGGCGCCGGTGACCAGGGCCGTCTTGCCGTTGAGCTGTCCCATTACGTTCTCCCTTGGTGGTGGTGCGTCGGGGTGTCGGGAAGACCATCCGCCGCGGGTGTTCGGGTCCGGCTCGTGTCTGGTTCGGGTGCTGTTCGGGGCCTGCCCGGGGCCTGTTCGGGGCTGGGTGACGGCGCGTACGAGGCGGCGGAAGGCGACGGGATACCGTGAGCCCATGCGATTCGGGGTGCTGGGGGAGACGTCCGTACGGACCGACGACGGGCGCGACGTCCGGGTCCCGGAACTGAAGGTCCGTATCCTGCTGGCGTCCCTGCTCGCCCGGGCCGGCCGGCCCGTCGCCACCCACCACCTCATCGACGACCTCTGGGGCGACGAACCCCCGGGCAACCCCCAGCGCGCCCTCCAGGCCAAGGTGTCCCAGCTGCGCCGCGTCCTCGCCGACGCCGAACCCGGCGGACGTGACCTCGTCCTCTCCCGCGCCCCCGGCTACCTCCTCGACGTACCCGACGGCGCCCTGGACGCCCACCGCTTCGCCGCACTCGCCGAACAGGCCCGCCGCGCACCCCAACCCCGCGTCCGCGCCGAGCTGTTCACCCAGGCACTGGAGCTGTGGCGTGGCCCCGCCTTCGCCGACGTCGCCGAGCAGCCCTTCGCCCGGGCCGCCGCGACCCGGCTCGAAGAAGACCGGCTCGCCGTCCGCGAAGAACAGGCCGAAGCCCGTCTCGACGCCGGCGAACACGCCCAGCTCGCCGGCGAACTGGCCGAGCTCGTCGCCCTCCACCCCCTGCGCGAACGGCTCCGCTCCATCCAGCTGCGCGCCCTCTACCGCTCCGGCCGCCAGCACGAGGCACTCGCCGGATACGAAGACCTGCGCGCCCGCCTCGCCGACGAACTCGGCCTCGACCCCAGCCCCGAACTCGCCGCCCTCCACAGCGCCCTCCTGCGCCAGGAACTGCCCCCGGCCCACCCGGCGCCCGACGAGCCCCCGACACCCCCGCGCACCAACCTCACCACCCCACTCAGCGAGATCGTCGGCCGCGACGACGCCGTCGCCGAACTCCTCACCCTCCTCGGCACCCGGCGCCTCGTCACCCTCACCGGCCCCGGCGGTGTCGGCAAAACCCGCCTCGCCGTCGAAGCCGCCGGACGGCTGCACGCTGCCTTCCCCGACGGCGTCTGGCTCGTCGAACTGGCCGGAACCGGCGGCGAACTGGCCGAGGTCGTGGCCGCCGCACTCCACCTGCGCGACGACGGCGTCTGGGGCGTACACCCCGAAGGACCGCCCGACGCCGCCCGCCACCTCGCCGACGTCCTGCGCGACCGGCGCACCCTCCTCGTCCTCGACAACTGCGAGCACGTCGTCGACGAAGCCGCCGCCCTCACCGAACTGCTCCTGCGGACCGCGCCCGGCCTCGTCGTCCTCACCACCAGCCAAGAACCCCTCGCCCTCGCCGGAGAGACCCTGTGGGCCGTACCCCCACTCTCCGGCGAAGGCGCCGTCGCCCTCTTCACCCGCCGCGCCACGGCCGCCGCCCCCGGCTTCACACTCGACGGCGACAACCGACCGGCCGTGGAAGGAATCTGCCGCCGCCTCGACGGCATCCCCCTCGCCCTCGAACTGGCCGCGACCCGCGTACGCGCCCTCGGCGCACACCAGCTCCTGGAACGGCTCGACGACCGCTTCCGGCTGCTCAGCGCCGGACAGCGCGGCGCACCTGCCCGCCAGCAGACCCTCCGTGCCGTGATCGACTGGAGCTGGGAGCTGCTCGGCGACCCCGAGCGGGCCGCGCTCCGCCGCCTCGCCGTCCACGCCGAAGGCTGCACCCTGGAAGCGGCCGAAGAGGTCTGCGCCGGAGCCGACGTCGCCCCCGAGGACGTCCTCGGTCTGCTCGTACGGCTCGTCGACCGCTCCCTGGTCGTCGCCGTGGACGGGCCCGCCGGGCCCCGCTACCGGCTCCTCGAATCCGTCGCCGCGTACTGCGCCGAACGGCTGCGGGACGCGGGCGAGACCGACGCCGTACGGGCCCGGCACCTCGCCCACCACCTCGCCCTCGCCGAACGCGCCGAACCCGAACTGCGCGGCGCCGGCCAGCGCACCTGGCTCACCCGGCTCGACACCGAAAGCGCCAACCTGCGCCTCGCCCTCGACGGCGCCCTGGAACGCGGCGACCACGAACAGGCACTACGGCTCGTGGACGCGCTCGCCTGGTACTGGATCCTGCGCGGCCGCCTCGGCGAAGCCCGACGCTCCGCCGCCGCCGCGCTCGCCCTGCCCGGCCCCAGCGCCCTACGGCCCCGCGTCGGCGCCTGGCACATCGGCCTCACCGTCATGACCGGCGACGGCACCGACCGCACCCGACGGATCCAGGACGCGCTCGCCGCCTACCCCCACGACGACGAGGAAGGCAGGACCTGGGCCCGCTGGTTCCTCGCCCACGCCCTCTGCGGCACCGGCGACCTCACCGAAGGTGAGGAGCTGACCGCACTCGCCCTCGACGGCTTCCGCGCCCAGGGCGACCGCTGGGGCGAGGCGGCGGCCCTCGCCGACCGCGGCATCCAGCGCCTCCTCACCGGCGATCTGACGGGCGCCGAGGCCGACGCGGCCCGCAGCGCCGAACTCTTCGCCGAACTGGGCGACGCGTGCAGCGGACTGTGGTCCGTCTACCCCCTGGCCTCCGTCGCCGAGATCCACGGCGACTACCCCCGCGCCGCACGGCTCCAACGGGCCGCCCTGGAGACCGCCCAGGCCTTCGGCCTCTCCACCCAGGCCGCCGACCTCCTCTCCGGCCTCGGCCGCACCGCCCTGCTCACCGGAGACCTCGCCGCAGGCCGCACGTACCACCAACGCTCCCGCGAACGCGCCGCCGAACTCGGCTTCCGCGCGGGCGAGATCAACGCCGTACTCGGACTCGGCCTCGGCGCACGGCGCGAAGGAGCCCTCGCGGAGGCCGAAACACATCTGCGGGCCGTCCTCGACTGGCACCGCCGCGTAGGCCTCGACGGCGCCAACGCACTGATCCTGGCCGAACTCGGCTTCGTCGCCGAGCTCCGCGGCGACCTGCCCGGCGCGCTCACCCTCCACACGCAGGGCTACGAAACCGCCACCGCCACCGGCGACCCCCGAGCCGTCGCCCTCGCCCTGGAAGGCCTCGCCTGCGCCCACGCCGCCACCTCCCCCGCCCGCACCGCCCTCCTGCTGGGCACGGCGAACGCCCTGCGCACCGCGACAGGCGCCCCGCTGCCCCCGGCCGAACGCGCCGACGTGGACCGTGCCCAGGCCCGGGCCCGCGACGCCCTGGGCGAGACGGCCTACGCGGCGGCGTTCACCCGGGGCGGCACGCTCCGGGCGGCGCAGGCGCTCACCGCGGCCGTCGCCGGGCCCGACGGGGCCGAGGAGGGGCAACGCGTGTCCGCCCGGGGGTAGGTGTGCGTCTGCGCGGCGGACGCGGAGCCGGCAGCCTTCGCGCGGCCGGACCTCCTGTGCGCGGCGGCAGCCCCGGGCAGCAGGACGCGACCCGGGCACAACCGCAGGCGGCGTACCGCCACCGCGGCCGCGCCTCGTCCGCGGCGACGACGAGTGGCGGCCACGGCGGATCGCCCGGCCCCTACTCCCTCCGGGACACGATCCCGCGCACCACACCCAGCTCCACCAGATCCTGCGGGCGGAGCCGCAGCTGGTCGGCGGTGGCCGGTGCCTGTTCCGGCGGGCGTTTGAGGATCGCCGCGGCCAGCTCGGGAGCGATCACGGAGAAGTAACTGTCCGGCGTGGCCCACGTGTTGCCCGCCGCGGCCAGCGCCAACGCCCCGCCCGACCCGCCCTCGCCGATCAGCAGCGAGGTGACCGGGACCCTCGCCGCCGCGATCGCGGCGAACGTCTCCGCGATGGCCGGTCCCGCCCCGGCCCGCTCCGCCTCGGCGTCGTTCGCCGCGCCCGGGGTGTCCACGAGGGTCAGGACGGGTATCCCGAGCCGGTCCGCGAGCCGCACCAGCCGCGCCGCGGTGCGGTAGCCCGCCGGCCGGGTCGGCGTCCCGCCCTGCGCGGCGTACGCCACCACCCGCCCCCCGTACCACCCGAACCCACACCGCATCCCGGGATCCACCCCACCACAGCGGTCCCCCCGGATCTCCGCCCGCCCCTCGACGTACGCGTCGAGATACGCCCCCGCGCGACGCCGCTCCGGCGCCCGGGCCAGCGCGACGGCCTCCCAACCGGTGGCCGGGGCCGACACCTCGGCGAGCGCGGGCGGCGGGGGGAGGGGAGCCGCCGCGAGGCGGGGGCCGCCGCCCGTCAGCAGCCGCAGCCACCGGCCCACTGCCGCCCGCAGCTCCGGCGCGGGGACGAGCGCGTCCACATGGCCCGCCGCCCACTGGCCCTCGGCCGTGTACGCCGACGGATCGGCGTCCGGCGGGCGCACCCGCGAACCGGCGAACCCGATCTGCGCCGACGGCAGGGCCAGCACGACATCGGCGCCCGCGCCGACCGTGGCCCAGCCGCCGCCCGTGGCGGGGTCGCGCAGGACCGTCACATGGGGGACCGCGGCCTCCCGCAACGCCACCGTCTCGGCGGCGACGCGCTGGAGCTGGGTCAGGGCGATCATGCCCTCCTGCATCCGGCTGCCGCCCGTCGCGACCAGCGAGACCAGCGGAAGACGGCACTCCCTCGCCCTGCGGTACGCGGCGACCAGCCGGTCACCCGTGCGGTGCCCCAACGACCCGCCCAGGAAGCCGAATTCGAAGGCCACCACCACACACCGCTGTCCCTCGACCACCGCCGTGCCGTGGACGACCGACTCCGACTCGCCGGTGCGGGCGGCGGCCCGCGCGTGCGAGGCGTCGTACCCCTCCCAGCCAAGAGGCCCGTCCGCCGGGCCGCCCGTGACCTCGCCCGTCACATCGTCCGTGAAGTCGTCCGTGAAGTCGTCCGTCAGGAGGGCGATCGCCTCCCGCGCGCTCAGCCGCTCAGCCATGGAGGGCCTTCTTCATGACCTTGCCCATGTCGTTGCGGGGCAGCGACTCGAGGAACCGCACCACCCGCGGCCGCTTGTGCGGCGCCAACTGACCCGACACATGGTCCACCAACTCCTGCCCCGCCGGCGGCTCCGCCGGATCCGCCGCGACCACCCAGGCCACGATCCGCTCACCGAGATCCGGATCCGGCTCACCGGTCACGGCGGCCTCCCGTACCCCGGGGTGGTCAAGGAGCGCGTTCTCGATCTCGCCCGCGCCGATCTTGTACCCGCCGCTCTTGATCAGATCCGTGGCCTTGCGGCCCACGATCCGTACGTACCCGTCCGGGTCGCGGATCGCCATGTCGCCCGTACGGAACCAGTCCCCGTCGAACGCCGCCGCCGTCGCCTCCGGCCGGTTCAGATAGCCGGAGAACAGATTCGGCCCCCGCACCTGGATCTCGCCGACCGTCTCCCCGTCGTACGCCTCGATCACCGAACCGTCCTCCTCCACGAGCCGCAGCTCCACCCCGGCCAACGGCAGCCCCACCGAACCGGGGCGGGGCTCCCCGTCCACCCGGATGGAGGTGTTCATCAGCGTCTCGGTCATGCCGTACCGCTCGATCACCCGCCGCCCGGTCGCCGCGCCGATCCGCTCATGGTCGTGGACCGGCAGCGCCGCCGAACCCGACACCAGCAGCCGCGCCCCGGCCAGGGCCGCCGCCAGGCCGGCGTCGTCGGCGAGGGCCTCGGCGATGCGGTGGTACATCGTCGGCACCCCGAACAGCATCGTGCCGCCCGCGCCGAGCTCCCGCGCCACGCCCTCCGTGGTGAACCGGCCCAGATGACGCACCGCTCCGCCGCGCCGCAGCGGCCCGAGGACGCCGAGGATCAGGCCGTGCACATGGAACAGCGGCAGCGCGTGCACCAGCACGTCGTCCGCGGTCCACGCCCAGGCTTCCTCCAGAGCGTCCAGCGAGGCGGCGACGGCCCGGCGGGGCAGGACCGTGCCCTTGGGCGGGCCGGTCGTGCCCGAGGTGTACACGATCAGGGCCGGCTCCTCCGGGCCCGGCTCCGGCGGCAGCGGCGCGCGGTCGACCGCCGTCACGTCCACGTCCAGCCGCTTCGGCCCGGCGAGACCGTCCGGGAGCACGTCGCCCGGCGCCGCGAGGACCAGCGCGGGGGCGCTGTCGTCGAGGATGTGCGCGAGCTCCCGTTCCCCGGTCCGTGGATTGAGCGGTACGGCCGGCACCCCGGCCAGCAGCGCGGCGACCACCGCGACCGCGGTCTCCAGGGTCGGCGTGGCCCAGACGGCGACCCGCCCCGCCCCGTCGATCCGGGCGGCCAGCGCACCGGCCGCCGAGGCGAGACCGTCGTACGTCAGCGCACGGTCGCCGAAGCGCACGGCGGGTCGGTCCGACCGGGCGGTCAGGGCCGGGAAGAGGGAGCTCACCCTTCGTCCTCCTCACATCGCGGCAGAGCCTGCCGCACGGGGCTGTTCTTCCGGACTCACAAGCCTCAGCATTCTCCCCACTGCGGGCCTACTCGTGCGTAACTCCGCCGAAGGGGAAGCGATGCCGACCTCGTCCCGCCGCCCGTGGCGGGCACCGGTGACCCCGCGGTCACGCCCCCGGCAGCGCCCACGACCACGAGCCCGTCGTACCGCCCTCACCGTCGTCCGTGACGCGCAGCGAGACCTCGTCCGCCGCCGCGATCTCCACGTCGACCCTCGACACCCCGGCCCGGCGGTGTGCCGCCGCCAGTGCGCCCCGCAGGGCCGCCAGGAGCCGGTCCGCCACCGGGGCCGGGACGAGGGTGTCCACCGCCCCGCTGAAGTGGACGGACGGCTGGAAGCCGAGGAGGGCCGCCGCGCCGCCGGTCTCGCGCAGTACCCGGCCCCGGAAGGAGGCCGGGACGTCGGCCGGCGGCTGCTGGAGGGCGAAGATCGTGGTGCGGACCTCCTGGATGGTGGAGTCGAGTTCGTCGACGGCCCGGCCGAGCAGGGCGGACTCCTCGGAGGCGGCGCCCGCCCGGCGGCGCGTCGACTCCAGCATCATCTCGGTGGCGAACAGCCGCTGCACGACGAGATCGTGCAGGTCGCGGGCGATCCGGTCGCGGTCCTCGAAGACTGCGAGCCACTCACGGTCGTGCTGGGCGTCGGCGAGGACGAGGGCCAGTGCGGCCTGGGAGGCGAACTGCGAGGCCAGCAGCCGCTCCACGGCCGTGTACGGCGGTCCGCCACGGCGCCGGGGCAGGGCGAGGGTGCCGATGAGCTTCCCGCCGCTCTGCAGCGGCAGCATCATCGAGGGCCCGAACCGGGACCGTACCGCCGTCGTCATCCGGGGGTCGGTCGCCGAGTCCTCGACGAACACCGGCTCTCCGCCGAGCAGTTGGACCAGGATGGGGGAGCCGGGCGCGATGGTCGTGCCGATCAGGTCGCCCGGGTCGTCATGGGTGGACGCGGCGACGATCTCCATGCCGCCCGTGGCGGTCGGCTGGAGGACCACCCCGGCCGAGGCGTCCGCGAGCAGCCGGGCCCGCTCGGCCACGGTCACCAGCGCGTCGGCCGCGGACTCGCCCGTGAGCAGCGCCGTCGTCACCGCGGCCGCGCCCTCGATCCAGCGTTCGCGCTGCCGGGCGGTCTCGTAGAGGCGGGAGTTGCCGATGGCGATCCCGGCCTGCGAGGCGAGCACCCGCAGCAGGGCGAGGTCGTCGTCCGTGAAGGAGCCGGATCGTTTCTCCGTGAGGTAGAGGTTGCCGAACACCTCCGTGTGGACCCGGATGGGGACACCGAGGAAGGACCGCATCGCGGGGTGCCCCTCCGGCATCCCGCAGGAGCGCGGATCGGTGGTCAGATCGTCGAGCCGCAGCGGCCGCGGGTCCTGGACGAGCGCGCCGATCACCCCTCGGCGCCCGTCGGGGAGCCGTCCGATGCGGCGCCGCTCGGCCTCGGTCAGCCCGGTGGTGAACAGCTCGGTGATCCGGCCGCGCTCGGGATCGACCACCCCGAGCGCGCCGTACCGCGCCCCGGTCAGTTCTGTCGCGGAGTCCACCAGGTGCTGGAGGGCGGCCCGCAGCTCCAGCTCGCTGCCGACGCCGAGGACCGCCTCCAGGAGCTGCGGAAGGCGGGGGGCGGCGCTCCCCGGTTCCAGGGACATGCCCCCATCGTCACCCATCTCGTCCGTACAGGGGCGCGGGGGATCATTCGGGCACGGAGACGGCCACCGGGTCCAGGACCAGCGGCTGGATCCGGCCCTCCAGCATCGCGCCGAGCCCGAGCACGGCACAAATGTCGGGCCGTTCCGCGATGGCGACCGGCATCCCGGTCGCCTCGCGCAGCATGTGGTCGAGGCCCGGCAGCAGGGCGCTGCCGCCGACCATCATGATGCCGCTGTCGGCGAGGTCGGCCACCAGGTCGGGCGGGCAGTCGCGCAGGACCTTGCCGATGCCGTCGAGCACCGCGGTGAGCGGGGTGTGGATGGCGTCCCGTACGGCGGCGGTGTTCACCAGGACCGAACGGGCCAGGCCCGTGGCCACGTCCCGGCCGTGGATCTCGGTCGACTCCGGGCCCTGGACGGTCAGGCCGTTGCCGCTGAGAGCCAGTTGCAGCGGCCGCACGGACTGGCTGGGCAGCATCAGTTCGTGCTGGTGGCGCAGGTGCTGGATGACGGCGTGGTCGATGGCGTCGCCGCCCACGGGGATCCGTTCGGCGGTGACGATCGAGCCGAGCGAGAGCACGGCGACCTGGGTGGTGGCCGCGCCGCACACCATGATCATGGTGGCGGTCGGCTGCTCGACCGGGAGTCCGCAGCCGACGGCCGCCGCGATCAGGGTGTCGACCAGTTCGACGCGCCGCGCTCCGAGCCCGACCAGCGTCTCGATGGTGGCGCGCTGGGCGAGTGGGTCGGCTTCGTGCGGGGTGCAGGCCGCGGCCCGCAGCCGCGGTTTGCGGCGCAGCTGGCGGCGGAGCTTCTCGCCGAGGAGGTGGCGCAGCATCCGCTGGGCCATCTCGATGTCGACGACCGTCCCGCCGGAGACGGGCCGTACGACCCGGATGTAGCCGGGGGTCCGGCCGGTCATCTTCTCGGCGAGGGTGCCGACGGCGATGAGCGCACCGGTGCGGGTGTTCACGGCGGCGACGCTCGGCTCGTCCACGACGAGCCCGGCCCCCTTGACGAAGACGCGGGTGCGCGCGGCCCCGAGGTCGACGGCGACATGGCAACGGCGCAGCTGCTCCAGACTGACTGACACGGCGGTCCTCCCGGGAACGGTAGATGTTCGCATCGTCCGTTCGCGAGGCGCGGCGCGCGCGCTGGGCTGCGCCGGTCGGGGGTGATCGCGGGTGGGGGCGGGGATCCTGACGGCCGTTCAGAGCAATCGTTGCAGCAGGCCCCAGGTGAATTCCGCGACCCGGTCCACCCCGTCGGGGGTGGTGAAGGCGAGGCGCCAGCGGGTCGGGGCGCTGCCCTCCATCGGCCGGGCGGGCGCGAACGCCCGCGCGACCTCGTCGACGGTGCACGACCAGGGCTTCAGGTCGGCTGCCGCACGCAGTGCGGGTCCGGCCGCGCCGGGGGCTCTGACCAGCCATTCGTTCCATACGGCGCCGCCGGGCCCGGCCAGTACCTCGAACCGCAGGTCCGGCCAGAGCGGTACGGGCCACAGCAGCGCGTCGCACTCCAGGTCGCCGATCCGGCGGCGGGCGCGGGACTCGGGTTCGCCGAGCACGGCGCGGTAGCGGGCGAGCGCGCCGCGGCCGCGCGGCGCGCGGGACATGGCCTGCCAGCGGCGGTTGGCCTCGCGCATCTCGGTCAGGGAGGCGCCCAGTTGACGGCGGGCGTCCTCGACGAGCCCGGGTTGGTGGTCGGCCATCCGGCGCAGCAGGACGAGCTGGAAGTCGAGCGGTCCGAAGGGCGCGGCGGCCCCCTTGGCGGGATTCATACGGCCATCCTGCCCGGGTGCCGTGCCGGCGAGTGGGCGCGCCGTGACACAGCGGAGTCCACACAGGATCCACACAGTCACGCCTATCTCAGGTGTCCCGGCGGCACATAATCTGCGGGCGCCATGGATTACTGCCTTCAGTGCCGGCGGCATCTCAACGGCGCCCTGGCCTGTGCCGGGTGCGGCACCCCCGTGGAGGAGCTGCGGTACCACGCCCCCAGCGCCCCCCGGGCGCCCGAGCCCGTGCGTATGCCCGAGCCCGGTCCGGCGGCGGAGACCGGCCACGGCCCCGGGCCCCAGGAGGAGCCCGAGGAGCCCTACGGCCCGGTCTTCGAGCTGGATCCGGTCGAGCGTCCCACCGGGCGGCCGGGCGACGGCGGTCGCGCCGCCCGGCGCGCCGCGTCGCGCCGCGGGCCCGCGCGTCCCCGCCGGGCCCGGCGCCGCCGCGGCCGCAAAGTACTGATCGGCACGGTCGGCCTGCTGATGGCGGCCGGTGCGCTGAGCCTGACCGAGCTGGCCATGGAGCAGCCGGGCGAGGACGGCCCGGCGACCTCGGTGCGCCAGGAAGACGTGGTGGAGACGGAGCTGCCGGCCGAGCCGGAGGGGGTGACCGAGCCGCCGCAGGGGCCGAGCCCGGTGGACCGCCCCGCCTCGGCGACCTCGCCCGCCCCACGGCCCTCGTCGACGTACCGCGGCCCGGGCAAGTCCACGGGACCCGGCGAGGGTGACGGCGACGGCTCGGGGACCGGCACAGGCACGGGTACGGGCAGCGGCTCCGGCGACGGTACGGGCACGGGTCCTGGTGGCGCGCCCGGCGCGGGCGGTACGTCCGGCCCCACGGCCGGTCCGTCCGAGGCGCCGTCCGCCTCCGCCCCGCGCCCCAGTGACTCGCCCGGCGGGCGGCCCACCGCCACGCCTCCGGGCCAGCAGCCGCCGCCCGACCAGGACCCGCCGCCCCCGCAGGACCCGGAGCCCACCCCCACGGAGACGTGCACCCGGTTCCTTTGGTGGTGCGTGTAGCCGCTACGGCGCGGGCGTGTCCACGCCGAGCATCCGGCGCAGCAGATCGCGCAGGACGGTCCGCTCCTCCTCGGAGAGCTGGGCGAGCGGTTCGCGGGCGAAGCCCAGCGACTCGCGCAGCTCGCGCGCGGTACGCCGCCCTTCGTCGGTGGCAGCCGCCAGCTTGACCCGGCGGTCGGCCGGGTCCGGGCGGCGCTCGACCATGCCCCGGGATTCGAGGCGGTCGACGATGCCGGTGACGTTCGACGGTTCGCACTTCAGCTTCTGGGCGATCTTGCGCATGGGGACCGGCTCCAGGGCGAGCAGTCCGAGGACCCGCGCCTGGGCGCCGGTCAGCGCGTGCTCGGCGGCGGCCTGCTCGTACTCCTCGTAGTAGCGGGCCACGACCGAGCCGATGAGTTCCACGACTTCGAGGGTCAGGGGGTCTGTGTGTGGGGCGGCCATGGGCATCATCGTACCCAGATACTTGACAACATGAAATATCCAGGAGCATGGTTGTTTCAGGTAGTGAAGCTTTTTTAGGAGGCCCGCACAATGTCCGTACTTCCCGCGTCCAGCCGCGAATGGCACCTGATCGCCCGCCCCCACGGCTGGCCCACGCCGGAGGACTTCGCCCTGCGCGAGGCCCCTGTCAGCGCCCCGGCCGAGGGCCGTGTCCTCGTCCGTAACCTGCACTTCTCGGTCGACCCGTACATGCGCGGCCGGATGAACGACGTGAAGTCCTACATCCCGCCCTTCAAGCTCGACCACCCCATGGACGGCGGCGCCGTCGGCGTGATCGTCGCCTCGAACGCCGAGGGCTTCGCGGTCGGCGACCACGTCCTGCACGGCCTCGGCTGGCGCGAGTACGCCGACGTCCCGGCCCAGCACGCCACCAAGGTCGACCCCGAGCTCGCCCCGCTCTCCGCCTACCTCGGCGTCCTCGGCATGACCGGCCTGACCGCCTACGCCGGCCTCTTCGAGACCGCCTCCTTCAAGGAGGGCGACGCCGTCTTCGTCTCCGGCGCGGCCGGCGCCGTCGGCAGCCAGGTCGGCCAGATGGCGAAGCTCCGCGGCGCCTCCCGGGTGATCGGCTCGGCCGGCTCCGACGAGAAGGTCGCGTACCTCGTCGACGAGCTCGGCTTCGACGCCGCCTTCAACTACAAGAACGGCCCGGTCCGCGACCAGCTGCGCGAGGCCGCCCCCGACGGCATCGACGTCTACTTCGACAACGTCGGCGGCGACCACCTCGAAGCCGCGATCTCCTCGCTCAACGTGCACGGCCGCGCCACCATCTGCGGCATGATCGCCGGCTACAACGACACCGAGCCGACCCCCGGCCCGCGCAACATGGCCATGATCATCGGCAAGCGGCTGCGGCTCCAGGGTGTGCTCGTGGGCGACCACTACGGCCTCCAGCCGCAGTTCGTCAAGGAGGTCGGCGGCTGGCTGCGCTCCGGCGAGCTGAAGTACCGCGAGACCTCCGTCGAGGGCATCGAGAACGGCGTGGACGCCTTCCTCGGTCTGCTCCGCGGGGACAACACCGGAAAGATGATCGTTTCGGCGACCAGTTAGTCTCGTCCCCAGCCGTCGCGATCGTGGGCGCGAGTCGCGGCGAACCAGAGAAGGAAGAGCAGATGTCCATCCAGCACACCGACGTCCTGTACACCGCTGTCGCCACCGCGGAGAACGGCCGCGACGGCCGGGTCGCCACGGACGACGGTCAGCTCGACGTCGTCGTCAACCCGCCGAAGGCGATGGGCGGCTCCGGCGCGGGCACCAACCCCGAGCAGCTCTTCGCCGCCGGCTACAGCGCCTGCTTCCAGGGTGCGCTCGGTGTCGTCGCCCGCAACGAGAACGCCGACATCTCCGGCTCGACGGTCACCGCCGAGGTCGGCATCGGCAAGAACGACGACGGCTTCGGCCTCATCGTCAAGATCTCGGCGACGATCCCGAACGTGGACGTCGAGACGGCCAAGAGCCTGATCGAGAAGGCCCACCAGGTCTGCCCGTACTCCAAGGCGACCCGCGGCAACATCACGGTCGAGCTCGCGGTCTGACCGCTCCCTCCGGGGTGGCCACGGCCGCCTGGCGAACCGAGCCCTCAAAGGAACGAGGCCCGCACCCCGACCGACCGGGGTGCGGGCCTCGTTCCTTTCAGCAGGTCACCGGGCCAGCAGGGCTCGGCCGACCTGGGCGAACAGGCCCTTCGGGTGGTCGCGGAACAGCGGTTCCGTGCCGAAGAGGGTCACCGGGGCGCCCTTCGCGTGGCCGCTGACCACCGACGCCTGGCCCGCCGCATTCCGGGGGCCGCCCGTGCCATCCTCGGCCGGGCGCCAGTGGCCCGACACGAGCGGGGTGCCCGTGGCGTACGTCTGGTCGGCGCGGACCCCCGCTCCCAGGGCCGTGAACCAGAGCGGCGAGTAGACGAAGGAGTGCGCGGGGGCGCCGCCGGTGACCGGGCCACCCGTGTTCCGGACCCGTACGACGCCGTTCGCGGCGCCGTTGCCCTCGACCGCCGTCACCTTCAGCAGCCCGGCCGCCTTGTTGAACGCGGCGCCCTGGACGCCGACCCCGACCACGCCCACCTTGCTCGCGGCGAGCGCGGCTCGTGCGGCGGGCGTCAACTCGCCGTGGTCCAGGCCCTGGGAGACGTACAGCACATCCGCCCGGCCCCAGTCGAAGCCCGCGTTGAGGATCTCCGTGGAGACCGGCACGACCTCGAAGCCCATCTCCCGCAGCGCGGTCAGCTCACCGGCCGACACCGCCGCCGCGACCCTGGTCCGCTTCAGCGGCGCCACGCCCCGCTCCCGGGTGGCCGTGAACACCACCCCGAGCCGGTCCGCGAGCACCCGCGCCCGGCCGCGCGCCGACGCCGGGACCACCGCCCCGCCGTTCCCGGTGGCACGCACCGAAACCCCCTGCGCGAGCAGCGAGTTCAGCGCGCCGAGCTCCTTCGGGTCGTCCAGCCGCAGCAGCAGGTCACCGCGGGGCGCCACGTACCCGGTCGGCGCGGCCGTCAGGACCTGACGCCCCGACACCTTCACCGTTCCGCCCGTGACCTTGTCCACGCTCGCGCCCCACAGCAGCCCCAGCGACCAGCCCGAGATGTCGTACATCGTGGACACGTCGGCGCTGATGTCCCGCCCCTCGGCGAGGATCACATTGGCCAGCCCCCGCTTGGGCTGGCGCATGTCGACGACGTACGAGCCCGCGGCGTACGGACGCCCGCCGAGCCGGAAGTCCTTGCTCGCCCGGATCACCTTCACGTCGTTGACCAGCAGATGGTCCACGAGCCGCGCCGCGGCCGGGGCCGACTTCTGCGCCCGCCCGGCCGGGATGACGTACGCCTTCGGGAACGTGGTCGTGTAGACGTCCTCCGGCCCGATCCCGGGCACCCCCGGCACCGTCCGCTCCGACACCGGCCGCTGCGCCTCGCCCGCGGCCCCGCGCCGAAACGTTTCGATCTGGTCGGCGAGGACCGAGGCGCGGTTGCGGTACGTGTAGTCGAGGGTGGCCCGCATCGCGGCGCCCGCGATCGCGACGTTGATCGAGGCCCGGCGGCGCAGCTCGGCGACCGGCAGGGTGTCGTACTCCTCGTTGTTCACCGCCATCGGGAACTCGATGGTGTGCGCGGCCACCGCGCCCTGGAAGGGCATGTACTGCGGCGTGAAGATCGGCGGCCAGTCGTCCCAGCCCTCCTTCTCGTCGCGGAAGGGGATGACCGCCGGCCGGACCCCGTCCTTCGCGGGCGTGTACCCGAGGCCGTTGACGGCCTTCTCCATGCCGAGCGCGTTGGCGTAGGAGTTCTTCAGGAAGAGGTCGTACTCGTAGTTTTCGCCGTGCGGCGGGGTGGTCGGCTCGATCAGGGTGCCGTTGACGTAGCCGTGCAGGTCGAGCATGACGGCGGGCTGCTTGTCGACGGCGATCCGCCGGATCGCGCGGGCCTCGGGCTGGGAGCCGGTGATGAAGTCCCGGTTGAGGTCGAAGCCGTTGCCGTTGGCGCGGGTGCCGGCGATCCGGCCGTCCGGGTTGGCGGTGATGTTGAGATGGATCCGGGTCCGCGCCAGCATGCCCGCGGTCGTACGGTCCTTGGCCTTGGCCAGCTGCTCGACGAGCTTCAGGGCCGCGTCCGTGCCCTCCCACTCGTTGCCGTGGATGTTGTTGTTGATGAAGACGGGCGTCTTGTACGCGGCCTTCACCCGCCGGTCCTTCGCGGCGGCCGCGGGCGCGTTCTCGATGAGCTCCCGCATCCGCTCCTGCTCGCGGCTCTGCGCGGCGCTCTCCGGCGCGGTCACGGTCACCAGATAGAGCGCGCGCCCGCCCGCCGAGTACCCGGCGACCTCCACACTGACCCGGTCGCCCAGCTTCTGCAGGGCGTTGAGCTTGGGGGCGAGGGAGTGATACGGGGCGAGGCCCAGCTTGATCGAGGCGTCGGCCGGGTTCACCGGCGGCGCCGGAAGGACCGTCCGCCGCGGGTAGCCGGCGTCCTTCCGCAGCCGGTCGGCGGCGAGGGCCTCGGCCTGGGGCAGCGCCGCCCGGGGCGCCCGGGCCGCGGTGTCCTCGGCCGTGCGCCCGCCACCCTCCCGTACCGGATGCGCCCCGGGCCGTCCGTCGTGGGCCGTCGCGGGCAGCGGTGTCATCAGCAGCGCGCCCGCGACGGCGGCACCGGCCGTGGTGAGCAGAACAGGTCTCCGTAGCGGCATGCGTCCCCAACCTCCGTCAGTGATCAGTACGGAGGGTACTTAACGGCTGGCATTTTTGTACGTGTTACTGCTTTGGCGTGTTCATGAGAGCTGAACTAATCGGCTGGGGTGGCTGGTTGTTCGAGGAGGGAACGGGTGACCTTTCCGGGTGTGGTTCGTTGACCGGTCAGGAGAGGGTCTGGTCCTGGGTGGGGGTGGTCGTCGTGGGTGGGGTGCGGTTCGTTTCGGGTGTGCGTGGGCTTGCCGCGCCGTTCGCCGTTCCGGGCCCGTCGGGGGTGGCGGTGCGTGATCGGCTCAAGGGCCTCCCTGCCGGGGAGATCGAAGCCAACCGCGCCGTGGCCTACCGCATTCACCACGACACCCGGCGCGGGCGCTGGTATCTGACCGCTTCCTGGCAAATCCCGCCCGCACCCACGGTGCCGCTTAAGGCGGCACTCGCGCACGGCGTGATCGGTGTGGACACCAACGCCGACCACCTCGCCGCCTGGCGCCTGGACGTCCACGGAAACCCGGTCGGCAACCCGCGCCGCTTCTTCTACGACCTGTCCGGCATCACACAGCACCGCGACGCGCAGGTCCGCCACGCCCTGTCGCGGCTGCTGAACTGGGCGAAGACCTGCCGGGTGGCGGCGATCGCGGTGGAGGACCTGGACTTTGCGGCGGAGAAGACCCGGGAGAAGCACGGCCGCAGGAAACGCTTCCGGCAGTTGATCTCCAACATGCCCACCGGCAAACTCCGCGCCCGTCTCACCTCCAGGGCGGATGCCACCGGTATCAGCATCATCGCCGTGGACCCCGCCTACACCAGCAAGTGGGGCGCCCAGCACTGGCAGAAACCCCTCACCAGCACCACCCGTAAGTCCACTCGCCACGACGCAGCCGCCGTGGCGATCGGAAGGCGCGCCCAAGGGCACCCGATCCGGCGACGGACGGCACCGCCCCACGACGACCGGAGTGATCGTCGCGGGCATCGGACCGCCCAGGCCCCATCAGGCACCCTCAGGCGTGAGGAACCCCGCCCCCGCATCCCCGGACCACGCACACGATGCGCGCCGCCGGACGCGGAGCGAACGCGGGAGACCAGCGTGCCCAACACCGTTCGGGACACGCGGCTGAGCACAAGTCCTGGCAACAGGACCCACTCCCGCTCAGTCCCTAGGAACGGTCTACCGTCTCAATCCAGGAACAACAAGAGGGCGCCCGGCCAAGGCCCGTCCGACCCGCGGTTAGGGTGGCCGCATGCGTGATCTTGGGGTTGGCTTCGGCTATCTGATGAAGGGCCAGCGGTGGGTGGCCGGGCACGGACGGTGGTTCGGGATCGGGCTGCTGCCCGGACTGATCACCCTCGTGCTGTACGGGGGCGCGCTCGTCGGGCTCGGTTACGGCGCCGACGACCTGGCGGCCTGGGCGACACCGTTCGCCGACGACTGGTCCTCGCCCTGGCAGGGCCTGTTCCGTGGCTTCCTGACCGCGCTGGTCTTCGTCTTCGGGCTGTTCCTCGCGGTGATCACCTTCACCGCCGTGACCCTCCTCGTCGGCCAGCCCTTCTACGAGTCGCTCTCCGAGGAGGTCGACCGCACCGAGGGCGGCGAGGTGCCCGAGTCCGGGCTGCCGCTCTGGCGCGAGCTGTGGATCTCGGCCCGCGACAGCCTCAGGGTCGTGCTGCGGGTGGCGCTGTACGGGATCGGGCTCTTCGCCCTCGGCTTCATCCCCGTGATCGGACAGACCGTCATCCCCGTGCTCGGCTTCTGCGTCTCCGGCTTCTTCCTCGCCGAGGAGCTGACCGCGGTGGCGCTCCAGCGGCGGGGCGTGGAGCTGAAGGAGCGCCTGCGCATGCTGCGCGGGCGCCGCATGCTCACCCTCGGCTTCGGTGTGCCGCTGGCGCTGGCCTTCCTGGTGCCGTTCGTGGCGGTGTTCCTGATGCCGGGCGCGGTCGCCGGGGCGACGCTGCTGGTACGGGACCTGGAGGCGCCGCGTCAGCCGCAGCCGCCGGCGCCCACGCCCGCGCCGTACGGCGCGTCTCCCTCCTTCCACAAGGCCTGATCCGGGCCGCGCTCGCCGAGGGGCGACGCGTTCACAGCGGCAGCTCGGCGAGCGCGAGTCCGGGCGCGGCCGTGCCCGCGTCGGCGAGGACCGAGCCGTCCGGGCCCCAGACCGCGCTGCCGCCCCGGCACTCGCCCTCCTCACTCGCTCCGACGGCGTTGCCGAGGACGACGTGGAGGCCATTGTCCCGGGCCCGGACCGGATAGACCTTCTCGAACGAGTCGTTCTCGGTGTTCAGCACCGAACTCGCCAGATAGACCCGGGAGCCGTCGGCGGCCGCCTGCTCGGCGACCTCCGGGAAGCGGTTGTCGTAGCAGGTCGCCAGCGCGAACCCGACGCCGTCCAGGGTGAACCGGCCCGGCGCCGAGCCCGCGGCGAAGACCTCGTTCTCCCGCCCGTACAGATGTGTCTTGTCGTAGCGGGCCAGGAGCCCGCCGTCCGGGCCGATCACGAGGGTGGTCACGGCGGGACGGCCGGCCGCGGTCCGCACCGGGCCGCCGACGACCGCGACCGCCCCGGTGGCCCGGCACGCCTCGCGGACCGGCTCCAGCCGGGCGTCCTCCTCGGTCAGCCAGAGCGAGGGATCCCGCTGGATGAGGGCCGGTTCGTACCCGGTCGCGGCCAGCTCGGCGAAGACCACGACCCGGGCACCCCGCCCGCCCGCCTCCCGCACGAGCGCCGCCATGGCGCGGACGTTGGCCTCGATGTCGCCGCGTACGGACGTGAACTGAGCTCCAGTGACGATCACGGTCATATCATCGTCCCCATGAGGCCCGGCGCGCCACGGCTCCGGGCCGGGGCGCAGCCGCGCCCGTCTCAGGGGGAGTCGTCCATGGTCGCGCTCGGTGTCTTCTTCGGCCTGCTGGTCGTCGGGGTGCTGGTTCTGATCGTTACGCTGCTGCGGCGCGGCAGTGACCGTACGGAGAACGTGGAGGGGCTGCTCATCGAGCAGCAGCGGCGGCTCCAGGCGCACAGCGACCGGAACACCTACCACTCCGCCGTCGTGCACAACACCCCGCAAGGCATGGACGGCCGCCGGCGTCAGCCCTGACCGGCCGCCGCCACCGCGACGATCGCCCGGACCTGGGCGACGATGTCCAGGCGGTTGCGGACGAACTCCGGGTCGGTGACCGTGCCGGACGCCGGGTCGGTGTTGTCCGGGGCGAACTGAAGGACCGGGGTGTGGACATGGCCGCCGGGCAGCGCGGGGCGGCCGATCCGGTCGCGTAGCAGGGTCGCCCGGTAGGCGATCTCGTTGGAGAGGTAGTTTCCGCCGCCTCCGGCGCGGGCCGTGGATCCGGCGGTCGGTCCGTCGGCGCGGGTGACCGGGGCGCCGCCGGCGGCCGGGATCTCGGTGACCGAGGTGTTGTCGTACACCGGGAAGCGGCCCGTCGGCGCCGCCGTGATCCGCGCGTACGGCAGGGTCGTCGCCGTCCACTGCGGCTGGGAGGCCGGGTCGGGGACCGGGACGGTCTCCGTGCGGGCGACGTTCTCGTTGTCGGGGAAGCCGCCCCGCCACGCGCCGTTGAACCGCTCGATGTCGAACCGGCCGATCCGGCCCTGGCTCACGGTCGTGAACACGTCCGCGCGCGGCAGGACCGGCCGCAGGGCGCGCTCGACCGTGCCGTCGGCGAAGTCCTGCCAGCGGACCGGGAAGACGGCCGTCTCGATCCGGGCCCGCCGGCCGTCCGCGGTGCGGATCCAGGTGCCGTCCAGGGCCAACGCGGACGCGCCGGACGGGTTGCTGATCCGGATGTCCCGGTCCAGCGTGAACGGGTCGAAGCCGGTCAGCACGATCCGCCGGACGCCCTTGCCGGCCGGGAAGTCCATCGAGTTCTGGCCGCGTGAGGTCACTTCGAGCCGGTCGAGGAGGCGGGCGCGGCCCTCGTCGGTCAGCCCGAATCCGGGCTGCCACAGGCGCAGTTCGCGGATCATCGCGAGCCGCGCCCAGTACAGCGGGCGGTCGTCGTCCCGGCTGAGGTCGCCGACGGCAGGGCCGCGGCCCTGCGCCCGGTCCACGGCCCGCCGCCACAGCCCCGCGCCGTGCCGGACGGCGGCCCGCTCGGCCTGCGGGTAGGTCTCGGCGCGCGCGAGGGCCCGGCCGAACTCCCGTGCCGCCGCGTCGAATCCGCTGCGCCGCAGGATCTCCTGCGGCACCGCCCGCTCCAGCCGCGCCTCCTCGACCGTGGCCGTACCGGCGGCCGGGGCGGGCGCGGAGGCAGCGGCGGCTGGCGCGCCGAGGGTGAGTGCGGAGGCGGCGAGGGCGAGGCCGAGGGCGGTGCGTATCCGTGACACGGGAGTCCTTCCGTAGCGGTCCCGGCAGTATCACCGGCCGTACGCAACTCTCGCTACGGTGCCCTCAGTTGTCCCCTTGGTCCGTCCCCGTGCCGTCCTGAGGAGCGGCGCCGCGCAGCAGGCTCAGGAAGTCCCGGAACGCGGCCGGCATGTCCACCGCCCGCGGGTCGAGCAGCCATTGGTACTGAAGGCCGTCCATCACCGCCGTGAGCAGCGGCGCCGCCTGCTCCGGGGTCAGGCCGCCCGGCAGCCGCTCGCCGTACTCCGCGCGCAGGACGTCCGCCATATCTGCCCGGACCTGGGTGTAGCGGTGGGTGAAGAACTCCCGTGCCGGGTGCCCGTCGGTGACGCTTTCGCCGAGCAGGGCGGAGAAGGTCTGCACGATCCCCGGCCGCATCGCGTTGTACTCGACCAGGGAGTCCATCAGCTCCAGCCGCCAGCTCTCACGCCCGGCGCCGCCGCCGGTGTCCCACTGGTCGCGCTCCGCCAGGACCGCGACGAGCAGCGCCTCCTTGGTGGGGTAGTGGTGCAGCAGCCCCTGCTGGGTGAGGCCGACCCGTTCGGCGACCGCGCTCAGGGAGGCGCCGCGGTAGCCGCGCTCGGCGATCACTTCAAGGGCGGCGCGGAGGATCTCCGCGCGCCGCTCCTCGCTCCTGGCCCTGGCCATGCCCGCCCGCCCTCTTTCCGGTCCCTGCCTGCCGACAGGACCGTACGCCATTCGAAAGTCACTCCATGAAGGAGTCACCCCATGAAGGTAACGCAATGATAACGAAACCTACCGAACTACAAGTAGGGGGTCCACCATGGGGCACGCACCAGGACTTCGACGGGGGAGGTACGGCCGTGGCCGGAAACCAGGCGGACAGCGTCCGCGAACAGGCCGTGGAGAGCGCGCTCGGCAAGCTCGATCTCGACACCAAGGCGCGGCTGCTCGGCGGCCGGGACATGTGGTCGCTGACCGCGCTCCCCGAGATCGGTCTCGCCTCGCTCGTCATGTCCGACGGGCCCATAGGGGTGCGGGGCGTGCGCTGGACCGCCGACGACCCCTCGATCGCGCTCCCGTCCCCGACCGCGCTCGCCGCCACCTGGGACCCGGAGCTCGCCCGCCGGGCCGGCCGCCTCCTCGCCCAGGAGGCCCGGCGCAAGGGCGTCCACGTCCTCCTCGCGCCGACCGTGAACCTCCACCGCTCCCCGCTCGGCGGCCGCCACTTCGAGGCGTACAGCGAGGACCCCCTGCTCACCGGCGAGATCGGCACCGGCTACGTGCTGGGCGTCCAGGACGGCGGCGTCGGCACCACCGTCAAGCACTTCGTCGCCAACGACGCCGAGACCGACCGGTTCACCGTCGACAACGCCATCGACGCCCGGCCGCTGCGCGAGCTCTACCTCGCCCCCTTCGAGGCGATCGTCAAGAACGCCCGGCCCTGGGGCGTCATGACCGCCTACAACCAGGTCAACGGCGTCACCATGACCGAGCACCGCCACCTCGTCGAGGAGGTCCTGCGCGGCGAGTGGGGCTTCGACGGCGTCAACGTCTCCGACTGGATGGCCGCCCGCTCCACCACCGGCTGCATCGAGGGCGGCCTCGACCTCGCCATGCCCGGCCCCGTGACCGTCTACGGCGAGGCGCTCACCGCCGCCGTCCGCGCCGGACAGGTCGACGAGTCCGCCGTCGACGCCGCCGTACGCAACGTGCTGCGCCTGGCCGCCCGGGTCGGCGCCCTGGACGGCGCCCCGCCCGCCGTCACCGACCTCCCGGCCCCCGTCGACGGCGTGGCGCTGGCCCGCGAGATCGCCCACCGCGGCTTCGTCCTCGTACGCAACGAAGTACGCGACGAACGCGCGGCGCTGCCCCTGAAGCCCGGCAGCGTGGCCCTGATCGGCGCGGCCGCCCGCGACGCCCGCGTCCTCGGCGGCGGCTCCGCGCAGGTCTTCCCCGACCACGTCGTCCCGCCGCTCGACGGGCTCACCGCCGCCCTGCCCGAAGGAAGCCTCAGCTATACCGTCGGCGCCGACCCGAGCGACGAACTCGCCCCCGCCGACCAGGGCTTCACCCTCAAGGCCGTCTGCCGCGGCTTCGACGGCGAGATCCTCGGCGAGGGCAGCCTGCCCAGTGGCCAGGTCCAGTGGATCGGCGACGACCTGCCCGCCGGAGTCACCCACGACACCCTGGCCTCCATCGAGATCACCGGCACCTTCACCCCGTGCGAGAGCGGCGAGCAGGCCTTCGGCACTCGGGGCCTCGGCGCGTTCACCCTCACCGTCGACGGCCGCACGCTCTACGAAGGCGTGCAGGTGATGGGCGACGAGACCGACCCGTTCGAGGCCTTCTTCGGCGCGCCGATCGAGCGCGGCCGGGTCGCTCTCACCGCCGGTCAGACCGTGGAGGTGTCCCTGACCCATCCGCTCGACCGGGAGTTCGTGGCCCCGCTGCCGGCCGTGATGTTCTCCCTCGTCCACCTCGGCCCGCGCCGTGACCCCGACGAACTGATCGCCGAAGCCGTCGCGGCCGCCCGCGCCGCCGACACCGCCGTCGTCGTGGTCGCCACCACCGAACGGGTCGAGTCCGAGGGCTTCGACCGGCGCGACCTCGCCCTGCCCGGCCGCCAGGACGACCTCGTCGCCGCCGTGGCCGCGGCCAACCCCAACACTGTCGTGGTCGTCAACGCCGGCTCACCGGTCGAGATGCCCTGGCGCGACGACGTCGCCGCGATCCTGCTCAGCTGGTTCCCCGGCCAGGAGGGCGGCGCCGCCCTCGCCGACGTCCTCACCGGCGCCGAGGAGCCCGGCGGCCGGCTGCCCACCACCTGGCCGGTGCGCCTCGCCGACGCCCCCGTCACCGAGGTCACCCCCACCGACGGCACCCTCGCCTACACCGAGGGCGTGTTCATCGGCCACCGCGCCTGGGACCGGGCCGAGGCGGCCCCCGCGTACGCCTTCGGCCACGGCCTCGGATACACCACCTGGTCGTACGACGCGCTGGCGGTCACCCCGGACTCCGCCAAGGTCACGCTCACCAACACCGGCACCCGCCCGGGCCGCGAGACCGTGCAGATCTACCTCGCCCCCACCCACGACACCGCAGGACGCCCGGCCCGCCTCCTGGCCGGCTTCGCCCAGGCCGAGGCCGCCGCGGGCGACAGCGTCGAAGTGGAGATCCCGCTCGCGCGCCGCGCCTTCGAGATCTGGGACGAGCAGGCCGGCGCCTGGACCTTCGTCCCCGGAACGTACGAGGTCAGGGCCGCGCACTCACTCGCCGACGAGCGACTGACAGCGACGCTGGCGGTCTAGCCAGCGGCCCCACCGGCGGCTCCGGAGCGGCCCCTGACAGCCGCTCCGGGGCTTCAGCGCGTACCGAACGCGTACGTCGTCTCCGACGCGTACACCTCACCGGGGCGTAGCACCGTCGAGGGGAACTCCGGCCGGTTCGGCGAGTCCGGGAAGTGCTGGGTCTCCAGCGCGACACCGGTCAGCCCCGGGTCCGCGTAGACCTGGAGCCCCGGCTCGGTGGTCGTCACCGTCAGGGTCCGGCCGGTGGCGGGCGCGTACAGCTCGGCCGCCGTACTGCCCGTGTCCAGGACGAAGTTGTGGTCGAGCGGGCCGTCGAGGGGGCGTCCGGCGCGGAAGTCGAGCCGGCCCGCCACCCGCGCGACCTCGCCGGTCGGCACCCCCGTGCCGTCCGTGGGCGTCCAGCGGGAGGCCGCCACCCGCAGCTCGTGCGGCCCGCCCAGGTCCCAGTACGTGTGGTTGGTCAGCGCCACCACCGTCGGCGCGTCGGTCACCGCCTCGTAGGCGATCCGCAGCGCCCCGGCCGCGTCCAGCGTGTACGTCACGGAGACCTCGAGGCGGCCGGGGAAGCCCTCCTCGCCGTCCGGGCTCACCCGGAAGAGCCGGACGCCGTGCTCGACCGGCTCCGCCTCCCACACCCGCTTGTCGAAGCCGCGCGGGCCGCCGTGCAGGCTGTTCGGCCCGCCGTTGCGGGCGAGCCGGTAGCTGCGGCCGTCCAGGGTGAACGAGCCGCCCCCGATCCGGTTGGCGTACCGGCCCACCAGGGCCCCGAAGTACGGGTCGGGGTTCTTCAGATACCCCGTCAGCTCCTGGAAGCCGAGCGCCACATGGGAGGCCTCGCCGTCCCGGTCCGGGATCCGGACGGACTGCACGACACCGCCGTACGTCAGCACCCGTACGCGGGTGCCGCCCCGCTCGACCGTCCAGCGGTGCACGGCCGTGCCGTCGTCCAGCGTCCCGAAGAATTCCATGATCACCGACTCTACGTCAGGCGCGCGGCGCGGCGGGCGGCTCGGCGGACGTCACCTGACGGTAGGCGATCTCGGCCAGCCGTCGCTGCCCGTCCTTGCTCGGATGGAAGAAGTCCAGCGGGCTCAACTGCCTCGTGCCGAAAGAGAAACCGAAGACCGCGCCGCCGTCGTAGCGGCAGCGGGTGTCCCGCGCGCAGACCTCCTTCAGCGCCTCGTTGTACGCCACCACCCGCTCGCGCACCAGGGACCGCCGGTGCTCGGCGGTGGGGCCCAGATCGTCGGCGTCCGCGAGCATCGAGGCGCAGATCCCCAGCTTCCAGATCTCCTTGCCCAGCGGGTTGTCCTTCCCCGCCGACCACAGCCGCTTCAGGTCCGGCACGCTCGCCACGTACACCTGCGCCTTCGGCGCCCCCTCGCGCAGTGTGTCCATGGCCGCCTGGAAGTCGGCCTTGAACCGCGCGACCGGCGTCATCAGTTCGGTGCTGTCCCGGCAGGCGTCGTTGGCGCCCACCATCACCGTCACCAACTCCGGCTTCTCGGCCGCCGCCTGCTCCATCTGCGCGGGCAGCTCCGCCATCCGGGCGCCGGTACGGGCCAGGTTCCAGCTGCGCTCGGCGGCCCCCGGCGCGCCGAGCAGCCGCAGCGCGAGGCTGTTCACCCCCGCGTCCGTCCCGGTCGCCCAGGAGACCTCCGGGCAGTCGGCGAGCAGCGTGCAGGCGTCGAAACCGCGGGTGATGGAGTCCCCGACGGCCGCGATCGAGGCAGGTGAGGGGTCCCAGACCGGGGCGGGCCGCGGCGAGGCCGGGCGCGGCTCCGTCCTGCTGGCCGCGTCGGCGCCGTCGGCGCTGCAGCCGGACAGCGCGGTCAGACAGAGCAGCACGCCCGCGGCGAGCGCGGCGGCGGCCCGCGGCCGCCGTCGGTCCGGTCGGCTCTCTCGCATCCCCTGGCCCCTCCCTCAGGTCTGTCCGGGCGTCCTGGCGAGTGAAAGCTTCGTGTCCCTGGGCCCCCGGAGCGGCCGTACGTCACCCCAAGGGCGGTGCGGCACGGTAGCTTTTCCCCCGTCGAACCAGAGGCGCCTTTGCCAACCGGCTCCGGTAAATTACATCACGTCACATGCTGTCCCTTTTTCGAGGGTTTGTGGAGTTTTGCTCCCGATGCTGTTTACTGAGGCCGCTGGGAAAGGCGAACCTCGTCCCACACTGGAGGTCCCGGTGACGACACGTGGAGTCCTGTACGTACACTCCGCACCGCGCGCGCTGTGCCCACATGTCGAATGGGCGGTGGCGGGCGTCCTCGGTGCGCGGGTCCAGCTCGACTGGATCCGCCAACCGGCCGCCCCGGGCACCTGGAGAGCCGAGTTCTCCTGGAAGGGCGAGTCGGGCACCGCCTCCAAACTGGCCTCGGCGCTGCGCGGCTGGCAGATGCTCCGCTTCGAGGTCACCGCCGAGCCGTGCCAGGCCGCGGAGGGCGAGCGCTACAGCGCCACCCCCGACCTGGGCATCTTTCACGCGGTCACCGGCATCCACGGCGACATCCTCGTCCCCGAGGACCGGCTGCGCGCCGCGCTGGCCCGCTCGGCGCAGGGCGAGACGAACCTGGAGGCGGAGATCGCCAAGCTCCTGGGCAAGCCCTGGGACGACGAACTGGAGCCCTTCCGCTACGCCGGCGAGGGCGCCCCGGTGCGCTGGCTCCACCAGGTGGTCTGAGACGGGCGAAGCCAAAGCGGCCCGCACCGGTTTCCCGGTGCGGGCCGCTTTGCCGTGTCTTCGGATCAGACCGTACGGAAGGCGAGGACCACGTTGTGGCCGCCGAAGCCGAACGAGTTGTTGATCGCGGCGATCGTGCCCTGGGGCAGTTCACGCGGCTCGTCGCGGACGATGTCCGCGTCGACCGTCTCGTCGAGCTCGTCGATGTTGATGGTCGGCGGGGCGAGGCGGTGGTGCAGCGCCAGGACCGTCGCCACGGTCTCGATACCGCCCGCGCCGCCCAGCAGGTGACCGGTCATCGACTTGGTCGCCGAGATCGCCACATGGTCGAGGTCGTCGCCGAGCACCTTGCGCAGCGCCTTGACCTCGGCGACGTCACCCTGCGGGGTGGACGTGGCATGGGCGTTGAGGTGGACGACCTCGGCCGGCTTCAGGTCGGTGGTGTCCAGCAGGTTCTGCATGGCGGCGGCGATACCGCGGCCCGTGGGCTCCGGCTGCGCGATGTGATGGCTGTCGGCCGACAGGCCCTGGCCCAGCACCTCGCAGTAGACCCGGGCGCCGCGCCGGGCGGCGTGCTCGGCCGACTCCAGGACGACGACACCGGCGCCCTCACCGAGGACGAAGCCGTCACGGCCCGTGTCGTACGGACGGGAGGCCTTGGTGGGCTCGTCGTTGCTCTTGGACATCGCCATCATGTTGGCGAACGCCGCGATGGGCAGCGGGTGGATGGCCGCCTCGGTACCGCCGGCGACGACCACGTCGGCCCGGCCGGTACGGATCATCTCGACGGCGTAGCCGATCGCCTCGGCACCCGACGCGCACGCGGAGACCGGGGTGTGCACGCCCGCGCGGGCGTTCACCTCAAGGCCGACGTTGGCGGAGGGGCCGTTGGGCATCAGCATCGGCACGGTGTGCGGGGAGACGCGGCGTACGCCCTTCTCCTTGAGCACGTCGTACTGGTCGAGCAGGGTGGTGACACCGCCGATGCCGGAGGCGATGACGGAGCCGAGCCGCTCGGGCACGACCTTCTCGTCCGCACCGGCCGGGGCGGTGAAGCCCGCGTCGGCCCACGCCTCGCGGGCCGCGATCAGCGCGAACTGCGCCGAACGGTCCAGCTTGCGGGCGAGCGGGCGGGGAAGCACGTCCTCGGGGTCGACCGCGGCGAGCGCGGCGATGCGGACGGGCAGTTCGGCGAAGCGTTCGCCTTCGAGGGGGCGGACGCCGGAGCGCCCCGCCAGCAGACCTTCCCAGGTCGAAGCGGTGTCGCCACCCAGCGGTGTGGTTGCGCCGATACCGGTGACGACCACGGTGCGATTGGTCGAGCTCACAGGAATTTTCTCCACGTGTGTGATGGTCGAATGCCGGCGCCACCGCTGGGTGGCGGACCGCATCAGCCCTGGTGCTTCAGGATGTAGTCGGCAGCGTCGCCGACGGTCTTGAGGTTCTTGACGTCCTCGTCGGGGATCTTGACGTCGAAGCGCTCTTCGGCGGCGACAACGACCTCGACCATGGACAGCGAGTCGACGTCCAGGTCGTCGGTGAAGGACTTGTCGATCTCGACGTCCTCGACCGGGATACCGGCGATCTCGTTCACGATCTCCGCGAGACCGGCGACGATCTCTTCCTGAGTGGCGGCCATGTTGGCGCTCCTTCGATGTGTATCAGAGGGTGTAACGGCGTTTCCGTCCGGAAGATCCGTACGGTGCCTAGGGGAGGGTAACGACCGTCGCGGCGTATACGAGACCCGCCCCGAAGCCGATGACGAGTGCGGTGTCGCCACTCTTCGCCTGGCCGGTCGCCAGAAGCCGCTCCATCGCGAGCGGAATCGAGGCGGCCGACGTGTTGCCGGTGGTCTCCACGTCACGGGCGACCGTGACGTGCTCCGGCAGTTTCAGAGTCTTCACCATCGAGTCGATGATCCGCATGTTTGCCTGGTGCGGGATGAAGACGTCCAGGTCGTCCGCGGTGATACCGGCGGCGTCCAGGGCCTGCTGGGCGACCTTCGCCATCTCGAAGACGGCCCAGCGGAAGACCGCCTGACCCTCCTGCGTGATGGCCGGGAACTTCTCGACCTGGCCGCCGTCACGGTAGTCCGTCCACGGCACGGTCTGCTTGATGGTCTCGGACTTGTCGCCCTCCGAACCCCACACCGTGGGGCCGATCTTCGGCTCCTTCGCGGGGCCGACGACGACCGCGCCCGCGCCGTCGCCGAACAGGAAGGCCGTCGCACGGTCCTCCAGGTCGGTCAGGTCGCTGAGCCGCTCCACGCCGATGACGAGGACGTACTCCGCCGAGCCTTCGACAACCATGCCCTTGGCGAGGGTCAGGCCGTAGCCGAAGCCGGCGCAGCCGGCCGAGATGTCGAACGCGGCCGGCTTGTTGGCGCCGATCTTGTCCGCGATCTCGGTGGCGACGGCCGGGGTCTGCTTGAAGTGCGAGACGGTGGAGACGATCACACCGCCGATCTGGTCCGGGGTGATCCCGGCGTCCGCGATGGCCTTGCCCGCCGCCTCGATGGACATCGCGGCCACGGTCTCCTCGTCGGAGGCCCAGTGGCGGGTGGCGATGCCGGAGCGGGAGCGGATCCACTCGTCGGAGGAGTCGATCGTCTCGAGGATCACCTCGTTCGGCACGACCCGGGTCGGGCGGTAGCCGCCGACACCCATGATCCGTGCGTACGGGGCGCCCTGGCTGGGCTTGATCTTCGACATGCTGACGGCTCCTTGTCAGGCCTGGGTGGCGTGCTCGGTGAGCAGCGTGCGGGCCGCCTCGAGGTCGTCGGGGGTCCTCAGCGCGAGGGTGGCGACACCCGGCAGGGCGCGCTTGGCGAGACCGGTGAGGGTGCCGCCCGGGCACACCTCGACGAGGGCGGTCACACCGAGCTGCTGGAAGGTCTCCATGCACAGGTCCCAGCGGACCGGGTTGGCGACCTGGCCGACCAGGCGGGCGACGACCTCGGCGCCCGTCGCGACGGTCTGCCCGTCCTTGTTGGAGACGTACGGCACGGCCGGATCGGCGACGGAGAGGCCCTTGGCGGCCTCCTCCAGCGTGGCGACCGCGGGGGCCATGTGGTGCGTGTGGAAGGCGCCGGCGACCTTGAGCGCCACGACCCGGCGGACGCCCTCGGGCTTGTCCGCCTCCAGCGCGGCGAGCTGCTCCATGGTGCCGGCGGCGACGATCTGGCCGGCGCCGTTGACGTTGGCCGGGGTCAGCCCCAGCTTCTCCAGGTGCGGCACGGTCACCTCGGGCTCGCCGCCGAGCAGCGCCGACATGCCGGTCGCGGTGACGGCGGCGGCCTCGGCCATCGCCAGTCCGCGGGTCCGTACGAACCGCAGCGCGGCGGTCTCGTCGAGGACACCGGCGAACGCTGCCGCGGTGATCTCTCCGACGCTGTGACCGGCGACCGCGCCGGGGCGAATGTCACCGAGTGCCGAGGCGGACAGCAGTCCGGCCGCGACGAGCAGCGGCTGCGCGACGGCGGTGTCGCGGATCTCGTCCGCGTTGGCCTTCGTGCCGTAGTGGGCGAGGTCGAGCCCGATGGCCTCGGACCACGCGGCGACGCGGTCGGCGGCACCGGGGAGGTCGAGCCAGGGGGTCAGGAAGCCGGGCGTCTGAGCGCCTTGGCCGGGAGCGACGAGTACGAGCACCCTCACACTCTCTCTTGTGGACGGGCCCGGACGCCCGTGGGGACAGGGACGAAGAACCGTCAGGGGAATTGTTGGTGTCCGACAAAAGTCTAGGACTGGAGATCAGGGTCGGCCAAGCGCCCCAGGATCAGCGCGATTCGGAGCGTGAACGCCGAACGGACATCGGAGGGTGACCAGCCGGTGACATCGGTCACACGTCGGAGCCGGTAGCGCACGGTGTTGGGGTGCACGAACAGCATCCGCGCGGCCCCTTCGAGGCTGCTCGCCTGCTCCAGATAGACACTCAGTGTTTCGAGAAGTGCCGACCCCGCTTCCTCCAGTGGTCTGTAGATCTCCTCCACCAGCTGCTCACGCGCCGCCGGGTCCGAAGCGATCGCACGCTCCGGGAGCAGATCGTCCGCGAGGACGGGACGCGGCGCATCCTGCCACGCCGAACATGCCTTGAGACCGGCCGCGGCGGCCTGCGCGGACCGGGTCGCGGCGAGCAGGTCGGGGACGACGGGGCCGGCCACCACGGGCCCGGCCGCGTACGGTCCGATCAGGGATTTCGCCACATGCAGCGGGTTGTCGCTGCCGCCCGCGATGACGACCAGACGGTCGCCGAGCACACCGGTGAGGACCTGGAGCTTGGCGTGCCGGGCGGCCCGCCGGATGGCCTCCACGGTCAGCTCGCTGTCCCCGTCGGGGGCGGTGCCGAGCACCACGCAGACGTGCTCTGGCGAGTTCCAGCCCAGGGCGGCGGCGCGGGAGACGGCGCCCTCGTCGGCCTCGCCGGAGAGGACCGCGTTGACCACGAGCGATTCGAGCCGCGCGTCCCAGGCGCCGCGGGCCTCGGCGGCCTGGGCGTACACCTGGGCGGTGGCGAAGGCGATCTCCCGGGCGTAGACGAGCAGCGCCTCCCGCAGCACCGATTCGTCACCGGGTGCCGCGACCTCCTCGATCGCCGACTCCATGACCTCGATGGTGGTGCGGACCATCTCGACGGTCTGACGCAGCGTGATCGCCCGGGTCAGCTCGCGCGGGGCCGTGCCGAAGACGTCGGTGGAGATCGCCTGCGGGGTCTCCGGGTGCCGGAACCATTCGGTGAACGCGGCGATACCGGCCTGGGCGACCAGGCCGATCCACGACCGGTTCTCTGGCGGCATCGCCCGGTACCACGGCAGCGTCTCGTCCATGCGCGCGATGGCGTTCGCGGCGAGCCGCCCGGAGGACTGCTCCAGGCGCTTGAGGGTGGCGGAGTGCGGGTGGGGGGCGTTCGCGGGTTCAGGCACGGGGACAAGACTGCCTTATCGGGACGGTGCCCCGCCCCGCCGGGGCCCGCTGCGGCGCCGTCCGCCTACCCTGGACGCCGTGACAGACGTACGGCGCTCCGGTGACCGCTACGCCGGAGGGGATCCGGCCGCCGGGATCGAGACCCGGCACGCCTTCTCCTTCGGCTCCTTCTACGACCCCGACAACCTCGGCTTCGGCGCGCTCCTCGCCTGCAACGAGGAGCGGCTCGCGCCCGGCGCCGGGTTCGAGGAGCATCCGCACAGCCACACCGAGATCGTCACCTGGGTCGTCGAGGGCGAGCTGACCCACCGTGACTCGGCCGGCCACGCCACCGTCGTACGCACCGGGGACCTCCAGCACCTGTCCTCGGCGTCCGGGGTGCGGCACGTGGAGCGCAACGACGGCGACGTACCGCTGGTCTTCGTCCAGATGTGGCTGGAGCCGCTGACCCCCGGCGGAGAGCCGGTGTACGAGGTGGTCCGCGGGATCGCCGACGCGACGCCGTACGCCCTGACGGCGGCCGGGGCGATGCTGCACGTACGGCGGCTCGACCCGGGCGGGCGCACCGCCGTCCCCGACGCGCCGTACGTGTACGCGCATGTCGTACGGGGCAGGGTCCGCCTCGGCGACGAGGAGCTGGGGCCCGGCGACGCGGCGCGGATCACCGACGCCGCCGGTCTGGAGCTGAGCGCCCTGGAGGCGCCCGCCGAGGTGCTGCTGTGGGAGATGCGCGGCTGAGGGGACGTCAGCCGCGGGTGGTGAGCGCGCTCTTGGCCCGCCACCGCTCCCAGGTCACGTTCCACGCGCCGTAGCCGTTGCCCTCGGCGACCGTGCCCTTGGTGTCCTCGCCGGTGATCTCGAACGGGTCGCCGACGCGCACCTGCCCGTAGAAGTACGCCGCGTCGGCGTCGCTCATGCCGATGCAGCCGGAGGACTTGTTGGCCCGGCCCATCCACCGCGCGTTCCACGGCGCCGCGTGCGCGTACATCCCCGACCAGGTCAGCCGCATCGAGTGGTCGACCATCTTGTCGTAGGCGTCGCCCAGGCCCACCGTCTCGGAGTTCATGTTGATGGTGCCCTCCTTCGCCATCAGCACGGCCGTGCCCTTCCAGGACCGCTTGTCGCCGCCCGGGGTGCCGCCGGAGACGGGGATCTCGCGCACCCGCTTGCCGTCGCGCTCCAGCGTGAGCTTCTTGGCGTCGAGGTCGACGCGGACGATCTGCCGGGCGCCCACGGTGAATCCGGTGCGGTAGTCGCGTACGAACCAGCCCCCGCCCGAGTCCGTGCCGTTCAGCTGGGCGTCGAGGGTGACCTTCGTCCCCGCCTTCCAGTACTCCTTGGGCCGCCAGTCCGCCCTGTCCTTGCCCGACCAGTCCTTCAGCCAGCCCCAGGACCCCTCGGTGCCGTTCGAGGTGGTCACCTTCAGCTGCTTCTCCACGTCCGCCTTGCGGGTCACCGGACGGTCGAAGACGATCGACAGCGGCTGGCCGACCCCGACGGTGGTGTTCTTGCCCGGCGCCAGGGTCAGCCGGTTCACCTGCTCGGCGTCGGCGGTGGAGAACGACGCCTGCGTGGCCTGCGTACGGCCGCTCTGCGTGCGGGTCGTCGCCCGCACCGTGTACGTGGTGCCGGGCGCGGCCCTGCGGTCCGAGGTCCAGGACGCCCCGTCGGCGGAGGGGCGGCCGGGGAGCGTCTTCCCCTCGGCGTCGGTGACGGTCACCACGCTCAGGGTGCCGCCCCGCGCGGTCACCACCACCGGCTTCCCGGCCGTCACGCCCTTCCCCGAAGGGGTCACCGTCACCGTCGCCGGGCGTTCGGCCTCCCCGCCCGCCTTGGCGTCGTCCGGCGGCGAGGCCTTGAGACCGCCGCCGGACGAGCAGGCCGAGAGCGCGACGCTCAGGACGACGGCGGCCAGGGCCGCCGGACGCGTGCGTATGGAACTCACAGATCCTCCGTGGAAGAGGGCGGACTGGGGTGGGATGTCCGGACTCTAAGCCGCCCGCACCGCCCCCGAAGCGGCTCCCGGCCCATGTGACGGCGGCTGCCGAGAAACGGTCATCGTCCGGTCACATACGCCGCGCGGAGCGGTCATGGACCGCTGTGAATCTCCTGTGTGCCCCCACCGGACGAGGGGGCGGAACACGGAGGCTCACGTTGTGTCAGCGCTGCTCGTGACGGCCGGCCACGGTCAGGAGACCCGGCTCGGCCCGCTCACCGCCGAGGCCTATTCCGCATTCGTCGCCACCCGCGCCGCCGCGCCCGGCGGCCCCAGCTTCCTGCAGTGCCCCTCCTGGGCCGAGGTCAAGGAAGGCTGGCGGCCGCACTTCATCGGCTGGGGGCGGGGCGACGGGGAACTGTCCGGGGCGGCCCTGGCCCTGCTGCGGCCCTTCCCCGGCACCCGTAAATTCTTCGCCTACCTCCCCGAAGGGCCCGTCGCCGACTGGTCCGACCCCGACATCGACAGCTGGCTCGCCCCGCTGCTGCGCCACCTGCGGGCCGCCGGCGCCTTCGCCGTACGCATCGGGCCCTCGCCCGCCTTCCGGCGCTGGAACGCCCCCCGCCTCAAGACCCTCACCGGCAACGGCCGGCGCATCTCCGACGTCCTCGCCTGCGAGGTCGACCCGCTCGGGACCGCCGTCGCCGAACGGCTGCGGGCCCGCGGCTGGCGCCGCTGCGGAGGCGACGACAGCGGCGGCGACGCGGACGCCCAGCCCCGGCTGGTCTTCCAGGTCCCGCTCGCCGGACGCACCACCGACGACCTGTGGGACGGCCTCAACCAGGAGTGGCGGCGCAACGTCCGTAAGGCCCGCAAGTCCGGCGTCGAGGTCGTCGTCGGCTCCGCCGCCGACCTGCCCGACTTCTACCGGCTGCTGCGCGTCACCGAGGAGCGCGACGGCTTCCGCCTCGGCCGCTCCCTCGCGTACTACGAGCGGCAGTACGCGGTCCTCAACGCCGAGGAACCGGGCCGGATGAAGCTCTACCTCGCCCGCCACGGCGGGGAGACCCTCGCCGCCCACACGATGATCACGGTCGGCCGGCGGGTCTGGTACCAGACCGGTGCCTCCGCCGACCACCGCCGAGAGGTCCGCCCCTCCAACGCCCTGCAGTGGCGGATGATGCTCGACGCCCACGCGCTCGGCGCCGACGTGTACGACATGCGCGGGGTACCCTCCACTCTTGATCCGGACGACCGTGGATTCGGGCTGATGCGGTGGAAGCTCGGCACCGGCGGACAGGTCGTCGAGACACTGGGGGAGTGGGAGACACCCATGGCCGGCACGACCAACCACACGCTGTACCGCGCCTTTCAGGCGTACATGGCCCGCCGATGAGCGGCGGCACTACCACCGCCGAGGCCGCATCCGCACCCGGGAAGGACACCACCCGCCAGGGCTCCGTGCTGCGCAGCGGCGCCCTGATGGCCGCCGGATCGCTGGTGTCCCGGGCCACCGGCTTCGTCCGCTCCGCGGTCGTCGCCGCGGCGCTCGGCATCGGCCTCACCGCCGACGGCTACGCGGTCGGCAACTCCGTTCCCACCATCATCTACACCCTGCTCATCGGCGGCGCCCTCAACGCCGTGTTCGTGCCCGAACTCGTCAAGGCCGCCAAGGAACACGCCGACGGCGGCCGCGCCTACACCGACCGGCTGCTGACCGCCTGCGTCCTCGCGCTGCTCACGCTCACCGCGGGCGCGGTGCTCGCCGCCCCCGCCCTCGTCGACGCGTACACCGACTACACCGGCGCGCAGGAGTCCATGACGGTCGCCTTCGCCCGCTACTGCCTGCCGCAGATCTTCTTCCTCGGCCTGTTCACCCTGCTCGGGCAGGCCCTTAACGCCCGCGGCCGGTTCGGCGCCATGATGTGGACCCCGGTCCTCAACAACGTCGTCGTCATCGCCGTGTTCGGGCTCTATCTGGCCACGAGCACCGGCGGCGCCCTCACCCCCGCCGAGACCGCCCTCCTCGGCTGGGGCACCACCGCCGGCATCGCCGTCCAGGCCCTCGCCCTGCTGCCCGCCCTGCGCGCCGCCCGCTTCCGCTACCGGCCCCGCTTCGACTGGCGCGGCAGCGGACTGGCCCACCCGCTGCGCTCGGCGGGCTGGCTCGTCCTGCTCGTACTCAGCAACCAGGCCGCGTACTGGGTCGTCACCAAACTCGCCACCGCCGCCGGGCAGACCGCCGCCACACAGGGCGTCGACGGCGGCGCCGGATTCAGCGCCTACAACAACGCCTACACCCTGTGGGCCGTCCCGCACGGCATCATCACGGTCTCCCTCGTCACCGCCCTCATGCCCCGGATGAGCGGCTCCGCCGCCGACGGCGACACGGCCGCCGTCCGCCACGACGTCTCCTACGCCCTGCGCTCCGCCAGTGCCGCCGTCGTCCCCGCCGCCTGCGCCCTGTTCGCCCTCGCCGCACCGGTGATGGCGCTGGTCTTCCAGTACGGCAAGACCGACGCCGACGACATCGCCGCGATGGCCGCCATCCTCATGGCCTTCGCGCCCGGCCTGATCGCCCTGTCCGGGCAGTACGTCCTCTCCCGCACCTTCTACGCGCTGCGCGACACCCGCACCCCGTTCCTGCTCAACCTCGTGATCGTCACCCTCAACGCCGGCCTGGCCACCGCCGCGTACACCCTGCTGCCGGCCCGCTGGGCCGTCACCGGCATGGCCGCCGCCTACTCGCTCGCGCTGTGGGCGGGCTGGGCGGTGACCGCGCTCGTCCTCACCCGCAGGCTCGGCAAGGCCGGAAGCAGCGGCGGCAGCCTCGGCGCCCTCGCCCGGCTCCTGGCCGCCGCCGTCCCCGCCACCGCGCTCGGGTACGCGGCCGTCGGCTGGACCCAGCCGGCCGGGCCGCTCGCCGCCGCGGCCGCGGGCTCCGCGGCCATCCTCCTGGTCTTCGCAGCCCTGGCCCGGCCACTGCGCCTCACCGAGCTCGACGCCCTGCTCGGCGGGGCCGTACGCCGCCTGCGCCGGACACGCTGACGACCCGCCACCGACCCTTGGGAACTCCACAGATGCCACGCGTGCTCCTCATCGAAGACGACCCCTCCGTACGGGAAGGCGTCGAGCTCGGGCTGCGGCGCCGGGGGCACGAGGTACGGACCGCCGCCACCGGCGAGGCGGGCCTCGCCGCGCTCGGGGAGTTCCGGCCCGATCTGCTGCTGCTCGACCTCATGCTCCCCGGCATGAACGGCGTGCAGGTGTGCCGCCGGGTCCGTGAGGACAGCCAGCTGCCGATCATCATGCTCACCGCGCGCGGCGACGACTTCGACGTCGTCGTCGGCCTGGAGGCGGGCGCCGACGACTACATCGTCAAACCCGCCCGTACCGAAGTCATCGAGGCCCGCATCCGGGCCGTCCTGCGCCGCCTTGAGGCGCCCGGCAGCGGCCGCCCCGCCGTCGAGTTCCACGGCGAACTCGCCATCGACCGCACCGGCCTGACCGTCGCCAAGTCCGGCGAACGGATCGCGCTCGCCCCCTCCGAACTCAAACTGCTGCTGCACCTGTCCGCCGCGCCCGAACAGGTCTTCAGCCGCCAGCAGCTCCTGGAGCACGTGTGGGAGCACAGCTACCACGGCGACGCGCGGCTCGTCGACGCCTGTGTACGGCGCCTGCGCCACAAGATCGAGGACGTGCCGGGCAGCCCCCGCTACATACAGACCCTGCGCGGCTTCGGCTACCGCTTCGGACCGCTGTGACCACTCCTGGCGCCGAGACCACGCCCGCGCCGGGGCGTGGTCGGCGGCGGGGCACCACGGCCGGAGGCGTCGAGCTCAGGCTGCGGCGCCGGCGTCTGACCCGGTACGGACTGCGCACCCGCCTCGTCGTCGCCTTCCTGCTCGTCGCCGCCGTCAGCTGCGGCACCACCGCGGCCCTCACCTACCGTGCCGCCCGCAACGCCATCCTCGAACAGACCCAGGACACCGCGGTCTCCCACTTCCGGGACCAGATACGCGGCATCGGCTTCAGCCTGCCCGTGGACCGCGAGAACCTCCAGCAGACCGTGCTGACGATCGCCCGTCAGGCCAAGCCCCACCCCTGGGTCGTCTTCGCCGAATACGGCAGCATGCGGATCTCCTCCGGCACGCGCCCCACCTCCACCGTCATCACCCCCGAACTGCGCCGCACCGCCCTGGCCCGCCCGCACGGCAGCTTCCAACGGGTCGTCTCCAACGGCACCGCGTACCTCACCATCGCCATCCCCACCATCTTCAAGGTGGACGACACGAACGCCGGGTCCACCCACCCCACCGGCCTCGTCCTCTACGCGGTGATGCGCCTCGACGAGGCGGAGGCGGGCGTCCGCGCCATGGTCCTCGCCGCCCGCGACGGCGCCCTGCCCGCCCTCGCCGTCGCCCTCGTCCCCGCACTGCTCGCCGCCCGCAGCGTGCTGCGGCCCGTCCGCGACGTCCAGCGCGCCGCGCACCACATGGGACAGGGCCACCTCGACACCCGTATCCAGGTCAAGGGCGGCGACGAACTCGCCGACCTCGCCCGGACCTTCAACGAATCGGCCGCCCAGCTCCAACGCTCCGTCGAGGAGCTCCAGAACGCCGAGGCCCGCGCCCGCCGCTTCGCCTCCGACGTCTCCCACGAACTGCGCACCCCGCTCGCCGGCATGCTCGCCGTCACCGAGGTCCTCGACGAGGACGCGGGCGGACTCGACCCCGACACGGCCGCCGCCGTCCGCCTCATCAGCACCGAGACCGGCAAACTCGCCGTCCTCGTCGAGGACCTGATGGAGATCTCCCGCTTCGACGCCCGCGCCGCCGAACTCAACACCGACGAGATCGACGTCGCCGAGACCATCCGCAGGACCCTCATCGCCCGGCACTGGACCGACCCGGAGCGGATCGTCACCGACCTCCCCGACGGCATCCGCGCCCGCCTCGACCCGCGCCGCTTCGACGTGGTCGTCGCCAACCTCGTCGGCAACGCCCTGCGCCACGGCCGCCCCCCGGTCACCGTCCGGCTGACCAGCGCGGACGGTGTCATCGTCGTGGAGGTGACCGACCGCGGCCCCGGCATCGACCCCGAGGTCCTGCCCCACGTCTTCGACCGCTTCTTCAAGGCCGACCCAGCCCGCCGCCGCTCCGCCGGCAGCGGACTCGGGCTCGCCATCACCCTGGAGAACGTACGGCTGCACGGCGGCACGGTCCGGGCCGCGAACGGCCCCGCCGGCGGCGCCGTCTTCGTCGTGGAGATACCGCTCAGGACGGGGGAGGGGGAGAGCACACATGAGACGGCGTGAGCACACCAGGAGACGGCGTCACACCGCGCGGGCCGGTGTCCTGCTGCTCGCCGCCACCCTCACCGCCTGCGGCATCCGGGGCAGCGATGTGATCGAGGCGGGCGGCGCGGCGGCCATCGAGGTCTCTCCGCAGCACCGGCAGCGGGTCCTGCTCTTCTTCGTCGGCCAGGACGGCACGGTGCTTCCCGTGGCCCGCTCCCGGGAGAACCTCTTCGGCGACCCGCTCGGCCGGCCCGAACACGACACGCCCCCGCCCGCCGACTGGCCCCGCGAGGACCCGGCGCACGGCTGGGCCACCGCCGACCCCTGGACCGGCCAGGACCTGCCCCGGCTCGGCACCGACAAGACCCTCGCCCTCCTGATGCACGGCCCGCGCAAGGCCGAACGGGCCATGGGACTCGGCACCCGGCTGCCCACGCCGGACTCGCCGTCGTTCCAGGTCAGCCATCAGGAGGGGGCCACCGCCGACCCCGCGTCACCGCGACGGGTGTGGATCCGTACGTCCCTGACGGTCACCGAGCTCGACTGGGCCGCCGTCCAGCAGATCGTCTGCACGGCCGTGTACGCCGAGGACCCGGCGGGCGAGGTGGACATCGTCCTGCGCGGGCCGGACGGCGAACGCGACCCGGCGCGCTGCGAATAGCCGCTCCTGGCAGGCGGTCCCTGGCAGGCAGCCTGTGTCACGCGCCGCGCAGCTCGGCCAGGACCGCGTCGGTGAACGGCGGCCACGCCTCGACCGCCCACGGCCCGAACGCCCGGTCGCTCAGCGCGACACACGCCGCGCGCGCGTCCGGGTCGATCCACAGGAACGTACCGGACTGCCCGAAGTGCCCGAACGTGCGAGGGCTGGACGAAGCACCCGTCCAGTGCGGTGACTTGCCGTCCCGGATCTCGAACCCCAGACCCCAGTCGTTGGGCTTCTGGTGGCCGTAGCCGGGCAGGATCCCGGTCAGGCCCGGGTGGACGACCGTCATCGCCTCCAGGACCGTACGGGCGTCGAGCAGCCGCGGCGCCTGCACCTCTGCCGCGAACCGCACCAGGTCGTCGACCGTGGACACGCCGTCCTTGGCGGGCGAGCCCTCCAGCGTCGTGGACGCCATGCCCAGCGGCTCGAGCACCGCCTGGCGCAGATAGTCGGCGAACGGAATGTCCGTCGCCTTGGTGACATGGTCGGCCAGTGCGTCGAAACCGGCGTTGGAGTAGATCCGCCGGGTCCCGGGCGCGGCCATCACCTTCGGCTCGTCGAAGGCCAGACCGGAGGTGTGCGCGAGCAGATGACGGACCGTGGCGCCCTCGGGCCCGGCCGGCTCGTCGAGGTCGACCGCCCCCTCCTCGTACGCGACGAGAACCGCGTACGCGGCGAGCGGTTTGGTCACCGACGCCAGCGGGAAACGCCGGCCGGTGGGGCCGTGCGTCCCGGCGACGGTTCCGTCCGCGCGGACGACGGCGGCGGCCGCGGTGGGGACCGGCCAGTTCTCGATCAACGCCAGGCTCTGCATGCGCCCGAGCCTACTTGCTCCCCGTCCGGCCTTGCTTCGAGTGCACTCCAAGGTCCTAGCGTGGAGGCATGACGGTGATCGAGAGCAGCCCGCAGTCCCCGGCCACCACCGGCTGCGAAGGGCGGCCGCCGGGGCACCCCCGCCCCCACGGCCAGGACCGCTACACGATCAGCGAGGTCGCCGCCTGGACCGGTCTGTCCGCGCACACCCTGCGCTGGTACGAGCGGATCGGGCTGATGCCGCACATCGACCGCTCGCACACCGGCCAGCGCCGCTTCACCAACCGGGACCTCGACTGGCTCACCTTCGTCGGCAAGCTGCGGCTGACCGGGATGCCGGTCGCCTCGATGGTGCGGTACGCGGAGCTCGTGCGGCAGGGCGACCACACCGTCGACGAGCGGCGCGCGCTGCTGGAGGCCACCCGCCGGGACGTCCTGTCCCGGGTCGCGGAGCTCCAGGACGCGCTCGCCGTACTCGACTACAAGATCAACATGTACTCGGATGCGGAGACGGCTTGATGCGTACGGAGAAGATCGGCACGACCCGGCTCGGCACGGACGGGCCCGAGATCGGGGTCCAGGGCTTCGGCGCCATGGGCATCAGCGAGTTCTACGGAGAGACCGACGAGGCCGCCGCCCGCGACACCCTCGACGCCGCCCTGGAGGCCGGGGTCACCCTCGTCGACACGGCCGACATCTACGGGCGCGGCGCCAACGAGGAGTTCCTCGCGCCCTTCGTCGCCGCGCACCGCGACGAGATCACCCTGGCGACCAAGTTCGCCATGGAGCGCACCGACGACCCCCACTACCGGGGCATACGCAACGACCCCGCCTACATCAAGCAGGCCGTCGAGCGGAGCCTGCGCCGCCTCGGCGTCGAGACGATCGACCTCTACTACATGCACCGCCGCGACCCGGCCGTACCGTTCGCCGAGTCGATCGGCGCGATGGCCGAGCTCGTACGGGAGGGCAAGGTCAAGCACCTCGGTCTCAGCGAGGTCACCGGCGCCGAGCTGCGCGAGGCGCACGCCGTGCACCCGATCGCCGCGCTCCAGTCGGAGTGGTCGCTCTTCTCCCGTGACGTGGAGCGCAGCGCGGTCGGCGCCGCGGCCGAGCTCGGGGTGACCTTCGTGCCGTACTCGCCGCTCGGCCGGGGCTTCCTGACGGGCGCGTTCGCCGACGCGGCCAAGGACCTCCAGGAGAGCGACTTCCGTAAGTTCCAGCCCCGGTTCTCCGGCGAGAACGCCGAGCGCAACGCGGCCCTCCTGGCCCCGGTCCGGAAGATCGCGGAGGCCCACGGCGCGACGCCGGCCCAGATCGCCCTGGCGTGGGTCCAGCAGCGGGCCTCGGTCCACGGCCTGACGGTCGTCCCCATCCCGGGCACCCGCAAGCGCGCCCGACTCCTGGAGAATGCGGCCGCGACCCGGATCACCCTCACCGAGGCCGACCTCGCGCTCCTGGAGCCGATCGCCGGCCAGGTGGCGGGGGACAGGTACCCGGACATGTCGTTCACCTCCGTCAACCGCGAGTAGCTCTGTCGCTTCAGGCGAGGGCGAACACCGCGAAGCCGGCGGCGAGGACCCCCGCGGTCGCGCGCAGGGCTGTGCCGGTGTTCGCCCACGGGGACTCGAAACCGCGGGCGTACCGGCCGATGAGGACGAGCAGGCCGGCGAAGAGCGGCAGCCAGGCCACCCGGGCCAGGACCCAGCCCAGGGTGTCGGGGGCCGTCGTCAGGCCCGGGACCTCCCCGGCGAACGACGCCGGGATCGCGGCGGCCAGCATCGCCGTCTGGTGCCAGCACAGGATCGTCATCGCGGACAGGTTGATCACCACGACCGGTGCCCACAGGGCGGGCCTGCGCAGGGCCCTGGCGATTCGGTCCCGCAGCAGGATCGCGGCGCCGCTCTGCGCCGCGGCCAGCGCGAGGACCAGCAGCGAGGGCGGATGCGAGTTGGTCCGGGTCTCGCCGGGGACACCGACCATCGAGGCGGGGTAGCCGAAGACGGCCAGCAGGGCCGCGAAGAGCACGGCGCCGCCGACGAGCAGCGCCCAGGCGTGCCGCCGGCCGAGCCTGCCCAGGCCCCAGGCGACGCCCAGCTGGTAGGCGAACATCCAGCCCGGCAGGATGTTCACCACGCTCAGCCAGCCGGGCATCGCCTCGGCGTACGGCCCGTACCGCAGGAAGTCGACCACGGCGACCGTGCCGAGCAGCGGCGCCGCCGCCCAGGCGCCGAGCCGGTGCGCGGCCCGGACGCAGTACGGCGTGAGGGCCGTGACCACCGCGTACACGCCGACGAACCACAGCGGCTGCACGACCAGCGTCGACGCAGTCCGCAACGTGTCGGCCGGGACGCCGAGGCCGTGGTGCAGCAGCGGCAGCAGCACCGCCCAGACGGCGGTGACCCCGAGCACGGGCCGCCCGAGCCGGGCGAGTCGTTGGGTGAGCCAGTCACGGGTCGAGCCCGTGCGCCGGGTGTACGAAAGCACCGATGCGTACCCCCCGACCAGGAAGAAGATGCCCAGCATCTGGAGCACCCAGCTGACCGGGGCGAAGCCGCCGAAGGCGGAGAGCGGGCTGGCGTTGTGGATCGCCCCGTCGTCGGAGACCGTGAAGCCGCCGAGCAGCCAGTGACCGGTGGGGACCGCCAGCAGGGCGAGGGCGCGCAGCCCGTCGATCGCCCGGTCGCGGTGGCCCGGGGTGCGCCCCTCGATCCTCTCGATCAGTGCCTTCACTTTGCCTCTCCCGTGGCGATGGCGGCGAACGTACGCAGCGACTGGGTGCCGGACGCGAAGTAGCCGTTGTGGCCGACCGCGTCGGCGGCGGGGACGACGCGGGCACCGAAGGCCGGGGAGGCGGGGTCGGTGCCGTGCCCGAGCCCGGCGAACCGCACGTGCGGCACCTTCGATATCCAGTCGCTCGGGTCCTTGGCGGCCCACACCCGCGCGGAGGCGTGCAACTGCCGTACGTTGTCGGCGCGCATGCCCGGGGAGCCGAGGACCACCAGGTCCTTCGCCTTGAGCTGGGAGGCGGCGAGCCCGCACACCACGGAGCCGTAGCTGTGGCAGAACAGCGACGGCTCGGGGGAGCCGGTCGCGGCCAGCCCGTCCGTGAACCGTCTCAGCCGCTCGGCCCCGGCCTCGGCCAGGTCGCCGGTGGCGGCGTCGAGCCCGACGCCGACGGGGGTGGTGTAACCGGCCCAGGCGATCACCGCGGTCCGCCCGCCGGTGGCGCGCCGCAGTGACGTGGCCTGGTCGAGGAGGGGCGCGCTGTGCCCGGCGTCGATGTCGGAGCCGGGTACGACGACGGCGACGTTCCGCGCGGCGCCCAGGTCCCCGTACACGACGGCGACCTGGCCCCGGCCGCGCGGGTCGAAGGCGAGGACCCGCTGCCCGGCGTACTGCCCGAACCGGCCGTCGGCGGCGAGGGCGCGGGCGTTGGCGGCGTAGCGCAGGGCGACGGGGGCGCCGTCGAGGTTCCCCACGACCAGGGGGTACGCCTCGGCGAGCGCCCGCTGACGGTCCTGGCTGAGCCCGCCGAAGTACCGCGCGACGCCCTCGGCACTCATCCCCTCGGGATCCGGCAACCCGGCGTCCTGCCACGCCCCAACCCCCGGCGGCGCCCCGGTGACGGCCCGCTCCCCACCGGCGCCGACCCACCCGACGGTCCCCGCGACCCCCATACCCACCAGCGCGCCCACGGCCATGGTCCTCTTGAAGCGCCGCATCTCGCGCCCCCTCTTCCTTCTCCGCCTCGTCGTTGACGGGAGGAAGGTAGGAAGGGATTGGGTGACGCCACGTCACACCGGGGTGCCAAGTCGGACGTGCTACCGGAGTAGGGGAGGGGGGTGGGGCAAACCCCCGGGCGGGGGTGGTGCCGGCGGGGTGGATTTCCCCCACCCCGCCCCTTCCCGAAACCCTGCCGGGGGCGGGTGGGGTGTGTTGTTTGGGGCCGACGCCCCGGGCCCCGGGGGGCTTGCGGGGGCGGTGCCCCGTCCCGGGTTGGGGCGCGGCAGCTTCGCGCCGCATGGCAGGGGCCCTCGTTGGGTGCGGCGGCTTCGCGCCGCGCGGGTACGTGCCCGTTGTGGGCATACGTTCCGCTGGGGCGGAACGGGTGGGCACAACGCCCCGACGGGCGGTGCCCTTTTCGGTCCCGGCCCACCCCGACCGCCCGGCGCCCCGCACGACCCCGGCGGCCACGAACGCCACGCGCCCCGCACGACCCCGGCGGCCACGAACGCCACGCGCCCCGCACCGCCGCGGCACCCCGAACCGGCGGAGCGACCCGTCAGCGCCCCGGCGTCACCACCCCCGCCTCGTACGCGAAAATCACCGCCTGCGCCCTGTCCCGCAGGTCCAGCTTCGCCAGCACCCGCCCGATGTGCGTCTTCACCGTCTGTTCCGCCAGGACCAGCCGCTCCGCGATCTCCTGGTTCGACAGGCCCCGCGCGATGAGCTCCAGGACCTCCGTCTCACGCGGCGTCAGGCCGTTCAGCCGCAGCGCCAGCGCCCCCCGGTCCCCCCGCGGCGCCGACCGCTGCGCCGCGAAGTCGGCGATCAGGCGGCGCGTCACCGACGGCGCGAGGAGCGCCTCGCCCGCCGCCACCACTCGGACCGCCGAGATCAGGTCCGCCGGCGGCGCGTCCTTCAGCAGGAAGCCCGACGCGCCCGCCCGCAGCGCCTCGTACACGTAGTCGTCCACGTCGAACGTGGTCAGCATGAGCACCTTCGGCCGATGCACAACCCCCACCGGCGGCGACAGAATCTCCCGCGCCGCCGCGAGCCCGTCCATCTCCGGCATCCGTACGTCCATCAGCACCACGTCCGGATGCGTCGAACGCGCCACCTCCACGCCCTGCCGCCCGTCCGGCGCCTCGCCCACCACATCGATGTCGGCCTGCGCCGAGAGCAGCGCGGCGAACCCCGCCCGCACCATGGCCTGGTCGTCGACGATGATCACGCGGATGGTCACGAGCCGTCCTCCGTACGCAGCGGGAGCCGGGCCGCGACCCGGAAGCCGCCGTCCGGCAGCGGCCCGGTGTCCAGCGTGCCGCCGGTCAACCGTACGCGCTCCCGCATCCCGACCAGCCCGTGCCCGGTGCCCGACGTCTCCAGCGGCGAACCGGCCTCCTCCGGCGGGCCGTTGACCACCAGCACCGTCAGCCACTCGCCGTGCGCCGAGACCGACACCCGCGTCGGCGCGCCCGGCGCGTGGCGCACCACATTGGCGAGCGCCTCCTGCACGATCCGGTACGCGGACAGGTCCACGGCCTGCGGTACGTCCCCGAGCTCGGCCGGCATCGACAGCTGGGCCGGCACCCCCGCCCGTACCGTCGCCTCCACCAGCTGCTGCACCCGCGACAGGCCCGGCTGCGGGGCCCGTTCGCCCTCCGTGCCGTCGCTGCGGAGCACCGCGAGCAGCCGCCGCATCTCGGTGAGGGATTCCCGGGCGCTCGCCGCGATCGAGGAGAACTCCTCGCGGGCCGCCTCGGGCAGCTCCGGGATGCGGTACGGCGCCGAGTCCGCCTGGACGGTGATCACCGACATGTGGTGGGCGACCACGTCGTGCAGCTCGCGGGCGATCCGGGTGCGTTCCTCCAGCAGGGTGCGCCGGGAGCGTTCGGCCTCGCTGATGGTCGCCTGCTCGACGAGGCGGCGTTCGGCGTCGCCGCGCTCGCGCAGCGCGCCGGAGAGCAGCAGGACGACCCCGCCGAGGACGAACAGCAGCAGTCCGATGCCGTCGCTGCGCTCGGCGGAGACCAGCTCGAAGACGAGCCCGGCCGTGCCGGTCACCAGCCAGACGCCCACCAGCGTGCGGCGGGGCTCGCGCAGCCCGAGCGGGATCAGCAGGGCGAGATAGCCGACGACGATCATCGGGGTCCACGGCCAGGAGCGCCCGGCGCCCCCGTCCGCGCCGAGGAGCACCACCGCGCCGAGGACGTCGGCGGCGAACACGATCCACCAGGCCTGCAGGGGCCGCGAGACGGCAAGCAGCAGCGGCGCGGCCTGCGCGGTGGCGAGGGCGCCGGCGAGGGCGCCGTTGACCTGGTAGTCGTTGACCAGCACGGTGACGGTGACCGGCAGCAGCGAGCTGACGAGAGCCAGCGCGACGACGTAGGGCAGCAGCCGCAGCCACCGCGACGAGGCGTGCGCGAGCAGCGGTGTGTCGGGCCGGGTGGGGGTCGCGAGCGCGGTGGCGGCTCCGGCGACCGAGCGGATCATGCGGACCGGGGCGGCCGGGGTGTGGGTACTCATGGCCCGTTCAGCCTAGGCAGCCGGCGCCCCGGGAGGCGTCATACCGGGGTGCGGGGTGCGGGGTCGTACCACGGTATGACCCCGGCCGCCGCACCGACGCGCGGCGCCCGTGCGACGCGGACCGCGCGCGGCCGAACCGCCACATCCGCGGCCGCACCGGCACCGGCCCTGTCCTCGACGGCGTCGGACTCGCCGTCCTCATCAACGCCGCCATCGTCCTGGCCGGCACCCTCCCCGAGCCTCCGCCCGCCTGCCGCATCCGCCCGAGCTCCCGCCCCCGCTCACAACTCCGCCAGCAACTCCGCCTTCTTCGCCGTGAACTCCTCGTCCGTCACCAGCCCCGCCTGGTGCAGCTCCCCCAGGTGCCGGATCCGGTCCGCGATCGTCGCCGGGTCCCGGCCACCGGCGCCCGCCGCTCCCACCGCGCCCGCCGGGAGCGGTGCCGGGGAGGGGCTCGTGGCGCGGGTGGCGGAGAGGACCGCCGCCGCGAAGGGGAGCGATTCGTGCACCGGGCCGTAGCCGAGGCCGAAGACGACCGCCGCCGGGTCCTGGTCGGCCTGGGCGGGCCGGGTCGCGTCGCCCCGGCGCAGCAGCCGGAGGTAGCCGTCGAAGACGTCGGGCGAGCGCCATTCGACGCCGCTCAGCTCACCCACCGGAAAGCTCTGGTCGCCCGCCTTCCACTTCGCCGACGACGCCCCCGTCCAGAACCACCGGAACGACACCTGCCGCCCGTCGAAGGACGCCTTCGCGTCGTACGCCTTGAAGTGCAGCGGTGCCTTGGGTGCCGCCACCAGGAAGTGCCCCGCGGGCTCCCCGGCCGCCGGTCCCAGCTCCGCCCGGAGCTCGTCCGCGTAGTACTCCGCCAGCGTCTCCCGCTCGGCCGGCAGCACCAGCCGGTACGGATCGCATCCCTCCTTCAGCTGCCCCGCCGCGGCCTCCATCAGGGGGTCCGCCCCCGGTCTCGGCACGGCGTGCAGCACGACCGTGCCCCGCTTGCCCGGGGAGAGCGTCACCGCCGCCAACGCCTCGTGCGGCACGCGCCGTTCGCGCAGCGCCTGGAAGAGTTTCGGCGTACGTATCCCCCGGTCGAAGCGGATGAGCACGGCGTCGGTCTCAAATTCCCAGGTGGCATGAATTCCGGCCAGCACATCACCCATGCGCCTCATCGTAGGCGGCGGGCGCCCGCACGTCGCCCCTCGGAACGTGGCCGAACTCGCGTCCGCTCTACGCGCGTCGGATCCGGTCAGACGCCGGTTCCGCCGGAAATTCCACTGCGGCAGGCTGCCGCGGCGCTCGCGCACGTGAGGCCCTCGTACGTCCCGGCCCCTATCTCGGCGAGGTTGTGGAGGCTCTCCGTACCCGGCTCGAAATAGCCTGCGTGCCCGGCCGCCCCGGCGGCCGACAGCACCCGCGCCCCGAACTCCGGCGCCACCGGGTCGGCCCCGTGGCCCACCCCGCCGACCTCCAGATGGGGCACGTCCTGGATCCAGTCGTCCGCGTCCCGCATCGCCCACACCCGCGCCCGCGTCTTCAGCTCGGCCGCGTTGCGCACCCGCATACCGGGGCTGCCCGCCACCGCCACATCGGTCACTCGCGCCGGGAGCGAGGGCGCCGCGACCCCGCACAGCACGGAGCCGTAGCTGTGGCAGAGCAGCGCCACGCGCGCGTGGGCCGGCAGCGCGTCCACCAGGCGGAGCAGGCGTACGGCGCCGTTCTCGGCGAGCCGCCCGGTCGCCGCGTCCACGCCGACCCCGGCGGGCGCCGTGTAGTCGGCCCAGGCGATCACCGCGGTCCGGGTGCCGGGCGCGGCCCCGCGCTCGGCGGCGTACAGCGACTGGGCCATCCCGGCCGGAGCCGAGTACTTGCGGTGGGTCTTCTGGAAGGTGAGCAGATTGGTGTCGACGCCCGGCACGATCACGGAGACCCGCTCGGCCCGGTCGAGGTTGCCGAGCACCTCGGCTGCGCGCCCCGGACCGGTCGGGTCGAAGGCGAGGATCTGCCGGTCCTCGCGCATCAGCGACTCGAAGCGGTGCACGCGTCGTACGGCCTCGTGGCGGCCGGCGGCCGAGAGCCGGGAGTCGTCCACCCGCGTCCGTTCGGCGCGCAGGGCGCGGTCGAGGGCGTGCCGGTTGGCGCGATAGCGCAGGGTGACCGGGGCGCCGTCGAGGTTGCCGACGACGAGCGGGTGCTCTTCGGCGAGCCAGGTGCGCTCGGAGTCGCTCAGGGAGGCGAAGAACGCGGCGACGGCGGACGGCGGCGAGGCGGCGTCCGGCAGGGGCAGGCCGTCGACCCGGGCGTGCCGCCAGGCGGCGAGAGCGGCCTGTGGAGACTCGCCCGACCCGCGCTGATGCCGGATCGTGGTCCAGCCGGTGGTGGCCAGCAGGACGAACACGACGGCGAGCGCGAGCAGCATGCGCCAGACGGAGAGCGTGGGGGAGGCGTCGAAAGAAGTCACTGCGGGACACCCTAGGAGAGTCCCGCACCCACCCGGGCCGAGGGTGATGTGGATCACGCCCTGGCCGGGGGCTACGCGCGAGTAAGGTCACGCTCCGTACCCGAACCCGGTACGCTCCGCCGAGCCCGCGGCCCTGTTCGACCCGCGGAGACCTCTCAGTCCCGCCACTCCGTCGCCAGCGCCGGCCCCAGATGATCGAGGTACGTCTCCGTCAGGTCCCTCATCGCGCAGACCGTCAGCTCCGTGCCCCGGCCCCACAGCTGCCCGGCCACCCGCATCACCCCGCTGAACGCCGCCACCGCCACCCGCGGGCGCGGGTCCGCGTCCACGTCCAGGCCCTCGCGTTCGGCGATCAGCCGGGCGATCCGCTCCTCCATCTCCGTGGCGCGGCGCAGGTGCACCGCGAGCAGGGCGGGGGTCGACTCGATGACCTGGAACATCCGCAGATGCAACTCGACCGGTACGACCGCCTCGATCGCCTCACCGATGGTGTCCCAGGCGCTCAGCACCGCGTTGCGCATCGCGTCGAACGGCGCCTCTTCGGCGGGCCGCTCGACCAGCGCCTCGTAGAAGCGCTCCTCGACCATCTGCTGGACGGCGAAGGCGACCTCCTCCTTGCTCGCGAAATAGCGGAAGAAGGTGCGCTGGGAGACCTCGACAGCGCCCGCGATCTCGTCGACGGTCGTGCGCTCGTAGCCCTTGGTGGTGAAGAGCTCCAGAGCGACGCGTACGAGGGCGTCCCGCGTGCGCTGCTTCTTCCGTTCCCGGAGGCCGGAAACCGTCACGTCGATGGTCCTTCTTTCTGCCACTTCGACCGCTCAGGGTACTGGGGTGTACCTGTGAGCTACATGACAGTTACCGACGTGTGAATTGCTTTGTCAATTGTCAGTGGCTGACATTAGCCTGCTCGCATGACTAGTCAGACCACCATCGACAAGGCGCCGCTGGGCCCTGGCGGCCAGGATCCCGCCGTCGCGCCGTCCAAGGGGCTGCGCGGCCATCCCTGGCTGACGCTGTTCGCCGTGGCCATCGGCGTGATGATGGTCGCGCTCGACGGCACCATCGTCGCGATCGCCAACCCCGCCATCCAGAAGGACCTCGGCGCCTCGCTCGCCGACGTCCAGTGGATCACCAACGGCTATCTTCTGGCGCTCGCCGTCGCGCTGATCACCGCCGGCAAGCTCGGTGACCGCTTCGGCCACCGCCAGACCTTCCTCATAGGCATCGCGGGCTTCGCCGCCGCCTCCGGCGCGATCGGTCTCTCCGACTCGATCGCCCTGGTCATCGGCTTCCGGGTGCTTCAGGGCCTCTTCGGTGCCCTGCTGATGCCGGCGGCGCTCGGCCTGCTGCGCGCCACCTTCCCCGCCGAGAAGCTGAACATGGCCATCGGCATCTGGGGCATGGTCATCGGCGCCTCCACGGCGGGCGGCCCGATCGTCGGCGGCCTGCTCGTCGAGCACGTCAGCTGGCAGTCCGTCTTCTTCATCAACGTGCCGGTCGGCGTGATCGCGCTCGTCTTCGGTCTGGTGATCCTCAAGGACCACCGCGCCGAGAACGCGCCGCGCTCCTTCGACCTCGTCGGCATCCTGCTGCTCTCCGGCGCGATGGCGTCCCTCATCTGGGGCATCATCAAGGCCGGCGAGTCCTGGGGCTGGGCGAGCGGCAACACCTGGGCGTTCCTGGGCGGCGCGGTCCTGCTCTTCGTGCTCTTCGCCCTCTGGGAGAGCAAGGTCAAGGAACCGCTCATCCCGCTGGGCATGTTCCGCTCGGTCCCGCTGTCGGCCGGTGTGGTGCTGATGGTCCTGATGGCCTTCGCCTTCATGGGCGGCCTCTTCTTCGTGACCTTCTACCTCCAGGGCGTCAAGGGCCTCAGCCCGGTCGACAGCGGTCTGCACCTGCTGCCGCTGACGGCCATGATGATCGTCTCCTCGCCGCTCGCCGGCGTGCTGATCACCAAGTTCGGCCCGCGCATCCCGCTGGTCGGCGGCATGGTCTGCACCGCCGTCGCGATGTTCGGCATGATCACGCTCACCGCCGAAACCGGCACGCTGGCCATGTCCCTGTGGTTTGCCCTCCTCGGTCTCGGCCTCGCGCCGGTCATGGTCGGCGCCACCGAGGTCATCGTCGGCAACGCCCCGCTGGAGCTCTCCGGCGTCGCCGGCGGCCTCCAGCAGGCCGCCATGCAGGTCGGCGGCGCGCTCGGCACCGCAGTGCTCGGCGCCGTGATGTCCTCCAAGGTCAGCAGCGCCTTCGCGGAGAACTGGGAGAAGGCCGGCATCCCCGTGCCGCCGGACCCGAAGCTGGAGCAGGCCGCCGAGTTCGGCATGGTTCCGGCCGAGATGGCCAAGGCACCCGGCATGACGCCCGACCTCTTCGCCAAGATCGGCGGCGTCATCCACGACACCTTCATGTCGGGCATGGGCCTCGCCTTCACCGTCGCCGGTGTCGTGGCGGTCGTCGCGGCGCTGGTCGCGGTGTTCACCAAGCGCGGCGAGAACGCCGAGGCGGGCGCGGGCGGCGCCCACATCTGACGCGCCACCTCTGGCGCGCCATCTCTGACGCGCGCCCCGTCCGACGCGTCAACACAGTACGTACGACAGCCCCGCCGGTCCGTCCGGCGGGGCTGTTCACCTATCCGGGTGGATCGCCCCGGACGCTCTTCCGTGCCGGCCGGTCGCCCCACCAAGCTCCCGATCACGGACAGTCACCACACGGGGGGTTCCACCACGATGCGTACCAAGACCACGAAGACGATCCTCACCGCCGCCCTCGCGGCGACGCTGCTCACCGCCCTGCCGGCCACCGCCACGGCCGCCCCGCCGCCCCGGCTCGGCTCCTGCGCGCCCGGGGCGCTCTGCCTCTGGCCGGGCGCCGACTTCCGGGGCGCCAGGCAGACGTACGAGCTCGCCGACACCGACATCGACAGCTGTGTCGCGCTCCCGGCGGGCGTCACCGCCGAGTCCCTCGCCAACCGCGTCGGCCGGCCGGTCACCGCCTACCAGTCGGCGGCCTGCGCGGAGACCGGCCAGTTCGAGACCTATCCCGGCAAGGGGACCTGGGTGCCCCGTTCCCCGTATCTCGTACGGGCCTTCAAGATCTGGGAGACGTAGGCGCCGGTACGTCCACCGTCCGCTCGGGCGGCGCCGACAGCCGCGCCACCTCCGCGCGCAGCTCCATGACCTCATGGGTGAGCGCCTCAAGGAGCGCGGTCTGCCGGCGCTCCACCTCGTCGTCGCGCTCGAACCGGGAGATGAACCAGGCCGCGATGTTCGCGGTGACCACACCGAGCAGCGCGATCCCCGAGAGCATCAGGCCCACCGCGAGGACCCGCCCGAGCCCGGTGGTCGGCGCGTGGTCGCCGTACCCCACGGTCGTCATCGTGGTGAACGACCACCACACCGCGTCCCCGAGCGTCTTGATGTTGCCGTCCGGCGCGCCCCGCTCCACATGCAGCACGGCCAGCGACCCGAACATCATCAGCCCCACCACCGCGCCCGCCACATAGGTGGTGAGCGTGATCTGCGGCGCCATCCTCGCCCGCCGCCCGACCAGCAGCAGCGTGGAGACCAGCCGCAGCAGCCGCAGCGGCTGCACCAGCGGCAGCAGCACGGCCAGCAGATCCAGCGGATGGCTACGTACGAACTGCCACTTGGCCGGAGCCAGGACGAGCCGTACGACATAGTCCAGGGCGAACGCGCCCCACACCAGCCACTCCACCGCCGTGCACACCTCATGCACCCACGGGTCGGCGTCGGGCACGACGATGGGTACGGCGTAAGCAACGCCGAACGCCACTGCCAAGGCCAGCAGTGGCGTCTGGGTGCGCTTCTCCCAGCGATCCTTCATGCCGGGAATCGTAAGGCGGTGCGGGGGGTCGTATTCCCCCCGCACCTTTCGCTACGCGTCTCCGCCGGCGGCGCCCGGGTCGGCGGCGGTCACGTCCAGGAGCTGGTAGCGGTCCACGGCCTGCTTCAGCACCGAACGGTCCACCTTGCCGTCCCGGGCGAGCTCGGTGAGCACCGCGAGGACGATCGACTGGGCGTCGATGTGGAAGTAGCGGCGGGCGGCGCCGCGGGTGTCCGCGAAGCCGAAGCCGTCGGCGCCCAGCGAGGTGTACGCACCCGGCACCCAGCGCGAGATCTGGTCGGGAACCGACCGCATCCAGTCCGAGACGGCCACGAACGGACCCTGCGCGCCCTGGAGCTTCCGCGTGACATAGGGGACGCGCTGCTCCTCCTCGGGGTGGAGCAGGTTGTACTCCTCCACCTCGACGGCGTCCCGGCGCAGCTCGTTCCAGGAGGTCGCCGACCAGACGTCGGCCTTGACGTTCCACTCCTCGGCGAGGATCCGCTGCGCCTCGACCGCCCACGGCACCGCGACACCGGACGCCATGATCTGCGCCGGGATCGCGCCCGCCTCGCCGGCCTTGAAGCGGTAGATGCCCTTGAGGATGCCCTCGGCGTCCACGTCCGCGGGCTCGGCCGGGTGCTGGATCGGCTCGTTGTAGACGGTCAGGTAGTAGAAGACGTCCTCGGGCTTCTCGCCGTACATCCGCCGCAGACCGTCCTTGACGATGTGCGCGATCTCGAAGCCGAAGGCCGGGTCGTAGGCGACGCAGCCGGGGTTCGTGGAGGCGAGCAGCTGCGAGTGGCCGTCCGCGTGCTGGAGGCCCTCACCGGTCAGGGTCGTACGGCCCGCGGTCGCACCGAGCACGAAACCGCGCGCCAGCTGGTCGGCCATCTGCCAGAACTGGTCGCCGGTCCGCTGGAAACCGAACATCGAGTAGAAGACGTAGACCGGGATCAGGGGCTCGCCGTGCGTGGCGTACGCCGAACCGGCCGCGATCAGCGAGGCCGTGCAGCCCGCCTCGGAGATGCCGTCGTGCAGCATCTGCCCGGTGGGGGACTCCTTGTAGGCGAGCAGCAGCTCGCGGTCCACGGCCTCGTACTGCTGGCCCAGCGGGTTGTAGATCTTGGCGCTCGGGAAGAACGAGTCCATACCGAAGGTGCGGTACTCGTCCGGCGCGATCAGCACGAACCGCTTGCCGATCTCCTTGTCCCGCATCAGGTCCTTGAGCAGCCGGACGAACGCCATCGTGGTGGCGATCGACTGCTGGCCGGAGCCCTTCTTCACCGCGGCGTACGTCTTCTCCTCGGGGAGGACCAGCGGCTTCGACCGCACGACACGGGTGGGGACGTACCCGCCCAGCGCCTTGCGGCGGTCGTGCATGTACTGGATCTCCTCCGAGTCACGGCCCGGGTGGTAGTACGGCGGAAGGCCTTCCTCCAGCTGCCTGTCCGTGATCGGGATGTGCAGCCGGTCGCGGAAGCCCTTGAGGTCGTCGACCGTGAGCTTCTTCATCTGGTGCGTGGCGTTGCGGCCCTCGAAGTTGGGACCCAGCGTCCAGCCCTTGATCGTCTTGGCGAGGATCACCGTCGGCTGGCCCTTGTGGGCCTTGGCCGCGGCGAACGCGGCGAAGATCTTCTTGTGGTCGTGACCGCCACGGCCCAGGTGCAGGATCTGGTCGTCGGTCATGTTCTCGACCATCGCGCGCAGCCGGTGGTCGTCGCCGAAGAAGTGGTCGCGGATGTACGCGCCGGTCTCGGTGGCGTACGTCTGGAACTGGCCGTCGGGCGTGGTGTTCATCTTGTTGACGAGCACACCGTCGCGGTCCTGCGCGAGCAGCGGGTCCCAGGAGCGGTCCCAGACCAGCTTGACGACGTTCCAGCCGGCGCCGCGGAACTGCGACTCCAGCTCCTGGATGATCTTGCCGTTGCCGCGCACCGGGCCGTCGAGCCGCTGCAGGTTGCAGTTGACGACGAAGGTCAGGTTGTCCAGGCCCTCACGGGCGGCGATGGACAGCTGGCCGAGCGACTCCGGCTCGTCCATCTCGCCGTCGCCGAGGAACGCCCACACATGCGACTTGGAGGTGTCGGCGATACCGCGCGCCTCCATGTAGCGGTTCATCCGGGCCTGGTAGATCGCGCCGAGCGGGCCGAGGCCCATCGAGACGGTCGGGAACTCCCAGAAGTCCGGCATCAGCCGCGGGTGCGGGTAGGACGACAGGCCGTTGGGGAACTTCGACTTCTCCTGGCGGAAGGCGTCGAGCTGGGTCTCGTTCAGGCGGTCGAGCAGGAACGCGCGGGCGTAGATGCCGGGCGACGCGTGGCCCTGGAAGAAGATCTGGTCGCCGCCGTCGCCCTCGTCCTTGCCGCGGAAGAAGTGGTTGAAGCCGACGTCGTAGAGCGAGGCGGACGAGGCGAAGGTGGCGATGTGCCCACCGACCCCGATGCCCGGGCGCTGCGCGCGCGAGACCATCACCGCCGCGTTCCAGCGGGTCGCGTTGAGGACCTTGCGCTCGATCTCCTCGTTGCCCGGGAAGAACGGCTCGTCCTTGGTGGCGATGGTGTTCACGTAGTCCGTGCTGCGCATCTCGGGCACGGCCACGCGCTTCTCACGGGCCCGCTCGATCAGGCGGAGCATCAGGTAGCGGGCCCGCTCGCGGCCCCGCTCGTCGACGGCGGCGTCGAGCGAGTCGAGCCATTCCTGGGTCTCTTCGGGATCAAAGTCCGGGACCTGGCTGGGAAGGCCGCCAATGATGATCGGGTTGCGATCGGATCCGGAAGCCACGCTTTTCCTTCGCTGTTCGGTGGTGCCTACGGGGAGTACGGGATGTCCATCGTGTACCCCGCAGGCGTAAACGTCATCTCTACCGAGGGGTAACCACGCCTGGGTCCTCAGTTCGGCCAAATCGCAACCTTACGCCCAACCCGACCAGCTGTTTCGTCGGCCGGTTCGACTTTGGAAGGTGCACTCGATCCCCACGGGACCCGTACGGGTCCCTTACCTGGTCCCCGGCCTTACCGTAGAACGCGACAAACACGGGCAAGTGGTGTGGCATGGATCACGAGGGCGGCTCACCGCAGTGACTGAAGTTGCGGCGAGACGGCCCCAAACGTCACCGTTTCGGCGGTCTCGACGGCCGGGTACTTGCGCGATCCGCCCAGCCCGTGTGGACTACGGCCAACGCCGCGCGTACGCGCGCGGCCCGCAGCACTATCCAAAAACGATCAGGAGGCAAGCCGTGAGCGCGACCGCGGACCACGCGGAGGAGCGGACCAACCCGGCAGCGAGGCTGGGGTTCGAGCCCGGACAGGTGGTCCAGGAGATCGGCTTCGACGACGACGTCGACCACGAGCTCCGTGAAGGCATCGAGGCCATCATCGGCCAGGATCTCGTCGACGAGGAGTACGACGACGTCGCAGACGGCGTCGTGCTCTGGTTCCGGGACGAGGACGGCGACCTCACGGATGCCCTGGTGGACACCATCGGTCTCCTCGAGGATGGCGGAGTCATCTGGCTGCTGACGCCCAAGACGGGCCGGGACGGTTACATCGAGCCCAGTGACATCAGCGACGCCGCCCAGACCGCGGGTCTCTCCCAGACGAAGAGCATCAGTGTGGCCAAGGAGTGGTCGGGCAGCCGCCTGGTCGCCCCCAAGGCCGGCCGCCGCTGAGCCTTCCCCCAGCAATCCAGAGCCCCCGCCGACCTCCGTCGGCGGGGGCTCTGTGCGTAGTCTGGGTCTTCACTACTTCGGCCCAGTGAAGGGAAGCGTCTGACATGGCGATCGAGGTCGGCACCAAGGCCCCGGACTTCGAGCTCAAGGACAACCACGGCCGCACCGTGCGGCTCTCGGACTTCCATGGTGAGAAGAACGTGGTGCTGCTCTTCTACCCCTTCGCCTTCACCGGCGTGTGCACCGGTGAGTTGTGCGCCCTGCGCGACGAGCTTCCCAAGTTCGTCAACGACGACACCCAGCTGCTCGCGGTCTCCAACGACTCCATCCACACCCTGCGCGTCTTCGCCGAGCAGGAAGGCCTGGAGTACCCGCTGCTCTCCGACTTCTGGAAGCACGGTGAGGCGTCGCGCGCGTACGGCGTCTTCGACGAGGACAAGGGCTGCGCCGTGCGCGGCACCTTCATCATCGACAAGGAGGGCACGGTCCGCTGGACCGTCGTCAACGAGCTGCCGGACGCCCGGGACCTGAACGACTACGTGAAGGCTCTCGACACCCTCTGAACACTCGGGCGAAGTGTCTGTTTCGACGGGGAACCCGTCACTAGGATCCAGTCGTTGATCCGATGCCAACGCACGACGGGGGCGCTGCCCCTGAAAACCAATGGAGGGACTCGTGGGAGTCAGCCTCAGCAAGGGCGGCAACGTCTCGCTGACCAAGGAGGCCCCGGGCCTGACGGATGTCACCGTCGGTCTGGGCTGGGACGTCCGTACCACCACCGGTACGGACTTCGACCTCGACGCCAGCGCGATCCTGGTCAACGCCGAGGGCAAGGTCCGCAACGACCAGGACTTCGTGTTCTTCAACAACCTGAAGAGCGCGGACGGCTCGGTCGAGCACACCGGTGACAACCTGACCGGTGAGGGCGAGGGCGACGACGAGCAGGTCAAGGTCAACCTGGCCGGCGTCCCTGCCGATGTCGCCAAGATCGTGTTCCCGGTGTCGATCTACGACGCCGAGAACCGCCAGCAGTCCTTCGGCCAGGTCCGCAACGCGTTCATCCGCGTCGTGAACCAGGCCGGTGGCGCGGAGATCGCCCGGTACGACCTCTCCGAGGACGCCTCGACCGAGACCGCCATGGTCTTCGGCGAGCTGTACCGCAACGGCGCGGAGTGGAAGTTCCGCGCCGTCGGCCAGGGCTACGCCTCGGGCCTGCGCGGCATCGCGCAGGACTTCGGCGTGAACGTCTGAGCCGCCACACCAGAACCGTCCGGCGCCGCACGTGAGTGCGGCGCCGGACGCGCCTTCTTCGAGTAACACCTGACCGGGGAGGATCCATCGTCATGGGCGTCACACTCGCCAAGGGAGGCAATGTCTCCCTCTCCAAGGCCGCACCCAACCTCACCCAGGTCCTGGTCGGGCTCGGCTGGGACGCGCGCTCGACCACCGGGGCGGACTTCGACCTCGACGCCAGCGCGCTGCTGTGCCAGTCCGGCCGAGTGCTGGGCGACGAGTGGTTCGTGTTCTACAACAACCTGACGAGCCCCGACGGCTCGGTGACGCACACCGGCGACAACCTGACGGGCGAGGGCGACGGCGACGACGAGTCGCTGATCGTGGACCTCGTGAAGGTGCCGGCCCATGTCGACAAGATCATCTTTCCGGTCTCGATCCATGAGGCCGACAACCGCGGCCAGACGTTCGGCCAGGTCAGCAACGCCTTCATCCGCGTCGTGAACCAGGCGGACGGCCAGGAGCTCGCCCGCTACGACCTCTCCGAGGACGCCTCGACGGAGACCGCGATGATCTTCGGCGAGCTGTACCGGTACGGCGGTGAGTGGAAGTTCCGTGCCGTCGGGCAGGGGTACGCGTCGGGGCTCCGAGGCATCGCTCTAGACTTCGGGGTCAACGTTTCGTAAAGCCGGGTACGGCGCGGGGGAGCCCCGTACACAACGATTGGGTAGCCAGTGGTCCTGAAAACCTTCGGCTGGTCGTTCGCAGTCACTGCGCTCGGCCTGGCCTTCGCCGCGTGGCAGTGGGGGTGGGAGGCGTTCGGGGTCGTACTGATCCTGTCGATCCTCGAGATCTCACTGTCCTTCGACAATGCGGTCGTCAACGCCGGCATCCTGAAGAAGATGAACGCCTTCTGGCAGAAGATCTTCCTGACGGTCGGCATTCTCGTCGCGGTCTTCGGCATGCGGCTGGTCTTCCCCGTCGCCATCGTCGCCATCAGTGCCAAGGTCGGCCCCATCGAGGCCGTCCAGCTCGCCATGGACGATCCTGGGCGGTACGAGGCCCTGGTGACTGACGCGCACCCGGCGATCGCCGCCTTCGGTGGCATGTTCCTCCTGATGATCTTCCTCGACTTCATCTTCGAGGACCGGGACATCAAGTGGCTCGGCTGGCTGGAGCGGCCGCTGGCCAAGTTCGGCAAGGTCGACATGCTGTCGGCCTGCATCGCGCTCATCGTGCTGCTGGCCACCGCGATGACCTTCGCCACCCACGCGCACACCAGCACCGGTTACCAGGACAAGTCCACGACCGTGCTGCTCTCCGGCGTCGCCGGTCTGATCACGTACCTGATCGTCGGCGGTCTCTCCGGCTTCTTCGAGAACAAGCTGGAAGAGGAGGAGGAGCGCGAGCACGAGGAGGAGGAGAAGGCCAAGGCCGAGGGCAAGCCGGTCTCCGCGGTCGGTCTGGCCGGCAAGGCGGCGTTCTTCCTCTTCCTGTACCTGGAAGTTCTCGACGCCTCCTTCTCCTTCGACGGTGTCATCGGCGCCTTCGCCATCACCAACCACATCTTCTGGATGGCGCTCGGCCTCGGTATCGGTGCCATGTACGTCCGGTCGCTCACGGTCTACCTGGTCCGCCAGGGCACCCTGGACGACTACGTCTACCTGGAGCACGGCGCCCACTACGCCATCGGCGCGCTCGCCGTCATCCTGCTCATCACCATCGAGCACGAGATCAGCGAGCTCATCACCGGCACCATCGGTGTCGTGCTGATCGCACTCTCCTTCTGGTCCTCCCTGGTCCGCAACAAGCGGATCGCGCAGGCCGAGGGAAAAGCTGACCCCTCGGGCGACAAGGCCGAGGTGTCCTCCGGGGTGTGACGGCCCCGCCGACGAGGAACGCTTCTGACGGGGCGGCCGGTGCACCCGGCCGCCCCGTCGGCACATCCGCAGGGGACCCCGTGGGAGCGGGGCAGAGGGGGGTGGGGGCATGGCCTTCTGGGACAGCCTGTTTCAGGGCAGGGCGACGGCGCAGTTCGACTCCGGCAGCGCCGCGAGCAACGCCATCGACCTCACCAAACGCCGCCCCTCGGTCTCCCTGACCAAACAGGGCGCCGCCACCGGCAACCTCCGGGTGAACCTCTCCTGGCGCATGCGCACCTCGGACATCGAGGGCCGCTCCAAGCAGAGCGGCCGGCTGCTGCGCCACCCCTCCAAGCTCTTCAAGCCGGACGTCGTCCAGGCCCACACTCAGGGCGTGGTCAACGTCGACCTGGACATCGGCTGCCTGTACGAGCTCGCCGACGGCAGCAAGGGCGTCGTCCAGCCGCTGGGCGGCTTCTTCGGGGACCTGAACACCGCGCCGTACGTGAAGCTCAGCGGCGACGACCGGTTCGGGTCTCCGTCGGGCGAGACGATATTCGTCAACCTCGACCACCGGGACGAGATCAAGCGGCTGCTGTTCTTCGTCTACATCTACGACCAGACGCCGGCCTTCGACCGCACCCACGCCACGATGACGCTCTACCCGAGCAGCGGCCCCCGGATCGAGATCGAGCTGGACGAGCGCGCGCCCCAGGCCCGCTCCTGCGCGGTGTTCTCCATGGAGAACGTCAAGGGCGAGCTGATCGTCCGGCGTGAGGTGAAGTTCGTCTACGGCTTCCAGGCGGAGCTGGACCGGCTGTACGGCTGGGGCTTGCAGTGGGGGCGCGGCTACAAGGCGAAGACCTGAGCGCCGTGACGGGCGGGGTGCCGCTACGGGCGGACGAACTGCGGGCCCATCGGCGGCAGCGTGAAGTTCGGGTCCGGTGCCGGGGCGGCCGCCGCGGCGGGCTGCGGATAGCCGTACGAGGGCCGCGCCGACGACGGCTGCGGATAGCCGTAGGCGGGGGCGGGAGCCTCCGGAGCGGCGTGCGGGTAGCCGTAGGCGGGCCCGGGCGGGGCGGTCGGCTGCGGCGGCACGCCGACCGGCACCGGGGGCTGCTGGGGCGGGGCGGGCAGATGCGCGGTCGCGTCGTCGGCGCCCGGTACGGGAGCGGGGGCCGGGGCCTGCGTGGCGGCGCCCTCCGCGGCCGCGGCCGGGGCGTCCTCGCCGTCCTGCGCGCCCTCGTCCACCGAGATGCCGAACGCCGTCGCAAGACCGACCAGACCCGTCGGATAGCCCTGGCCGACCGCGCGGAACTTCCAGCCCTCCCCCCGCCGGTAGAGCTCGCCGCAGATGATCGCGGTCTCCTCGCCGGTCTCCGCCTTCACGTCGAAGACGGCCAGCGGTTCGCCCTCGGCCGCGCCCGCGTCGTACAGCAGGATCCGCAAGTCCTGGACGTGCTGGAAGGTGTCCCCGTCGGACGAGGCGGCCAGCACCACCTGGTCCACGGACGGGTCGAGCGCCGCCAGATCCGCCTCCACGGTGTCGGTCAGCGCCTGGGCCACCCGCTTCTTGGACAGCCGACGCACCAGACCCGAGGGGTGGCGCGGCTGGTTGTAGAAGACGAAGTCCTCGTCGGAGCGCACACGGCCGTCGGTGCCGAGGAGCAGGGCGGAGGCGTCCACGTCGGGTACGCCGGCGCCCGGGGTCCAGCGCAGTACGGCCCGTACGGCCGCGGCGTCAAGAGGGACGTTCGAGCCCTTCAGCATCGCGTGCGTCATGCCGGTCATCCTGCCTTCCCGCAGGCCCCGCGGACAACGCGGGGCACCCGAGCTCCCCCGTGGCCTACGCTCAGGACACGGACACGAAGCAGACGGGTCACCTGAATTTCATGGACATGGGGAACTCTTGACACCCGTCCCTACGTACTATTACCGGCCACATGTTGTCAGGGCCGTCACGGCAGTTCGGGGGATTCTCATGCGTCATTTCGGGCATATCCCATCCTCTGTTCGAGCCGGGCTGTTCCATCAGGAGCCCGGTGAGTTCGACTCCGACTCTCCCGCGAGGACCCTGGCAGCCGCTCTCGGCGCCACCCTCTACTCGCCCGCGACCAGGCCCCACCTCGCCGACGACGTACTCAAGCAGACCGCACGGGGCGTCGTGTCGATGGTGCTCTGCCTGGAGGACTCCATCGACGACCGGGACGTGGAGGCGGCCGAGACCAATCTCGTCCGGCAGTTCGCCGACCTCGACGCCCGTGGCGCGGAATCGCCCCTGCTCTTCATCCGGGTGCGCGAGCCGCTCCAGATACCGGACCTCGTCCGAAGACTCGGCCCAGCCGTCCGGCACCTGTCCGGATTCGTCCTGCCGAAGTTCACCGAGGAACGCGGCGTCCCGTTCATGGAGGCCCTCGCCGTCGCCGAGACCGAGGCCGGGCGGCGCCTTTTCGCCATGCCCGTCCTCGAATCGCCCCAGCTGCTCCACCTCGAAACCCGCGCCGAGACCCTCGCCGGGATCGCCCGCACCGTCGACAAGTACCGCGACCGGGTCCTCGCCCTGCGCCTGGGCGTCACCGACTTCTGCTCCGCCTACGGCCTGCGCCGCTCGCCCGACATGACCGCCTACGACGTCCAGCTCGTCGCCCATGTCATCGCCGACGTCGTCAACGTCCTCGGCCGCTCCGACGGCACCGGCTTCACCATCACCGGACCCGTCTGGGAGTACTTCCGGCTCCAGGAGCGCATGTTCAAACCGCAGCTGCGCCGCAGCCCCTTCATGGAAGGCCGCGCCGAGGAGCTGCGCACCGCGCTCATCGAACACGACATGGACGGACTGCTCCGCGAGATCGAGCTCGACCGCGCCAACGGCCTGCTCGGCAAGACCTGCATCCACCCCTCGCACGTCCTGCCCGTGCACGCCCTGTCCGTGGTCAGCCACGAGGAGTACAGCGACGCGCAGGACATCCTCCGGCCCGAACGGGGCGGCGGCGGGGTGCTGCGCTCCGCGTACACGAACAAGATGAACGAAGTGAAGCCGCACCGCGCCTGGGCCGAACGGACCCTGCGCAGAGCCGAGGTCTTCGGCGTCGCCAAGGAAGACGTCGGCTTCGTGGAACTGCTCACCGCCGGACTGGCCGGCTGAAGGGGACTGGACGACGTGGTGTGGACGGGAACGTGGGTCGCCGAGCGGCTGGGCGTCGAACTGACCGGTGACGACCGGCTGCCCGAGCTGCTGGGCCTGGCCCTGCGGCGCAACCCCAAGCGGGCCCATCTGCTCGTGTCGAACATCCTCGGCAAGCATGTGCCGCAGCGCCCCAGCGTGGTCCACCGCGCCGGGTACGACCTGGGCGTACGGGTCCGGGAGCTGCTCGGCGCCGACGCGGCGGCCGCGGTCGTCCTCGGCTACGCGGAGACCGCGACGGGCCTCGGCCACGCCGTCGCCGACGGCGTCGGCGCCGCCCCCTACCTCCACTCCACCCGCCGCCCGGTGCCCGGCCTCACCCCGGCCGGAGGCTTCGAGGAGTCCCACTCCCACGCCACCTCCCACCTGCTGCTCCCGGAGGACCCGGCGCTGCTCGCCGGCACCGGCCCGCTGGTCCTGGTCGACGACGAGTTCTCCACCGGCAACACCGTCCTCAACACCATCCGCGACCTGCACCGCCGCTACCCCCGCGACCGCTATGTGATCGTCGCCCTCGTCGACATGCGCGCCCCCGAGGACCACGCCCGGCTGACCGCCTTCGCGGCCGAGACCGGCGCCGCCGTCGACCTGCTCACCCTCGCGGCGGGCACGGTCCGCCTCCCGGACGGCGTCCTGGAGAAGGGCCGGGCACTGGTCGAGCGCTATGAGCGGGCGGTGTCGGCGGCCGTGGACCCGGGCGCGGGCCCGGGAGCCGCCGCGGCCCACGGCCCCACCGGCCCGGGCGCCCCCGCCGTCACGCCCGCCGCCGCGACGGCCGTACGGGTCGACCTCGGGTGGCCCGACGGCGTTCCGGACGGCGGGCGGCACGGCTTCACCCACGCCCACCGCGCCCGGCTCGACCAGGCCCTGCCGGGGATGGCGGCCCGGCTGGCCGAGGCCCTCGACGGGGCGGGGCGGACGCTCGTCCTCGGCTTCGAGGAGCTCATGTACGCGCCGCTCGCCCTCGCCGTCGCCCTGGAGGAGCGCGGGGCGGACGTGCGGTACTCCACCACCACCCGCTCGCCCGTCCTCGCCGTCGACGACCCCGGATACGCCATCCGGACCCGGCTCGTCTTCCCCGCCCACGACGACCCGGCCGACGGCCCCGGCGAGCGGTACGCCTACAACGTCGTCGGCGGCGGCTTCGACGCCGTCGTCCTCGTCGTCGACTCCGCCGCCGACACCCCTGCCCTGCACGCCCCCGGCGGCCTGCTCCACCAGCTCACCACGCACATCCCCCGGGTCGTCCTCGCCGTCGTCCCGTCGTACGTTCCACGACCCCAAGGTGCCCCGATGCTGCCCGAGCCCCTGCGCGGCCCCGCGTTCTCCTCGTACGCCCCCGAGGAGGTCGGCTGGCTGCTCCAGGACCTCTCGGACGTCGAGCTGGAGGCCCCCACCGAGGAGCGCGAGGAGGCCATCCAGAGCGGCGGCGCCCACTACGCCGAGTCGCTGCCGGTCGAGTACCAGCCCAGCCCGCAGTACCAGCAGCTCTTCCACGCCGCCCTGGACACCTCCGCCGCCCGGATCGCCCGCGCCGTCGGCACGGTCACCGAGACCGTCCTCGCCGAGCGCTCGCCCCGCCCCGTGCTCGTCTCGCTCGCCCGCGCCGGCACCCCCGTCGGGGTCCTGATGCGCCGCTGGGCCCAGCACCGCCACGGCCTGGACCTGCCGCACTACGCCGTCTCCATCGTGCGCGGCCGCGGCATCGACGCCAACGCGCTGCGCTGGCTCGCCGCCCACCACAACCCCGCCGACGTCGTCTTCGTCGACGGCTGGACCGGCAAGGGCGCCATCACCCGCGAACTCGCCGAAGCGCTCAAGGACTTCGACGGCTTCGACCCGGAGATCGCGGTCCTCGCCGACCCCGGCTCCTGCGTCCGCGTCTACGGCACCCGCGAGGACTTCCTCATCCCCTCCGCCTGCCTCAACTCCACGGTCTCCGGCCTCATATCGCGGACGGTCCTCCGCGCCGACCTCGTCGGACCGCACGACTTCCACGGCGGGAAGTTCTACCGCGAGCTCGCCGGCGCCGACCTGTCGAACCACTTCCTCGACACCGTCGCCGCCCGCTTCGACGAGGTCGCCGACGCCGTCGCCGCCGACGTCAAGGAGCTGCTCGGCGCCGACCGCACCCCCACCTGGGAAGGCTGGGCCGCCGTCGAGCGGATCAGCGAGGAGTACGGCATCCACGACGTCAACCTGGTCAAGCCCGGCGTCGGAGAGACCACCCGGGTCCTGCTGCGCCGCGTCCCCTGGAAGATCCTCGCCCAGCGCGGCGCGGGCGCCGACCTCGACCACGTACGGCTCCTGGCCCAGCAGCGCGGCGTACCGGTCGAGGAGGTCGACGGCCTCCCGTACAGCTGCGTCGGACTGATCCACCCCCACTACACCCGGGGCGCCACCGGCGCCGACGGCAAGGCGGTGACCCACGCATGACCGTCCTCGTCGCCAGCGACCTCGACCGCACGCTGATCTACTCCTCCGCGGCCCTCGCGCTCGCCATGCCCGACGCCCAGGCCCCGCGCCTGCTCTGCGTCGAGGTCCACGAGAGCAAGCCGCTGTCCTACATGACCGAGGACGCCGCCGCGCTGCTCGCCGAACTCGCCGCGGACACCGTCTTCGTCCCGACCACCACCCGCACGCGTAAGCAGTACCAGCGCATCCAGCTCCCCGGCCCCGCCCCCCGGTTCGCGATCTGCGCCAACGGCGGCCACCTGCTCGTCGACGGCGTCACCGACCACGACTGGCACGCCTCCGTCGTCCGCCGCCTGGCCGCCGAGTGCGCGCCGCTCGCGGACGTACGAGCCCGGCTCGTCGCGACCACGGACCCGTCCTGGGTACGCAAACACCGCGTCGCCGAGGACGTGTTCACGTACCTCGTGATCGAGCGGGACCTGCTGCCGGGGGAGTGGCTGGCGGAGTTCTCGGCCTGGGCCGGCGAACGCGGCTGGACGGTCTCCCTCCAGGGCCGCAAGGTCTACGCCGTCCCCAAGCCGCTCACCAAGAGCGCCGCCATGCGCGAGGTCGCCCGCCGCTGCGGCGCCACGCTCACCCTCGCCGCGGGCGACTCCCTCCTCGACGCCGATCTGCTCCTGGCCGCCGACCGCGCCTGGCGCCCGGGCCACGGCGAACTCGCCGACTCCGCCTGGAGCGCCCCCCACCTGGACGTCCTCACCGAGCGGGGCGTCGCGGCGGGCGAGGAGATCCTCCGCCGCTTCGCCGCCGCGGGCCGCGCCTGGCTCCCGGCGGCGGCGCCCGACGGCCCCGCCCCGGCCGGACCGCCGATGGTGGGCCTCGTCTAGGACCCTGCGGTTTTGGCCGGGTCCAGGACCCTGCGGATTTCCGCAGGGCGGCTAGCCGCAGCAGCCGCCGCCGCAGCAGCCCCCGCCACCTCCGCTTCCGCCTGAGCGGGGGGCGGGGCCGGTGGCGGTACCGCCCACGGCGACGGCCGAGAGCAGCTTGACGGTGTCGTCGTGCCCGGCCGGGCAGGCGGCTGGGGCGCTGGACTCGGCCATGGGGCGGTTCAGCTCGAAGGTGTCGCCGCAGCTGCGGCAGCGGTATTCGTAACGAGGCATGCCGACAGGCTATCGGCGCTGTCCAGCGCCCGTCCGCTCGCGCCGTACGCCCGCATGGCCGGTGCGCTGGGCGTCGGACGGGACCTTGTAGTGATGTCGCCCGCGCCGCTCGCCCTCGGCCTCCTCCGGGTGGCGGGCCTGCCAGTAGGGGTTGTCGTGCGGGAGCGTCCCGCTGACCCGCCCGTACATCCCGAAGACCATCAGCATCAGGCCCACCACGAAGCTGAAGAGGACGTTCTGGATCCGGAACGCCAGGAAGTTGAGACCGGTCTCCAGCAGGGCCAGATTGGCGAAGCCGCTCACGATGAAGGCGATGCCGAGCACCATGTTGAGGGTGGAGGCGAAGTTGCCGCCGATGACCATACCGACGAAGAGCAGCAGGCCCACACAGATCGACAGGACGCTCAGCGCGCCGTTGGTGTTGAGGCCGGCGACCGTGTCGCCGCCGGTGTCGAAGAAGCCGATCCGGTCGATCAGGCCGAGGATGCCGAAGGCGAGCAGGACGAGTCCGGTGAGTCCGGCGCCGACGCGGTAGATCTTGCTCAGGCGGTGGTCGACGGGGAGGTGCTCGTCGAGGCGGACGTGGGCGGCGCGGCGGACGTGCGGTACCTGACTCATGGGCCCTCCCTCGCTGGGGTACGGGGTACTTCCAGGATCGGCCGGGCGTGCGCACCCAACAACTCCAGCCGCCGCCCGGCGCCGGGTCAGCCCTGCCCGCGGCCGCGTTCGTCCCGGATGAGCTCGACGACCCGGGCGGCGCTGTCCCGTACGGCCGCGGTCTCGGTCAGGAAGTGCCAGTAGTCCGGGTGGCGGCCCTCCAGGCCGGCGACGGCCCGGTCCAGGCGGGCCACGGCGTCGTCGAGGGGCCGGGCGTGGCGGGGGTCGGGGGTGTGGCGGCCGGCCATGGCCAGGCGCTGGGCGTCGCGGATGGCGAAGCGGGTGCGGTCGATCTCCTGCTGCGGGTCCTTGGCGACGGCGTCGAGCCGCCGCAGCCGCTCCCCGGCGGCGGAGACCGCCTCGTCGGTGGCGTTGAGCAGGGCGCGGACGGTGGAGAGGAGCGCGGTGGCGTCGGGCCAGCGCTGCTCGTCACGGGCCTTGGCGGCCTCCTGGAGCTTCTCCTCGGCCTGCCGGACGGTGCTCAGGGCCTGGTCGGGCACGGGCTGGAGGTCCTGCCAGCAGGCGGCGGTGAAGCGGCGGCGGAGCTCGCTGAGGACGGGCTCGACGGTGGTGGCGCGGTTGGCGAGGGCCTGGGCGCGGGTCCGCAGCGAGACCAGGCGCCGGTCGGTCTCGGCGGCGCGCTCGGGGAGCCGCTCGGCCTCCGTCCGTACGGCCTCGGCGTCCCGCAGGACCCGGTCTGCGCGCTGGAGGGTCTCAGGGACGCCGTGGCGGCCGGCGCCTTCGTTGAGCTTGGTGAGCTCGGGCGCGAGGGCGGCGAGCCGCCCGGCGAGGTCGTCCGCTCTCAGTCCGGAGCCCCGCACCGAATCGAGAGCGGTGCTCGCGTTTCGGAGCGCCTGTCGCGCCCGCTCGACCGCCGGCGCCAGCCGGGCCAGCTGCGTCTCCGCCTTGTCGAGCAGCGGCGCGAGCCCCTGCTCGAACCGGTCCAGCTCGCCCTTGACCCGTACGAGATCGTCCTTGGCCCGCGTCAGCTCCGTCCGCGCCCGCGCGGCGACCGAGCTCTCCAGACCGTCCCGGTCCAGGTCGTGCGCGTCGACGGCGGTGATGTACGCATGGCTGACCTCGTCGATGCGCCGCCCCAGCGCCGCGAAATCGTCCACCGCGCGGCGCGCGCCCGGCGAACTGTCCACGGCCGTGATCGTCTCGATCGAGATCCGCAGATCCCGCTGGGCGGTGTCCAGTTCGTAGAAGGCCGCCGCGGCGGCGTCCTTGGCGGCCTGCGCGTCGGCCCGCTGGCTCTCGCCACGCCCGCCGAACCAGCGCCGCGTACCGCCGCCGGCGAACGCACCAGGGACGGCGGCCAGGGCGAGGGGCACGAGAAGCAGGCTCAGCCCGAGGAGATCCCCGACGGCACCGGTGACGCCCTTGCTCGCCTGTGCCTTCGCGTGGGTCGCCGCCACATCCCTCTCCCGTGCTGTGTCCGCCCTGCCCGGTCATTGTCCCACCAGGTAGGACGAACACACGAGCCCTTCAGTTCGCGGTTCGCACGGAGACTTCGCCGTTGTCGCTGCGCGCCGTCACCACATGCGCGCTGCCCTTGTCGGTCGGCACGTCGACGTCGACGCTGCCGTTGTCGCTCTTCGCGTTCACCGCGTACGCCACACCCTTGGCGGGCAGCTCGATGTCGACGCGGCCGTTGTCGCTGGTCGTCTCCACCCGGTCGGGCACGGCGGTCAGCTTCAGCCGTACCTCCCCGTTGTCGCTGTGCGCGATCACGCTCCTCGCGCTGGACCGCTCGACGAGGACGGCGCCGTTGTTGCTGGTCAGCTCCAGCGGCCCGGAGGAATTGCGTACCGTCACCTCGCCGTTGTCCGACTTCAGCCGCAGCGCGGTGGTGAACCCGTCGGCGGTCACGCTGCCGTTGTCGTCCTCCACGCTCACGGCGACCCCACGCGGCACCTTGATCTCATGGCGCGCATCGCAGTTGCTGGCGATCCCCGTGCAGCCGGTCCGCAGGGTCAGCTTCCCGCCCTCCAGCCCCCAGCTGCTCTCGGGCCCGTTCCCCATGAACACCCACCCGTCGACCTGCCGGCTCACCTGCACCTCCTTCACGTCGGCCGGCACGATCGTGAGCTCCGAGTTGTCGGCGTCGACGGCGAGGGTCTCCCCGGAGAACGCGAACGTCTTCCGCTCCACGGGCGCCGCGTCCACATCGGCGCTCCCGCACCCCGTGAGCCCGAGCATCCCGACGACGGCGCCCCCGACGGCGGCGGCGGTGACGAGCGTGCGGTTGCGGCGTGCGGTCATGATGATCAATCCCCCGAAGTGCGACGACGTGTCGCCCCACCGTACGGACCCCCCTCCCACCCGGACGATCCGGCGACCCACCGCCCTGGGGGTAGGGCTATCCCCCGCGTCGGCCCCGCCTTCCCGTATCGGTTTGCGGGACCCACCCATGGGCCATGTACGCTGTTGCCTCATTCCACGGGTGCGTAGCTCAGGGGTAGAGCGCTGCTCTTACAAAGCAGATGTCGGCGGTTCGAAACCGTCCGCGCCCACCGGCGAGAAGTAGCAGGTGAGAGCCTGCTCTGGGCCCCTCGAACAGCTCGGTTCGAGGGGCCTTTTCATGATCGAAGTCCGCCATCCCCCGCAGGGGCCCGCCGAAAGCGGTTGTTGAAAGTGTCCCATTCGAGCAGGGCCAGGCCAGCCCACTCCTCGACACCCTGATCCTCATGCCGACGCAATCGGTGTCCCACTCGCCGACCTCGTGCGATAGCGCCCCGGCCAGCGTCGAAACCTGGCCGGGGCGGCCCGCTCTTGCACCTTCGCTACGGATCGAATGCCCGCCCGGACGGCGGTGCGTCCGGGCTTGTGCCAGGGCTGGGACCAGAGCGGGAGCGGTGAGCCCCGGCCGGTATCGGGGGACAGGCAGGCCGGGGCGGATCAGGACAGCTAGCCAGCGATGACGAACCCGCGGGCGGGTTGCCTCGCGGCGGCGTCAGCCACGGCGGCGAGGGTGGCGGCGGTGATATCCCGTCGGGTGCTGGGGTCGTCGCCGTCGAACACCCGCCAGGGACCAGACGGGTTCATCGGATCCTCTGGTGCGAGGGTCCCGGGGATGCCGTACTGGCGCATCGCGTCGTGCAGTTCCGAGACGTCGTCTGCGTTCATGACCCTCACCTTCCGTCGGGGCGTCGAGCCTATTCCTCGCCGCCACCGTGGGTTGCACAGTTGCCCGGGTTGATCGGGCCGCAGCCGCCGGGTACGGGGGTGTGCGAGCAGTTTGCGGCCACACTGACCAGTGCCCTGTCCGGGCCCGTCCAGAGCTCGGCGTCGAGGGTGTACCCGGCCTGCTCGATCAGGGCCACCGTGCGCGTCAGGACCTCAGGGTCGTGGCGGGACGGGTCGGGCCGCTCCGGGTAGTGGTGGACGGTGCGGCCGAGGCGGCTGCACAGGGTCGCGTACAGGTGTGTGTGGAGGATGAGGGCATGCCAGCCTTCGTCGACCTCGCGCGTGGGGGCGATGGGTACGGTCGGGAAGAGTGAGGCGGCGTGCACGAACTTGAGGGCCTCGACCACGATTCGGCTGGCCATAGAGACGTTCATTCCAGGGTTGTTGTCGAGGACCGTGTGCAACACCGCGTTGAACGCGGAGTCGCTGAGCAGGGCGCGTGCGTTCTGCGGTGCTGCTCCGCCGGCCGGTTTGGTCGAGCAGGGTGGCGGTACGGGCTGGCCGGGCTGGTTCTTACACCCCATTGGTTCCTCCAAGATGGATTCCGATGGTGCGAGGCCCACCCCATCGGGGGCGGGAGTCGTGGGCGGGGGCGCGGCTAGTAGAGGCCGGAGGGCCGCTTGCAGGCCGGATCCCCCGGTTGATGCACGAATCGGTTCTGTTGGGCCCCCGAGTCCGACGGCATCTCGTCGAGCTCTGCGGCGGGCCCGACGATCGCTTGTCACAGCGCACGCAGAACTGAGTGCCTTCGTGGGTCATCGTGGCTCCGTCATGGTGGTACTGAGGCCGACCGCGGCCAAGGCGGCGAGGACGACCAGGCAGTAGAAGGCCTGCCGCTGCCAGTCACTCACCGGGCTGTCCCCTTGCGAGTCGGCGCGATGGGCGGCAGGTCGGCACGGCCGACGAACGCGGTCTGCTGCGCGCGGTACGCGCGGATCTCGGCGAGCATGTCCCGTGCGGTCTGGGCGAGATGGTGCGAGTGAGACCAGGCGCCCAGCGGCCCGGGCGCAGGTCCGGCTTCTGCGAGGCCGACCCACGTCTTCAGGGCTGTCACGCCGCGCACGGTCCGGCGCTGCTCTGGAATTTCTTGGACGCCGACGGCCAGGGTCTCGCAGTACATGTCGAGCCTGTCGTTGAGGCGCGTGAGCTCGGAGAGGCCGGGGTAGCTGCGCATGTTGAGCGCGCGCCGGATGTCGACATCGGCCGCCCGCTCGACGTGTTCTTCTATGGCGTCGACGGCCTGGGTGAGGAACGACCCGAGGGGGACCTCAACGCGCTTGGTCGGCCGATCGTGCCTCTCCTGCATGGTCCGCTCCCTACCGTCGTCGCTTGCTGTGTCTACGACGGTAGGGGCGGGTGCCTCACCTCATGGGTACAACCTGTACCCGCTTGGTTATGGGTACAAGTTGTACCTACGCGGGGATGCCCCACTCGCGCGCAAGGGCACGCACCGTAGGGCGGATAGCGGCCGGACCCGACTCGACCAGGTCCGCAACCGTGCTCCTGGCAAAGGTGTTGAAGCGTGCGGTCTCCGGGCTCAGCCGGTTGGCGTCAGCGAGGAAGTGAACGGCGGCGATGTCCTCGCCGTTGAGTGCGTAGGCGCGCGCCGATTCAATGGCGTGGAATCCGCGGCGAGTTGCCGAGGGCATGCCCGTGAGATCGAGTTCCGCGGCGACGGTGGCGGCGGACGTCGCCTGTGCGAGGTCGACATTCATCGTGAGCCAATACGCGTCAACCATGCCCCTACCGAAGATCAGATAGGGGTGAGAGTAGGCGGCACCGAGAACACGGGCTGCCTCGTCCGCCTTGGACCAGTGATACTCGGCGTTCCCTTTCTGGCCGACCTTGGCGTACGAGAGAGCTGCGGCCAGTTGGAGCAGGCCCCATCGGGCGGTGTCCTCCTCGCTGCGGTCGCGACGTAGCAGCTCAGAGGCTTTCATGGCCAGTTCGACGCGGGCCTCGTGCGCTTCTCCAGCATCCCTGTAGACGTGGTTCATATACCAGGCTGCCCCGGCGATTGCCTGCGGGCTGTCCGCGTCCTGTGCGGCGGCCATGGCCCGGTCGCCGGTGAGCATGACCAGCTCGGGCGCTGGCTGGAACGATAGGTAGAGCTGGGTGAGGTGGTACGCCTCGGCAAGGGCGACCAGTGCCCTGCGTCGTACTGTTCCCTCCAGCGCGCGGGCGGCGTGCTGGAGGTCGGCGATGAGCGCTGGCAGAACGTCGGCGACGTTTGTGCGGTGGTCGCCAATGCCGTGCCAGAGCAGCCACGCGTGCCGCACGCGAGCCGTCAGGGCCTCGACTTGCTGCGGCTCTTGGTCGGGGGCCTGGAAGGAGTAGGTGGTGAGGGCGTCTTTCACCCGAGGAAGGGACGGGTGTGCGGCGTTGCTGTACGTGGACGCGGTGACGCGATCGTCGCCAGTGAGGTCGGCGAGCGAGCTGACGTCGAGGATGTCGGCCATTCGCATCAGCATGGGCAGCCGCGGCATGCGGAGCCGGCCGGACTCGATGCCTTTCCACCATTCGTAGGAGCGGCCTACCCGTGCAGCTGCCGCAGCGCGAGTGATTCCCTTACGCTCGCGTGCGCGCCGGACGCGCTGCGCGAAGGAGGCGGTGATGTCTGCCGGGTTGTCGGTGGGACCGGGCATACTGGGCTCCGTTCGTTCTGACCTCGACACCCAGAACGCTACTCCCCCGGGATTACGTAGGGGGAACGCCGAAAACGCCCAGCGCGATGGGGGCGTTCGTCATGCGAGGCGCGCCGCGTCAGGGGCGGCGTTCGATGGTGGGGAGGCGGTAGTCGCCCTCCAGGACCGACTCGTGCGGCATGTACAGGCGGATCATCGGGCGGAAGTCGCCGGCCGGGGCCGGGAGCCAGTTCGCGGCCTCCGCCGGGGGTGTGGGGCGGTCCTTCTGGATGACGATCGTCAGGCCGCCGTCCGCGTCGTACACCAGGCCCGGGGTGCGGTCGCCGATCGAGTGGCGGTCGAGGGGGTTGTCGACCAGGTAGTAGTCCGGCGCGTCGTACATCGTCAGCGACCAGAAGGCGTCCACCGGCGGCGGCTGGGGGAAGCGCAGGGTGTAGGAGTGGGCGCCGGTCAGCTGGGCGTTGTCCGCGTCGGTGGAGGTGTGCGCGTACACCGCCTCGTAGCCGTGGTTGCCCCACAGCCCCACCCGCGCCGCCACCGCGCGCCACAGGTAGGACGCGGTACGGTCCGGGGCGCGCCACAGCGACGAGTCGACGGTGCCGACGCCGAAGTGGTCCAGGTTGTAGTCGAAGAGGTGCGGATCCATCAGCCAGGCGCCCGGCTCGCGGGAGCCGGAGGTGCGGCTCGCCGTCTCCACCCGGGCCCGGCCGGCCGCGAGGCCCTCCGTCAGGGCCCGGACGAGGGCGGAGTCGGCCGACACGTACGGCGAGCGGCCCTCCTCCAGGAGGCCCAGCGGCTGGAAGCGCTCCTGGTACTCCTGGTCGGGCGCCGAGGGCGGGAAGTCCGCCATCCACACCCGCAGTTGCTCGAAGAAACGCAACTGAGGGGGGACGTCCGGGTCGGGGGCGGGGAGCTCGCCGGGTGCGTCACCGGCGTGCAGTGTGAAACCTTTCTGGAGCTCCCGTACGCGCCCCAGGTCGTGCGGGCCGTCGCAGACGTTCCGGCCGATGACCGACACGATCGTCGTCGGCGCGTCGATCACCCCCCGCACGTCGTCCGGCTCGCTCCCCGACCACCCCGGCGGCACGATCAGCCACTCGCCCTCGGTGGTGCCGGTCGCCCGCTTGCCGACATAGGCGAAGTTGTTGGTCCACGCGTCCACGAACTGCAGGACGTAATACGCCCCGCCGGTGTCCGGCACATGCAGCCGCACCGGGCCGCCGGACAGGTCGAGCTGGGCGATCGAGTACAGCGTGTCGTTGTTCACGGACACGAAATGGGCGTCGGGCCCGGCGAGTTCGGTCGAATGGGCGAAGCGGTTGAAGGGGGTCGGCGGCAGCGTCCCGAAACCCTTGTGCTTGCAGGCGTCCACCATCTCCAGACCGGCGACCAGAGGGTAGCCGTAGACGTACGCCTCCGTGGCCAGCTCGGACAGACCAATCATCGTGCGCCCTCCGTCGCGTTCCCGTGCACGAAGGATCACCATGCGTGAAATGTCGCCCGAACCCGGCATCTGGCGACCGGGTCCGCCGTCCGCCACCCCGATGGCGCAGGCGCGGGCGCCGGGGGCCGATTGTCAGTGGGGCGCGTCACACTGGAGGCATGTGCCGCAGCATCAAGACACTCCGACCGCCCGCCCTGCCCGAGAAGGCCACCGAGGACGACTTCCACGCCGCCGCCTTGCAGTACGTCCGCAAGGTGTCCGGCTTCCGCGCGCCCGCCGCGCACAACAGGGAAGTGTTCGACCAGGCCGTCGCGGACATCACCGACGCGACCCGCAGGCTGCTCGAAGGCCTGGAGATACGGGGCGCTAGGCCACCGGCGCCGGAGCCGGAGCTGGACGCCGTATGACGTAGACGGCCAGGGTGCCCGCGAGGAAGAGCGCGAGCAGGGAGACCGCCAGGCCGAACCACGTCGCGCCCAGCCACTGGCCGCCGAAGTAGCCGAGCCCGACGCTGTACGCCGCCCAGACCAGGCCTGCCAGCGCCGACCAGGGCAGGAAGTCACGCACCCGGCGCCGGGCCGCGCCGGCGCCCAGCGAGACGACCGACCGGCCCGCCGGGGCGAACCGCGCGATCACGACCAGGGCCCCGCCGCCCCGGGCCAGGGCGGTGCCGAGACGTTCCTGCGCGGTGGTGAGCCGGCGCGAGCGGGCGATCGCCCGGTCCAGCCGGGCTCCGCCCCGCCAGGCGAGGCGGTACGCCACGAGGTCACCCAGGACGGAGGCGGTGGCCGCGCACAGGGTCAGCGCGAGCAGGGAGGGGGTGCCGGGGGCCAGGGGCGCGGCGGTGGCCACCGCCGTGGCCGCCGTGATCACGAGCACGCCGCTGGGGAGTACGGGCAGGAAGACGTCGAGGAGGATCGACACGGCGACCACGGCATAGATCCATGGGCCGGCGATCAGCGAACCCACGCTGTCGATCACCTTGACTCCCCGTTCCGTACAAGAACCGCCGCACAGCGTACGCCTGGTGATCACGGGCCTTTCGGGCGGGACGCGCGAAGGCCCGGAACCGGTCGACGGTTCCGGGCCTCGTACGGCGGCTCGGTCCGGCTTACGCCGTGACCGGGTCCTTGCGCTCCTCGCCCGCGACGCCGCGCGCCGCGAAGAGCCGGTCGGCGGCGAAGGCGCCGGGGCCGGTGAAGACGAGGAGCAGGAAGGCCCAGCAGAAGATCGCGGAGGACTCGCCGCCGTTCTGCAGCGGGAACAGCGCCTCGGGCTGGTGGGCGTAGAAGTACGCGTACGCCATGGAGCCGGAGGCGAGGAAGGCCGCGGAGCGGGTGCCGACGCCGAGCAGCACCAGCGCACCGGCGACCAGCTGGATCACGGCCGCGTACCAGCCCGGCCAGGCGCCGGTCTCGACCGTGCCGCCGCCCATCGCGCCACCGAGGACGCCGAAGAGCGAGGCGGCGCCGTGGCAGGCGAAGAGCAGACCGATGACGATCCGGAACAGACCGAGGGCGTACGGCTGGGCCTGGTGCAGGCGGCCGGGCAGCGAGGCCGTGGGGGGAGTGGGGGGCATGGGGGAGGCTCCTTCGGCGGGGGACGGAAACCGACGAGATCCTCAGGTTAGGCAGCCCTCATCAATACTTGCAAGTTCAACATTCGGTCGTTCTCGGCTCTTCCGTGGAGGTGGGAGGGGGTGCGCCGAGCCGCCCGCCGAGGGCCCCACGGCGGCGCGCAGCGCGGCCCGGGCGACCGCGTCCGTATCCGTCAGCATCACCGAGTCGACCCCCGGCCGGGCGCCCGCTGCGGTCACCCAGTGGACCCCCTCGGTCAGCACTCCGATGCCGAACCTCCTTGTGTGCGGCACGCCTTGACGGTCGATCAGGTGAAAGGGGCGTTCGGTGACGTCGAGGCCGCCGGTCGCGTAACCGTCGACGGTGTGGACGCGGCAGCCGCCCGAGCGCAGGAGCCGGGCAAGGAGCTCGTCGCCGGTACGGGCCAGGTCCGGTTCCGGCAGCCGCGCCTCGACCAGTGTGGTGATCGTCACCGTCGAGTCCGCCACGTCCGGCGACCGGGCCACGAACGCGCCGCCCTCCGCCCGTACTTCAAGACGTGGCCCCACCACCTCCAGGACGCCCGCCTCGATCAGGGCCGTCATCTCCTCGATCCGGCGGCGCGGCGGCCCGATGGAGAGGAAGGCGTTCAGCGGCGTGTACCAGCGGTCCAGTTGGTCGCGGCGGCCGGCGCCGGAGAGTCCGGCGTGGTCCACGATGCGGCGCAGTTCGTTGCGGATGTCCCGCAGGACGTCCAGGGCGGCCTTGACCGGGCCGCCGACGTTGCCGCGCGCGGCCTCGGCGGCGTCCTGGCGCAGCTGGGCCAGTAGCCGGGTGCGGTGCTCGGCGGGGGAGTGAAAGGTTTCTCCGCCGTACGGCCGCTCGACCCGCTCCCAGCACCAGCGCTCGGCCTCCGCGACACCGAAGTCGTCCAGGACCGCGGCCTCCTCGGCGGCGCATCCGGCGTCCAGGAACCGCCGCCGGAACTCCCCCGGAGCCGGGGCCGGGGCAGGGGCCGGGGTCGGGGTCTGGGCTGGGGCCCGGATCAGCGTCTCGTAGTAGACCGTCTCGACCTCCTTGGCCACCAAGGGCCATATCTCCCGCCGGAAGTCCGGCGGATCGCCCGCGTCCGCCCGTTTGCGGAACACCTCGATCACGTCGTCCGTCAGGACCAGCGGCTCGTGCCGCTCGGACGCGCCCTTCTCGTTGTCGCCCCGCGCGCGGTACGGGACGCCTCGCCGCGACCCCGCGTAGAGGCGGGGCTCGCGGCCCGAGGGGTGGTAGATCCACCGCCCGTCGGCGCCGCGCCGGAAGCTGCCGCCGCGGCCGACGGTCAACAGCGCCATGTGGTCGAAGAAGTTGAGGCCGAGACCGCGCAGCAGGACCGGTTCGCCCGGTTCGATATGGGAAAGGTCGAGATCGGCGGGGTTCGCGGGCGGTATGTGGCGCAGACCGTGTCGGGCGGCGTACGCGGAGAGCCGGGCCTGCTCGGGCCCCGGCTCCGCCGGAAGGTGCCCCTGCGCGAGGACGACCGCGCCGAGCTCGCTCAGCACGGTGCCGTCCGAGAGCGTCAGCTCCTGAAGCGGCGCGCCGCCGGTGCCATGCGGGCCTCCGGCGCCCCCAGCGCCCCACGGGCCCCCAGCACCCAACGCACCCCCCTCACCCGCGTCCTCCAGCCGCACCGCCCGCGCCCGGTGGACGCGTACGGTCACATGGCACGGCGCTCCCGCCACCGTCTGCTCGAAGGCCCACCGCAGATAGCGGCCGTAGAGGGCGCGGGGCGGATAGTCGTCGGGGCCGAGCGCGTACGGCGTGGTCGCGGCCCACTCGTACAGGCTCGGCCCCGGGCGTATCGGGCCCGCGCAGCGCACGCTCGCGTCGGTGTACACGGTCACCTGTGACGCGACAGTGTTCATCAGCAGCTCGCCGGACTGGTCGGTCCGCCAGACCTGGCCCGCTCCGGGCGGGGCCGGGTCGACGACATGGACGGTGATCGGGGTGCCGGGGGCGAGCTCGGGGACGGAGGCGCAGAGCCGTTCGAGGATCGACGTACCGCGCGGGCCTGCCCCGACCAGGGCGATAGAACAGGCTGGTGGGGCTGCCTGGGCTACCGAGTCCGCCGGGGCGGGAACTGCGGGCTGCCGTACGTCTCTCAGCTCGGACAAAGCGGTGACTCCCGGGACATGCGGGGTGCTGGAAGTAAGACTTCCGGCTCATCATGCCGGTGTGGCGCCGCCGGACGAACCACTGGCCGGAGCCTCACTCCCCGGGTAGGGAAATCTCCACAGGCACCTCACAGCCCACCCCCTGGTCCTCCGCGAGCGTCCGCGCCTCGACCCTGACCAGCCGATCCGCCCGCCGATCCGCCCGCCGATCCGCCTGTCGGCCCGCGTGGCGATCCGCCCGCCCCGCCCGCGCCTGGTCCAGCCACAGCTCCGCCGAACGGCCGCGCAGCACCAGCGTCATCAGCTGGTTCCCGAACCACGGCCCGCCCGTCCGGCTCCACTCGACCGGCGGCGGGCCCACCCGGCCGTGCCGGGCCAGCGCCCGCCCGAGCCGTCGCCCCGCCTGGCTCCAGCCGAAGCGGAATCCCAGCTTCACCGACCGGTGGATGGAGTTGTGCACGGGCGAGCAGGTCAGTTGCAGCACCCGCGCGTCCGGCCCGCCGCGCCCGGCCGGCCACTCCGGCTCGGCGACGTACGCATGGTGCACGTCGCCCGACAGGACGCAGACCGTCGCCGGGGCGTCCGTGCCGCTGCCCACCTCCGCGATCAGCCGGGTCAGTTCGTCGAAGGAGGCCGGGAAGGCCGCCCAGTGCTCCAGGTCCGAGCGGCGCCGCAGATCCTCCGCGAACCGCGCCCAGCGCCCGCCCGGCCCGCCGCGAACCCCTCGGCAGAGCGCCGCGTTCCAGCCCTCCGCGTCATGGATGAGCGGCGGCATGAGCCACGGTAGTGAGGTGCCGATGAGGAGGTGGTCGTAGCCGGGCCGGTCCACCAGGGCCTGTTCGCGCAGCCAGCGGGCCTCCGCCGGGTCGAGCATGGCCCGATGACCCTCGTCGAGGACGCGCGCCGCGCGGGTGTCGATCATCAGGAGCCGGGTGCGGCCGAAGTCGCGCCGGTAGCTCCAGCGTGCGCAGGCCGGGTCCGCGTCGGCCTCGGCGGCGAACCGGCGCAGCGCGTCCGTCCCGTCCGGCACGGACCGTACCGCCGCGTACAGCTCGTCCGTGGCCAGTTCGGCGGGGGAGAGGTTGCCGAGGTGCTGATGGACCCAGTACGACATTAGCCCGCTGAGCACCCGTTCGTTCCACCAAGGGGTGGCCCGCATGTCCGCCACCCAGGAGGCGCTGGTGTTCCAGTCGTCGATGACGTCGTGGTCGTCGAAGATCATGCAGCTGGGGACCGTGGACAGCAGCCAGCGCACCTCGGGGTCGAGCCAGGACTCGTAGTACAGGCGGGTGTATTCCTCGTAATCCGCGACGTCCGGGCCGGGCGGCTCGCGCAGATCGCGACGGGCGGCCAGCCAGCGGCGCGTGGCCTTGGAGGTCTTGTCCGCGTACACCTGGTCGCCGAGGAGCAGCAGCACGTCGGGCCGTAGGGCGCGCGGGTCGGCGGCCAGCTGGGCGGCGAGGGCGTCCAGCGCGTCCGGCCCCGCCGGGTCCTTCTCCCCCTCGGGCGGCGCCGCCAGCCGGCAGGAGCCGAAGGTGACCTTGACCGCGGCCGGGCCGGGCGGGGGAGTGGTGATGGTGGAGGCGGGGAAGCGGAATTCGGCCGGCGGCCAGACCGGGCGCTCGTCCAGCAGCACCTCGTACGGTGTCGTCGACCCCGGGGTGAGGCCGGTCACCGGTATGAGGGCGTAGTGGTGCCCGGCGATCTGGAACGTACGGATCGCGCCACCCGCCCCATCCGCACACCGCACCCTCGCGGTGCACGGCCGGTCCGTCTCGACCCAGACGGTGGCGGTGTCACCACGGTCCCAGTCGACGTATCTGAGCAGTGGTCCGAGCCGCAGTCCGGCTGCCATGTGGTCCCCCTCTGTCGCCCCGCACGTACGGTACGGAACGACGGAGGGGACACGGTAGGTTCCGGCCAGAGGTTCCCGCCGGAGGTTTCAGCCAGAAACGTTCCGCCAGGATCCCTTCACCCGGGAAGGTTCAGCTGGGTCCGGCTCAGCAGCCGTTGAGGACGGACTGCAGTGCGCTCTTCTCGGCGGAGTCGACGGACAGGCCCCAGCTGTGCTTCACATGCACCCACATCCGGGCGTAGGTGCAGCGGTACTCGGTGCGCGGCGGCAGCCACTCGGCCGGGTCGAGGTCGCTCTTGGCCTGGTTCACGTTGTCGGTGACGGCGATGAGCTGGGGGCGGGTGAGGTCGTTGGCGAACTGCTGGCGCTTGGAGGTGGTCCAGGAGTTGGCGCCGGAGCGCCAGGCCTCGGCCAGCGCCACGACGTGGTCGATGTCGAGGTCGGAGGCGGCGGTCCAGGTCGCGCCGTCGTACTCGGAGTACCAGCTTCCGCTGACGGCGGCACAGCTGGAGTCCTGGACGACGTTCACGCCGTCGCGCTTGAGGACGGTCTCGCGGGTGTTGCAGGCGCCCGAGACGGTGCTCCAGTGCGGGAAGAGGTCCCGGCTGTAGCCGCTGGAGGAGCCCTCGGGCTTGACCGTGAGCTGCCCGAGGTACGTCCGGGCGGTGTCGGCGCTGATCGGGGTGGGCGGGGCCGCCTGGGCGGCGGGGGCGGTGGCCAGGAGACCGGTTGCGGTCAGGGCGGCCGCGGCGAGCGTGACACCTATTCGACGCGCGTAGACACCGGACATGTGAACTCCCTTGATGTGGGGGGACCTTGGCCGGACGCCCGGGCGGGCGGCTCGGCGGCTCGGTCATCGTGGCGGCGCCAGGTTTCTAGTGGGGATGCGCCAGGTAACAGCGTGGCGACATGAGCACGTCACTTCAAGGGGTTTTGACGCACCGGCAGTTCATCTGTGGGTCCGAAGTGTGGGGACAGGTCCGTAGGGTTGGGGTGTGCTGCTGCCCGTCAACGCCGCATTCGGTGCGGTTCTGGCTGTTCTGCTCGCCGCCGGTGCCACCGTCGCGGCCCTCGCCCACCTGGGCCGGGCCCGGGTCCACCTCGCCGCGGGCGCCCGGGCCGCCGTCCAGCTGCTGGTCGTCTCGCTGGTGATCGGCTGGGTGGTGCGGTCGGTGCCGCTGCTGCTCGGCTTCCTGCTGCTGATGTACGCGGTCGCGGTACGGACCGCCGGGCGCCGGATCACCGCCAACGCGTCCTGGTGGTGGGCCGCGGCGCCGCTCGCGGCGGGCGTCGTCCCGGTCGTGGCCGCGCTGCTGCTCACCGGACTCGTACCGGTCAAGGGCATCGCCCTGATCCCGGTCACCGGCATCCTGATCGGCGGGGCGCTCACCGCGACCGTACTGGGCGGGCGGCGCGCGCTGGACGAACTGGCGGCGCGGCGCGGCGAGGTGGAGGCGGGGCTCGCGCTCGGGCTGCCGGAACGGGAGGCCCGCCTGGAGATCGCCCGGCCCGCGGCGGCGGACGCGCTGCTGCCCGGGCTCGATCAGACCAGGACGGTCGGGCTTGTCACCCTGCCGGGCGCGTTCGTGGGCATGCTGCTCGGCGGCGCGTCACCCGTACAGGCGGGTGCGGTGCAGTTGTTCGTACTGGTGGGGCTGATGGCGGTACAGGCCGTGGCGGTGGCCGTCGTCCTCGAACTGGTCGCCCGGGGCCACCTGCACCGCGAGGAGAACGCGGCGGCGCGCGCCGCGCGGCCGTGAGGTGTGGGCCAGGTGTGCCGGTTACGGACGCTGCGGGCCCGTGACGCGCCGGTGGGTGCGCCCGGCTGCGAGCGTGTCGCGGTGCCGGTGGGCTGGGCCCGGCTACGGCCGCCTCGCGGCCGTGACCTGCTGCCAGGCGCGTCCGGCTACGCCGCGGAGGAGGTGACGCGCAGCAGGAACGAGCCGTCCGCCGCCGGCTCCACCCGCAGCCCGGTCAGGTCCGGTACGTGAAGGTCGGGGGCGAAGGCGGCCGCGCGCGGGCCGACGCCCACCACCCGCATGCCGGCGGCCCGGCCCGCCTCGATGCCGGCCTGGCTGTCCTCGAAGACCAGGCAGTCTGCCGGGTCGAAGCCCAGCTCCGCCGCGCCCTTGAGGAAGCCCTCCGGGTCCGGCTTGCTGGCGCCGACCCGCTCGGCCGTGACGCGCGTCACGGGCATCGGCAGCCCGGCGGCGCCCATACGAGCCTGCGCGAGGGTCTCGTCGGCCGAGGTGACCAGCGCGTGCGGGAGCTCGGCGATGGTGGCGAGGAAGGCGGCCGCGCCGTCGATCGGAACGACCCCGTCGAGGTCCGCGGTCTCCTCGGCGAGCATCACGCGGTTGTCGGCGTAGTTCTGCTCCATGGGCCGGTCCGGCAGCAGCGCCGCCATCGTGGCGTAGCCCTGGCGGCCGTGGACGACCTTCAGCGCCTCGTCCGGGTCCAGGCCGTTGCGCTCCGCCCAGCGGCGCCAGCAGCGCTCCACCACCGCGTCCGAATTGACCAGCGTGCCGTCCATGTCGAGGAGGAAGGCGCGGGCGAGCAGCATGGGTGGTCTCCTGGACGGGGGAGGAAAGGGTACGAAGTGGACCCGCCCGCCGGTCAGGGAGTACGAGCGGGGCCACTTTGTTTCTTCACGATACAAAACGAAGGCGGTCCCGCGCCACCCCGCCCCCCTCGGCGGCTCTCCGGCCGGGGTGCGGCCCTCAGCGGCGCTCCCCCTCGCCGGTGGTCTCGGCCTCCAAAGCCCGGCGCGTGTTCGGCCCGTAGACGCCCACGGGGTCGCCCTCGATGCCGTGGTCCCACTGGTACGAGGCCACGGCGTCCTCGACCCGGTCGCCGTACTTGCCGTGGATCGGGCCGTCGTACAGCCACAGCTCGGAGAGGCGGCGCTGGAGCTCGGCGACCTCCGGGCCGGAGTCGCCGCGCCGCAGCGTGCCCGCGGCCGGGGCCGTGCTGGGCGCCTGGCTCGCCGGCTTCGACGCCGACGGCGGGGCGGAACGCGTCAGTGAGGACTCCGACGGGGACGGCTCGGCCGAGACGGAGGACGCGGAGGCGCTCGGTGACGCGCTCGACGACGAGGGCGAGGCGGACGCCGAGGCCGAGTCCGAGGCGGACGGGGAGGCGGACGCGGACGGCGAGGCCGACGCCGATGGCGCCTCGAGGACGGCGGTGGCCGGCCCGCCCGTCGCCCTCGCGGGCAGGGCCGCGACCGGAGCGTCCTCTGTGTCGAACAGGCCGCCGGCGAACGCGGCCGTGGCGACCACGACGACCACGGCCGCCGCGACGGCCGCCATGGCGCCGGTCCTCCGGCGGCGCGGCTCCTCGTCGTACACACCGAGCTCGTACGTACCGGACTCGTACGCGGACTCGTACGTATGGGGGGCGTACGAGCCGGAGCCGTCGCCGTCACCCGGCGTCGCACCCAGGAACAGCGGCATCGTCTGCTCGGCGGCAGGCACGGGCTCCGCGGGCCCGACCACCCGAGGGATCGCCGCCGTGGGCGCCTCCGGCTCCTGCGGCGTCCGCGGGGCGAGATTCACGTACGGGCGGATGCGCAGCGGATCGAAGTCCTCCGCCGCCGCGATGTCGGCCGCCTTCCGCGCCGCGAGCTCGGCTGCCCGCGCGCAGCCACAGGCCGGCCCCGGTCTGCCGTCCGGGCTCGGCGGCGTACCGCACTCAGGACACACGTGTGCCGCCACAGTGGTTTTCCCTCCCCTTGAAACTGCCAGCGATTATGCAGGCCACCCCCGGTCCGCCCAAGGCACCCGGCCCCAGGCTCCATCCACCGCACCTCTCAGCGGGCCATAACGGGACAGACCCACCACGATGGAGGGTGCAGTTGAAGGCCAGGCCAGCGAAGGGGATGTCCATGGCGCAGGAAGTACGCACCCCGGCCGCCGGACCGGTGCCGGGCGAGGGCCGTAGCCACCGCTCCGTGCTGGTCGCCATCGGGGCGCTGCTGCTCGGCATGCTGCTCGCGGCCCTCGATCAGACCATCGTCTCCACCGCCCTGCCGACCATCGTCAGCGAACTCGGCGGCATGGACCATCTGTCCTGGGTGGTCACCGCCTACATGCTCGCCTCCACCGCCGCGACGCCGCTGTGGGGCAAGCTCGGCGACCAGTACGGCCGCAAGAAACTCTTCCAGGCCGCCATCGTCATCTTCCTCATCGGCTCGGCACTCTGCGGCATCGCCCAGAACATGCCGCAGCTCATCGCCTTCCGCGCCGTCCAGGGCCTGGGCGGCGGCGGTCTCATGGTGCTGTCGATGGCGATCGTCGGCGATCTCGTCTCACCGCGCGAACGCGGAAAGTACCAAGGGCTGTTCGGCGCGGTCTTCGGCGCCACCAGCGTCCTCGGGCCGCTGCTCGGCGGGCTGTTCACCGAGCACCTCTCCTGGCGCTGGGTCTTCTACATCAATCTGCCCATCGGGGTCGTCGCGCTCTTCGTCATCGCCGCCGTCCTGCACATTCCGGCGCACGGCACCCGGCACCGCATCGACTACCTCGGTACGTTCCTCATCGCCTCCGTCGCCACCTGCCTGGTCCTGGTCGCCTCGCTCGGCGGCACCACCTGGGCCTGGGACTCGGCCCAGATCATCGCCCTCGCCGTCCTCGGAGCCGTACTCCTCGTCGTCTTCGTCCTCGTCGAGCGGCGCGCGGCCGAACCCGTCCTGCCGCTGAAGCTGTTCCGGAGCCGCACCTTCACCCTCGTCTCCGTCATCAGTTTCGTCGTCGGCTTCGCCATGTTCGGCGCGATGACCTATCTGCCGACGTTCCTCCAGGTCGTCCAGGGCGTCAGCCCCACGATGTCCGGGGTGCACATGCTGCCGATGGTGCTCGGCCTGCTCCTCACCTCCACCGGCTCCGGGCAGATCGTCTCCCGTACCGGCCGCTGGAAGGTCTTCCCCATCGTCGGCACCGGCGTCACCGCGTTCGGACTCCTCCTGCTCCACCAGCTCCACGAGACCAGCTCCACCTGGGAGATGAGCCTGTACTTCTTCGTCTTCGGCGCCGGGCTCGGTCTGGTGATGCAGGTTCTCGTCCTGGTCGCGCAGAACGCCGTGCCGTACGAGGACCTCGGCGTCGCCACTTCCGGAGCCACCTTCTTCCGCTCCATCGGCGCCTCCTTCGGTGTCGCCGTCTTCGGCACCCTCTTCACCAGCCGCCTCACGGACAAACTGGAGTCCGCGCTCGCCGGGCAGCAGGTGCCGCCGGGCGCCGGCGCCGACCAGCTCGCCGCCGACCCGCGCGCGATCGCCCAACTCCCGCCCGGACTGCGCCCCTCGGTGCTGAACGCGTACGCGACCGCCATCACGGACGTCTTCCTGTACGCCTCACCCGTCGTCCTGGTCGCGTTCCTGGTGGCCTGGTTCCTGCACGAGGACAGGCTGCGCGGCTCGGTCACCGCGCCCGACCCCACCCAGACCCTCGCCAGCAACCCCGTCGAGCGCTCCTCGTACGAGGAGTGCGCCCGCGCCCTGTCGGTCCTCGGCTCACGGGAGGGCCGCAAGGCCGTCTACGAGAAGATCACCCGCCGCGCCGGTCTCGACCTGTTGCCCGCCGCGAGCTGGCTGCTGCTGCGGATCAGACGCCAGGGCACGGTCGAACCGGCCCGGCTCGCCGAGCAGACGTCCGTACCGCTGCGTGCCGTCACCGAGGCGTCGCGGCAGGTCGAGGAACGCCGCCTCGCGCGCCGCGAAGGGCTCCAGCTGATGCTGACCGACGAGGGTGTGGAGGTCGCGACACGGCTGGCGAAGGCCCGCGAGGAGTCCCTCGCCGAGCTGCTCGGCGACTGGTGGAGCCCCGACCGGCCGACGGATCTCGTCAAGCTCGTGGAGGAGCTGACGGCGGAGCTGAGCGGATCGGACGACGAACGCCCCTACGGCCCGCCGCCGCCCCGCGACCACCACGCCTGACAGCCGCCCCGCGACCACCACGCCTGACAGCCGCCCCGCGACCACCACGCCTGACAGCCGCCCCGCGACCACCACGCCTGACGGCCGCCCCCGCGATCACCACGCCTGACGGCCGCCCCCGCGATCACCACGCCTGACGGCCGCCCCCGCGATCACCACGCCTGACGGCCCGGGTCGGCCGCTCGCTCACGCCGCGGCGGTGAGTTCCTTGCCGTACCAGACGTCCATGTACGGACCCTCGCAGTACGCGGGGATCTCCGCGTAGCCGTGCCGGGTGTAGAGCGTCCGTGCCTCGATGAGGTCGAGCCGGGTGTTGAGGACCATGCGGCGGGCGCCGAGGCCCCGGGCCGCGTCCTCCAGCGCCCCGAGCAACAGCCCCGCGCCGCCGGTGCCACGGAAGGCGGGGCGGACGAACACGCGCGTCAGCTCGGCCCGTTCCGCGTCGAGCAGCAGCACACCCCCGCAGGCTGCCGGCGATCCGTCGTACCGCCCGACGAGGAACTCACCTGTGGGCGGGGCGAGTTCCTCCACGCCGTCGCCGGTGAGCCCCTCGTCGATCTCCGCGCCGGTCGCGGGGCGCCGCCAGTAGCGGCTCGCCACCTCGTCGTAGTAGTCACGGCGAAGGGCGGTCGCGTCGGCGGTGTCGTACCGCTCCGGGCTGATGATCCACTGCATGCGGGCATTGTGACCGGGCCGGGCCCGGCCACGCCCGTCAATTCTTCGGGCCGGCCTGCTGCACGACCTCGAAGGACCACAGCGTCGACGCGGACGCGGCCGGCTTGGGCCGCTCCCCGCCCTCACCCCCGGGGCCACCCTGGCCGCCACCCTGGCCACCGCCCTGGTGGGCCGCCTTCATCGGACCCTCCATCCACGCCTGGAAGTCCTCCTCGCTGCGCCACCGGGTGTAGACGAGGTACTGGTCGGTGCCCTCCACCGGCCGCAGCAGCTCGAACCACTCGAACCCGTCGGACCCCTCCACGGCCCCCGCCCGCGAGGCGAACCGCTTCTCCAGGACCGCACGCTGCTCTTCCGGCACGGTCAGGACATTGATCTTCACGACGCTGGGCACATGACACCTCTCACCGAACGGACGGGCCCACCTGGGCCCCTGTGCCAGCAGTCTCTTACATCAGGCGGTCGAAACGGCGTGAGGTCCGTTTGAGTTTCCGCCCCCACCTGATCCGTAGCAGTAGGAGCGGGGTCATGGACGCCGCGGAGGCTCGACCGAGAGGAACACTTCGCATGGGTACGATCACCAACGGCCGCACCAGCAAGCCGTACGAGAACAGCAACGCCCGCGGGCTCGACTGGCGCAAGGCGAGCCGGACGGACCTGGATCCCATCCTCAAGGACTGCGTGATTCTGGCCGTGGCACCCGCCGCGAAGGATCATCCGCACCCGCACGTCCCGGACGGGACGCGCATGGTGGCGTTGTCGGACGACAAGGACCCCGACAGTCCGGTGCTCCTCTTCACCCGCGCCGAACTCACGAAGTTCATCGAAGGCGTCAAGGACGGGGAGTTCGACGACTTCCTGGCCACAGACGAGGAGATGGACGCCGCCTCTCTGGTGGCTGTGGGCTGATGCCGAGAGATCGCAGCCGCCTCCGCGACCCCCGGGGCCATGGCGAGGCGCCGTTCAGACCGCCGGCGCCCGGTGTCGTCGGGCCCGGAGGGTCAGGGCCGTCGCGAGCGCCGCCACTGCCACACCCGTGACGGTGAGCAGCCACGCCGGGACGCCGCCGACCTTCAGGAGCCGGTCGCGGTAGATGGCGCGGCGGTAGGGGGTGTCCTCGGCGGTCGCCGTCAGTTCGTGGTCGCCGTTGATCTGGGACGGGTCGGGGAAGTGCTGGTCGACGGCGGTCAGGAAGGCCGGTTGCCCGCCGGTCAGGGCGGCGAGCGGGCCATCCGGTTCGACGGTCCCGGCGAACGTCACCTCCGGCGCCGCGCCGCCGATGCCGCTCTTCGGCTCCATCCGGTGCGCGGCGAGGACGTACAGGCCGAGCGACTGCGGGGTCCGGGCCAGGCGGGAGAGGCGCATCGGGTAGATCAGGCGGTCGCTGGCGAAGCGGATCTTCAGCGGGTCGAGGGTGCCGCCGAGCGTCTCGCCCTGTTCCTTGGGGGCGAGGCGGACGGCGACGTACTCCCACTTCTGCTCGACGTACGGCGTCACCTCGGCGGCGAGCCGGTCCGGCAGTTCGAAGCCGTTCGCCTTCAGCCAGCCGCGCAGTGCGTCCGGGTCGGTGGCGGTGAGCCGGGCGACGTCGAAGGCGCCGAGCCGCTCCCGGCCGACCACACCGACCGGGGGCGCCGCGGCCATGGGCGGGGCGCCCGCCGAGGCGCCGTCCGTGTTCCCCGCGAAGGGCAGGTCACGCCAGCGCGGCCAGAAGTAGTGGCGGGTCCGCAGCTCGGGCCGGGTCCGCCGGGCGAGGTCGCTGAAGAGGCGGTGGTCGCCGAGCTCGACGGTGGCCCGGCTGGGTACGGGCATGATCCAGGCCGCCCGCGGCGCGTTCCCGTCGACGGTGAAGCGCATGACGATCTGTTCCGTACGGCCGTCCCAGTGGACCACGGACGTCTCACGGTCGACGCCGAACCGCGTCGACGGGTCGGTGACCATCGCGCCGCAGCCGCAGGCGTACGCCGGGCTGATCAGCGACCCGAGCTGCATGGCGAGCAGCACGAACACCAGTGTCAGGATTCTCTGTTTCCCCCGCATGACGGCTCAGACGACGGGGAGGAAGATCCGGTTCCGGGCGGTGGCGAAACGGAGTCGCGGGAGGCGAGGGCGGGGCGTGGGGGTGAGGAGCCCCCGCCTCCCGAGCAGGGGAAGCGCTCCAGCGGTACGGGCCGGAGCTGGTCGGCGCGGATCAGCGAGAGCCGGCCGGATCAGCCGGGGACCCGGACGCGGAGCTCCTTGATGCCGTTGAGCCAGGCTGCGCGCAGCCGGCGTGGGCCGCCGACCGCCTCCAGGTCGGGCAGCGCGTCGGCGAGCGCGTTGAAGATGAGGTCGATCTCCTGGATGGCGAGGGACTTGCCGAGGCAGAAGTGCGGGCCGCCGCCGCCGAAGCCGAGGTGCGGGTTGGGGTCGCGGGTGATGTCGAAGACCTCGGGGTTCTCGAAGACCTCGGGGTCGTGGTTGGCGGAGGAGTAGAACAGCCCCACCCGGTCGCCCTTCTTGATCTTCTGTCCGCCGAGTTCGGTGTCCTGGGTGGCCGTGCGCTGGAAGGAGACGACGGGCGTGGCCCAGCGGACGATCTCCTCGGCGGCGGTGGCGGGGCGCTCGCGCTTGTACCGCTCCCATGCATCGGGGTGGGTGAGGAAGGCGTGCATGCCGTGGCTGATGGCGTTGCGGGTGGTCTCGTTGCCCGCGACGGCGAGCAGCAGGACGAAGAATCCGAACTCGTCTGAGTTGAGGTTGCCTTCGCCCTCGGCCGCGACGAGCTGGCTCACGATGTCGTGGGCGGGGCACTCCTTGCGGGCGGCGGCCATGTTCATCGAGTAGCCGATGAGTTCCATGGCGGCGTCGGCGCCGACCTCTTCGGTGATCGCGTACTCGGGGTCGTCGTACGCGATCATCTTGTTCGACCAGTCGAAGATACGGGCCCGGTCCTCCTGGGGGACGCCGATGAGTTCGGCGATGGCCTGGAGGGGGAGTTCGACGGCGACCTGGGTGACGAAGTCGAAGGAGCCGTCGGCGGCGGTGTGTTCGCGCGCCTCCTCGACGATGCGCCGGGCGCGGTCGCGCAAGGCGGTTTCCAGACTCCGTATCGCCCTCGGTGTGAAGCCGCGCTGGACGATCTGACGGACCCGGGTGTGCTCGGGCGGGTCCATGTTGAGCATGATCAGCCGCTGGACCTCGATCTGTTCGCGGGTGATGTGCTCGTTGAAGCGGATGACGGCCGTGTTGGCGGTGGAGGAGAAGAGCTCCGGGTGCGTGGAGACGTACTTGACGTCCGCGTGCCGGGTGACGGCCCAGTACCCCTCGTCGTCGAAGCCCGTGATGCCGCGCGGCTGAGCGCACCACCACACCGGAGCGGTCTGCCGCAGTTGAGCGAACTCCGGGAAGGGTATGCGGCTCTGGAGCAGATCGGGGTCGGTGAAGTCGAACCCGTCGGGGAGCGCGGGACAGGGCATCGGCGTCTCCAGTGTCTGACGGACCATCAGAAGGTGTCCGAAAGGTAGTAACGAGTTCTACAAGTGGCAAGGGTCGCAACCGGAAGTGTTGCGCGCGGAATGGCTTGTAGGGACGTGCACAACCCTTGCGTACCGCGGGTAGCACTCATAAGACTGCACTCAGAACTAGAACGCGTACTAGTTCACCGCGCGCGGGCGCCGGGACGCCCCCGCCGGTGTGCGAGGAGAGGACGAGCCCATGGCCGCGGAACCCGTCATCGTCGAAGCCGTACGCACCCCCATCGGCAAGCGCCACGGCGCGCTCGCCAACCTCCACCCCGCCTACCTCCTGGGCGAGACCTACCGAGAACTCCTCGGCCGGACCGCCATCCAGCCCGACTGCGTCGAGCAGATCGTCGGCGGCACGGTCACGCACGCCGGCGAGCAGTCCATGAACCCGGCGCGCAACGCCTGGCTCGCCATGGGACTGCCGTACGAGACCGCCGCGACGACCGTCGACTGCCAGTGCGGCTCCTCGCAGCAGGCCAGTCACATGGTCGCCAACATGATCTCCTCCGGGGTCGTCGACATCGGCATCAGCTGCGGTGTCGAGGCGATGTCCCGGGTGCCGCTGGGCTCCGGCTCCAAGCACGGCCCCGGAAAGCCCTGGCCGGACGAGTGGAACGTCGACCTGCCCAACCAGTTCGAGGCCGCCGAGCGGATCGCCCGCCGCCGCGGCCTGACCCGGGAGCGGGTCGACGACCTCGGGCTGCTCTCCCAGGAGCGGGCCGCCGCCGCCTGGGGCGAGGAGCGGTTCAAGCGGGAGACGTTCGCCGTCCAGGTCCCCACGACCGAGGAGGAGCAGGCCGCCGGACAGGGCATGTGGCGCCTGGTCGACCGGGACGAAGGGCTGCGCGACACGTCGATGGAGGCGCTGGCGGGGCTGAAGCCGGTCATGCCGACCGCCGTGCACACCGCCGGCAACTCCTCGCAGATCTCCGACGGCGCCGCCGCCCTCATGTGGGCGTCCAAGCGGATGGCCCGCGCCCTCAAGCTGAAACCGCGGGCCAGGATCGTCGCCCAGGCCCTCGTCGGCGCCGATCCGCACTTCCATCTGGACGGGCCGATCGACGCGACCCGGGCCGTGCTCGGCAAGGCCGGGATGTCCCTGAGGGACATCGATCTCGTTGAGATCAACGAAGCGTTCGCCTCGGTGGTGCTGAGCTGGGCGCAGGTCTTCGAGCGGGACCTGGACGGGCTCACGAAGGTCAACGTCAACGGCGGCGCGATCGCGCTCGGCCATCCGGTCGGCGCGACCGGGGCCCGCCTCATCACCACGGCCCTGCATGAACTGGAGCGCAGTGACAAGGAGTTCGCGCTGATCACGATGTGCGCGGGCGGGGCGCTGGCGACCGGCACGATCATCCAGCGGCTGTGACCCGGCTCACGCGCGGCCCGGTGGCCCGGTGGCCCGGCCGCGACGCCACGCACGTGACCAAGCCCCGGGTATGACGAAGCCCTGGTGGGCGACCTTCGCGGTCACCCACCAGGGCGTGGCGTCACATGCGGCGGCTTAGTACCAGCCGTTGGCCTGCCAGAAGGACCAGGCGGCGTTCGGGCTGCCGTAGCGGTCGTTCATGTAGTCCAGACCCCACTTGATCTGAGTGGCGGGGTTGGTCTTCCAGTCGGAACCGGCGGTGGCCATCTTGGAGGCCGGCAGGGCCTGGACCAGGCCGTAGGCGCCGCTGGAGGGGTTGGTGGCAGTGTGCTTCCAGTGCGACTCGTGCTCAACGATCTTGCTGAACGAGGCGAACTGGTCGGCCGGGACGATCTTCCGGGCGATCTCCTGCGGAGTCGCGGCCGAAGCCGGCGCGGTCGTGCCGAGCACCGCTCCCGAGGCGCCCAGCAGCACGGCTGCGGTGACGGCGACGGACTTCTTGCGGGTGGTGACACGAGCGGCGAGCGAGCGGAACACAGATCGACCTAACGTCGGGGACATTTGCTGTCGCCAGGCAAGCCGGAACCACACCAGGGGGTGGGGGAGTTGGCTGCCGGCACCACGCTGCGGCGGTGCCCGGCGACGTCATCCAGACAAGCAGGGCCGGAAGCCCGATGCAACGACCCCTCTTACTAGCCCGCATCGCATCCCCGGCAAAGATCCCAAGCCGGGCATATCGCGCATATGTGCAGGTCGCGTGCGAATTCCACGGCCCTCAGAACCCCCTAGAAGATCTACTACTCAAGCTAGGAGAGGACTAAGGTCCTGTGGGGCGCCTCACCGTACCGGGACCCTCGGATGTGACCTGGGTCTCCAGGCCCGGGCCCTCAAATGTGACCTGGGCCTCGAAGTTGGCCCTCCTGGTGGCCCTTCGGAGCGCCTTCAACAGCGTCCCGCCGACGGTCAGCGTCAGTACGACGGTCAGCGTCGCGCGCCCCAGATCCCAGCCCATCGAGGTCGCCAGGCAGTACGCCACGAACCGGGCCAGGTTCTCGTGGAGCGGATCGCCCGGCTGGAAGGCGATGCCCGTACCGATGCCCTGGAGCAGCACCCAGCCCTGCAGGTTCATGACCGTGCCGTACGCGAACGCCGCCACGGCCCCGTACCCCGCGAGCATCAGCAGCTCCCCCCGGCCGCGCAGCCGCTCCGGGCCCGGCAGCAGCCCCGCACCCATCGTGAACCACGCCATCGACAGCATCTGGAACGGCATCCACGGCCCGACCCCGCCCGTGAGCAGCGCGGACGCGAACATCGTCACCGCGCCAAGCACGAAGCCGAAGCCAGGCCCCAGCACCCGGCCGCTCAGCACCATCAGGAAGAACATCGGCTCCAGACCGGCCGTCCCCGCGCCCAGCGGCCGTAGGGCCGCGCCGACGGCGGCGAGCACGCCCAGCATCGCCACGGCCTTCGCGTCCATGCCCGCGTCGGCGATCGTGGCCACCACGACGCCGACCAGGAGCGGCAGCAGCGCCGCGAACAGCCACGGGGCGTCGGCGGCGTGATTCGTGACCGCGCTGTCACCGTCCGCGAGCAGCGGCCAGCCGAACGCGACCACCCCGATCGTGGTGATCAGCGCGAGCGCGGCGGCCGAGCGCGGCCCGAGGCGCAGCGGCCGGGCACCGCTCTGCGCGTGCGGCGTGTTCCGCGTGTTCATCGGAGGGCCTCCCGGACCTGTCCGACGGTGAGCCACGGCCCCGGCGCGAGGACCTTCGCCACCTGCGGCGCGAAGGCCGGCGAGGACGTGACGACCTCCGCCGCCGGGCCGTCCGCGACGATCTCCCCGTCGGCCAGGATCACCACCCGGTGGGCCAGCTCGGCGGCGAGCTCCACGTCGTGCGTGGCGAGGACGATGCCGTGCCCCTCGGCGGCGAGCCGGGTCAGGATCCGCACCAGCCGGGCCTTGGCGGCGTAGTCCAGACCACGGGTCGGCTCGTCGAGCAGCAGCAGCGCGGGGCGGCCGGTGAGGACGACGGCGAGCGCCAGCGTCAGCCGCTGCCCCTCGGACAGGTCCCGGGGGTGTGTGTCGTCCGCCACACCCGGCACCAGCTCCGACACCAGGGCCCGGCAGGTCCCCGGCGGGGCGCCCGCGTCGGCGTCGGCGGCGGCGCACTCGGCGGCCACGGTGTCCGCGTACAGCAGATCCCGCGGCTCCTGCGGTACGAGCCCCACCTCGCGGATCAGCTCCCGCGGTGCGGTCCGGTGCGGCACGCGGCCCCCGACGAGGAGGGTGCCGGAGGTGGGCGCGAGCGTGCCGACGAGCGCGTTGAGCAGCGTCGACTTCCCGGAGCCGTTACGCCCCATGAGCGCGACGGTCTCACCGGCCCGGACGCGCAGGTCCACCCGCCGGAGCGCCTCGACGCGCCCACGACGGACCCCGAGGCCGTCGGCCTCGACGAGCTGGTCGGACACGGGGACGGGGGCGGGCGCGTCGGCGCCGCGTCGCCAGAACCGGGAGATTCCCCCACCCCGCCCCTTCCCGAAGCCCCGGCTCTTCAGCCCCGCCGGCGTTTGAGGCGCGGGGGTCTGGGGGCGGAGCCCCCTCGCGGGGGCAGGCGTCGGCGTGCGGTCCTCCAGGCGTGACCGCAGGTCGCCCGCGCGCCGCCGGGCGTCGCGCACCGTCAGGGGCAGCGGCGACCAGCCCGCCAGCCGGCCCAGGTCCACCACCGGCGGGTACACCGGCGAGAGCGCCATGATCTCGGCCGGTGGGCCCATGACCCCCTCCGGCAGCAGGACCACGCGGTCCGCGTACTGCACCACCCGTTCCAGGCGGTGCTCCGCCATCAGGACCGTCGTGCCCAGGTCGTGCACCAGTCGCTGGAGCACCGCGAGGACGTCCTCCGCCGCCGCCGGGTCGAGCGCCGACGTCGGCTCGTCGAGGACGAGGACCTTCGGGTGCGGGGTCAGCACGGAACCGATCGCGACCCGCTGCTGCTGCCCGCCCGAGAGCGTCGCGATCGGCCGGTCGCGGAGCTCCGCGAGGCCCAGCAGGTCGAGCGTCTCCTCCACCCGGCGCCGCATCACCTCCGGCGCGAGCCCCAGCGACTCCATCCCGTACGCGAGCTCGTCCTCCACCGTGTCCGTGACGAAGTGGGCCGGCGGGTCCTGGCCGACCGTCCCCACGACGTCCGCCAGCTCCCGCGGCTTGTGCAGACGCGTGTCGCGGCCGTCGACCGTCACCCGGCCCCGCAGCGTCCCGCCCGTGAAGTGCGGCACCAGCCCCGACACCGCCCCGAGCAGCGTCGACTTGCCGACCCCCGACGGGCCGACCAGCAGCACCAGCTCCCCCTCCGGCACCTCCAGGTCCACGGCCGCCAGCGTCGGGCCCGACGCGCCTGTGTACGTCACCGAGACGTTCTCGAACCGGATCACGACGACTCCTTCGGCACCGGGGCCACGAACGCGGGCACCAGGCCCACGAGTACGGAAAGCGCCGGCCACAACGGCAGCTGCGGCGCCGTCAGCGGGACGACCCCAGGGTGCAGAGCCCCCGGGGCGTACGCCGCCGCCCAGATCATCAACGCGGCCACGGCCACCCCGGACCCGGCCACCAGCCAGGCCCGTACGCCCCACCGGTCGGGCCGGTAGCGGGTACGGACCGACCTGCGCCCGCCCAGGGAAAGACCGGCCGCCGCCGCCACCAGACCGGCCACGAGCACCGGAAGCCCGTACCCCGCTCCGGCCGCGGCCAGCAGCCCGTACGAACCGGCGCACACCCCCAGCAGCCCGCCCAGCGTCAGCACGTTGGTCGTACGCCGCACCGCCGCCGGGACCTCGGCCGTCCGGCCGTACCCCCGCGCGTCCATCGACGCGGCCACCGCGATCGACCGCTCCAGAGCGCCTTCCAGTACCGGCAGCCCGATCTGGAGCACCGCCTTCACCCCGCCCGTCGGCCGCCCGCGCAGCCGCCGCGCCGTCCGCAGCCGCACCACGTCCGCGACCATGTTCGGCGCGAACGTCATCGCCACCACGACCGCGACCCCGGCCTCGTACAACGCCCCGGGCAGGGACTTCAGCAGCCGCGCCGGATTGGCGAGCGCGTTCGCCGCGCCCACACAGATCAGCAGGGTCGCCAGCTTCGCGCCGTCGTACAGCGCGAACACCAGCTGCTCGGCGGTGAACCGGCCCCCGATCCGCACCCCTTGCACCCAGTCGGGCAGCGGCAGCTCCGGCACGGTGAACAGCACGTGCGTCCCCGGGATCGGCGAGCCGAGCACCACCGTGAAGACGAGCCGGACCGCGACCACGAACAGCCCCAGCTTCACGAACGCCCCGTACGAGCGGGCCCACGGCGCGTCCGTGCGCCGCGCCGCCACCACATATCCCGCCACACCCACGAGCAGCCCGAGCAGCAGCGGATTGGTGGTCCGGGACGCGGCGGTCGCAAGACCCAGCGCCCACAGCCACCAGGCCCCGGCGTGCAGGGCGTTGCTCCTGTTCGCCTCCGGGGCGCGCAGCGGGCGGAGCGTCGTCCGGGACGGTGCCGGGAACGCCATCAGCGCTGTCGGCGCCGACGGGCCTGCCACAGCGCCCCGCCCGCGAGCGCGGCCACGGCCGCGATCCCCGCGTACGCACCGACCGACGGCCCGCCGTCGCCCTCACCGCCATCGGCCGAGGCGGCGGGCGTCGAGGCCGCCGGGGCGGGCCGGGACTTCTCCGTCACCTGCTCGCCGCAGCCCGTCCGCGGATATCCGGCGATCCCGCACAGCAGGGCCTGGTTGTTGTAGCGCAGCGGCTTGGCGACGGCCGCCAGCGCCTCCGCGGCGGTCGCCCCGGGCGCCACCTGCGCGCAGCCGGTCCGCCGCTCGGGCGGCGTCCCGCCCTTCGGTGCGTCGGCCGGGGTGCCGAAGTCGACGACGACGCCGACCCGCTTCATGCCGTCCTTGGCCGGCACCGCGGCACACAGGGCGGCGAAGTCGGGGGCGGTCCGCGGCCGGGCCGAGTCGTCGGAGTCCTCGCTGACGGAGAAGCGGTAGCCGGTGACGTCACCGTCCGCCGGGCGGGCGGTGGCCGGGCCCTGCGTCGCGTACGTCCACGTATCGCCCGCGCCGCCCTGCCAGAACGACCAGTAGCGGTACCCGGCGGCCTGCGCGGGCCCGGCGCCGAGCCCGGTCAGCACGGCGCCCAGGGCCAGCGCCGACAGGAGCCGGCGCGACGCACCGGTCACAGCTGCTTCCCCTTGCGGCGGCCGCTGAGCAGGAAGCCGATGCCGACACCGGCGACCAGGCCGATGCCGACGATCCACCACACGTTGAAGCCCTCGTCCTCGGCGGTGTCGGGGCTGCCGGTGGGGGCCTGCGGCGCGGGCCCGGTGGCGTTCAGCTGCTCGACGAGGTCGGCGCCGCCGAAGTCGCGGAGGTTGGCGCCCATGGCGTGCGCGGCGAAGACCAGCTGGGCGTAGGCGGCGGGGCCGTTCTCCTTCGCCCAGGCCGGGGAGTTCTTCTCCAGCCAGCTCAGCGCGGGCATGGCCTGGGGGCCGTGCCCGGCGGCGGCGAGGGCGACCACGGCGTCGGCGGTGTTGCCGAAGTCGGGCTTCGGCGCGGGGTCGGTGGCGCCGGGCATCGGCGGCTGGTCGAGGTGGCCGGTCTTCGCGAGCGCGGTGGCGAGATAGGAGGCGCCGTTGCGGGCGACCCGCTCGGGGGCGCGCTCGTCCATGTCCTCGCAGGTGGGCTTCTGGTCCGGCTTCACACCACGGGTGTTCATCGGCTTGCCGAGCCCGGCGAGGGTGGCGGCGGCGGTGGCGTCGCCGTTGGCGAAGAGCTTGCCGGTCTTGTCGGGCTGGTAGGCGAAGGCGCCCGGGCCGTCCTTGTCGGCGCACGGCTTGGCGAAGGTGAGCAGCGCGTCGTACGGGCTCTTGCCGGCCGCGGACTTCACGGCGCCTGGCTGCTGGCCGAGGGCGGCGAGGGCGCTGATGACGAGCGCGGTGGAGTTGGCGTCGCTGGGGCTGCCGGGGTTGTAGCCCCAGCCGCCGTCCTTGTTCTGCACGCCCTTGAGCCAGCCCGCTCCCGCGGCGACGGCCGCGCTGACCGGGTGCACGGCCGGGCTCGGGCCGGCGGATGCCGCGGTGGCGGCGGCGGTCGCGGTCGCCGGGCTCCGCTCGATGCCGTTCAGCGCCTGGACGGCGACGGCGGTGGCGTTGACGTCCAGCATCGTGGACGGGTCGCAGGTCTTGGCCGGGTCGGGGCGGTACGAGGCGAAGGCGCCGCTGCCGCACTGCTGGCCGAGCAGCCAGTCCACGGACACCTGGGCGGGCTTCACCCCGGCCGTCTGTTGGGCCATGAACGCGAGGGACTGCCGCCAGACTCCGTCGTACGTCGGGTCCTTCGTGCCGTACAGACCGGCCGGGAGCGTCGGCGTGGGGGAGGGAGAGGGCGCGGCGGTCGCGGCGGGGGCGACGGCTCCGACGGCACCGGCGCACAGCAGTGCGGTGGCGACGAGCGTGGCGGCGCTGCGGCGGACGGTGGTCATGGCGGTGCTGGCCTCTCCTGCGGGGGCCGGGGCACCGGCACACGGAGGCACCAGGCTCCGGCTCCGTGAACCTCGACGGTGCCTGCCCACCGGGCGGATCCCGGTGGACGCGAGCCGGTCACGTACCCGTGCGGGGCATTCCGACTCACCGTCCTGTTCGACCGGTCGACCTGTCGATCTGTAGACGAACGGCTCACGGCTGCGGGGTCAGTGCCGGATTTGCACCGGCTTCCCCCCGTACGGGCAAGATGACGACTCGCACACTCTACCGGCCCGTACTCCGCCAGGACCGGCCCGTACCGCCGGGCCTGGCGCCGGGTCACACCGCGGGCCGGCTCACACCGCCACGTACGTCACCGGGTCGCTCCCGGCCACCGCCTCCGCCCGCCCCAGCCTCACCAGCCGCCGCAGATGCGCCTCCGCCTCGCTGACCGCGATGTTGCGGGAGCCGTACGGGATCTGCTCCCAGGGCCGGTTCCACTCCATCCGCTCGGCGAGCTGCCACGGCGTCAGCGGCGCCGCGAGCAGCCCGAGCAGCCCGGTGAGCCGCTCCTCGTGGTGGCCGAGCAGCTCCCGGACCCGGCCGGCCGCGTCGGTGAAGGCGTGCTGGTGCGCGGGCAGCACCTCCGCCACGCCGAGCCGCCCGATCCGCTCCAGCGAGGCGAGGTAGTCCCCGAGCGGATCGGTGACGGTCGCGCCGTCCGGGTCCTCGTACAGGCCGATGTGCGGGGTGATGCCGGGCAGCAGATGGTCGCCGGAGAAGAGCCGCCCCCGGCCGGGCAGCCCGGCCGGATGCTCCTCCTCCAGATGCAGGCACACATGGCCGGGCGTGTGCCCGGGCGTCCAGACGGCGCGCAGCCGGCGCCCGGCGAGGGAGAGCAGCTCCCCGGGGACGATCTCCCGGTCCGGCAGGGCGGACCGCAGCCCCGGCAGGGTCCGCGTCCGTCCCGAGGCCCGCGCCGCGTGCAGGGGAGCGGTGTGCTCCTCGGGGGCTCCGGCGGCGGCCAGTTTGTGCGCCAGGTAGTCGAGCCAGCTGCCGGGGTCGGCCTCGCGGGTCCGGCGGACGACGGCGGCGTCGGCGGCGTGCATGGCGATCCACGCCCCCGAGGCCTCCCGCACCTGGCCGGAGAGCCCGTGGTGGTCGGGGTGGTGGTGGGTGATCACGACACCGTGGATCTCGGCCGCGGAGGTCCCGAGCGCGGTGAGCCCCCGGGTGAGTTCGTCCCAGGAGGCCGGATCGTCCCACCCGGTGTCGACGAGGACCGGCCCGCGGTCGGTGTCGAGGAGATGGACCAGGGTGTGACCCAGTGGATTGTCCGGAATGGGCACCTTGATCGACCAGACGCCTCCGCCGTGCTCGATCACCTGGCTCATGGGCCCTCATCTCTCCGCGACGGCACGGCGCTTGCTCAGCCATTGCCCACTATAACTAGAACTGGTATCAGTTCTGATACTCAGTCAGATACATCGTCAGACACATCGCGGGTTCCGGGAGGCAGTCGGTCATGACCGAGCTTGTGGAGCACGGAAAGCTGTTCATCGGCGGGGAGTTGACCGATCCGCTCGGCGGCGACGTCATCGAGGTGATCTCCCCGCACACCGAACAGGTCATCGGCCGCGTCCCGCACGCCTCCACCGCCGACGTCGACCGCGCCGTCGCCGCCGCCCGGGCCGCCTTCGACCGCGGGCCCTGGCCACGGATGACCCTGGACGAGCGGATCGCCGTCGTCACCCGCATCAAGGACGCGGTCCTCGTACGCCACGAGGAGATCGCCCGGCTCGTCAGCTCCCAGAACGGCTCCCCGTACTCCTGGAGCGTCCTCGCCCAGGCCCTCGGCGCGATGATGGTCTGGGACGCGGCGATCACCGTCGCCCGTGACTACCCCTACGAGGCCGAACGCGCCGGCGTCCTCGGGCCGATCCTGGTGCGCCGCGAGCCGGTCGGGGTGGTCGCCGCCGTCGTGCCCTGGAACGTGCCGCAGTTCACCGCAGCCGCCAAGCTCGGCCCCGCGCTGCTCGCCGGCTGCACGGTCGTTCTCAAGCCCTCGCCCGAGTCGCCGCTCGACTCCTACGTCCTCGGCGAGATCGCGCGGGAGGCCGGGCTGCCCGAAGGCGTCCTGTCGATCCTGCCCGCCGACCGCGAGGTCAGCGAGTACCTCGTCGGCCACCCCGGCATCGACAAGGTCTCCTTCACCGGCTCGGTCGCCGCGGGCCGGCGGGTCATGGAGGTGGCCTCCCGCAACCTCACCCGCGTCACCCTCGAGCTCGGCGGCAAGTCCGCCGCCGTCATCCTGCCGGACGCCGACCTGGACACCGCCGTCGCCGGGATCGTTCCCGCCGCCTGGATGAACAACGGCCAGGCCTGCGTCGCCCAGACCCGCATCCTCGCCCCCCGCGCCCGCTACGACGAGATCGCCGAGGCCCTCGCCGCGGCCGCCGGAGCCCTCGTCGTCGGCGACCCGCTCGACCCGGCCACCCAGGTCGGCCCGCTCGTCGCCCGGCGCCAGCAGGAACGCTCCCTCGACTACATCCGCATCGGCCAGGAGGAGGGCGCCAAAATCCTCGCCGGCGGCGGCCGCCCGGCCGGCCTGGACCGCGGCTGGTACGTGGAACCCACCCTCTTCGGCGGCGTCGACAACACCATGCGCATCGCCCGCGAGGAGATCTTCGGACCGGTCATCTGCCTCCTGCCGTACGGCGACGAGGACGAGGCCCTGCGGATCGCCAACGACTCCGACTACGGCCTCAGCGGCAGCGTCTGGACCTCCGACGTCGATCACGGCATCGACTTCGGCCGCCAGGTCCGCACCGGCACGTTCAACGTCAACACCTTCAGCCTCGACATGCTCGGCCCGTTCGGCGGCTACAAGAACTCCGGCCTGGGGCGGGAGTTCGGCCCCGAGGGATTCGGCGAGTACCTGGAGCACAAGATGATCCACCTGCCGGCCGGGTACGGAGGTGCGTGATGGGAGACCGCTGGCACGTCGAGGTCGACCGGAGCGTCTGCATCGGCTCGGCCATGTGCGTGAACCACGCCCCGGACGCCTTCACCCTCGACACCGCCCGCCAGTCCCACCCCCGCCACCCGGACTCCGACGCCAACGAGAAGGTCCTCGCGGCGGCGGAGGGCTGCCCGGTCGAGGCCATCATGATCACCTTGCTGGGCAGCGGCGAACAGGTCTTCCCGCCCGAGGAGTAGGAGGCCCGGGCCCCGTGCGACACTCCTGCGGCACCGCCGGGCGAACCGTGCCCGGCGGTCGTCGAACAGGGGTGGGAAACGATCACGCGCAGGACAGCGACGACGCGGGCGGCCGTGACCGCCGCGGCCGCGGCCATGGTGCTCGGTGCCGCGGGTTGCGGCGCGGGGCCGCAGGGTGGTGCGTCCGCCGCTCCGTCGGCCTTGGCACGGCCCGAGGACTCCGGGCCGTTCACCAAGGACCGGGTGCGTGCGGACCTCGACACGTCGGCCGCGGACGCCGGGGCTCCGCCCACCGACCCGGACTGGGCCGAAATGGCCGCGAAGGCCCCCGCCGGCTCGAAGCGGGCATGCTGGGTCGAATACCGGGGCTACGGCACGGAGGCCGACCCGATCGACCTCCGCCAGTACGAGGCGGCGACCGGCGAACTGCGCGAGCGAGGCTGGCAGCAGACCAAGGCCGACGGCAAGACGGCCGGTCAGGCGCGGTCGCTCCTCAAGAAGCGCGGCTGGACCCTGGTGGCGGAGTTCCGGGACACCGGTGGGACGGGCCAGCTCAACCTGATGGCATTCGAGGACGCCTGTATGGAGCGGTACCGCGTCGGCGCGAGCGCGAACGCCGGCGCGGGTCCGCTCGGCTGACCGCCCCACCCTCACGTCGCCCGCCCCGAGTAGGAGCGGTGAGCCCCATTTCCACGTGCAAAACTAGGCCCCGTGAAAACGGGGGCAAGAGGCCTTCGTACGTGCGTATTTGGGAGTGTTGTGCGCAAGGCGAAGTGGGCGGCCGCGGCTGCCGGTGTGGTGCTGCTGGTCGCGGGGTGCGGCGGCGAAGGCGGTTCGGGCAAGGGTGGGGCCACCGGCGCGCCGTCCTCGGGGGCCTCGGCTCCGGCCAAGGAGAACGGCGGCAGCCTGGACGCCGCCGCCGTCAAGAAGGAGATCGCGGACGCGGCCACCGCCGCCGGCTTCACCGAGAAGCCCGGCGACGACGTCCCGCCCACGCTCAAGAACTGCATGGTCTCCTGGTCGCCCGAGACCAAGCAGGCCGCCGACCCGAAGAAGTCGTACGAGGACACCGTCGCGGCCCTCGCCAAGGGCGGCTGGGCACAGGGGCGGGCCTTCGAGCAGGGCCCGGCCACCATCAAGTCCCTGGACAAGAGCGGCTGGACCGTGAAGGCCAACTACTCCGGCGCGCCGGTCGGTACGAAGCAGGCCTTCGTCATCGTCCACTTCGTCGCCACCGACAACGGCCCCGAGTGCGAGAAGCTCTTCGCCGAGGACCTCGCGAAGAACAAGAAGTCCTGACGGACCGCTCAGCGGCGTCCGCGGCCCTTCGGGGACGCGGCCGCCGCCCCCGGCGCCGTCAGGTCGATCAGCCGGCACACCGTCTCGATGTCGATCTTCACCTGCGCGATCGACGCCCGCCCCGACAGCCAGGTGATCAGCGCCGAGTGCCAGGTGTGCTCGATGACCCGGACCGCCGACAGCTGCTGCGGCGTCGGATGGTCGAGCCCCATCGCGTCCAGGATGATCGCCGTCGTCTGCCGCGAGACGGTGTCCACCTCCGGGCTCACGCTCCGGTCCGCGAAGGTCAGCGCCCTGACCATCGCGTCCGCCAGATGCGGCTCACGCTGCAACGCCCGGAACGCCCGCATCAGGGTCTCCGCCACCCGCTCCGCCGGGTCCTCCGCCGCCGGGGGCCGCTTGCGGAGCGTGGAGTGCATATGGTCCAGCTGATCCTGCATCGTGGCGACCAGCAGATGGATCTTGGACGGGAAGTAGCGGTACAGCGTGCCCAGCGCGACCCCCGCCGCCTCCGCGACCTCGCGCATCTGCACGGCGTCGAACCCACCCCGCCCGGCCAGCTGCGCACTGGCGTGCAGGATGCGGCGGCGACGCGCCTCCTGGCGCTCTGTCAGGGGAGGTGACGCAGGTCTGTCTTCCGCTGTCATAGGTCCCGTTCCGTGGGGTTTGGCTCGCGACAGTATGGCTCAGGATGGCCGGGCACCCGCCGTGGCGCGAATCACCTGATCCGGCTCTTACGCAGGCGCTACCTGCCGGTAGATTCGAAGCTCCTTGAACGATCAAGTGTGGAACTTGTTCTAGATTAGCGCGAGCGGTTACGCTCCCGCGAAACGCAAGCAGAAGGGGGCCGCGAGTGACCGCTGAGGCCATAGATGCAGGCCCCCGCGCCGGTGCCGCCACCGGCGCCCAGGCCAAGGGCGACCGCCCCCTGCGCATCGCGCTCCTCACGTACAAGGGGAACCCGTTCTGCGGCGGTCAGGGCGTCTACGTCCGGCACCTCTCCCGCGAGCTCGCCCGCCTCGGCCACCACGTCGAGGTCATCGGCTCCCAGCCCTACCCCACCCTCGACGAGGGCGTCCCGCTCACCGAGCTGGCCAGCCTCGACCTCTACCGCCAGCCGGACCCCTTCCGCACCCCGGCCCGCGACGAGTACCGCGACTGGATCGACGCCCTCGAAGTCGCCACCATGTGGACCGGCGGCTTCCCCGAGCCCCTCACCTTCTCCCTGCGCGCCCGCCGCCACCTCGCCGCCCGCGCGGGCCAGTTCGACGTCGTCCACGACAACCAGACCCTCGGCTACGGACTCCTCGGCGGCACCGCCGCGATCGGCGCCCCGCTCGTCACCACGATCCACCACCCCATCACCGTCGACCGGCAGCTCGAACTCGACGCCGCCACCGACTGGAAGCGCCGCGCCTCCGTCCGCCGCTGGTACGCCTTCACCCGCATGCAGAAGCGGGTCGCCCGCCGCCTGCCCTCCGTCCTCACCGTCTCCGGCTCCTCCCGGCAGGAGATCGTCGACCACCTCGGCGTACGCGAGGACCGCATCCGCGTCGTCCACATCGGCGCCGACACCGACCTGTGGTCCCCCGACCCGTCCGTCGCCGAGGTCCCCGGCCGCATCGTCACCACCTCCAGCGCCGACGTCCCCCTCAAGGGCCTGATCCACCTCGTCGAGGCCCTCGCCAAGCTCCGCACCGAGAACCCCGCCGCCCACCTCGTCGTCGTCGGCAAGCGCGCGGAGGACGGACCCGTCGCCCAGGCGATCGAGCGGTACGGCCTCGAAGGCCACGTCGACTTCGTCAAGGGCATCACCGACGCCGAACTCGTCGACCTCGTACGCAGCGCCCAGGTCGCCTGCGTGCCCTCCCTCTACGAAGGCTTCTCCCTGCCCGCCGCCGAGGCGATGGCCACCGGCACCCCGCTCGTCGCCACCACCGGCGGCGCGATCCCCGAGGTCTCAGGCCCCGACGGCGAGACCTGCCTCGCGGTCCCCCCGGGCGACGCCGACGCCCTCGCCGCCGCCCTCGGCCGGGCCCTCGCCGACCCCGCCCTGCGGGCCCGCCTCGGCGCCGCCGGCCGCGACCGGGTTCTGGCCAACTTCACCTGGGCCCGCGCCGCCCAGGGCACCGCCGAGCTGTACCGCGAGGCGATCGCGGGCCGGCACGCCAAGGGCCGCGCCGCGGCCAGGATTCCGGGCCTCTCCACGGCCCCGGGTACGGGTACCCCCCTTGGGAGCAATCGCTGATGCTGACCGTCGACTTCACCCGCTTCCCGCTCGCCCCCGGCGACCGCGTGCTCGACCTGGGCTGCGGCGCCGGCCGGCACGCGTTCGAGTGCTACCGGCGCGGCGCCCAGGTGGTGGCCCTCGACCAGAACGGCGAGGAGATCCGCGAGGTCGCCAAGTGGTTCGCGGCGATGAAGGAGGCCGGTGAGGCCCCCGCCGGAGCCACCGCCACCGCCATGGAGGGCGACGCGCTCAACCTCCCCTTCCCCGACGAGTCCTTCGACGTCGTGATCATCTCCGAGGTCATGGAGCACATCCCGGACGACAAGGGCGTCCTCGCCGAAATGGTGCGCGTGCTCAAGCCCGGCGGCCGCATCGCCGTCACCGTCCCGCGCTACGGCCCCGAGAAGATCTGCTGGACGCTCTCCGACGCGTACCACGAGGTCGAGGGCGGCCACATCCGCATCTACAAGGCCGACGAGCTCCTCGCCAAGATCCGCCAGGCCGGACTCAAGCCGTACGGCACCCACCACGCCCATGCCCTGCACTCCCCGTACTGGTGGCTCAAGTGCGCGTTCGGCGTCGACAACGACAAGGCCCTGCCGGTCCGCGCCTACCACAAGCTGCTGGTCTGGGACATCATGAAGAAGCCCGCCCTCACCCGGGTCGCCGAGCAGCTGCTCAACCCCGTCGTCGGCAAGAGCTTCGTCGCCTACGCCACCAAGCCGCACCTCCCCAAGGCCGACGCGTGACATCTCCGGGCCGTACCGAACACCTCGTCCTGCCCGGCGTCCTCACCGCCGACCAGGCCGCCCGGACCGTCGCCGGAATCCTCGCAGTCCAGCGCGAGGACGGCGCCATCCCGTGGTTCCGGGGCCACCACCTCGACCCCTGGGACCACACCGAGGCCGCCATGGCCCTGGACGCGGCCGGCGAACACGCCGCCGCCGAACGCGCCTACGAGTGGCTGGCCCGGCACCAGAACGACGACGGATCCTGGTACGCCGCCTACCACGACGGCCAGTGGGACCAGGTCACCGACCACAGCCGCGAGACCAACTTCTGCGCCTACCTCGCCGTCGGCGTCTGGCACCACCACCTCGCCACCGGCGACGACGCCTTCCTCGAGCGCATGTGGCCGGCCGTGTACGCGGCGATCGAGTTCGTCCTCGACCTCCAGCAGCCCGGCGGCCAGATCGGCTGGAAGCGCGAGGCCGACGGCACTCCCGTCACCGACGCGCTGCTCACCGGCTCCTCCTCCATCCACCACGCCCTGCGCTGCGCGCTCGCCATCGCCGAGACCTGCGAGGAGCCCCAGCCGGACTGGGAGCTCGCCACCGGCGCCCTGGGCCACGCGATACGCAGCCACCCCGAGCGGTTCCTCGACAAGAGCCGCTACTCGATGGACTGGTACTACCCCATCCTCGGCGGCGCGATCACCGGCCCCGAGGCCAAGGCCCGTATCGAATCCGCCTGGGACGACTTCGTGGTCCCCGGCCTCGGCGTCCGCTGCGTCCTGCCCAACCCCTGGGTCACCGGCGGCGAGAGCTGCGAACTGGCCCTCGCCCTGTGGGCGATGGGCGAGTCCGACCGCGCCCTGGAGATCCTCCAGGCCATCCAGCACCTGCGCGCCGAGGACGGCCTCTACTGGACGGGCTACGTCTTCGAGGGCAACAAGGCGATCTGGCCCGAGGAACTCACCACCTGGACGGCGGGCTCCCTCCTCCTCGCGGTCGCCGCACTCGGCGGCGACGAGGCGACGACGGCGGTCTTCGGCGGCGAACGCCTGCCGAGGGGCCTGGAGCCCGACTGCTGCGCCTGAGCGGCAGCACGGCCCGCGGCTGACCGGCCGCACCGCCCGGGGACGACCGGCCGCGATGATCGGGAGTGAACGGCAGCACGGCCCGGGTCCCCCCACGGACCCGGACCGTGCTCGGCCCCTGCTCGAACGGTCAGTGGCGGCGCAGCAGCCGTCCCGCCACCATGTGCCCGACCACGAGGTACACCACCGCGGCGAGACCGTATCCCGCCACCACACGCGCCCACGCCGTGTCGAAGGTGAACAGGTCGTGCGACCAGCCGGCCAGGAAGCGGGCCACGTTCTGGACGAACTCCACCAGACCGTTCGCCCGGTTGGCGTCCAGCAGGTACATCAGGATCCAGAGGCCGATGATTGCGGCCAGGACATCGGCGACGACGCTGATCACCCGCGCCGCCTGCGTGGTGTTGCTCCGTCGGTGAGTCATGGGGTTCGCCTTACCGCCACACGCCGCCGGAAACCCGTTCGGCTCCGCCTGGCTGGTGAGGCCGCCACCGGGGGCCGAGGCTGACACCGAAGCCCCCTGGGAGGTGCCGCCGTGCCCCGAACTGCCCCGCACCGCCGCGCCGCCGTGGCGCTGCTCCTGTGCTGCACCCTGCTGCTCACCACGGCCGCCTGCGGAGGCGACGACGGAGGCGGCTCGGCCACTCTCACCGGTACGACCGAGACCCAGCGGTTCGCGAAGACCCGCTTCGTCGCCAACGCGGGCCTCGCGGCCGGGGCGACGTACCAGTGGATCGTTAAGCCCTACCGCGCGGGCACCTTCAAGAAGGGCGCGGACGGCCGTACGTCGGCCTTGATCAAGGCGGGCCTCGCGGGCGCCTTCGCCTACAACCGCCTCAAGGCGGCGGCGAACAACGCCAAGGGCGACCCACTCCTGTCCAAGGCGCTCGCCCCGGTCACCGCCGGTATCGACTCCCTCAAGAACCTCGGCACGAAACTCCGCAAGGGCGAGGCGACCGAGGCGGACATCGGCTCGTTCGAGAACGTCATCACCGACGTGAAGGACGCGGGCCGCAGCGCGGGCGCCGAGGTCACGGACAAGGTCCCGAGCCTCTCCCAGCTGAGGGGCTAGGACATGTGAATTCCCTCTTGCAGCTTGCCGCGACGCCGCAGTCCAACGACTCCTGGACCGTGGTCGGCGCCATCGCGGCCGCGCTGATCGCCGCCGCGGCCGGTTTCTTCACCGCGCGCTACAGCGGAAAGCGGCTGAGCAAGGAAATGGAAGACGTCCGAAATGCGGAAGCCGCCAGGCTGAGGGCCGAACTGGCGCACGAGAGGGACAGGCTGCTCAATGAGCGCTTCGGCACCGTCGCCGCACAGCTCGGCCACGAGGAGCGTTCTGTACGGCTGGCCGGCGTGCACGGAATGGCCGCACTGGCGGACGCCTGGGAGGAACAGCGGCAGACCTGTATCGACGTCCTTTGCGCATATTTGCGGCTGCCGTACCAGCGCTACCCTGGACCGGACGCGCCGATCGAGACGAGCATTCGCTGGCGCGCCGACCACGAAGTGCGTCACGCCATCATCGGAGTCATCAAGTCCCATCTGCTCGGCAGTGCCCACAGGCCTTGGCACGGCAATGACTTCGACTTCACCAACGTCGTCTTCGACGGCGGCAGCTTCAAGGACGCCGAGTTCCGCGACGGCACCGTGTTCTTCCGCGGCGCGACGTTCTCCGGCGGGAACGGCGACATGGTCACCTTCGAAGGGGCCAAGTTCAGCGGTGCGACGGTCGATTTCTGGGGTGCGAACTTCGAGGGGGACAAGCCGATCGTCTTCTGGAACGCCGAGTTCTCTGGTGGTGAGGTGATCTTCCAGGAGGCAAAGTTCAGTGGCGCGAAGGTGGAGTTCGGCGGGGCGAAATTCACCGGTGGGACCGTCCGATTCCATGGGGCGGAGTTCACCGGCGGGAAGACCACCTTCAGGCATGTCTCGTTCGCGGGCAACTGCTCGGTGACCTTCGAAGGAGCCAAGTTCAACGGAGCCGACGTGGGATTCTGTCACGCCGAGTTCTCCGCCGGGACGGTGAGTTTCCAGAACGCGGAGTTCAACAGCAAGAACGTGGGATTCGACGAGGCGGAGTTCACCGGAGGTGAGGTCAGCTTCGTAGGGGCGAGGTCGGGCGACGGCGGAGTCGACCTGCGGAAGCCGGCCAAGCACAAGTGGAGTGTTCCGCCGGTCTTCGGCCCGGAAGGCCCTCCGTCGTGGGCGCTCCTGCCCGACGGCGGCCAGGCGTGATCAGACGAGATCCGCGAGCATCCTGAGCGTCGCCGGGTCCGGGGCCGTCACCAGAAGGTCCGTCACCGGGCCCTTGCGCCAGGCCTCCAGGCGTTCCGCGATGCGCTGCCGAGGGCCGACCAGGGAGATCTCGTCGGCGAACGCGTCGGGAACGGCCAGCACGGCCTCCTCGCGGCGCCCCTCCGCGAACAGCTCCTGGATGCGCCAGGCCTCGGGCTCGTACCCCATCCGCGCCATCAGGTCCGCGTGGAAGTTACGGCTCGCGTGGCCCATGCCGCCGATGTAGAAGCCGAGCATCGCCTTGACCGGCAGCAGACCGGCGGCGACATCGTCACAAACCTGCGCGCGCACCAGCGGGGCGACCCGGAAGCCGGGCGGAAGCCGGTCCGGGAGGGCGTAGACGTCGGTGCGGGTCGGTGACCAGTAGAGCGGGAGCCAGCCGTCGGCGATCTCCAGCGTCTGCGCGATGTTCCGGGGCCCCTCCGCGCCCAGCAGTACGGGCAGTTCGGCCCGCAGCGGATGGGTGATCGATTTCAGCGGCTTGCCCAGGCCGGTGCCGTCCTCGCCCCGGTACGGATGGGAGTGGAACCGCCCCTCCAGCAACACCGGCCCCTCCCGCCGCAGCGTCTGCCGGATCACCTCCACGTACTCCCGTGTCGCCGTCAGCGGGCTCTTCGGGAACGGCCGTCCGTACCACCCCTCAACCACCTGCGGTCCCGACAGCCCCAGCCCCAGCGTCATCCGCCCGCCGGACAGATGATCCAGGGTCAGCGCGTGCATGGCGGTCGCGGTGGGGGAGCGTGCGGCCATCTGGGCGATGGCGGTGCCCAGTTCGATACGGGAGGTGTGCGCCGCGATCCAGGTCAGCGGGGTGAACACATCCGACCCCCACGCCTCGGCGGTCCACACCGAGGCGTAGCCGAGCCGCTCCGCCTCCCGGGCGAGGTCGAGATGGCCGGGGTTGGGGCCCCGGCCCCAGTAGCCGAGCGCGAGTCCGAGCCGCATGAGCCCCCACCCTTTCTGACGCCCCGTCAGGTAGAGGGTGACTGTACGACAACGGCCCCCCGCCCGGAAGGGCGAGGGGCCGCTGCCACAGAGATCTCAGCCGCGCTGGATACCCGTCGTGTCCTGGAGGACACCACGACGGCCGTCCTGCGTCTGGGCGACCAGACCGGAGCCGCGCTGCTCCACCGCGAGGTACCAGGTCCCCGGCGCCAGCTCGGCGATCGGAGCCGGCGAACCGTCCTCCCCGTACAGCGGACGCGCCACCGGCACCGCGAACCAGAACGGCGCGAAGTCGGACGCGGGAGCGCCCGGCCCGGCGGGCTGCTGCTGAGCCGGCTGCGCGGCCTGCGGCTGCGGCGCGGGCTCAGGCTGCGGCTGACCCGGCTGACCGGGCTGCGCGCCGAACGGCTGCGGCTGACCCTGGACCGGCTGGGCGCCGTACGGCTGCTGCTGGGCACCCGGGTAGCCGTAGCCGCCGGGAACGCCCGGCTGCTGACCGTACGGAGCCGGAGCCTGCGGACGCGGCGCACCCACCAGCGGGGCCTTCAACGCGGGCACGAGCGGCCCGGCGACCGCGGCGGCGGCCAGCAGCAGCGCGGCGATCAGGCCCATGATCAGACCGGCACCCGCGTTGTTCGACTCGAAGATCCACATGAGGATGTTCCACGCCGAGGCGACGGTGAAGACGACACCGACCTGGCCGAGTTCGAGACCGGCCACCTTGCGGGGCTGGGGGAGACCGTGCGAGACCACGATCAGCGCGGCACCCACGATGCCGAGGAAGAAGGCACCCCACCCGAGGGGCGACAGCTCCCACGAGTTGGTGGACGGGCCACAGAAGCTGCCTTCGCAGCCACTGATGCTGAGGAAGGAGGCGATGAAGAGCAACACCGCTGCTCCGATCACCACGCCATCGCCTCGAGTGAGCGAGCGGATGTTCACGTGTAAAAGTCCTTCGTCGATCGTCTCGTCGGGGGTGGCGCAAGGCACGGGGGCGGCCCCCATCGTACGGATGGTGTGCGCGCCCGGGGGCAGCCCCCGCATCCCCCCGGCAGATAAGAGAATCTATCGTCTGGCCGGTCTACCCCAGCAGGTAGGTGCTGATACCGTCGGCGATTCCCTGCGCCGCTTTCTGGCGCCACGCCGCATTCGTCAGCAATGCGGCGTCCTGCGGATCCCGCATGTTGCCGCACTCCACGAACACCTTCGGGACCTTGGACAGGTTGAGCCCGCCGAGATCCTTCCGTACGTCCAACCCCGTTCCCCCGCCCACATAGTTGGAGGGCCGGCTGCCGGTCGCCAGGACGAACCTCCCGGCGATCCGCTCACCGAGCTCGCGCGACGGCCCGACGATGCCCGTCGTGTCCGCCGCACCCCCCTTGACCTGCGCCGGAAGGATCACATGGAAGCCCCGGTTGCCGACCGCCGAGCCGTCCGCGTGGACGGAGACGACGGCATGGGCCTTGACGGCGTTCCCGATCCGGGCGCGCTCGTCGATGCAGGGGCCCCAGGGGCGGTCGTTGTCCTGGGTGAGGAGAACGGTCGCCCCCTGGTCACGTAGCACCTTCACGATGCGGTGTGACACGTCGAGTGTGAATTCCGCCTCGGTGTAGGCCGGACGGGTGGAGGTCCGGTTGGTGGACGTGCCAGTTGTATCGCATTCCTTGTGGTTTGTGCCGATGTTCACGGATTTGTTGATTTCTCGTGAATGATCGAAGTTCCCGGGGTTGTGACCGGGGTCGATCACGACGACCTTCCCGGAGAGAGGGCCGATCCCGGGAGGGGGAAGCGTCGGCGTGGACGGGCTGGGTACCGGTGACGGGGTCGGTGCCGACGGCCTGGGCCCGGCGGCCGGACCCGACGTCGCGGGCGCGGTCGCCGGTGTGGTCGCGGGTACGGTCGCGCTGCGGCTCGGCGCAGGCGCCACCGCTCCGGGCGGAGCCCCCGGCCCCGAATCCCCCGCCGCCTGCCACATCAGCCAGCCCGCCATCGTGAGCGGAGCCAGCGCGATGACCGCCACCATCAGGTTCGACCGGGCCAGGCGTCGGCGGGCGGGGGGCTGTTCCTCGTCGTACGGCACGCCGAGACCCTAGTACTACCGCTCCGGCGGCGTCAGATCCCCGGACCGGTGCGACGGAGCACACGGAGCGAATCAGTCACGGACACCTCACCGAACGCGCCGGACTCAAGCGCCCGTACATAGATCCGGTACGGAGCCTGCCCACCGTCCGCCGGGTCCGGGAACACGTCATGGATCACGAGCAGGCCCCCCTCGGCGACCTTCGGCGCCCAGCCCTCGTAGTCGTTGGTCGCGTGCTCGTCGGTGTGCCCGCCGTCGATGAAGACCAGCCCGACCTCACCGCCCCACACCTTCGCGACCTGCGGCGACCGCCCCACGACCGCGACGACGTGGTCCTCCAGGCCTGCCTTGTGCAGCGTCCGGCGGAAGGTCGGAAGGGTGTCCATCCGGCCCACCTCCGGGTCCACGACGGTCTCGTCGTGGTACTCCCACCCCGGCTGCTGCTCCTCGCTGCCCCGGTGGTGGTCGACGGTGACCGCGACCGTACCGGCCTCGCGGGCGGCGTCGGCCAGCAGGATCGTGGAGCGCCCGCAGTACGTCCCCACCTCCAGCAGCGGCAGCCCGAGCCGCCCCGCCTCGACGGCCGCCGCGTACAGCGCCAGCCCCTCACCGACGGGCATGAACCCCTTGGCCGCCTCGAAGGCGGCGAGCGTCTCCCGCTTGGGCTCGGGCGCCGGTGCCGAAGCGGGCACTTGCGCGGGGATGGACGCGGGCTGCTCGGCCATGGGGGTCTCCTAGGGGGCGGCGCTACTGGGCGGTACGGTCCGGGGCGCCCATTATTGCTGCGCGCGCGTGTACCTTCGCGCGCGACGCCGCGGCTTCGCGTCGCACTCGAACCACACCGTCTTCCCGGCGCCCTGTCCGTCCGCCCGGGGCAGGCACCCCCACCGGTCGGTCACGGCCTCGACCAGGAGGAGCCCGCGCCCATCCTCCGAGAGCAGATCGCGCGGAGGACGGGGCTGTACGGCGCCCGCGCACGCGTCGGAGACCTCCACCCGCAGCCCCGCCGGCCGCCGCATGATCAGCAGCGTGCAGCGGCTGCCGGGCACATGCCGTACGACGTTCGCAACGAGCTCGGTGAGCGCGAGCTCGGCGTCGTCGACGAGCTCGGGCATGCCCCAGCGGCCGAGGAAGATGCGGAGGATCCGGCGCATGTGCCGCGCGGAGTGGTCACCGACGGTGAAGCCCATGCGATAGATGGCCTCAATTTCTGCCGGTGGGAGGCCAGTTGCGTGATTCATGTCACTAGAGTGCGACGAACTGGTTACGCTCGGCTACGGCTTGAACCGAACGCCGCAAGGTGTGAGCTTGGGGGTGCCGTCGACCATGGTCAACATCCGCGACCTGGATCCCAGCGCGTCGCCGCTGGACTACTACGGATCAGAACTCCGCCGGCTGAGAGAGGACGCCGGGCTGAATCAGGCGCAGTTGGGGGCGTGTGTGTTCTGCACGGCGTCCTTGATCGGGCAGATCGAGAACGCACGGAAGGTGCCGACGCGGAAGTTCTCGTTGAGGCTGGATGTGGCGCTGGAGACGGGGGGTGTCTTCGAGCGCTTGATTGGACTGGTGCTGCGGAGCCAGCTGCCTGCATGGTTCCAGCCGTTCGCCGACCTAGAGAAGAAGGCCGCGTACATCTCCACGTACCAAGCGCAGTTGGTGTACGGCCTGCTCCAAACCGAGGACTACGCACGAGCCGTACTGGGCGTACGGACGGACGGGGACCTCGACGGGAAGGTGGCGGCTCGGATGGAGCGCCAGCGCATCCTCGAGAAGAAGAATCCGCCTTTGATCTGGGTGGTGTTGAGCGAGGCGGTGCTCCACCAGGAGATCGGCGGCAAGGAGGTCATGCGAAACCAACTGGAGCGTCTGTTGGAGACGAAGGACCAGGAGTGGGTGAAGGTGCAGATCCTGCCCTTCTCGGCGGGCGCGCACGCGGGGCTCATGGGCTCGTTCACGCTTCTCCGCTTCGAGGACGACCCGGACATCGTCTACAGCGAGGACTTCGTGCAGGGCCATATGACAGCCAATTCGGACGCTTTCAGGGAGGGTTCGCTCCGATACGATCACTTGCAGGCGGCCGCGCTCTCAGTCGAGGAGTCAGCGGCGCTCATCGCCCGAGTGATGGAGGAGCGTTATGGGAACGAACCAGGACCTGGCGGGCGCACGGTGGCGTAAGTCTTCATACAGCGGTGACACCGGTGGTGAGTGCGTCGAGTGTGCTCCCCTCGGGGCAGCTGCCTGGCGCACCTCCTCGTACAGCGCGGACACCGGTGGTGAGTGCGTCGAGGTCGCCTCCCAGCCCTGCCGCGTCGGGCTCCGTGACTCCAAGAACCCCGAGGGGCCGACCTTCGTCGTCGACGCGGCCGCCTGGGCCACGTTCGTCGCGGGGCTCAAGGACTGAGGCGGGCCGCGCCCCTCCGGGGTGCGGTCGTCCAGCGTAAGCGGGACCTCTGTCACACGGCCGACCCCGGTGCAGACGGCGCAGCCGCTGTGAGCCGCTCGCCTGTCCCCGCTGGCTACAGCTGCTGTGGCTGTTGCTCGCTCTGCGGTGGGTGGGATGGCTCTTGAAGGAGCTGCGGCGGCTGTGCCGGCTTGCCGGTCGTGAAGTGCCCAAGCCCGCCGACGGTCCGCCCCTCCTGCCACTTATACGACTGCGGTCGAGCGGTACCTCACCGGCGCGGGCTTCGCGAAGTCCTCTGCCTGGATCTACCGGGTCTCGTTGACGACGTGGGGATGGATGCTCGCCGGCGAGAGCGCGCCGACCGGCCCGGCCCGCCGGGGCGCGAAGCCGCCCCTCTTCCCGGTCGTCGCGGTCGACGACCCGGTACTGCCGGAGGTGCTGGCCGAGCCGGCGGCGGCCCGGGGGGACGAGATGGACCTCGCGCGTTCCCGGCACGCCTTCGTCCGCTCCCCGGAACGGTACGTACGGCCTGGCGTCGACGCGGTCGCCGCCCACGCCGCGGCCCCGGATCCGGCTGCCCGACGAAAGCGCTGACAGGCCGTCACGCGTCACCCTTGGCCCGTTGCCTGTTTCGGTCGTATTCCGGTTGCCCTCCTACCACCGCGTGGCGATCGAGTGACACGGGCTTCGCGGCCGTGATCAAGCCGTCCCCGGCCGCGTTCCTGTGTGTGCAGGCATCCCGCGTGAGCCGAGCTCCCCGCCGTTCTCGGCCGGAGCCGCATCACGGCAGACCTACACACCACAGGAGAAACCCACCATGGCCATCCACACGCTGAGGCGGCGCTTCGCCGCCGTCGGCACCGTCCTGGGGCTGGGCGTCGCCCTGCCGTTCGCCGTAGGGGCCACCCCCGCCTACGCGCAGGCCCAGCTGAACATCACGAAGACCCACGAGGGGGACTTCCCCCGGGGCGGGCAGGGGATCTTCACCATCACGGTGAGCAACCCCGGCGACGAGCCGACCAGCCCTGCCGGGACGCGGATGACGGACACGTTCCCCGCAGGGCTTACAGCCACATCGATCGCGATCACCCAGAACACCACCGGCAGCGGGGTTGGGTGCTTCCTCAACGATCCACGCACCAGGCTTGAGTGCGAAACCACGGGCCCCATCGACCCTGGAGGCAGCTACACGGTCGAAGTGACCATGAGCGTGGCCCAGGACGCTCCCTGCACGGTCACCAACACCGCCACCGTGATCGATATCCAAGGCGGCCTCAGCGACTCAGCAAGTGACACCGTCAACATCCCCGGCCCCAACTGCAACGGCGGGAATGGTGGGAACGGTGGGAACGGCGGAACGTCCATCCTTTCCATCAACTTCAGCGGCCTGATCCCGATCAACCACAACACCAACAAGAACATCAACAAGAACAAGAACATCAACAGCCCCGGCGCCAGCAACACCAACACCAACACCAACACCAACACCAACAACCAGGATCTCCAGGTCAACGCGCCCTGAGAGACCGCTGGCTCCTGCCCCCCAACCGCCGGGCGGGGGCAGGAGCCGGCAGCGGCCGCCATGGCGCCGGAGGCGCTGACCGTCTGGGGCGCGCAGCACCAGCCGGAGCGCTCCTGGACCATCCACCCACTGGTCGCCGGCTGCACACCCCAGCGGGACGCCCGCCATGACGAATCCTGAGGCCCTCGCCCGCTTCTGTGCGTGAAGTGCCTGGCCCGGCTCGATTTCGTGGTGGCGCTGATCTCCACCGCCGTCTCCCGCTGGGGCCGCCGTTGCTGCGGGTGAGGCCTGCTGCGGGTTTCTTTGGCGGTCGGGGTGGGCCGGGGGGCGGGGTCCCCCGCCGAGCCATGCTCGTGCCTGGGGCCCGTGGGCGTCTGCGGGTCAGAGCTGCGCATGAGTGGAATCGGGCTTCTGGGCTGCGCTTAGAGTTCCTAACACAATGAGGTGGATCGCCCCTGGCAGGCGTGCCCGGAATGGTCCGCGGGGCCTGCGATGACACGGTCGGCGGTGATCAGTAACGTGTTCACGGGGGTGGGGGTCTCCTGTCGTGCCTGCTGCTTCCCTGCTGCTTTCCGGCGAAGCGTTCCGCGAGCCCTCCTACGGGAACTGCTTCTCCTCGCGGCCGATGTCGTCGATCGGGCCGAGGATCGTCCAGCCGGGCCCGAGGGGGCGGGTGGAGCGGAAGCCGTGGGCGGCCGCGTACTCCTCGGCCTCCTCCGCTGTGTCCTCGGGGGCGCGCATGATCGTGTAGCGCGGGGGGTCCTCGTGGTAGAAGCGGTAGAACGTGCGGCCCTCGTCCTTGGACTGGTAGAGGATCACGCTGACGCCCCAGAGGGCGTCGTACACCTTCTGGTCGCGCGGGGGCGTCGTCGTGCACGTGTCGGAGGGACGTCCTGGCTCGCGGACGCAGGTCCGGTACCGGCTCCAGTCGATGCGTTCGGCGCGGGGGTGTTCCGCGATCAGCTTCCGCATCCGGGCGTCGGCCCGGGCGAAGGCGTCCTCGCGGCGGTCGTACTCCTGCTGCAGCCGGTTGAAGCGCTGCTCGTCGAAGCCGCTGCCGAAGTGGGCCTCCAGGCCCGCGAGGACGGCGACCCGCCAGGCCAGGTACCCGGCCGTCACGACGAGCAGCGTGACGACCAGGACCCGGCCCGGCGAGCGCCTGTGGGGCATCAGGCCGGCGAGGTCAGAACGTGCCGCTGATGGGGATCTCGATGTCCGCCTGCGCGATCGGCGGGGGGTACTTCCCATCGAACCGGTCATAGTGCTGGAGCGTAAACCAGTCGATGAAGCCGTACTGCGTGATCTCGTCGTCCGGGTCGAGACCGAAGTGGTCGTAGGAGTGGAAGACGAGCTTGCCGGAGAAGGAGTTGCCCTCGACCTTGTAGTCCTTCAGCGCGATCGTGTGGCCGTGGAACTGGTGGATCGCGATGGAGAGGGCGCGCTGGTTGCCGTCCCAGAGCGAGAAGTCGTACACCGGGTACTTCACGTCCTGGCGGAGGAACTCCTGGAAGAGGAAGTTCTTGGTGAGGTCCTCCTGGACCTTGAGCTGATCGGTGCGGCCCTTGTTGTCGATGAGGGATTGCTTGATGATCTGGCCGGCCTTGTCGGTGTACGTCTCCTCCTGCGGTGAGGCTTCGACGGCGCGGGAGAGGGCCGTGCCGGAGCCGCGGTAGAGGTAGCGGCCGGGGTCGAAGTTGTCGTCGACGGTGACCGTGCCCGCGCCCTGGCCGTCGCGGCCGTAGCGGAAGGCGTTGCGGAGGTCGTCGACGGACTGGGCGTTGTCGGCGTCGGCGCCGAGCTTGCCGAAGTTCATGATGTCGTTGAACTCGGCCCACATCCAGGACTCGGGCGTGATGCGGGCGACCCAGAAGTCCCAGCCGAGGTCGGTGAGTTCGTCGAAGTTGTAGTCGTTGAAGGTGAGGTCGTCGGCGACGCGCGGGTCGGCCGGGACGGGCGGGTTCTGGGGGTCGGGGGCCTTGCGGTGGCCCTCGCGGAAGGACGACTGGTGGATCAGCATGTCGGTCGGGGGCGGGTCGCCCGGGTCACCCGGGTCTCCGCCGTCGCCGGGGCCGTCGGAGAGGATGCGCTTGCCAGGGGCCTCGGGGCCTGCCTTGTCGAAGGCGAGGCTGTCCAGGACGACGTACTTGGCGGAGCCGTCGGCGGTGGCCGTGATCGTGCTGCCGCTGCGCTGCTGGCCCGACTCCTTGACGAGGTGGCGGGCCTTCTCGTCGTAGCGGTAGAGGGCCGGTGCGGTGCCCTCCGTACGGTCGGGGTCGAGGCGGAAGGTAAGCCTTGCGGCGCCGTCCGCGGGGGCGGAGACCTGGAAGCCGTTGCCGAGGTAGCCCGGAGTGGACTCCGGGAACTCCCGCTGCTCGGCCGGGAGCCCGGTGACCTGGAAGCCGCCGACCTGCTCGGCGCGCAGGCCCTCGAGCGTGGCCTCGGCGGCGGTGGCGCCGCCGTCCGCGCGGCGGGTCACGTCGAAGGCGGAGTTCTTGGCGCGGGGGGAGGCGTTGAGCCTCGTCTCCTCGCCGTCCTGGACGCCGTCGCCGTCGGTGTCGGCCTTGGTGGGCTCCGTGCCGAGCTCGAGCTCGCGGGCGTCCGCGAGGCCGTCCTGGTCGGTGTCGGCGCGGGTGGGCGTGGTGCGGAGCTCGAGCTCGCGGGCGGCCGTGAGGCCGTCCTTGTCGGGGTCCTCGGCGCCGTCCTCGGTGCCGTCACCGTCGGTGTCGGCCTTGAGCGGGGAGCTGAATCGGTAGCCGAGCTCGGCGAAGTCGGAGAGGCCGTCGCCGTCGGTGTCCTCGGACTTGGGGTCGAGCTTGGCGCGCACCTCCAGGTCGTCGGGGAGGCGGTCGCCGTCGGTGTCCTCCGTCGGCGAGATGCCGTGCTTGGCGAAGGACGCCCAGGTCGGGGTATCGGCCTGGGCGCCGGGCTCGGCGCGGTACCAGACGGTCTCGATCCTGCCCGGCTGGAGGGTGTTCGTGGGGCCGACGCCCTGGAGCGTCGTGCGCGCGTCCTGGGGAGCGGCGAGCTTCGCGGCGGAGGTGTCCGTGATGCGGTCAGAGAGCTCGAAGGTCAGCGACCATTTGGAGACGGGGTGATCTGAGACGTTCTCGAGCTGGAGCCGGGCGACGTACGAGCCCTCCGTCGCTCTGCCGCGGAGGGCGGCCGGGACCTGGCTCCACGCCGCGTCGCCGGGGGCGACCTGGCGGTAGGAGACGTCGACCGTGTTGTCGCGGTAGAGCGTCGCCCCGTCGGTGGCCGCGCCGTCACCGGGGGTTCCCGCGGCGGCGGGCACGGCCGTGCCGAGGAGAAGGAGTAAGGCCGCGCCGAGGGGCACGGCGGCGCTTCTGTTCATGGGGCCTCCCATGTCTGAAGACATGCCTGTTCTCTCGAAGCTGCCGTTGTGCCAGGGCAGTTCGGAATCGAACGGGGAAGCTAGCAGACGTGGGGGATGGTTCCCAAGGTGTGTGGAGGCGAAATTGAGGCGTTTGGGAGATTGGTAAGCCCTGTTCCGCATGTGTTCCTGCTCTGCCTGGGCACCAGCCTGGCGACCAAGGAGGAGCTCGCGGCCAACGGCGGCTACGTGCTCTTCCCGAGCAATCCGACCTTCGAGTCCTACAACGTGGTCCTCTCCGGCGGCGTGGTCACGCGGGCCGCGGTGGTCAGCGTCGTCATCACCCTGGTCGGCACGGCGCTCAGCCTGCTCTGCGCGGTGGCCCTGGCGTACGGGCTGTCGCGGCCGGGCACGGTGGCGGGCGCCGCTGCTGATGATCGTCCGCGGAGACCGCCAAGAAGCAGCACGAGGACGCACACCTGGACGTCGTCGAGGCCATCGAGGGCCAGGTGCTGCGCCAGGCGGCGGCAACCGTACGGCGCCGAACCGGACCGCCGCCGGCATCGGCCGCTCGTCGGCGCCCACGAAAGGCGGCGTGGGGTGCTCCGTACCCCGGTTCGGCAGCGGCGTCTACGCGCCAGCTGAGCTCGCGGAGGTCAGTCGAGGAGAACGAGCGACACCAGGGATGCCAGCAGCACCGTGGACACCACCAGGATGAGGCCCATGGGGGAGAGGTGTCCCATGGCGAGCACCACGATGAGGAGGAAACCCCCGAAGCCCAGACTGAGGGCTAAGAGTTCCTACACAATGACCGGATCTGTCGATGGGCAATGAGGCTGCAGGCCAGCTTGAGGAAGGCTTCGTGGATGTCGGCGCGGCGTTCCCAGCGGATGCGCAGCCGTTTGAAGCCGTGCAGCCAGGCGAAGCCGCGCTCTACGACCCAGCGGTAGGTGCCCAGGCCAGTGCCGTGGAGGGTGCCGCGGCGGGCGATGGCCGGCACGATGCCGCGGGCGCGAACCTGGTCGCGGTAGATGTCGTGGTCGTAGCCGCGGTCGGCGAAGAGCGAGGCCGGCTTGCGTTTCGGATGACCGACGCGGCCGCGGACCGGTGGAATCGCGTCAAGCAGTGGCATCAGCTGGGTGACGTCATTGCGGTTTCCGCCGGTCAGCAGCACGGCGAGTGGAGTGCCGTGGCCGTCGGTGATCAGGTGGTGTTTCGATCCGGCTCGGCCACGATCGACCGGATTCGGTCCCGTCTGCGGCCCCCTTTTGGCGCCCGCACGTGGCTGGAGTCGACCACCGCCCGCGACCAGTCCAGCCGTGCGGCCGCGTTGAGCTCGGCCAGCAGCACCTCGTGCAACTGCTGCCAGACGCCTGCTTCGTTCCAGTCCCGCAGCCGCCGCCAGCAGGTCATCCCGGATCCGAAGCCCAGTTCCTTCGGCAGGTACTCCCACTGGATGCCGGTATGCAGCACGAACAGGATGCCGCACAAGACTTGCCGGTCCGGCAGCGGTCTGCGGCCCGGATGCCGGAAACGGCGCTCCTTGCATGGCAGCAGCGGCTCGATGCGCTCCCACAACTCGTCCGACACGATCCACGGCGAAGTCCCCACGCCCTCGACAACGCTCAACTCCCGTGCCGGGCACGCCTGCCAGGGGCGATCCACCTCATTGTGTTAGGAACTCTTAGCGGCGGACGGCCGTCGGTTGGCTGGGGTGCAGACACTGGGCTGATGCCCGGTGGGTGGCTCGGCCCGGGGCGAAGGCCCTCGATAAGCGTCGGGCGAACGAAAACGCGCGCGGAATGAACTCCCTCGCAGAATCGGCGCCTCTCCCGTCACAGGAGGCACCCTGAACCCCTTCACGGTTAAACCGCGGCGCATTTCGTCGCCCGGTTTGCCGTTCAAGAGGCTCGGGGCGTCTTGTGTGACGCCAGAGGCAGCCACTCGCCGACCGGGCTCCCTTGGACCAACCGGCAAAAGGATCATTTGAGGCGCCAGGTGGTGGGGCGGCCGTCCGGTCGGCGATCCGGCGGCGGTGACAGCTCAGCGGGTGGTCCGCGACGAACTCTTCCCCGGGAGGGCAGGAGTGCGGCGAACTGATCCCAGAGGGGTTCGAGCAGGCAACATGGCACTGCGGGCACGGCCGTCCTTCGTGATCACTGAGTGGGCGGTCATCGCGTCCCGCTTCCTTGCGGGTCCTGCGCCGCGGACGGTGCGACGTCACCCGCGATGACATGACGCCGCCTCAGTCGCACAGGGCTGCCATCTGCGCCTTCATCAGTCCCTTGCTTCGCGGGACGGGCGGCTCACCCTTCAGGTCCGCGCCGAGGTCGTAGACATTGACGGCGAGGACTAGCTGTCGCTCACCGTCGGCGGTAGTGAGGGACACGCTGGTGAAGCCGGGGCCGCCGCCGTCGGTCTCCCAGGCACTGATCGGCTTGGTGTCCGGCGCCGAGCCGCATGGCACGTCCATGCGCTGCACGCCGAGTCCGTACGCCGGCGCGTCGGGGAACTGCACCGGGGTCAGGAGTTCGCGCTGCTGGGCGGGGCGCAGCAGCTTGCCGGTGAACAGGGCCCGGTGGAAACGGGCCAGGTCGTTGACCGTGGAGATCATGGCGCCGGCGGTCCAGTCGTACGACGGGCTGAATCGGGTCACATCGCGTCCCGTGAGGTCGTAGCCGTGCAGATGAGGGCCGTGAATGGCCGGGTCGGTCAGCGGGAAGGAGGTGTCCTTCAGGCCGAGCGGGGCGAGAATCCGCCGATGAATTTCGGAGGGTGCGCTGTGACGTGTGACTGCCTCGATCACCAGACCGGCGAGTAGGTAGTTGGTATTGGAGTACGACCAGCCGCCGCCGGGCGCGAATAGCGGCTTGTGCCGGACGGCGCGGGCGATCACCTCCCGAGGGGTGTAAACGTGGCCCCATTCGTGGCGCTCCAGGTAGGGGGCGAAGAACTCCGGCTCGGTGGTGGGGTCGTAGATGCCCGAGGTGTGGTTGAGCAGTTGCCGGATGGTGATGGCCCTGCCAGCGTTGCCGTTTCCCTGGACCATGCCGGGCAGCCATTTCTCCACGCTGTCGTCGAGCGAGAGCCGTCCTTCGCCCTCCAACTGCAGAAGCACCGTCGACACAAATGACTTGGTGTTACTGGCAATCCGGAACCGCTGGTCCGGCCGGGCTCGCTCGCCGCTGGCCGTGTTCGCGAGCCCGGCCGCCATCCGTGACTCCCACTCTCCGTGCCTGGCATACGCCACGACCCCTGGGAATCCGTCCGCGACCGTCTGCTCGATGGCCTCCTTAAGGCCGGCGGGCGGCGAGGCCGACACCCGCTCCGCCGTGGCCGCCGGGAAAAAGATCCCTGATGCCGCCACCGCGCAAATCCCCGCCCACAGTGCTGCGGCCCCTGCGCGTGCATTCACCGATTGCTCCTGTTTTTGTTGCCTGTGCCGTTCCTGCCCCAGCGTGCCGGGCCGCCGCACCGGTCGAACATCCTGCTGACGCCCGGATTGATACGGGGGCAGTCCCCATCCCTCACCGTCCTGTCCCTCGCCAAGTGGGGCATCAGCCCAGTGCTTGCGCCCCAACCAACAGAACGGCCGTCCGCCGCTAAGCGCAGCCCAGAAGCCCCATTCCACTCATGCGCAGCCCTGACCCGCAGACGCCATCCCACCCCAGGCGCAAACATCGCTGGGCGTGGGACCCCACCTCCCCGGCCCACCCTGATCGCCTAAAAAGCCCGCACCCGCTTCTGACCTTCCGTCAGATTGAAACGTGTTCTAGTCTGCCCAGCCATGGGCATCGGAATCACCGAAGAACAGCGGGAGCTCGCCCGGTCCGTCCGTGGCTGGATCGCCCGGGCCATGCCTCCCGAGGAGGTGCGGAAGCACCTCGACGTGCCCGGGACCGGGGTTGGGCGGCCCGGGTACTGGAGTGGTCTCGGGGGGCAGGGGATGCTCGGGGTGCATCTGCCTGAGGCGTGTGGGGGTGGCGGTGGCGGGCTCGGGGAGCTCGTCGTGGTGCTGGAGGAGACCGCGCGGGGCGTGCTTCCCGGGCCGTACCTGCCGCACGTTCTCGCCGCCGGGCTCCTGCACCGGGCCGGCCGTACCGAGCTGGTCGGCCCCCTCGCGGCGGGCGAGCGGATCGCGGCCGTGGCCCTGGGCGCGGGTTCGCTCACCGCCACCCCAGCCGAGGGCGGCGGGCTGCGGATCGACGGGACCGCGCCGCCCGTCCTCGGGGGCGCGCAGGCCGATCTGCTCCTGCTCGCCGCCCGGCAGGAGGACCGCACCCGTTGGCTGGCCGTCGACGCCGGGGCCCTCGCCGTCCGCGCCCACGAGAGCGCCGACCCGACCCGGCCCACCGCCGAGGTCACCGCCCTCGGTGCGGTCGTCCCCGCCGACCGGGTCCTGGACGGCCTGGACTCCGTACACGTACGGGACCTCGCGGCCGTGCTGTTCGCGGCGGACGCCTGCGGGACCGCCGCGCGGGCGCTGGAGACCGCCGTCGAATACGCCAAGGTGCGGGAGCAGTTCGGCAGCCCCATCGGGCGGTTCCAGGGGGTGAAGCACATCTGCGCCGACATGCTCGTACGGCTCGAGCAGGCCCGCGCCCTCACCTGGGACGCGGCACGGGCGGCCGAAAGCGCTGACGGCACCGGCCGTGACGTACGCGCCCTGACCGTCGCCCTCGCCGCCTCCGCCGCCCTGGACGCCGCGTACTCCTGCGCCAAGGACTGCATTCAGGTCCTCGGCGGCATTGGCTTCACCTGGGAGCACGACGCCCATCTCTATCTGCGCCGCGCCGTCGTCGCCCGGCAGCTCCTGGGCGCGGGCGACGCCCACCGCCTGCGGGCCGTCGCCCTTGCGGCGGCCGGGGCGCGCCGGGAGCTGCGGCTCGACCTGCCCCCGGAGGCGGAGCCGTACCGCGTCGCGGCGCGGGAGGCCGTCGCCGTGGCCGTCGGGCTCGACCCGGCCGCCGCCCGCCGCGCCCTCGCCGCCACCGGCCATGCCGCCCCGCACCTCCCGCAACCGTACGGCCTGGGCGCCGGGCCGCTCCAGCAGCTCGCCGTGCAGCAGGAGCTCGCGGCGGCCGGGGTGGCCGTGGCCGAGCTGGGGATCGCCACCTGGGTCGTACCGTCCCTGATCGCGTACGGCTCCGACGCGCAGAAGGAACGTTTCCTGCTGCCGACCTTGCGCGGCGAGGTGCAGTGGTGCCAGCTCTTCAGCGAACCGGGCGCCGGCTCCGACCTGGCGTCGCTGCGGACCCGGGCCGACCGGACGGAGGACGGCTGGCGGATCAACGGGCAGAAGGTGTGGACGAGCGCCGCCCAGTGGGCCGACTACGGCATCCTGCTGGCCCGTACCGACCCGGACGCCCCCAAGCACAAGGGGCTGACGTACTTCCTCGTCGACATGAAGCGCACCCCCGGCATCGAGATCCGGCCACTGAAGGAGATCACCGGGGACGCCCTCTTCAACGAGGTGTACTTCGACGACGCGCTGCTGCCGCCGGACGCGGTGGTGGGGACGGTCGACGACGGCTGGCGCGTCGCCCGTAACACGCTCGGCAACGAGCGGGTCCACATGGCCGACCAGGTCGCCTTCGATACCGGCCTGGAGGCCCTGCTCGCCCGCGTCCCCGAGCTGGACGACACGTACCGCGCCCGGATCGGCGCCCTGGTCGCCGAGGCGCACGCGCTCGGCTGCATCGGGCTGCGCACCACCCTCCAACAGGTGTCCGGTCTTGAACCGGGCGCGGGCGCCAGCGTCCGCAAGCTCGTCCAGACCGTCCACCAGCAGAAGATCGCCGAGCTCGCCCTCGAACTGCTCGGCCCGGCAGGCGCGTTGCGCGAGGGGCCGGGGGAGCGGGCCGTGCACGGCCTGCTGATGTCCCGCTGTCTCACCATCGCCGGAGGCACCACGCAGGTCCAGCTCAATGTCGTCGCCGAGCGCATCCTCGGCCTGCCCCGCGACTGACCCCGCGACTGAAGGAGTCCTGGTGAAGAGCTACGCGAAGAGCTACATCGTCGGAGTCGGTACGACGAATTTCGAGAAGCCCGAGTCCCGTGACTGGCAGTACTGGGACATGGTGCGGGAGGCGGGCGGCGCCGCGCTCGCCGATGCCGGGATCGCGTACGAGCAAGTCGAGCAGGTCCCCGTCGGCTACTGCTTCCAGGCCTCCACGGCCGGTCAGCGCGCCGCGTACGAACTCGGTCTGACCGGTGTCCCCGTCTACAACGTCAACAACAACTGCGCGACCGGGTCGACCGCGCTCATGATGGCCCGGCAGTTCGTGGAGGGCGGGATCAGCGACTGCGTGCTGGCCCTCGGCTTCGAGAAGATGGCGCGCGGCGCGCTGGGAGGAGGTTCCGACGGCGGGGACTTCAAGACGTCGCCGGTCGCCCGGCACTACGGCATCATGGCCGCCTCGCACGGCTTCGAGATGACACCGCCCACCGCGCAGATCTTCGGCAACGCGGCCCGCGAGCACATGGCGAAGTACGGCACGACCGAGGCGCAGCTCGCCGCCGTGGGGGCCAAGAACCACCGGCACTCCGCGCACAACCCGCAGGCGCAGTTCCAGGATGTCTACACGGTCGACGAGGTCCTCGCCGCCAGGACCGTCCACGCGCCGCTGACCAAGCTGCAATGCTCGCCGACCTCGGACGGCTCGGCCGCCGCCGTCGTCGTGTCGGAGCGTTTCGTGGAGCGGCACGGGCTCGCGGAGAAGGCCGTGGAGATCGCGGGCCAGGCGATGACCACCGACACGGCCGCCTCCTTCGCGTCGGGGACCTGTATCGACGCGGTCGGGCAGCCGATGTCCCGGGAGGCGGCCCGGCAGGCGTACGAGCGGGCGGGCCTCGGCATCGACGACGTCGACGTCGTCGAGCTGCACGACTGCTTCTCCATCAACGAGCTGCTGACCTACGAGGCGCTCGGCATGTGCGAACCCGGCGGGTCGGGGGAGCTTGTGGAGTCCGGGGCGACGACGTACGGCGGGCGCTGGGTGGTCAATCCGTCCGGCGGGCTGATCTCCAAGGGCCACCCGCTGGGCGCGACCGGACTCGCCCAGGCCGCCGAACTGGTCCGGCAGCTGCGTGCGGAGGCGGGCGCCCGCCAGGTGGAGGGCGCCCGCGTGGGCCTCGCGCACAACATCGGACTCGGCGGGGCGGCCGTGGTCACGCTGCTGCGGAGGCCGGTCTGAGGGTCCGAAGGAGCAGGGCCAGAAGGAGCAGGGTCAGAAGGAGCAGGGTCAGAAGGCGGGGGTGCCGAAGAAGAGGGCGCCGGCCGCCCGGGGATCGTCGGAGAGGAAGAACTCCCGCCAGGAGCGGACGGACTCCTGGCGGCTGATCGTGCCGTCGCCGTCGGTGTCCAGCGCGTGGAAGAGGTCCATCGCGTCCGGGGCGGTGATGTCCCAGACCTCCAGCCACCGCTGGTACTCGCCCTTGTCGATCAGTCCGTCGCCGTCGGTGTCGATGATGTCGAAGACGGCGTGCGGCAGGGCCTCGACCAGAGTGAACCGGCTGGTGTCGAGCACGGTCGCGCGCAGCGCCGCCGTGTACTCGGCCTTGCTGAGACGCTCCTTGCCGCCCGCGTGGCGGCGCACCTCCTGCCAGGCCATCGCGTACGCGGCCGTCAGCGCCTGGCCCTCCTGGCCGTCCCGCTCCGTCTTGTACGCGTCCAGGATCCGCTCGACGATCAGCTGGTGGTCGGCCCACTCGACATAGCCGTCGGCGTTCACGTCGGTGGCCTCGAAGAGCCGCTCCAGCCGGGTGTCCCTGGAGGTCGTGGTCGTCATCTATGGGGTCCTCTCATGACCGAACGAGGGGGTGACGTGGCGCGCGCCGCTGAACACTGCCCAGGTCAGGCCCCTCGACACGGCGCCCCACCAGGTCCACCCATGTGGGTGATCACGGCCAGGGCCTAGGTCGAACGCCCGGTGGCTCCTACATCGAAATCGGGATGTACGGACCGCTGTGCGGGTGCGACCATGACACCCATGCCCGAAGCCCGGATAGCCAGCGCGGACCCCGCCCACCCCACCGATGCCCCAGCCGCTGATCCCGGCTCCGGTCCCGGCTCCGGCCGCCGCCTGGCGACGCGGACCTGGGTGGCCATCGCCGTCGCCTGCGCCGGCCAGTTCCTCGTCGTCCTCGACGTCTCCGTGGTGAACGTGGCGCTGCCCTCGATGCGCGCCGACCTCGGTCTCTCCGCCACCGGACTGCAGTGGGTCCTCAACGCCTACGCCATCGCCTTCGCCGGTTTCATGCTGCTCGGCGGACGCGCGGCGGATCTCTTCGGCCGCAAGCGGATATTCCTGCTGGGCCTCGGCCTCTTCACCGCCGCGTCCGTGGCCGGCGGCCTCGCCCAGGAGGGGTGGCAGCTGCTGGCCGCCCGCGCCGTGCAGGGCCTCGGCGCGGCCGTCCTCGCCCCGGCGACCCTGACGATCGTGACGGCCGCCGTCCCGGCAGGACCCGCCCGGACCCGGGCCATCGGCACATGGTCGGCGGTGGGCGCGGGCGGCGGCGCGGCCGGGGGACTGGTCGGCGGGGTCCTCACCGAGCTGCTGTCCTGGCGCTGGGTGCTCCTGATCAACGTCCCGGTCGGCGCGCTGATCCTGGTCGGCGCGGCCCTGTGGCTGCGCGAGAGCCGTACGGGCGGCGGGCGCAGGCTGGATCTGCCCGGTGCCGTCCTCGTCACCGGCGGCCTCGCGGCGGTGGCGTACGGCATCGTGCAGACGGAGGAGGCCGGCTGGGGCGCGGCCGCCACCCTGCTGCCGCTGCTGGGCGGCCTGGCCCTGCTGGCCGTCTTCGTCGCGGTCGAGGCCCGGACGGCGGAGCCGCTGATGCCGCTGAAGGTGTTCCGGACGCGAGCCGTGTCGGCGGCCAACGTGGCGATGTTGGTGAACGGTTCGGCGTCGTTCGCCATGTGGTTCTTCATGATCGTCTACGCCCAGAACGTCCTCGGCTACACCCCGCTGGAGGCGGGACTCGCCCTCATCCCCAGCTCGGTGAGTGTCATCGTCGGCTCCAAGCTCGCCCCGCGGCTGATGCCGTCGACCGGCGCGCGGAACCTCGCCGTCATCGGCGCGCTGATCGCCGCCTGCGGCTTCGGCTGGCAGTCGACGATGACCGCCGACGGCGACTTCGTCACCTCCATCCTCGGCCCCGGCGTCCTGATGATGACGGGCCTCGGCCTCGCCCTGACCCCGCTCGCGTCGCTGGCCACCTCGGGCGCGGCGCCGGGCGACGCGGGCCTCGTGTCCGGGATCGTCAACACCTCGCGGACGATGGGCGGGGCGCTCGGGCTCGCGGTGCTGTCGACCGTCGCCGCGTCGAAGACGGCCGGCGCCACCACCCCGCAGGCCCTGACCGAGGGGTACGCGCTGGCGTTCCGTACGGGTACGGGCGTGCTGCTGGCCGGGGCCGTGCTGATGCTGCTGTGGCTGCCGCGCCGCTCGGAGCCGTAACGGCACTCCGTGGTCCGGCCTTCGGGCGCGGCTCAGAGCCAGCCCTGCTGACGGGCTGCCCGGACGGCCTCCATGCGGTTGCGGGTGCCCGTCTTGCCGATGGCCGACGAGAGGTAGTTCCGTACCGTCGACTCGGACAGGTGCAGCGTGGCGGCGATGTCCGCGATCGTCGCCCCGTCCACCGACGCGGTCAGCGCGTCCCGTTCCCGGGCGGTCAGCGGATTGGGCCCGGCGCTCAACGCGGCCGCCGCCAGGACCGGATCGATCACCCGCTCACCGGTCAGGACCCGTCGGATCGCCGCCGCCAGCTCCTCCACCGGCCCGTCCTTCACCAGGAACCCGGCCGCCCCCGCCTCCATCGCGCGCCGCAGATACCCGGGTCGCCCGAAGGTCGTGAGGATCAGCACCCGGCAGTCCGGCGCCTCCTCCCGCAGATCGGCCGCTGCGTCCAGCCCGCTGCGGCCCGGCAGTTCGATGTCGAGGAGCGCCACGTCCGGGCGTGCGGTGAGCGCCGCCTCCACGATCTCGTCCCCGCGCCCGACCTGCGCCACCACCTCGATGTCGGGTTCGAGGCCGAGCAGCAGCGCGAGGGCGCCCCGCATCATGCCCTGGTCCTCGGCGAGCAGGACTCTGATCATCGGCTGCGCTCCTCATCGGCGGCCGGTGCGTCCACCGGCAGTTCTGCCACGACCCGGAACCCCCGGCGCGGGCCGGGTCCCGACTCCAGGGTCCCGCCTGCCGCGGCCACCCGCTCGCGCAGCCCCGCCAGCCCGCTGCCGCCCGTACCGACGCCCGCACCTGCGCCCGAGCTGCCGCCCGTACCGTCGTCGCTGAACGTCAGCCGGACCCGGTCCGCGGTGGAGTGCACGGTGATGTCGCAGTGTGACGCGCCACTGTGACGTACGGCGTTGGTGGCCGACTCCCGTACCACCCACGCCAGCAGCGCCTCGGTGGCCGGCTCCAGGGGCGGTCCCGCCCGGCGCACGGCCGGCTCGATCCCCGCGGCGGTCAGCAGGTCGCGGGCGCGGTCGAGTTCGGTGGTGAGGCTGCCCTGACGGTAGCCGGTGACCGCCTCGCGGATCTCGGTGAGGGCCTGACGGCCGACCGTCTCGATGTCCTTGACCTGGGCGAGGGCCGCGTCGAGATCGCGCGGGGCGAGCCTGCGGGCGGCCTCCGCCTTCACCACGACGACGGAGAGGGTGTGGCCGAGCAGGTCGTGCAGATCGCGGGAGAAGCGCAGCCGTTCCTTCTCGACCGCCGTGCGCGCCAGTTCCTGCCGGGTGGCGCGCAGTTCGCGCACCGACTCGTGGAGCGCGAGGACCGTGGCGGTGACCATGCCGGAGATGAACGTGCCGTACGAGATGGTCAGCCCGCCCCACCCGTCGTGGTACGCGCCGATCGCGCCCGACGCGACGGTCAGCGGCAGCACGGCCGCGGTCAGCGCCCTGCCGCGCAGCACCGCCCCGCAGGCGAGGGTGAGCAGCGGGAAGAACATCACCCATCCGCCGCCGTAGCCGATCGCGAGGCCGAAGGTGATCCCGCCCATCGTCACCAGCGCGCCTCGGGTGGCCCAGCTCTCGCGGGTGCGCCGGTCGAAGGCGCGGAAGGCGACGGCGACGTAGAGGGAGTTGAAGGCGAGCAGGCCGAGGGCGCCGGCCCAGGGGTTCGGGGTCTCGCCCTGGAGGAGGTGGGAGAAGGCCCCCAGACCCATCAGCAGCCAGGGCAGCAGACTCCAGCCCCCGGAGAGCCCCCGCTCCCGGCCCGGGCCCGAGTCCTGGCCCAGGTCCTGGTCCTGGTCCTGCCCGTCCTCTTCCCGCATGCCCCTACCTGTCGTCATCGTCGTCGCCTACGCCGTCCTGGCGGACCGACGGTACGAAACGGCCGCGTACGCGCCGAACAGCAGGGCCCAGAAGGTGAGGACGGCCAGGGCGGTCAGCCCGGGGACGGTGCCCTCGGTGACGGCCCGGCCGACTTCGGCGAACCGGTTGGTCGGGGTGATCTGCGACAGCGTGCGCAGCCACCCCGGGAAGAGGTCCACCGGGAACCACAGCCCGCCGACGATCGCGAGGCCCAGATTGCACACCACGTTCACCACACCCGTGGTCTGGGCGGAGAGGCGGTAGCCGTTGCCGAGGCCGAGGAGGGTGAAGGGAAGCGCGCCGATCCACAGCGTGCCGACGACGGCAGCCCACTGCCAGGCCGCCATCCGTACGCCGTTGACCAGTGCCCCGGCCGCGAGGACGGCGACGATGGACGGCAGGACGATCACCGATCCGGTGAGCGCGCGGCCGACGACGACCTGCCGGGGGCTCATGGGCGTGATCCGCAACTGCCGCAGCCAACCGTGGGACTTGTCCTCGGCGACGCCGGTGCCGGTGGACAGGGCGGCGCCCAGCGCTCCGTACGCCGCCATGCCGACCATGGCGGCGGTGGGCCAGCCGTCGGTGTTCTGACCGAGGTTGGTGAAGAGCAGGTACATGAGGACCGGCATCCCGATGCCGAAGATCACGAAACCGGCGTCGCGCAGGGTGCGGCGGACTTCCAGGGCGACGTAGGCGCGGGTCGAGGCGATCACCGGGCGTTCTCCAAGCGGACGTTTTCCGGGTGGACGGGCGTAACGGATGGGACGGGCGGGACGGGCGGGGCCGACGTGAGGGCGAGGAAGGCGTCGTCGAGGGAGACCGGGGCGACTTCGAGCCCCCGGATCGCGTCGAGAGCGGCGAGGGCGAGCACGGTCGCGTCCGAATCGTCCGTACGGAGCCGGGCCCGGCCCGCGTGGACCTCCACGGAGACGACCCCCGGCAGCCGACCGAGCCCGTCCGCCGGGCGGCCCGCCAGGTCGACGGAGACCAGATGGCCGCCCACCGCCCGCTTGAGCGCCTCGGCCGTGCCGTCCGCGACGATCCGGCCGCGGTCGACCACCACGATCCGATCGGCGTGTGCGTCGGCCTCCTCCAGATAGTGGGTGGAGAACAGCACGGTGTTGCCATGTCCCGCGTAGCCCCGCATCGACGCCCAGAAGGCGTGCCGGGCCTCCACGTCGAGGGCCGCGGTCGGCTCGTCGAGGACGATCAGCTCGGGCCGGCCCGCCAGCGCGAGGGCGAACCGCACGCGCTGCGCCTGGCCGCCGGAGAGCCGGTCGACGCGGCGGTCGGCCAGGTCCGTCAGCCCGGCCAGCTCCAGAGCCTGCGCGACGGGCAACGGGCGGGCGTACGTACGGGCGGTGAACGTGACCAGTTCCCGCACCGTGACGCGGGGGACCGGCCGGGCGTCCTGGAGCATCGCCCCGACCCGCCCGGCGGCGACCGCGTGGCCGGGCGCCCGCCCGAAGAGCCGCACGGCGCCCGCGTCGGGCTCGTCCAGGCCGAGGAGCAGCCCGATGGTGGTGGACTTCCCGGCGCCGTTGCGGCCGAGCAGGGCGACCGTCTCGCCCCGGCGGACCGTCAGATCGACGCCGTCCACGGCGCGTACGTCCCCGAAGGCCTTCACGGCCCCGGCCAGCTGGACCGCCGGAGCGGTGTCCGGTGATGTCTTCGTCATGGCCTCGACGCTACGGAGCCGCGCGGTCGCCCCGGCAGATGCGGATGTACGGACCCGGCGGTGACAAATGTCCTGGGTGGCCTGTCCGACGCGCGCATCTGACGCGGCGTCAGGAGCCTTCACAAGTCATGGGGGGTGCGTTATACATAGGGGCCAACCGGCCTAGAACGCGTTCTAGAACAGGCGCGGGGCGGCCGGTCCCGTACGGCCTCGGTGCGGCCGACGGTGCGGACGGCCGCGCCGAGGTCTTCCACTCCTCGACCCTCGTAGGAGCAGCAGCCACATGCCCATCGATGCCGCCAAGGCGATCGCCGCCGAACCCAGGAGCGCGGAGATCACCTGGGACCACAAGGACGTCCAGCTCTACCACCTCGGCCTCGGCGCGGGCGTCCCCGCCACCGACCCCGACGAACTGCGCTACACCCTGGAGTCCAAGCTCCACGTCCTGCCCAGCTTCGCCACCGTCGCCGGCGGTGGGGTGGGCGTCGTCGGCGGACTCGGGGCGCCCGGCATCGACGTCGACCTCGCCGCCGTCCTGCACGGCGGCCAGACCATCACACTGCACCGCGCCCTGCCGGTCGCGGGCCGGGCCACCACCACCTCGCGCGTCGCCGCCGTCTACGACAAGGGCAAGGCCGCGATCCTCGTCCTGCGCTCGGAGGCCGCCGACGCCGACGGCCCGCTGTGGACGAGCGACGCGCAGATCTTCGTACGGGGCGAAGGCGGCTGGGGCGGCGACCGCGGGCCTTCCGTACGCACCGAACTCCCCGACCGCGCGCCGGACCGCACCGTCGAACGCCCCATCCGCGAGGAGCAGGCGCTGCTCTACCGGCTGTCCGGCGACTGGAACCCGCTCCACGCCGACCCCGAGTTCGCCAAGCTCGCCGGCTTCGATCGGCCCATTCTGCACGGCCTGTGCTCGTACGGCATGACCCTCAAGGCGGTCGTCGACACCCTCCTCGACGGGGACGTGACCCGGGTCCGCTCGTACAGCACGCGCTTCGCCGGGGTGGTCTTCCCCGGGGAGACCCTGCGGATCCGGATGTGGACCGGGGACGGCCGCGTCCAGGTGTCGGTGACGGCCGTGGAACGGGACGACGCGCCCGTCCTCGCCGACACCGTCGTCGACCATTCGTGATTCCGTCGCCCCTTCCGTGATCGACCGTTCGTGATCGACCCTTCGTGATGGGAGCCGCACCATGCGCGCAGCCGTACTGCACGAGACAGGTCAGGACAAACTCGAAGTCCTCGACGACATCGAGGCGGTGGGCTTCGGCCCCGGCAAGGTCAAGATCCGGGTCCGGGCCACGGGACTGTGCCACTCCGACATCTCCGCGATGAGCGGGGTGCTGCCCCAGCCCGCGCCCTTCGTCCCCGGACACGAGGGCGCGGGCGAGATCCTCGACGTCGGCGACGGCGTCACCGGCCTGAGCCCCGGCGCCCGGGTCCTGCTGTGCTGGCTGCCCGCGTGCGGTACCTGCCCGTCCTGCAAGCGCGGCCAGACCCAGCTGTGCCTGGCCGGCTTCATGAACGCCGGCGTGCCCAACTTCAAACGCCCCGGCGGCGACGTCTTCGGCTTCGCCGGCACCGGCACGTTCGCCGAGGAGGTCGTCGTCGACGCGGGCTGCGCCGTACCGATCCCGGACGACGTGCCCTACGACATCGCCGCCCTCATCGGCTGCGGCGTCACCACCGGACTCGGCGCGGCCATCAACACCGCCAAGGTGGAGGCCGGTTCGTCAGTCGCCGTCATCGGCTGCGGCGGCGTGGGCATCTCCGCCGTCCAGGGCGCCAGACTCCAGGGCGCGGCGCAGATCGTCGCCGTCGACCCGGTCGAGTCCCGGCGGGAGGCGGCGCTGCGGTTCGGCGCGACGGAGGCGGTCGCACCGGACGCACTCGCCGACGCCAAACAGCGGATCACCGGCGGCGAGGGCTTCGACTACGTCTTCGAGGTCGTCGGCAGGTCGGCGACGGCCCGCACGGCCTACGAGACCACCCGGCGCGGCGGCACGCTGTGCGTGGTCGGCGCGGGCGCGCTCGACGACTTCCTCCAGCTCAACATGTTCGAGCTGTTCTTCGACGAGAAGCGGATCCTGCCGTCGATGTACGGCGGCGGGGACGTGATGCGCTCGTACGAACGGGCCATCGCGCTGTGGCGGGCGGGCCGGATCGACCTCGCCTCGCTGATCACCCACCGGGTGCCGCTGGCAGGGATCAACGAGGCGCTGGACCAGATGCGTACGGGCGCGGCGCTGCGTACCTGCATCGAGATCTGACCTGTATCGAGAGCCGAACCGCATCGAGATCTGACCGTATCGAGAGCTGAGAGGACGCTGCCGGATGTCACTGCCTCTTGAGGGCTTGAGCGCGATCGTCACGGGCGCCGGGCGGGGCCTGGGGCGCGCCGAGGCGCTGGAACTGGCCCGGCTCGGCGCGGCCGTCGTCGTCAACGACTACGGCCGGCCGGGCCGGGACGGCTCGGGCGAGGTGTCAGCGGGGCCCGCGGAGCAGGTCACGGCGGAGATCGTCGCGGCGGGCGGCCGGGCCGTGGCCCACGTCGGCGACGTGGCCGACACGGACGCTGCCCGCGCGCTGGTGGACCTGGCGGTCACCACGTACGGAAAGCTCGACATCCTGGTCAACAACGCTGGGATCCTGCGGGACCGGATGGTCTTCTCGATGAGCGAAGAGGAGTGGGATTCGGTGATCCGGGTCCATCTCAAGGGCCACTTCAACACCACGCATTACGCCTCCGTGCACTGGCGTGAGCGGTCGAAGGCGGCGGGCGGGCCGGTGTACGGCCGGATCGTCAACACCTCGTCGGAGGCGTTCCTCGCGGGCTCCGCGGGCCAGCCGAACTACGCGGCGGCCAAGGGCGGGATCGTGGGCCTGACGACGTCCACGGCGGCGGCGCTGGGGAAGTACGGCGTCACGGCGAACGCGATCTGCCCCCGGGCCCGTACGCGGATGACGGAGGACGTCTTCGCCGGCTTCGCCGAACCGGCCTCGGGCGAACTGGACCCGCTGGCGCCCGAGCACGTGTCGCCTCTCGTGGGCTATCTGGCCTCGCCCGCGGCGGCGAAGGTGAACGGCCAGGTGCTGGTGGTGCACGGCGGGATGGTGGCGATCGTGGAACGCCCTCGAGTCGCGGCCAAGTTCGACACGGCGAAGGAGTCCTTCACGTACGAGGAACTGGACGGCGTCCTGACCCCGTACTACGACACCCGCCCGGCGAACGAGTCGTTCGCGGCGACGGAGGTGCTGGGCTTGAAGAAGGGGTGAGGGGCCCTTGGGCGGGCGGCGGGGTTGGATCGCGGTGGCGGTGGGGGCTGATCCCGGCGCCTGGCCTCCCGCCAAGCCCGGCCCGTACGGCCTGCTCGGCCGGTTGCTGCGGCCGGCCGCGTCTTCGCCGTCGGCGGCCACGGGCTGCCCGTCGGCCGCTCCCTCGGGGCCCTCTCGGGGGGCACACGCCCCACCCGCCGCGGCGGGTGGGGCCTCCGCCCGGCTGCTACTCCGCGTCGTCGCGGCGGTGGCGGCCGTGCGGGCGGGCCGACTGGTCGTCCTGGGACGACGCGCCCCCGCGGTGCTTGCCGGAGCCGACCGGTCGAGTCTGGTCGGTGGTGGCGTCTGACATGCTGGAACTCACCCCGTAGTTATCGCTGTTGTGCCAAAGCCGTGAGTCTAACCAGCGGCACTCCGCCGCCCGCTCAGCGGCGCCTGCTGCAACGGCACGGGTCTGCACACGGCGGGTTTCACCGGCGCCTGCACGGTCTGCGCGGCCTGTGCCGGCGAGGCCGCCGCCCCCGCCGGAGTCCCCACCGGCACCTCCACCGGCACTTCGAGGCGCGCCAGACCGCACGGCACTCCTGCCGTGACGTACGGCAGGCGCAGGGCACCGGACGGGGTCCACAGGCCCGCCCCCGCGAGCCATCCGGCGGGCGCCGCGACCTGGTGGAGGCGGCGCGCCGAGGGGCGCCACAGGCCCACCCAGCTGCCCGCCGCCCCGTCGATCCGCAGCGCCACCGCGCAGCTCTCCGGCATCAGCATCTGCCCCGGCTGGATCGCGAACGGCGTCACCGCCGCGTCCGGCAGCCGCAGGCACTCCGGGAAACGCACCGGCCGCGAACTGCCCAGCACCCCCCACCCCAGCCGGTGGTGCCCCGGCGACGGCGCGTCCGAGCGGATCAGCAGCAGCCCGCTGTCCGGGTCGGCGAGCAGCAGCCGGTCGTCGCTCTCCTCGGTGATCTGGAGCAGCTCGGTGACCTCGCCGCCCCGCTCCAGGTCGACCGCGACCGTCTTCACCGGCCCGCCGTCCAGCCGCCGGTCGACGGCGAGCATCCGGCCCGTACGGTCCAGCCACACCCCGCCCGTGCAGCGGCCCTTCACCTCGGCCACCAGCTCAGGACCGAACGCGCCGCCCGCCACGAGCCAGATCGCCGTGGCGACCGGGCCGGGCACGAGCGCGTAGGCGCAGGTGCCGTCCGGCGACGGCGGCAGCAGGGTGAGCCCCGCCGACTCGAGGGCGCCGAGCGGCAGTTCGCCGGTCCCCGGGCCCGTCGGGTACAGCAGCGAGAAGACGTACCGCCCCTGCACCCGGCGTCCGATCAGCACCCGCCCGTCCGCCATCGGCAGGACCCGCGCGTCGGGCTCCTCGGGCTGGCCGAGCGGCAGGGGGACCGCGTACGGCTCCGGGCCGTCCAGCGTCCACCGTTCCGGATACAGGGCGTCCCCGTCTCCCGCCAGGCGCGCGGCGTACGCGCCGTCCGCAGTGATCGTGAACCCCGTGGGCCGCAGCGTGCCGTCTTCCTCCGCGGCGGCCTCGATGGCACAGGCTGTCATCGGGTCGTCACCTCCGGCCACCGAAGCTAGTTTTCGCACTTCCAGCCGAACGACGCGAGACCTACCTCTTCACACATAAGGGTGGCCATCGACCGATTCGCGCCCCGGCAAGTGGGTGATTGTGCTGAAGAGACGCGAGGTGCTTAAGGTAAGGCGGCCCTTACCTTTATGTTCCGTTTCCTTGTCAGGAGCACCCATGTCCCTGCGTCGTCGCGGCACCGCCGCCGTCGTAGCCCTCGCAGCCGCCCTCTCCCTCGCGGCATGCGGAGGCCAAGAGTCCGGTTCCGCTTCCGGTTCCGACCCGGCCAAGGCCGGCGGCAGCGGCAAGAAGTCCGTCGCGACCGGCGGCAAGGACTTCGGCGACGCGGCGAAGAAGACCGCGGCCATGGGTACGGACGCCAAGCCGGGACAGTTCCCCCGTACCGTCACCCACGCCCTCGGCAAGACGGAGATCAAGGCCGCGCCCAAGCGGGTCGTCGTCCTGGACGTCGGCGAGCTCGACAACGTCGTCTCCCTCGGCGTCAAGCCCGTCGGCTACGCCCCCAGCGAGGGCGACGCCGGCATCCCCGGCTACCTGAAGAAGGACGCCGGCGACCCCAAGAGCGTCGGCACCATCAACAACCTCAACCTTGAGGCCATCGCCAACCTGGAGCCCGACCTCATCCTCGGCAGCCAGCTGCGCGCCGCCGACAAGTACAAGGAACTCTCCAAGATCGCCCCGACGGTCTTCTCCATCCGCCCCGGCTTCACCTGGAAGGAGAACTACCTCCTCAACGCCGCGGCCCTGGACAAGACCGCCGACGCCAAGGCGAAGCTCGCCGCCTACGAGGCCAAGGCCAAGAAGCTCGGCACGGACATCGGCCCGAAGAAGCCGACCGTCTCGATGGTCCGCTACCTCCCGGACCGCATCCGCCTCTACGCCAAGGCCTCCTTCATCGGCACCATCCTTGAGGACGTCGGCCTGCCCCGGCCCAAGAACCAGCAGATCAACGACCTCGCCGCCGAGGTCAGCCCCGAGAAGATCGACGAGGCGGACGCCGACTGGATCTTCACCGGCGTCTACGGCGACCCGAAGGCCACCAAGCGCGACACCGCCCAGGCCAATCCGCTCTGGAAGAACCTGAAGGCCGTCAAGGCCGGCCAGGCCAAGGACGTCCCGGATGAGACCTGGTACCTCGGCCTCGGCGTCACGGCCGCCGACGAGGTCCTCGACGACCTGCGCGGCGACCTCGTCAAGTAGACCTCGCCGCCTCGTCGAGTAGACCTCGCGCAACAGCGGTGACCTCGGTCGAGCAAGCGCGCGCAGGAAGCGGGGCACGCAGGACAGGTAGCCTTTCCTCCGTGCCCCGTCTGTCTGAAGTCATCGCCGCGCTCGACGCCCTCTGGCCACCCGAGCGGGCCGAGCAGTGGGACGCCGTCGGCACGGTCTGCGGCGACCCCGACGCGGAGATCGACCGCGTCCTGTTCGCCGTCGACCCGGTCCAGGAGATCGCCGACGAGGCGATCACCCTGGGCGCCCAGCTGATCGTCGCCCACCACCCGCTCTACCTGCGTGGTACGACGACGGTCGCCGCCTCCCACTTCAAGGGCCGGGTCGTGCACAGCCTCATCAAGCACGACATCGCCCTGCACGTCGCCCACACCAACGCCGACACCGCCGACCCCGGTGTCTCCGACGCCCTCGCCGGCGCCCTCGACCTGCGGGTCACCGGGCCCCTCGTGGCCGAGAACAACCTCGGCCGGATCTGCGAGCTCGACCATCCGGAGACCCTGTCCGAGTTCGCGGCGCGCGCCGCCAAGCGACTGCCCGCCACCGCGCAGGGCATCCGCGTCGCCGGCGACCCCACCATGATCGTGCGCCGGGTCGCCGTCAGCGGTGGATCCGGCGACGGCCTCTTCGACGCCGTACGGGCCGCCGGCGTGGACGCCTTCCTCACCGCCGACCTGCGCCACCACCCGGTGTCCGAGGCCACCCAGCACACTCCGCTGGGCCTGGTCGACGCCGCCCACTGGGCCACCGAATGGCCCTGGTGCGAGCAGGCGGCCGCCCAGCTCGACGAGATTTCCGACCGCCATGGGTGGGGCCTGCGGGTCCACGTCTCGAAGACGGTCACCGACCCCTGGTCCTCCCACCACAATTCTGGAGCCCCCAACTGAACGCCGCGCCCGCCGACCAGATCCGCCTCCTCGACGTCCAGGCCCTGGACGTACGACTGCAGCAGCTCGCCCACAAGCGCAAGTCGCTGCCCGAGCACGCCGAGATCGAGTCGCTGAACAAGGACCTCACCCAGCTGCGCGATCTGCTCGTCGCCGCGCAGACCGAGGAGAGTGACTGCGCCCGCGAGCAGACCAAGGCGGAGCAGGACGTCGACCAGGTGCGCCAGCGCGCCGCCCGTGACCAGCAGCGCCTGGACTCCGGCGCGATCACCTCCCCCAAGGACCTGGAGAACCTCCAGAAGGAGATCGTCTCGCTGGCCAAGCGCCAGGGCGACCTGGAGGACGTCGTCCTGGAGGTCATGGAGCGCCGCGAGTCGGCCCAGGAGCGGGTGACCGAGCTCACCGGCCGGGTGGAGTCCGTCCAGTCCAAGACCGACGACGCGACCGCCCGCCGGGACGCGGCGCAGGCCCAGCTCGACGGCGAGGCCGAGTCCGTACGCAAGGAGCGCGAGCTCGTCGCCGGGTCGATCCCGGCGGACCTGCTGAAGCTGTACGAGAAGCTGCGCGAGCAGCAGGGCGGGGTGGGCGCGGCCCGGCTGTACCAGCGCCGCTGCGAGGGCTGCCACATCGAGCTGAACATCACCGAGCTGAACGACGTACGGGCGGCCTCCGCCGACACCGTCGTGCGCTGCGAGAACTGCCGCCGGATCCTGGTCCGTACGTCGGAGTCCGGCCTCTGATGGCTGCGGGGGAGCTGCGTGAGCTGATCGTCGAGGCCGACGGCGGCTCCCGGGGGAACCCGGGCCCGGCCGGCTACGGCGCGGTCGTCCTCGACTCGGTGACGGGCGAGCCGCTCGCCGAGGCCGCCGAGTACATCGGGGTCGCGACGAACAACGTCGCCGAGTACAAGGGCCTGATCGCGGGCCTGCGGGCGGCGAAGGAGCTGGCGCCCGGCGCGCGGGTGCGGGTCCGGATGGACTCGAAGCTGGTCGTCGAGCAGATGTCGGGACGCTGGAAGATCAAGCACCCGGACATGAAGCCGCTGGCGGCGGAGGCCGCCCGGATCCTGCCGCCCGGGCAGGTCCGCTACGAGTGGATCCCGCGCGAGCAGAACAAGCACGCGGACCGCCTCGCCAACGAGGCGATGGACGCGGGCAAGCACGGCAGACAATGGCAGCCGTCGGCCTCGACCGCAGCCCTGGACACGGCGGCGGCCCGCAACGCCGCCGCCGTCCCCGCCCCGCCGTCGGGCCCGCCCGGCGACGCGACGGCGGGCGCGGCCAAGGCGAGGGCGGCCATGGCGGGGGCGACGACGGCCCCGGCCGCCGGTGTCGCCGGGGCTGTGGGTACGCCCTCGGAGGCGCCCGGGGTGGCGCCGTGGGCGCAGGGCGCGGGAGCTGGCGGTACGGGCACCGAGGCCGGGGTTCCTGGCGCGGGGCAGGCGCAGGGCGCCGGGGTGACCGCCGGCGGCGAGGCCGTGCAGGCGGGCGGCCCGACGGCCGTGGCGCAGGCCGGACCTGGCCGAGCTGCCGCCACCGGGGCCGCGCCCGGCTGGGGGCCCGACATGGGGGCGCCGGCGACGTTCGTCCTGCTGCGGCACGGGGAGACCGCGCTCACTCCGGAGAAGCGGTTCTCCGGGAGCGGCGGGGCTGATCCCGAGCTGTCCGCCGCCGGATGGCGGCAGGCCGAGGCCGTCGCCACGGCGCTCGCCGCGCGCGGCACGATCCAGGAGATCATCAGCTCCCCCCTCACCCGCTGCCGGCAGACCGCCGATGCCGTGGCCGCCCGCCTCGGCCTGGAGGTGCAGATCGACAACGGCCTGCGGGAGACCGACTTCGGCGCCTGGGAAGGGCTGACCTTCGCGGAGGTACGGGAGCGCTACCCCGACGACCTCGACGCCTGGCTCGCCTCACCGAAGGCCGCCCCGACCGGCGGCGGCGAGAGCTTCGCGACCGTCGCCCGGCGCGTCGCGGCGACCCGGGACAGGCTGACGGCCCGTCACGCGGGGCGCACGATCCTCCTGGTCACCCACGTCACCCCGGTCAAGACGCTGGTCCGACTCGCCCTCGGCGCCCCGCCGGAGTCGCTGTTCCGCATGGAGCTGGCGGCGGCCTCGCTCTCGGCCGTCGCGTACTACGCCGACGGCAACGCGTCGGTCCGGCTGCTGAACGACACGTCGCACCTGAGGTGACGTGCCATGTCACCGGTGGTGTGGGGGCGCGGCCCATGGCATGCCATGTCACCGGTGGTGTGGTCCGGCTTACGGTGACGCCATGACATGGCATGTCACCCGTGACGTGGACGCCTTCCGGGCCGCCGCCGACGACCACCTTGCCGCGGACCCCGCCCGGAACACCGTGCTGCTCACCGTCAGCGAGGGCGCACGCCGACTGCCCGTCGACGGCGCGCGCTACGGCTGGTGGACCGAGCCGGACGGGCGGGTGACCGGGTCCTTCCTGGTCACCCCGCCCCACCCGCCGGCCCTCGGCCCCATGCCCGACCGCGCTGCCCGCGCCCTCGCGCGCGAGCTGCCCGACGCCACGGGCGCACGCGGCGAGCAGGCACCGGCCCGCGCGTTCGCCGAGGCATTGGGCCGCCACGACTGGACGACCGTCCGCCGGATGCGGCTCTTCCGGCTCGGCGCCCTCACCCCGCCGCATCCGTCGCCGCCGGGACGTGTCCGGGCCGCGGTCACCGCCGACGTACCGCTCGCCCTGGAGTGGATGCGCGGCTTCGCCGCCGACATCGGCGAGGACCCCGACGCCGACTACGCCCCGAACATCGAGGCCCGCGTCGCCGACGGCCGGCTCCACCTCTGGGAGACCGACGACGGACCGGTCGCCATGGCGAGCGTCTCGCCGCTCATCGCGGGCCAGGCCCGGGTCTCGCCCGTCTACACCCCGCCCGCGTGGCGCGGCCGGGGCTTCGGAGGAGCCGTCACCAGCGCCGTCAGCCGGGCGGCCCTGGACGCCGGGGCCCGGCAGGTGCTGCTCTTCACCGACCTGGCCAACCCGACCAGCAACGCCCTGTACCAGCGCCTTGGTTACCGTCCCCTGGTCGATCATGTGGCGATCACCACCACCCGCACGCCGCGTCACACCTGACCCGTAGGCTACGGCCATGCGCACAGTCATCGAGGTGCACGGTGAAGGCGCCGACGGCGCCCACGAGTTGAAACGCTGGCTGAGTGCGGTACCGCAGCTGCGGGGCCGCATCCAGAGCGGCGCGACGTACGCCGAACCGGACGACGGCGCCATGGGTCTCGCGACCGATGCGCTGCTCGCCATCCTCGCGCCCGGCGGGGTGGCCGCCGTCTTCGCCGGGGCGGTCGTCGCCTGGGCCCAGACCCGCAGGGGCAGCCAGACGATCACCATCATCCGCCCCGACGGCACCGAGGTCACCATCTCCACGACCCACGTACGCGGCCTGGACGCCCAGCAGTCGGCGGACCTGGCCCGCCAACTCGCCACGGACATCGCGGGATCCGCGGCCCCGGGCCAAACGGTGACACCCGACGCCCCGCCCGTCACGGGCGCCCCCCAGCCCCCGGCCCTCCCCGAGACCTCGGCCGCCCCCCAGCCCCCGGCCCTCCCGGGCGCCCCCGCCGACGACCCGCGCACCCCGCCCACGCCATGACCGGCGGCCTCGCCGAGGACGGGGCGCGCGCGGTCATCGTCGGGACCGGGACGCACGCGCCCGACTCCCGCCTCCCCGGGCTGCCGTCCGTCGACACGACGCTCGACGACCTGCAACGGATCCTGCGCGACGTCTGCGGCATGGCCGAGGACCGTATCCACCGGGTCCCGGCGACCGCCCGCCCCGACGAGATCGTGGCCGCCGTGGAGCGGGCCGTCGACGAGGCGACGGGAGTGGTGCTGTTCCTCTACGCCGGGCACGGCCTCCTCGGCCCTGGCGACGAGCTGTACTTCGCCACCCGTACGAGCCGGTCCGCCGAGCAGATCGCGGACGCCGTCCCGTACCACACGCTCAAAGGGCTCCTCGGCCGCGCCGCCGCGGGCAGCGTCGTCGTCCTCGACTGCTGCTTCTCCGGCCGGGCCGAGGCCCCCGCCGGCGGCCGGACGGCCGACCCGTTCGTCTCCGCACGCCCCAGCGGCAGCTTCCTCCTCAGCTCCGCCGCGTACTACGCCATCTCTTACGCCCCCAAGGGCGAGCGGCACACCCTCTTCGGCGGAGGGCTCGTCGAGCTCCTCGAATCCGGCGACCCCACCGGCCCTCCCCGCCTCACCCTGGACCACCTCCACGCCGCACTGGACCGGAAGTTCAGCGGCGGGCTCATACAGCCGCAGCGGCAGAGCGAGGGAACGCTCGGCGGCCTCGTCGTCGCCCGCAACGCGGCCTACCGCCCCCCGCCCGCGGCCGGCCCGGACGGCGCCCCGCCCGCCGACGTGCCCTGTCCGTACCGCGGCATGGAGGCCTTCCGCGAGGAGGACAGCGGCTACTTCCACGGCCGCGACGCGCTCACCGACCGCCTGGTGACCGCGCTGACCGACACCGACGTGCCCCATCCGCTGGTCCTCGTCGGCGCCTCCGGCGTCGGCAAGTCGTCCCTGTTACGGGCCGGACTCCTCACCCGCCTGGAGCGCCGCCCCGAGCCCTGGCCCACGCTCCTGCTGTCCTCGCCCGGCCCCCGCCCGCTGCGCGCCCTGGCCGAGCTGTGGGCCCGGGCCACCGGCCGCGACCGGGACGACGTACGCGCCGCGCTCGACGGCGGCCGGCTGCCGCCGCCGCTCCCCGGCCACCGGCCCTGCCGGCTGCTGGTCGTCGACCAGTTCGAGGAGGTCTTCACACGTTGCGGCGACGCGGAGGAGCGCGCCCGCTTCATCGCCGTCCTCACCGCCGACGCCCCCGGCCACCCCAAGGTCGTCCTGAGCCTGCGCGCCGACCACTACGGCAGCTGCCTCGACCACCCCGCCCTCGCCCACGCCCTCGAACACCACCAGCTGACCGTCCTGCCGATGACCGAGGACGAGCTGCGCACCGCCGTCGAAGCGCCCGCCCCGGCCGCCGGTCTGGCCCTGCAGCCCGGCCTCGTCGACCGGCTCCTGGACGACCTGCGCCAGGGCGGCCCGGCGGGCCTCACCGGACTTCCCTTCCTCTCCCACGCGCTGCGCGAGACCTGGCTGCGCCGCAGCGGCGCCACGCTCACCCTCGCCGGGTACCAAGCCACCGGCGGGATCTGGCAGTCCGTCACCACCACGACGGAGAAGCTGTACCAGTCGCTCGACCAGCCCGGCCGGGAGGCCCTGCGCGAACTGCTCCTGCGGATGGTGCACGTCGGCGCCGACGCCTCCGAGGACGCCGTACGCCGCCGCATCCCGACCGATGAGCTGCCGGAGGCCGGTGGCATCCTCAACCGGCTCGTCGAGGCCCGGCTCGTCACCCTCGACCAGTCCCACGCCCAGATCTCCCACGAGGCCCTGCTGCGCGCCTGGCGCCGCCTGCACCGCTGGATCGACGAGAACCGCGCCGAACTCGTCCTGCGCCAGCAGCTCGCCGACGACGCCGACGAATGGAACGCCGCCGGCCGCCACCCGGGCTACCTCTATCGCGGGCCGCGTCTGCTGACCGCGGCGGCTCTACTGCGCCGCAACCGCCTCACACGCCCCCTGGACGTCGCCTTCGTCAAGAGCGGCCTCGCCGAGGAGGCGGCGGAGCGTAAAAAGGAGGCCCGCCGCACCCGCCGTCTGAAGCAGGCGCTGGGCGGTGTGGTGGTGGCCCTGTGCGTGGCGCTGATCGCCACGTTCATCGCGTACGGCGAGCAGAACGAGACGGAGGCGCAGCGGCGTATCGCCGAGGAGCAGAGCGTCGTGGCGACGTACCGGGCACTGAAGGCGGAGGCCGAGACGCTCCGCTCGACGCAGCCGGAGATGGCGTTGCGGCTGGGTATCGCCGCGTACCGGATCCAGCCGTCGGCGGAGGCCAGGACGGCGCTCTTCGACGGGCTGGCCCAGGGGCACTTCGCCGGGCGCGTGCCGGTCCCGGAGGACGGGGCGTCCGACGTCCGGACTTTGGGCGGCGGCGGCCGCTACCTGGCCCTCGACCGGTTCCGCGAGGGACGGCGGATCGAGCTGTGGGATGTCGGCACACCGGGCCGGCCGGGCCGTCGGCTCGCGGCCTTCGACGCCTGCCCCGACGATGTGAAGGCCGCAGACTTCAGCCCCGGCGCCCGGACACTGGCCGTCGCCTGCAAGGACGGGACGGTGGGCCTGTGGAGCCTGCGTACCCCCGCCGCTCCGCGCCGCACCACCACCTTCCGCCCGCCGGGGCTGCCCGGCCACGCCAACGCGATCCGGTTCGGCGCGGACGGCAGGACGCTGGGCGCGGTCGGCTGGTGGCAGGACGACGACCGGTACGGCGCGCTGGCGCTGTGGGACGTACGGAACCAGTCGCGGCCGCGCCAACTGGGCGTCCGGCGAGGGGTGTACGAAAGCAAGGAGCTGCACTTCAGCCCCGACGGGCGGACCCTGTTCACAGCCTCCCGCGCGTACCTGACCGAGCAGCAGGGCGCCGAGGAGTCGATCGTGCATCACTCCGGGGCGATGCTCTGGGACATCACCGACCCGGCCCGGCCCAAGGAGCTCAGCCGGTTTCCCGTACGGGAGGAGGCGGCCGCCTTCAGCCCGGACGGTCGCCGACTGGCCACCGCCGGGGGCGGGACCGTGGAGCTCTGGGACGTCTCAACACCAGGCAAGCCCCGCCGCATGCACCACTGGCTCGCGCACAAGGACATTGTCACCACCCTCGCCTTCCGGCAGGACGGCAAGATGCTGGCCACCAGCAGTTGGGACAACAACGTTGTCCTCTGGAACGTCACCGATCCGGTGAAGCCCACGAAGGTGGCGACCCTGGTCCAGCACGAAAGGACCGTGAACACGATGGCGTTCGCCTCCCACGGCCGACGGCTCGTCAGCGCGGCGGACGAGGAGGTCATCCACTGGAAGACGGGGGGAGACGGCCGACCACGAGCGGTCACGTCCCTCGACAGGATGCGCGGCTACTACTCCTTCGACCTCAGCCCCGACGGCACGCTCCTCGCGGGCGGCGGGGACGAAGTGGTGGACCTGTGGGACGTCCGTGATCTACTACGCCCCAAGCGTCTGGCCTCGCTGGCCGGCCATACGTCCACCATCAGGGCCGTCGCGTTCAGCGGGGACGGAAAGGCGCTGGTCAGCGGCGACCACGGGGGCAAGATCCTGTTCTGGGACGTCGCCCGGCCGACGCGTCCGCGTACGACGGCCACCGTGCGGCGCGACAAGCCGGTCGAGCAGCTGGCCTTCTCGCCGCGCGGCGACAGGGTGGTGTCGGTGGAGGGCGAACTGCCCTCCCCCACCGGCCAGGGCACGGTCTGGGACACGACGGACCGTCGCCGCCCGCACGCGCTTCTCACCCTCGCCGACGTGACTCTGACGCAAGCGCCGCGCTTCCGGCCCGACGGCAAGCTTCTCGCCTTCGGGGTCTGGACCCCGCGACCACTCAACGCCCAGACACTGTTGTGGGACTTGACCCCGGGCGGGAAACGCGTCGAGGTGAAAGGCGCCGGTCCGATCGCGTTCTCCGCCGACGGCCGGACCGTCGCGATAGGGAACGGGAACGGGGGCGTCGACCTGTCGGACGTCACCGACCCCCGCCGTCCGCGCTCGCTGGGCAGTGGGGTGACGAAAGGAAAGAAGCAGAACACCACGGAGCTGGTGTTCCACCCGGGCGGCAACCTGCTCGCCGAGGCGACAGGGGAGGGGAACGTGCTGCTGTGGGTCGTCGGTGACCGCGGCCTCCCTCACCACGTCGCGACCCTCACCGAGGCCAGGTCGCGGGTGGATTCCGTACGGTTCACCCCGGACGGGCGTCATCTGCTCGCCACGGACGGGCGCAGCGTCCTCGTCTGGGAACTGGGCGAATTCCCGTCGATCGCCGCCGACACGCTCGGTCTCGCGTGCGCGGTGGCGGGCGGCGGGCTCACCGACGCGTATGACGAGTGGAAGAAGTACGCGGCAGCGCTGAAGTACCGGAAGACCTGCCCGTAGACGGCGCCCCGTCACCCCGCCAGCGCCGCCGCCTCCCGCGCCAGCGACTCCACCCGCCCCCAGTCCCGCGCCGCGAGCGCGTCCGCCGGAAGCATCCACGTGCCGCCGAGGCAGCCGACGTTCGGCAGCGCGAGGTAGGACGGCGCCGAGGCCAGGGAGATTCCGCCGGTGGGGCAGAAGCGGGCCTGGGGGAGGGGGCCGGCGAGGGACTTCAGGTACGGGACGCCGCCCGCGGCCTCCGCCGGGAAGAACTTCATTTCGCTCACCCCGCGCTCCAGCAGCGCCACGACCTCCGACGCCGTCGACACCCCGGGCAGGAACGGCACGCCGGAGGCCTTCATCGCGCCGAGCAGGGTGTCCGTCCACCCCGGACTCACCAGAAACCGCGCCCCGGCGTCCACCGCGTCCCATACGCCCCGAGCCGTGACGACCGTACCCGCACCGACGACGGCGTCCGGCACCTCGTCCGCGATCGCCCGGATCGCCCCGAGCGCGGCGGGCGTACGAAGCGTGACCTCGATCGCGGGCAGGCCCCCGGCGACGAGGGCCCGGGCGAGGGGGACGGCGTCGGCGGCGTCGTCGAGGACGACGACGGGCACGACGGGGGCGAGGTCGAGGACGGAGGCCATGGCGGCATCCTGTCGGGGCCGGTGCGGTCTTCGCAACGAGCGTTGCGCATGCTGCAACGAGGATGCGCAGGCGTACCGCATCCAGGCCGGAGCGCCCCGCGCCCCACGCCGCCTTGCCCGGCCGCAGGGCCGGGTCGTTTCGCGCCCGCGAGGGTGCCCGCCTGCCCTGCCCGGCGACCAGCGGGCGGCTGGCGCCCCCGCCCCCGCCCAGGAGCCTCAGTGGATCTCGTCCACCAGCACATCCAGCGACCACGCCGTCCCCGCCCTGCCCGGCGCCTTCGGCTCCACCACGTACCCCAGCCCCCGCAGCGTCTCCACCAGCTCCGCCGGGTCCTTCGGGGCCGCCGCCGACTCCAGGAGGCTGCGGACGATCCGGCCCTTCGTCGCCTTGTTGAAGTGGCTCACGACCTTCCGCGTCGGCGCGTGCAGCACCCGCACCGTCGCCGTACGCTCCGCCACCTCCCCCTTCGGCTTCCACGCCGTCGCGTACGCCGCCGACCGCAGGTCAAGCACAAGACCCTCCCCGGCCGCCTCCGGCAGCACCGACGCCATCGGCGTACGCCAGTACGCGCCCAGCGCGCCCAGGCCCGGCAGCTTCACCCCCATCGAGCAGCGGTACGACGGGATCAGGTCGTCCACCCGGACCGCGCCCCACAGGCCGGAGAACACCAGCAGCCGCTCCCGCGCCCGGCCCCGCGCCGCCGCGTCCAGCGTGGCCAGGCCCAGGGCGTCGTACAGCACGCCCGTGTAGATCTCACCGGCCGGCCGCGCGCCTGCCGTCCGCAGCTCCGTGTTCTTGGCGATCTCGCCGCGCAGGCCCTCGCTCAGGCCGAGTACCTCCCGCGCCTTCTCCTCGTCGGAGACGCACAGCTCCACCAGCTCGTCCAGGACCGCGGCCCGCGCCTCGGCGAGACCGGGCAGGGAGAGCGCCTCCGGCTTGAGCGGAGCCCCGCGCCCGGACGCGGCCTTACCCTCCGACGGCGGCAACAGCACGAGCACGGCGTTTCTCCTTCATGACGTACGGAACGGGGGTGCGGCCCCGACCGCCCAGCGTACAAACCCCCGCCCGGCCGAAATGCCGTCCCGCGCCACCCGCCCTACGCTCGACCCATGCCCCGCCGTCATATCCGTGTGACCGGCGCAGGCGACGGCCCGCTGCAGGCCGCCCTGCGTGCACTCCGCACCCAGCTCCGCATCCCCGAGAGCTTCCCGCCGGACGTCCTCGCCGAGGCGGAGGAGGCCGCGAAGAACCCGGCCGTGCCGGCCTACGACGCGACCGACATCCCCTTCTTCACCATCGACCCGCCGACCTCCGTCGACCTCGACCAGGCCATGCACCTGGCCCGCCGCGACGGCGGGTACCGCGTCCACTACGCCATCGCCGACGTCGCCGCGTTCGTCACCCCCGGCGGAGCCGTCGACGCCGAGGCCCACCGGCGGGCGCTGACGCTCTACCTCCCGGACGGCAAGGTGCCCCTGCACCCCGCCGTGATCTCCGAGGGCGCCGCCAGCCTGCTGCCAGGGAACACCGCGCCCGCGCTGCTGTGGCGCATCGACCTCGACGCCGAGGGGCGCAACGTCGCCACCGACGTACGGCGCGCGCTCGTCCGCAGCTGCGCCAAGCTCGACTACGCGGGCGTCCAGGCCCAGATCGACGCCGGCACCGCCGAGGAACCCGTCGCCCTCATCAAGCCCGTCGGACTCCTCCGCGAACGGCTGGAGATCGAACGCGGCGGGGTCTCCCTCAACGTCCCCGAGCAGGAGATCATCGTCGGGACCGACGGCTCGTACTCCCTCGAATACCGCGCCCCCCGGCCCGTCGACGGCTGGAACGCCCAGATCTCCCTGCTCACCGGCATGGCAGCGGCCGATCTGATGACCGCCTCCGGCACCGGCATCCTGCGCACCCTGCCGAGCGCCCCCAGCGGGGAGGTCGCCCGGCTGCGCCGCGCGGCCAAGGCGCTGGGCATCGACTGGCCCCACCACGTCTCGTACGCGGAGCTCATCCGTTCGCTCGACCCGCGCCAGAGCAGGCACGCGGCGTTCCTCCAGGAGGCGACCAGTCTGCTGCGCGGGTCGGACTACACCGTCTTCACCGGCGGTCAGGTGCCGGTGCCCGCCGTCCACGCGGCCGTCGCCGACGAGTACACCCACGTCACCGCGCCGCTGCGGCGGCTCATCGACCGGTACGCGGGCGAACTGAGCCTGGCGGCCGCCGCGGGCACGCCGCCGCCGGAGTGGGTCGTGCGCGCGCTGGACGGGCTGCGGCAGGCGATGAAGGACGGGTCCCGGCTCGCCAACACCGCCGAGCGCAGGTGCGTCGACATCGTCGAGGCGGCGCTGATGAGCGATCGCATCGGGGAGACCTTCGACTCGGTCGTCATCGACGTCCAGGAACAGGAACCTGACCTCGGCACCGTCCACCTGGAGGACCCGGCCGTGGTCGGCCGCGTCGAGGCCGACGGTGTGGAGCTGCCGCTGGGCGACCGGCTGAGGGTCCGGCTCACGGAGGCGTCGCCGGGGACGAAGAACGTGCTGTTCGTCCCGGCGTGAGGTGACGTGAGGTGGTCACGGGTGCTGCGTGACATTGCGCGCGCCCACACCAGCCACCGCCTCCCGTACCGCCGCCCCCAGCGCCCTCGCGTCGTCGGCGTGGCACCGTACGGTCCGTACCTCGTACCGCCGTCCCAGCAGGCTCACCCCCGTCACCGGCTCCGACAGCTCCAGCGTCAGCGACGTCTGCGCCGCCACCTTCAGGTCGAGGACACCCTCCTGCTTCTCGTGCGTGAACAGCAGCTCGTGCCGGACCGCCGCTATCCGCTCCAGCGGGATCCGCAGGTCCACATGGGCGGCGTGGCGCAGCCGCAGCGTGTCCGGGGTCAGCACATGGGGCCGGGTGACGGACGCCGCGTGCAGACCGATGACGAACAGCACCGTGTACACGTCGAGGATGAGGACCACGGCGTGCACTGTCGGCCAGGCGTCCAGGAGGTACGACAGCCCGACCGTCTCCACCACGCACACGAACGCGAAGCCGTGCATCAGCGCCGCCTGGTCCCGGGCGTGCCCGAAGGCCCGCTCGCCCGGTCCGACGCCGTCCCGCCGCCGCGCTATCCAGAGCAGCAGGCTGTACATCAGACGCAGCTCATGCCCGAGTACCCGCCGCAGAGGCTCCGGCACCCGCCTCACCGGGCACGCTCCGTGACGATCCGCAGGGCCCGGGCCACCGCCGCGCCCTGGGCCGGGGCGAAGTCGGCGAGGAAGGCGTCCATGAACCGGCCCTCGGAGCCGTCGGACCCGACCGCCCCAGGCACCCCCACCTCCGGTACCGCCTCCGGGCGGAGGTGGGCGACGGCCGCGTCCGGGATCAGCTCGGCGAGCGCCCGCGCCGCCGCCTCGACCGCCGGGTCGGCGGGGTCCGCGTCCACGAGGGCGTCGAGCATCCCGTACACCTCATGGGCCCGCTCCCCCGCTCCCGGCTCCTGGGCCATCGTGTGCAGGGCGTCCATCATCCGGTCCCGTTCGGCGTCCGGGGCCACGGTGTCCAGCAGGGCCAGCATCTCCCGGTCCTTCGCGGCCATCGGGGAGGCGTCCGCCGGGCCGCCGGCCATCTCGCGGAACACCTCGGCCAGCCGCGGCGACACCGGCCCCTCGGCGGGCAGCCGCCCGGCCCGCGCCTGCTCAAGCAGCACCGCGAGCCGCGCCCTGCGCTCCTTGACCAGCGCCTCCTGGCGCCTGAGATCGGCGTCCAACTCCTCCAGTACGTCGACCAGTTCGCGCCCCGCGTCGTCGGCGAGCACGTCCCGTACCTCGTCCAGGGCGAGCCCCAGCTCGGTCAGCCGCCGGATCCGGGCCAGCAGCACCGCGTCGCGCAGCGTGTAGTCGCGGTACCCGTTGGCCCGGCGGACGGGCTCGGGCAGCAGCCCGAGGTGGTGGTAGTGCCTGACGGCCCGCGTGGTGAACCCCACCATCGCGGCGATCTCTCCGATACGCATGAGCTCAGTACAGACCTTGACGTCGCGACAAGGTCAAGCGTCCGGGCGGGCTGCGCGGGGCGGGTAGCATGGTCGACACGGCAGACGAGCCGGGCGGGCGGCCGCGTGGGGGTCCTTGGATCCCCCCGAGGAACGTCCGGGCTCCACAGGGCAGGGTGGTGGGTAACGCCCACCCGGGGTGACCCGCGGGACAGTGCCACAGAAAACAGACCGCCGGGGACCTCGGTCCTCGGTAAGGGTGAAACGGTGGTGTAAGAGACCACCAGCGCCTGAGGTGACTCAGGCGGCTAGGTAAACCCCACCTGGAGCAAGGTCAAGAGGGGTCGTTCTCGGACGACCCTGCGCGGACGATCGAGGGCTGCCCGCCCGAGTCCGCGGGTAGACCGCACGAGGCCGGTGGCAACACCGGTCCTAGATGGATGGCCGTCGCCTCGACGACCGCGAGGTCCCGAGGTACAGAACCCGGCGTACAGCCCGACTCGTCTGCCCCACCCTCCCCACCGGGCCGGCCCGCCAAGGGCCCTATCGCGGCGTCTGAGGCTTCCGGTGCCTGCCGGTCCCAGGACCCAGCTTCGGCGCCGGCCCCGAGGAAGGGGCGACCTCGCTGCCGGGGAACAGAACCCGCCTCGCCTCCGCGAGGTTCGCCGCGAATCCGTACGGCTCCCACATGTGCCCGTTCCACCGCTGGATCGCACGGGGTGCGTCAGGGTTCAGATGCGACCCCCGTGGACCGTCGCCGCTCACGAGAAGTACGGCGCGGAGCTGTCCGATCCTCGCGTCACGGCGTTCGGCCCACTGGGACAGCGGTTCGTCGTCCATTCCTGGGAGGGTAGTGGCTCAGGCGAGCCGGTGTTCCCAGCGCAGCGACGGGCTCTCGCCGATCCAGTACAGATGGGACCCGTCGGTGACGCGAAGCCGTACGGAGTCGATGTCCGGCGCCCCTGCCTCCTGCCAGGCGACCAGGGAGCGCTCCACGTGGTCCCAGAGAGCGACCGGGCCGCCCTGGCGGACGATCCAGCTCTCGCCGTCGGCGACGAACTCGGCGAACGACTCCCGCTCAGGATCGAAGAGGTACCGCAGCGGTGCGCCGTCCCTGCGCGTGGCGCGGACGAACTGAGATCCGGGTGCGGCGAGCTGCGCGAGGAACGCGGGCATCCACTCCTCCAGCACGAGGGGGGATACCAGCGCCGACCGCTTACTGTCCGCATACGCGGTGCGGGCGGAGAGGTCGCCGGCCAGGGGCGTCACCGCCTGGGCTCGTGCCTGCATGAAGGAGGAGCGTCCGCTGATCGCGCCCTCGGCGGTGCCGTCATCCGCGACGGTGAGCCTTGCCAGACCGGCTCCCCAGGGCCAGGTGCCGACCGTGCCGAGCACGATGCCACCAGGCTTCGTCTGCCGGACCCATGTGTACGGGATGCGACGCACCGCGCAGGTGGCGATGACCCTGTCGTACGGTGCCCGGCTCGGGTGACCGAGAAGTCCGTCGCCCGTCACCGTCCACGTCGAGTAGCCGACGGCTTCCAGGGCGGCATCGGCGCGTGCCGCCACCTGCGGGTCGACCTCGATCGTGGTGACGTTGTCCTCCCCGAGGAAATGGCACATCAGGGCGGTGGAGTAGCCGGTACCTGTGCCGATCTCCAGGACGCGGTGGTCCGCCGTGAGGTCCAGAGCCTCGATCATGCTGACGACGGTGGTCGGGTCGGTCGAAGAGGACGTCGGTACGCCTGTGACGGCCTCGCGTGTCTGGTCGGCGGTGAGGTGGCCGTCGAGCTGGGTCGTGAGGGTGTCGACGCTGTAGGCGATCTTCAGCCACTCGTCCGGGGCGGTGCCGAGGGCGGTGACGGGCCGCCAGGTCCGCCCCTCGTCGAGGAAGACTCCGGGGTGGAGGAACTGCTCGCGCGGCACGGTCTCCACGGCTGCGCGCAGCCAGGGGGACCGCAGGGCGCCCTGGCTCTCGAGTAGCGCGGCCATGCGGCGCCGCTCGGATGGCGAGTCGGTCATCGGCTGTCTCCTTGGGCGAGTAGGTCGGCGAAGGCCGCGGACATCGGGAGGCCGGTCTCCGTCTCCAGCCATGCCCACTGCCCGTTGGGATTCAGCTCCAGCCACCAGTAGTCCCCTGCCCGGTCCACCGCGAGGTCGAAGCTTCCTGACACCAGCTCCAGACGGTCCAGGTATGCGTGCAGGGCTCTGTCCACCCGGTGGGGGAGATGCTCGACGGTGTAGGTCAGGGCGCTGTAGTCCTTGCGCCAGTCCAGCAGCTCGGATTCGATGCGCACCGCGAACGTGTGCGGGCCCACGATCAGGACGCGGAGGTCGGCGACCTTGTCCACGCGGGCCTGGAACAGGTGGGGCGTCACGCGAACGCTGTCGTCGATTTCTTCGGCGGCCACGGGCTCAGCCCATCCGGTCATCGGCACGCCGTCACGCGTGTACGGGGTCCACCGCAGGGTCTTGGAGATCGCGTCTTCCTGAACGCTGATGAACTCACGTGCCTCGCCGGGGTCGTTGGTGATGAGGGTAGGCAGGACGGTGAAGCCGAGCTGCTGAGCGACAGCGAGCTGAGCGGGCTTGTAGTCGGCCGTCGCGATGTGCAACGGGTGGTTGACCCAGAGCGGGCCGTCCAAAGCGTAGAGGGTGCCTCCGAGTCCGTAGCGGACCTGCGCCGCCGCGAACTCGGAGTCGTTCGGAGACAAGTGGGCGAATGTGGGCCACTCCGGGCGGCGCCAGTACACCGATCGGACGCGGCTCAGATCGGCGGTCCTCGACGGGGTGCGCACCCGCCCGACCACGGGGGCCGGGCAGGCGCCGAACCGGGCCGAGACCGTGAGGCCCTCGCCGATGTCGGCGGGGTTGAACCGGACCACCGGCACATTGCGCCGGTTGAGCTCGGCGATCACCATGTCGGCGGTGATGTCGTCCGCCTCGGTGACCACCAGAACCGGCCTCTCCTCGGTCGTGATCATCAGTCTTGGTTGCTGTCCTGGTCGTGGCCCTGGTCGTTCCGTGAGTCCGAATTCGTCGTCGTGGAGGTCTCGGTGCCGGAGCTGGTGCCGTGCTTCCCCATCTCGACCACTTGACCGGAGCGGTCGCGGAAGACGCCGAGTTGGGTCGTGGGGTCGATGGCGACCGTGGCGTGGGGCCGGCGGATGGTGGTCGGAACCTGCTGAACGGGAGCACCCGCAGGCCGATCGGTCGCACTTGCGCCGCGTTGGAAGCGGTGTTCGGGTGCCCCGTGTCGGCTTTAGGGTTCGACCCACCACGTACTGCCGCACACGCGGAGGCTCCAGTGCACCGCCGTACCTTTCTTGTCGCAGCGACAGGCACTGCTGTCGCCGCTGCCGCCCCGGCGCGACGCTCGCGGCTGGGACAGCCCGACGCCGACCGGTTTCGCCGGGAGTACGCCGAACTGCTGCGCGATGACCAACTCGGCGGAACGCGGCAGACCCAGGCCAAGGCCGTCGAGCTCGCGGCGCGTATCCAGTCCTCGCTCGGCGTCGGCGGCACCTCGGACCGCGTTCGGCGTCAGATGTACCGGCTCGCTTCCGACGTCACATGCCTGGCGGCCTTCGCCGCCATTGACGCGAGCGACCCGCAGCGCGCCCGAGCCCACCTGGACACGGCCCTGACCCTCGCGGGCCTCGCGCGCGACAGCGAGACCATGTACCGGGTCTGGGACCATCTGATGCTCACCTCCAGCCAGCGGGAGAACCACGCCGAGGCTGCGGCCGGTGCGGAGGTGATGAAGCGCTCGTCTGTGGCTCGGCGCGACCCCTTGTACGCATCGCTAGGGCACATCCGGCACGCCAACGCCTTGGCCAGGCTGCACCGGCCCGTGGAGTCGTTGCGGGTCTTGAACCTTGCGGAGAGGGCTTTCGGACGGGCCCGAGGTGAGGGGCTGTCGACGTGGATCACGTTCTACAGCCGGGCTGAGTTCGACGCCCTGTCGTCGTACGTCTGGACGGCGCTCGGGGAGCACGAGCGGGCCGAGTCCTGCCTTCACCGTACCCTCGCCGCCATTCCTGGCGACATGGTCCGCAACCGGGCGCTCTACACGGCACATCTGTCGCTGTCCCAGGCCAGGCAGGGGGAGGCGGAACTGGCGTGCGCAACCGGAAGACGGGCTTACGCCATGCTGCTGCCGGCGTCCGGGTCCCAGCGCGTGACGAACACGCTCACCAGAACGCGCCAAGTCATCGAGGCCACGGGCACGAAGGCGCCCGAGGTTGTGAGCTGGATGGAGGAGTCACGCCGATGGACCTGAAGTGGTACACGCACGCCGACGCGCCGGACGTCCGCTCCTTGCTCCTGGACGTACACGATGAGGTGTACGCGGACGATCCCGACCCGTTCCACTCGCGCGAAAGGTTCTCGTACTTCGTCGACCTGTGGTCAGGCCGCGAGGACTGGCGGTGCGTCTCGGGGTGGGAGGCCGGCGGCCCCGTCGGATACGCGTACGGTTCGAAGTTCAAACCGGGCGGCTGGTGGAAGGGAACGGATCGGCCCAGAGGCGTGCGCGGCCGGATCTTCGCCCTGTCGGAGCTGATGGTGGTGCCCCAGTGGCAGGGCACCGGCCGGGCGCGGCAGATCCATGACGCGCTGATCCAGTCGGTCGACGTCGACTTCGTGACGCTCCTCGTCGACTCCACCCACCCCAAGGTGCAAGCTCTGTACGAGAAGTGGGGCTATGAGAAGCGGGATGAGGCCAAGCCATCCGACGACTCTCCCGTGTACGCGGTGATGGTGCGCACGCTGCACACCGTCTGAGCCGGGAGTACACCCCTGAACCGTGCCGCCCCCGGCCCCCGGCTCACTCCGGCGGTGGCCAGGCGTCGCCCCACTCCGTGTCGCGCGCCGTCTTGTAGAGCGCGCCGTGGCGCTTGGTGACCGTGGAGCGTTCGAGGCCGTCCGGGGCGCAGAGGTCGAGCAAGACCTGGCCCTTGCGGATCTGTGGCTTCCGGGTGACGCGGGAGACGGCCGGGGTCACCGGGAAGCGGGTGGCGGCGACGTAGCTGAACTTCTCGTCCTCGTACGGCAGCGAACCGCCCTTGACCTGCCGGTGCAGGGACGAGCGGCTGACCCGGGCCGCGAAGTGGCACCAGTCCGTGCCCGGCACGATCGGGCAGGCCGCGCTGTGCGGGCAGGGGGCGGCCACGGTCATGCCCGCCGCGATCAGGCGGTCGCGGGCGGCGATCACCCGCTCGTAGCCGTCCGGGGTGCCGGGCTCGACGATCACGACCGCCTGCGCCGCGCGGGCGGCCTCCTCGACGACGGCCGCCCGGTCCGCCACGGTGAGCTCGTTCAGCACGTACGAGACCGTCACGAGATCACTGCTCTCGATCCGGAGCGACGCACTGATCCGAGAGCGCTGCCAGCGCGCCGCCGTGAGCCCCTCGATCCCCGACGCCCGGGCCAGCTCCTCGCCCAGCGCCAGCGCGGGCTCGGCCCAGTCCAGGATCGTCGTACGCGCCGCCGAGTCCCACGCCTCCGCGACCGCCCAGCTCGCCGCGCCCGTACCCCCGCCGATGTCGGTGTGCGTCGCCGGCGCCCAGTCCGGCGCCGCGTCCCGCAGCGCGCCCAGCGCGGCCCGTACCGCCTCGAAGGTCGCCGGCATGCGGTACGCCGCGTACGCCGCCACGTCCGAGCGGTCGCGGAGCAGCGGGGCATCGGTCGGGGTCGTGCCCCGGTAGTTGGCGATCAGCCGCTCGACGGCTTGCGCCGCCTGCTTCGGCGGCAGCCCGTCGAGCAGTCCGGCCAGCGCGCCGCGCAGCACATCGGCGGTGGGGAGGGAGTCGTTCACCGGCCCATCCTAGGCGGGATACGCTGACGCCCGTTGTCGAGGCGGCGGTGCTCATCGGGGGGCCAGCAGTGCGCATCGGAGGGACGTTCCGCAGGACCCGGACCAGGCCCAGGGGCGGCGGTCTCGGACGGCTCGGACTCACCGGCGCCGCCCTCGGCGCCACCCCCCGGGAACGCGCCGTCCGCACGGCCCTCCTGGCCGGAGCGGCCGTCCTCGCGATGATCCTGCTGCTGTCGATGTGCGGCCCCGGCGGCGGCGCGGACGACGCCCGGCCCAAGAAGCCGGTGAAGAAGAGCGCCCCCGGCCCGGCGACCAGGCTCGCCGTCCCCGAGGCGTACGACACCGGTCGCGGCTGGGAGATCCCCAAGGCGTCGGCGGTGCACGCCCTGGCCGGGCCGGACACGCTCGGCTATCTGGAACGGGTCGACGCCACCCAGTTCCGGCTGCGCACCCTCCATACCGCGACCGGCAGGCCGCTGTGGGCGGGCAAGCCGTGGCGGCCGCTGACCGCCCCCGGCACGTATCCGCATCTGCTCTCCCTCACCAAGGGCGACCGGCGGTACTTCGTGACCTGGTCGTACGGGAAGGCCGGCGCCGACTCCTGGACCCCGGCCGGGACCTTCGTCTCCCTCGACGTGTACGACGCCGAGGACGGCGCCCGCCGCCGGTTCGAGGTGCCCTGGGCGGACGCGCCGACGGTGACCGGCACCGGCCCCGCCCTGCTGATCACCGACGGCAAGGCGAGGAGCGCGACTGTCGACCCGGAGACCGGCGAGGTCACCACCGTCCCGCCGGACAAGCTCGGCCACCCGGCCGGCTGCGCGGACTGCCGCCGCCTCACCGAGGTCCACGGCGTGACCGGGAAGGGCCTGCTGGTGGGCGGGGCGCGGGAGTTCTGGGTGCGCGGCGGCTGGTTCAGCCGCAACCGCCCGCCCAGCGGCGCCGAGGCCACCGGCGGGCTGCCCACCTCCGTGGTGCCCGGCCGGGTCGTCGCCCGCTGGCAGCAGAAGAAGGGCGCCAAGCGGGCCGCCACGCACGACATCTGGGCCGTCCACGACTCGGCGACCGGCGCCCCGCTGGTCCAGGTCGAGTGCCGCAAACCGGCGATAGAGCCCGGTGACCATCCGCAGGCGGTCCTCTCCCCGAACGGCCGCTATCTGATCGCCGGGAACCTCGCCTTCGACCTGGAGCGCAAGAAGGGCCACTGCTTCGAGGAGGCCGACGGCACCCATCGGCCCAGCCTCGCCACCGTCACGGACGACGGCCTCGTCTACGGCGCGGCGGGCGTACGGAACGCGGCGGACGCCCTCGCGGGCCACGGCACCCCCGTCGAGGCGGACCTGGCGACCGGCGACCTGGAGCCGCTCGCCGCCAACGTCCGGCTGCCGGGCGTGGAGGTCGGGGGCGTGGGGATCTTCCGCTGGACCGACGCGAAGGACCGGGTCCATCTCATCGGCTACCCCCGCCGCGACTGACGGCCCAAGCCTACGCCTCGGCCCCCGGCTGCGCGAGCTGCGCGGGCTGCTTCCGCCACGGCCGGCACAGGCCGAGGAAGCAGCCGAGCGCCGCCACCGCGCAGCTGAGCTGGACGGCCGCCATCGGCACCGCGGTCGTCTCGCCCGCGATCCCCACCAGCGGCGAGGCCACCGCGCCCACCAGGAACGAGCCCGTCCCCAGCAGTGCCGACGCCGAACCGGCGGCGTGCGGAGTGCGCATCAGGGCCGAGGCGTTGGTGTTGGGCAGCGCCAGACCCATCGCCGACATGAGGACGAACAGCCCGGCCGAGACCCCGACCAGGCCGAGATCGCCGAAGACACCGGACGTCATCAGCAGCAGCGCGGTCGCCGCCAGGGTGATCACGGCGAGGCCGAAGCCGAGGGTCTTGTCCATGCTGACGCGGCCGACGAGCAGCTTGCCGTTGATCTGGCCGGCGACGACCAGGCCGACCGAGTTGACGCCGAAGAGCAGGCTGAAGGTCTGGGGTGAGGCGCCGTAGATCTCCTGGACCACGAACGGCGAGGCGGAGATGTAGGCGAAGAGCGCGGCGAAGGCGAGGGAGCCGGCCAGCATGTAGCCGGTGAAGACCCGGTCGGCGAGCAGCCCGCGCATGGTCCGCAGGGCCGCGCCGACACCGCCGCTGTGCCGCCGCTCCGCGGGCAGGGTCTCGGCGAGCCACTTCCATACGACGAAGGTGAGCAGGACGCCGATGACGGCGAGGACGTGGAAGACGCCCCGCCAGTCGGTGACCTGGAGGATCTGGCCGCCGATGAGGGGGGCCACGATCGGGGCCATGCCGGAGATCAGCATCAGCGTGGAGAAGAAGCGGGCCATCTCGACGCCGTCGTACAGATCGCGGACGATCGCCCGGGCGATCACGATCCCGGCGGCTCCGGCGAGGCCTTGGAGCAACCGGAAGCCGATGAGGAGTTCGGCGGTGGGCGCCAGCGCGCAGACGGCGGTGGCGGCGACGTACACGACCATGCCGATGAGCAGCGGCCGCCGGCGGCCCCACTTGTCGCTCATGGGGCCGACGACGAGCTGGCCGAGGGCCATGCCGAGGAGGCAGGCGGTCAGCGTGAGCTGGATGGTGGCGGCGGGCGCCCGCAGGGAGTCCGTGACCTCCGGCAGGGCCGGGAGGTACATGTCCATGGAGAGCGGGGGCAGCGCGGTGAGGCCGCCGAGGATGAGGGTGACGAGGAGACTTGCCCGCCGCGCGGCCGGGGGTGCGGCCTTCGCGCGCGGGCTCGATATGTGACCTTGCGTGCTCTGGCCGCTCTCCGGCATCGACAGCTCCGTTTCGTTGAACTTTCCCCATGTTCTCAGCTCACCGAGAGGCATGGGGAAAGCGGGGCGGGGCTGCCGGGGGCGGCGAGTTAGCCGGGCTGAAGGCCGGGGTCGTCCGCCTCGGTCACGAACGACGCCGCCGTGGCGATGGTGCCACCGGGCGTGGTGACATGTGACACCGTGCGGAAGTCGGCTCGGGCCTGGGACTGGGACAGGGTGACGTTCACATAGCCCCGGCGCCCGTTGTAGAACTTCAAATGCGGGTTCGCCCGGGTGAGATTGTCCCAGTTGGCAGGTTTGTCCGTACCGTCCTTGCCGCTGGCGATCGAGGTGGCCACGATCTCCGTTCCGACCGTACGGGACGCCGGGTCGTCGAAGTCGGCCTTCAGGTCGAAGGCGTAGCCGACGTGGACGTCACCGGTGAGGACGACGAGATTGTCGACACCGGCCGCGCGGGCACCTGCCAGGACGCGGTCGCGGGAGGCGGTGTAGCCGTCCCAGGCGTCCATGGACAGCTTGGAGTCCGGTGTCGGCAGATTGCGCCGCTGGGCGAACGTGACCTGCTGCGGCATCACATTCCACCGTGCACGCGAACGCTGCCAGCCGTCGAGCAGCCAGCGCTCCTGCGTCGCGCCGGTCATCGTGCGCGCCGGATCCTGCGACTCCGGGCCGGGGGTCTGCCAGCCGTCCCCGTACGCCTGGTTGGAGCGGTACTGCCGGGTGTCGAGGATGTCGAACTGCGCGAGGCGCCCGAAGTGGAGGCGGCGGTAGAGCCGCATGTCCGGGCCGTCGGGCCGCTGCGGGGCGCGCAGGGGCTGGTTCTCCCAGTACGCGCGGTAGGCGGCGGCGCGGCGCAGCAGGAACTCCTCCGGGGGCACGCCGTTCTCCGGGATGCCGCCCGCGTAGTTGTTCTCGGTCTCGTGGTCGTCCCAGGTGACGACGAACGGGTGCGCGGCGTGCGCGGCCCGCAGGTCGGGGTCGGTCCGGTAGAGCGCGTACCGCAGCCGGTAGTCCTCCAGGGTCACCGTCTCGCGGTTGAAGTGGGCGGGCAGCACCCGGTCGGTGTACTTGCGGACACCGCCGGCGGAGTTGACCGCGTATTCGTAGAGGTAGTCCCCGAGGTGGAAGACGGCGTCGAGGTCCTCGTCGGCGAGGTGACGGTACGCGGTGAAATAGCCGTCGTGGTACGCCTGGCAGGAGACGGCGGCGAGCTTCAGCTCGGTGATACGGGCGCCGGGGGCGGGCGCGGTACGGGTACGGCCGACCGGGCTGATCCAGCGGCCGACGCGGAAGCGGTACCAATGGACGCGGTCGGGGGCGAGGCCCTTCGCCTCGACGTGCACGGTGTGGTTGTACTCCGGGTGGGCGGTGGCGCTGCCGCGAGCGACGATCCGGCGGAAGCCCTCGTCGCGGGCGAGCTCCCAGCGGACCTCGACACGGGCCCGGGGCAGGCCGTTGCCGGGCTCGTACGGACGGGTGGCGAGCCGGGTCCACAGCAGCACCGAACCGGGCAGCGGATCGCCCGAGGCGACGCCCAGGGTGAACGGGTCCTCGGTGACCCGGGCCGCGTCGAGCTCGGCGGCGCTCGCGGCACCCGCGCCCGGCAGCTCGGCGGCGAACGCGAGGGCGGCGGCCGCGCCGGTGACGGTGAGGAACCGTCGGCGGTCGACGTGACGCACGAAGTGACGGGCGGCGGCCCGGAATTCGGAGGCGTGGCGGTCTAAGGGTGTCATGTGACCCTCCCCTGGCGGCTGTTGTCCATGGCATTGCAGTGGCGGGGCAAGGCCGGGCGTTGTCGGGTACAGAACATCCGCGTGTCGGACAGATGAGTTCCCTGTGCACCGACCTCACGTACGCTGCGGCCCCATGAACGCTGAAGCGAAGATCGCGGTGGTGACGGGCGCGGGCTCGGGTATCGGCCGCAGCGTGGCGGCGGCCCTCTCGGAGGCGGGCTGGTCGCTGGCGCTGGCCGGTCGCCGCGCGGACGCGCTGGAGGAGACGGCGGTACTGGCGGGCGGCCCCTGCCTCACCGTCCCGACGGACGTGACGTCACCGGGGGAGGTGGCGGCGCTCTTCGAGGCGGTACGGGAGCGGTACGGCCGGGTGGACCTGCTCTTCAACAACGCGGGCACGTTCGGCCCCGGGGGTGTGCCCTTCGAGGACCTCACCTACGAGGCCTGGCGCTCGGTCGTGGACGTCAACCTGACCGGGGCGTTCCTGTGCGCGCAGGCGGCGTTCCGGGCGATGAAGGAGCAGCGCCCGCAGGGCGGCCGGATCATCAACAACGGCTCCATCTCGGCGCACGTCCCCCGCCCGCACTCGGCCCCGTACACGGCGACCAAGCACGCACTGACGGGCCTGACCAAATCCCTCTCCCTGGACGGCCGCCCGTACCGGATCGCCTGCGGCCAGATCGACATCGGCAACGCGGCGACGCGGATGACGGAGGCGATGCAGCAGGGCATCCTGCAGGCGAACGGCGAGCTGGCGGTGGAGCCGGTGATGGACGCGGGGGATGTGGCGCGGACGGTGGTGCACATGGCGGGCCTGCCGCTGGAGGCGAACGTCCAGTTCGCGACGGTCATGGCGACGAACATGCCGTACATCGGGCGCGGCTGAGGGGACGACGCCGCGGGGGTACGCCCGGGTGGCGGAGCGGTTCCCTGGCGGGGGCGTTCGGGGCGGACCGCCTTGGCCCATCGGGGTGGGCGGGCCCCTTGGCGCGGGGCGGGCCGGTGGGGCTGGGCGGGTCCTTGGCGGGGGCGGGCCCGTCGGGGTGGACCCGAGGCCCGTCGGGGTGGGCCCGGACCGAAAGGGGCGCCGCTCGTCCGGGTGGACCCGAGGCCCGTCGGGGTGGGCCGGGACCGAGAGGACGCCGCCCGTCGGGGCGTTGTGCCCACCCTCCCCCAGACTCCGTCCGGGGGGACCCCCAGCCCTGCGGAACGCATGCCCACAACGGGCGGCGCGAAGCTGCCGCCCCCGGGCCGGGCGCATGGCCACAACGGGGTCCGTCCGCGGCGCGCAGCTGCCGCCTCCGCGTCAGCGCTTTCTCTGCGGCGCGAAGCTGCCGCCCCCCGGGGGGCCAGGGGGCTTCGCCCCCGGATGGTCACCCCCCACCCGCCCCCGGCAGGGTTTCGGGAAGGGGCGGGGTGGGGGAATCAAACCGGCGGGAACAAGCCACGCACCCCGCGCCGTTGAGCGGGGCATGACGAGCACATCTCACACCACCGACGTACTCCACTACACCGCCTTCTCCGGCGACCCGGCCGGCGGCAACCCCGCCGGGGTCGTGCTGGACGCCTCCGGGCTCGGGGAGGCCGAGATGCTGGCGATCGCCGCCGAGGTCGGCTACAGCGAGACCGCGTTTCTGACCGGGCCGCCGGACGGGCGGGCGTTCGGGGTGCGGTACTTCAGCCCCAAGGCGGAGGTGCCGTTCTGCGGGCACGCCACCATCGCCACCTCCATCGCGCTGGGCGAGCGCATCGGCCCCGGCGAGCTGGTCTTCGAGACCCCCGCCGGGACGGTGCCCGTCACCGTGTCCAAGGAGGAGGACGGTACCCTGCGGGCCATGCTCACCAGCGTCGAGCCGCACGTCGAGGCCGTCGATGCCGCCGACGTGACCGAGGCGCTGGCCGCCCTCGACTGGCCCGCGGCGGACCTCGACCCCGCCCTGCCGCCCCGGATCGCCTTCGGCGGCGCCCGCCACCTCGTGCTCGCCGCGGCGACCCGGGAGCGCCTCGCGGACCTGGACTACGACTTCGCCCGGCTGGAAGCCCTCATGCACCGGCTGGAACTGACGACGGTTCAGCTGGCGTGGCGCGCGTCGGAGACGGTGTTCCACGTCCGCGCCCCGTTCCCGGTGGGCGGCGTCGTGGAGGACCCGGCGACGGGCGCCGCGGCCGCCGCCTTCGGCGCGTACCTCCGCGAGCTCGGTCTGGTCCCGGAGGCGACCGTCCTCACCCTGCACCAGGGCGAGGACATGGGACGCCCCGGCACCCTGACGGTGGAGCTGCGCACCGGCGACCCGCGGGTCCGGGTCGGCGGCACGGGAGCCCGCATCCCGGCCTGACGGACGCGGATTGACGGGCGGCCGGCCTCAGGCGTGGCGCCACGGTCTGACGACAGGCTGCTGCCCGCAGGCCCTGCGCCGCGCTCTGACGACCTGCTGCCCGTAGGCCCGGCGCCGCGGGCAAGCGGCCGCCGGGCTCAGACCCGGCACCGCGGCCGGCGGGCCGCCTGACTCAGTTCCCGCCGCGGTCTCGCGACCAAGCGGCCTCACGCGCGGCGCCGCGGTCGCCTCACGCCTGGCCGGTCTCGAAGCGGCTCACCTTCCCGTCCTGGACCGTGAACCGCCAGGCCGTCCTCATCTCCCCCCAGGCGTCGTTGCGGTAGCGGGCGACCAGCGCCCGGCCGCCGTCCTTCTCCGACTCGATCTCCATGTGGCCGCGCGAGGAGAACACCTCCTTGTCGGTCCACTGGTCGATGTCACGGTCCGAACCGTCGTCGGACATGGTCGCGTCCGGCGTCAGCGCGCCGAAGAAGGCGTCGCGGTCGTTGGCGTTGAGCGCCGTGACGAAGGCGCGTACGGCGGGGTCGGACAGCCGGTCGACGGGGATGGTCATGGCAGCGGCTCCTCGGTGGGGCACAGGGGGGCGTACGGAGGCGTACGCGGATGTACGGGTGGTGCACTGCCCACCCGTACACCGCCGCGGCCGCCCCGCCGGGGACCGACCTGGCAGGCTCACACCCATGGACGACACCTGGGAGACCGTCGAGGGCCTCCACGCCTGGCTGGAGGCCCACAGCTCCTTCCCGCCCCAGCAGAAGGCGCTGCTGCGGGTGCTGAAACTGTCCGAGGAGGTCGGTGAGGTCGCCGAGGCGATCATCGGCACCACCGGTCAGAACCCCCGCAAGGGCACGACCCACACCTGGCAGGACGTGGAGTCCGAGCTCTGTGACGTGATCATCACGGCGATGGTCGCCCTGCGCACCCTCACCCCGGACGCCGCCCGCGTCTTCGAGGCCAACCTTGCCCGGGTGGCGGCGCGCGGCGCGCCGCCCGCCGCCGACCCGGAGCGGTGAACCTCCCCTCAGCTCGACCTGATCAGCCGCCGCGCAGCTCCTGCGTGCAGCACTTCACGCTGCCGCCGCCCTTGAGCAGCTCCCCGAGGTCCATGCCGATCGGTTCGAAGCCCCGCTCCCGGAGCGGACCGAAGAGCCCCAGCGCGGTCTGGGGCAGCATCACGTGCCGGCCGTCGCTCACCGCGTTCAGGCCGAAGGCGGCCGCGTCCGGTTCGTCGGCGAGCAGCGCGTCCGGGAAGAGCCGGGCGAGCACGGCGCGGCTGCCGGGGGAGAAGGCGGCGGGGTAGTACATGATCTCGTCGGCCGTGTCGTCCAGGACGCACAGCGCCGTGTCCAGGTGGTAGTAGCGCGGGTCGACGAGGTCGAGGCCGATCACCGGCCGGCCGAAGAACTCCTGCGCCTCGTCGTGCGACAGCGGGCTGGAGCGGAAGCCTCGCCCGGCCAGGATGTACGAGTCGGTGACGGCGAAGTCGCCCTCGCCTTCGTTGACGTGCTCGGGTTCGCGGATCTCGGTGTAGCCGTGGGCGCGGAACCACGCGCGGTGGGCGGCGGCCTCCGCCGTCCGCTGGGGGTGGAAGAACCGGGCGCCGAGCACCCGCCCGTCGATGACGGTGGCGCCGTTGGCGGCGAAGACCATGTCCGGCAGGCCGGGGTCCGGGTCGAGCAGCTCGACGGTGTGGCCGAGCGAGCGGTAGCGGTCCCGCAGATCCTCCCACTGGGCGAGGGCGAGCCCCAGGTCCACCGGCTTAGCGGGGTCCATCCACGGATTGATGGAGTACGTGACCTGGAAGTGCGTGGGTGGGCACATCAGGTAGCGGCGGGGCGATGCCTCGCGTGGTGCTGAGCGCAAAGAGGGCTCCTCACGAACGGGCCGGGTGCGACGCACGGTTGTGCGTGCTGCCCATGGTGCGGTGTGAGGAGCCCTCGCGCATTGAGCCGAAAGGGTGGTTCATCGACGGGATCACGAGCCGTCGCGTGTCGTACGTGCCGTACGGCCCTCCTTCAGTTTCCGCAGCAACTCCCGCTTCTGGGCGAGCGGATCGATGCCGTGCCCGGCCGCCGCTCCGCCGTTCCCGCGCAGCGCCTTGCGCGAGAGCTTCTGCCGGGTCCCGCCGACTCCCAGCATGTTCCCTGCTCCACCACGGGTCATATGGCACTCCTCTCCCTTTTTGAGGGCTCGGTTCGCTCGCCGGGGGTTCCCGGCGACTCCTCAAGAGTGGACGAGACGTATCGTCTTGTTAAGACGATACGTCTCGCCTCGCTCGCTGCTAGATTGCTGCCATGGCAGACACCAAGGCACCCGACTCCGCCCGCCGCAGCGAACGCTCCCGGCGCGCCATCTACGACGCCGCCCTCGCCCTCGTCGGCGAGGTCGGCTACGCCAAGACCACCATCGAGGGCATCGCCGCCCGCGCCGGCGTCGGCAAGCAGACCATCTACCGCTGGTGGCCCTCCAAGGCCGCCGTCCTCCTGGAGGCCTTCGTCGACCTCGGCCGGCAGGCCAACGAAGCCCTCGGCGGCGACGCCGACAGCGGCATCCCGGACACCGGCGACCTCGCCGCCGACCTGCGCTTCGTGCTGCGCGCCACCGTCGACGAGCTGAACGACCCCACCTACGACGTGCCCTCCCGCGCCCTCGCGGCCGAGGGCGTCATCAACGCCGAGCTCGGCGCCCAGTTCGTCGAGCAGCTCCTGGAGCCGCAGCTCATGCACTACGTACGGCGGCTGGAGGCGGCCCAGGACGCCGGGGACGTACGCCCCGGGATCGATCCGCGCATCGCCCTCGAACTCTTCGTCGGCCCCCTCACCCACCGCTGGATGCTGCGCACCCTGCCGCTCACCCACGAGTACGCCGACACCCTCGTCGACTACGCCCTCCACGGACTGGCCCCCCGCGCCTAGCCCCTGTCGAACGCGGACACGGAGACGGGACCGGAGACGCCTAGCCCCTGGCCCGGCCGCCCGCCCCCGCCAGGCGGCGCGGCGCGTCCGTGATGATGCCGTCGCAGCCCAGCCGCAGGGCCCTGTCCCGGTCCTGTTCCGTGTTCACCGTGTGCGCCCACACCCGGGCGATCCCGGACCGGACCGCCCTGCGCAGATCCTCGTCCCGCGCCCGGTGGTCCACGTCCAGCACGTCCACGTACGCCCGCCAGCGCGACGGGTCGTCCGTCCGCAGCTGCCGCGCCGAGCGCCACAGCTGGGCCCGCAGTCCCAGGGTGTGGGCCGCGCGCGCCACCTCCGGGTGGTGGGAGTTGACCAGCACCGACGCCGCGAGCCCCCGCCCGTGCACCATCGCGGCCAGCCGCTCCAGGCTCCGGGGGTCCTTCGCCTCCAGCATCAGGACCGCCCGCCCGCCGAACCGGTCGAGGACCTCCGCCAGCGTCGGCGGCCGCTCGGCGGGCCGGGTGCCCCGCAGCCGTACCGCCCGCCACTGGCGCGCGTCCAGCTCCCGGACCGGGCCGCGGGAGAAGGTCGTACGGTCCAGGGTCCGGTCGTGCATCGCGACGAGCGTGCCGTCGCGCAGCATCCGTACGTCCACGTCGAGCACCGACGCCGCCCCGCCGCGGTACGCCGCCGTCAGCCCGGACATGCTGTTCTCCGGGGACTCCAGCGCGCCGCCGCGGTGGGCGGTGTAGACGACGCGGGGCAGTGTGTCGATCGTCACCCCGGCCGCCGCCCGCTCCCGCCCCGCCGCGCCCCACTCCGGCGGTGGCAGCAGGGCGGCGAGGCCCGCCAAGGTCAGGGCGGTCAGGGCGGCCGGCGACGTCAGCGGAGCCGGCGGAGTCGGTGGGGCCATACCCTCACGCTAGATCGGCATATCTGGACAAAACGGTCAATGACACCCGACGGATCCGTACGCCGGAATCGGCCGCCGTACCCCGGTTGGGGACTCCGGTCACCCGAGGCGCAGGATGGTGGGACCATGGCAGGAGTTTCGCCGCGCGGCTTTCGCCGCGTGGGCCGGGGCGAGCGTGAGGTGTGAGGGGATAGATGGGCGACGGTATCGGCCGCTACCGCGGCACGGGGAGCAAACTTGCGCAGTGGCTGCGCCGGGCACCGAAGCAGCCCGCCGACCCGGACGGCGCGCACCGCGAAAGGCTGCTCCTGGCCGTCGCCGCCGCGGGCCTGCCCCTCGCCCCCGCCGCCCATCCCGTCGGCTACCGCTGTTCCTGTGAGCGCATCGGCTGTCCCACCCCGGCCAGACACCCCGTCTCCTTCGCCTGGCAGACCCAGTCCACCACCGATCGTGCCCAGCTCGAACGGTGGGTACGCAACCAGCCCCAGGCCAACTTCATCACCGCGACCGGCATGGTCCACGACGTCCTGGACGTCCCGCTGGAGGCCGGCCGGGCCGCCCTGGAGCGGCTGCTCGCCGAAGGCGTCGACGTCGGACCGGTCGCCCGCTCCGGCGGTGAGGCGCACGACGAGGCGCGGATGCTCTTCTTCACCGCGACCCGCGGCACCCCCGAGGACGAGGACGAGTGGTGGCCCTGCGAGCTGGACTGCCACCCCGAGACCATGGACGAACATCCGGGCCTGCGCTGGCACTGCCGCGGCAGCTACGTCCTCGTCCCTCCGGCCCGGCTCCCCGGTGACCACACCGTCGACTGGGTCCGCGGCCCCGAACACGAGCTCCCGGACCCGCTGACCCTCCTCGAAGCCCTCACCGACGCCTGCGCCCGCCACGCGCAGGGCCGGGACGAGTCCCTCGACCACGCCGTCGCCTGGCCGCTGAGCCGCTGACCCCGCCCCGCACGTGAGCCGCTGACCCGCGCGCACCCGCCGCGACGGGGCAGCGCTACGACCCCTGCGCCGAGACCACGCCTTGGAGCCGGCCCAGGACCGTCACCCCGTCGCGCTCCTGTCCGGCCGGCTTCACCAGCACGGTCTGGCTCGCCACCCACTCCTTGGTGACCGTGTTCTTCACCTCGCCGGTCATCAGCGCCTTCACGTCCGGGCTCACCTTCGGACGGTAGCCGGGTGCGGCCGTCTGCCGTTCGTGGAAGCGGATCGCGAAGAAGACCAGCGCCCCACCGTCCTCGGTGGTCAGGCCGAGCGGCGCGAAGTCACCGGTGTCCAGGGCCTGGTCGACGTACTGCGTGGCAAGACCCGCCCGCCGCGCGCCCTTCACCCGCTCCTCGCGCCAGCCGTTGGTGTGCGGACCGGGCGCGAACTGCTCCGGCTTTCCGTTGCCCAGATACGAGGCGTACGCCTCGCTCAGGTTCCGCGGCGCCACCGCCAGCGTCGTCGAGGCCGGGTCGGCCGGCTCCACGAACCCGGCGGCGTCCTTCTTGAGCGCCGGGATCTGCCCGGGGGCGAGGATCGAGAGGTACGCCACCTCCCACAGCTGCTGCGAGCCGTTCTTGACGAAGACGAGCAGCCAGCGGGTGTCGGCGGCGCCGCTGTCGGTGTCACGGTTCGAGTCGGCGTTCGCGACGAACCAGCGCGGCCAGCCCGCCTTCTTCGGGATGACGAACGTCGTGTCCGTCAGCTCCAGCGCCTGGTGCTGCGGATTGCCGTTCGGACTGGTGACGGAACGGGCCTTCAGACCCGCCTGGTTGACGGCGCCGAGCGGACCGGTGACCCGGCCCGCGTCGAGAGCCGGGTCGTACGCCTTGTCCGCCTTGTTGTACGCCTCGGTGAAGTCCTTGACGGCCTGTTCGGCCTCAGACGTCGTCGCCGCCGGTACGACTTCCAGCTCGCCGTGCACCGTCACACAGCCGGTCGCCACCGTCGCCAGCACCGTCACCGTCGCGAGCGCCGTCGCGGGCCTCAGCCTTCTCATCGGTTGCCTTCTGCTCCTCGACCCCCACTGACCGACCGAACCCTACCGGGGCTGGCAAGAGCGCGAGCGCCGGGACCAGATACAGCACCCACACCCACACCTGGAGCTCCGTCGGATCGGGCTGGAAGGCGAACACACCCGTCAGAAGCGTGCCGTACCAGCTGTCCGGCGGGAGTACGGAGCCGATGTCGAACGCCGTGTCCGACGGACCGCCGGTGCCGCCCAGGAGGCCCGCATCCCGCAGGCCCTGGACGCCGTACGCGAGGACACCCGCCGCCACCACGGCCAGCATGCCGCCGGCCCAGGTGAAGAACCTCGCCGGCCGGATTCGCAGCAGGCCCCGGTGGAACAGCAGGCCGAGCACGGCCGCGGTCGCGAGGCCCAGCAGCAGATTCCACAGCGGGCCGGACGAACCGGCCTCGTCGGTGGCGGCCCGCACGGACGCCCACACGTACTGCGCCGTCTCCAGGCCCTCCCGGCCCACCGCCAGGATCGCCGTGGCGAACACCGCCCCCACCGCCACCTCCTGCTGAGGGCCCGTGCGCCGCATCCGGAAGACCAGCCAGGTCATCAGGCCCGCGGCGAGGACCGAGAGCGAGCCGCCGAGCAGCTCCCGCGCCTCGGCGGTCAGTTCCTGCGAGCCGAATTCCAGGAGGCAGCCGAAGGCGAGCGCCAGGCTCGCCGCGATGCCGGCACCGGCCCGGACCGGCCGCAGCGCGTCCCGTCGGCCGATCCTCACCAGATACGCGGCGAGGACGCAGACGACCACGATCGCCGCCAGGCCTTGCCGCAGGCCTATCAGGTAGATGCCGTACACGTCGGGTCCCTTCAGGTCAGGAGGACAGCGCCCGGCCCCCGGCCCTGAAGAGGGGCGCGGTCCCAACCTAACCGCGGACGGGGACGATCAAAGGCGTGCCGGTACGGGGATGCGGCACCACCTCGACCGGCTGCCGGTACACCCCGCTCAACAGCGCCGCGTCGAACACCTCGGCGGGCGGCCCGTCCGCGGCGACGCGGCTGTCGTGAGCCAGCCGGGCACGGCCGTCGACCCGGTGACGGTCTCCCTCGCCCACTCCAAGAACGCCAACCTGCCCAGCGCCAACGGCTCCACGGGCACCACCGGCGCGACCACGGGCGGTACGGCGGGCGCCGCCGTGGCCGCCGGCGCCGCGGTCGTCTTCGCCGTACGCCGCCGTACGACCGGAAACTGACCATCCGTAGGGCCTCGTCGGACCTCGTAGACCCCCACAGGAACCGGGCCGCGGTGTGCGGGAAAACGCACGCCGCGGCCCTGGTTTGCCGTGCGGCCCCCAGGTCGCGGATGTTTGAATGCCCGGATGAACGCCGGAACGAAAACGACCGCGACCGACATCGACGTGCTGCGCGTCTTCTGCGCGGGCGACGGCCGGCACGGCAACGCCCTCGCCGTCGTACGCGACGGGCGCACCCACCCCGACGAGGCCTCCCGGCAGGCGCTCGCCAAGCACCTGGGCTTCAGCGAGACGGTGTTCGTGGACGACCCCGAGCTCGGCGTCGTCGACATCTACACCCCCGCCGTGCGGCTGCCCTTCGCCGGGCATCCGCTGGTCGGAGTGGCCTGGCTGCTCGACCTGGAAGTGATCAACCCGCCCGCGGGGGAGGTGTGGGTGCGCCACGACGGCGAGTTCACCTGGATCAACGCCCGCGCCGAGTGGGCCCCGCCGCGCACCCTGCGCGCCTACACCTCCGCGGCCGAGGTCGACGCCCTGGAGGTGCCGGAGCCCGGGGAGTGGATCTACGCCTGGGCCTGGGAGGACGAGTCCGCCGGCCGGATCCGCGCCCGCGCGTTCCCTGGCCGGGGCGACGGTATCGACGAGGACGAGGCCACCGGCGCGGCGGCGCTGCTGCTCACCGCCGAGCTGGGCCGCGCCCTGAACATCAGGCAGGGCCGGGGGTCACAGCTGCTGACCGCCCCCGGCCCCGACGGCATCATCGAGCTCGGCGGCCGGGTCCGCTTCGACCCGGCCTTCACCCCGTCCGCTGAGCCGCCCGTCCGCTGAGCCGCTCCGCTACGCGCTGAGCGGGAACTCGCCGCCCAGCTCCCGGAACACCGCGCCGTTGAAGTCGAAGGCGCGCTTGCACTCGTCGACGATCCGCTGCTTCTCCAGGTCGTCCGCGTTCACCCGGTCCAGGAGCTCGCGGTAGGCCCGCTTGAACGCCGCCGGGTTGGAGATCTGCTCGAAGACGTAGAAGCGCACGCCGTCGCCCTTGCGCGCGAACCCCCACGTGCGCTCGGCCTTGTCCCGGATGATCTGCCCACCGGAGAGGTCGCCCAGATATCGGGTGTAGTGGTGGGCCACATACCCGGCGGGCCAGGTCCTCGCGCACTCCTCGACCCGGGCGGCGTACGCGGCCGTCGACGGCAGTGCGGTCAGCCCGTTCCGCCAGCCGGGGCCCCGCAGATGCGCGAGGTCCCGCTCCAGCTCGGCCGTGCGGAACAGCTCCGGCCGGATGAACGGCCCCGCGACCGGATCGTCCTTCAGGGTCTCCGCGGCGCCCTCCAGCGCGCGGTACACGAACCACAGCTGCTCGGTGTAGCGGGTGTACGCGTCCACACCCAGCCGTCCGCCGAGCAGATCGCTCATGAAGGTCGAGGTCTCCGCTTCGGTGTGCTGCTCGTGCGAAGCGACTCGGATGAGCGTCGAGAAGGGCGTGTCCACGGGCGTGTCCAAGGCGTGCCTCCGGAACCGAGGGGGACGGGAACCAGTTACGATCCTGCTACTTAGGCTTACCTAAGTCAACTGGTTCCCGACGACCTGTCGGTAAGACGCTACCCCGTCACGGGGTCACGGCAACGTGAGAATTTCGGTCCCCGTCTCGGTCACCACGAGCGTGTGCTCGAACTGCGCCGTCCGCTTCCGGTCCTTGGTCACCACGGTCCAGCCGTCGGCCCACATGTCGTACTCGTGCGTGCCCAGCGTCAGCATCGGCTCGATCGTGAACGTCATGCCGGGCTGGATCACGGTGGTGGCGTGCGGGGAGTCGTAGTGCGGGATGATCAGCCCGGAGTGGAACGAGGAATTGATCCCGTGCCCGGTGAAGTCGCGCACGACGCCGTATCCGAACCGCTTCGCGTACGACTCGATGACCCGGCCGATGACGTTGATCTGGCGGCCGGGCTTGACCGCCTTGATCGCCCGGTTCAGCGACTCACGGGTCCGCTCGACCAGGAGCCGGGACTCCTCGTCGACGTCGCCGCAGAGGTAGGTGGCGTTGTTGTCGCCGTGGACGCCGTTGATGTAGGCGGTGACGTCCAGGTTCACGATGTCGCCGTCCCGCAGGACGGTGGAGTCGGGGATGCCGTGGCAGATGACCTCGTTGACCGAGGAGCACAGGGACTTGGGGAAACCGCGGTAGCCGAGCGTGGAGGGGTAGGCGCCGTGGTCGCACAGGAACTCGTGCGCGACCCGGTCCAGCTCGTCCGTGGTCACACCCGGCGCGATGTGCTTGGCGGCCTCCGCCATCGCCTGCGCGGCGATTTGCCCGGCGATGCGCATCCGCTCGATCGTGTCGGAATCCTGCACCTCCGGACCGGTGTACGGCGCGGGTGCCGGCTTCCCGACGTACTCGGGACGTCGGATGGAACCGGGAACGGAACGGGTGGGGGAGAGCTCCCCTGGTGCGAGCAGCGACTGGCCAGACATGTCAGCGAGTCTAACCAGCGGGGGTGGGGCAGCATGTGGTCAGAGGAAGGAGCCGGACATGGCCCTGTTCAAGAGGCGCGCGGTGGGCAAACCGGGCGAGTGGTTCTACTGCCTGGAGCACAAGAAGGTCGAGGAGGGCCCCGAGTGCCCGGCCAAGAACCGCTTCGGCCCGTACACGTCACGTGAGGAGGCCGGGCACGCGATGGAACGGGCGCGGGAGCGGAACGTGGAGTGGGAGACGGACCCGAAGTGGCACGACCCGTCCAAGGGCGAGGACGCGGGCCCGACGGACTGAGCCGGTGGCCGTTCGACGGACGGAGTGGGCGTTGGCCCCGCGCCCGACGGACTGAACCGGTGGCCGTTCGACGGGACGGCCGGGCCGTTCGCCCCTCGACCCACGCGTCGAGCCGGCCCCGGCACGTGGCCCGCCACCCCTTCTCGGGGCGGCGGGCCACCGTCATGCCGTCGCCGAGGCCGAGTCGGAGGCGTCCTCGTGCTGGGCCCGGCGCCGGGCCGCGTCCTCGTCGGTCGTCGCGTCGTACGTCACCAGCTTCGGCAGCACCACGGTCAGGGCCGCCACCGACACCAGACAGGCCAGGCCGCCCGACCAGATCGCCGGACGGGTGCCCGTCCAGCCCGCCATGGCGCCCGCGCGGACCTGGCCGAGCTGCGGGCCGACGCTGTACGACAGCACCTCGATACCGGCCAGCCGCCCCCGCAGCGACTCCGGGATGGTCTGGTTCCAGATCGTGGAGCGGCCCAGACCGCTGAGCATGTCGCCCGCCCCGGCGGCCACCAGGCACAGCAGCACCAGCCATACGTTCGAGAACCAGCCCGCCGCCGCGATCGCCGCCCCCCAGCCCGCCGCCCCGAAGACCACCAGCAGCCCGTGCCGCCGCACCCGCGAGGTCCAGCCGCTCGTCAGACTGAGCAGCACCGAGCCGACCGACCCGGCCGCGTACATCAGGCCCAGCGCCCACTGCGCGTCCAGCTCGTCCGCCAGGAAGGGGAAGATCGTGTTCGGGAAGGCGAAGAGCATCGCCGCCAGATCGATCGCGTACGTCCCCAGCAGCACCGGCCGTGACCAGGCGTACCGCGCGCCCTCGGCGATCCCGCGCAGCGACGGCTTCTGGGCGTCATGGGCAGGCGGCGCGGGCGCCAGCCGCAGACAGAGCAGTACGGAGACGGCGAGCCCTGCGATCGTCACACCGTACGAAGGGGCGTGGCCGGCGTACGCCACCACGAGCCCCGCCGCAGCGGGCGCCGCGATCGCGGCGACCTGCCAGCGCAGCGCGTTCAGCGCGGCCGCCGCCGTCTGCTGGTCGTGCGGCACGATCCGGGCCAGCAGGGAGTCCAGCGCGGGCCGCTGGAGCCCGGCGGCCGCCGAGACCCCGGCCGCGACCACGTACAGCGGCCACAGCAGAGGCTGCGGCAGCAAGGAGTTGACCAGCAGGATCGCCGCCAGCAGGCCGAGACCCACCTCCGTCCACAGGATCACCCGGCGCCGGTCGACGGCGTCCGCGAGCGCCCCGCCGTACAGCCCGAACACCACCAGCGGAACCAGCTCCACCGCGCCCATCGCGCCGACCGCGAACGGCGAGCCGGTCAGGTCCTTGATCTGGAGCGGCAGCGCGACCATCGCCATGAAGCTCGCGAAGGTGGTGACCAGACCCTGGATCCACAGCAGACGGAAGTCCCGCGAGGAACGCCAGGGGGAGAGATCTGGCAGGAGGGAGGAGAGCGCGGAGGAGCGCTTGGAGGAGAGCCTGGAGGAGAGCTTGGGGGACACGAAGGGCCATGGTCCGCCCGAGGCCTCGACCGGGCAATCGATTTACCGGGCCGATGTGTCGGGCCGTCGCCCCTACCAGCGGCGGGCCGAAGTATCCGGCCGTCGCCCCTACCAGCGCACCGGCGGAGGGGAGGTCAGCTGGTCCGCCAGACGCGCCAGCCGGTCCCGCAGGCGGCGCCGGCCCCGAGGCTCGGCCGGCAGGCTGTTCTCCCCGGCCGCCGCGCTGACCAGGTGCTGCACGATGTCCAGATCCACCCCCGCCGTCTCCTCGGGGACGGCCAGCGCCTCGTGCGCGAGGCCCCGCACCTCCGGATCGCCGCCGTCCAGCGCCAGCACCGTCGCCCCGGCCCGCCGCGCGTCGTGCACCCGCTCCAGCACGCTCGGCCCGGGCCGGTGCGGGGCCACCATCAGCAGTGTCGCCCCGCGCCCCGCCGACTCCAGCCGGCCCAGACCCACCGCCAGATGGGCCGGGTCGCCCGGGCTCACCCGGTGGCGTACGAGCGTGGGCGACAGCTCCGGCTGCCCCGACCACGCGGCCTCGTCCACCAGATGCGCGGCCAGATGCCACGGCTCGTACTCCTCGGTGCCCACCAGCAGCAGCCCGCCACCCTGCGGGACCACCGACGACCGCAGAGCCCCGGCGAAACAGCGGGTCGTCGCCGGCCACTCGGTCCCGGCGAGCACCTCACGCAGCAGCGCGACACGCACGGCATCCATGGGCCCGCATCCTGCCCGAACGGCGCCGCGGGCGGGGCCGGTCGGGCGGCAGCTCACCCGTACGGGAACGGTCCAGCCCGTCCCGTACTGTCGGGTCCATGACTTCGAATGACAGCACGCCCAAGCCCGCGGCCAAGGACCCGTGGGACCTCCCCGACGTCTCCGGCCTGGTCGTCGGCGTCCTCGGTGGCACCGGCGACCAGGGCCGCGGTCTGGCCTACCGCCTCGCCCGGGCCGGCCAGAAGGTGATCATCGGCTCCCGGGCCGCCGAGCGCGCCGAGGCCGCCGCCGCCGAGCTCGGCCTCGGCATCGAGGGCGCCGACAACGCCGACTGCGCCCGCCGCAGCGATGTCGTGATCATCGCCGTGCCGTGGGAGGGACACGCCAAGACGCTGGAGTCCCTGCGCGCGGAGCTGGCCGGGAAGCTGGTCGTCGACTGCGTCAACCCGCTCGGCTTCGACAAGAAGGGCGCGTACGCCCTCAAGCCCGAGGAGGGCAGCGCCGCGGAGCAGGCCGCCGCCCTGCTGCCGGACTCGCGGGTCACGGCCGCCTTCCACCACCTGTCCGCGGTCCTGCTCCAGGACGAGTCGATCGAGGAGATCGACACGGATGTGATGGTCCTCGGCGAGACCCGCGCCGACACCGACATCGTGCAGGCGCTGGCGGCCCGTATCCCGGGCATGCGCGGCGTCTTCGCGGGCCGGCTGCGGGGCGCCCACCAGGTCGAATCGCTCGTCGCCAACCTGATCTCGGTCAACCGCCGCTACAAGGCGCACGCCGGTCTGCGCGTGACCGACGTCTAGCGGGCCAGGGGCATGGGGGACACTGGTGGACGTACCTCACCGCCGGAGAGAAAGCCGACCCCCATGCCCCGCCTCGCTCTGTACGCCCTCGCCGTCTGCGTCCTCGCCGTGGCCGCCGCCGTCGTCTCCTTCGTCCAGGGCAGCTGGCTCGGCGTGATCTGGGTGCTCCTCGCCGGCCTCTCCTCCAACATGGCGTGGTACTACATCCGCCGGGCCCGGATCAGCCGCGAGGCCTGACCCAGGCGGGGGCGGGGGCCTAGTTGCCGACGGCCGCGGTGCACAGCTCCGGGGCCTCCTGCCAGAAGCGGTAGAGCTCCCAGCCGCAGTAGCGCTCCGCGTCGCTGACCCCGAGCCCGCGTAGCAGCGCGTCGATCACGTCGAAGAAGGCGTCGTTGACCACGGGCACGAAGAGCAGCGCGATCACGATGAAGAAGCCGTAGGGCGCGTACGGCTCGATCTTCCGGCGGAAGTTGTACGAGAGCCAGGGCTCCACCACCCCGTAGCCGTCCAGCCCCGGAACCGGCAGCAGATTCAGCAGCGCGGCCGTGACCTGGAGCAGCGCGAGGAATCCCAGCGCGAACCGGAACGCCAGCGGCACCCCGTCGAGCGCGCCGAGCCAGAACGGCGCGGTGCAGACGACGGCGAAGAGGACGTTGGTCAGCGGCCCGGCGGCGGAGATCAGGCTGTGCTTCCAGCGGCCCCGGATCCGGCCCCGGTCGATGAAGACCGCGCCACCGGGCAGACCGATCCCGCCCATGATCACGAAGAGGACCGGCAGCACGATGCTGAGCAGCGCGTGCGCGTACTTCAGCGGATTGAGGGTGAGATAGCCACGCGCCTCGACGGAGGCGTCGCCGCTGTGCAGCGCGGTGCGGGCGTGCGCGTACTCGTGCAGACAGAGCGAGACGACCCAGGCGGCGGTCACGAAGAGGAACAGCGCGAGTCCGGGCGAGGCCGCGAAGCCCGTCCACACGGCCCAGCCGGCGACCGCCATGACGGCGACGATCCCCAGAAAGACGGGACTGATCCGGCGGTCGCGGCGCGCGGTGGCCGTGGTCATGGGGCGCTCCAGGGGTCGGGTGAGAGTCGACCGTACCGGTGACGATAGGTGAACGTCCCGCCGAGGCCCTGGGGTTCCTGGCCGCGGGGCCGGGGGCGCGGCCGTGCGGGGCGGTCCCGCACGGCCGCGGAGGAGGTCCGGCCGGGGGCCATGCCTCGGCGCCGACCGGCGACGCCGGCGGGGCAGTCCCGCCCGCCCACGGACGTGGTCCGGCCGGGGGCAGGCCTCGGTCCACCGGGATGTCGGGCGGGAACATGTCGCACGCCTACGGCGATGTCCGGCCGGGGGCCATGCCTCGGCGCCCGTCGGCGTTCTCGGGCGGAACATGCCGCGCGCCCACGGATGTGGTCCGGGCGGGAACGTGCCGGCGCCCCACGGACGGTGTCGGCCGGAAACAATGCCGATGCCCAGCACGATGTCGGCCGGGGACAATGTCACCGTGCACTATCGCGTACTCGGCACCACCCAGGCTCTCCATGACGACGGCACCCCGCGGCCCGTCGGCGGTCCACGGCTGCGTGCCCTGCTGACCGTGCTCGCGCTGCGGGTCGGACGGGGAGCGGGCGTCGAGGTGCTCGTCGACGAGGTGTGGGACGGCGACCCGCCCGAGGACGCGCCCGCCGCCCTGCAGGCGCTGGTCGGGCGGCTGCGGCGGGCCCTGGGTCGTGACGCCGTCGTGTCGGTGCCCGGCGGCTACCGCCTCGGCGCCGACCGGGACGCCGTCGACCTGCACCGCTTCGACCGGCTGGTCACCGAAGGCGTACGGGCCGGGGACGGCGGCGAGCCGGGCCGCGCCCTCGGGATCCTGGACGAGGCGCTCGCCCTGTGGCGCGACCCCGTCCTCGCCGACCTGCCCGACCGGGCCGCCGAGGCCGCCCGCTGGGAGACCCGCCGCCTCGCCGCCCGCCGCGCCCGCCTCGCCGCCCTCCTCGCCCTGGGCCGCGCCGAAGAGACCCTGCCGGAACTGGCCGCGCTCGCCACCGAGTTCCGGCTCGACGAGCCCGTGCAGGCGCTCCATATCCGGGCGCTGCGCGAGGCGGGTCGCCCGGCCGAGGCGCTGGCCGCGTATGAGACCGTACGCACCCGACTCGCCCACCGCCTCGGTACCGACCCCGGGCCCGAACTACGCGCCCTGCACGCGGATTTGCTGCGGCCCGCACCCGTCGGCGCCGAGCAGGGCATGCCCGAGGCCGCCGCTGGGCCCGCATACCCACGGGGGTCGGAGGAGCCCGCCCCTGCCGCGCCCGGCCACGGCACGCCCGGGGCCGCCGCTCGGCTCGCGCGCCGCCCGGGCGGCGAGCCGCTCGCGCACCTGGGCCCCGACGGGCCCGCACCCGCCGGCCCCGCACCTGTCGGCCCCGGCCCCGGCCCCGGCCCCGGCTGCGAGGCGCTCGCGCACGCCCTCGGCCCAGCAGAACTCCCACCCCCCGGCAACCTCCGCGCCCGGCTCACCAGCTTCGTCGGGCGCGAGGAGGACATCGCCCGCATCCGGGACGACCTCGGTCGGGCGCGGCTCGTCACCCTGCTCGGGCCCGGCGGAGCCGGGAAGACGCGGCTGTCGCAGGAGGCGGCCGAGCGGGTCGCCGACGCGTGGGAGGACGGCGTGTGGCTCGTCGAGCTCGCGCCCGTCGCCGACCCCGACGCCCTGCCCGAGGCCGTCCTCGGCGCGCTGGGCGCCCGCGAGACCGTACTGCGCGGAGCCGGGGCCGAGGAGCTGCGCGCCGCCGGGGGCGCCGCCGACTCGCTCGGGCGGCTCGTCCAGCACTGCGTCGGCCGCCGCATGCTGCTCCTCCTCGACAACTGCGAGCACGTCGTCCACGCTGCCGCCGTCCTCGCCGAGGAACTCCTCGCCCGCTGCCCCGGCCTGACGGTCCTCGCCACCAGCCGCGAACCGCTCGGCGTCCCGGGCGAGCTGCTCCGGCCCGTCGACCCGCTGCCCGACCCGATGGCGCTGCGGCTGCTCGCCGAGCGGGGCGCCGCCGCCCGGCCCGGCTTCGACCCGGCCGACGACCACGACGCCTGCGCCGAGATCTGCCGCCGTCTCGACGGACTGCCGCTCGCCATCGAACTCGCCGCCGCGCGGCTGCGCCTGCTCACCCCGCGCCAGCTCGCCGACCGGCTGGACGACCGCTTCCGGCTGCTCACCTCCGGCGCCCGGACCGTGCTGCCCCGCCAGCAGACCCTCCGCGCCGTCGTCGACTGGTCCTGGGACCTCCTCGGCGACGCCGAACGCACCGTCCTGCGGCGGCTGTCCGTGTTCAGCGGCGGCTGCGACCCGGACGCCGCCGAGGCCGTCTGCGCCGAGCCCGACACCCTCGCCCTGCTCGGCGCCCTTGTCGACAAGTCGCTCGTCGTCGCCGACCCCACCGGCGGCGACGGCATGCGCTACCGGCTCCTGGAGACCGTCGCCGAATACGGCGCCGAACGCCTCGACGAGGCCGGCGACCGCGCCGACGCCGAGCGCCGCCACCTCGTCCACTACCGCGAACTCGCCCGCACCACCGACCCCGAGCTGCGCGGCGGCGGCCAGAGCCGGGCCATCGCGCGCCTGAGCACCGAGTACGAGAACCTGCGCACCGCCCTGCGCCGCGCCGTGGCCGACCAGGACGAGGACGAGGCCCTCGTCCTCGTCCACTCCCTGCTCACCTACTGGCAGCTGCGCGACCTGCGCGCCGACGCCCGGCACTGGGCCGAGCGGGCCGCCGCGCTCGGCCCCGACCCGTTCGCGCCGCCCGCCGCGCCCGTCGTCCCGCTCACCCGGCGCTGCACCGACGCGCCCCCGCCGCTCGACGAGGACGTACGGTGGGAGGCCCGGCGCGGGGTGCGGCTGATCGAAATCGCCAGCATGGACCACGAGTCCGCCGTCTGGACCAGCCCGAAGGGCCTCCAGCGGCTGCGCGAGATCGCCGCGGTCTACCGGGCCGGGCTGCCCCAGACCTGCCGCCATCCCGGCTTCCTCCACTTCTACGCCGTCCTGCTCACCGCTTCCCCCGACGAGGTACGCCACCTGCTCGACCGTACGGTCGACGCCTGCCGGGAGTACGGCTACGACTGGGAGCTGGCCTGCGCCCTCGGCGTACGGGCCAACGTCCTGGCCAACCGCGCCGGATGGGCCGGGGACGCGACCCGGGACGCCGACGAAGCCCTGGAGATCTTCATGCGGCTCGACGACGCGTGGGGCGCCGCCGAGGCGCTCTCCTCGCGCGGCGAGGCGCGGGAGAAGCGGTGCGACTACGAGGCCGCCGCCGAGGACTTCGCGGCCGCCATCGGCTACGCCGAACGCCTGGGCGCCCAGGCCCAGATGGCGCTCCTGCGGGCCCGCTACGGCGAGGTGCTCACCGCGACCGGGCGCGGCGAGGAGGGCGAGGCGATCCTGCGCGAGGTCATGGCGGGAGGCCGCCGCTCCGGCGCCGAGGCGATGTACGCGGCGCAGACCTTCCTCTCGGTGTGGCTCGGCCGCACCGGCCGGACCGCCGAGGCCCGTGAGCAGATGACCGAACTGCGTGCCCGGTTCCGCTCCCAGACCATGTCGATCTTCGACGGGGTGACCCTGGGCATCCTGGCCTGGCTGGAGAATCTGGACGGCCGCCACGCCGAGGCGCTGAGCCTGGCGGCACGCGCCTTGGAGCGCTCCCGGGAGCCCCTCTCGCTCATGGTCGCGCCGCACATGCCGTCGATCCAGCTGGTCACCGCCGCCTGGGCGCTGGCGGGGCTCGGCGGCGCGTCGGCCCGTACGGCCGCGGTGCTGCTCGGCGCGCAGGCCGCGCTGCTGCCGCCGGGCCATGTCGTCGCGCCGCCCGAGCGGGAGGACGCGGCCACGGCAGAGAAGCTCGCCCGGGACGCGCTCGGCGACGACGCCGTCTTCGCGGCGGCGTACGCCGAGGGCGGCGGCCTCTCCCTCGAAGAGGCCGCCGCCCTGCTCGCCCGCGACCCGGACGAGCCGGCCGGGACCTGAGCCCGTACGGCCGTCAGGTCTTCTTGCGGAACTTGGCGACCGCGAGCGGCGCCGTGACGGCCGTGATGGCGACCGCCCAGCCGAGGGTCATCCACACCGATTCGGCGACCGGGCCGCCGTTGACCAGGTTGCGGGCGGCGTCGGCGAGGTTGGACAGCGGGTTGTAGTCGGTGAAGGTCTTCAGCCAGCCGGGCATCGAGCTCGGCGGGGCGAAGATGGAGGAGCCGAACTGCAGGGGCATCAGAACCAGCATGGCGATTCCCTGGACTGCCTGGGCCGTCTTCATGGTGAGACCGAGCAGGATGAAGATCCACATCAGCGAGGCCCCGAACACCACCGACAGGCCGATGGCGGCGAAGAGGTGGAGGACCGAGGTCTTGATGTCCAGGCCCAGCAGGAAGCCCGTGCCGAGCAGGATCGCGGTGGCGATCATCATGCGGCCGATCTCGACGACGATCTTCGCGACGAGGACGGAGGACCGGGCTATCGGCATCGTGCGGAACCGGTCCATCACCCCCTTCTTGATGTCGTCGTTGATGCCCACGCCGACGGCCATGGCGATGTTCAGGCCCATCATCGCCATCAGACCGGGGGTCACGTAGTTGACGTAGGCGTCGTTGTTGCCCTTGCCGGAGATCGCGCCGCCGAAGACGTACACGAACAGCAGGATGAAGATGATCGGCATCAGGACCGCGTCGAACATCGACTCCGGATCCTGCTTGATCTGCAGGGCGTTGCGCCGCACCAGGGCGCCGATGTGGCGCACGTTGGCGCGCAGGCCGATCCGGCCCTCGGCGGCGGGCTTCCGCCCGGCCGGGGCGGCCGGCGTGGGCGCGGGCGCGCGGGTGACGGTGGTGGTGCTCATGCGGCGACCTCTTCGGGCGTCGTGTCGGAGACGTGTGTCTTCTCGCCCGTGATGGCCAGGAACACCTCGTCCAGGCTGGGCAGATGGGTACCGATGTGGGCGATGCCGTAGCCGCGGGCGCCGAAGAGGCCGACGACGGCGGTCAGTTGGTCGTCACTGAGGATGGGCACGTACAGCGCGTCCTCGTCGGGGACGACGGTGGCTCCGGCGATGCCGTCGAGGCCGGTCTCGCGCAGGACCGCGGCCATCTCCGGCAGATCGGCCGGATCGACCGGGCGGACCTTCAGCGTCCGGCCGCCGACCTTCGCCTTCAGCTCGTCGACCGTGCCGTTGGCGATGACCCGCCCCCGGTCGATGACGGTCAGCTCGCTGGCGAGCTGCTCCGCCTCCTCCATGTACTGGGTGGTGAGCAGGACGGTGACGCCCTCGGAGACCATCCGCCGGACCTCGTCCCACACCTCGTTACGGGTCCGCGGGTCGAGGCCGGTCGTCGGCTCGTCCAGGTACAGCACGGCGGGCTGCCCGATCATCGAGGCGGCGAGGTCCAGCCGGCGGCGCATACCGCCGGAGTAGGTCATCGCCGCGCGCTTGGCGGCCTCGGTGAGGGAGAACCGCTCCAGCATCTCGTCGGCGCGGCGCCGGGCGTCCTTGCGGGACAGGTCGAGCAGCCGCCCGATCATGTAGAGGTTTTCCCAGCCGGAGAGCTTCTCGTCCACGGAGGCGTACTGGCCGGTGAGGCCGATGGTGCGGCGCAGCTGCCGGGGGTGGCGCACCACGTCGTAGCCGGCGACGGTGGCGGTCCCGGCGTCCGGGATGATCAGGGTGGACAGGCAGCGCACGAGAGTGGTCTTGCCCGCGCCGTTGGGCCCCAGCACCCCGAGGACCGTCCCCTCCCGTACGTCGAGGTCGACCCCGTCGAGGGCCTTGGTGTCGCCGTAGTGCTTCACGAGGCCCCGGACCTCGACGGCGTTGTGTTCGGATCGCGTCATGCCCCTAGGAGACCAGCGGCCACCGACAATCCACCGACATTCCACCGACAGAGGACCGACAGACGACCGACAGCCCGCCGATGGGGGAAGTCGGCGGGCTGTCGTCTGTGCCGCTATGGCTCAGGGGCCGGCCGGTGGGCCGGCCGGAATGCGGAACCTAGTGGAACGTGTGCTCCTCGGCCGGGAAGGCCGAGACGGACACGTCCTCGGCGAACGCGCGCGCCGCGTCGCCGAGCGTCGCCCGCAGGTTCGCGTACTGCTTGGTGAAGCGCGGGACCTTGCCTCCGGTCAGACCGGCCATGTCGGTCCAGACGAGGACCTGCGCGTCGGTGTCCGGGCCCGCGCCGATCCCGATGGTCGGGATGTGCAGGGAACGGGTCACCTCGGCGGCCAGCTCGGCCGGTACGAGCTCCAGGACGACGGCGAACGCGCCCGCGTCCTGCGCCGCCTTGGCGTCGCTGAGCAGCCGGTGCGCCGCCTCGTCGCTGCGGCCCTGGACGCGGTATCCCATGGTGTTCACGGACTGCGGTGTCAGACCGAGGTGTGACATCACGGGGATTCCGGCCTGGACCAGCAGCTCGGTCTGCGGCAGCGACCGCTCGCCGCCCTCCAGCTTGACGGCGCCCACGCCCGCGTCCTTGACCAGCCGGGTCGCGCTGCGCAGGGCCTGTACCGGGCCTTCCTGGTACGAGCCGAAGGGGAGGTCGCCGACGACCAGGGCACGCTTGGTGCCCCGTACGACGGCGGCGGAGAGCAGCGTCATCTCGTCCATCGTGACGGGCACGGTGGTGTCGTAGCCGAGATGGCAATTGCCCATGGAGTCGCCGACGAGGAGCACCGGAATCCCGGCCTCGTCGAAGACGGACGCGGTCATCGCGTCGTAGGCGGTGAGCATGGGCCACTTCTCGCCGCGCTCCTTGGCGGCGGCGATGTCGTGGACGGTGATGCGGCGAGTGCCCTTGCCGCCGTACAGCGCCTTGCTGCTGCTGTCGGCGGGCTGCTTCTGGGCAGCCTGAAGCGTCATGGTGCCGGCTCCTTCGTCATCTCGAGGCGCCCTGTGGCGTCCCCGGACCACATCCATGGTGGCACCTCGTGCCGCGCTCGGGGAAGTGGGGCCGTTCACATCACTTCACGCGTCGGTCATCCGGCGTCACAGAAGGCAACACTTTTCGATACGAGACGGTCTCGTATTGAAAATAAAGTAGCGTGGAGATATGTCCCCGACCCCCGGCCCCCACAGCCCCGGTCCCCAGGCCCTCTCCATCCCCGAGGCCGTGCACCGCCGTCGCTGGGCCGTCCTCGGCGTCCTCATGCTCAGCCTGCTCGTCGTCGTCCTGGACAGCTCGATCCTCAACGTCGCCGTCAAGACCATCGCGAGCCCCGCACCCACCGGCATCGGCGCCACCCAGAGCGAGCTGGAGTGGTCCATCAACTCCTACACGCTCGTCTTCGCCGGGCTCCTTTTCACCGCGGGCATCCTCGGCGACCGGTTCGGCCGCAAGAAGGTGCTGCTCTTCGGACTCGCCGTCTTCGGTCTCGGCTCCGCCATGGCCGCGTTCTCCCACTCGCCAGGCGAGCTGATCGTCCACCGCGCCGTGATGGGCTTCGGCTCCGCCTTCGTCATGCCCGCCACCCTCGCCGTCCTGATGAACGTCTTCGACCGCGAGGAGCAGCCCAAGGCCATAGGGATCTGGGCCGGCGGGGTCGGACTGGCCATCGCCATCGGCCCCATCACCGGCGGCCTCCTCCTGGAGCACTTCTGGTGGGGCTCGATCTTCCTGATCAACGTCCCCGTCGTGGTCGTCGCGCTCATCGCGATGGTGCTCCTCGTCCCCGACTCCAAGGACCCCCGGCCCGGCCGGATCGACCCGCTCGGGGTGGTGCTCTCCGTCGTCGGCCTCGTCCTGCTGGTGTACGGCATCATCCGCGGCGGCGAGCTGGCCGACTTCACCGACGCCACCGTGCTGCTGCCGCTGCTCGCCGGAGTGGCCGTCCTCGCCGTCTTCGTCCTGCACGAGAAGCGCAGCGACCACCCGGCCATGGACCTCGCCTACTTCCGCGATCCGGCCTTCTCCGCCGCCGTCACCGCCATCGCGCTCATCTTCTTCGCCGTACTCGGCGTGACCTTCTTCTCCGCCTTCTACCTGCAGAGCGTGCGCGGCTACACCCCCTTGCAGGCCGGGCTGCTCATCCTGCCCATGGCCGTCGCCCAAATGGTCCTCGCGCCGCGCGCCCGGCTCGTGGTACGGCGCTACGGCGCCCGGAGCGTCTGCACGGCCGGCATGCTCCTGGTCGGCGCCGGGCTCGCCGCCTTCGCCTTCTTCGACGCCACCACCCCGCTGTGGCTCCTGGAGACCGTCTTCTTCGTCCAGGGCGTCGGCATGGCCCACGTCATGCCCCCGGTCACCGTCTCCGTCATGCAGTCCCTGCCCCGCGAGAAGGCCGGCTCCGGCTCGGCCGTCAGCAACACCTTCCGCCAGGTCGGCGGGGCACTGGGTGTCGCCGTCATCGGCTCCGTACTCTCCGCCACCTACCGCGGTGGGATCGAAGGACACCTGGGCGCCGTGCCCGCCGGGGCCCGGGCAGCGGCCGGGGAGTCCGTCGAGGCCACCCTGGCCGCCGCCGAGCACCTCGGACCGGCCGGGAAAGCGCTGGTCACCCCCGCCCACGAGGCCTTCCTCCACGCCATGCACATCACCGCCCTCTGCTCGGCCGCCGTCGCCGTGGCCGGCGCGGTCGTCGTGGCGGTCTTCCTGCCCCGACAGGCCCCGGCCCGGCCCCCGGCGGCCCCGGCCCCCGACGACACCAGCGGGGACGACCAGCGAGAATCGGTACGTTCATGAGATGACCGCCCCCTCAGGTGCTGAGGCGGTGGCGACGAGAGGGCGGAGCGGACGTGTCCCGGCAGCAGGACGAACAGCACGGCCCGGGGCCCGGCCGCCGCGGACGCCCGCGCAGCGAGGCGGCCGAGCAGGCCATCCTCGACGGCGCGGTCGCCCTCCTCGAACAGGGCGTCCCGCTCGCCGAGGTCTCCATCGAACGGATCGCCCGCACCGCCGGCGTCGGCAAGGCCACCATCTACCGCCGCTGGCCCGGCAAGGAGGAACTCTTCGTCGACCTCCTGCGCTCCGTCGAACCCCCCGACCCCGTCCTGCCCGGCACCTCCGTCCGCGACGACCTCGTCGCCCTCCTGGAGGCCCTGCGCCAACGCGGCCTCGCCAAGCGCTCCTCCGCACTCCTGCACAACGTCTTCGCCCAGATGCAGAGCTATCCCAAGCTCTGGGAGGCGTACCACCGCATCGTCATCGAACCCCGCCGCACCCTCACCCGTGACGTCCTGCGCCGCGGCGTGCGCACCGGCGAGATCCGCGCCGACCTCGACATCGAGCTCATCGACGACCTCTTCGTCGGGCCGCTGCTCCTGCGCAGCGTCATACGCCCGGGGGCCCCGCTCGACGCCGCGCTCGCCGCCCAGATCGTCGACGCCGTCCTGGGCGGCGTACGGCCCCCGTCCTGACGACGCGGCACGCATCCGTACGCCCTTGCCGCAGCCGTCCGTTTATGCGCGTTCTGTCACAGCCCGGCTCCCGCCGACGCCCGCCGGAACCCGCCGCGCCGCTTGGTCGTCCTCGTGGCAGTACGGCCGTCCCTCATCGCCTAGTGTCGAGCCCGGGACGGTGAGCACGGCAAGGCAGTGAGGACAGCGGTATGGCTCAGGTGGACATGACGGAGACCGGACACGGCGGCGCGGAGGCTTCCGCCGGGCGACCCCGGCCCCGGACAGTCCTCGACCGCTGGCGCCGCGACCCGGGCATCTGGCGCCGGGGCATCCTGCTCGCCGTCTGCGCGGTGCTGCTCACGCTCACGATGATCTTCCACGCCGAGATCCCCAACCGGATCGGCAACCTCGGCAGCCTCACCGAGACGTTCCTGCCGTGGTTCGGCCTCTTCGTGCCGCTGCTGCTCGCCCTGGCCCTGCTGCGGCGCTCCGCCACCGCCCTGATCGCCCTGCTGCTCCCGGCGATCGTGTGGCTCAACTTCTTCGGCGGTCTGCTGACCGACAAGTCCGCCGCGGGCGGCGACCTCACTGTCGCCACCCACAACGTCAACGCCGACAACCCCGACCCCGCGGGCACGGCCCGTCAGGTCGCCGCCTCCGGCGCGGACGTGGTGGCCCTGGAGGAGCTCAAGGGCGAGATGGTCCCGGTGTACGAGAAGGCGCTGGCCGACACGTACAAGTACCACGACGTGCAGGGCACGGTCGGCCTGTGGAGCAAGTACCCCATGAGCGACACCCGTCCCGTCGACATCCGCATGGGCTGGACCCGCGCCATGCGCTCCACGGTGACCACCCCGCACGGCGAGGTCGCCGTCTACGTCGCCCATCTCCCGTCCGTGCGGGTCAAGCTGAACGCCGGGTTCACCGCCAACCAGCGCGACAACAGCGCCGACCAGCTCGGCGAGGCCATCGCCGCCGAGCAGGTGCGGCGGGTGATCCTGCTCGGCGACCTCAACGGCACCATGAATGACCGTTCCCTCAACGCCGTCACGTCCCAGATGCGCTCCACCCAGGGCGCGGCGGGCGACGGCTTCGGCTTCAGCTGGCCCGCGTCCTTCCCGATGGCCCGCATCGACCAGATCATGGTCAAGGGCGTGGAGCCGGTCTCGTCCTGGACGCTCCCGGCCACCGACAGCGACCACCTGCCGATCGCGGCCCGCGTGAAGATGTAGCGGCCGCCGCGCCCTCAGGCGTGTTCCCGGCCGTCAGGCGTGTTCGCGCCAGCGGTTGGTGATCGGCAGCCGGCGGTCCTTGCCGAAGCCCTTTGCCGAGATCTTGGTGCCCGGCGGGTACTGGCGGCGCTTGTACTCGGCCGTGTCGACCAGCCGTACGGTCCGGGTGACCAGCTCCTCGTCGAACCCGGCCGCCACGATCGCCTCCCGGCCCTGGTCCCGGTCGACGTACAGCTCCAGGACCCGGTCCAGGACGTCGTAGTCGGGCAGCGAGTCCGTGTCGACCTGGCCCGGGCGCAGCTCGGCGCTCGGCGGCTTGGTGAGGGAGTTCTCCGGGATCGGCGGCGTCTGCCCGCGCTCCTCGGCGGCGCGGTTGCGCCAGCGCGCCAGCCGGAAGACCGACGTCTTGTAGACGTCCTTGATCGGCCCGTACGCGCCGACCGAGTCGCCGTACAGCGTCGAATAGCCCACCGCCAGCTCGGACTTGTTGCCCGGCGCGAGGACGATGTGGCCCTCCTCGTTGGAGAGCGCCATCAGCAGCGTTCCGCGCATCCGGGACTGGAGGTTCTCCTCGGCGAGCCCGGTGAGGTCCAGCGCGCCCATGTACGCGTCGAACATCGGCGCGATCGACACCGTACGGAAGTTGAGGCCGGTACGCCGGGCCAGCTCGGCCGCGTCGTCCTTGGAGTGGTCCGAGGAGTACTTGGACGGCATCGAGACGCCGTACACGTTCTGCGCACCCAGCGCGTCGCAGGCGATCGCGGCGACCAGCGCCGAGTCGATGCCGCCCGACAGGCCGATCAGCACCGACCGGAAGCCGTTCTTCGCGGCGTACGCCCGCAGGCCCACGACCAGCGCCGAGTACACCTCCTCGTCGTCGTCCAGGCGGTCCGCGTAACCGCCCGTCAGCTCCGGTTCGTACGGCGCGAGCGGCTCCTCGGAGAGGACCACCCGGTCGATCCGCAGCCCGTCGTCGACGACCCCGGTCACCGGCTCCGCCGCGCCGGCCGGCAGGTCGAGGTCGAGGATCACACTGCCCTCGGAGAACTGCGGCGCACGCGCGATCACTTCGCCGTCCCGGTCGACGACGATCGAGTCGCCGTCGAACACCAGCTCGTCCTGGCCGCCCATCATCGCCAGGTACGCGAGCGTGCAGCCCGCCTCCTGGGCGCGCTTGCGCACCAGCTCCAGACGGGTGTCGTCCTTGTTCTGCTCGTACGGCGAGGCGTTGACCGACAGCAGCAGCCCGGCCCCCGCGGAACGGGCCGCCGGGACGCGCCCGCCGTCCTGCCACAGGTCCTCGCAGATGGCCAGCGCCACGTCGATGCCGTGGACCCGGACCACCGGCATGGTGTCGCCGGGCACGAAGTAGCGGAACTCGTCGAAGACGCCGTAGTTCGGCAGGTGGTGCTTGGCGAAGCTGAGCGCCACCCGGCCGCGGTGCAGCACCGCCGCCGCGTTCTGCGGGGCGCCCGCCGGCTGGCCGTACGTGGGGACGGCGCGCTCGGAGCGGTCGAGGTAGCCGACGACGACCGGCAGCTCCCCGAAGCCCTCGGCGTCCAGGCGTACGGCCAGCGCGCGCAGCGCGGCCCGGGACGCCTCGACGAACGACGAGCGCAGGGCGAGGTCCTCGACGGGGTAGCCGGTCAGCACCATCTCGGGGAAGGCGACGAGATGCGCCCCCTGCTCGGCGGCGTGCCGGGTCCAGTGCACGATCGCCTCGGCGTTGCCGGCGAGATCACCGACGGTCGAGTCGATCTGATTCAGGGCGAGGCGTAGTTGAGGCACGCGTCCAGTGTAATCGTCAAAGCGACGCGATGTCGGGACGGAGCGGTGTGGGGCGCCCCACGTGGCGGGGCGCCCCCTGCTCGCGGAGGGGTCAGCTCCGGTATCCGACGACCGTCATCATCCCGGCCTCCGAGTGGTAGACGTTGTGGCAGTGGACCATCCACAGACCCGGATTGTCGGCGTCGAAGTCCACGGCCAGCGTGGCGTTGGGCAGGATCACCGCCGTGTCCTTGCGGGGCCCGCCGGCCACGTTCGCCAGGGCGAAGGTGTGCCCGTGCAGATGGAGCGGATGCCACATCGTGGTCGTGTTGGTGAACTCGATCCGCACCCGCTCACCCGCCTTCACCGCGTGCCGCCGTCCGGGCGTGTACGGCTGCTTGTCGAAGGCCCAGTCGTACGCCGCCATCCCGCCGGTGAGCTTGATGCGGATCGTCCGGTCGGGCGTACGGGCGGGCAGCGCCACCGACGGGTGGGCCGTCAGCCGGTCCGCGGTGAGCACCTTCCCGGACAGCTCCTTGGGCCGTACGGACGCGGTGGGCGCCGCGCCGCCACCGGTGCGCAGCACGGCCAGCGCCGCCGCCTTCTTGCCCTCGGCGACGGCGGTGAGCGGGAAGACCCCGTCGCCCGCGGTGACCAGGACGTCGTAGCGCTCACCCATGCCGAGCAGCAGCGCGTCCGCCGGGGCGTGGCGGACCGGGAAGCCGTCGGTGTGGGTCACGGTGAGCCGGTGGCCGCCGAGGGCGACCCGGAAGGCGGTGTCGCCGCCCGCGTTGATGATCCGCAGCCGGATGCGGTCGCCCGGCTTGGCGCGGAACTCGGTGGGGGCCTCGGGGGTACGGCCGTTGATCAGGTAGTGCGGGTAGGCGACGTCACCGGCATCACCGCCGAGCAGGTCGCTGGTGGCGCCCATCATCATCCGGGAGGGGCCGGTGGGGGAGGGGGCGGCGGCCGGGGAAGGCGCTTCGTCAATTTTCATGGACATGCTGTGACCCTCATGGCCGCCGGAGCCGGAGCCGGAGCCGCTCGTGCCGCTGCCGGAGCCGTCGCCGTGGTCCATGCCCGGCGGCATGCCCTTGCGCAGCTCCGCCAGCACCCCGTCCGGGGTCGAGCCGTCCACGCCGTCGACCCAGTCGTCGAGGACGACGACCCACTCCTTGTCGTAGGCCAGCGGCTCCTTCGGGTCCTCCACGATCAGCGGCGCGTACAGTCCGCGGTCCTGCTGGACGCCGGAGTGCGGATGGAACCAGTACGTCCCCGGGTGCGGCACCGCGAAGCGGTACGCGAACTGCCCGCCCGGCCGGATCTCCTGCTGGGTCAGGCCCGGGACGCCGTCCATGTCGTTGCGCAGGGCGAGGCCGTGCCAGTGCAGGGAGGTGGGGGCGGGCAGGTGGTTGGCGAGGGTGAGGGCGAGGGTGTCGCCGGCGGTGACCCGGACCTCCTTGCCGGGCAACCGGTCCCCGTACGCCCAGGACTTGACGGTCCGGCCGCCGCCCAGGTCGAGCGGGGTCGGGGTGGCGGTGAGCCGTACCTCGCGGACGGGTCCCCTGGCGCGCCGGGCCTCGGCGGCGGCGACCTCCTTCCCGTCGGGCGCGACGAAACCGGTGGCGGTGTGGGTGGTGGGGTCGGTCGTGGAGGTCGAGCACGCGGACAGAAGTCCCGTACCGGCGACGGCGATTCCCGCGCCGAGGACGGCGCGGCGGGTGTGCTGCGTGGACATGACTGGGTGCACCTCGTGAGGGTGTCGGTGTTGCTGCGTACGAAAAGGGCGCGAAGGGCCGCGTGGGCGGCCGGGCGCTCCTAAATCCGCAGGACCGACAGCAGGGTGAGGTGCGTCCTCGGCGGCGGGGGGATCGGCCACAGCGCCCGCAGCCGCCGGCCGCTCGCGACGACGAGCGCGGCGCCCGTGTGCCGCACGGCCGGCCGCACGATCAGCAGGGCCACCCCGAGCGCCCCGAGCACGGCCAGGCACACCGACGTCGGGTCGAATCCCTGGCCTTCGCCGCTGTGGCTGGTGCTGGGTGTGGTGTGGTCGCGGGCCAGGGGCGGGTGTGCGTCCAGAGCGGCTTCAGGGGAGACGGGTACGGCCTCGGTATGCGCACTGTGCGCCTCGTGCGCGTCGGCCGCCGCGGGGCCGTGCGTCCCGGCCTCCGCCGTGGAGGCCTGCGGGCCGTGGCCGGTGCCGTGGGCAGAGGGGTGGCCCAGCGTGTGCATGGTGACGATGCCGAAGAGCAGCGCCACGAGCAGCAGCCACCGCCCGTACCGCCCCTCGCTCCCGCGCCGCCATGTCACCACGCCCGCACCCTACCCCCACCCGGTATGCGCCGGCATGGCGGCGTACCGCACGCCGCGTCGCGTCACCCCGGCCGCCAGGAGGCGGCCGCGCGCGCGTAGGCTTCATCCCACTATGTCCACACGTGGTGCTCGCTCTGTCGCCGTCCTCCTCGCCCTCGGCGCGCTCGTGTACACCGCGTGGGTGCTCGAAGTCGTCGCCCACACCGGACTCGACCCGGTCCGGACGTACGTCTCCGAACTCGCCGCCGCCGACCAGCCCCTGGGCGGGCTGTTCCGCGCCACCGACCTCGCCGCCGGGCTCCTCCTGCTCGCCGGAGCCCTGTGGGCCCTGCTGAGGCTTCCGCGGCGGCCGTGGACCGTCGCGGGATGGGCGGCCCTCGCGCTGTTCGGCGCCGCCACCGCCGTCGACTCCCGGCTGCCGCTCAGCTGCCCGCCCACCGTCGACCCCGAGTGCGCCGCCCGCGAGACCGCCGGGCTCGTCCCGGCCACCCACACCGCCCACGCCGTCAGCTCCAGCCTCGCCATGGCCGGGGCGCTCGCCGGGATGGTGGCGCTCACGGTCGCCGCCCGCCGCTACCGCATCTGGGCGCCCCTCGCCCGTACCGGACCCGCCCTCGTCGTCCTCGAACTCGCCGCCACCGGCTGGACCCTGGCCGCCGTGGCCGCCTTCGAGGCCGGCCGCGGGAACTGGTCCCTGGGGGCCGGGCAGCGCCTTCAGGTACTGCTCGTGGCAGGCTGGCTCGCGGTACTCGCCATCTCCGTGGCCAGGGAGCGAGATTGAGTCCTTTCGTACGGGTCGGCGGCGTCGCCCACCACGTCGTCGTCGAGGGCGGCGGACCGGTCTGCGTCCTCAGCGCCGGTCTCGGCATGAGTTGGTTCGACTGGGACCCGGTCGTCCCGCTGCTCGCCCCGCACCGCACCGTCGTCCGCTTCGACCGGCCCGGCCACGGACTCTCCGCCCCGGCCCCGGTCGCCCCGACCGCCGCGGGGGAGGCCCACCGCATCGCGGGGCTGCTCGATGCGCTCGGCCTGACCGGTCCGGCCACCGTCGTCGGGCACTCCGTCGCGGGGTTCCACGCCGAGGCCTTCGCCCGCCTCCACCCCGCCCGTACCGCCGCGCTCGTCCTCGTCGACTCCTCCGTCGAGGAGCACGCACGCACCCCGGCCGCCCCGGCCGTGCGTACCGCCCTCGCGCGCGGTATCGGCACCGCCCTCACTGCCGTCGGCGCGCCCGCCGCGGTCGGCCCGCTCGCCCGCCGCGTCACCGTACGGTTCTCCCGCAGCGGCGGCGGCGACCCGGCACCGGCCGCGCTCGTACGCCGCTGCTATGCCACGTCACGTGTGATGCGGGGCGCATTCCTGGAGAACACCCACTACCGCGCGGTGGCCGCCGAGCTCCTCGCCCTGCGCGAGCGCCATCCGCTGCCCGGCGGGCTCCCGGTCACCGTCCTCGCCGCGCCCGACGGCTCGGCCCGCTGGGCCGCCCGCCAGCGCGCGCTGGCCCGGCGGCTCGGCGCCCGCTACGAGGCCGTCGAACCGTCGGGCCATCTGATGATGCTGGACCGCCCCGAAGCCGTGGCCCGGGCCGTACTGGCCGTGCGGGACCTGGAGGATCAGGGGGACCAGGGTCGGGGAGGTCAGGCGCGCCCGTAGACGCTCTCGCAGAACTCCGCGATCTGCTCGTCGTTCAGGTGCTTGGCCAGATCGGCCTCGCTGATCATGCCGACCAGACGCTTGTTCTCGATCACCGGGAGCCGCTTGATCTGGTGGCCCTTCATCTCCTGGAGCACCTCGCCGACATCCGACCCCGCGTCGATCCAGCGGGGGGTGCCCTTGGCCATCTCGCCGCAGGTGATCCGGGCCGGGTCATGGCCCAGCGCCACACAGCCGACCACGATGTCGCGGTCCGTGATGATGCCGCAGAGCCGTTCGTTCTCGTCGGCGATGGGCAGCGCGCCGACGTTCAGGTCACGCATCATCTGCGCGGCCCGGTCGAGCGTCTCGTGCCGGGGGATCCACTTGGCCCCGGAGTGCATGATGTCTTTCGCGGTGGTCATGGGGTGCGTACCTCCGTAAGGCGTCGTACGTCCCCGAGCGCCTCCATCATCGTCCGTCCCGTCGCGCCCCGCGACCGCTGGAGACGGCGACGGCCGCCGAGGGGGCCTCGCCCCCTCGGCGGCCGTCCGCGCGTGCTGTCATATCGCGATGTCACACCGGTATGTCGGATCGCGATGTCACACCGCGGGCTTCGCGCCCCGCTTTCGCAGCATGTCGGCCATGAGCAGGATCTCCGACTCCTGCGCGTCGACCATGCCCTGCGCCAGCTGCCGCTCGACCCCCGGCACACACCGCTCCACACACCCCTGCGCCATGTGCACGCCGCCCTTGTGGTGGGCGGTCATCAGCTGCAGGTACAGGATCTCGGCCTGCTTGCCGCTCGCCTTGCGCAGCTGCGCCAGCTGTGTCCGGGTCGCCATGCCGGGCATGACCGCCCCGTCCTTGGGGCCCGAGCCCCCGTGACCGGCCATGCCCATCCAGGCCATCGGCTCCTGGTCCGCGGCGACCTTCGGAAGCCCCCACAGGTCCAGCCAGCCCAGCATCATGCCGCGCTGGTTGGCCTGGGTGTTGGCGATGTCGTAGGCGAGGCGGCGGACGTCCTCGTCCTGAGTGCGGTCCCGCACGATGAACGACATCTCCACCGCCTGCTGGTGGTGGAGCGCCATGTCACGGGCGAAGCCCGCGTCGGCCGAGTCATGGGCCGGCCCCGAGGCGCGCGGCTCGTCCCGCTGCGCCGAGGTGACCGTGGCCGCCCCGGCGAACAGCAGCGCGAGGACGACCGCGGTGATCGCGGCCCAGTGTGTACGGGTCACTGCGCGACCTGACCGCCGGTGCACGCGGCGCCCGGCTCAGGAGTCTGCGGGCCCTGGATGTACTTGGTGAAGAACGCGTCCACCCGCGGGTCGCTCGCGCTGTCCACCGTGACCTGCTTGCCCCACGCGCTGAGCATGATCGCGCCGGTCTGCTCCTTCACCGGGCTCATCAGCGTGTACGACGTCTTGTCGACCTTCTCGGCGAGCTTCTTCACCTCGGCCTGCGGGGCCTTGTCGTTGTACGTCACCCAGACCGCGCCGTGCTCCAGCGAGTGGACGGCGTTGACCTCGGGGATCGGGGTCTTGTAGACGTCGCCGTCGCAGTTCATCCACACCGGGTGGTGGTCGCCGCCGACCGGGGGCTTCATCTCGTACGTGACGGACTTGGTCACGTGGTTGCGGCCGAGCTTCTTCGCGTCCCAGGTCTTCTCGTCCTTGATGGGCGCCTTGGCGGCGGTCTCCCGCTGCTCCTTCTTGTCCGACTCCTTGTTGAGCACGTACGCGCCGAAGCCGACGAGACCGGCCACCACGACGGTGGACAGGCCGATCGTGATGATGCGATTACGGGTCTCGCGGGCCTTCTCCGCGCGGCGCATCTCCTCTATTCGGGCGCGGCGGTCGGCGGTGGTGTTGCGGTTGCCCATGACGGAAGTCCTTCACATTCGAGTGTTCTGTCGATCGGTTCGAGCGGTGTGGTGCACAACGAGCGGGGTGGGCCCTGTGCGCACGGCCCGGCTATGTCCGCAGGACCTGAAGGACGTGAAGATCGGGCGCCCGGGGCGGTGGCCCCGGACGGTGCGTGCCCCCGGGGGCGCTCGGCGGGGCGAGCCGGGGCAGCGTCGCCGCGGCGGGCAGCGGGGGATCGAGCGGCGGGGCGGTGAGCACGGCGGCGCTCAGCGACGGGAAGAGGCCGCAGTCCCCGCGGTCGTACGGGCACAGATAGGAGCTCGTCGCCGGGGCGGGCCGGGTGGGGGAGGCGGTCAGGACCGGGGACGGGGCGACGGCCCGGTGGTGGTCACGGGCCTCGGCCGCCTCGGCCGCGCCCAGACAGACGAAGAGCGCGGCGAGCAGCGTCGCCATGGCACTCAGCAGTGCCATGGGACGCGCGGTGTCCGAGATGCGTCTGAGCCGCAGGCCCCCCATGGCCGCGATCGTAGTGGGAGAACCCCTGTCGCACGCCAGACGGGGTATGCATGACTCTGCGGAGCACGATCCGGGACGCGTGCGGGACGACTGCGTCGATCACTGCGGGACGAGTCCGGGACGAGTGCGGGGCGACCTGGGGGTGGCCGTTCCCTGTGGCGCACGTGAGCAGGCAGTATGGGTCCGCAACCTGTATGAAACCGTGTGGTGGGATGCTCATGGTCCCCCCGGTGCGCACGGCGGGAGCAGGCGGGCTGACCAGCGAAGATGGGTGTGGAAATGGACAAGCAGCAGGAATTCGTGCTCCGCACGCTCGAGGAGCGTGACATCCGGTTCGTGCGCCTGTGGTTCACCGATGTGCTCGGCTTCCTCAAGTCGGTCGCGGTGGCGCCCGCCGAGCTGGAACAGGCCTTCGACGAGGGCATCGGCTTCGACGGCTCGGCGATCGAGGGCTTCGCCCGGGTCTACGAGTCCGACATGATCGCCAAGCCGGATCCGGGCACCTTCCAGATCCTGCCCTGGCGCGCGGAGGCCCCGGGCACCGCCCGGATGTTCTGCGACATCCTCATGCCGGACGGCTCGCCGTCCTTCGCGGACCCCCGCTTCGTCCTCAAGCGGATCCTGGCCAAGACCTCGGACCTCGGCTTCACCTTCTACACCCACCCCGAGATCGAGTTCTTCCTGCTGAAGGACAAGCCGCTCGACGGGACCAAGCCCACCCCCGCCGACAACTCCGGCTACTTCGACCACACCCCGCAGAACGTCGGCATGGACTTCCGCCGCCAGGCGATCACGATGCTGGAATCGATGGGCATCTCGGTGGAGTTCTCCCACCACGAGGGCGCCCCCGGCCAGCAGGAGATCGACCTGCGGTACGCCGACGCGCTCTCCACCGCCGACAACATCATGACGTTCCGGCTGGTCATGAAGCAGGTGGCGCTGGAGCAGGGCGTCCAGGCGACGTTCATGCCCAAGCCGTTCTCCGAGTACCCCGGCTCCGGGATGCACACCCACCTCTCCCTCTTCGAGGGAGACCGGAACGCCTTCTACGAGTCCGGCGCCGAGTACCAGCTCTCCAAGGTGGGCCGTTCCTTCATCGCCGGCCTGCTCAAGCACGCCGCCGAGATCTCGGCCGTCACCAACCAGTGGGTCAACTCCTACAAGCGCATCTGGGGCGGCTCGGCCCGCACGGCGGGCTCGGGCGGCGAGGCCCCCTCGTACATCTGCTGGGGCCACAACAACCGCTCGGCCCTGATCCGCGTCCCCATGTACAAGCCCGGCAAGACCGGCTCCTCCCGCGTCGAGGTCCGCTCCATCGACTCCGGCGCCAACCCCTACCTCACTTACGCGGTCCTGCTCGCCGCGGGCCTCAAGGGCATCGAGGAGGGCTACGAACTCCCGGCCGGCGCCGACGACGACGTCTGGGCCCTCTCCGACGCCGAGCGCCGCGCGATGGGCATCGAGCCCCTCCCGCAGAACCTCGGCGAGGCGATCCACCTGATGGAGAAGAGCGAACTGGTCGCCGAGACCCTCGGCGAGCACGTCTTCGACTTCTTCCTGCGCAACAAGAAGCAGGAGTGGGAGGAGTACCGCTCCGAGGTGACGGCCTTCGAGCTCCGCAAGAACCTGCCGGTGCTCTGACCGCTACGAGTACGGGGGTACGGGGACCCGGTCCCCGTACCCCCGTACTCGTATGTCCGGGCCGCGTCCTGACGTCAGCGTTCGGAGAGTTCGGAGGGGGCCTCCTGGACGACCCAGGTGTTGCCGTCGGGGTCGGCGAAGGTCATGAAGGAGTTCCAGGTGTCGCCCTTGCCGTCCTCCCAGCCCGCCGCGCCCACGTGCTGGATCGGGCCCGCCTCCACGCCGCGGTCCACCAGCTGGGCGCGGGCCGACTCGATGTCGGTGACGCAGAGCTGGAGGCCGTGCAGGGTGCCGGGTGTCATGTTCTTCGAACCCGGGGCCGTCGGCATGCCCGAGAGCAGTGCGACCGAACAGCGGGAGCCGGGCGGGGTCAGCTGGATGATGCGCATACCGGGAGCGACCTCGTCGTCCAGGTCCACTTTGAAACCGACCTTGTCGGCGTAGAACTCCTTCGACCGGTCCAGGTCGGTGGCGGGGACCGGGACCACTTCGAGCGTCCAGTTCATCGGGTCTCCTCAAGTCACGTCAGAAGCGCCAGCGGGTCTGACCGTACGGCTCGCCCTTGGCGAAACCGAAGGCCGTACGGGGCGCGACGGCGAACACCAGCGCCTGATGACCGTCCCCCAGGAACGCGCCGTCGCGTACGTCGAAGTGCCACTCGGGGCCGTACTTCTCCTCGTAGGCGGCGGCGAGTTCACGCAGGCGCGCCTCGTCCGTCACCCGTACGGCCGCTCCCTCGACCACCACGTCGAACCCCTCACCGAGGCGGTTGGCGCCCGTGGTGAGGACGACCTCCTGATTGTGCGTGAGGTTGCGGGCCTTCCGCTCGTCGGCGCCGGTGCAGAAATGCAGGCTTCCGTCCCACCAGACCGCGATCAGCGGCGTCACATGCGGGCGGCCGTCCGGACGGACCGTCGTCAGCCAGAACACCTCCGCCGCGCCCAGGCTCGCCACCGCCTCGGACCACGGTGTCGGCGTGGCCTTCTCGTCGCTGTAGCGCGGATCGAGGTCGGTCGTCGGCTGTTCCGTCGGCTGCTCCATGGCACGGTCCTCCGGTGTCGGTCACCTGCTGGCGTTCAGGTCCTCAGGAATGACCGTGCCACGGAACGGAACTCATCGCCGCGTCGGCGTCCAGTTCAGCCGGCCGTCCAGACCGATCGTCGCGACGCCACCCGTGCTGCCTGTGGCGTCCCGGCCGTCCGGGATGCCGCTGGGCGCGCCCGAGAACAGCGGCGTCGACAGCGTCCACGGCTTCTTCCCCGCGCCGCCCGGCTGCGCGGTCGCCAGACCGCCGCTGCGGGAACGGGCCGCGACCAGCCCCTCGCCACCGCTGACCGGCCCCCAGCCGGCCACACCGCCCGTCAGCGCCGTCACCGGGGAGGCCAGGCCGCTGCCCGCGAACCGGGCGCTGCGCACATCGCCCGAGCCCGGGGCGCGGAACCACAGCCGTACGCCGTCGCCCTCGTCCCCGTCGGGTCCCACGCTCAGCGACAGCGTCGTCGGCGGCAGACCCGTCGGCACGGGCCCGGTCAGCGGCCCGCCGGGCGTCCGCTGCGTCCAGGCCAGCACGGTCTTCGGGGTCGCGGCGAAGACATAGCCGCGGCCGTGCGCGTCGGTGGCGGCCACCGGGTCGCCGTGGATGTCGTGTCCGCCCAGGGACCGCCACGGTGACCAGCCGCCGTCCGCGCGCTGGGCCGTGGCGGTGAGGCGGTAGCGGCCGTCGCGTACGTACACGGTCACATGGCCCCGCGCGTCGACGGTCACCGCCGGGGCGCTGATGTCGGAGGTGGACGTACGGTCGTCCCGCTCGGGCGTCCCGAGGGAACGCCACGGCCCGAACGCCCCGCCCACGGCGGCCTGCACCGACGTCACCACATCACGCCGGTACTGCTCCGCCGTCTCGCCGAGGGTCGTACGGGTGGCGAAGACCGCGATCCGGCCGTCCGGCAGCCGTACGGACGTCACGCCCGCGTCCAGACCCGTCCCGGCCGTCAGCGTCGGCCCGCGCCACAGGGAGGCGGCGCCGACCGGCTTCTGCCACACCGCGAGCCGCCCGTCGAGCACCGAGAACGCCCACAGCGAGCCGTCGCCGCCGCGCTGCACCCACGACGTGGACGATCCGCGCGTGTAGCGCACCGACTGCGCCCAGCCGTGCCCGGCCGGCCGCGCCGCGACCTTCCGGTCGCCGCACCCGGCGGGGTCCTCGCAGTAGTCCGTGTGGTCGGTCCAGGCGTACGTCTTCAGCGTGCGCAGCTTCTCCCCGTACGACCTGCGGTCCAGGGTGTGCGGCAGGCCGCCGGTGAAGTAGCCAAGGTAGTTCTGGACCCCGAAGGCGGGGCGGCCCGGCACCTCGGCGTAGCGGGCCAGCGCCGCCTGCGCGAACCGCGCCCCGTACATGTGGTCCTGGTGGTCCGCGTACTTCCCCGACCCGGTGTCGCGGCCCGGCGTCGGGTCCTGCATCCGTACGAACGTCGGCCGGAACCGCTCCAGTAGCCCGGCGACCGTGTCGACGACCTGCTCCTTGGTGTACGAGAAGTCCTGGCGGACCGGCGTCCCGGCGGCCCGCTGGGACGCGAGCGAGCCGATCCGGCCGTCCCAAAGGCCGTGCAGGCTGTGCGGCCGGTCGCCGCTGATCGAGCCGGCCTCGCGCAGCTGCACCCACACCAGGCTGATCTGCGGCTTCGCGCGCAGCGTGTCCAGCTCGGCGAGCCCGCCGCCCTCGGTGGGTATCGCGGTGCGGTCCCAGGGGCTGGTGCGGTTGCCGGTGGCCATCTCGGCGTAGGCGGCGCGTATGCCGTTCTGGCGGGCCTCGGCGTAGGCGGCCTTGTCCGGCGCGGGCTGGTGGGCGTCGTCCCGGCGGGCGTTCACCCCGTCCGACTCGCCCGCGGTCAGGTACACGGAGGTGAGGCTGTCGCCGGAGCGTATGGACTGGGCGGTGTCCGGGTTCATGAAGAACAGGTCGTCGTCGGGGTGGGCCATGATCTGCACGACCGCGGTCCCGGCCGTCCGCACGGGCTTCATCGCCGCCTCCACCGGAACACCCCGGCTCGGCACGTCGGACGCGTCGGACGACGAGGACGTCAGCCACAGCGTGCCGGCGGTCGCGCCGGTGAGCGCGGTCAGGGTCACGGCGGTCGCCAGGAGAAGGCGTCGACGAGGACGACGGGGGCGGCGGGAGCGCGGCGGCATGGGCGTCGGACTTTCGTGCAGGCAGGGCCGGCTCCGGGCCGGACGGCCCGAAGCGGCAAAGAAGACGGAATTTCCATGAATACGGTTCATCAGCCGCGAAGGGCGAAGAACATGGCGTATGTCACGTGATACGCGCCTCACATCGGGCCCTGCGGCGCGCACGGGCGAGCACGTTGCCGGGGCCGGCTGGCGCCCGCCCCGGGCGCCGGTAGCGGACCCGGCACTCCTCGCGGCGTGCCGCCCCGCCCCGGGGGCCGGGGGACGTTGCGTGGTCCGGTCGGCATGTGACGTGGCACGTGGTGTGCGTG
>NZ_JBVKAP010000001.1:28423-510960 GCF_055639315.1 Streptomyces sp. NPDC039465 | reverse complement strand
ACGTGTCACGCGGCCACCGCGCCGGCGGGGCGCGGCGGGCGTCGGCGCGTGTGCCATGTCGGGTCGCACGTTCGCGACGGGCTCGATGGCCCGGTCCCGGCCGTGTCACGCGGCCACCGCGCCGGCGGGGCGCGGCGGGCGTCGGCGCGTGTGCCATGTCGGGTCGCACGTTCGCGACGGGCTCGATGGCCCGGTCCCAGCCGTGTCACGCGGCCACCGCGCCCGTTGGGGACGTTCGGCGCCGGGAGCGCGGCCGGGCACCGGGCGGGCTCGCGCCCTGCCGGCCATGCGCCCCGCGCCGCGCCCCCGCACCTCCACCTGACCGCCGCGCAGCGCTCTCCCGCTCCCCTGCGGATAGGCTCGCCCTGGACCTTGATCGCAGGACAGGGAGACGGCGGGATGACAGTGCCCGGACGCAGAAGCAGTACGTTCACGCGGCTGCTGCGGCACGGCTTCACCGATCCGTCCGGGGCCGAGCGGCTGCTCGAGCTGCCCGACCTCGCTCCCGTACGGGACGACTCCGTCCTCCTCGACGCCCTCGGTGCCACCGCCGACCCCGATCTCGCCCTGCGTGGGCTCGTCCGGCTCGTCGAGGCGCAGTCCGGCGATCAGCGGCACGGGCTGCTGTCGACCCTGATCGGCGCGAAGCCGCTACGGGACCGGCTGCTCGGGGTCCTCGGCGCGTCGGAGGCCCTCGGGGACCATCTGGCCCGTCACCCCCGCGACTGGCAGGCCCTCGCCGCCTACGAGTCCGCGGACCTGCATCCGGGGGTCGCAGAGTTCGAGCGGGGCCTCGCCGACGCCACCGACGCCGTCTCGCTGCGGGTCGCCTACCGCCGCTGCCTGCTCGCCATAGCCGCCCGGGACGTCTGCGGCACCACCGACGTCGCCGAGACCGCCGCCGAGCTGGCCGATCTGGCCACCGCCACCCTGCGCGCCGCGCTCGCCATCGCCCGTACCGCCGCGCCCGCCGACGCTGCCCAGTGCCGGCTCGCCGTCATCGCCATGGGCAAGTGCGGCGGCCATGAGCTCAACTACGTCTCCGACGTCGACGTGATCTTCGTCGGGGAGCCGGTCGACGGCGCCGACGAGGGCAAGGCCCTGCAGGCCGCCACCCGGCTCGCCTCCCACCTCATGCGGATCTGCTCCGAGACGACCGTCGAGGGCACCATCTGGCCGGTCGACGCCAACCTGCGCCCCGAGGGCCGCAACGGCCCCCTCGTCCGCACCCTCTCCTCCCACCTCGCCTACTACCAGCGCTGGGCCAAGACCTGGGAGTTCCAGGCCCTGCTCAAGGCCCGCGCCGTGGCCGGCGACCCAGAGCTCGGCGCCGCCTACATCGACGCCGTCTCCCCGCTCGTCTGGCAGGCCGCCGAGCGCGAGAACTTCGTCGCCGACGTGCAGAAGATGCGCCGCCGGGTCGTCGACAACATCCCCGCCGCACAGATAGAGCGCGAGCTGAAGCTCGGCCCCGGCGGGCTGCGGGACGTCGAGTTCGCCGTCCAGCTGCTCCAGCTCGTGCACGGCCGCAGCGATGCCACATTGCACAGTGGTACGACACTCGACGCGCTCGGCGCCCTCGCCGGCGGCGGGTACGTGGGCCGCGCCGACGCCGCCCAGCTCGACGAGGCGTACCGCTTCCTGCGCGCCATGGAACACCGCATCCAGCTGTACCGGCTGCGCCGCACCCACCTCGTCCCCGAGGGCGAGGCCGACCTTCGCCGCCTCGGCCGCTCGCTCGGGCTGCGCACCGACCCGGTCGCCGAGGTCACCCGCGAGTGGCGGCGGCACGCCGGCGTGGTCCGCCGCCTCCACGAGAAGATCTTCTACCGGCCCCTGCTTGACGCCGTCGCCCAGCTCGCCCCCGGCGAGATCCGGCTCAGTGCCAGCGCCGCCCGGGAGCGCCTGGAGGCCCTCGGCTACGCCGACCCCGCCTCCGCCCTGCGCCATCTGGAGGCCCTGTCCTCCGGCGTCACCCGCAAGGCAGCCATCCAGCGCACCCTGCTGCCGGTCCTGCTCGGCTGGTTCGCGGACTCCGCGGACCCGGACGCCGGGCTCCTCGGCTTCCGCAAGGTCTCCGACGCCCTCGGCAAGACGCCGTGGTACCTACGCCTGCTACGGGACGAGGGCGCCGCCGCCGAGAACCTCGCGCGCGTGCTCTCCGCCGGCCGCCTCGCCCCCGACCTGCTGCTGCGCGCCCCCGAGGCGGTCGCCATCCTCGGCGACCCCGAGGGCCTCGGAGCGCGCGGCCGCGACCACCTGGAGCAGGAGATCCTGGCCGCCGTCGGCCGCGCCGACGACGCCGAACAGGCCGTCGCCGCGGCTCGCGGTGTCCGCCGCCGCGAGCTGTTCCGTACCGCCGCGGGCGACCTCATCGCCTCCTACGGCACCGAGGACCGGCCCGCCGAGGTCGACGCGGGCGCGCTCGTCGACCGGGTCGGCGACGCCGTGACCGATCTGAACGCCGCCACCCTCGCCGGCGCCCTGCGGGCTGTCGTACGGGCCGGATGGGGCGACGAACTGCCCACCCGCTTCGCCGTCATCGGCATGGGCCGCTTCGGCGGCCACGAACTGAGCTACGGCTCCGACGCCGACGTGCTCTTCGTCCACGAGCCGCGCGAGGGCGTCGACGAGCAGGAGGCCGCCCGGGCGGCCGGCACCGTCGTCGCCGAGATGCGCCGGCTCCTCCAACTCCCCACGGCCGACCCGCCGTTGCTCATCGACGCGGACCTGCGCCCCGAGGGCAAGAGCGGCCCGCTGGTCCGCACCCTCAAGTCGTACGAGGCCTACTACCGCCGCTGGTCGCTGGTCTGGGAGAGCCAGGCCCTGCTGCGCGCCGCGCCGATGGCCGGCGACGCGGGGCTCGGGGCACGCTTCATCGAGCTGGTCGACCCGCTGCGCTACCCGGCGGAGGGCCTCGGCGAGGACGCCGTGCGCGAGATCCGCCGCCTCAAGGCCCGGATGGAGTCCGAGCGCCTGCCGCGCGGCGCCGACCCGACCCTGCACACCAAACTGGGCCGGGGCGGGCTGAGCGACGTCGAATGGACCGTCCAGCTGCTCCAGATGCAACACGGCTGGGCCGAGCCCGGCCTGCGCACCACCCGCACCCGCGAGGCGCTGGCCGCCGCCCACGCGGCCCGGCTCCTGTCCACCGAGGACGCCCAGATCCTCGACGACGCCTGGGTCCTGGCCACCCGCGTCCGCAACGGCGTGATGCTCGTACGCGGCCGCCCGGGGGACACCTTCCCCTCTGACGGCCGCGAACTGGCGGCGGTGGCACGGTACTTGGGGTACGGTCCCGGCCATGTCGGCGACATGCTCGACGACTACCGGCGGATCACACGCCGGGCGCGGGCGGTGGTCGAAGAGCTCTTCTACGGCGCATAGCCCCGAGGCGGGGCGTCCGGGCCGTGGCCCCCGGCCGCCCCGGGCCGGGTTGTCCGGGCTGTCGCCCCCGCGCCGTGGCGCCCGGAGGGCCCTACGCCTCCGGGCCCCGCCGGCATCCCCCGGAAGTGCGCGAGGAAAGCCGGACGCCCCACCGGCCATCTCGTCGAGCACGCCGCGATGGACCCGGTCGCCGCCCTCGTCCCGGCCCGCCCCCGCGCCGAACGCCGTACGGCCCTGCTCGGTCTGCTCTCCGCGATGGCCGCCACCGGCCTGACCGGTGCCCACCTCATGGACATGGGCGGCGACGACGTACCGGGCCTGCTCCGCTCCGTCGAGGAGGACGGCGAGCTGCCGCTGCGGCTTCGGCTGGCCCCCTGGTGCATGCCGGGCGCCGACACGGAGGAGCTGGAGGAGCTCGTACGGCTCCAGGGGCGTGCCGGGCGCAGGTGGCGGGTCGGCGGCATGAAGTTCTTCATGGACGGCACGGTCGAGGGCGGCACCGCCTGGCTGGAGCATGCCGACTGCCACGGCCAGGGCACCGACGCCTTCTGGCCCGACCCGGCCGCGTACACCGCCGCCGCACACCGCCTACACCCGCGCCGACCACACCGACGAGTGGTGCAAGCGGCTCGGCGGCGAGCGGGCCGCCCGGGCCTGGCGCTGCCGCGACCTGTGACGCCGGGGGCCATCTGGCGCTCGGCTCCGACTGGCCGATCGCGCATGACGACGCCCGTCAGGTCCTCGCCACGGCCCAGCGCCCGTGTGGCGCCGCCTCGGCCGGCCGCGGGCTGAGCGGGCTGATGGCGCTGGAGGGCTGCACCACGCACGCCGCCGCCGCGGCGGGCGAGGAAGCCGTCGCCGGGCGGATCGAGGTGGGGCACCGCGCCGATCTGACCGCGTTCACCGTCGACCCGGTCGAAGCACCGGCCGACGAGACCGAGCCGCCGGCCAGGTCACCTACCAGAGCTGACCGTCTCCTGGGCCGGATCCGCCGCGTGGTCCGCCTCCGCCACCGGGGGCGGACCCGCCGGCTTCGCCCGCGCGGGCTCCACCAGCTTCGGCAGCCCCTGCGGCCGCGCCCCGTACCAGACGTAGGAGACGGCGAAACCGAAGCCCAGGCAGATCATGCCGCCGACCGCGTCCAGCCAGAAGTGGTTGGCGGTCGCCACGATCACCACCAGCGTGCCGGCGGGGTAGAGCAGGCCGAGGATCCGCGCCCAGGGGGCGGTGGCCAGGGCGAAGATCATGAGCCCGCACCACAGCGACCAGCCGATGTGCATCGACGGCATCGCCGCGTACTGGTTCGACATGTTCTTGAGGTTGCCCGAGGCCATCGAGCCCCACGTGTGGTGGACCAGGACCGTGTCGATGAAGCTCTGCCCGTTCATCAGCCGCGGGGGAGCGAGCGGATACAGGTAGTAACCGACCAGGGCCACACCGGTGGTCGCGAAGAGAATCGTGCGCGCCGCCGCGTAACGGCCCGGCTGCCGTCGGTACAACCACACGAGCACACCGATCGTCACGATGAAGTGCAATGTGGCGTAGTAGTAGTTCATCCCCACGATCAGCCACGTCACCGAATTCACGGCGTGGTTGACCGATTCCTCGAACGCGAGCCCCAGGGACTGCTCCGCCCGCCAGATCCAGTCGGCGTTGCGCAGCGCCTCGGCCTTCTGCTCCGGAACGGCGTTGCGGATCAGTGAGTACGTCCAGTAACTCACCGCGATCAGCAGGACCTCGAACCACAGCCGGGGCCGGCGCGGGGTACGTGTCCGCCGGTTCCAGGAGGAGCGGTCGCCGGGCTGCCCGGGTGTGCCAGGCCGTTCGTCGAGCTCGTCGGACCCGTCGATGGGTGACGGCGGGGCCGTACGGCCTTCCAGTGTTCTCACGGTCGATTCACCCATGGGGAGAAGGTTGCCAGATACGGGTACCCCTACCGATCATCCGTCGGTCGGGTCTTCGGCGCGACCGCTCCGTCTTTCGGAGGACCGCTGCCCCTGAGGTCCGGAGGCCGTGGAACCACGGACCACCAGCTCGGGGAGGAAGACGAATTCGCTGTGCGGAGCCGGTGTGCCGCCGATCTCCTCCAGCAGGGCCCTGACCGCGGCCTGCCCCATGGCCTGCACCGGCTGCCGGATCGTGGTCAGCGGCGGGTCGGTGAACGCTATCAGCGGGGAGTCGTCGAAGCCCACCACCGAGACGTCCCGGGGGACCTCCAGACCCTGCTGACGGGCGGCCCGGATCGCGCCGAGCGCCATCATGTCGCTGGCGCACACCACCGCGGTGCAGCCCCGGGAGAGGAGCGCGGCGGCGGCCGCCTGACCGCCCTCCAGCGTGTACAGGGAGTGCTCGATCAGGGCGTCGGCGTCCTCGGTGGACAGCCCGAGCCGCTCGGCCATGCCGAGCTGGAACCCCTCGATCTTGCGCAGGACCGGCACGAACCGCTTCGGTCCGACCGCGAGACCGATCCGGGTGTGGCCGAGCGCGACCAGGTGCGTCACGGCCAGCCGCATCGCCGCCCGGTCGTCGGGCGAGACGAAAGGGGCCTGGATCTTGGGCGAGAAGCCGTTGATGAGGACGAAGGGGACACCCTGGCCGCGCAGCTGGTCGTAGCGCTGTGTGTCGGCGGTGGTGTCCGCGTGCAGGCCGGAGACGAAGATGATCCCGGAGACCCCCCGGTCCACCAGCATCTCGGTCAGCTCGTCCTCGGTGGAGCCGCCGGGCGTCTGGGTGGCCAGGACCGGGGTGTATCCCTGGCGGGTCAGGGCCTGGCCGATGACCTGCGCCAGGGCGGGAAAGATGGGGTTGTCCAGCTCGGGCGTTATCAGCCCGACCAGGCCCGCACTGCGCTGGCGCAGCCGTACGGGCCGTTCGTAGCCGAGGACGTCGAGCGCGGCAAGCACGGACTCGCGGGTGGCGGTGGCCACGCCCGGTTTGCCGTTGAGAACGCGGCTGACTGTGGCCTCACTGACCCCCGCCTGGGCTGCGATGTCGGAGAGCCGCGCGGTCATGGGATGGGACTGTACCGGTCGCGCGTCAGATTGCCCACCACGTGCAGGAATCGGCGGGAATAAGGACGCTGTCCCCGGTGGCGGAGGCCTCGGGCTGCCAGGGGACGCTGGAGAGCACCCGTCGCCCGGGGCGGGGGAGTTGGACGTCCTCGCCGAGGGTGTTGAAGGTGCAGACGAGGCCCGGGCGGGCGAAGACGAGCAGCCCCTCGGGGGCATCGCGCCACTGCATCGTGCCGTCCCCGAGGCCGGGGAGCTCGCGCCGCAGGGCGAGGGCGGAGCGGTAGAGCTCCAGCGTGGACAGCGGGTCGCCGCTCTGCGCCTCGACGCTGAGCGCGGCCCAGGACTCCGGCTGCGGGAGCCAGCTGCCGCCGTCGCCGAAGCCGTACGAGGGTCCCTCGGCGGTCCACGGGATGGGCACCCGGCAGCCGTCGCGCAGGCCCTCCTGGCCGGCGGTGCGGCGGAACGCCGGGTCCTGGCGCACCTCGTCGGGCAGCTCGGTGACCTCGGGCAGGCCGAGCTCCTCGCCCTGGTAGACGTAGGCGGAGCCGGGCAGCGCCAGCATCAGCAGCGCGGCGGCCCGGGCCCGGCGCAGACCGGCGTCCCCTTCTCCGTAGCGTGTGGTGTGACGTACCACGTCGTGGTTGGAGAGCACCCAGGTCGTGGGGGCGCCGACGGAGGCGGTGGCGGCGAGCGAGTCGTCGATGACCCGGCGCATCGCGGGGGCCTCCCACGGGCAGTTCAGGAACTGGAAGTTGAAGGCCTGGTGCAGCTCGTCGGGGCGTACGTACAGGGCGAGCCGCTCCGGGGTGGGCGCCCAGGCCTCGGCGACGCCGATCCGCTCGCCCGGGTAGGAGTCGAGCAGCCGGCGCCAGGAGCGGTGGATCTCGTGCACACCGTCCTGGTCGAAGAAGGGGAGGACCTGGTTGCCGATGAGCCGGGCCTGTTCGGTGCGGCCGATGTCGGGCAGCCCGGCGGCCTTGACCATGCCGTGGGCGACGTCGATCCGGAACCCGTCGACGCCCAGATCGAGCCAGAACCGCAGCACGGACTCGAACTCGGCCTTGACCTCGGGGCTCTCCCAGTCCAGGTCGGGCTGCTCGGGGGCGAAGAGGTGGAGGTACCACTCGCCGTCCGCGACGCGCGTCCAGGCCGGGCCGCCGAAGACGGACTCCCAGTCGTTCGGCGGCAGTTCGCCGTTCTTCCCGCGGCCGGGGCGGAAGAGGAACCGCTCGCGCGCCGGGGAGCCGGGGCCCCCGGCGAGTGCCTCGAGGAACCACGGGTGCTGGTCGGAGGTGTGGTTGGGGACGATGTCCACGATGATCCGCAGACCCAGCTCATGGGCGGCGCGTACGAGGTTGTCGGCGTCGGCGAGGTCCCCGAAGAGCGGGTCGACGGCGCGGTAGTCGGCGACGTCGTAGCCGCCGTCGGCCTGCGGGGAGCCGTAGAACGGGGTCAGCCAGACGGCGTCGACGCCGAGGTCGCGCAGATGGGGGAGGCGGGCGCGGACACCGCGCAGATCGCCGACGCCGTCCCCGTCGCTGTCCGCGAAGGAACGGACGTACACCTGGTAGATGACGGCGTCGCGCCACCACCTCCGCCGACGGTCGTCGGGGCTCGCCAGACGCTGGTCCGGCACCGGGGCGGGGGAGGTGAGGTCATGAGCCATGGGGGTGTCCCTCTCGCGTGGTCCGTGGCGGTGGGGGCCGCACTGGTAACGAGAGGACAGGCGGCCTTGAAACGGTCCTGCAAGTGCTTACGAAAGGCTTGCAGAGGTCCTGCGGAGCCCGCAACCCCGCCCCGCCCCAGCTGGCACCGACTTTCCCATGTCTGTCAAGCGACCCATCGGCAACCTTAGGGACACGCGGATGTAACGATCCGCCGCCCTTGCAGAAAATTGCCGCAAGCTCTTTCGGCTCATTTGCATCCCTGTTACGTTCCTGGCAACCCGGAGCCGCGACGGAGCGTCCGGGATCATTTGAAGGAGTTCACATGCGGCGTGGCATAGCGGCCACCGCGCTGGTCGCGGCCCTGGCCCTGACGACGGCAGCGTGCGGTGGGGACAGCGGCAGCAAGGGCGACAGCGCCAAGAAGGGCGGCAAGCTCTCCGGCACCGTCACCTTCTGGGACACCTCGAACGAGGCCGAGAAGGGCACCTACCAGGCCCTGGCCGAGGGCTTCGAGAAGCTGCACCCCGACGTCGACGTCAAGTACGTCAACGTCCCCTTCGGCGATGCGAACTCCAAGTTCAAGAACGCGGCCGGCGGCAACTCCGGCGCTCCCGACGTGATGCGTACCGAGGTCGCCTGGGTGGCCGACTTCGCCAGCCTCGGATACCTCGCCCCGCTGGACGGCACCGCCGCCGTCGACAAGGCCGAGGACTACCTCCCGCAGGCCGCGGCCTCCACCAAGTTCCAGGGCAAGACCTACGCGGTCCCGCAGGTCATCGACACCATGGCGCTCTTCTACAACAAGAAGATGCTCAAGGACGCCGGGGTCGCCACGCCGCCCGCGACCATCGCCGAGCTCAAGGCCGCCTCCGCCAAGATCAAGCAGAAGACCGGCAAGACCGGCTTCTACCTGCGCGGCGACGACGCCTACTGGTTCCTGCCCTTCCTCTACGGCGAGGGCGGCGACATGGTCAACGCCAAGGACAAGCAGATCACCGTCGACGACCCGGCCGGTGTGAAGGCGTTCGCCACCATCAAGGACCTCGTCGACTCGAAGGCGGCCATCACCGACGCCGCCGACGGGTGGAACAACATGCAGAACGCCTTCAAGAACGGCGAAGTCGCGATGATGCTCAACGGCCCCTGGGCCATCGAGGACTCCCGCGCCGGCAAGCAGTTCACCGACAAGTCCAACCTCGGCATCGCCCCCGTCCCGGCCGGCACCGTCAAGCAGGCCTCCCCGCAGGGCGGCTGGAACCTCTCCGTCTACGCCGGTTCCAAGAACCTCGACGCCTCGTACGAGTTCGCCAAGTACATGAGCTCCGCCAAGGTGCAGCAGCAGACCACCGAGAAGCTCAGCCTGCTGCCGACCCGTACCTCCGTGTACGCCGTGCCCTCGGTCGCCGGCAACGAGATGGTCAAGTTCTTCAAGCCCGCCGTTGACAAGGCCGTCGAGCGTCCCTGGATCCCCCAGGGCAACGCCCTCTTCGAGCCGCTCAAGGTCGAGATGGCCAACGTCCTGACCGGGAAGGCCAGCCCCGAGCAGGCGGCCAAGAGCAGCGGAGAGGCCTACTCCAAGCTGCTCAAGGACTACAAGTAAGCACCGAGGGAAGTCACGGGAAGGGCTGACCGACGACATGGCTGTCGAGACCAGCCAGTCGGTGGCGAAGGCCGCGGGCGCAGACAGCGCCCGCGGCCCCGGCCGCCGCACTGAGAAGAACCCGGGCCGGCTGCGCCGCGCGCTGTCGACCCACTGGTACGCCTGGAGCATGGTCGCCCCGGTGGTGATCGTGATCGGCGTGATCATCGGCTACCCGCTGGTCCGCGGCGTCTACCTGTCGCTGACGGACGCCAACGAGGCCAACGTCGAGCGCACCATCGGCGTCAACCACATCCCGGCGACCTACGAGTTCATCGGCCTCGACAACTACAAGGCCGTCCTCACCGACAGCGTCTTCTGGGACCGGCTCGGCTGGACCCTCGTGTGGACCGTCAGCTGCGTCGGCCTCTCCTTCACCCTCGGCCTCGTCCTGGCCACCATGCTCAACCGCCGGATCAAGGGCCGCGGCTTCTACCGCATGGCCCTCATCCTGCCCTGGGCCGTCCCCGCCTTCGTCTCCGTCTTCACCTGGCGGCTGCTCTTCAACGAACGCAGCGGACTCTTCAACAAGCTCCTCGCCGGCGGCGGCTTCGACACCATCTCGTGGCTGAACGACCCCACCTGGGCGAAGATCTCCGTCATCGCCGTCAACGTCTGGCTCGGCATCCCCTTCATGCTCGTCGCCCTGCTCGGCGGACTCCAGTCCATCCCGGGCGAGCTGTACGAGGCCGCCGAGATGGACGGCGCGAGCGCCTGGCAGCGCTTCCGGCACATCACCCTGCCCGGACTGCGCTCCGTCAGCTCCACCGTGGTCCTGATCAGCTCCATCTGGACCTTCAACATGTTCCCGGTGATCTTCCTGCTCACCCGGGGCGGACCCGGTGACGCCACCGAGATCCTGGTCACGTACGCCTACCGGCTCTCCTTCGTCGTCAGCCCCCGCGACTACGCCGGATCCGCCGCCTGGGGCGTGCTGATCCTGCTGCTCCTGTCGCTCTTCGCCGTGGTCTACCGCCGCGCGCTCCGCAAGCAGGGAGAGGTGTGGTGACGATGTCCTCCACTCAGCAGACCAAGAAGAAGGTACGGAGCCGGGGCGAGCGCTCCCCGCTCGCCTCCGTCGGCCTCCACCTGACCCTGCTGGTCGCCTCCGTCATCGCGGTCTTCCCGCCGCTGTGGCTCGTGGTCACCTCCTTCAAGCCCAAGACCGAGGCCTTCGACACCTCCCTCGTCAAGGACTTCACCCTCGGCAACTACAGCCACGTCCTCGGCGAGACCGCGTTCCTCGAGTGGCTGGGCAACTCCCTGCTCGTCGTCGGCCTGACCACCGTCATCGGCGTCTTCATCTCGGCCACCACCGGCTACGCCGTCAGCCGCTTCCGCTTCCCCGGCATGCGCCCGCTGATGTGGCTGCTGCTCATCACCCAGATGTTCCCGGTCGCCGTGCTGATCGTGCCGCTGTACAACCTGCTGGCGAGCCTCGGCCTGCTCAACCAGCCCCTCGGCCTCGTCATCACCTACCTCACCATCGCCGTGCCGTTCTGCGCCTGGATGATGAAGGGCTACTTCGACGGCATCCCCGTCGAGATCGACGAAGCCGGCCGCGTCGACGGACTCAACCCCTTCGGCGTCTTCTGGCGGCTGGTCCTGCCGCTCGCGCGCCCCGGTCTCGCGGTCACCGCGTTCTACAGCTTCATCACCGGCTGGGCCGAAGTCGCCTACGCCTCCGCCTTCATGACCGGCGAGGAGAACCTCACCCTCTCCGGCGGACTGCAGTCCTTCGTCAACCAGTACACCAGCGACTGGGGTTCGCTGACCGCCGCCGCCGTGATCATCGCGGTGCCCGCGGCGATCGTCTTCGGACTCGCCCAGCGCCACCTCGTCTCGGGGCTCACCGCCGGCGCCACCAAGTCCTGACGCCCCGACCTCCACGACTACCAGGGAAGACATGACCCAGCACCTCGCTGCCCCCACCAATCCGACCACCGGGACCACCCCCGGCTGGTGGCGTGACGCGGTGATCTACCAGGTCTATCCACGCAGCTTCGCCGACGGCAACGGCGACGGCATGGGCGATCTCGAAGGCGTGCGCAGCCGGCTGCCGTACCTGAAGGAGCTCGGCGTCGACGCCGTCTGGCTCAGCCCCTTCTACGCCTCCCCGCAGGCCGACGCCGGCTACGACGTCGCCGACTACCGCGCCATCGACCCGATGTTCGGCACCCTGCACGACGCGGACGCCGTCATCCGGGAAGCCCACGCCCTGGGCCTGCGCATCATCGTCGACCTCGTCCCCAACCACTGCTCCGACCAGCACGAATGGTTCAAGCAGGCGCTGCGCGAAGGCCCCGGAAGCCCGCTGCGCGAACGCTTCCACTTCCGCCCCGGGCGGGGTGAGGGCGGCATGGAGCCCCCGAACGACTGGGAGTCCATCTTCGGCGGCCCGGCCTGGACACGCGTCGCGGACGGCGAGTGGTACCTCCACCTCTTCGCCCCCGAGCAGCCCGACTTCAACTGGGAACACCCGGCCGTCCAGGACGAGTTCCGCTCCATCCTGCGGTTCTGGCTCGACATGGGCACCGACGGCTTCCGGATCGACGTCGCCCATGGCCTCGTCAAGGCCGCCGGCCTGCCCGACCTCGGCCACAGCGAGCAGCTCAAGCTCCTCGGCAACCAGGTCCTGCCCTTCTTCGACCAGGACGGCGTCCACGAGATCTACCGCTCCTGGCGCAAGGTCCTCGACGAGTACGCGGGCGACCGCATCGGCGTCGCCGAGGCCTGGACCCCCAGCGCCGAACGCACCGCCCTCTACCTGCGCCCCGACGAGCTCCACCAGGCCTTCAACTTCCACTACCTGGACACCGGCTGGGACGCCAAGGCGCTGCGCGCCGCGATCGACGAATCGCTGGACGCCATGCGCCCGGTCGGCGCCCCCACCACCTGGGTGCTCTCCAACCACGATGTCGTACGCCATGTCACGCGGTACGGCGACGGTGCACAGGGCCTCGCCCGCGCCCGCGCCGCCGCACTGCTGATGCTGGCTCTGCCCGGCTCCGCCTACATCTACCAGGGCGAGGAGCTCGGCCTGCCCGAGGTCACCGACCTGCCCGACGAGGTGCGCCAGGACCCGTCCTTCTTCAAGGAGAACGGCCAGGAGGGCCTGCGCGACGGCTGCCGGGTGCCCATCCCGTGGACGGAGGAGGGACCTTCGTACGGCTTCGGTGACGGCGGCAGCTGGCTCCCGCAGCCCGAGTCCTGGGCGGCGCTGAGCGTCGAGGCGCAGACCGGCGACCCCACCTCGACCCTGGAGCTCTACCGCGGCGCCCTCGCGCTGCGCCGCGAGATCCCGGGCCTCGGCGCGGGCGACGCGGTGGAGTGGCTGGACGCGCCCGAGGGCGTGCTCGCCTTCCGACGGGACGGCTTCGTGTGCACGGTCAACACGACCGGACGGGCCGTACGCCTGCCCACGCCCGGCCGGCTCCTGCTGTCCAGCGCGCACCTGGCAGCCGAGGACGGCACCGTCGAGGTGCCCGCCGACACCGCCGCATGGTGGGCAGTGTGACATTTCCCAGGCCGCGGGGTGCCGAGCAGAGCGCCCCGCGGCTCGCGGACATCGCCGCGCAGGCCCATGTCAGCGAGGCCACGGTCAGCCGCGTCCTCAACGGCAAGGCCGGCGTGGCCGCCGCCACCCGCCACCGCGTCCTCGCCGCACTCGACGTGCTCGGCTACGAGCGGCCCGTACGGCTGCGCAGACGCAGCGCCGGTCTGGTCGGTCTGGTGATCCCGGAGCTGACCAACCCCATCTTTCCGGCGTTCGCCCAGGTCATCGAACAGGCTCTGGCCGGGCACGGCTACACCCCGGTGCTGTGCACCCAGATGCCGGGCGGCGCCACCGAGGACGAGCTCGTCGAGCAGCTGGAGGAGCGCGGTGTCACCGGCATCGTCTTCCTCTCGGGGCTGCACGCCGACACCTCCGCCGACCCCACGCGGTACGTCGAACTCGCCGCCCGTAAGGTCCCGTTCGTCCTCATCAACGGCTACAACGAGCACGTCGCCGCCCCCTTCGTCTCACCGGACGACCGGTCGGCGGCCCGGATGGCCGTACGGCACCTGGTCGAGCTGGGTCATGAACGCATCGGCCTGGCCATCGGACCGACCCGCTACGTGCCCTCACGCCGCAAGGCCGAGGGGTTCGTCGCGGCGCTGCACGCCTCGCTCGGCATCCCCCACGACGAGGCCGAACTGTTGGTGAAACCCACCCTGTTCACGGTCGAGGGCGGCCAGGCCGCGGCCGGCGCCCTGCTCGACCAGGGCTGCACGGGCATCGTCTGCGGCAGCGACATGATGGCGCTCGGCGCGATCCGCGCGGTGCGCGGGCGCGGCCTCGACGTGCCCGGCGACGTCTCCGTCGTCGGCTTCGACGACTCGCAGCTGATCGCCTTCACCGACCCTCCGCTGACCACGGTGCGCCAGCCGGTGCAGGCGATGGCGACCGCGGCGGTCGGCGCGCTCCTTGAGGAGATCGACGGAAACCCCGTGCAGCGCACGGAGTTCGTCTTCCAGCCGGAGCTGGTGGTGCGCGGCTCGACCGGGCAGGTCCGCCGGGCATAACCGGGCGGGACAGGGGGCGCGGAAAGGGTTGACCGCCGGGCGGGGCGCTCGTACGGTCTGCAAGAAGTTTCTGCGTTGTTTCAGCAAGAACTCTCAGACGTTTCCTGAACAGGCCTTGTGGACCGGGCGAGCCGCCCCGCACAAGGCCCCTCCCCTCCCCCCTCACGCAGGAGGCTCCTCATGGCCCGCAGAAGTGCCAGAGCCCGCCGACCACGTACCGCGACCCTCGCCCTGGCGGCGGGGGCGCTGTGCAGTGTGATGGTGTACGCCCCGCAGGCACAGGCCGATCCCCCCGGCGACAAGGACGTCACCGCCGTCCTCTTCGAGTGGAAGTTCGACTCGGTCGCCCGGGCCTGCACCGACACCCTCGGCCCCGCCGGATACGGCTACGTCCAGGTCTCCCCGCCCCAGGAACACATCCAGGGCAGCCAGTGGTGGACCTCGTACCAGCCCGTCAGCTACAAGATCGCCGGCCGCCTCGGCGACCGCACCTCCTTCAAGAACATGATCAACACCTGCCACGCCGCAGGGGTGAAGGTCGTCGCCGACGCCGTCGTCAACCACATGGCCGCAGGATCCGGCACCGGCACCGGCGGCTCCGCCTACGACAAGTACAACTACTCCGGCGTCTACTCCGGCTTCGACATGGACGACTGCCGCTCCCGGATCACCAACTACCAGGACCGCGGCAACATCCAGAACTGCGAACTCGTCGACCTCGCCGACCTCGACACCGGCGAGACGTACGTCCGCGACCGCATCGCCGCGTACCTCAACGACCTGCTCTCGCTGGGCGTCGACGGCTTCCGTATCGACGCCGCCAAGCACATGCCCGCCGCCGACCTCGCCGCCGTGAAGTCCCGCCTGAGCAACCCGTCCGTGTACTGGAAGCAGGAGGCGATATACGGCGCAGGGGAGGCGGTCTCACCCACCGAGTACCTCGGCAACGGCGACGTCCAGGAGTTCCGGTACGCCCGCGACCTCAAGCGGGTCTTCCAGAACGAGAACCTCGCCTACCTGAAGAACTACGGCGAGGGCTGGGGCTACATGCAGTCCGCGAAGGCCGGTGTCTTCGTCGACAACCACGACACCGAGCGCGGCGGCGACACCCTCAGCTACAAGAACGGCGCCGACTACACCCTCGCCAACGTCTTCATGCTGGCCTGGCCCTACGGCTCGCCCGACGTCCACTCCGGCTACGAATGGTCCGACAAGGACGCCGGCCCACCGCATGGCGGCACCGTCAACTCCTGCTACACCGACGGCTGGAAGTGCCAGCACGCCTGGCGCGAGATCGCCTCGATGGTCGCCCTGCGCAACGTCTCGGCCGGCCAGGCCGTCACCAACTGGTGGGACAACGGCGCGGACGCGATCGCCTTCGGCCGGGGCACCAAGGCGTACGTGGCCATCAACCACGAGCTGTCGGCCCTGACCCGTACGTTCCAGACGTCGCTGCCGGCCGGCGACTACTGCGACGTCCAGAGCGGGCGGGGTGTGACGGTGAACGCGTCGGGCCAGTTCACGGCAACCCTGCCGGCGAACACGGCCGTGGCACTGCACGCGGGCGCCCGCTCGTGCGGTACGTCCACCGCGACGGGCGCGTCGTTCGGCGTGCACGCCACCACCGTCCCCGGCGAGAACATCTACGTCACCGGCGACCGTCCGGAGCTCGGCAACTGGGCCCCGGCCGCCGCCCTGAAGCTGGACCCCTCGTCCTACCCGCTCTGGAAGCTGGAGCGGCCCCTGCCCGCGGGTACGTCCTTCGCCTACAAGTACCTGCGCAAGGACATCGCGGGCAAGGTGACATGGGAGTCCGGCGCCAACCGCACCGCGACCGTGCCGTCCTCCGGCACCGTCGCCCTCACCGACACCTGGCGCTCGTAGGACGCCGGTGTCCCCCTGACGGCCGCTCCGCGCGCTCATCCCCGCTGCGCGCGGAGCGGCGACTCCCCTTCCCGTACCGGATCAGGAGAACCTCGTGACACAGCCCCCGCGCGGCCGCCGCAGAGCCGTCGCGGCCACGCTGGCCGCCGCCCTCTGCGCGGCGCTCGCGCCCGCCATGCCGGCCGCCGCCGCCAAGCCGCCCGCCCCGCCCTCCGACCGGGCCATGGCCAAGGCCCCGACGCGGCACGACGCCAGCCGGGAGCAGTTCTACTTCGTGCTGCCCGACCGGTTCGCCAACGGCGACACCGCCAACGACCGCGGCGGGCTCACCGGCAGCCGGCTCGACCACGGCCACGACCCCGCCGACAAGGGCTTCTACCAGGGCGGCGACCTCAAGGGGCTCACCCAGCGGCTCGACTACATCAAGGGCCTCGGCACCACCGCCATCTGGATGGCGCCGATCTTCAAGAACCGGCCCGTGCAGGGCACCGGCAAGGACGCGACTGCCGGGTACCACGGCTACTGGATCACCGACTTCACCCAGGTCGACCCGCACTTCGGGACCAACAAGGACCTGGAGACCCTGATCGACAAGGCCCATGCCAAGGGCATGAAGGTCTACTTCGACGTCATCACCAACCACACCGCCGACACCGTCGACTACGCCGAGAAGGCCTACGGCTACCGCCCCAAGGGTTCCCACCCCTACCTCGACAAGGACGGCCGCCCCTTCGACGACCGCGCCGGTGTCGGACGCGTCGACGAGGACTCCTTCCCGTACACGCCGAAGGAGTCCGGCGGCAAGGTCCCGGCCTGGCTCAACGACCCGACGATGTACCACAACCGCGGCGACTCCACCTGGGCCGGTGAGAGCGCCGAGTACGGAGACTTCGCCGGCCTCGACGACCTGTGGACCGAACGCCCCGAAGTCGTCGACGGCATGAAGAAGATCTACGAGAAGTGGGTCCGGGACTTCGACATCGACGGCTTCCGGATCGACACCGTCAAACACGTCGACCTCGACTTCTGGACGCAGTGGGCCACCGCCCTCGACGCGTACGCCGCCAAGCGGGGCCGTGAGGACTTCTTCATGTTCGGCGAGGTGTACTCCGCCGACACCGCCGTCACCTCCCCGTACGTCACCCGCGGCCGCCTCGACGCCACCCTCGACTTCCCCTTCCAGGACGCCGTCCGCGCCTACGCCTCGCAGGGCGCCGGCGCCGACCGCCTCGCCCGCGTCTTCGCCGACGACTACCGGTACACCACCGACAAGGCCAACGCCTACGGTCAGGTGACCTTCCTCGGCAACCACGACATGGGCCGCGTCGGCACCTTCCTGAAGCAGGACAACCCCAAGGCCGACGACGCCGAACTCCTGCGCCGCGCCCGGCTCGCGAACGAGGTGATGTTCCTCAGCCGTGGCAACCCCGTCGTCTACTACGGCGACGAGCAGGGCTTCACCGGCTCCGGCGGCGACAAGGACGCCCGGCAGACCCTCTTCGCGTCGAAGACCCCCGACTACCTCGACGACGACCAGCTCGGCACGGACCGTACGCACGCCGACGACGCCTACGACACCAGCCACCCGCTGTACCGCTCGATCGCCGCACTCTCCAAGCTCACCCGCGAGCACCCGGCGCTGCGGGACGGCGTCCAGCAGCAGCGCCACGCCAAGGACTCCGTCCACGCCGTCTCGCGTACGGACGCCACGACCGGGACCGAATACCTGGTCGCGACGAACAACGCCACCACCGACAAGACGGTGACCGTCCCCACCGACTCCGGTGACGCCGCGGACTTCCGTGTGCTGTACGGCGGTTCGGGCACCGTCCGCGCCGCCGACGGGCAGCTCACGCTCACCGTCCCCGCGCTCTCCTCGCTCGTCCTGCGCGCCACACGGCCCCTGCCCGCGGCGGCCACCGCGCCGTCCCTGACGCTCACGGCCCCCGCCGCCGGAGCCACCGGCACCGTCGAGATCTCCGCGGCCCCGGCCGGCGGCCGGCTCAACCGGGTCGTCTTCGCCGCCCAGGTGGGCAATGGCACATGGCACACCCTCGGCACCGCCGACCACGCGCCGTACAAGGTGACACACCACCTCGACGCCCCGGCCGGTACGCCCGTGCGCTACAAGGCCGTCGTCGTCGACAGCGCCGGCCGGACCGCGAACGCGCACGCCACCACCACCGCGGGCCAGACCCCGCCGCCCGGCAAGCCCACCGCCGTCGAGCGCACCTACGCCGTCGTCCACTACAAGCGGCCCGCCGGAGACTACGACGGCTGGCAGCTCAAGGCCGCCGACGGCAGTCTGACCGGACGGTTCACCGGACGGGACGCGTACGGCGCCTTCGCCTGGGTCCGCCTCCCCGAGGGCGCCACCACCCTCTCGTACACCGTCGAGCAGAACGGCACCTCCGACGGGCCGCGGCGCACCATCACCCTCGCCCGCACCGGCGAGGTCTGGATCGAGCAGGGCAAGGACGGCCAGGCCGACACCGCCCCCGACGGCGCCCGCCCGCCGCAGGACACCACCAAAGCCGTCGTGCACTACCAGCGCCCCGACGGCGACTACGACGGCTGGGGCCTGCACACCTGGACCGGCGCCGCGCAGCCGACCGACTGGGCCAAGCCGCTGATGCCCGTCCGGCAGGACGCGTACGGCGTCACCTACGAGGTGCCGCTCGCCGCAGGGGCCACCTCCCTCAGCTACATCCTCCACAAGGGCGACCAGAAGGACCTGCCCCAGGACCAGTCGCTGAGCTTCGCCACCCACGGCCGGGAGGCCTGGCTCCTCGCCGGGCAGCCCGCCTACCTCCTCCCGCAGACAGGCGCCGCCCCCACCCTCGACCTCACCAAGTCCGAGGCCCACTTCATCGACCGCACCACCGTCGTCTGGAAGGTGAAGGCGACCGACGCCACCAGCCAGCAGCTGGTGTACGCCCCCGACGGCTCCATCCGGGTCGTCGACGGCGCCCTGTCCGACGAAGGACGGTGGCTGCGGCTCACCCCCGCCACCCTCACTGACGCCCAGAAGGCCAAGCACCCCCACCTCAAGGAGTACCCGGCCTTCACCGTCGACCCGCGCGACCGCGACCGGGTCACCACCGCCCTGCGCGGCCAGCTCATCGCCACCCAGCGGGCCGCCAACGGCGCCCTGCTCGCCGCGACCGGCGTCCAGATCCCCGGCGTCCTCGACGACCTGTACGCCCCCAAGGCCACCGGCGCCGCCCTCGGCCCCGTCTTCACCAAGGGACGCCCGACCCTGTCCGTCTGGGCCCCCACAGCCCGCACCGTCTCCCTCGACCTCGACGGCAAGGCCGTGCCGATGCGCCGCGACGACGCCTCCGGCGTCTGGTCGGTCACCGGCCCGGCGAGCTGGCGCGGCAAGCCGTACCGCTACAACGTCACCGTGTACGCGCCCAGCGTCCAGCGGCTCGTCACCAACCAGGTCACCGACCCCTACGCCACCGGACTCACCACCGACTCGGCCCGCAGCCTCGTCGTCGACCTGCGCGACCCCGCGCTCGCCCCCAAGGGCTGGTCCACGCTGAAGAAGCCGGCCGCCGTCCCGCTCAAGGACGCCCAGATCCAGGAGCTGCACATCCGCGACTTCTCCCTCGCGGACCGCACCTCCCGGCACCCCGGCGGCTACCTCGCCTTCACCGACCGCGACTCGGCCGGAATGAAGCACCTCACCGCCCTCGCCCGCAGCGGCACCTCCTACGTCCATCTGCTGCCCGCCTTCGACATCGGCACCATCCCCGAGAAGAAGTCCGACCAGACCGCCCCGGCCTGCGACCTCAAGGTCTACGCCCCCGACTCCGACGAACAGCAGGCGTGCGTCGCGGCCGCCGCCGCCAAGGACGCCTACAACTGGGGCTACGACCCGCTGCACTACACCGTCCCCGAGGGCTCCTACGCCTCCGACCCGGACGGCACCCGCCGCACGGTCGAATTCCGGCGGATGGTCCAGGGCCTCGGCGACGCCGGACTGCGCACGGTCATGGACGTCGTCTACAACCACACCGTCGCCAGCGGCCAGGACCCCAAGTCCGTGCTGGACCGGATCGTGCCCGGCTACTACCAGCGCCTGCTGGCCGACGGCTCCGTCGCCACCTCCACCTGCTGCGCCAACACCGCGCCCGAGCACGCCATGATGGGCAAGCTCGTCGTCGACTCGGTCGTCACCTGGGCCCGCGAGTACAAGGTGGACGGCTTCCGCTTCGACCTCATGGGCCACCACCCCAAGGCGAACATCCTCGCCGTCCGCGAGGCCCTCGACGCGCTGACCGTCGAGAAGGACGGCGTCGACGGCAAGAAGATCATCCTGTACGGGGAGGGCTGGAACTTCGGCGAGATCGCCGACGACGCCCGCTTCGTCCAGGCCACCCAGAAGAACATGGCCGGCACTGGCATCGCGACCTTCTCCGACCGGGCCCGCGACGCCGTCCGCGGCGGCGGCCCCTTCGACGAGGACCCGGGCGTCCAGGGCTTCGCCTCCGGCCTGTTCACCGACCCCGGCCCCTCGAAGGCGAACGGCACCCCCGCCGAGCAGAAGGCCCGCCTCCTGCACTACCAGGACCTGATCAAGGTCGGCCTCTCCGGCAACCTCGCCGCGTACACCTTCACCGACACCCGCGGCCGTACGGTCAAGGGCTCCGAGGTCGACTACAACGGCGCCCCGGCCGGGTACGCCGCCGCCCCCGGCGACGCCCTCGCCTACGCCGACGCCCACGACAACGAAACCCTCTACGACGCGCTCGCCTTCAAACTGCCGGCCACCACGTCCCCAGGGGACCGGGCCAGGATGCAGGTGCTCGCCATGGCCACGGCCACCCTCTCCCAGGGCCCGGCGCTCTCCCAGGCCGGCTCCGACCTGCTGCGCTCCAAGTCCCTGGACCGCAACTCCTACGACAGCGGCGACTGGTTCAACGCGATCCACTGGGACTGCCGCGACGGCAACGGCTTCGGCCGGGGCCTGCCGCCGGCCGCCGACAACCGCGCCAAGTGGCCGTACGCCAAGCCGCTGCTCACCCAGAGCGCGCTGACCGTCGGCTGCCCGCAGATCGACGGCGCGGCCGCCGCCTACCGCGACCTGCAGAAGATCCGCACCACGGAACCGGCCTTCGGCCTCGCCACCGCCGGTGACGTGCAGTCCCAGCTGTCGTTCCCGCTCTCCGGGCCGGACGAGACCCCCGGCGTGATCACCATGAAGCTCGGTGACCTCGTCGTGGTCTTCAACGCCACCCCCGAGCGGCACACCCAGCGCATCGCGGACCTGGCCGGCGCTCCCTACGCCCTGCACCCCGTGCAGGCGTCCGGCACGGACACCACTGTCAAGTCCGCGTCCTACGAGGCGAGTTCGGGCACCTTCACGGTCCCGGCGCGCACCGTGGCGGTGTTCCGCCGGAGCTGACCTCGCGAGGACGGGCCCGGCCGGGACACCCCGGCCGGGCCCGCCCCAGCTCACGTCAGTTCCTTCTCCAGCAGCGTGACGCCGTACCGGCTGCCGTCCGCCGCCACCTTCCCCGGCTGCTCGCCGACGACGCGGTACCCCGCCTCCTCGTAGTACGTCCGCAGCCGCGGATTGCTCGACAGGCAATCCAGCCGGGCCAGCCGCCGCCCGCCCCGCGCGATCCGCCGCTCGGCGTGCGCCAGCAGCGCCCGGCCCGATCCGGCGGGCGCGGCCGCCCGGTCCGTCATCAGCCGGTGCACATATCCGGCCACCGGCGGCTGCGGCCCCCAGGCCGGTTCGTCGTCCCACCACAGCTCGTACGCACCGACAGCCCGCCCCGAACCGTCGGCCGCCAGCCACAGCTCACCCTCCCGCATCCTGCTCCGGAAGTGCGCCGCGTCCTTCTCGCCGGGCTTCCACTGCGCGATGCCCATGGTTCGCATCCAGGACGCGGCTCCGTCGTACAGGTCCACGAACCTGCCGATGTCGTTCTCTTCGGCCGTCCGGAAGGTGAGTTGTGCCGTCATGACGATCACCATAAGGGTGAGCTCAGACAGCCGTACGACCGCACCGTGACCGGGAGTGACCATGCCGCAGATCACCGTCGACTACTCCGCGTCCCTCGACGACACCTTCGACCGCCGGGGGTTCGCGCTCGCGCTGCACCCGGTCGTCGGCGAGACGATCCGCACGCACATCGACAACTGCAAGTCCCGATTCCGCCGCGCCGAGGAGACGGTCTGCGGGGACGGCGCCGACGACGACGCGGTCGTCCACGTCACCATCGCGATCATGGCCGGGCGGGCGCCGGAGGCCAAGACCCGCCTCGCCGAAGCCGTCGTCGAGCTCCTGCCCCGGCACCTCAAGTCGCCGGAAGGTGTACGGATCTCCGCCGAGGTACGCGACCTCGAACCCGCCTACCGCAGGCGCTGAGCCGGGACGTGCGCCCCGGCACCGGAGGTGACGGCGGGCGCCAGGGCGAGCAGCCGGCCGACGAGGTCACCGAAGGGGCCGTCGGCCGGTTCCTCGGCGAGGATGGCCAGCAGGATCGACGCCATCTCCGAGTCGTACGCCGCGCTCACGGCGGCCAGCGCCGCGAAGTCGTGCACCAGCTGCAACTCCAGCTCGGCACGCGGCACCCGGCGCCCGTCCAGCCAGATCAGCGCCGTCGACTCGGCGAGCGACACCCACGACCGCACGACCAGTTCCAGCCGGGCCGGCGGGTCGGTGATCCCGAGGTGCGCGACGATCTGCTCGTACGCGGCCTGCCGCACCTCGTCGATCATCGCGTGGGTGGTCGACGAGCCGACCGCCGGGCCGCCCCGCATCAGCGCCCAGAAACCCGGCCCGTGCTCGTCCACGAAGTCGAAGAAACGGCCCATCACCCTCAGCAGCCGCGCCCCCAGAGGCCCTTGGTGCGGCTCAATGAACCGGGCGGCCAGCTCGTCGGCGGCCCGCCGCAGCGCCGCCTCGTACAGACTCTGCTTGCCGGGGAAGTAGTGGTAGACCAGCGGCCGTGAGATCCCGGCGGCGGCCGCGATCTCGTCGATCGACACCTCGTCGGGGGAGCGGTGGCTGAACAGCTCCAGCGCCACCCCGATCAGCTGCTGCCTGCGCTGCTCGACGCCCATCCTGCGGCGTACCCCGGTCGTCATGCGAACAGCCTAACCGTCGTCGGTTACGCTCCCACGACATGAGCGCTTCTGACCAGGACACGCCGCAGGCAGCGGCCGAGGGCCTGACCCCCAGGCAGGCCCGCCGGCTGCGGATCGTCGTCGCCTCCGTGCTGCTGGTGACCCTGGCCACGGTCCTCGCCGTACGGCTGGCCAGCCGTACCTCCGTACTGGTCGTCGGGGTGTACGGACTGGCCATGATCCTGTGCGGTGTGGTGATCGAACTCTCCCGCAACGGCCGTACCCGCCTGGGCACCTGGCTCCTCGGGGGCGGGCTGCTCACCGCGCTCGCCGCCGACTGGTTCCTGCTGCCGTAAGGCGCACGTGCGGCGAGGGCCACACGTCCGGGACCAGCCGGGCTACAGGTCCAGGACCAGCCGGGGGCCCGTGCAGCGCGAGACGCAGATCAGCATCGAGTCGCCCCGCTCGGAGTCGGTGAGCAGCTCGTCGCGGTGGTCGATCTCGCCCTCCAGGACCCGCTGTTGGCAGGTGCCGCAGAAGCCCTGTTCGCAGGAGTACGACACATGGGGCAGCTCGGCGCGGACGGCGGCCAGCACCGACTGGTCCGCGGCGACCGCCACCGTATGCCCCGAGCGGCGCAGTTCGACCTCGAAGGCGCCGCCGGGGGCGGTGGCACCCGGCGCGAACCGTTCGAGCCGGGGCTCCCTGCCGTCCGGAAGCGCGGCGGTGACGGCGTCCATCAGGCCGTCGGGGCCGCAGCAGTACACCGCCGTCTCCGCCGGCACCCCGGCCAGGAAGGACAGGTCGGGCAGGCCTTCCTCGTCCTCGGCGACGACCGTCACGCGCGCGTCGGCGCCGTCGAGCTTCCCGATCTCGTCGAGGTACGGCATCGTCGCCCGGGCGCGCCCGCAGTACAGCAGCCGCCAGTCCGCTCCGGCCGCGTCGGCCGCGCGCAGCATGGGCAGGACCGGGGTGATGCCGATGCCTCCGGCGACGAAGAGATAGGCCGGGGCGTCGACCAGGGGGAAGCGGTTGCGCGGCCCGCGGAGCTCGACCTCGGTGCCCTCGTGGAGCTGTTCATGCACCTCACGGGAGCCGCCGCGGCCGCCGAACTCCGGCTCGATCAGCCGGGTCGCGACGGTGTACGCGCCGGTGTCGGCCGGGTCGCCGCAGAGCGAGTACTGCCGTACGAGACCCGACGGCAGGACCAGGTCCACGTGCGCGCCCGGCTCCCAGGACGGCAGCCCGGCGCCTTCCAGCCGGAGCTGGACGACGCCTTCGGCGGGCGTGGTCCGCTCGGCGACCAGGGCCCGGAGGGTGACGGTGGAGTGCCGGCCCCGGCCGGAGACGGGCTCGTCCAGGGCGGGCATCGGCCACAGCGGGGACGCCTCGATCCGGCGGCCCATGGCGCGCTTGGCGCGGGCGGCGACCAGCGCGGCCCCGGCCACCACGACGACGGTGGTGAGTCGTTTCATCAGCGGCCTCCGTTGGCGCCGGGGGAGCTCGCGAGATAGGCGACGGCCTGCTCGGTGGAGCCCTCCTGCGAGGGGTGGTAGCCGCGGCTCAGATAGCGCGGGATGGACCGCAGCATGTCCTGGGTGGAGGGCAGCAGGCCCTCGCGCCCCTTGCGGACGAGCTGCGCCACCGACGCCCTGCCGTCGGTCAGGGTCGGGTCGTTCTCCATGAAGAAGCGGGCGCCGCGCTGCCAGAAGAAGACCAGCGCGGTGAAGGCCGCGGCCCAGGTGCGCACGCGCCGCCGGTAGCCGCCGTCGAGGTGCATGAACAGCTCGAAGGCGACCGAGCGGTGCTCGACCTCCTCCGCGCCGTGCCAGCGCAGCAGATCGAGCATGGCGGGGTCGGCGCCGCGCCGGTCGAGCTCCTCGGCGTTGAGGACCCAGTTGCCGAGGAACGCGGTGTAGTGCTCAATCGCGGCGATCAGCGCGACCCGCTCCATGAGCCACCACCGCCGCGGCCTGCCGGGCGGCAGCGTCCGGTCGCCGAGCAGCTTCTCGAAGAACCAGTCCACCTGCGCGGTGTACGGGGTCGGGTCGAGCCCCAGCTCCTTGAGGCGCGGCAGGACGTCGTCATGGGCCTGCGAGTGGACGGCCTCCTGCCCGATGAAGCCGATGACGTCCTCGCGCAGCCGGTCGTCGGTGATGAGCGGCAGCACCTGCTTGTAGACGTGGATGAACCAGCGTTCGCCCGCGGGGAGCAGCAGATGGAGCACGTTGATCGTGTGCGTGGTGAAGGGGTCGCCGGGAACCCAGTGGAGCGGGGTCTCCTGCCAGTCGAAGGAGACCTTCCGGGCCTTGAGGGGTATGTGCTCCGACGCCACCGGTGCAGGCTGCGTATTAGACATGGCGTCAATGTACTGACGGGTAAGCGCGGGCGACAGGGGCGTGCAGAGGGAATTTCGCCGGGGCACGGCGGCGGGGCCTGCGGGGCCGGGTCCGGGGGTGGGGCTCGGGCTCCGGGTCCGCGGGCCGGGGCCGGGGCCCGGGGGGCCGGGTCCGGGGGTGGGGCTCGGGGCCGCTCGCCAACCGCGGGGTGCCGACCGCGGGCGCGCACCCGGCCCGGGCGTCCGGCCCGGGGGCGGGGGCCGACCGCAGACCCCGGGCCGCCGACCGCGCCCGCAGGCGCCGCGTCCGGCGGCAGGCCGCGGGGTCCCGGCTACTGCCGCCCTCCGGCCGGTCCGCGTCAGCGCAGAGCGCCCACCCGGGCCCCGTCCTGTGTGCGGCCTGTCAGCTGGGCCCGGGTGCCCGGCTTCGTGCGGGCCGCCAGCAGGCGGCCCTCCGCATGCGCCCGGACGCCGCCCGAGGTGTCCAGGGATGTGAAGGAGGGGCCGCCGGCCGCCAGGACGTACCACTGGCCGCCCCGCGCCTGCCACAACACCCCCGCCAGCACCCGCGGATCACGCGGACCGCAGACCGGCGACTCCTCCGCCTTCGCCGCCACCGCGCCCGGCGCCCCCGGCTGGGCGGACGGCGCCTGGAACTGGGCCAGCACCCGCGCCCCCGTACCCCGCCAGGTCTCCGCGCGCGTACACAGCCACACCGCACTGCCGCCCCCCTCCGGCAGCCGCTGCCGCGCGAACTGCCAGGAGTTCACCGCCCGCACCCCGTGCCCGCGGACCGACGGCAGCAGACACGCCGTCCGCGCCCACGCGGCCCGCGCCGCCGGGGACGCCACCTCGCCGGGCGCCGCCGGAGGACCCCAGGTGAGCCGGGCCAAAGTCAGCTCGCCCAGGTCGGTCAGCAGCCGCACCGCCATCCCGTCGCCGACCTCCAGCACGTCCCAGGACCGGCAGTCCCGGGCCTGCGCCGGGCTCGGCACGGGATCCGTCACCCCGTACGCGTCCCGCCGCAGCGCCCTCGGCGCCCCGTCCGGTACGAGCAGATCCCGTACCCCCACCGTCCGCACCCAAGGCGCCGTCAGATAGCGGACGTTGCCCGCCGCCCGCCCCACCACCAGCGCCCCGGACGCGGCCATGTCCGCGCCGTCCGTCCGCGCGAAGTCCAGCGCCGCGCCACCCGTCCCGGCCACCGGCTCCGCGTACCGCACCACCCGCAGCCCGTCGTGGAACAGCACCACCCGCGCCGCATCCACCCGCCCCGCGAACAGCAGCTGCGGCGCCCCCATCGGCGGACCCGGCGGCGTGCCCGGCGTCGCCGACGCGAGGACCGTACGGCCCGGCCGCGCCCACACCGCCAGCGCACGCCGCAGCAATGCACTGTCACCGGTCAGATCGCCCCGCACCGGCCACACCGTGAAATCCGTCCGCGCCGAGCGCTGCCACACCGCCGGCGCCACCCGCCGCAGCCGCTCCGGATCGAGCGCCGCCTCCGACGCCGGATTGCGCGCGTACGACGGCGCCGCCGCCCCACCCGGCCCCCAGCCCTCACCCGGCAGCCCCAGCAGCGCCCCGCACACGGCCACCGCCGCCGCGGCCGCCACCGCCGCCCGGGCGTGCTGACGCCGCCGCATCAGATCCGTCGGCCGCGCCTGCAGCGAACAGGGGTCGAACTCCGCCGAGCCGAGCAGCGCGTACATCGCCCCGACCCCGTCGGCCTCCGCCAGCGCCGCACCCGGATCGGCCACCCCCGCGGCGGCCAGCACCCGCCGTACCTCCGCGTCGCCCTGCCGCTCCAGACCACGCAGCACATACGCCGCCCGCCCCGCCCCGGAGAGCGCCGACAGCCGCTGGTCGAGGGCGAGTTCATCGGCGCCGCCCGCCCTCGGGAAGACCCGCAGCCCCCACACCATCGGCAGCAGCGGCGGGAACTGCGCCCGGCTCGGCCAGGCCAGCCGCCGCAGCGGGCGCCCCGCCAGCAACGCCTGCCGCAGCACCTCACCGCGTACGTACGCGTACCCCGGATCGACCGCGTCCTCCGGGCGGCGCGGCCGGGCCGCAGCGGGCCCGCCGCCCCCCGTACGCCGCCGCGGCAGCGACCGCTGGACCAGCGAGTGCGCGGTCACCACCCGCCGGTTGCGCCCGAGGGAGGGCGGCAGCACGAGATACGCGATCCGCACCAGCCGTGGATAGTGCTCGACCAGCGCCGCTTCGGCCTGCTCGACATCGATGGGCGGGACGGTGGGGGAGGGGGCGAGTTCCTGGTTCTCCTGGGTGCTCACATTCAGCAGAACGAGCGAATCATGCGATGGTCACCTCGCCGTCCGGGCTACGCCGACGTGGTGACGAGCCGCCCGCGGATACGCTCCACCACCTCGTCCGCGACCCCCAGCCCCTCCCGTACGTACTTCTCCATCGACCCGTGCCGCACCGCCACCTCGTCCAGCGCCGCCGCCAGATACTCCGGCACCACCCCGACCAGTGACAGTGCGAGGTCAGGGTCCCCGCCCTGCGCCGCGAACCCTTTGATGAGCGGCGCGAACGCCTCCCGTACCGCCGGATTCACCGAGAGGTACTCGGCCAGGACGGTCTCCTCGTCCGCGCCCAGCAGCGTCAGCACGATCGTCGCGGCCCAGCCGGTCCGGTCCTTGCCCGCCGTGCAGTGGAACAGCAGCGGGCCCGCGCCGGGATCGCCGAGCTCGGTGAGGAACGCCCCGTACGACAGCCGCGCCGACTCGGCCGTGACGAAGGCCCGGTAGGTCCGCGCGAACACGGCGTGCGCCCGGCCGCCGCCGAGCTCCTGCTCGGCGAGGGCCGGCTCGGCGAGCAGCGTCTTCAGCTTGGCGGCCGGCGGCAGCCCGCTGGTCGCCAGCCAGTCCGCCAGCACGTCGGCGACCAGGAGCCGGCCGCCCGGGGGCACGTGGTCGGGGCGCTCGGCCCGCTCGGCGGCCGTACGGAAGTCGACGACGGTACGGATGCCCAGGCCGGCCACCGCCGGGTCGGCGGCCGGGTCCAGCCGGTCCAGCTGGGCCGACCGGAAGACAAGCCCGGGCCGCACCGCGCGCCCGCCCGGCAGGGGAGTGGAACCCAGGTCGCGCAGATTGGCGACGGTGGTGGCGGGGATGGCGGGCATGGGCGACTCCAGGAGGAAACGGGTGTATCGGTGCAAACCGTAACCGAGGGGAGGTCTCCCCAGAGGGTTCGTACGACTCCTGGCGTTCGCCCCCGTCCGCGTGATCGAAGGGGCAGGATGGGCTCATGCGTACGGAGCGAACCGTGGCGGCGGCCGTCCTCGCTGCCCTCATGCTGGTGACCGGTTGTGACAGCGCGCCCGAGGCGCCCGAGGAGGCCACCGGCACCCTGGAGCAGCTCGCCGCGAAGGCGGAGTGCGAGCCCAACATCCAGACCGACGCCGAAGAGCTCCGGCAGGCCAACTGCCGCACCAGAGACGGGAATTACATTCTGACCACATTCGCGACCGACCGCGGTCAGCGGGAGTGGATCAACGAGTCCAAGGACTACGGCGGTTCCTATCTGGTCGGCCGCAAGTGGGTCGTGGCCGGCGACGCCGAGGTCGTGACAGCGGTGCGCGGCCGGCTCGGCGGAACGGTCGAGACCGCCCCGCCGCACCAGCCGCACGCCCCGCACAGCGGTGCCCCGCACGGTGAGACGTCGCAGGGTCACACGTCACACGGTGCGGGGCACTGAGGCTCAGGCGCAGCGACGCCCGTCGTTGATGCAGCTCACCACCCCCTGCATGAGTCGGCTGTCGAAGACGTTGATGAAGTCGCCGTGATCGGTGATCGGCTTGTGGAGCTGCTCGGGGAAGGAGTCCACGGCGAACCGGGGCCCGCCCGCGGAGGGCGGCGGCACGTCGTAGACGATCCGCTGGACGAGCTGCGGAATGGCCCGGAAGCCGTTCGGGCACCGCCCGGCGGCGTCGGCGAAGGCGACATGGGTGCGGTGGTTGGCGCTGTCGGTGTTCCGCCCGTCCCAGCAGTTCTGGAACTTGAAGGTGCGCACCACCTGGCTGCCCTGCGGGCAGATCGGATATTTGTCCTTCAGCTGCCGGTTCTCGAATCCGGTGCAGCTCCAGGACGCGTTCGCGTTCGCGTCGCCGTTGGTGAACGCCTTGGCGTCACCGGTGATGATCCGCAGGAAACGGGGCATGGCCGTGACCTTCGAGACCGGGCTGCCGACGAAATTCAAGGTGACCTGCGACGGCGTCTGGATCTCTCCGACGTTCTGGTCCTTTCCGCCGCCGTCGGCATTGGCGTCGTTCTCGTTCTGCCCGTTCTGGAGCCGGAGCACGGGCCAGTAGTAGGTGGATTTGTCGCCCTGATTACGGCAGGTGGTGCGGCCGCGGGCGAGGTCGTCGTCGCTGGCGAAGGCGTCGTTGGCCTGGTTGCCGACATAGTCGTGCATATGGTGGGCGCCGTTGCTCACACCGGGCGCGACGATGACATTGTCCGGATTGAACTTTCCGTTCTGATTCCGTCCGCAATTGGTGATGAAGGTGCCCCGCGAAGCGCCGCTGCGCTGCCGGGGATTGCTGACATTGGGCTGTACGTTCCGGATGTCGACGAAGTCGGAGCCGACGGGCCCGTTGCCCCCCTGGCCCTGACCCTGCCCTTGACCTTGGTTCTGACCTTGGTCCTGGTTTTGGCCTTGGTCTTGGTTTTGGCCTTGGTCTTGGTCTTGATTCTGGCCCTGGTTCTGGTTCTGGTCCTGACCTTGGTTCAGGGTCTGGTTGGCTTCGTCGTCGGCGCGCAGGGTGCAGGGCGCCATGGCCTCCAGGCCCTGGGGGCGCTCGGCCTCCCGGTCGATCAGGGCCACGATTCGCTGGAGAATGACCAGCCGTTCGTTTCTCAGGGGCGCCAGGATCTGCTGCTCGCCGTAGCCCGGATCCTGGGCGATCCGCTGCTTGTTCTCGGCGAACCGCTGATACGCGGTGGTGATCTGGGTGTCGAGCGTGGCGAGTTCACGGTCCACCGCGCCGCGCACCCCCTGGGGGACCTGGCGCAGTTCATTGGCGGCCTCGGGGCAGTCGATCGTGGACATCAGCTGCTGCGGGGACTGCCCCTGTCCCTGCTGCTGCCGCGGGCCGGACCAGCCTTCGCCCGCGGATGCGTAGACATTCACGGCAACCAGCCCACCCCCGCCCAGAATCAGTGCGGCGGAGGCGGCGATCGCCCGGCCGGCCAGCGTCGAACGTTTTCGTGTGCGTCCCATGGAACTCCAATCCCGGGGAGGGAAGTAGCGCTCCGTTCCATACGGATGGGACGCGTGATGCGTTCAGCCCCGATCGAGAAAAGCGAGAACGGCCAGGACACGGCGATTGTCGTCGTCCGACACCTCAAGCCCCAGCTTCGCGAAAATGTTCGACGTGTGTTTGGCGATGGCCCGTTCCGTGACGACGAGTTGCCCCGCGATGGCCGTATTGGACCGGCCCTGGGCCATCAGTTCCAGGACCTCCCTTTCGCGCGGGGTGAGACCACCGAGCGGCTCCTCCTGGGAACGCCGGGACAGCAGCTGGGAAATCACCTGCGGATCCATCGCGGTCCCGCCCGCCGCCACCCGCCGTACCGCGTCGACGAATTGGTCCGCGTCGAAGACCCGGTCCTTGAGGAGATAGCCGACGCCGCCGTTGCCGTCCGCGAGGAGCTCACGCGCGTACAACTGCTCGACATGCTGGGACAGGACGAGCACGGGCAGCCCGGGCCGCGCCCGGCGCGCGGCGAGCGCGCACTGCAACCCCTCGTCCGTGTGCGACGGCGGCAGCCGGACGTCCACGACGGCGACGTCCGGCTCCAGCTCGGCGAGCGCCTTGGTCAGCTCCGGCCCGGACTCCACGGCGGCGAGAATCTCGCAGCCGTACGCCTGGAGGAGCCGCACGAGCCCGTCGCGCAGCAGGAAGAGGTCTTCGGCTAGGACAACGCGCAAGGGATCTCCATGGTGACCATGGTGGGACCGCCCGCGGGGCTGCTGACGGCCAGGACGCCGTCGAATGTACCGAGCCTGCGTTCGACCCCGGCGAGGCCCGAACCGCCGCCGACCGCCGCCCCGCCCCGGCCGTTGTCGCCGACCGACACGCGCAGCGCCCCCGCCGCGTACGACATGTCCACCCAGATCGCGTCCGCCTGCGCGTGCTTGACCGCGTTGGTCAGCAACTCGCTGACGGCGAAGTACGCCGCCGACTCCACCGGCGCCTCGGCGCGCACGGCGCCCTCGGGCAGGTCCACGTCCACCTGCACCGGCACCGGAAGGCGCAGCGCCAACGCCCGTACCGCGTCCGGCAGTCCGCGCTCGGCGAGCACCGGCGGATGGATCCCGCGGACCAGGTCGCGCAGCTCGGTCAGCGCCTCCGCGGAGTTCTGCCGGGCCATCGAGATCAGCTGCTTCGCCTGGGCCGGGTCCTTCTCGATCAGCGCCTCGATCGTGCTCAGATGCATGCCCATGGCGACCAGCCGGGCCTGCGCCCCGTCGTGCAGGTCCCGCTCGATCCGGCGCAGCTCGGCCGCCGAGGTGTCCACCGCGTCGTGCCGGGTCTCGGTCAGCCGGTCGATCCGCTCGGACAGCTCCGCCTCCAGCGGCCGGTCCAGCAGCGCCTTGGCGAGGGCGAAGTGCCCACGGAGCAATGTGCTGTTGTACCGAAGCCCCACGGCGAGGACCACAAGCCCGAGCGCCAGCGCCGCGAGAGCGCTCGCCTGGCTGTCCACCGGCACGAAGCCGAACCAGTACGGATCTTCGGTGAACACCCGCCACAGCCCCACCGCGAGCACCGCCCCTTCCACGGGGTAGAGCACGAGCGCCGCCGGCAGCAGCGCGACCAGATATCCCGCGGTCATGTCGACCAGCAGCCAGCGCAGGTCCCGCCAGGTCGCCGGGTCCTTCAGCAGCAGCAGGCACCGCTCGACGTGCCCGGCGATCCCGCCGCGCACGTCGGCGGGGACGGGTCGGTACGCGCGCCCGATCCTGATGTCCGTCCACCGCGCGGCCAGCAGCCGCCGCCGGTCGGCATGGGCCCGTACGGCGGCCAGCACCAGCGGGGTGGTGAGCACACCCACCCCGAGGGGGACCAGCGCGATCGAGACCACGCTGAAGACGAACAGCGCGGTCGACGCGACGATGCAGAGGAACGAGACCGCGAACCCCCGGACGGCGGACAGCAGTTGGCCGCGCAGATACTCCGCCGGTCTGGTCATGGTCGCGAACCTCTCCCCCTGTGTGGACACAGCCCCCGTGCACGGTCACATGGTGCCCGGCCGGTGCTCTGCCCCCATGATCCTCTCGGCAACCGCGCAGGTCACGGGGTTTCCCACCCGAGGCAAGGGTGTACCTGACACCACCCCCGTCGGCGGGTGGTGTCGGGCGGGGCGCGACCGGTCACGCCCCGCCCCCGGGTCACTGCGCCAGCAGCTTCGCCTCCGCCTCCGCGGAGAGCCCGACCGACGGCCGGTCCGGCCGCTGCGGCGCCACCCCGCCCAGCGACACCAGCCACGCCCAGGTCTCCGCGACCGTCTCAGCCACCGGCCGGCACCGCAGCCCGGCCGCGACCGCCTTGGACACGTCCCCGGCGTGCATCGCGTCGTGCATCTCGCCCGGCGGAAGCCACACCGGCAGGTCGGACCACGGCTCCACCCCCGCCGCGAGGATCACCTCCGGCGCGGTCCACCGCAGCTCCGCCGCCGAGCCCGTGACGGACGGGCCCGTGACCTCCACACAGCTCTCCAGGAGCTCGCCCATGGTGGCGTGGCTGCGCGGGCACACCACGTTGTACGGACCCGACAGCCCCGCCTCGGCCGCATCCAGCGTCCACTCGGCGAGGTCCCGTACATCCACGTACTGCACCGGCAGCTCACGCGGGCCCGGAGCGAGGACGGGACCGCCGCGCGCGATCCGGTTCAGCCACCAGGGCAGCCGGCCCACGTTCTCGTACGGCCCGATGATGAGCCCCGCCCGCACCAGCAGCGTGCGGTCCGCGCCGAACGCGTCGACGGCCGCCAGCTCGCCGCCCCGCTTGGCCTCCGCGTACGGCACGTCCCCCGCGTCCGCGGACCCCTCGACCAGCGGGCCGTTCTCGTCGAGACCGGCGGCCACGGGCCACGCGTACACGGACCGGCTCGACATGTACACGTAGCGCTCGACCCGGCCGGCGAGCAGCCGCGCCGCGTCCCGTACCGCCGAGGGCGCCGCCGACCAGGTGTCGACGACGACGTCCCAGCTTCCCTCGGCGAGCGCCGCGAGCCCCTCCGGCGCGGTGCGGTCCCCGAGCAGCGCCCGCACCCCGGCCGGCGGCTCATGACGGCCCCGGTGGAAGACCGTCACCTCCCAGCCCCTGGCGAGCGCCGCGTCCACCACCGCGCGCCCCACGAATTCCGTCCCACCCAGTATCAGAAGTCTCATGAGGCGACTGTGCCCCCATGGGGCCGCGCTGTGGCGGGATTTGGCTGTCAGGGGAATCGCCAGGAGCGGAAAGATCGCCAAGGTGGTGCGGGGGAGATACGTGTATGGCACCGGTGGGGGCGGGGCTCCCGTGGCCGGAACCGTAGTGGCACGATGTGCGCACCATGACCGATGCCCGCTCGCCGATACGCGCCTTGCGAGCCGCACTTTTCGCGGCGGTGTGCGTCACATTGGCCGCGATGGGGCATTCGTTCCTGTCTGGGCATCAGGTCCCGCCCGGCCCGCTCCTCCTCGCCTTCGCCGTCACCGGCGCCCTCGCCTGGCTCGCCTCCGGCCGCCGCCGCGGCGCCCTGCCCATCGCCACCGGCCTCCTCGCCGTACAGGGCGCACTCCACCTGATCTTCTCCGGCGGCCGGAGCCACGCCGCGATCCCCGCGCACCACCCGGCGGACCCGCACAGTCCCATGGACCCGTCCATGACGATGTCCGCGGACGCGCACGTGGCGGCGATGGCGGGCCACAGCTCCACCGGCATGCTCGCCGCCCACGTCCTGGCCGGCGCCGTCTGCGGACTGTGGCTCGCCCGCGGCGAGGCGGCGTTCTTCACCCTCGCCCACGCCGTCGCCCAGTTCGCCTTCACCCCGCTACGCCTGCTGCTCACGGCCGTCCGCCTGCCCGCCGCCCCCCGGCCGCCGCGCCCCCGTACCCGTACCGTCCGACGCCACCACGGCGTCGTCCTCGCCCACAGCCTCTCCCGGCGCGGCCCGCCCGTACCCGCCGTCCCCCATGTCACGGTCCTCGGAGCGCACATCTGACCTCTGGGGGCCGCTTTCCCCATGTCTACGCCGACACCTAGGACCACGATGGCCATCGACGACCCCGTACGGGCAGCCGACACCCGGACCGACACGGAACGGGAGGCCGCCGAGGCCGCCCAGGCCGGCCGGCCCTCCACCTGGAGCGCCCTGCGCCCGCTCCTGCTGCGCCTCCACTTCTACGCGGGCCTGCTCATCGCTCCGCTGCTGCTCATAGCCGCCGCGAGCGGCCTCCTCTACGCCCTCTCCTTCCAGGCCGAGAAGATCATCTACAGCCATGAGCTGGAGGTGCCCGTCGGCGACCGCGTCCTGCCCCTCTCCGAGCAGGTCGAGGCCGCCCGCAAGGCCAACCCCGACGGCACCGTGACCGCCGTCTGGCCCTCCTCCGAGGACGGCGCCACCACCCGCGTCCTGATGGCCGACCCCGACGTCGAGGAGGGCAAGTCCCTCGCCGTCTTCGTCGACCCGTACACCGCGGAGGTCCGCGGACAGCTCCCCAGCTACGGCAGCTCCGGCGCCCTGCCGCTGCGCACCTGGCTCGACGAACTCCACCGCGATCTGCACCTCGGTGACCTCGGCCGCAACTACAGCGAACTCGCCGCCAGCTGGCTGTGGGTCGTCGCCCTGGGCGGCCTGCTCCTGTGGCTCGGCCGCAGGCGCTCGGCCAAGCGCCGCCTGTTCGTACCCGAGCGCGGCCCCAAGTCCCGCCGCCGCACCCTCTCCTGGCACGGCACCGTCGGCCTGTGGGCCGTGGCCGGTCTCCTCATCCTCTCCGCGACCGGCCTGACCTGGTCGAAGTACGCGGGCGAGAACATCGACGCGGTCCGCGGCCAGCTCGGCGGCGCCACCCCCACGGTCTCGGCGAGCATCGGCGGCGACGCCGGCGCCTCCGAGCACGAGGGCCACGGCGGCGGCCACCACACGCCGGCCCCCAAGGGGCCGGACGTGGGCATCGACAAGGCCGTCGAGGCGGCCCGCGCCGTCGGCGTCGACGGCAAGATGTCCGTCGTCCTGCCCAGCGAGGGCAAGGGCTACGTCGTCAAGGAGACCGACGCCACCTTCCCGGTCCACCTGGACTCGGCGGCGATCGACCCGGCCGATGGCAAGGTCATGGACACCCTGCGGTTCGCGGACTACCCGCTGCTCGCCCAGCTCACCCGCTTCGGCATCGACGCCCACATGGGCGTCTTCCTGGGCCTGTTCAACCAGCTCGCCCTGGCCGCGCTCGCCGCCGCCCTGATCCTGCTGATCGTCTGGGGCTACCGCATGTGGTGGCTGCGCCGCCCCACCAAGGAGCGCACCTTCTCCGCCGGCCGGCCGGTGGGCCGCGGGGCGTGGCGCAAGCTTCCGGTCACGGCCCTGCTGCCGCTGGCGGCGGCGACGGCCCTGATCGGCTGGTTCATCCCGATGCTGGGCATCAGCCTGCTGGTGTTCCTGGCGGGCGACATCGCCCTGGGCCTGGTGGCCAGGGCCCGCGCCAAGGCGTAACGGTCACGGCGTGACAAAAGGGGAGGCCGGTGATCCACCGGCCTCCCCTCGGCTTTGGTCTCGTCTCAGGGCGCGTACTTGTAGCCGACCCGCCGTACGGTCTGGATCGTATGGCGGTGCTCGGCGCCCAGCTTCCGCCGCAGCCGGGCCACATGGACGTCGACGGTCCGCCCGTCGCCCACGTGTCCGTACCCCCACACCGTGGTCACCAGCTGGTCGCGGGTGTGCACGCGATGCGGATGCGCCACGAGATGCGCGAGCAGCTCGAACTCCAGGTACGTGAGATCCAGCGGCTGCCCGTCCGCGACGGCGGTCCGCTGCGCGCTGTCGATCACCACCGGCCCGCCCTCCCCGCCCTCGTCGCCGACCGCGGCCGGGGTGGCCTGTACGGGCGGCTGCTGATCGGCCGGTACGAGCACCAGGTAGCCGATCATCGGCGGCTGCCCCGGCAGGGTGGGCAGGGCGTGCTGCGGCGCCGGCAGCCAGGTCGCCCCCGGCGGAAGGAAGTCGGCGACATCGACCACCTCGTCACGGTCGACGGCACGCAGCCGGTGCCGGCCGGGGGAGGGCAGGGCGGTGGCGGGAGCGGGCAAGGTTCGGGTTCGGGCATTGGCCATGGGAGGTCAGCTCTTTCGCGCGAAGGGACGGACGCAGGAACGTCTTGCGCGTCGGCCGAAGGCCGCGGGATCGACGGTGTCGATCGGGCTTTAGAGGGCCGGCGCGTTCATCGCGCGGCAACACACCCGGTCGAAGTCGTGGTGCTGACGGGAAGGCCAGAACGGCTCAAGGTCGCTACGACCCGTCGCGGTGGTGTTCTGGAGGCTTGCCATGTCCCCATTCAATCAGACGTTCGCCCGCTTGAGCAGGGCTCTCTCGGGGACGGCCCGGGTCTTGGCAGGAACTTGACGCTCCGTCGACTCACTGCGGTCGTCGCACCTGGAGTCCGACATGCCCGACAAACAACCGACTGACGGAAATGACACCGTGATTTGGTAGGTTAATATGCTCGGTCGTGACCAGTCCCACCAGCCTCGACGCCGCTCCCATATGCGCCGAAGGCGACCACAGGGGGCACGCCCGGACCCACCGGTCCCAGGGCATACGCCGAACCCGAAGATGGATCCTCCCGGCGCTGATCGCCGTGGCATACGTACTCCTCCAGATCGTCGGCAAACCGGCCCTCCTGCCCTCCAACGACGCCTACTTCTACGCACGCGCCACCCTCGAAGTACTCGGCGACTCCCGCAAGGACGCCGCGGCCGAGGCGAAGAAGGCCCTCTGCGGCGACCAGGCCCGCCGGGACGTACGGCTCACCGAACGCAACCCCCTCGCCCTGGCCAAGAACGGCGGACGCCCCCACGGCGAGCGACAGGCCCAGTGCGTCGCGCAGCTGCCCAACAAGAGCTTCGCCCCGCCCAGCCCCCGCTACCAGCAGATCTTCGAGACCCGGCCCGGCTATCCCGTCCTGGCCGCCCCGTTCGTCGCCGTCCTCGGCGTCAACGCCGGACTGGTCGCCACCTCGGTCCTCTTCACCGCCCTGGGCGGCCTCCTCGCCTACCTGCTGCTGCGCGCCACCGGAGCCCCCGCCAGGATCGCCCTGGCCGGCCAGGCCCTCTACTACCTGTGCCCGCTCGGCTGGTGGGGCGGCTACCCGATCACCGAAGGCCCTGCCCTCGCCGCGACCACCGGCGTCCTCCTCGGCGCCTGGTGGCTGCTCCAGCGCCGCGCCACCGCAGGAACGATCATGCTCGCGGGCTCGCTGATCCTCGGCACGGCGGTGAAGTACTCGACCTTCCTCGTCATCGGCGCCGCCCTCGCCGCCGCCGCCCTCATCTGCCTGCTGTGGATCGCCGGCACCCGCCACCGCGGCACCGCCCTGCTGCTCACCCTCTCGCTGGCCTGCGCCGCGGGCGTGGCCGCACTCAGCGCCCATTACCAGCTGCCCGGCAGCACCGACACCCTCCAGGACACCTTCACCGGCCACTTCGCCCGGCGTGACGTGGCAGACCCCTGGGGCCTGCTGATCGAACTCAACAGCAACTTCTGGGTCCAGTGGCTCCAGGAACAGGCGCGCGCCCCCTGGCTGTTCGTGGCCCTCGGCCTCGGCCTGTGGGGACTGTTCCGCCGCAGCGCCGCCCTGGGCTGGACCGTCCTGGCCGTCGCCTCGACCGGCGTCGCCGCGGTCATCGCCCACCCCGTCGCCAGCGAGAGCGACCGCCTCATGGTCAGCGTCTGGCTCGTCGTGGTCCTCGGCCTGCCCCTGCTCCTCCAGCGGCTGACGGCCCACCGCGACCAGGCCACCGAGCCCGTCCGTACGGAGCCCGTACGCACCGAGCCCGCGGCCCCGGTCCTCGCCGGCCCCGCCCACTGACCGCCGACGGCCCCCGCCCGCGCATACACAGCGGACGGGGGCCGTCGGTCATCACAAACACAAGGCAGTGAAGGGGGTCAGCGGCGGCCCGTGAGCGCCTTCACCCGGCTCCCCACACCCCACGCCGTGACCCGCCACAGCGCCTCAGCCACGATCGCCCGGCTCATCTTGCTGTCGCCCCGCTCCCGCTCCACGAACGTGATCGGCACCTCCACCACCCGGAAGCCCGCCTTCACCGTGCGCCACGCAAGGTCGACCTGGAAGCAGTACCCCTGCGAAGCGACCTCGTCCATGCCGAGACCCTCCAGCGTCTCCCGGCGAAACGCCCGGAAGCCGCCCGTCACGTCCCGGATCGGCACGCCCAGCATCAGCCGCGAGTAGAGGCTGCCGCCCCGCGACAGAAACTCCCGCGACTTGGGCCAGTTCACGACACTGCCCCCCGGCACCCACCGCGACCCGAGCACCAGATCGGCCCCGGGCAGCGCGTCGAGCAGCCGCGGCAGCTCCTCGGGCCGGTGCGACCCGTCCGCGTCCATCTCCACGAGCACCCCGTACCCACGCTCGATCCCCCACCGGAACCCGGCGAGATAGGCCGCCCCCAGGCCCTCCTTGCCCTTCCGGTGCAGCACGTGGACGTGGTCGTCGTCGCCCGCGACCTTGTCGGCGATCTTCCCCGTACCGTCCGGGCTGTTGTCGTCGGCGACGAGAACATGCGCCTCGGGCACCGACGCCCGAACCCGAGAAATGATCGACTCGATGTTCTCGGCTTCGTCGTACGTCGGAATGATCACCAACACGGTGCCCAGGGGGCCCGTATCCCGCCGACCGGCTTCTACCACTGCTGCATCACCTCGCGTGCCCACCGATCGGGTGAGCGAAGGCCGTACTGGTCCCCGAGAGCATACGGGCCGGAAACTCCTGAAACGGAGGAGGGGCGCCCCGCCGGAATCCCGGCGGAACGCCCCTCCCCAACGGCAGCGAACCGATCAGACCTGGCCGGCCTTCTCCAGCGCCTCGCAGCACGTGTCCACCAGCAGACGCGTCACCACATACGGGTCCACGTTCGCGTTCGGGCGCCGGTCCTCGATGTAACCCTTGCCGTCCTGCTCGACCTGCCACGGGATACGGACCGACGCGCCGCGGTCCGAGACGCCGTAGCTGTACTGGTCCCACGGGGCCGTCTCGTGCAGGCCCGTCAGACGGTCGTCGATGCCCGCGCCGTAGTTCTTGACGTGGTCCAGCGGCTTCGAGCCCTCACCCAGCGACTCGCACGCCGTGATGATCGCGTCGTAGCCCTCGCGCATCGCCTTCGTCGAGAAGTTGGTGTGCGCGCCCGCGCCGTTCCAGTCGCCCTTCACCGGCTTCGGGTCCAGCGTCGCGGAGACCTTGAAGTCCTCCGCCGTGCGGTACAGCAGCCAGCGCGCCACCCACAGCTGGTCGGCGACCTCCAGCGGCGCCAGCGGACCCACCTGGAACTCCCACTGGCCCGGCATGACCTCGGCGTTGATGCCGGAGATGCCCAGACCCGCCTTCAGGCAGTTCTCCAGGTGCGCCTCGACCACGTCACGGCCGAAGATCTCGTCCGAGCCGACACCGCAGTAGTAGCCGCCCTGCGGGGCCGGGAAGCCGCCCACCGGGAAGCCGAGCGGGCGCTCGCCGTCGAAGAAGGTGTACTCCTGCTCGATACCGAAGATCGGCTCCTGCGCGGCGTACTTCTCGTAGACCTCGGCCAGCGCGGCCCGCGTGTTCGACTCGTGCGGCGTCATGTCCGTGTTGAGGACCTCACACAGCACCAGCACGTCGTCGCCGCCACGGATCGGGTCCGGGCAGGTGAAGACCGGCTTGAGCACCCGGTCGGAGGCGTGGCCCTTGGCCTGGTTCGTGCTGGAACCGTCGAAGCCCCAGATCGGCAGCTCCGCCCCGTCGGCGAGGATCTTCGTCTTGGAGCGAAGCTTCGCGGTCGGCTCGGTGCCGTCGATCCAGATGTACTCAGCCTTGTAGGTCACGGGGGCCTCATCCTTTGCGGTGCTGCGGGGTACTGCGCCGGGTGCGTACGGTGCGGGTACGCGATGGTGCGCGGCGGGTACGCGGTATGGGCGCAGCTTCGCAACACGGGATTTCCCGGCCGTTGCCCGACTGTGAACCCCGTGTTACTCAGCTTTCCTGTGTTTCCCGTGTGCGCCGTGCGACCACATGCGCGTCCAGCAGCGAACCGAAGCCCGCCGCCCGGATCCGCCGCACCACCTCGGCGTAGCTGCTGCCCAGGGCCTGCGCCGTCCGCCCCAGATGCCAGTCGTGATCCGCCAGACTCCGCAGCAGATACCCCCGCCGGACCTGGTTCTCCGACAGCCGGAACGTCTTCAGGTACGCCGCCCGGCCCTTCCGGTCCATGATCACCTCACCGATGTGCTGCTCCCGCCCGCCCCGCTGGAACGGCGGCAGGAAGCGGTACAACGTGAAATCCGCCCCCGCCCCCCGGACACCACCCATTCGGTACACCCGCTCGAAGGCGTACGGCGTCTCCAGCAGATCCCGCGCCATCACCGCGTCGTGCGCCGCCGCCCAGGCCCGGCTCTGCTCCTCGGCCGCCGCCCGCAGATCGGCCAGTGAGCGTACGTACGTGTCCCGGATCCCGGCCCTGAACTCCGGCACCGGCGCCCCGAACCACGCGTACTGGTGCACCAGCTCCCCGTACAGGTCCTGCACCAGCGTCGGATGCAGCACGCGGTAGTCCTCCGGGTGCGGCACCACGAACGCCGCCGCCAGCGCATCACCGGCGTACACCATCACACCGCACTGCCCCGGATGGATCTCGAAGACCCGCAGCGCCTCTCCGAGACCCCGCACCTCCCACCCCGCGTACGCGTCCTCCGCGCGCGGCGACAGACCCTGGCGCAGCGCCTGCTGGGACCACTCGTCCCAGACCATGGACGGGCCGCCGAAGTGCAACGCCAAATACCCCTCCAGCGCCAGATGCAGGGGAAGGAACCGCAGCCGGCTCTCGGCCCGCTTCGCGTTACGGACCCGCTTCACCATCCGGTGGTGGCGGCGCACCGGCACACAGTGGTGTGACATGTCACCGAGCCGCGTACCGTACGCCGCCGACTCGCCCCCACCGCCGCCCCCACCCCTCCCGTCCCGGTCCTCGGCGTGCGACCAGTCGGCGACGAAGCCATGCGGAATGTACGAGGCGTACGACGTACCGTCCCCCACGTCCACCACGCCCAGCCCGCCGCCCACGCCGTCGAACCCGGCGCCCCCGCCGTACACCTCCCGGTGCAGACGCAGCCCCGCCACCGGCTCCTCCCGCACCAGCGGCACCAGCCGGATCCCGCCCCACACCTGCGCCGGCAGCACCCGCAGCCCGGTCAGATCGATCCGGCTCACACCCGCACCCCCTTCAAGAACAACTCCACCCGCCGGTCCAGATACGCCCGCAGCTCCCCGAGCCCCGTCCGGCCCTCCGCGAACTGCGCGATCTCCACCAGCGCCGGCAGATCCTCCGCATCCCGGATCCCGGCCGTCGGCACACTCGGCGCGAGCCGCCGCACATCAAAACCATCGGCGTCGTATACCGGGTTCACATGCACCACACTGGTCCGCCGCTCCCGGTCCAGACGCGTACGCCACACCCGCAGCACCTCGCCCGCCAGCCCCGGCGGCGCGTTGTCCCAGCCGTCGGAGACGATCACCAGCCGCTCGGGCGCCGCCTCCAGCGCATCCACGATCCGCACACCCAGCGGCGTCGGCCCCCACGGCCGGACCAGCAACGGATCGCGCGCACCCGACGTCCACCACGGAACGTACGACCTCGCAAGCGCCTCCAGCAGAAAGTGACACCCCAGTGCCACTGCCAGCGGTCGCCGCCGCTTCACCCCCGACCCCGACGCCGAATAACTGTCGTCCAGGACGGCCGCGACCCGGCCCCACGTCCCGGCATACGGCCCCGCCGCCCGGCGCGCGGCCGCCCGCAACGCCCCCGTCAGCTCGGCCCGCCGCGCCACCCGCTCCTCGAACCCCAGCGACAGCACATACAACGCCAGCCGCGTCAGCGGCATCACCGCCAGATCCGCGTCCGCCGCCCGCCCCGAACGCAACCGCTCCAGCCGCGTCATCCGAGGCGCGATCCGCTCCAGGAAGACCTTCCGCTCCACCCCGTGCCGCGCCGCGAACCCCTCCGCGACCGTGAACGGCAGCTCGTAGAGGGCCGCCTGCTCGTAGTGGGCCCGGCGGTACGCGTCCAGGAACCGGTGCTCATACCGCACCCGGCGCCCCGGAGCGAACAGGAAATCCCCCAACTCGCCCCGGTCGAGCGGGAGATGGGCGTGCCGGGCCGCCGCCTTCAGGCCCGGCCGGTACTTCACCGCGTCATGCGCCAGATCCGCCCGCGCGGCGAGCCAGTCACGGACGATCGCACGCGTCCGGCGGTTGTTCACCCCCGCCGCCCGCAGCTCACGGAAGATCCGGTACACCCGCTGCGGCGGCAGCACCGCCAACCGCGCCGCGATCAGCCGCCCCTCCACCCGCTTCTGCTCCGCATCGGCCTCACCGGCCGTCCGCAGCAACTGCGTCACGATCCGCGCCGCGTTGTGGTCGTTGATGTCGAGCGCAAGCGAAGCGGCGTACACAGGGCGGTAGTTGACCCGTACGTACTCGTGCACGAACGCCAGCGACAGCCGCTGCTCATAGGCGTCCGAACGGAACTCCCGCTGCCCCGTGGACGTGACGGCGGAGTTCACGAAGAGCAGGACGTCCTCGGCCGCGATCAGATCGGCGTACGTCTCGGTCATGATGCCGCGCCCCCGTATGCGCCCGCGAAATGTGGCGCCGGCCGGGGAATGGGGGCGCGAACAGCGAAAACACTGCGTTACAAGCAAGTCCCGGAAGTCGCGCCGGAGTCCCGCGGCCGGCCAGGAAAACGTAACACCCCACATTGCACGGCCCGCCACCGCTTTTCCCGCGGTGCCGGGCCGTGGTGCCGGGCCGTGGTGCCGGGCCGACGTGCAATGTCACCGTACGCGCGCCGGCCGGCACGCCCCTCCCACGCCTCGGCGGCTACCCGACCCGCTCGATCCGGGCCTTACGGATCAGGAACTTCCCCGGCTCGCGGACCTGCTCGAACGCCGCGTCGTTCAACAGCACGCAGCTCCCCGACACCGACGTGACCTCGACCGTCGTCGACTTCGCGTTGTCGAGATTGGTCACCTTCAGACGCGTGCCCACAGGGAACTGGTTGCTCGACGCCGCCGGGGCGCCACCCTCGCCGGAGAGTGTGACCGTCGACCCCGCACACACCACGTCACCGGTGACATCACCCCCCGCGCCCCCGGGGCCACCCGCACCGCCGGCGCCTGGGTCCGGCTGCCCCGCCGGCGGCTGCGCCGAGACCGGCGGATCCACCACCACCGGTGGCTCCGCCCCCGCCCCGCCCCCAGACCCGGCCCCCACCGCGCACCCCGACGCCGCCTGCTTACGCCGGATCTCCTCGATCACCGCCTGCCGATTGGCGATCCGCGCCTCCGACAACGCATCCGGATTGGCCCGCTGATCAGCGATGAACCGCTCGTTGTTGGCGAGCGCGGTGGCCAGACCGTCACACGCCACCGACGCCTGACTCGTCCCGGTCATCAGCACCGCCGTACCACCCGCCAGCGCCGCACCCGCCACCAGCAGCGCGATCTTCTTCTTCCGGCTCAACATCCTCTTGCGTGACACGTGTGGCTCCTGTCCCCGGCGCGATAAGCGGCCGGATCGGTTCCGTGTGCCCCTACGTACGGGTAGCAAGCCGGATCGTCTCAACTGCCCCTCACATCACACGGGTCACAACGCATCCCGTAGTACGTCACACAGCGCGTCCACCGCCTCCCCATACCGGTACTCCGGCGGCGTCGCATACCCCACCACCAGCCCGTCCGGCCCCACACCCACCGCAGCCGGATGCCGAAACGCCCCCAGCCCCTCCACCGCGAGCCCCCGCGCAGCAGCCAACTCCACCACCCGCCCCTCACTCCCCGCCGGCAACTCCACCACCGCATGCAGCCCCGCCGCGATCCCCGTCACCCGCACCCCCGGCACCCCCACCCGCTCCGCCAACGCCCCCACCAGCACATCGCGCCGCCGCCGATACCCCTGCCGCATCCGCCGCACATGCCGGTCGTACGCCCCCGACTCCACGAAATCCGCCAGCGTCAGCTGATCCACCACCGACGCGTACTGCTCCCGCACGCCCTTCGCCGCCACCACCTCATCGACCCACCCCTCCGGCAACACGATCCACCCCAGCCGCAGCGCCGTTCCCAGGCTCTTACTCACCGAACCCATCAGCACCACCCGCTCCGGATCCAACCCCTGCACCACCCCCACCGGCTGCCGGTCGTACCGGAACTCCCCGTCGTAATCGTCCTCCAACACCAGCCCACCCGACCGTCCCGCCCAGGCGACCACCGCCGCCCGCCGCTCCGGCCCCAGCGGCCCACCCGTCGGAAACTGATGCGCCGGCGTCAACAACACCGCGCGCCCCCGCACCTCCCCGACCCGCGCACCCTCCTCATCCACCCCCACCGGCACCGTCGCCACGCCCGCCTCAGCCACCAACGACCGATGGAACGGCAGCCCATACGCCTCCACCGACCACCGCCCGCCCACCACCCGCGCCAGCAACCGCAGCGCATGCGCCGTACCCGAACACACCACGATCCGCTCCGGAGCCGTACGCACCCCACGCACCCGCGCCAAATACCCCGCCAGCGCCCGCCGCAGCTCCACCCGTCCCCGGGGATCCCCCGGCCCGAACGCCTCCGCCGGCGCCACCGCCAGCGCCCGCCGCGCCGACGCCAACCACGCCGTACGCGGAAACGACGACGGATCCGGCTTCCCCTGCACCAGATCGAACCGGACCCCGGCCCCCCGCTCCACCCCACGCGCCGGGCCGCCCCGCCCCTCTGTACGCGCCACTCCCGCCGGACCGCCAGGACGACCCGGACCCAGCGGAGCCACCCGCTCCGCCACCCGCGTCCCCGACCCCTGCCGCGCCGTCAGCCACCCCTCGGCGACCAGCTCCGCATACGCGTCGGCGACCGTGTTCCGCGCGATCCCCAGATCGGCCGCGAGCGAACGGTACGGCGGCAACCGCGTCCCCGGCGCCAGCCGCCCACTGCTCACCGCCTCCCGCAGCGCCCGCATCAGCACCGCCCGCCGGCTGCCCGACCCCGTCAGCTCCAGATGCAGATCGGCGCCCAGCGCCTCGGCCACATCGATCCACGTACCTGCCACGCCAGGATTCGTATCAGAACAGCCGCTCCCGCAACCCCACCCAACCCGCCAGTCCGGCCCGTACGGCCGGATCCCGCACCCTCCCCAGCCCGTTCACGGTGCCGCTCGCCATGCCACCCGTTTCGCCACCACTCACGCCGCAACCCCCGCCTCGTCCAGCACAGCCGCCGCATCCTCCTCCGAGAGGGCCGGATTGGCCCCCGCGCCCGCGGCCAGACCAGGAACACCCAGACACTCCCGCAGCCGCGCCACCGGCAGCCGCCGATCCCGCACGGCCTCGTTCCACACCACAGGCTCCGGATCCCGGCTCAGCCGCTCCACCAGCTCCGGCCCCGCCTCCGGATCACGCAGCGCCAGCACGCGGTACGCCGGACGCTCGTCATCCCCGTACCGTGCGGCCAGCCCGGCACGCGGAAAATTGGGATGGTCCGTCGCCATCCACGCCGAGAACGTGCCACCGAGCCACTCGTACACACCCATCAACGCCTCGACCGGAGCCTGAGGATGGTGCACCGCCAACCGCCGGCGCACCTCGAAATCCTCGTCCTCCGCCAGCGCGGCGACCAGATCGGACGGCAGCAGCGGACTCGACGCGGCCTCCCGGCGCAGCGCCACATGCCCGGACTCCGCGGCCCGCCGCAGCACCCGCCCATCGGCCGCCCCCGCCCGTACCCACTCCACCTCGACCTGCCGCCTCGAACCCAACTCCCAGTCCACCGCCGCCCGCCGCTCCTCACTCAACTCGGGCCGCAACGAGACCTGAAGCCGCACCTCCGGGTCCGGATGCACCGCCAGCCGCTCCACGAGATCCGCCGGCAGGGACGGATTGGCGGCGAGCTCCACCGCAGATACGTCCTCGGCCACGAGCCGCTCCGCGTCTTCCCGCCCGAGCAGCCCCCGGCGCGCCGCCTCCGCCACCCCCGCGGCGACCAGCTCGGCCGTCAGCCGCGCGTCCCGGCCGCAGAACCGCAGCGCCGCCAGCCGCCGCACCTCCGCGTCGGGGTCGTCGAGCAGCGCCACGCGTACGCTCTCCGGCACCTCGGCCCAGCCACGGAACGCCGCCCGGCGCACCGCCGCGTCCCGATGCCCGGCCAGCGACGCCAGAAACGGCCCCGGCACGGACCACGACGCCAGCAGACACTCCCTGACCAGTGGCTCGGGGTCCTCCAGAAGCCGCGCGTACACCGCATCGGGCAGCGGCCGCGGCGCCCGCCCCCGCGCGAGCCGATGAACGGGCTCCGGTCCCTCAGCCAGCGCCGCCCGCACCTTCACCGACGGATCGTCGACCAGGCGGGCACGCAGCGCCGGATCCGCCTGCCCGTTCTCCGCGAAGCACCCCCGCACCCGGGCAGACGGATGGGCGACCAGCCGCTCCATAACGGCTCGCGGCAGGTCGTGCCGGCCGGCCACCCGTCCGACGATCTCCGGATCGTCACAGCCGACCAGCCTCAGCAGCAGCCGCCACGAGAGCCCCGGATTGCCGGCCACCCCCCACAAGGCCGACCGGTACACGTCCCCGCCCACAACCCCCACCCCCCGTTACCTGTCGTCCTTCGCGCCCGCCATGAGGCCCAGCACGCCTGACAGGAAGCGCCGCACGGCGGCGACCTCACCGTCGTCGAAGCCCTTCAGCAGCGCGACCGTGCCGTCGATGAGTGGGCCGAAATGCGCCCAGCCCAGCTCCTTGGCCCGGTCCTCCACCCGCAACAGCACCCGCCGCCGGTCGCGCACGTCACGCACCCGCGCGAGATACCCGAGCCGCTCCAGCCGGTCGATCACCGCCGTCGTACCGGCCGAATTAACCCCGAGCTGCCCGCCCAGCCACCCGACAGTGGCCTCGACGCCGGCCCGCTCGGCGTCCAGAAGGCAGATCAACGCGCGTACATCTGTGGCGTGCATACCGTTCTCGCTCGCGAACTCGGCCTGGCGCAGCCCGTACTCGACCGTGACGGCCCGGAGCAGATGAAAGATCTCCCGCTCGGGCCCCTCCTCGGATCCCCGTTCCGATCCCTCGGACAAAAGACCCACCTTCCTTCCACCCGCGTCTGTAACATCTCGCTCAGCGAGATTATTGCCCAGCGAGCCATTCGTCTTGGGAGGCACCCCCATGCCCGCGATGCCCACCAGCGACTTCTTCACCGCGTACGACACCGTCCTCGCCAAGTGGCCCACCGGCACCACCCACTCCGACATCGCCACGCCCTACGGCACCACCCACCTCCACAGCTACGGCCCTGAGAACGGACCGCCCCTCCTCCTGCTGCCCGGCGGCGGCGCCACCTCCACCGTCTGGTACGCCACCGCCGCCCACCTCGGCCGCACCCACCGCGTCCACGCCGCCGACCTCATCGGCGAACCCGGCCGCAGCATCCCCGGCGACCGGCCCCTGAAGACCGCCGCCGACCTGACCCACTGGCTCGACACACTCCTCGACGGCCTCGGCCTGCACACCGCCAGCCTCTGCGGCCACTCCTACGGAGCCTGGATCGCCCTCACCCACGCGCTCACGGCCCCGGACCGCGTCCACCGGCTCGTCCTCCTCGACCCGACGAACTGCTTCACCGGCTTCAGCCCCCGCTTCCTGCTCCGCGCCCTGCCGATGCTGCTGCTCCCCACCCCGGACCGGAACCGCTCCTTCCTGAAGTGGGAGACCAGCGGTGCGTCCCTCGACCCCGACTGGGTACGCCTCGACGGCCTCACCGCCGGCTTCCCCACCACCCGCCCGGTCACCGGCCCTCGCCCGACCCCCGCCGAGCTGCGCGGCCTGACGCCGCCGACTCTGCTGCTCCTCGCCGAACGGAGCAAGGCCCATGACATCCGAAAGCTCGCGACCCGCGCGCACGGCCTCGTCCCCACCCTGGAAACGGCGACGCTGCCGGGCGCCACGCACCACACGCTGCCGATCGCGGCACCGGAGGAGATGAACGCCCGGATCGCCCGGTTCCTGAACGGATGACGCCCGGCAGATCGCGGCTGACCGATGACAACCATCCGATGACAACCATCCGATGACAACCATCCGATGACAACCGTCCGACGACGGCTGACCGATGACGACTGGCGGATGACAACTGACAGATGCCGCACACCGTCAGCGGGACAACGCGTCCCGCACGGCCTCCTCCGTCCGCGCCACGACCGCCGTGCCGTCGTCCGCGGTGATGATCGGCCGCTGGATCAGCTTCGGATGCGCGGCCAGCGCCCCGATCCAGCGGTCCCGGGAGGCGGCCTCCCGCGGCCACTCCTTCAGCCCGAGCTCCTTCGCGGCCGCCTCCTGGGTCCGGGTGATGTCCCACGGCTCCAGCCCGAGCCGGTCCAGCACCTCCCGGATCTCGTCGGTCGACGGTACGTCTTCCAGGTAGCGGCGAACGGTGTACTCGGCGCCCTCCGCGTCGAGCAGGTTCACCGCGCTGCGGCACTTCGAACAGGCGGGATTGATCCAGATCTCCATGCCCGCCACCGTACCCCCGACCCCCCTCCCGCGCTCGGCGCCGAACCGCTCAAAGTCCTTCTGGCCAGGGACGATTGTCAGTGCCGGCCACTAAAATCGTAGGTGAAGGTGAGGGTCCCGGGGAGGGCCCCCACCCCCTTGCACCAGGAGGTCGCCGATGGCTGTTGCCGCGCTCACGACGCTGTCCCTCGAACCCTGGAAGCCGCTGACGAAGAAGCCACTGCCGGCGGGTCTGCCGCGCGAGTGGTACATCAACCACAACCGCCGCCTCAAGGCCATGCGCCTGGCGATCGCCCTGCTCGACTCGGGCGTCTACGACACCGCCCGCGCCCACAACCGAGCCATACGCGACACGGCGGAGCGCCTCGGCATCCACCCGCCGTCCGACACCACCTGCCGCATGGTCCGCGCCCTGATCCGCTACGGCCGCTGACCCGAACGCGAACGCGAAACCCCGCCGCTCTCCGAAGAGAGCGGCGGGGCGCCCCCCGCCGAGGACAGGGGCGTCAGCGCGGACGCCGGGTCGCCAGCCAGAGGCAGATGCTGGGCGGTACCGCACCAGCCAGTCCCGCAATCAGTGCCGTGCCCGCGACCGGCTCGCTGAGCGTGGGCAGCAGGCCGGTGACCCGGCCCGCGGTGGTCGGAACCGTGACCTCGCAGCCCCGCTCGGTTATGGACGTGACGCCGCTTTCGACAAGCAGTCCATGGCCGTCGTCCATGCACTGCTTGGCACCGATGGCGTTGGCCCCGAACCACAGCACCGCGGCCAGTACGGCGAGCAGAAGCGCACCCGCCAGGCCCGCTTTGCGGAGAAGGCGGCTGCGATCGGCGCCTGGGTGTTCGTGTGCGTTCATGCGCGCATCATCCTCGAAGGTCGGACGTCAGCGGTTGGCGGGGCAGTCGTAGGCGCCGTTCGCCTTGTAGGTGGGCGAGCCGCCCCGTGCCCAGTCCGCGCAGCTCGGCACGCGCCAGCCGCGGGACTTGCCGACCAGCGGCTCGGTTCCGGAACCGGGCCGCTCGTAGTTCAGGCCCGTGCAGGAGCTGCCCGGCTCCATGCCGACGTCGTTGCAGTCGTTGCTGATCTTCTGGGCGCCCAGGTCGTACGGGGAGCTGGTCTTGTTGCCCTGCTCGGCGGCGATCCAGAAGTTGTACGCCACTCCCGCGGTGAGCTTCTTCGGGTAGCCGATGCCGACGGAGAAGTCGAGCTTCTGGCAGGAGTCGGTGGTGTCGTCCCAGTCCCAGTAGGCCGCGGCGGCGCTCGGGAAGTTCCAGCCGTACTTCACGGCGTTCCACTTGAAGCCGGTCGACCAGCCGGCCCAGAACTCCGTGTAGGCGCTGTCCGCGCAGTACGGTCGGGTGAGGTCCCACAGATCGGTGTTGTACAGCGACATGTTGTGCTCGTACGCGAAGTCGTCACCGAATGCGGCGACGTCGCTGGCGGAGGACCAGCGGAGGTAGTGCCGGAACTTGCGCGGCATGTCCGTGGGGGACTCGTACGGATTGTTGTACGCCCGCATGGTCCCGTACGACGGCGCCCAGGCGTTCGAGATGCTCGCCGAGGTCGTCGGCTGCTCGACGGAGGACGATGACGACGAGGGCGCGTCCTCGCGGCTTTCCTCGGCGGCCGCCTTCATGGCGTCGCCGCGGCCCAGCAGGGCTTCCCTGGCCCGGGTGGCGTCGGCTGCCTGTTCGAGGGTGCCGAGGGGCAGGCGGTCCACGGACGCGGAGTCCGACTCGAAGGTCTTGGCCTCGGCGAGCACCGGGCCGAGCGCCGTGAGCTGCGCGGCGGGCACCTCGCCGTCCACAACGACCAGGAAGACCAGCGGTTCCACGCCGTACTGGCCGACGACGCTGTCGCGCATGCTTTCGACGGCCTGGTCGGCGGGGACACCGGGGCCCGGCTGGTCGCCTCCGCCGATCTCACCGGTGTAGCGCAGCAGGAGCGGCTGGAGCCCGGCGAGAGAGACCTTGAGCTCGTCGAGGGTCTGGGGTACGGCGAACAGCAGCCGGGTCACCTTCGGCTGGACCTGGGGGGCGGTCACCGTGACGGACGTCGGGGACGGTTCATCGGTGGCCTGGGCACTCGCTGCCGAGGCGGGCAGGAGGGTGAGGGTGAGGCAGCCGGCCGTGGCCGCGGCCCACATGGTCAGGGAACGAAGTCTCATGGGAGTGTCTGCTCCGGTGTGTCGGTGTCGTCAGCTCTTGGTGCGGGACAGCACATCGCCGGTGCGGGCGTCGATCTCGACGCGCTCCACGTCCGGCATTTCGGCCCCGGGGCGGCCGGTGAGGCCGCGGTCGACGGTGACCGTCCAGCGGTCGGCGTTCCAGGTGTCGGCCACGGCGGTGGCGGTGCCCCGGTCGTCGCCGATCGCGGTGCGGGCCGTGTCGATCGCCTGGTGGCGGTCCACCATGAAGGCTGAAGCCTTCCCGGCCGCCGCGCCCCGGGTGGTCGACAGGTAGGTGACGGTTCCGGTACGGCGGTCGGTCTCGACCGTCACCTGCCGCGCGTCCGCGTGCCCGTCGTCACCCACGGGGCGCCACGTCAGGAGAGTGATGGCGTCACCCTCCAGATGGCTGACCGGCTCTTCGGCCACCAGCTGCCAGCTGCCGTCCCAGCCGGCGACATTGCGCTGGACGAACTCCTGCGCGGCGGCGCGGGTCTCGTCCGCGCCCAGCCGTACGTCCCCTTCGGTCGTCGGGGTGCCCACGAGGTCGACCAGCGAGCCGTCGGCGGCCGACCGGTACTCGACTCCCTCGGCGGTCTCGACGGTGGTGAGGGGCTCGCCCTCCGGGCCCTGCGTGGTGGTCGTACCGACCGGTGTCAGGGCGGCGGGGGTGGTGAACCGCGGGGTGGCGACGAGGCGGCTGTTCAAGGGCTCGCCCTCGCCCGCCGGCTTGAGTTTGACCGAGCCGGGGGCGGCCGCGGCGCCTTGGATCACGTAACGGTCCCATCCGCCCGCCGAACCTTCCTTGGCGACGAGGTCGGTACGGGCCCGGGCGAGCGCGGTGGACACGGTGACGCCCGTGGTGGCGTGGTAGGAGAACCGGCTCCAGAAGTAGTTGCCGGAGTAGTTCGTCGTACTGGCCGCCGTGCCGGAGGCGGTCGCCGGGTACATGACCAGGCCGGAGAAGCTGATCGCCGAGTCGATGCCGCGGGAGACGGCGACCTCGTTGAAGTTCCCGAGCTGCCCGGACTGGGCGGAGTAGCAGCCGGCGAGGATCAGCAGCCGCATGTCGTCGACATCGGCGTACGGCAGGTACTCGGTGAAGAACCGCAGGTTCGCGTAGACAGGCACGAGGTCCTGCGTCCGGCCGGCGGCAAGGATCGAGTCCTGGTCGTCCGAGGGTCCCTCATGGGTCTGGAAGATGCCGCCGTTCGAGTGCCCGAACAGCGCGAAGACACCCGAGTCCAGCCCGTCCGTCCACGCGTCGTCCGCACTGCGCCCGGCGGTGTGGCTGGTGCCCGTGTAGCCGGCCGAGCGGGCCGCGTCGCGGAACGCCGTGGCACTGAGCCGGGTGTCCAGACCGTCGTTGAACCGCATGCCGATGCTCGTCTCCTCGACCGCCGCCGCGTGGGCGGGCGAGGTGCCTGCGGTCGAGGCACTCAGAGCGCAGACAAGGGCGATCGGTATCGCGAGCAGCGCACGGCGGCGCTGCTGTCTGCCATGGCTTGTATGTCCCATCAACTCTCCGCTTCTTCTGCCGCACCAGGTGGTGCACTGGTGCTGTCACCTGCTCTACGGAGTCGGGTGGCAGCTCCCTCGCGAAGAAGCCGAAGTTTTTCCGTACCTCGCGCGCGTGGGGCGCGGACGGGACGGGGCCGGGATCAGTCCAGCGGCAAGACCGGCGGAGTCACCGACGGCAACGGGTCGGGCAGCACCGGTACACCGGCGTTCGGCTGTACGACGTCACCCGGCTCGAGCGCCGGTACGGGGAGAGTCGGCACCGAGGGCAGGGGCGGTACGGGCGGTACGGGCGGCAGCGTCGGCACAGCCGGAACCGTCGGCAACTCGGCGACGGGCACGCCGGGTAGCGGCCCCTGGTCGGGTGCGGGGCCACCACCTCCGACGGGCCCTTCCGCCCCGTTCGAGTCGCCGGCGGGCCGACTCACCAGCCCTGGAACGGCACGCACTCCCGGACGCTCTGGGCCGGTGACAGCGGCCGAAGTGACGGCGGGCCGCACGCCCGGCTCTTCAGGGGACGACACGAACACGACGTCCGACCGCCCGTCCCGATCAGGCCGAGAAGCGGGCCCTCCGTCTGCTCCGGGAGTCAACATCAGGACGAGCCCCGCCAGCATCAGGGTTCCCGCGGACGCCAGGACGGCAGGGGACACAGCCGTCGGCGTACCCCCGTTGATACGCGGCCGGCCCCGCCACAGCCCCACGGCCACGGCGGCCAGCGTCGCCGCCAGTGCGGCCCGCAGCGTTCGCCGCGCCCGCCCCAGCAGCGACTCGGCAGCCTTGTACGTCAGCCCCATCCGCTGGGCGACCTGCGCCACGTCCAGGTCCTGCGCCTTCAGCCGCAGCGCCACCCGCTGGTTCTCCGGCAGCGCGGTGCCCTGACGGGCGAGCCACAACGCCTCCGCGTGGTCGCATACGACTTCCTCGTGCGGTACGGCGCTGGGCGCGGTCAGCATGGAGCCGGCACGCCGGCGTATCCCCGTGTCCCGACTGACTTGCCGGTGCTGATCGACGCACAGCCGTACTGTGACCGCGGTCAGCCACGCGCCGAGCCGGTCGCCGTCCAGGTGTGGCCGCTCAGCAGCCCTGGCCATGGCCTCGTGCACCGCGTCCTCGGCGTCCTGCGGGCTCGTCGACCGGCGTCGCGCCACCTTCAACAGTTGCTCGCGGTGGCTCCAGATCTGCTGCCATCGGTCGACACGCGTGCCGGACGGCGCGGATTCCGGAATCTGACGCATACGACACCCTCGACTCTCGTCCCGGACAGGTTTGGGCGGCAATCTAACCCGCGACCTCGCGTGACCTGACCCCAGGGGCTGGTCCCCGGCCGGGCACCGCCCGCCGCACAGAGCCTGGACGCCGGCGAGGGCCGCTCCCGGCTATGGGGTAGCGGCCCTCGCAGCGTCCTGACATCAAGTCAGAGAATCGGCCGGGCGGTGCACACTCGGTGCGCCGCCCCGCTTCTTAGATGTCGAAGTACAGCTCGAACTCGTGCGGGTGCGGGCGCAGCTGGATCGGGGCGATCTCGTGGGTGCGCTTGTAGTCGATCCACGTCTCGATCAGGTCGGACGTGAAGACGCCGCCGGCCTGGAGGTACTCGTTGTCCTCCTCCAGAGCCTTGAGGACGGCCTCGAGGTTCGTCGGGACCTGCGGGACGCCCGCGTGCTCCTCGGGGGCCAGCTCGTAGAGGTCCTTGTCGATCGGCTCGGCCGGCTCGATCTTGTTCTTGATGCCGTCGAGGCCGGCCAGCAGCAGCGCCGAGAAGGCCAGGTACGGGTTGGAGGACGGGTCCGGCGCGCGGAACTCGACGCGCTTGGCCTTCGGGTTGGAGCCCGTGATCGGGATACGCATGGCCGCGGAGCGGTTGCGCTGCGAGTAGACCAGGTTGACCGGGGCCTCGAAGCCGGGGACCAGGCGGTGGTAGGAGTTCACCGTCGGGTTGGTGAACGCCAGCAGCGACGGGGCGTGCTTCAGGATGCCGCCGATGTAGTAGCGGGCGGTGTCCGAGAGGCCCGCGTAGCCGGTCTCGTCGTAGAACAGCGGCTCGCCGCCGGACCACAGCGACTGGTGGACGTGCATGCCCGAGCCGTTGTCACCGAAGATCGGCTTCGGCATGAAGGTCGCGGTCTTGCCGTTGCGCCAGGCGACGTTCTTCACGATGTACTTGAAGAGCATCAGGTCGTCGGCCGCGGCGAGCAGCGTGTTGAACTTGTAGTTGATCTCGGCCTGGCCGGCGGTGCCGACCTCGTGGTGCTGGCGCTCGACCTGGAGGCCGGCCCCCTCGAGCTCCAGGGAGATCTCGGCGCGCAGGTCGGCGAAGTGGTCGACCGGCGGGGCCGGGAAGTAGCCGCCCTTGTAGCGGACCTTGTAGCCGCGGTTGTCCTCGAGGGCGCCGGTGTTCCAGGCGCCGGCCTCGGAGTCGATGTGGTAGAAGCCCTGGTTCGCCGAGGTCTCGAAGCGCACCGAGTCGAAGACGTAGAACTCGGCCTCGGGGCCGAAGTACGCGGTGTCCGCGATGCCGGTGGAGGCGAGGTAGGCCTCGGCCTTCTTGGCGATGTTGCGCGGGTCGCGGCTGTACTGCTCGCCCGTGATCGGGTCGTGGATGAAGAAGTTGATGTTCAGCGTCTTGTCGCGGCGGAAGGGGTCCATCCGCGCGGTCGACAGGTCGGCACGCAGCGCCATGTCGGACTCGTGGATCGCCTGGAAGCCGCGGATCGACGAACCGTCGAAGGCCAGCTCCTCGGCGGGGTCGAACGCCGTGGCCGGGATGGTGAAGTGCTGCATCACACCCGGGAGGTCGCAGAAGCGGACGTCTACGAACTTGACGTCGTTGTCCGCGATGTACTTCTGGGCGTCGTCGGCGTTCTGGAACATCCAACTCCTCCTACTCCCGCCCGGGCCGGGCGGGGCTGTAGCTCGGTCGTGCGGCCAGTGCGGTGGCACACGCTGGACCCGACCATAGGCAGGCGGGATTTCTCAAGCGTGACCCATTTGTTTCACCCAAGTTAACCGGGCCCGGTGCGGGGCGCAGCCCGCGGCCCGGCCGCGGGGTCCGTAGCCGACCCGGGCCGAAGTGATCAAAAACGGGCGCAGTACCGTGGTCGGGTGGACAACAGGCAAGCAATCGGATCATGGCTCTCCGGGCCCCGCGCCGCCGCCGAAGAGGCGGGTGTCGACTTCGGTTACCGGGGCCAGCAGCTCGGTCTGCCCGAGGAGGGCCCCGGCTCGATCGCCCGCCCCGGCCGGCGTATCGGCGCCATCGCCGTCGACTGGGCCCTGTGCATGCTCATCGCATACGGCCTGGTCACCCATGGCTACAACCAGGCCACCGGCAACTGGGCGCTGCTCATCTTCCTGGTGCTGAGCGTGCTCACCGTCGGCACCATCGGCTGCACCCCGGGCAAGCGGCTCTTCGGCCTGCGGGTGATCTCCGTGGACGGCGGCCGCCTCGGTATCGTCCGGGTCCTGGCCCGCAGCGCGCTCGTCTGCGTCGCCATCCCGGCGCTGATCTGGGACCGCGACGGCCGCGGCCTGCACGACCGCCTCTCGCGCGCCGTCCAGGTCCGCATCTAGCCCCACCAGGCACGTGATACGAGGAGGGGCTCCCCGGTCGGACCGGGGAGCCCCTCCTCGTACGTCGTACGGACTCGCGCGTCAGCGCATCTTTCCGCCGCGCGGCATCCGCATGCCCTTGGGCATCGGGCCCTTCGGCAGCGGCATGTTGCTCATCAGGTCGCCCATCGCGCGCAGCCGGTCGTTGGTCGCCGTCACCTGCGGGCCGGAGAGGACGCGGGGCAGCTTCAGCATGGTCGCGCGGACCTTCTTCAGCGGCACCTGGCCCTCGTCGTTGCCGACGACGATGTCGTGCACCGGCACGTCCACCACGATCCGGGCCATCTTCTTCTTCTCCGCGGCCAGCAGCGGCTTGAGCCGGTTCGGGTTGCCCTCGGCGACCAGGACGATGCCCGCCCGGCCGACCGCCCGGTGCACCACGTCCTGGCTGCGGTTCATCGCCACCGCCGGGGTGGTCGTCCAGCCGCGTCCCACGTTCTGCAGGACCGCGGCGGCGGCGCCCGGCTGTCCCTCCATCTGTCCGAAGGCGGCCTTCTCGGCGCGGCGGCCGAAGATGATCGCCATCGCGAGCAGGGCCAGGATGAAGCCCAGGATGCCCAGATAGACGGGGTGGTCGATCGCGAAACCGATCCCGAGGAAGACGCCGAGAGTGACGATGCCGACACCCGCGACGACAAGACCCACCTTCGGGTCGGCCCGTCGGGTCATCTTGTACGTCAGAGCGATCTGCTTCAGTCGCCCGGGGTTCGCATCAGCGTCAACGCTGTCTGTGTTTGCCTTCCTCGCCATGTCCTGAAGTTTACGTGGCCCGCGAAGCGCGGCCAGCCACGGCCTCCATCACATGCTGGGCCTCGACCCGGTCCTTGGCCCGGCGGCGGTCCTCGAGGACGGACGTCCAGGCGTTACGGCGGGCTGTGCGCTGTCCGCCGCGCAGAAGGAACGATTCGACGGCGCGGAGCGCGTCGGTGACGGACGGGATCGCGTTGGCGCGTACGGACGGGATCGCATTGGCGCGTACGTGGGTCGCGGCCTGCATGGTGGAGGTCCTCCCTCAGGTGGATGAGACGAGGTGGGGGGTGCGCGGTTTGCGCCGCGGCGGTCGGTCGCGTTCGTCGCGTTCAGTCAGCCCAGGCTCACTGATTGGTGTTACCAGGACGTGACCGACCGGTCAAACACCAATGAAGCCTTGATGCGCGGCCCCCGCACGCCGACGCGGCCCATACGGGCCCCGGACCTGCGGGGGACGTATGGACCGCGTCGAATCAGCCGTTACTGGCCGGTAATGTCTTGTGCGGGAATTCACACGGCGGGGGCCGAAGGGGGCCTACGCGACGGACTCGCCGCGCCGCTCCATGGCCTGCTGGTAGAGGCGGCCGGCGCGGTACGAGGAGCGGACCAGCGGGCCCGACATCACTCCGGAGAAGCCGATCTCGTCGGCCTCCTCCTTCAGCTCCACGAACTCCTGCGGCTTCACCCAGCGCTCCACGGGGTGGTGCCGCACGGACGGACGCAGGTACTGCGTGATGGTGATCAGCTCGCAGCCCGCCTCGTGCAGGTGCTGGAGCGCCTCGCTGATCTCCTCGCGGGTCTCGCCCATGCCGAGGATCAGGTTCGACTTCGTCACCAGGCCGTAGTCGCGCGCCTTGGTGATGACCTCGAGGGAGCGCTCGTAACGGAAGCCGGGGCGGATCCGCTTGAAGATCCGCGGCACGGTCTCGACGTTGTGCGCGAAGACCTCGGGGCGGGAGGCGAAGACCTCTTCGAGGAGCTCGGGGACCGCGTTGAAGTCGGGGGCGAGCAGCTCGACCTTCGTACGGCCGTCGGCGCGGCCCGCGGTCTGCTCGTGGATCTGGCGCACGGTCTCCGCGTACAGCCAGGCGCCGCCGTCCGCCAGGTCGTCGCGGGCGACGCCGGTGATGGTGGCGTAGTTCAGGTCCATCGTGACGACCGACTCGCCGACGCGGCGGGGCTCGTCGCGGTCCAGGGCCTCGGGCTTGCCCGTGTCGATCTGGCAGAAGTCGCAGCGCCGGGTGCACTGGTCACCGCCGATGAGGAAGGTCGCCTCGCGGTCCTCCCAGCATTCGAAGATGTTCGGACAGCCCGCTTCCTGGCAGACCGTGTGCAGGCCCTCGGTCTTCACCAGGCTCTGCATCTTGGTGTACTCGGGGCCCATCTTCGCCCGAGTCTTGATCCACTCGGGCTTGCGCTCGATGGGGGTCTGGCTGTTCCGGACCTCCAGGCGCAGCATCTTGCGTCCGTCGGGTGCGACTGCGGACACATCGGCTCCTGTAGCTTCGATTCTTCGGCGCACACCAGGGTACGCCCGTTGCTTCGTATGCCTTACGTCTGGCCAACCTCTGGCCATGACCCGGCATTCCCTAGGCGGTGGCCTTCTCCGCCTCGCGTTCGGCCGTACGTACGCCCTGGCCTGCGGATTCCGTGGCGGACCCGGCGCCGGACGGGGCCTCGGAGTCGGCGGGGCGCTCGACCGGACGCGGCTTGAGCTCCGCGTTCTCCAGTACGTCCCGCAGATGCCGCTCCGCCACCGGCAGGACCTCGGCGATGGTGATCTCCCGGCCAAGCTCGTTGGAGAGCGAGGTCACGCCCGCGTCGCGGATGCCGCACGGCACGATCCGGTCGAACCAGGTGTTGTCCGGGTTCACGTTCAGCGCGAAGCCGTGCATGGTGACGCCCTTGGCGACCCGGATGCCGATCGCCGCCAGCTTGCGGTCCTCGCGGCGCTGGCCGGCGTTGGAGGGCGCGTACTCGGGGCCGTTGAGCCGCGGGTCGAACTCCTCGTCGTGCAGCCGCGGGTCGAAGTCCAGCGACAAGCCGCCGAGCGCCGGGCGCTGCTCTGCGCTGTCGGTCGCGTCGCCGAGGACCCACACGCCGCTGCGGCCCTCGACCCGGGTGGTCTCCAGGCCGAACTCGGCGGCCGTACGGATCAGGGCCTCCTCGAGGCGGCGGACGTGCGCCACGACGTCGACCGGGCGAGGCAGCTTGAGGATCGGGTAGCCGACGAGCTGGCCGGGGCCGTGCCAGGTGATCTTGCCGCCGCGGTCCACGTCGACGACGGGCGTCCCGTCCAGGGGGCGCTCGCTGTCCTCCGTGCGCCGTCCCGCCGTGTAGACGGGCGGGTGCTCCAGGAGGAGGCAGGTGTCGGGGATCTCGTCGGCGAACCGTGCCGCGTGCACCTCGCGCTGCTTGTCCCAGGCCGTCCGGTACTCGACGGCTTGTTCGCCGAAGCCCAGACGGGCGAATCGCAGCTCACTCACGGCAACGCCTCCCTAGCAACTGCATGGTGCACATGTCGCGCCCCCGCCACTGTACGGCGGCGGTCACGCCGACGGTCGGGCAGGGCGGTCCGGCCCGGCCTCCGGCGACGGATTTCGCGGTGCCCGTCAGCGCCGCCCCCAATCCTCACACGATCGGATGAATGTGGGGCGAAGGTGGCGGTACGGACGTTGAGGGCAGCTAAATTCACGCCGTTCCATGAGGGCTGCAGCCCGGGCCCGGAAGGCAGGAGACCGCACAGCTGATGACGGAACGACCCCCGCAGCGCATCCCGAACCGCCAGCTCGCCGCGCTCATCGCCGAGGCTGGGTTCTCCAACGCGGGCCTGGCCAGAAGGGTGGACCAGCTCGGCCTGGAGCACGGGCTCGACCTCCGGTACGACAAGACGTCGGTGACCCGCTGGCTGCGCGGGCAGCAGCCGCGCGGCACGACACCCGCGCTGATCGCCGAGGTGTTCACCCGGCGCCTCGGCCGCCGGCTCTCCGCCCAGGACCTCGGTCTCGACGCGTGCGCCCCGGTCTACGCGGGCCTCGAATTCGCCGCGACCCCCGAGGAGGCGGTCGACATCGTCGGGGGCCTGTGGCGCAAGGACTCCGGCAGCCACGCCGAGCTGCGCAAGATCGCCTTCACCCCGGCCGGGCTGGTCGTGCCCAGCCGGGACTGGCTGATCGGCCGGCCCGACGACCGGGTGGGGCGCGGGGACCCCGGCCCGGCCGGGGTGCGGGTGCCGGCCCAGGGCCGCCCCTCCGTACCGCGCCAGCGCACCACCGACCGCGGCCCCGGTCAGCGGGTCTCCGGCGGTGACATCGCCGCCCTGCGCTCCGTCGGCGAGCTCTTCCGCACCCTCGACCACGCCTACGGCGGCGGCCACGCCCGCCAGGCCCTCGTCCGCTACCTGGAGCACGAGGCCGAGCCGATGCTGCGCGGCACGTACGGCGAGACGGTCGGGCGCCGGCTGTTCGCGGCGGCTGCCGATCTGACCCGGCTGGCCGGCTGGACCTCGTACGACATCGCCGCGCACGGCCTCGCGCAGCGCTACTTCGTCCAGGCGCTGAGGCTCTCCCAGGCCGCGGGGGACCGGGCGTACGGCTCGTACGTCCTGATCACCATGAGCCGCCAGGCCGTCTACCTCGGGCACGGGCGCGAGGCGGTCCAGCTGGCCCGGGTCGCCCAGCAGGGCGTCGGGTCGGCGGCCCCGCCCGTGGTCCAGGCGCTGCTGCACGCCGTGGAGGCGCGGGGCCACGGGGTCCTCGGTGAGGTACGGGCGTGCAGCGCGTCCCTGGCCCGCGCGGAGCGGGCCCTGGAGGCGGCGCGGCCCGGCGACGAGGTGCCGTACTGGGCGCGGAACTTCGACGAGGGGCAGCTCGCCGACGAGTTCGGCCACTGCCACCGCGATCTCCAGCAGTTCCGGGCGGCGGCGCAGCACGCGGAGCGGTCCCTGCAGCTGCGCTCACCCGCCTACGCGCGCAGCCGCCTCTTCTGCCGGGTCGTGCTCGCCACCGCCCGCCTCGGCCTCGGTGAGCTGGACCAGGCGTGCGCCCTGGGCGCGGAGGCGGCCCAGCAGGCCTCCGAGATGCGCTCGGCGCGCGCGGTGGAGTACGTCCGGGACTTCGAGCGCCGCCTGGAGCCGTACCGCGACGCGGCGGCGGTCCGCAGCTACCGGGACCGGGTGGCCGCGATCGGCTGACGGGGGTTTCAGCACCGTCGGGTGCCCCGGGCGCGGCGCGCGCCCGGGGCACCCGAGCGTCAGGCCGCCGCCTCCAGGGGCGTCGCCCCGTACCCCGCGCGGATGCCGAAGTCCCGCAGGACCGCGTGGGCCGCGCGGCGGGCGGAAAAGAGGGCGCCTTGGACGGTGCTGGTGTCGCGGTGGTCACCGCAGACGTAGAGGCCGTCGAGGAGGCGGACCGGGCGGCGGGGATCGTGCGGCGGGAGCATCGCCGGGACCGCCTCCGGGGCGTGGTGGACGTCGAGGAGCTCCCAGTCGTCGGTGGGGGAGCCGTACAGCCGGGCGAGCTGGGTGCGTACCCGGCGGTCCAGGTCCGGCGGGGGCGTCCCCAGGACGGTCGAGGTGATCAAGGCGCGGCCCTCGGGGGCGCGGGTCGGATCGACGGCACTCATCACCGCCGTGTGGGTCACCGGCTCCGACGGATCGGACGACAGCAGCAGCGCCGGCTCGGACAGCGGCGCGACCGGTGCCGTGTGATGCACCACCGTCACCGGGCGGAACGACGGCACCCGTAGCCCCGGCAGCAGCTCGGCGGCGGCGCGGGCGCCCGTCGCCAGGACCACCGACCGGCAGCCGAACTCGCCGTGCTCCTCCGTCGCCACCGAACTGATCGACGCCTCCCGCACCCGTACGCCCGTCTGCACCGTGCCCGGCGGCAGCGCCCGCGCGAGGAGCTCGGGCAGGGTCGCGGCGCCGCCCTCCGGTACGCACAGCCGGCCGCGCGCGAAGCCGCGCAGCGCGAGATCGGCGCACCGGCTGGAGGTGGACAGGTCCGGGTCGCACAGCAGCGCCGCCAACAGGGGCCGCAGGAACCCCTGGACCGTACGGGCCGGGAGCCGGGCGGACAGGGCCTCCCGGGCGGTCCGCTCCGGCCGGGCGAGCAGCCGCGCGGGCGGGATCGCCGCGAGCCGGGCCAGCGAGGCGCCGAGGCGGGCCTGGTCGAGCGAGCGCGGCGAACCGGCGAGGGCGCGGGCCACGGTGTAGGCGCCGCCCCGCAGCCCGTGCGGTGAGCCCCAGCGCGCCCCGCCGACCTCCCCGGTCCTGATGAGCCGTCCGTCGGCGTGCACCAGCACACCGGGCGAGAAGGTCCGCAGCGCTGTGCTGTTCAGGCCCGGCATGCGCAGCAGTTCCGGATACGAGGTGTTGAGCAACTGAGTGGTCCGGTCGAGCCGGAAGCCGTCCACCACCTCCGTGGCCATCCGCCCGCCCACCTGGGGCGCGGCCTCCAGGACGGTGACGGTGACGCCGGCGCTGGTCAGCTGATGCGCGGCCGACAGCCCCGCGATTCCGGCTCCGACAATGACGACATCCGTATGACGTGAGGTACTGAGCACGTGCCCCTCCCCGAGGTCGGCCCGGCTGGTGGGAGGCTCATGCCCCCAACAGGCCCCCGGAATGCCCGAGTTCGGATCGAGGGTAGAAAGGGGCGCCGGGTGTGGGGGTCGCGCGTAGCCGGGTCACCGGAGCACGGGGTCGCACGGGCGTACGGTTTCGGTCGTGGGGGCGGCCAGATCCGGTCGTGAGGGCGGTTCGGGTCGCCTTGGGTGTCCGGATGATGCTGTACACGGCATGCCGCGGGCATGCGCGGCTTCAGGTCGTGGTCAGGCGTGCGCCGCCGCCCGGATCGCGTCGTCGATCCGCGGGAACGCGAAGCTGAACCCGGACTCCAGCAGCCGTCCCGGCAGCACCCGCTGACTGCCCAGCACATCCTGGGCGAAGTCGCCGAGGGCGAGCCGCAGGGCGAACGGCGGGACCGTGAAGAGCGTCGGGCGGCGCAGGACGCGGCCCATCGCCGCGGTCACCTCGCGGTTGGTGACGGGTTCCGGGCCGGTGAGGTTCACGGGGCCGGTGAGGGTGTCGGTGTCGAGGATGTGGCGCAGCGCGGCGATCTCGTCGTGCAGCGCGATGAAGCTCCAGTACTGCTCCCCGGAGCCCATCCGGCCCCCGACGCCCGCCCGGAAGACGGGGAAGAGCCGCCCCCAGGCGCCGCCTTCGCGGGCCACGACCAGGCCCGTACGGGCGTACGCGACGCGGATGCCGGCCGCCTCGGCCGGGGCGGCGGCGGCCTCCCACTCCACGCAGACCGACGGCAGGAAGCCGTCGCCGGCCGGGGCGTCCTCGTTGACGGCCCGGCTGCCGGTGTCGCCGTAGTAGCCGAGCGCGGAGCCGCAGATCAGCACCTTCGGCGGGTCGGCGAGCGAGGCGGCGGCCTGGGCGATCGCGCGGGTGCCGAGGACCCGGCTGTCGCGGATCTCCCGCTTGTACGCCTCGGTCCACCGCCGCTCCCCGACGCCCGCGCCGGCCAGATGCACCACCGCGTCGCAGCCGACGAGACCGGCCGCGTCGACGTGCCCGCGCCGGGGATCCCACTCCACCTCGTCGCCGCCGCGGGCGGGCCTGCGTACCAGCCGCACCACGGAATGCCCGTCGGCGCGCAGGGAGCGCACGAGGGCGGAGCCGATGAGTCCGGACGAGCCGGTGACCGCGATACGCGAAGGCTGCATGGCCCCATCCTGCCCGCTGCGCCATTCCCGGCGCACGGAGGCCAGGCGGGCCGCCACCCCGTCCCCGCGTGCGGAGCGCGCGCCGCGCGGACGTCGGGGGCGGGCGGCCGCGGCGGCGGGTCGCCAGGGCGGGGCGCGGCCCGGCGACGCGGGCTCGGGCGGGCGCCGGACGGCGGGCCGGCGTCGACTGGCGCCTCGGTCCGGCGCCGGAGGCCGACGTCTAGGCAGCGACTGCTGGGGGGTGCGCCGCGCTGGGGGATGTCCGGGCCTGCTCGGGCGGGCGCCGGACGGCGGGCCGGTGTTCGGGTGACCGCCGGTCAGCCGCCTGGGGCCGGCCTACAAGTCCGGCGCCCCGGTGCGGGGCCCTGCTCGGCGTTCGGCCTGGTGATCGGGCTGGGCGCCCGGTCAGCCGCCACGGATGGGCCTCCGGGAACCGCCAGGGTCCGGTGTCCGGTCCGTCGTCCGCGCGGCGCCCGGTCTGGCCTCCGGGGCGTGCCCGGGGCAGCTACCCGAGGCCGGCGGCCGGTCCGTGTCCGTGCCCGCTACCCGCGTCCGGTGGCGGTCCGTGCCCGGGGGTAGCCACCCGTGTCCGGTGGCCGGGCCGTTACCGGTTCAGCGTCCGAGCTGCGCCCCGCCCAGGCGCCTGCTCGACGCCCCGGGCAGCCGATCGGGTTCGGCGTCCGGGCCGCACCGTCGGCCCGGGGCCCAGTGCCTGGGCCGTCGCCGGGCCGAGGCGCTCGGCCCCAGGGGCCAGTGTCCGGGCCGTCGCCCGCCTGACGCCCCGGCGCCCGCGCCAGCGGCCGTCCCCTCACGCGTCCGGGGTCAGCGGGCCCATGCCGCCCATCAGTTCGCGCAGGCAGCGCACCGCCAGGTCGGAGGGGGAGCCCGGGCCGGTGACCGGGGCGTCTGTTTGGGACCAGGTTTCGAGGGCGACGCGGATCGCGTCCGTGGCCGCCGCCGCGGCGAGGCGGATTTCCAGGGGGTCGGCGGAGGGGCCCGCCAGGGTGGCGACGACCGGGAGCAGTTTCTCCTCGGACTCCTGGTTCACGCGGTACCAGACCGCCCGCAGGGCGGGGTCCTCGGTCGCCGCGCGGAGCAGGACGCGGGTGCGGCGCAGGCCCTCGGCGGCGGCGTCGTCGCGGCCCGCGAGGGCCTCCGCGATGGAGGTCTCCAGAGCCGAGGGGACGGTCGAGCCCGGCGGGGCCGCGGCGAGGGAGTCGCGCCAGCGGTCCGCGCCGGCCGCCAGGAGCGGCGCGACCGCGTCCTGCTTGGAGCGGAAGTAGCGGTAGAAGGTGCGCAGCGCCACCCCCGCCCGCTGGGCGATCTCCTCGGCGGTGGTGCCGTCGGGACCCTGCTCGGTGAAGAGCTCCGCGGCGGCGCGCGCGATGTCGAGCTGGGTCGCGGCCTTGCGGCGCTCGGTCAGCGAGAGGGGCGGCGGGGGCGGCTGCTGGGTGCTCACCCGACAAAGCGTACGCACGTGCACGCCCGGCACGTCATGCAGAGGTGGCAAAACGTGCCACGAAGGCGTACCGTGTAGTGAGCAGCACCCGCACCGTCGCGAGAGGTCGTTGGACATGAACCGCTACGAAGGCCGCCGCGCCCTGATCACCGGCGCCGGATCCGGCATCGGCCAGGCCACCGTCCTGCGCCTGCTCGCCGAGGGCGGCCAGGTCGTCGCCGCGGATGTCAGCGAGGCGGGCCTCCAGGACACCGCAGAGCAGGCGGCCGCCGCGGGGCACGCCGACCGGCTCACCACCCTCGTCGTCGACATCGCCGACGAGACCTCCGTACGGCACGGCGTCGCCGCCGCCGTCTCCGCCCTCGGCGGCCTGGACGTCCTGGTCAACGCCGCCGGGATCCTGCGCTCCTCGCACACCCACGAGACGACCCTGGCCGACTTCAACCGGATCATCGCGGTCAATCTGACCGGTACGTTCCTGATGATCCGTGAGTCGATACCGGCCCTGCTGGAGGGGCAGGACGCGGCCGTCGTCAACTTCAGCTCCACCTCGGCGATGTTCGCGCACCCCTACATGGCGGCGTACGCGGCCAGCAAGGGCGGCATCCAGTCCATGACCCACGCGCTCGCGAGCGAGTACGCCCGCAAGGGCATCCGTTTCACCGCCGTCCAGCCCGGCTCCATCTCCTCCGGCATGACGGACGGCTCGGGCGCCAGCCGGGCGAGCGTCGGACCCGGCCTGCCCGCCGACGCCGACATGTCCCTGTTCATGAAGCTCGCGCCCGCCCTCGGCCAGGGCTTCGCCGGGCCCGAGACCGTGGCGGGTGTCGTCGCGATGCTGGCCGCCGCGGACGGCCGGTTCATCACCGGCACTGAGGTCCGGGTCGACGGCGGTACGCACTTCTGAGCACCGGCCGGCCCGCACCGGCCGGCCCGTAGTGACCGGCCCCTGACCCGGGCGGGCCGGGGAGAAGGACCGCCTCCCCACCCCGCCCGCCGGTCCGCCCCGCGGTGTACGCGGCCGGGGCGGACCGGATCCACCCCCTCCGCCGTCAGCGGGCGAACCGCTCCCACAACCGGGGGTAGCGGCTCGCCAGCGCCTCCTCGTCCTCCAGGTCGATCGCAGTGCCCTCCGGCTCCGCCGTCTGCGGCGCGATCCCCAGGTCCGGCGCCACCACCCCGGTCAGCTGCTCGTACGCCTCGTCCGCGGCGAAACCGAGCTCCTCCCCGTCGCCGTCGATCTCCTCGTCGAAGTCGTCAAGGAGCTCCGCCAGCGCGTCCGGGTCGTGCACCGCTCCTTCGAAGACCTCCCGGCCCTGGCCGATCAGCCAGCAGCGGAAGTAGTCGAAGACGTCGTCACCGGCCCCGTCGAGCAGCACCGCCGCCGCTCCCCACAGGTCCCAGCGGTACGCCCGGTTGTAGCGGGACTCGAAGTGCCGGGCGAAGTCGAGCACGGAGTCCGGATCGAGCTGAAGCAGCCGCTCCACGAGCAGATCCGCCTGCTCCTCGGGGTCGCCCTCGGCCGCCTCACGGGCGCTGTCCACGATCTCCCAGAACTCCGTCTCGTCCATCACGGGACCAGCATCGGGCCTCGCGCAGGGCCGCGCACGTGGAGCAGCCGAAATGAAACCGGACAGCAGATGTCGGGTATTCATGTGACCGTCGACATATGACGACCGAAAACACCACGCAGCAGCCTCTCGCCGGCCGGATCGCGCTGGTCGCGGGCGCGACCCGGGGCGCGGGCCGCGCCATCGCCGTCCAGCTCGGCGCGGCCGGGGCGACCGTCTACGTCACCGGCCGGACCACCCGTACGAAGGTCAGTGAAGTCGGCCGGACGACCGAGACCATCGAGGAGACCGCCGAACTCGTCACGGCGGCCGGCGGCGAGGGAATCGCCGTCCCCACCGACCATCTGGAGATCGATCAGGTGCGGGCGCTCGTCGAACGGATCGACACCGAGCAGAGCCGGCTGGACATCCTCGTCAACGACATCTGGGGCGGCGAGCACCTCCTCGTCCCCGCCTTCGGCAAGAAGATCTGGGAGACCGACCTCGACAGCGGGCTGCGGATGCTGGAGCTGGGGGTGAAGACCCATGTCATCACCAGCGCGGTGGCCCTCCCGCTGCTGATCCGCAACGAGGGCGGGCTGCTCGTGGAGGTGACGGACGGGACGGCCGAGTACAACACCCGCTTCCGCGAGAACTTCTTCTACGACCTCACCAAATACGCGCCGATCCGGATGGCGTTCGCGCTCTCTCACGACCTGAAGGCGGTGGGCGGGACGGCGGTGTCGGTCACACCGGGGTGGCTGCGCTCCGAACAGATGCTGGACCACTTCGGGGTGACCGAGGCGAACTGGCGCGACGCGACCGAGAAACTCCCCGACTTCGCGGTCGCCGAGTCCCCCGTCTATGTCGGCCGCGCCGTCGCCGCCCTCGCCGCGGACCCTGACCGGGCGCGCTGGAACGGGCAGTCGCTCTCCAGCGGCCGGCTGGCCAAGGAGTACGGCTTCACGGACGCCGACGGTTCGCAGCCGGATGCCTGGGGCTTCATCATCGCCAAGGAGGCCGGCCAGGACGTGGACGTGGCGGACTACCGGTAGAGCGCCGCCAGGCCCTCGGCCGCCGCCGCGAAACGGGACCTCAGCGACTTCGGCCGGAGCACCTCCGCCTCCGGGCCGAGCGCGAGCAGCTGGGTGAAGGCGACCTCCTCGCTCTCCACCAGGAGCGTCGCCGTCGTCCAGCCCTCGGCGTCCGTCGCACCGGCCGCCAGCGCCTCCTCGGCCGCCGCGCGGTCCGTCACGTACGGCAGCCGGCGCGCCCCCGCCGGCGAGAGCCGCAGCACGACCTCGGCGCGCAGGATCGAGCGCGCGAACTCCGCCGCCCGCTCGGCCCAGTAGGCCGGCAGGTCGAACGCCTCGTCCCGGACGTAACGCTCCTCGCCGAGCGCGACCGCCGTGAAGCGGTCCACCCGGTACGTACGGAAGGCCGCGCCCGAGCGTGCGCACAGGTACCAGACGCCCGCCTTCAGAACGAGCCCGTACGGCGCGAGCTCCCGCTCCACCTCGGTCTCCCCGCGCCGGTAGCGGGCCGAGATCATCCGGTCGTCCCAGACCGCCTCCGCGATCGGCGCGAGGAACGACGGCGTCTCGGGCTCCTGGTACCACCCCGGCGCGTCAAGCAGGAAGCGCTGCGCGGCCGACTCCGGGGCGTCCCGCAGCGACGGCAGCAGCGCCGCCGACACCTTCAGCCGGGCCGCGGAGGCCGCGTCCTGAAGCCCCATGTCCCGCAGTGCACCCGGCAGCCCGGACAGGAACAACGCCTCCGCCTCGCCGCGGGCCAGGCCCGTCAGCCGAGTGCGGTAGCCGCCGACGAGCCGGTAGCCACCCGCCCTGCCCCGGTCCGCATACACCGGAACCCCCGCCTCCGAGAGGGCGAGGGCATCACGGGTGATGGTGCGTTCGGACACCTCCAGCTCCGCGGCGAGTTCCCCGGCCGTCATCGACGGACGGGACTGGAGCAGAAGCACCATCTTGATGAGGCGAGCGGCACGCATGAGTCCATCATGCGTGCCGCCCCTTTTTTTGAGGCTCGGTTTGCCTCCGGGCGCCTTGAGCGTGCGTCGACGGTCGATCGTGCTCGGCTGCTCGTTCCTCGCAGCCTCCGCGCGTTCTCCCTTTCGACACCCGCGGCGCCCTTCGGCTCACTCGCCGACGGTCATGTCACAGGCCGTAGCGCTCGCGCGCCTCCTTCACGGACGAGGCCGGGGCCTCGCCGCGGCGGGCCAGCTGGGCCAGCGCCGCGACGACGATCGACTGCGCGTCGACACCGAAGTGGCGGCGGGCCGCCTCGCGGGTGTCCGACAGGCCGAAGCCGTCGGCGCCCAGCGACGAGTAGTCCTGCTCGACCCACTGCGCGATCTGGTCCGGGACCTGGCGCATGTAGTCGGTCACGGCCAGCACCGGCGACTCGACGCCCTCCAGGGCCGTACGGATGTACGGCACCCGCTCCTCGCCGCGCAGCAGCGCCGCGTCCGCCTCCAGGGCGTCACGCCGCAGCTCCGTCCAGGAGGTCGCGGACCACACGTCGGCGGCCACGCCCCACTCGGCGGCCAGCAGCTTCTGCGCCTCCAGGGCCCAGTGGATGGCCGTGCCGGAGCTGAGCAGCTGGATGCGTCCGGCGTTCGCCGGCACGTCCAGACCGGCCGACTCCGCGGTGTTGAAGCGGTACAGGCCCTTGATGATGCCCTCGTCCACGCCCTCGGGCTTGGCCGGCTGCGGCATCGGCTCGTTGTAGACGGTGAGGTAGTAGAAGACGTTCGGGTCCTCGCCCGGGGCCGCCTCGCCGTACATCCGGCGCAGACCGTCCTTGACGATCGCCGCGATCTCGTAGGCGAACGCCGGGTCGTAGGTGAGCGCCGCCGGGTTGGTCGCCGCGATCATCGGGGAGTGGCCGTCCGCGTGCTGCAGGCCCTCACCGGTGAGCGTCGTACGGCCCGCGGTCGCGCCCACCAGGAAGCCGCGGCCCAGCTGGTCGCCGAGCTGCCACATCTGGTCGGCCGTGCGCTGCCAGCCGAACATCGAGTAGAAGATGTAGAACGGGATCATCGCCTCGCCGTGCGTCGCGTACGCGGTGGACGCGGCGATGAAGTCGGCCATCGAACCGGCCTCGGTGATCCCCTCGTTGAGGATCTGGCCGTTGACGGCCTCCTTGTAATACATGAGCTGGTCGCGGTCGACCGGCTCGTACGTCTGCCCCTTGGGGGAGTAGATGCCGAGCGACGGGAAGAGCGACTCCATGCCGAAGGTGCGGGCCTCGTCCGGGACGATCGGCACCCAGCGCTTGCCGGTCTCCTTGTCGCGGACCAGGTCCTTGACGAGCCGGACGAACGCCATGGTCGTGGCGACCGACTGGGAGCCGGAGCCCTTGTCGAAGGCGGCGAACGCCTTGTCGGCCGGGGCGGGCAGCGGGGCCAGCGGGTGCGTACGGCGGGCCGGGGCCGGGCCGCCGAGCGCCGCGCGGCGCTCCTGGAGGTAGCGGACCTCCGGGGCGTCGGCGCCCGGGTGGCCGTAGGGCACCACACCGTCGACGAACTGCGCGTCCGAGATCGGCAGCTCCAGCAGGTCACGCATGGCCTTGAACTCGTCCACCGAGAGCTTCTTCATCTGGTGGTTCGCGTTCTTGGAGGCGAAGCCCTCGCCGAGGGTGAAGCCCTTCACGGTCTGCGCGAGGATCACCGTCGGGGCGCCCTTGTGCTCCAGGGCGGCCTTGTACGCGGCGTACACCTTGCGCGGCTCGTGGCCACCGCGCGAGAGGTGGAAGCACTCGAGGATCTTGTCGTCGCTCAGCAGCTTCGCCATCTCGACGAGCGCCGGGTCGGCGCCGAAGAAGTCCTGGCGTATGTAGGCGGCGTCGCGGGTCTGGTACGTCTGGACCTGGGCGTCCGGCACCTCACGCAGGCGGCGGACCAGGGCGCCGGTGGTGTCGAGCTGGAACAGCTCGTCCCAGGCGTTGCCCCACAGCGACTTCACGACGTTCCAGCCGGCGCCGCGGAACTGCGCCTCCAGCTCCTGCACGATCTTGAAGTTGGCGCGGACCGGGCCGTCGAGGCGCTGCAGGTTGCAGTTGATGACGAAGGTCAGATTGTCCAGGCCCTCGCGGGAGGCCAGGGCGAGAGCCGCCGTCGACTCGGGCTCGTCCATCTCGCCGTCGCCGAGGAACGCCCACACGTGCGAGGCGGAAACGTCCTTGATGCCGCGGTTGGTGAGGTAGCGGTTGAACCGCGCCTGGTAGATGGCGGAGAGGGGACCGAGACCCATGGAGACGGTCGGGAACTCCCACAGCCAGGGCAGACGGCGCGGGTGCGGGTAGGAGGGGAGGCCGTTGCCGCCCGACTCCTGGCGGAAGTTGTCGAGGTGGGCCTCGGTCAGGCGGCCGTCGAGGAAGGCGCGGGCGTAGATGCCGGGGGAGGCGTGGCCCTGGATGTACAGCTGGTCGCCGGAGCCGTCGCCCTCCTTCCCGCGGAAGAAGTGGTTGAAGCCGGTCTCGTAGAGCCAGGCCGCGGACGCGAAGGTCGCGATGTGGCCGCCGACACCGTGCTTGGCACCGCGGCTGACCATCGCGGCCGCGTTCCAGCGGTTCCACGCGGTGATCTTCCGCTCTATCTCCTCGTCGCCGCCGTGCGAGGGCTCGGCGGCGGTGGGGATGGTGTTGACGTAGTCGGTCTCCAGCAGCTTGGGCAGGTCGACACCGTCGACGCCCTCGGCGTGCTGGAGGGTGCGGCGCATCAGGTAGGCGGCCCGGTGCGGGCCGGCGGCCTTGGTGACGGCGTCGAGGGAGGCCGCCCACTCGGCGGTCTCCTCGGTGTCACGGTCCGGGAGCTGGTCGAGCTCGCTCGGAATCTTGCCTACGGGATCGGTCATGATCGCCGCCTTCCGGACAGGATGGGGGTGGAGAAAAGGCCATGTCTGGCAGGACAGGGCGGGGGCCGGGGTGCGGCCCGCCGTCGACTGTAAATGGCTGATCGATGATCGATCAAAGGGAGATGGCCAAAAACTTCTCCGTACAACGAAATTGGCATTCCGTGCCTCGAAAGAGGGCACCGGGTGCCGCGACGAATCGGTCTAAATCAGGCGCGCGGGGCACACCCGAGAACGTGCTCCTTCACCAGAGCGCCGATCCTCGGATCGCGTCGCCGGAACGCGTCGACCAGCTCCTGGTGCTCCTCGGCGTACGACTTCTGCACCGTGCCGAGCCAGCGGATCGACAGGGCCGTGAAGACCTCGATCCCCAGCCCCTCCCACGTGTGCAGCAGGACGCTGTTCCCGGCCGCCTTCACCAGCTCACGGTGGAAGGCCACCGTGTGGCGCACCTGCGCCGTGCCGTCCGCGGCCCGGTCGGCCTCGTACAGGGCCGCCACATGCGGCTCCAGGGCCGAGCAGTCGTCCGCGAGCCGGCCGGCCGCGAGCTCGGCGGCGATCTGCTCCAGACCGGCCCGGACGGGGTAGCTCTCCTCCAGGTCGGCCGCGGTGAGATTGCGGACCCGTACGCCCTTGTTGGGCGCGGACTCGATCAGCCGCAGCGACTCCAGCTCGCGCAGCGCCTCCCGTACGGGCGTCTGGCTGACCTCCAACTCGGTGGCGATCCGCCGCTCGACGATCCGCTCGCCCGGCTTCCAGCGCCCGCTCACAATGCCCTCCACGATGTGCTCGCGGATCTGTTCGCGCAGCGAGTGGACGACGGGCATGGTCATGGGCGCTCCCTCAAACCAGTGGACAGTGAAGACAATACGGCGGCGCCCCCGTCCGAAAGTACTCCCGGACGGGGGCGCCGCTGGTGAGGCTGGTTACAGCCGAGTAGCTCAGAGGCCGAGCTCGACCTCGAACTCACCGGCCTCCAGGATCCCCTTGACCGCGGTCAGGTAGCGGGCGGCGTCGGCGCCGTCCACCAGACGGTGGTCGTAGGAGAGCGTCAGGTACGTCATGTCCCGGACGCCGATGACGGTGCCCTCGGCGGTCTCGATGACCGCCGGACGCTTGACCGTGGCACCGATGCCCAGGATCGCGACCTGGTTCGGCGGCACGATGATCGTGTCGAACAGCGCACCGCGCGAGCCGGTGTTGCTGATGGTGAAGGTCGCACCGGCCAGCTCGTCCGGCGTGATCTTGTTGCCGCGGACCTTGCCCGCCAGGTCGGCGGTGGCCTTGGCGATACCGGCGATGTTCAGGTCGCCCGCGCCCTTGATGACCGGCGTCATCAGACCCTTCTCGGAGTCCACGGCGATGCCGATGTTCTCCGAGTCGAAGTACGTGATGGTGCCCTCGTCCTCGTTGATCCGGGCGTTGATGACCGGGTGGGCCTTCAGCGCCTGGGCCGCGGCCTTGACGAAGAACGGCATCGGGGACAGCTTGACGCCCTCACGGGCGGCGAAGGAGTCCTTGGCCTGGCCGCGCAGCTTCATCAGCTTGGTGATGTCGACCTCGACGACCGAGGACAGCTGGGCCTGGCCGTGCAGCGCCTTCATCATGTTGTCGCCGATGACCTTGCGCATGCGGGTCATCTTGACCGTCTGGCCGCGGAGGGGGGAGACCTCCAGGGCCGGGGCCTTCTTGGCGGCAGCGGGAGCGGCGGCGACCGGCGCCGGGGCGGCGACGGCAGCCTTCGCGGCCTCGGCGGCGGCGAGGACGTCCTGCTTGCGGATGCGGCCACCGACGCCGGTGCCCTTGACGGCCGCGAGGTCGACGCCGTTCTCGGCGGCGAGCTTGCGGACCAGCGGGGTCACGTACGCGCCGTCCTCGGCCGGAGCCGGGGTGACCGGAGCGGGAGCCGGGGCGGCCGGGGCGGCCTGGACCGGAGCCGGAGCCGGAGCCGGGGCGGCCGGGGCGGCAGGCGCCGGGGCAGGAGCGGCCGGGGCCGGGGCCGGGGCGGCAGCGGGAGCCGGGGCCGGGGCAGCGGCGGGAGCCGGGGCGGCCGGGGCCGGGGCAGCGGCGGGAGCCGCACCCGGGGCGCCGATCACGGCCAGCTTGGCGCCGACCTCGGCAGTCTCGTCCTCGGCGACGGTGATCTCCAGGAGAACACCGGAGACCGGGGCCGGGATCTCGGTGTCGACCTTGTCGGTCGAGACCTCGAGCAGCGGCTCGTCGGCCTCGACGGACTCGCCGACCTCCTTGAGCCAGCGGGTGACGGTGCCCTCGGTGACCGACTCGCCCAGGGCGGGCAGGACGACCTCGGTACCGGAGGCGCCACCGGCCGGCGCGGCCGGAGCCTCGGCGGCGGCCGGAGCCGGGGCGGCGGGGGCCTCGGCGGCGGGCGCCGGGGTGGGCTCGGCGGCGGGGGCCGGAGCCTCCTCGGCAGCCGGGGCCGGAGCGGCCGCGGGGGCGCCGCTGCCGTCGTCGATGACGGCCAGCTCGGCGCCGACCTCGACGGTCTCGTCCTCGGCGACCTTGATGGAGGCCAGGACACCCGAGGCCGGGGCCGGGATCTCGGTGTCGACCTTGTCGGTCGAGACCTCGAGCAGCGGCTCGTCGGCCTCGACACGCTCACCCTCGGCCTTCAGCCAGCGGGTGACGGTGCCCTCGGTGACGCTCTCGCCGAGCGCCGGCAGGGTTACGGAAACCGGCATGGTTTCAGTTGCTCCTAACGAATTGCGGAATGTGGTCGTCGCGCCCTGGGCCGAGGGGCTCAGTCGTGGGAGTGGAGGGGCTTGCCGGCGAGGGCCAGGTGCGCCTCGCCGAGCGCCTCGTTCTGCGTCGGGTGGGCGTGGATGAGCTGCGCGACCTCGGCCGGCAGCGCCTCCCAGTTGTAGATCAGCTGCGCTTCGCCGACCTGCTCGCCCATGCGGTCACCGACCATGTGGACGCCGACCACGGCACCGTCCTTGACCTGGACGAGCTTGATCTCGCCCGCGGTCTTGAGGATCTTGCTCTTGCCGTTGCCCGCGAGGTTGTACTTCAGGGCGACGACCTTGTCTGCGCCGTAGATCTCCTTGGCCTTGGCCTCGGTGATACCGACGGAGGCGACCTCGGGGTGGCAGTACGTCACCCGGGGCACGCCGTCGTAGTCGATCGGAACGGTCTTCAGACCGGCCAGACGCTCCGCGACCAGCATGCCCTCGGCGAAGCCGACGTGCGCGAGCTGGAGGGTCGGGACGAGGTCGCCCACGGCCGAGATCGTCGGCACGTTGGTACGCATGTACTCGTCGACCAGGACGTAGCCGCGGTCCATCGCGACGCCCTGCTCCTCGTAACCGAGGCCGGCCGAGACCGGGCCGCGGCCGATGGCGACGAGCAGCACCTCGGCCTCGAAGGTCTTGCCGTCGGCGAGGGTGACCTTGACGCCGCTGTCGGTGTACTCGGCGGACTGGAAGAAGGTGCCGAGGTTGAACTTGATGCCGCGCTTGCGGAACGCGCGCTCAAGAAGCTTCGAGCTGTTCTCGTCCTCGACCGGGACGAGGTGCTTCAGGCCCTCGATGACGGTGACGTCGGTGCCGAAGGACTTCCACGCGGAGGCGAACTCGACGCCGATGACGCCGCCGCCGAGGATGATCGCGGACTCCGGGACCCGGTCCAGGGTCAGCGCGTGGTCCGAGGAGATGATGCGGTTGCCGTCGATCTCCAGACCCGGCAGCGACTTCGGCACGGAACCGGTCGCGAGGAGGACGTGGCGGCCCTCGACACGCTGGCCGTTGACGTCGACGGAGGTCGGGGAAGAGAGACGTCCCTCACCCTCGATGTATGTCACCTTGCGGGAGGCGACGAGTCCCTGGAGGCCCTTGTAGAGGCCCGAGATCACGTCGTCCTTGTACTTGTGGACGGCCTTGATGTCGATGCCCTCGAAGGTGGCCTTCACACCGAACTGGTCGGCCTCGCGAGCCTGGTCCGCGACCTCACCGGCGTGGAGCAGGGCCTTGGTGGGGATGCAGCCGTTGTGCAGGCAGGTGCCGCCGAGCTTGTTCTTCTCGATCAGTGCGACGTCCAGGCCCAGCTGCGCTCCGCGCAGCGCCGCGGCGTAGCCGCCGCTGCCACCGCCGAGGATCACTAGGTCGAAAACGGTGCTGGCGTCGTTCGCCACGTCACGTCCTCCATGCATGTGCGCCGGTCGCCGGTCCTCGATGACCGGGCGGGCGGCTGGTGTGCGGCCGCTGATTCTTCGGCCCTGTGGTGGGGGCCCTGTCCTGCCGGTCACCCATCTTCGCACTTGTTGCCGGAAGAGGAGACGCGGGGCCGGGGTCTGAGACGGCTGATCGTCCGTGTCCGGCGGTTACCGGAGCGTACGAACGTACGGATTTCGTTGCGGGCGAAACCGCCGGGACGGCCCCGGGCCAGGATGCCCGGGGCCGTCCACCGCCTTTTTGAGGCTCGGCTCGCCGGCGGACGGGGTGGACGGAGCCGGACCGTCCACCCAGAGGGGCGTCAGCCCAGCTCGCCCTCGGCCGTCCGCTCGGCCAGCTTCACCAGCGTGCGGACGGCGGATCCCGTACCGCCCTTCGGGGTGTAGCCGTACGGGGCGCCCTCGTGGAAGGCCGGGCCCGCGATGTCGAGGTGGGCCCAGGTGATGCCCTCGCCGACGAACTCCTTCAGGAAGAGACCGGCGACCAGGCCGCCGCCCATCCGCTCACCCATGTTGGCGATGTCGGCGGTGGGGGAGTCCATGCCCTTGCGCAGGTCCGCCGGGAGCGGCATCGGCCAGGACTGCTCGCCGACCTCCTCGGCGATCTCGTGGATCGCGGTGCGGAAGGCGTCGTCGTTGGCCATGATGCCGAAGGTGCGGTTGCCCAGCGCCAGCACCATCGCGCCGGTGAGGGTGGCCACGTCGACGATCGCGTCCGGGTTCTCCTCGGAGGCCTTGGCGAGCGCGTCGGCCAGCACCAGACGGCCCTCGGCGTCGGTGTTGAGGACCTCCACCGTCTTGCCCGTGTACATGGTGAGGACGTCACCCGGGCGGGTGGCCGTGCCGGACGGCATGTTCTCGGCCAGCGCCAGCCAGCCCGTGACGTTGACGGCGAGGCCGATGCGGGCGGCCGCGACGACGGCGGCGAAGACGGCCGCGGCGCCGCTCATGTCGCACTTCATCGTCTCGTTGTGACCGGCCGGCTTGAGGGAGATGCCGCCCGAGTCGTAGGTGATGCCCTTGCCGACCAGGGCGAGGGTCTTCTCCGCGTCCGGGTGGGTGTAGGCGATCCGGACCAGGCGGGGCGGGTTGGCGGAGCCGGCGCCGACGCCGAGGATGCCGCCGTAGCCGCCCTTGGCGAGTGCCTTCTCGTCGAGCACCTGCACCTTGAGGCCGTGCTCCTTGCCGGCCGCGGTGGCGGTGGCGGCGAAGGAGGCGGGGGTGAGGGCGTTCGGCGGCATGTTGATCAGGTCGCGGGCGCGGTTGATCTCCTCGGTCAGCGCCAGCGCGCGCTCCGCGGCGGCCTTGTAGGCCTTGTCGCGGGGCTTCGCGCCGAGCAGCGCCACCTCGGCGAGCGGCTTCTTCGCGTCCTTGCCGTTGGCCGACGAGCGGAAGGCGTCGAAGGAGTACGCGCCGAGCAGCGCGCCCTCCGCGATCGCCTCGGCGTCTTCGACGGCCTCGACGGGCAGCGCGAAGGCGGCCTTCTTGGCACCGGTCAGGACCCGGGCGGCGGTGCCTGCGGCGCGGCGCAGCGCCTCGGGGTCGTAGCCCTCGCCGTCCGCGGGGGCCTGGCCCAGGCCGACCGCGAGGACGACCGGCGTCTTGACGCCGGCCGGGGCGGGGAGCTTGGTGGCCTCACCCTCGGCACCGGAGGCACCCAGGGTCTCCAGGACGGCCGCCAGCTTTCCGTCGAACGCCGTGTCGACGGCCTCGGCGCCCGGAGCCACGACGAGCCCCTTGCCGCCCTTGGCGACGCCGACCACAAGGGCGTCGGCGCGCAGCGTCGCCGCGCCGGCAGTGCTGAGAGTGAGAGCAGTCACGGTGGTGAAATCTCGCTTCCGTTTGAGTTCTGAGTGCGGTCCGCGCAGTCGGAGGGGTGGCCGACCGGGTCGCCGCATCGTAATTCGGCCCGATCGAGCGCCGGGAACGAGCCTACGCGCGCTCGTCGGCTTCGCTCACGCCGCCGCCGATTCACTCGTCCGTGGCGTCTCTTTCATGTTTACCGCGCGGACTCGGCGCGCTCAGCCACACTCGCCTCATGCGTGCAGGGGAGAGCGGTTTCTCCTCTGTGTCATCTCCAGGGATCCGGGGGGCTGAAGAGATGCGTGTACGGGGATTCCGCGCGACGGGGGGTACGGGTGGGCCGCCCGCAGGACCGTTTCGGCTCGTCCGTGGGGCGGGTGCGGTGGCCGCGGCGAAGGAGCGCGCGTGAACTCCTCGCTCCTTGTGCCCTTCTACGCCCACCCCGCCGACCGCCCCGATGCCTGGACGGCCATGATCGAGGCGGCGCCTCGGCTGTACGGGGTCGTACTCAACCCCGACGACGGCGCCGGGCACCGCGCGGACCCGGACTTCGCGGCCGTCGCCGCCCGGCTGCGCACGGCGGGCGTCCGGGTCCTCGGCTACGCCGACACGGCGTACGGCCGCCGCCCGCACGCCGAGGTGGTCACCGATCTGCTGCGCCACCGCGACTGGTACGGCGCGGACGGGGCCTTCCTCGACCAGGTTCCGACCGGACCGGAGCCGCTGCCGCACTACCGCCGCCTCGCGGTCGCCGCGCGGGCGGCCGGCGCCCGGACCCTGGTCCTCAACCACGGCGCCCACCCGCACCCTTCGTACGCGTCCCTGGCGGACCTGCTGGTCACCTTCGAAGGCCCCTGGGACAGCTACCGCGGCCTGGACCTGCCGGTCGCCGACCACTACTGCCACCTGGTCTACGCGGCCCCCGCCGACGCCCGGATCACCACCCCGGTCCACTGCTGTGTGCCGGGCGCCGGGGCCCAGCCCTGGGGGACGCTGCCGCACAGCCTGGAGCCCGCCGGCTGACACGGCCCCGGCTTCTGGAGAGGCCTGTGAGGGCTTAGCCGAGGGTCAGCGCGAGGAGGGCGGTGGTGGCCGCCGTCTCCTCCACGGCGCCGAAGACATCGCCGGTCACCCCGCCGAAGCGGCGCACGCAGTGGCGCAGCAGCACCATGGCCGCCGCCAGCGCCGCCACGGCCGACAGGGCGTGCCGCAGGGCGGCGTACGGGTCGAGCGCGGCGCCGGCCGCCCCGCACAGGGCGACGACGAGCGCGGTGGCGGCCAGCGCGTGCGGCGGCGGGACGGTGCCCGCGACCATGGCGCCGAGGCCCTCAGGGCGGGCCGCGGGGACGCGCCGGTGGCAGGCAAGGGTCAGGGCGAGCCGGGAGACGGCGGCGGCGAGGACCGTGGCCACCGCGCCGCGCGTCCAGCCTTCGCCGTACAGCTCGTACGCCGCCGCGACCTGGGCGAGCAGCACGAAGAGGAGGGTGAGGACCCCGAACGGGCCGATGTCCGACTGCTTCATGATCCGCAGGGCGTCCTCGGCGGGCTTGGCGCTGCCGAGCCCGTCGGCGGTGTCCGCGAGACCGTCCAGGTGAAGCCCGCGGGTCAGCGCCGCCGGGACCGCGACCGAGGCGACGGCGGCGAGCAGCGGCCCCGCGCCGGCCAGCAGGAGCAGCCCCGCGACCGCCGCGGCGAGCACGCCCACGACCAGTCCGGCCAGCGGGGCGCAGAGCATTCCGGCGCGGGCCGCGTCCCGGTCCCAGCGGGTGACGCGGGCGGGGAGCACGGTGAGCGTGCCGAAAGCGAACCGGATGCCGTCCATTCCGGGGAGGGTAGCGGCCGTACCCGCCCGGTAAGTTACGCATAACGCGCATACCGGAAGCAGGTGGCATGGGTCACTGGTTCGCCCGCAACATCGTCGAGCCCGGCAAGCTCCCGCTGCTGCTCGCGCTCGCCTCCTTCGTGCTCACCTTCCTGGCCACCCGGACCGTCACCCGGCTCATCCGGGCCGGGAAGGGGCCGTTCCGCAACGTCTCCACCGGCGGCCTGCACATCCACCACGTGGTGCCCGGCGTCGTCCTGGTCGTGGTCGGCGGCTTCGGCGCCGTCGCGTCCGGCCGGGAGGGCGGCTGGGCGGCCGGGGTCTTCGCCGTCCTGTTCGGGGCGGGCGCGGGGCTCGTCCTCGACGAGTTCGCGCTGATCCTGCACCTCGACGACGTCTACTGGAGCGACCAGGGGCGCAAGAGCGTGGAGGTCGTCGTCCTCACCGCCGCCCTGGTGGGGCTTGTGCTCGGCGGGTTCTCACCGCTCGGCGTCAACGAAGTCACCCCCGAGGAGCGGCAGAACAGAGGATCGCTGATCGTCAGCCTCGCCCTGAACTTCCTCTTCGTGCTCGTGGCCCTCTTCAAGGGGAAGTTCCGGCTCGCCGTCATCGGCACCCTGGTGCCGTTCGTCGCGATCGTCGCCGCCCTGCGGCTGGCCCGGCCCGGCTCCCTGTGGGCCCGCCGGGTCTACGCCCGGCGGCCCAAGGCACGCGCGCGTGCGGGCTTGCGCGCCTACCACCACGACCGCCGCTGGAGCCGGGTCGCCCGCCGCTTTCAGGATCTGATCGGCGGCTTCCAGGAACGGGTGCCGGGACGCGGACCCGACCGCCATTGATCGCGCACCGCCGACCCGGCGCACACCACGAGCACCACCGCGATCGCCGCCAGGTGCTCCTTGCCCGCCAGGTTGTTCTTGATCAGTATCTCGACGACCATCGCCACGATCACCAGCGCGCCCGTCAGCCAGGCCCGCTTGCGGTAGCAGACGTACACCGCGAGCCCGACGACCGCCGCCGACGGCCCGGTGTCCACCACCCGGGCGTCCGAGGCGGGCAGCCCGAGCGGGTGATCGGGGCCGAGGGCAATGCCCACGCGCGCGTACAGCGTCCCGCCCAGCGTGGCCAGATAGGCGAGGGCGAGCGTGCGCCGCCGGCCCAGGCAGATCTCCGCTATCCCGAACACCAGCAGGATCTGGGCGAGCGCGCCCCACACCGGCAGGTCGAGCGCCGGGACGAACAGCGACAGCGGGGTGCGCAGCAGCGCGAGCCACAGCGGATCCTCGGCCCGTACGGAGCCGATGTTCTGCACCGGCTGATAGCCCCAGTCCTGGTTCTGCACGAGCTGGAACAGGGCCGTCAGGCAGACCGCCGCCAGGGTCATGGGCACGGCCCGCCACCGCCGGGCGGCCAGACCGTCCCGTACGGCGAAGAACAGCGGCCCCCACTCGCGCAGCGCGAAGGCCCTCACCGTCTGCCGGCCAGGTGCTTGCGGTGCAGCCACCTGGGCATGCTCGGGGCTTCCAGGAAGCCCTCGGCGCGGCCGGCCGCCAGGCCGATGCGCAGCAGGTCGGCACTCTTCTCGAACAGCATGAAGCGGGGCTCCCAGATCGGTCGGTACTTGGCGTTGGCGCGGTACAGCGACTCGATCTGCCACCAGCGGGAGAAGAAGCTGAGCAGCGAGCGCCACAGCCGGAGCACGGGGCCCGCCCCGAGCTTCGCGCCACGTTCGAAGACCGACCGGAACATCGCGAAGTTCAGTGAGACCTGAGTGATCCCGATCTCCTTCGCGCCCTGGAGCAGTTCGATGACCATGAACTCCATCAGGCCGTTCCCGGAGTCCCGGTCACGGCGCATCAGATCCAGCGACAGGCCCTTGGGGCCCCACGGCACGAAGGAGAGCAGCGCCCTCAGCCGGCCCGTGGCGTCGGTGCATTCGAGCATCACGCACTGCCCGTCGGCCGGGTCGCCGAGCCGCCCCAGCGCCATGGAGAAGCCGCGTTCGGTGGCCCCGTCGCGCCAGTCGTCGGCCTTGCGCAGCAGCTCGGCCAGCTCGTCCGCCGGGATCTCCGCGTGGCGCCGGATCCGTACCTCGTAGCCGGCCCGCTTCACCCGGTTGTACGCCTGGCGGACCGTGCGCATCGCCCGTCCCTCCAGGGTGAATTCGGCGGTCTCCACGATCGCCTCGTCCCCGAGCTCCAGCGCGTCGAGACCGTGCCGGGCGTAGATCGTGCCCGCCTCCTCGCTCGCGCCCATCACCGCCGGGATCCAGCCGTGTTCACGGGCCTCGGCGAGCCACGGCTCGATCGCGCCCGGCCAGGCCTCCGGGTCGCCGATCGGGTCGCCGGAGGCCAGCGACACCCCGCCGACCACGCGATAGGCGACGGCCGCCTTCTCGCTCGGCGACCAGATCACGCTCTTCTCCCGGCGCAGCGCGAAGTAGCCCAGCGAGTCGCGCTCGCCGTGCTTGTCGAGCAGCCGGCGCAGCCGCTCCTCGTCCTCCTCGGTGAGCGGGTCGACCGCCCGGCGCGAGCGGAACGCGGCCAGCAGCACCGCGAACAGCAGCAGCGTGGACAGGACGTTGATGGTGACGTCGACCCAGCCGGGGGTGGCGATCCCCGGGAAGCCCGAGTCGTCGGCGGCGAGGGTGACCAGCCGCATCACGCCGTACCGCCAGCGCTCCAGGAAGCTGGACGGCCCGGAGGCGGTGTTGGTGGCGGTGACCATCACGGCCGCGAGCAGCGAGGTGACCAGCAGCCCGCCGACGCCGACGGCCGCCGCGAGCGCCGGGTTGGAGCGGTCGCCCTTGGCGTAGAACTCCTTGCGGCCGAGCAGCAGCGAGGCCACGAAAGCGGTGGTGAGGAGCAGGGACACCCAGTTCTGCGGATGCTCCCGGATCTCCGGGAAGAGCATCACCAGCGCGAACAGCACCAGGAAGGCGCCGCTGAGCACCAGGTTGAGGATCCACGCGGCGCGCTTGCGGCGGCGCATGGTGACCGCCAGGAGCAGGGTGAACGCCCCGGAGGCGAAGCCCGCGGTGAGGAGGTACGGGGTGAAGAAGTCGTCCGAGTTGTACCGGCGCAGGTCCTGGCCGAGGGAGACCCAGACGGCGCCCAGGAAGTTGATGAAGGTGACGATGCGGAGGTACCAGACGGCGAACGCGGCGGCGCGTCGCGACCGGCGGTTGCCCCCGGGCGTTCCTTCGGCGGACGACGCGACGGACGGTGCGGCAGACAAACGGACCTCTCCCATGAAACGTGATCATATGGGGCATCACGGGTCATGACGGGCGCCGGTCCGGCCCATGCCGCTGTGCGGCGGCGACCGGACCGGCCCTCCGGTCCGAACTCCGAACTCGACTACGCCCGCGCGTCCGCACCGTCCGGCGCGGCCTCCGGACGGGTCAGGTCCGGGGCGGCCTCCGGCAGCTCTGCGGCGAGCGCGGCGGAGGCCTGGACGAGCGGAAGCGCGAGCAATGCCCCGGTTCCTTCTCCCACAGTGACGCTGTGGGAGAGCAGAGGGTTGAGTGCCATCCGGTCCAAGGCCTTCGCCTGCGCCGGCTCGCCCGTCAGCTGACCGGCCAGCCACCAGTCCGGCGCCCGGAACGCGGCCCGCTGCGCCACCAGCGCGCACGCCGCGGAGACCACACCGTCCAGGATCACCGGCATCCGGCGCACCGCGCTCTGCAGCAGGAACCCGGTCGTCGCCGCCAGATCGGCGCCGCCCACCGTCGCAAGCAGCGCCAGCTGGTCACCCAGGACCGGCCGGGCCCGCCGCAGCGCGTCCCGGATCGCCGCGCACTTGCGCATCCACGCCAGATCGTCGATCCCGGCGCCGCCCCGCCCGGTCACCACCGAGGCGTCGGTCCCGCACAGCGCCGCGATCAGCGTCGAGGCGGGCGTCGTGCCACCCACGCTCAGATCACCCAGGACGACCAGATCGGTGCCCGAGTCGGCCTCCTCGTCGGCGATCGCCATCCCCAGCCGTACGGCCGCCTCCGCCTCCTCGGCGCTCAGGGCGTCCTCGACGTCGATCCGGCCGCTGCCGCGCCGCACCCGGTGCCGTACGACCTCGTCGGGCAGCAGCTCCGGGTCGCAGTCCAGGCCGGCGTCCACGATCCGCACCGGTACGTTCATCCGCCGCGCCAGGACGGCGACCGGGCTCGCACCGTCGAGGACGGACCGCACGAGCTCGTGCGACGTTCCCGCCGGGCGGCCCGACACCCCCAGCTGCGCCACCCCGTGGTCGCCCGCGAACAGCACCACACGCGGCTGTTCGATCGCCTTGACCGGCACGGAGGCCTGCGCGGCCGAGAGCCATTCGCCCAGTTCGTCCAGCCGGCCCAGCGCGCCGGGGGCCACGGCGAGCCGCTCGCGGCGCTCCTCGGCGTCGCGGCGCATCCCGTTGTCGGGGCGTTCGATCAGGTCGGAGAAGTCGTCCAGGTTCACAGGGTTCCGCCTTGAGACGTCAACAGCAGCCAGGTCATTCGTCGAACAGTACCGGGAGCCTGTGACGCACCGGCGGCCGTCAGCCGCGCAGCGGCAGGGCCTGTCCCGCGACCACCAGCAGGACGTGCTCGCACTCGTCGGCGAACGCGGCGTTCAGCCGCCCCAGCTCGTCCCGGAACCGCCGCCCGGACGCGGTCGCCGGCACCACCCCGGAGCCCGCCTCGTTGGTCACCGTCACGACCGTACGGGAGGTCGCCCGCACCGCGGCCAGCAGCTCCGCCACCCGCTCCCGCAGCGCCTCCTGGCCGCCGTCGGCCCAGGTGTCGTCGTCCCAGGCGCCGACCCGGTCCATCGCGTCCGTCAGCCACAGTGACAGACAGTCGATCAGCAGCGGCGGCCCCTCCTCTTCGAGGAGGGGCACCAGGTCGCAGGTCTCCAGCGTCCGCCAGGCCCCCGGGCGCCGGTCCCGGTGCAGGCTCACCCGCTCCGCCCACTCCGGATCGCCCTCCCGGGTCCCCGAGGTCGCCACGTACACGACCTCCGGGAACGACTCCAGGCGCCGCTCGGCCTCCACCGACTTCCCCGACCGCGCCCCGCCCGTCACCAGCGTGCGGCGCGGCACGTCGGGCACCGCGTGGTACTCGCCCACGACCAGCGTCGTCCCGTCCGGCACGGCCCGCGCCCCGGCCGCGGCGAGCCGGCGGTCCAGCTCGGGCCCCGGCGGCACGTCGTGGTCCAGATGCACCGCCACGACGTCCGTGGTCGACCCGATCGCCCCGCTCGCCCGCAGCCGGGCCAGGGCGTCCGGCCGCCCGACGACGTCCGCGACGACCATGTCGTACGTACGGTGGTCCTCCAGCACCCCCGCGGGCGCCCCGCCGGGCGGCAGGTACAGCAGCCGCTCCCCGTCCGGCGAGGTCACCTCGTACCCCGTGCCGGGTGAGTCCATCGCCACCGCCCGCACCCGGTGCCCGCTGATCAGCGTCAGCTCCCGCCCGTCCGGCACCCGCCCGGCCGTCGGCAGCCCGGCGGGCAGCTCCAGGGCGGGCCCCTCGTGCGGATGGGTCAGCAGCACCTGCCGTACGCCGACGAGCGTCTGCCCCGCCCGGGCGGCGGCCAGCGCGGCGCCCGGCGTCAGATCGAGCAGCAGCGCCCCGTCCACCAGCACGGCGGTCGCGGCCCGCGCCCGCTCCCCCCGGGCGACGGCGCAGGCGGCACAGGGACAGTCGGGTCGGGGCAGTCCACCGGGTGCGCCGGTGCCGAGCAGAGTCAGTTCCACGCCCCCGATCCTCCCGCGTCCCCGCGCGGGCTGCCCGCCCGGCTACGCTGCGGGCAGGAAACCGATCACCTGGTGACGGGTTCCGGTTCGGTTCGGTTGGGACTCGGGAGGCGGACACATGGCATGGACGTGGCGGTTCGAGAAGTCCGACGGCACGGAGGTCACCCCGGCGGTGGAGCCGGACGAATTCACGACGCAGGGGGACGCGGAGTCGTGGATCGGTGAGTACTGGAAGCCGCTGCTGGAGGGCGGGGCGGATCAGGTGGTCCTCTTCGAGGACGCGACGAAGATTTACGGCCCGATGCCCCTGAACGCGGAGTCCTAGAGCGGACGGCGGGGTGGGGGCGTGGTTCCCCCACCCCGCCCCTTCCCGAAACCCTGCCGGGGGCGGGTGGGGGTTGCGCTCCGGGGGCGGGGCCCGGGCCCCTGGGGGCGGCAGCTTCGCGCCGCGGGCAGGCGGCCCGGGCCCCAGGGGGGCGGCGGCTTCGCGCCGCGGATGTGTGACCGGTGCGCGGTGGCGTGTTTTGCCCCCACCCCGCCCCTTCCCGAAACCCTGCCGGGGGCGGGTGGGGGTTGCGCTCCGGGGGCGGGGCCCCGGGCCCCTGGGGGCGGCGGCTTCGCGCCGCGGGCAGGCGGCCCGGACCCCGGGGAGGCGGCGGCTTCGCCGCGCCTGGAGAAGCGGCGGCTTCGGTTCGCGGCAGCTTCGCGCCGCGGGCAGGCGGCCCCCGTTGTGGGCAATCGTCCCGCAGGGCTGGGGGTCCCCCCGGACGGAGTCTGGGGGAGGGTGGGCACAACGCCCCGATGGGCGGCGCCCTTTCGTCCCGGCCCACCCCGACCGCGTCGGGCGCCCACGGGGGCGGTGCCCAGGCGGCCCCGGCAGGCCCCACGCCCCCTAAATCTCACCCAGCGTCACCGCCGCCGTCCTCGTCACCCCCTTCCTCACATACGTCACCGTCACCCTCTCGCCCGGCCCCCTCCCCGCCAACGCCTCCGCCAGCGACGTCAGCGTCGTGATCTCCGTGTCGTCCACCTTCGTGATGACGTCGCCCGGCCGGATCCCCGCCTTCGCCGCCGCCCCGGACGCCGGGGCCTCGACCACCGCCACGCCGGCCGGGCGGTACTCGTCGTCGAGGAACGTGCGGCCCGTGATGTTCAGGGCCGCCCGGCCCGAGTCGGTGACGCGGCCGCTCTTGACGATCTGGTCGGCGACCGTGCGGACCATGGAGACGGGGATCGCGAAGCCGATGCCCGGCGCCGCGCCGCCGCCCAGTTCGGGGTCGGTCGCCGCGAGGGTGGGGATGCCGATGACCTCGCTGTCGAGATTGACCAGCGCACCCCCGCTGTTGCCCGGGTTGATCGCCGCCGACGTCTGCACCATGTTGGCGATCGTCGCGCCCGTACCGCCGCCCGTCCGGCCCTCGCTGACGGTCCGTCCGGTCGCCGAGACGATGCCCTGGGTGACGCTGCTCGACAGGCCCAGTGGCGAGCCCATCGCCAGCACGATCTGGCCGACCTCCACCTTCGAGGAGTCCCCGAACCTGGCCGGTTTCAGCCCCTCCGGGACGCTGTCCAGCTTGATGACGGCGAGGTCCTGCTCGGGATAGCTGGACACCAGCGTCGCGCTCAGCGCGGCCTCGCCCGTGGCGACGGTGACCTTGAAGGCCTTCTCCCCGCCCACCACATGCGCGTTGGTGACGACATGTCCCTGGGCGTCGTACACGATCCCCGAGCCGAGGCTGTTGGACGCCTCGATCTGCACCACCGACGGCAGCACGTTCTTGATCACCGTCATGTAGTCGCTCTCGAGGTCGTTGTCGACCGCCGGCGCCGCCGCCTGCGTGGCCCTCGCCGACGGAGCCGACGACGGCGCCGCCGAGCAGCCCCCGACCAGAGCGGCCATGGCGGCCACGGCAGCCACGCACACGGCGCCGGGGACACGGGCGAAGAGACATACGTTCATGTCTGAAGTGTCACGTTCGTCTACCCCGAGCGGCCCCTATTAGACCCCCGATCAGGGCGCCCCCGTACCCGCCCCCGCCGCCAGGAACTGCGTCGCCGCCAGCTCCCCGTACAGCGGGTCCGCCGCCACCAGCTCCTGGTGCGTCCCCACCGCCCGTACCCGCCCCGCGTCCATCACCACGATCCGGTCGGCCAGCGTCACCGTCGACAGCCGGTGCGCCACCACCAGCACGGTCGTCTCCCGCGCCGCCTCCGCCACCACGTCCCGCAGCGCCAGCTCGTTGACCGCGTCGAGCTGCGAGGTCGCCTCGTCGAGCAGCAGCAGCCGTGGCTTGCGCAGCAGCGCCCGGGCGATGGCCACCCGCTGCCGTTCGCCGCCGGACAGCTTCGAACCCCGGTGTCCCACGACCGTCTCCAGGCCGTCCGGCAGCCGCTCCACGACCCCGTCCAGCCGGGCCCGTACGAGCACGTCCCGGATGTCCTCCTCCGTCGCGTGCGGCGCCGCGAAGACCAGGTTCTCCCGCAGGGTTCCCGACAGCACCGGAGCGTCCTGCTCCACATAGCCGATGGCGGCGCGCAGTTCGGGCAGCGGCCAGTCCCGTACGTCCTTGCCGTCGATCAGGACCCGGCCGCCGGTCACCTCGTAGAACCGTTCGAGCAGCCCGAACACGGTCGTCTTGCCCGCGCCCGACGGGCCCACGAAGGCCGTCATGCCCGCGCCCGGCACCTCGAAGGAGACGCCGTGGTGCACCGGCGGAAGGTCGTCCCGGTAGCGGAACTCGACGTCCTCGAAGGTGACCGTCGCCGGCCCGGAGCCCATCACTTTCCCGGAGCCGGGCCCGGACCCCAGGTGCCCCAGGTCCTCCGTCTCCAGCCGCTCGGCCTCCAGGATCCGGGCGATCGCCGCCGACCCCACCTGGAACTGTGTCGCCGCCTCCACCAACTTGGAGACGGGATCGATCAGATAGAAGAGGAACAGCAGGAAGGCGATGAGCGACGCCACGGATATCGCGCCCGACGCCACCCGCGCCCCGCCGATCCCCAGCACCGCGAGGAACGACACCTGCACCGCGAGGCCGATCGAAGACCCCGCCAGCGACTGCCACTTGGCCGATTTCACCCCGTGCCGCCACGCCTCCCGCGCGGCCTCCTCCACGACCTTGGTCTCGCGCTCCTCGGCGCCCGACGCCTTGACCGTACGGAACGCCCCGAAGACCCGCTCCAGGACCGTGGACATCTCCCCGACGGCCTCCTGGGAGCGCTGTGTGGCCCGGGCGATCCTCGGCATGACCAGCCCGACGGCACCACCGATCAGCACGATCACACCGAGGGTGACCCCGAGCAGTACGGGGTCCATGAAGCCCATCATCACGATCGTCGCCACGAAGGCGAGCCCGCCCGTCCCGGCGGAGACCACCGACTGGGTCGTGACCGCGCGCAGCAGGGTGGTGTCGGAGGTGACCCGGGACATCAGATCGCCGGGCTGGGTCTTCTCGACCTCCACGAGCCGCAGCCGCAACAGCCGTCCGACGAGCGAGCGGCGGGCGGCGAGGACGACGGACTCGGCGGTGCGTTCCAGGATGTACCCGCCGAGGGCGTCGATGGCGGTCCCCACCACCACCAGCGCGGTGAGGACGAGGAGTACGCCCGCGATGGACTGGTCGCCGCCGAGCCGTTCGACGAGTGCCTTCGCCGCGAGGGGCTGGGCCAGTCCGCTCGCGGCGCCGATCAGCGCGAAGACGGCGCCGAGGGCGACGGTCCAGCGGTGCGGTCGGAAGTGCTGATAGAGGGCGCGCCAGGTCTCGCCGCGCGCGGGCTGAGGGGTGGTCGTGGTCACGACAGTCAGGACGCAGCCGAGGCCACGCTGCCTGACTGCCGCGCCGAGGACACCTCAGGGGGCCCGAGCGGCCCCCAACAAGCCCCGGGCGGCCCGCCCTTACGGGGCCGGACCGACCGGTCACGCGGACCGAGTGCCCCAACAAGCCCCCGGCGGCCCGCTCTTACGGGCCGGACCGACCGGTCACGCGGACCGAGTGCCCCCAACAAGCCTGAGCGCCCCGCCCGTATCGACCAATCACGCCGGTCGACCACGACGGTCGATCACATCAAAGGCGCGGCAACGCCCCGCGTCAGCCCCGCACGCCGCACAGATGCAGCAACGCCGCGATCCGGCGGTACGGTTCCGTCCGGCCCGCCCGGTCCTCGGCCGCCAGGAGCCGTTCCAGCTCCTCGGCCGCCGGCAGGCCCACGTCGTTCGGGACGCCGTCGGTGAAGACCCGCACGCCGTACCAGGCGTGCAGCGGCGCCGCGATCCCGGCCAGCGTCGAGGTGAGCGCGTCCAGCCGGTCCGCCCGGACCTTCTGGCCCGTACGGTCCGTGTACGCGTCCGAGTCGAACGCGGCCATGGCGCCCGCCCAGTCCCCGGCCAGCCCCGGCCGCAGGGCCAGCGCCTCCGCGTTCCGTACGACCAGGGAGAGCAGGCCACCGGGTGCCAGCATCCGGGCGAGGCCCGCGAGCATCGCGTCCGGGTCCGGCGCGTACATCAGCACGCCGTGGCACAGGACCACGTCGAAGCTGCCGGGCAGGAAGTGGACGCCGGTCTCGCGCCCGTCCCCCTCGATCAGCCGGACCCGCTCGCGGATCCCGGCCGGCTCGGTCGACAGCGACTCACGGGCCGCCTTCAGCAGCTCGGCGTCCGACTCAAGGCCGGTCACCGTGTGCCCGGCACGGGCCAGGCGGAGCGCCTGGGTGCCCGCGCCCATGCCGACGTCGAGTATCCGCAAGCGCTGACCCACCGGGTAGCGGCCCGCTATCTGCTCGTCGAGCTGACGGGCCACGAGCTCCTGGCGGACGGTGTCACGCAGCCCGCCGAACCCGGCCGACCAGTGCGCGGGCGCTCCGCCCCCGAAGCCGGACAGGTCCGCGCTCAGGGCCGCTCTCCGCGCTTGACCTGCGGCTTCGGTAGACGCAGTCGGCGCATCTGGAGCGTACGCATCAGGCCGTAGGCCACCGCGCCACGCTTCGGCTCGTTCGGGAAGCGCTCGTTCAGCTGCTTCTTCAGCCGGATCCAGATACCGATCGAGTCGATGACGATCATCACGATCACACCGAGCCAGAGCAGTAGCGAGATGTTCTGCAGCTGACCGACGCGGATCATGGACAGGACCAGGATCACGACGGCCATCGGGAGGAAGAACTCCGCGATGCAGAAGCGCGAGTCGACGAAGTCGCGCACGAAGCGGCGGACCGGGCCCTTGTCACGGGCCGGCAGATAACGCTCGTCACCGCTGGCCAGCGCCTCACGCTGACGCGCGAGATCGGTCCGGCGGGCCTCGCGCTGGCGGCGCATGGCCTCCTTGCGGTCGAGCGGCGCCGACGACGCACGACGACGTTGGCCCTGGGCCTCACTCCGCTTCGGGGTCGGGCGGCCCTTGGGGGCCTCGGGGTCGCGGGGCTGCTTGGAGAGGTCCGCCGTCACCTTTTCGGTGGGGGCCTTCTCATCCTTCGAACGGCTACGGAACACAAAACCCAAGGGTACGGGGTGCCGCGCATGGACCCCACCCCCGTGGGGAACGATCCGGCAACGAGCTGCGTCCGTAATAGCGTCCGTACAAGTGTCCGTACCGGGCGGAAATGGGACGGCCTCGTGGAGCCTGCACGGTTTCCCCGACGCCCACCTACTCCTTGCGCCGGATCGGGAGCCGATCGCACTCGTCCTTGGGTAGGAGCGCATCCGCCCTCGAACAGTGCGGTAATGGATGCAGGGCCCGTACTGTGGGTTCTGTTGGAGTGCTTGAGCCGAGTCCGTCAGAAGGGGGCGCGCGAAGCCCATGAGCGGTGTCATGAAGCGTATGGGGATGATCTTCCGCGCGAAGGCAAACAAGGCCCTTGACCGGGCCGAGGATCCGCGCGAGACCCTCGATTACTCCTACCAGAAGCAGCTGGAGCTGCTCCAGAAGGTGCGCCGCGGCGTCGCCGACGTGGCGACCTCCCGCAAGCGCCTGGAACTGCAGCTGAACCAGCTCCAGGGCCAGTCCGCCAAGCTGGAGGACCAGGGCCGCAAGGCGCTGGCGCTCGGCCGCGAGGACCTGGCGCGTGAGGCGCTGTCCCGGCGGGCCGCGCTGCAGCAGCAGGTCAGCGACCTTGAGGTGCAGCACCAGACGCTGCAGGGCGAGGAGGAGAAGCTGACGCTCGCGGCGCAGCGGCTCCAGGCCAAGGTCGACGCCTTCCGTACGAAGAAGGAGACCATCAAGGCCACGTACACGGCGGCGCAGGCCCAGACCCGGATCGCCGAGTCGTTCTCCGGCATCTCCGAGGAGATGAGCGACGTCGGCGTCGCGATCCAGCGGGCCGAGGACAAGACCGCGCAGCTCCAGGCGCGGGCGGGGGCCATCGACGAGCTGCTGGCCTCCGGCGCGCTCGACGACCAGTCGGGCCTGGCCAAGGACGACATCCAGGCGGAGCTCGACCGGCTCTCGGGTGGTACGGACGTCGAGCTGGAGCTTCAGCGGATGAAGGCGGAGCTGGCCGGCGGTCCGGCGCCGCAGCAGGCGATCGAGGGCGGCGCGGCCACCCCGCAGGACCAGGCGCAGGCCCAGCAGTCCTCGCACCCGAAGTTCGACAAGCAGTAGCAGCGGTAGTACGCGGTAATACGCACCTACGAGCCCTAAGGACGGCGTCATGATCGTAAGGATCATGGGGGAGGGGCAGGTGAGGCTGGCCGACAGCCACCTCACCGAACTGAACACGCTCGACGACGAGCTGCTCACGGAGATGCAGAAGGGCGATCACGACGGCTTCCGCCGGACGCTGCACGCCCTCCTGGAGAAGGTACGGGAGCTGGGAGAGCCGCTCCCGGACGCCTCCCTCGACCCCTCCGACCTGATCCTCCCGGCCCCCGACGCCACCCTTGAGGAGGTGAGCGCGATGCTCACCGACGAGGGCCTGATCCCGTCCTACTGAGAGCTGATCCCGGCCTGATCCCGGCCTCCTGACGCGCACCGCGCACTCCAACACCCGCCCCCGTGTCCCCCGTGGACACGGGGGCGGCGGCGTTCGCGCCCTAGGGCCGTACCGTGGCTTGTCGTGACGGACACGACCACCCCCATCCCCCTCGGCCCCAAACTCACCCGCGCCCGGGCCTGGCTGCGGGCCCACCCGCTCGCTTTCGACGGGGCCCTCGCGTTCGGCGTGCTCATGTGCATGGTCGCCGGGTCGTTCGCCGATCCGCACGGCCCGCACGGGCCGACCTTCGGGGCGCGGACCCCGGAGGGGCGCAGCCTGCTGCTGATGGGGCTCGGCGCCGCCGCGCTCGTCCTCAGGCGCCGGGCGCCGCTCCTCGTACTCGTCCTCACCGGCACCGTCACCGCCGTCGAGCTGATCGTCGGCGACCCGCCCTCGCCGGTCGCCATGAGCGCGGTCATCGCCCTCTATACGGTCGCCTCCCGGACCGACCGCCCCACCACCTGGCGCGTCGGCCTGCTCACCATGGCCGTGCTCACCGGCGCAGCGATGATCTTCGGCAACACGCCCTGGTACACCCAGGAGAACTTGGGCATCTTCGCCTGGACCGGTATGGCCGCCGCCGCGGGTGACGCCGTCCGCAGCCGTCGCGCCTTCGTCGACGCCATCCGCGAGCGCGCCGAACGCGCCGAACGCACCCGCGACGAGGAGGCCCGACGCCGGGTCGCCGAGGAGCGGCTGCGGATCGCCCGGGACCTGCACGACGTCGTCGCCCACCACATCGCCCTGGTCAACGTCCAGGCCGGGGTCGCCGCCCACGTCATGGACAAACGCCCCGACCAGGCGAAGGAGGCCCTCGCCCACGTCCGGGACGCCAGCCGGTCCGCCCTCGACGAACTGCGCGCCACCGTCGGCCTGTTGCGCCAGTCCGGCGACCCGGAGGCCCCCACCGAGCCGGCCCCGGGCCTCGCCGTCCTCGACGGACTCCTCGACACCTTCCGGCACGCCGGACTCCCCGTGGAGCTGGCCCGTACGGACGAGGCCCAGCTCCCGGCCGCCGTCGACCTCGCCGCGTACCGGATAATCCAGGAGGCCCTGACCAATGTGCGCAAGCACGCCGGCCAGGGCGCCAAGGCCGAGGTGAGTGTCGTACGGGTCGGCAGGACCGTCGAGATCACCGTCCTCGACAACGGCGCCGCCCCCCCGCCGGCCACGGAGAACTCCGGCGGCCACGGCCTCATCGGCATGCGCGAGCGCGTCACGGCCCTCGGCGGCGCCCTCACCGCGGCCCCCCGCTACGGCGGCGGTTTCCGGGTGCAGGCGATACTGCCGGTCACGGCCCATGGGGAGGGGAACGCATGACGATCAGGGTGCTGCTCGCCGACGACCAGGCGCTGCTGCGCAGCGCGTTCAAGGTGTTGGTGGATTCCGAGCCGGACATGAAGGTCGTGGCGGAGGCCGCGGACGGCGCCCAGGCCGTCGCCCTCGCCCGCTCCGAGCGGGCCGACGTCGTCCTCATGGACATCCGGATGCCCGGCACGGACGGCCTCGCCGCGACCCGCATGATCAGCGCGGACCCGGATCTGTCCGGCGTGCGGGTGGTCATGCTGACCACCTTCGAGGTCGACGAGTACGTCGTGCAGTCGCTGCGCGCCGGGGCCTCCGGCTTCCTCGGCAAGGGCGCCGAGCCGGAGGAGCTGCTGAGCGCGATCCGGATCGCCGCCGCCGGCGAGGCGCTGCTGTCGCCGGTCGCGACGAAAGGGCTGATCGCCAAGTTCCTCGCGCAGAGCGGGGGTTCGGACCTCGACCAGGAGCCGCGGGCCCACTCCGAGCGGCTCGCCGCGCTCACCGTCCGGGAGCGTGAGGTCCTCGTGCTGGTCGCCGGCGGCCACTCCAACGACGAGATCGCCGACCGGCTGGAAGTCAGCCCGCTCACGGTCAAGACCCATGTGAACCGGGCGATGGCCAAACTGGGCGCCCGCGACCGCGCCCAATTGGTCGTCATCGCGTACGAATCGGGCCTGGTACGTCCGAGGGTGGAGTAGACGCGGCCCGCGCAGTACTCCGAACGCGGTATACGCGGGATAAGGAATCTGGACCTGGGGCCGACGGATTCCCCTCTTCGCATGGCAGATCGTATAAGCGGGCCGGAGAACGGCCGTCCGCCCGAGTACGCCACAGAAGAGAGACCCCATGTCCTGGCTGTCCAGATTCAGCCTCGCGCAACGGGCCCTGATAGGGCTGATGTCGATCGTGGCGATCGTCTTCGGGGCGATCGCCATCCCGCAGCTGAAGCAGCAGCTGCTGCCCTCCATCGAGCTCCCGATGGTGTCGGTCCTCGCGCCGTACCAGGGCGCGTCCCCCGATGTGGTCGAGAAGCAGGTCGTCGAACCGCTGGAGAACACCCTCAAGGCCGTCGACGGCATCAAGGGCATCACGTCCACGGCGTCCGAGGGCAGCGCCGTGATCATGGCCACCTTCGACTACGGGGACGAGGGCACCAAGCAGCTCGTCGCCGACGTCCAGCAGGCTGTCAACCGCGCCCGCGTCCAGCTCCCGGACACCGTCGACCCGCAGGTCGTCGCCGGTTCGACGGACGACATCCCGACCGTCGTCCTCGCCGCATCCTCCGGCAAGGACCAGCAGGCGCTGGCCGACCAGCTGGAGAAGACCGTCGTCCCCGCCCTGGAGGACATCGACGGCGTCGGCCAGGTCTCCATCGACGGCGTCCAGGACCTCCAGGTCTCCGTCACCCCGGACGACGCCAAGCTCGCGGCGGCCGGTCTCACCCCGATGGCGCTCTCGGAGGCCCTGAAGGCGGGCGGCGCGACCATTCCGGCCGGTTCGTTCTCGGAGGCCGGCAAGAGCCGTACGGTCCAGGTCGGCGGCGGCTTCACCTCGCTCCGGCAGATCCAGGACCTGCGGATCGCCCCGCCGGCCGGCGGCGAGGGCAAGCCGGTCCGGCTCGGTGACGTCGCCACCGTCACGCAGCAGGAGTCCCAGCGGGTCTCCATCACCCGCACCAACGGCAAGCCCAGCCTCGCCGTCATGGCGACCATGGACAACGACGGCAGCGCCGTCGCCATCTCCGAGGCCGTCAAGGACAAGCTGCCCGAGCTGCGGGCGGACCTCGGCGCAGGCGCGGAGCTGACCGTCGTCTCCGACCAGGGCCCGGCCGTCTCCAAGTCCATATCCGGCCTGACCACGGAGGGCGCGCTCGGTCTCGTCTTCGCGGTCCTGGTCATCCTGGTCTTCCTCGCCTCGCTGCGCTCCACCCTGGTCACCGCGGTCTCCATCCCGCTCTCGGTGGTGCTGGCCCTGATCGTGCTGTGGACGAGGGACCTCTCCCTCAACATGCTCACGCTCGGCGCGCTCACCATCGCCATCGGCCGGGTCGTCGACGACTCGATCGTGGTCCTGGAGAACATCAAGCGGCACCTCGGCTACGGCGAGGAGCGCCAGGCCGCGATCCTCACCGCCGTACGCGAGGTGGCCGGCGCGGTCACCTCCTCGACCCTCACCACGGTCGCGGTGTTCCTGCCGATCGGCCTGGTCGGCGGCATGGTGGGCGAGCTGTTCGGCTCGTTCAGCCTGACCGTGACGGCGGCGCTGCTCGCGTCGCTGCTGGTCTCCCTGACGGTGGTCCCGGTCCTGTCGTACTGGTTCCTGCGCGCGCCCAAGGGCACCTCCGCGGACCCGGCGGAGGCCCGCCGGGTCGCCGAGGAGAAGGAGAGCCGCAGCCGCCTCCAGCGGATGTACGTCCCGGTGCTGCGGTTCGCCACCCGGCGCCGGCTCACCAGCGTGGCGCTCGCGGTCGTCGTCCTCATCGGCACGTTCGGCATGGCGCCGCTGCTGAAGACCAACTTCTTCGACCAGGGCGAGCAGGAGGTCATGTCCATCAAGCAGGAGCTGGCCCCCGGCACCAGCCTGGAGGGGGCCGACGCGGCCTCGAAGAAGGTCGAGAAGGTCCTCGGCTCGGTCGACGGCATCAAGGACTACCAGGTCACGGTCGGCTCGTCCGGCTTCATGGCGGCCTTCGGCGGCGGTACGGGCGCCAACCAGGCCTCGTACCAGATCACCCTCGAGGACGCGGCCTCGTACGAGAAGACCCGCGATGCCATCGACGCCGAGCTGGGCAAGCTCGACGGCATCGGCGAGACCGCCATCGCGGCGGGCGACGGCTTCGGCAGCCAGGACCTGAGCGTGGTGGTGAAGGCGGCCGACGCCGCGACGCTGAAGAAGGCGTCCGAGGCGGTCCGCGCGGAGGTGGCGAAGCTGGATGACGTCACCGACGTCCAGAGCGACCTGTCCCAGTCCGTGCCCCGGATCTCCGTCAAGGCGAACGCGAAGGCGGCGGAGGCCGGCTTCAACGACACGACGCTCGGCATGGCGGTCGCCCAGGCCGTACGCGGTACGCCGGCGGGCAAGGCGATCCTCGACGACACCGAGCGGGACGTCGTCATCACGTCGGCGAAGCCGGCGAAGACGATGGACGAGCTGCGGAACCTTCCCCTCGGCCCGGTGAAGCTCGGCCAGATCGCCGACGTCAAGCTGGTCCCCGGCCCGGTCTCGATGACCCGGATCGACGGCGCGCGGGCGGCCACGATCACGGCCAAGCCGACCGGTGACAACACGGGCGCGGTGAGCGCGGCCCTCCAGTCGAAGATCAACTCGCTGGACCTGCCGGCGGGCGCGACGGCGTCGATCGGCGGTGTCTCCGAGGACCAGAGCGAGGCGTTCCTCCAGCTGGGCCTGGCGATGCTGGCGGCGATCGCGATCGTCTTCATGCTCCTGGTGGCGACCTTCAAGTCGCTGGTGCAGCCGCTGATCCTGCTGGTGTCGATCCCGTTCGCGGCGACCGGTGCGATCGGTCTGCTGATCGTGACGGGTACGGCGATGGGTGTGCCGGCGATGATCGGCATGCTGATGCTGATCGGCATCGTGGTCACCAACGCGATCGTGCTGATCGACCTGATCAATCAGTACCGGGCGCAGGGCCTGGGCGTCGTGGAAGCGGTCGTCGAGGGCGGCCGTCACCGGCTGCGCCCGATCCTGATGACGGCCCTGGCGACGATCTTCGCGCTGCTGCCGATGGCGCTGGGTATCACCGGTGAGGGCGGCTTCATCGCCCAGCCGCTGGCGGTGGTGGTGATCGGCGGTCTGATCACCTCGACGCTGCTGACGCTGCTGCTGGTCCCGACGCTCTACGCGATGGTGGAGCTCCGCAAGGAGCGCCGCGCGAAGAAGAGGATGGCGAAGCGGGAGAGGAAGGCGGGCGTCCCCGCCCCGGCGGCCGAGGAGCCGGTGAAGGTGTGACCGTTGTGGGGCCGGTGCCCGTCACGAGCCCGGCCCCACGCACGCCGAAAGGGCGCCCCTCATCACGAGGGGCGCCCTTTCCGTGTACGTACGGCGCCGGCGTTACGGCAGCGGGCCTTACGGCAGCGCCAGCATCCGCTCCAGCGCCAGCTTCGCGAAGCTCTCGGTCTCCTTGTCGACCTGGATCTGGTTGACGAGGTTGCCCTCCGCGAGGGACTCCAGCGCCCACACGAGGTGCGGCAGGTCGATGCGGTTCATCGTCGAGCAGAAGCACACCGTCTTGTCGAGGAAGACGATCTCCTTGCCCTCGTCGGCGAAACGGTTCGCCAGACGCCGGACCAGGTTCAGCTCCGTACCGATCGCCCACTTCGACCCGGCCGGCGCCGCCTCCAGGGTCTTGATGATGTACTCCGTCGAGCCGACGTAGTCGGCCGCGGCCACGACCTCGTGCTTGCACTCGGGGTGCACCAGCACGTTGACGCCCGGGATCCGCTCGCGCACGTCGTTGACCGAGTCCAGCGAGAAGCGGCCGTGCACCGAGCAGTGGCCGCGCCACAGGATCATCTTCGCGGCCCGCAGCTGCTCGACGGTCAGACCGCCGTTCGGCTTGTGCGGGTTGTAGACCACGCAGTCGTCCAGGGACATGCCCATGTCGCGGACGGCGGTGTTGCGGCCCAGGTGCTGGTCCGGCAGGAAGAGCACCTTCTCGCCCTGCTCGAAGGCCCAGTCCAGGGCCTTCTTCGCGTTGGACGAGGTGCAGATCGTGCCACCGTGCTTACCGGTGAAGGCCTTGATGTCGGCCGACGAGTTCATGTACGAGACGGGCACCACCTGCTCGGCGATCCCGGCCTCCGTCAGCACGTCCCAGCACTCCGCGACCTGCTCGGCGGTGGCCATGTCGGCCATCGAGCAGCCGGCGGCCAGGTCGGGCAGGACGACCTTCTGGTCGTCCGTGGTCAGGATGTCGGCCGACTCGGCCATGAAGTGCACACCGCAGAAGACGATGTACTCGGCCTCCGGCTTGGCGGCCGCGTCCCGGGCCAGCTTGAACGAGTCGCCGGTGACGTCCGCGAACTGGATGACCTCGTCGCGCTGGTAGTGGTGTCCCAGCACGAAGACCTTGTCCCCGAGCTTCTCCTTGGCCGCGCGGGCGCGCTCCACCAGGTCCGGGTCGGACGGCGACGGCAGGTCGCCGGGGCACTCGACACCGCGCTCGCTCTTCGGGTCGGCCTCCCGGCCGAGCAGCAGCAGGGCGAGGGGCGTCGGCTGGACATCCAGGGGCTGGGCGGTGGTCACGTCACGCACCCTTTCTTCTCTGCAGACTACTTTTCGTCGAATTGACGTTATCTATCATAACTGCTTCACGTCACTTTGACGATGTCCATAGTGTCGATGTGACGAAATTCCCGTCGCCGCTTCGTCCATCGACTGTCCACAGGCGGTGCCCGCTCCCGATCCGGTGTGCGAGCATGAAGGGAAAGACTTGCGCTCCGGCCCGGAATGAATCCGGGACCCTGCCGGTTGCAACGGTCGGCAAGCAGTCTCCGTACAACCCGGGAGAGAAGCAGATGTCCGTATCGGACGAGAAGACCACTGTCAGCGACGGCATCCTCCTGTCCGACGCCGCCGCGGCCAAGGTCAAGGCCCTGCTCGACCAGGAAGGCCGCGACGACCTGGCCCTGCGCGTCGCCGTTCAGCCCGGCGGCTGCTCCGGCCTGCGCTACCAGCTCTTCTTCGACGAGCGTTCGCTCGACGGCGATGTCGTCAAGGACTTCGACGGCGTCAAGGTCGTCACCGACCGCATGAGCGCCCCGTACCTCGGTGGTGCCTCGATCGACTTCGTCGACACCATCGAGAAGCAGGGCTTCACGATCGACAACCCGAACGCCACGGGCTCCTGCGCCTGCGGCGACTCGTTCAGCTAAGCAGCACCACACGCCCGGCTGAACGGCGCGTACGACACGAAGGCGGCGGCCCCGGATCTCCGGGGCCGCCGCCTTTCACAGGGCTCTCAGCTCGCCCGGGGCACCAGATCGCCGCTCGCCGCGTCCACGACCTGCCGGTCGCCCAGCGGCTCCATCAGCGTCACCGTCTTGGTGACCTCGACGGCGATCGCGATACAGGCCCGGTCCGGGTTCCGCGGCGTCTCGGTGATCGTCACCGCCACCCCCGACCCGCTCTCCGCCGCGCTCGCCGCGTAGTCACTGCACACCCCGCCCCAGAACGTGACCGACAGCTTCCGGCCCGTGCCGTCCACGCTGTACGACTGGAGCTGGCGCGGCGGCGCCGCGTCGTCGGACGGGACCGGCACCGGGGTCGGCGTCGGGCTGGGGGTGGGCTTCGGCGTCAGGTGCTCCGGCGCCACCGCGGTCTGCGCGATCGTGAACGGCCGCGCCTTCGCCCCTTCGTCCACCACCTCGAAGAGCCACGACGGCACGAGCGCCTGCCGGCCCTCCACAAACTGCGCCGCCAGCCCGAACTCCGCCCCGAGGACCGTCATCTGCCGCGGCGCGACCCGGTCGGCCGCGACCTCGCAGGGAGCCTCCGGATTTCCGCTCGGCTGCCCGTCCCGCCTCGCCTCCGGCGCTCCGCCGTCGACCCCCGCCGGGGGAGCGGTGGCGCAGCCGCCGATCCCGATCGGCCCGGTCCCCTTGGCCGCCTTGTTCAGCTCCGCCAGCGCCTTCTCCGCGCCGACCACGGGGTAGCGGTGCCCCTGCTCCGGCTTCTTCAGCTGGCCGCTGCCGCCGACCACCCGGCCGTCCGACCCGACCTGGATCCCGGTCGACCAGCCGTACGTCGGCAGCCCGCCGATCTTCGGAGCGGCGTTGACCACCCGTACCGACCCCATGACCTGCGCCGCGTCCTGGGCCGCGTCCGCCTGCCCGACCGCGGCCAGCACCGGAGCCGCCGCCTTCTTCGCGGCCTCCTCGCCCACCGGGGTGCCGCTCGCGCCCGACGCGGCCCCACCCGCGCCGCCGGGGCACGGCTTGCCCTTGAGACAGTTGTCACCCTTGGGCCCGCCGTCGAACTGGGAGTACGTCCAGGTGCCCGGAGCCTCCGCGTCGACCTGGAGCAACGGCCCGAAACCGTCCTTCGGCGGCGCGATCTTCCACGCCGACCCGACCAGCTTCGGCGTCCCCGCCACCCCCAGCGCCTTCGCCAGCCGCGCCACCTCGTCCTCGGTGACCGCGCCGCGCGCATGGTGGACATGGGCCGCGCCGGGGCCCTCGGGCAGCTTCCCCCGGGCCTTGTAGACGGCGCCCGACGGATCCGGCTCGCCGGGCGCGATCCCCGGACCGCCGCCGCTCAGGGAATCGAGCCGCAGGGGCGGGGGAGGTCCCTCCGCCGCCGGTGCGGACCGGTCGTCCGCACCACCTCCGGACCCGGCCGTCGTGACATACACCCCGCCCCCGCCGGCGAGCAGCACCGCTGCCGCCACCGAGCCGACGACCAGCGGCGACCAGCGCCGCCGGGATGTGTCCGGGGTGTCCGGTGTGGCCTGCGTGGGCTCCGAACCGCTCACCGCATCGCTCCTTCATATGCCGTATCCCGGGGGATGTGTCCCGGGGACGGGAGACACCGATGGGACGGAGCGGAACAGCGGCCGGTTCCCTGCGCTGTGTGCGGACCTACCCGCCGTACTCGGAGGTCGCCTCGATCAGCCGCGCCGAGGCGTCCGTGACGACGACCCCGTGGATCAGCGACGGCGGCACCGGAACGGGCGCATCCGCCGCCGGTACGACCCAGTGCGGGGCCATCCGGGCGCTGTCCCCGCGCAGCTGGGCGAGGCTGATCTCGGGCTCCTGCTGCTCATGTGGAACGGTGTACTTCGCCATAGCGGCACCGTACGCACGCCCGACCCGATCAAAAAAGGCCTACTGTGGGGTAGTTTCCGCCCTTCAGTCGAGGTACCCCGAGCGGGTAGCGTTAACTGTCAACGCCACCCCTCCACAGGAGCGTCCTCGCCGATGCGTATCGCAGTCACCGGCTCCATCGCCACCGACCACCTCATGACCTTCCCCGGACGGTTCGCCGACCAGCTCGTCGCCGATCAGCTCCACACGGTCTCCCTCTCCTTCCTCGTCGACAACCTCGACGTCCGACGGGGCGGTGTCGGTCCGAACATCTGCTTCGGCATGGGACAGCTGGGCAGCAGGCCGATCCTGGTCGGCGCTGCCGGCTACGACTTCGACGAGTACCGCGCCTGGCTCGACCGGCACGGCGTCGACACCGAGTCCGTCCGGATCTCCGAGGTGCTGCACACCGCGCGCTTCGTGTGCACCACCGACGCCGACCACAACCAGATCGGCTCCTTCTACACCGGCGCCATGAGCGAGGCCCGGCAGATCGAGCTCAAGGCCGTCGCCGACCGGGTCGGCGGCCTCGACCTGGTCCTCATCGGCGCCGACGACCCCGAGGCGATGCTCCGCCACACCGAGGAGTGCCGCACCCGCTCCATCCCCTTCGCCGCCGACTTCTCGCAGCAGATCGCGCGGATGGAGGGCGAGGAGATCCGCACGCTCATGGACGGGGCCACGTACCTCTTCTCCAACGAGTACGAGAAGGGCCTCATCGAGTCCAAGTGCGGCTGGAGCGACGAGGAGATCCTCGCCAAGGTCGGCACCCGCGTCACCACGCTCGGCTCGCGCGGCGTGCGGATCGACCGGTCCGGCGAGGAGCCGATCTTCGTCGGTGTCCCCGAGGAGACCGCCAAGGTCGACCCGACCGGTGTCGGCGACGCCTTCCGCGCCGGCTTCCTCACCGGCCTTGCCTGGGGCGTCGACCTGGAGCGCGCCGCGCAGGTCGGCTGCATGCTCGCCACCCTCGTGATCGAGACACTCGGCACCCAGGAGTACACCCTGCGCCGGGCCCACTTCATGGAGCGCTTCACCAAGGCGTACGGCGACGAAGCCGCCGCCGAGGTCCAGAAGCACCTCCCGTAGCCACCGGGCTAGGAGAGCCGGCGGACCACGTACGCCGAACCACGGTCCGCCGGCTCCTCACCCACGTACTCCTGCCCCCGCATCTCGCACCACGCCGGAATGTCCAGCCGAGCCGCCTCGTCGTCCGCGAGGACCGTCACCGTCCCGCCCACCGGCACGTCCCCGATCACCTTCGCCAGCTCGATCACCGGGATCGGACACCGCTTCCCCAGCGCGTCCACCACCACGGCGTCCCCGGCCGGCCGCGTGACCTCGGCCACCGGCGCGCCCAGCCGCTCCCGTACGCCCCCCACCACCCCCGGCAGCACCTCCAGGAAGAGATCCACGTCCTCGGCGGTCGTGCCGAGCGGCAGGGACACCCGCACATTGCCCTCGGACAGCACCCCCATCGCCCGCAGCACATGGCTCGGGGTGAGGGTGGAGCTCGTGCACGACGACCCGGACGACACCGAGAACCCGGCCCGGTCCAGCTCGTGCAGGACCGTCTCCCCGTCGACATAGAGACAGGAGAAGGTCACCACGTGCGGCAGGCGCGTCACCGGATCGCCGACCACCTCCACGTCCGGCACCAGCTCCGGCACCCGGGCCCGGATCAGATCCACCAGCGCCCGCAGCCGCGCCGCCTCGGCCGCAGCCTCGGTCCGTACCGCCCGCAGCGACGCGGCCGCCGCCACGATCGCCGGGATGTTCTCGAAGCCGGGCGACCGCCCCGACTCCCGCTCGTCCGCCGGGCCTTGCGCGGCGAACCGCTGTCCCTTGCGTACGGCGAGCAGACCCACCCCGGCCGGACCACCCCATTTATGGGCACTCGCCGCGAGCAGTGACCAAGCGCCCTCGACCGGGCCCCAGGCCAGCGACTGTGCCGCGTCCACCAGCAGCGGCACGCCGACGGCCCGGCAGGCCTCGGCGACCTCCGCCACCGGCTGCACGGTGCCCACCTCGTGGTTGGCCGACTGGAGGCAGGCCAGCGCCGTGTCCTCGCGCAGGGCGGACGCGTACGCCGCTGGATCCACCGCCCCCCGCCGGTCCACCGGGACCTCGGTCACACTCCCGCCGGCCGCCTCGTGGGCCGCCGCCGCGTGCAGGACGGAGGAGTGCTCCACGGCCGAGACGACGAGATGCCCGCCCACCCGCCGGCGCCCGGCGAGCGCCCCGGAGATCCCGGAGTGAACCGCGCGCGTCCCCGAAGGAGTGAACACGAGCTCGTCCGGGCGGCAGCCCACCGCGTCGGCCGCGGCCTCCCGGGCGGCGTCCAGCAGCAGCCGGGCACGCCGCCCCTCGCGGTAGAGCCGGGCGGGATCCGCCCAGCCCTCGTCCAGCGAGGCCTGCAGGGCCTGGCGGGCGACGGGGTGCAGCGGGGCGGCGGAAGCAGCATCGAAATAGGGCACCCGACCACGCTAGTCGCCCGCGCCCAAGGGCCCGTCAGATGGGCGCCCGAGGGGGCCGATCGGCCCCCGGCGCACACCCCCCGGAAGGATGGAGTCCACCCCTTCGGGGAGTCGGACGGCGCGTTGGGCACCCTCCCCGCGCGACCCCAAATAGCGTCCAGTAGGGTTTGGTCCGCATAAACATCCAAACCCCTGCCCGCGGTCAGGGCGGCGACCGACCAGCGAGACGGCCGTAGCCGACCAGCGCGGGCGAGACTCTCGGGAAGGCGCTACGTGAGTCCCAACGGCTCCGACCGCTCGTCGCGGCGCCCGATGCGGCGGAAGCTGCCGCAGGTGCTGACTGCGGGCCTGATCCTGGCGACCGCCACCGGTTGCACATACAAGGACTTCCCCCGCCTTGGAATGCCCACCCCGGTAACGGAAGAGGCTCCGCGGATCCTCTCCCTCTGGCAGGGCTCGTGGGCGGCTGCGCTCGCCACGGGCGTGCTGGTCTGGGGCCTGATCCTCTGGGCGGTCATCTTCCACCGGCGCAGCCGGACCAAGGTCGAGGTTCCCTCGCAGACCCGGTACAACATGCCCATCGAGGCGCTGTACACGGTGACCCCGCTCATCATCGTCTCGGTGCTCTTCTACTTCACCGCGCGTGACGAGTCCAAGCTTCTTGCTCTCTCGGACAAGCCCGCCCACACCATCAACGTGGTCGGCTACCAGTGGAGCTGGGGCTTCAACTACGTCGAGAACGTCCCCGGTTCCACGGGCGACGCGAAGACGGACAAGAACCTCAAGGCCATTCCGGACAAGTACACCAAGGCTTTCCCGGAGAACGCCGGCGGCGTCTACGACGCGGGCATCCCCGGTGACCGGAACCCGCAGAACGGCAACCCGGGTCCGACCCTGTGGCTGCCGAAGGGCGAGAAGGTCCGGTTCGTCCTGACCTCGCGTGACGTGATCCACTCCTTCTGGGTGGTCCCCTTCCTGTTCAAGCAGGACGTCATCCCCGGCCACACCAACGTCTTCGAGGTGACTCCCAACCAGGAGGGCACCTTCATGGGCAAGTGCGCCGAGCTCTGTGGTGTCGACCACTCCCGGATGCTCTTCAACGTCAAGGTGGTCTCCCCGGAGCGCTACCAGCAGCACCTGAAGGAGCTGGCCGAGAAGGGGCAGACCGGCTACATCCCGTCGGGCATTGAGCAGACGGACCCGGCCAGGAATGCGGAGAAGAACCAACTGTGAGCATCCTCAACGAATCCCAGGGTGCCGCCGCGGCTGACGATTCTTACGAGAACGAGCTGCCGGTACGGCGCAAGCAGCCCGGCAATGTCGTGGTGAAGTGGCTGACCACCACCGACCACAAGACGATCGGCACGCTCTACCTGGTCACGTCGTTCGCGTTCTTCTGCATCGGCGGCCTGATGGCGCTCTTCATGCGCGCCGAGCTGGCCCGTCCGGGTACGCAGATCATGTCGAACGAGCAGTTCAACCAGGCGTTCACGATGCACGGCACGATCATGCTGCTGATGTTCGCGACGCCGCTGTTCGCGGGCTTCGCGAACTGGATCATGCCGCTGCAGATCGGCGCGCCCGACGTGGCGTTCCCGCGGCTGAACATGTTCGCGTACTGGCTGTACCTCTTCGGCTCGATCATCGCGGTGGCCGGCTTCCTCACCCCCCAGGGTGCGGCCGACTTCGGCTGGTTCGCCTACTCCCCGCTGTCGGACGCCGTCCGCTCGCCGGGTGTCGGCGCCGACATGTGGATCATGGGTCTGGCCTTCTCCGGCTTCGGCACGATTCTCGGCTCGGTCAACTTCATCACCACGATCATCTGCATGCGCGCTCCGGGCATGACGATGTTCCGTATGCCGATCTTCACCTGGAACGTGCTGCTGACCGGTGTCCTGGTCCTCATCGCGTTCCCGGTCCTCGCGGCCGCGCTGTTCGCCCTGGAGGCGGACCGCAAGTTCGGTGCGCACATCTTCGACGCGGCCAACGGTGGAGCGCTGCTGTGGCAGCACCTCTTCTGGTTCTTCGGCCACCCCGAGGTGTACATCATCGCGCTGCCGTTCTTCGGCATCATTTCCGAGGTCATCCCGGTCTTCAGCCGTAAGCCGATGTTCGGCTACATCGGTCTGGTGGCCGCGACCATCGCGATCGCCGGTCTGTCCGTGACGGTGTGGGCCCACCACATGTACGTCACAGGCGGTGTGCTCCTGCCATTCTTCGCCTTCATGACGTTCTTGATCGCCGTACCAACAGGCGTGAAGTTCTTCAACTGGATCGGCACGATGTGGAAGGGCTCACTGTCCTTCGAGACACCGATGCTCTGGGCCGTCGGCTTCCTGATCACCTTCACCTTCGGTGGTCTGACCGGCGTCATCCTGGCCTCGCCGCCGATGGACTTCCACGTCTCCGACTCGTACTTCGTCGTCGCGCACTTCCACTACGTCGTCTTCGGCACCGTGGTCTTCGCAATGTTCTCCGGCTTCCACTTCTGGTGGCCGAAGTTCACCGGCAAGATGCTGGACGAGCGGCTCGGCAAGATCACCTTCTGGACGCTGTTCATCGGCTTCCATGGCACGTTCCTGGTGCAGCACTGGCTGGGTGCCGAGGGCATGCCGCGTCGTTACGCGGACTACCTCGCGGCCGACGGCTTCACCGCGCTGAACACCATCTCGACCATCGCGTCGTTCCTGCTCGGTCTGTCGATCCTGCCGTTCTTCTACAACATCTGGAAGACCGCCAAGTACGGCAAGAAGATCGAGGTCGACGACCCCTGGGGCTACGGCCGTTCGCTGGAGTGGGCGACCTCCTGCCCGCCGCCGCGGCACAACTTCCTCACCCTGCCGCGGATCCGTTCCGAATCCCCGGCGTTCGACCTGCACCACCCTGAGATCGCGGCGCTCGACCAGCTCGAGAACCACGGCCATGGTGACAAGGCCATCGCTGGTGGCAAGGAGGCCGGCAAGTGAAGATCCAGGGCAAGATGTTCATCTGGCTGAGCGTCTTCATCCTCGCCATGGCCATCCTCTATGGCGTGTGGTCGAAGGAGCCGGCCGGTACGACGGCGCTCTTCCTGGCCTTCGGCCTGGCCATCATGATCGGCTACTACCTGGCCTTCACGGCCCGGCGAGTGGACGCCATGGCCCAGGACAACAAGGAGGCCGACGTCGCGGACGAGGCCGGTGAGCTGGGCTTCTTCGCCCCGCACAGCTGGCAGCCGCTGTCGCTGGCCATCGGTGGCGCCCTCGCCTTCCTGGCGGTCGCCATGGGCTGGTGGATCCTGTACTTCTCCGCTCCGCTGATCCTGGTCGGCCTCTTCGGCTGGGTCTTCGAGTTCTACCGCGGCGAGAATCAGAACCAGTAGCACGCGCAGTACCCGCAAGGACCCGGACATACCTCGACGGAGTGTCCGGGTCCTTCGTTTGCAGTCACTCCGCGCGCCGGAACGGACGAATCTTCATACCGTGGCCTCATGAACCACACGCCGCGCTTCCGCACTGTCCTGAGCTGCACTTTGCTGGCAGGCATCGCCTCCGCGAGTGCCACAGCGTGCGGCGATCCCGACCGGCACCCCCTGTCCGTGAAGCCGTACGACGCCGCCCAGCAGGTGGCCTTCAACACCCCCAAGGGCCGGGGCAAGGCGAATCCGGACAAGCCCCTCGAAGTCACCGCGAAGGGCAAGGAGAGCCGTATCACCGATGTGACGGCCACCGACGCGGACGGCCACCGGCTCGCCGGCGAGCTGACCGCCGACGGGCGTCGCTGGCGCTCCACGGGCGCGCTCGCGGCCGGCGTCACCTACACCGTCAAGGTCTCCACGGAGGACAGCGAGGGCGCTCCTGGCGCCCGTACGGTCACCTTCGAGACCTCCCCGGCCAAGCGGGTCCTCAAGGTCAAATTCGGCCCTGAGGCGGGCAAGTACGGCGTCGGGCAGCCCATCACCGCGACGCTGAGCCTGCCGGTCAAGGACAAGGCGGCCCGGGCGGTGGTCGAGCGGGGCCTCACGGTCCGCTCCTCCCCCTCCGTGGAGGGCGCCTGGCACTGGGCGGACGACAAGAAGCTGCACTTCCGCCCGAAGGAGTACTGGCCCACCGGCGCCACCGTCACGGCCTCCAGCAACCTCGCCGGGGTGAAGGTCGCCGACAAGCTCTACGGCGCCCCCGTCAAGCCGCTGAAGCTGACGATCGGCGACCGGATCGAGGCCATCACCGACGCCGCGTCGCACTCGATGACGGTCAAGCGCAACGGAAAGGTGATCAACACCATTCCGGTGACCACCGGGAAGCCGGGATTTTCCACCCGAAACGGCGTCAAGGTGGTGCTCGGCAAGGAGTACTTCGTCCGGATGCGCAGCACCACCGTCGGCATCGCCGCCGGCAGCAGCGAGTCGTACGACCTGCCGGTCTACTACGCGACCCGGGTCACCTGGAGTGGTGAATACGTCCACGCCGCGCCGTGGTCCGTGGGCTCACATGGCTACGCCAACGTCAGCCACGGCTGCACGGGCATGTCCACCGGCAACGCCGCCTGGTTCTACGAGACCGTCAAGCCCGGCGACCTCGTCACCGTGATCAACAGCTACGGCGACACCATGGACACCTTCGGCAACGGCTTCGGCGACTGGAACCTGACCTGGGACAAGTGGCGCCAGGGCAGCGCCCTGCTCGCCGACACCCGCGACGGCAGCAGCCCCACCGACGAGGCGAGACTGCGGCCGGTTGTCTTCTAGGCGCTCGGTCCGCCTCGGGGTCAGACCTGAAGGGCCAGCTTGCGCGTACGGAGCAAGGACGCCAGCGTGTCCGCGAATTCGACCGGCTCGACCGGAAGGGTCACCGCGGCGTCCGCGCGGCTCCAGGTGGCCAGCCAGGCGTCCTGCGGGCGGCCGATGAGCAGCAGCACGGGAGGGCAGTGGAAGACCTCGTCCTTGATCTGCCGGCAGACCCCCATGCCGCCCGCGGGCACCGCCTCGCCGTCCAGCACACAGACGTCGATGCCGCCCTGGTCCAGGCGCTCCAGGACCGCCGGCAGCGTCGCGCACTCGATGAACTCGACCGGGGGAACGTCGGCGGCGGGCCTGCGCCCGGCGGCCAGCCGCACCTGCTCACGCGTGTTCGCGTCGTCGCTGTAGACCAGGACCGTGGCGCTCGACTGCATCGTTCCTCCGTAAAGGTCATCAACCGATGCGCGGGATGCTACTCCGTCGGACACCGTGTCAACACCGGTTCGGACACCACTTCGATGGGCCGTTCGAGCCCTGCACGACGTGCGGACACACCGAACGGCACCCCCCGGAGTGAGGGCGGGATAAGCGACCGACATAATGTCGGTCGTGGCGACAGCAACGACAGTAGAAACCGGGCACGCGCACCCGTCGGTCAATCGGCCGAACCTCACCAGCGTCGGAACCATCATCTGGCTGAGTTCCGAGCTGATGTTCTTCGCGGCCCTCTTCGCGATGTACTTCACCCTGCGATCCGTGACGGGCGCCGAGTACTGGGCAGAAAAGGCCTCGGCCTTGAACTTCCCGTTCTCGGCGACCAACACCACGATCCTGGTGCTCTCCTCCCTCACCTGCCAGCTCGGCGTCTTCGCCGCGGAGCGGGGCGATGTGAAGAAGCTCCGGGCGTGGTTCATCGTCACGTTCGTGATGGGTGCGATCTTCATCGGCGGCCAGGTCTTCGAGTACACCGAGCTGGTCAAGCACGAGGGCCTTTCGCTCTCGTCGGACCCGTACGGCTCCGTGTTCTACCTGACGACCGGCTTCCACGGCCTGCACGTGACGGGCGGACTCATCGCCTTCCTGCTGGTCCTCGGCAGGACGTACGCGGCCAAGAGATTCACTCACGAGCAGGCAACCGCCGCCATCGTCGTGTCCTACTACTGGCACTTCGTCGATGTCGTCTGGATCGGCCTCTTCGCCACGATCTACATGATCAAGTAGTCGGTCCCGAAGACCGACTCATCCAGCAAGCATCGACGCAGAAGATCCTGACACCGGGGTAATCCGTGAAAAAGCTCTCCGCACGACGACGCCATCCGCTGGCGGCGGTCGTCGTCCTACTTCTCGCGCTGGCGGCCACTGGGGGGCTGTACGCCGCGTTCGCACCCGCGGGCACGGCGAAGGCCGACGAAACCGCCCAGTCCCTCGCCATCGAGGAGGGCAAGAAGCTCTACACCGTCGGCTGCGCCAGCTGCCACGGAACCGGCGGTCAGGGCACCACTGACGGCCCGCCCCTGGTCGGCGTCGGCTCCGCGGCCGTGGACTTCCAGGTCGGCACGGGCCGTATGCCGGCCCAGCAGCCGGGCGCCCAGGTGCCGAGGAAGAAGGTCATCTACTCGCAGGCCGAGATCGACCAGCTCGCGGCCTACGTGGCCTCCCTCGGTGCCGGTCCGATCACGCCGAAGGCGGGCCAGTACAGCCCCGACGGCGCGGACATCGCCAAGGGTGGCGACCTGTTCCGTAACAACTGCGCCCAGTGCCACAACTTCACTGGTGAGGGCGGCGCCCTGACGCACGGCAAGTACGCCCCGAACCTGGCGAACGTGAGCCCGAAGCACCTCTACGAGGCGATGCAGACCGGCCCGCAGAACATGCCTTCCTTCCCGGACACGACCATGCCGGAGAAGGAGAAGAAGGACATCATCGCCTACGTCCAGGCCGTCAACAGTGACAGGACCGAGACCCCCGGCGGATTCAAGCTCGGTGCCCTCGGCCCCGTCAGTGAGGGTCTGTTCGCCTGGGTGTTCGGTCTGGGCGCACTGATCGCATGTGCCGTTTGGGTCGCGGCCCACACCGCTAAGGCCAAGAAGTCATGAGTACCCAAGAGATTCCAGAAGAGAACCTGCCCGTTGAGCAGGGCACCGCGCACGGCGCGGTGAAGGTCGCCGACGACCCGTTCGCCGACCCGGGCCTCCCGCCCCACAAGCCGCGCATCCAGGACATCGACGAGCGGGCCGCCAAGCGGTCCGAGCGTGCGGTCGCCTTCATGTTCGTGCTGTCGATGCTGGCCACCGTCGCCTTCATCGCCGCGTACGTGATCTTCCCGGTCGACAAGATCGTGTACATCTGGCCGTTCGGCCATGTGAGCGCGCTCAACTTCAGCCTGGGATGGACCCTCGGTCTCGCGCTCTTCTTCATCGGCGCGGGCGCGGTCCACTGGGCCCGCACCCTCATGTCCGACGTGGAGATGGCCGACGAGCGTCACCCGATCGCGGCGTCGCCCGAGGTCAAGGCGCAGGTCATGGCCGACTTCGCGGCCGGTGCCGAAGAGTCCGCGCTGGGCCGGCGCAAGCTGATCCGCAACACCATGTTCGGCGCGCTGGCGCTGGTGCCGCTCTCCGGCATCGTCCTGCTGCGTGACATGGGCCCGCTGCCCGAGGACAAGCTCCGCAAGACCCTGTGGGCCAAGGGCAAGCAGCTCATCAACATGAACACGCATGAGCCGCTGCGTCCCGAGGACGTCGCCGTCGGTTCGCTGACGTTCGCGATGCCCGAGGGCCTCTCGGAGCACGACCACGGTTTCCAGACCGAGATCGCCAAGGCCGCCCTGATGATCGTCCGTATCCAGCCGGACGACATCAAGGACAAGCGCGAGCTCGAGTGGTCGCACGAGGGCATCGTCGCCTTCTCGAAGATCTGCACCCACGTGGGCTGCCCGATCTCGCTGTACGAGCAGCAGACGCACCACGTGCTCTGCCCGTGCCACCAGTCCACCTTCGACCTGTCCGACGGCGCCCGGGTCATCTTCGGCCCGGCCGGTCACGCCCTGCCGCAGCTGCGGATCGGCGTGAACGACAAGGGCTTCCTCGAGGCGCTCGGCGACTTCGAAGAGCCCGTCGGTCCTGCCTTCTGGGAGCGCGGATGAGCACCGCAACCGAGACCAAGAACAAGAAGGCACCCGCGGGTGAGCGGGTCGCCGACTGGGCCGACGGTCGGCTGGGGATCTACACCCTGGCCAAGGCCAACATGCGCAAGATCTTCCCGGACCACTGGTCCTTCATGCTCGGTGAGATCGCGCTCTACAGCTTCATCGTCATCATCCTCACGGGTGTGTACCTGACGCTGTTCTTCCACCCGTCGATGAACGAGGTGGAGTACCACGGCAGCTACGTCCCGCTGCAGGGACAGCTGATGTCCGAGGCGTTCAACTCGACCATGCACATCTCCTTCGATGTGCGCGGTGGTCTGCTCATCCGGCAGATCCACCACTGGGGCGCGCTGATCTTCCTCGCGGCGATGTTCGTGCACATGATGCGCGTCTTCTTCACGGGTGCCTTCCGCAAGCCGCGTGAGATCAACTGGCTCTTCGGATTCCTGCTGTTCTTCCTGGGCATGTTCACCGGCTTCACCGGTTACTCGCTCCCGGACGACCTGCTCTCCGGCACCGGTGTCCGCTTCATGCAGGGCGCGATCCTGTCCGTGCCGATCATCGGTACGTACATCTCGATGTTCCTGTTCGGCGGCGAGTTCCCCGGCGGCGACTTCGTGGCCCGGTTCTACTCGGCGCACATCCTGTTGCTGCCCGGCATCATGCTCGGCCTGGTGGTCGCCCACCTGATCCTGGTGGTCGTCCACAAGCACACGCACTACCAGGGCCCGGGCCGGACGAACAACAACGTCGTCGGCATGCCGCTGATGCCGGTCTACATGGCCAAGGCCGGAGGCTTCTTCTTCCTGGTCTTCGGTGTCATCGCCATCGTCGCGGCGGTCGCCACGATCAACCCGATCTGGGCGATCGGCCCGTACCGACCGGACCACGTGGGCACCGGCGCCCAGCCCGACTGGTACATGGGCTTCGCCGAAGGCCTGATCCGTGTCATGCCGGGCTGGGAGATCAACATCGCCGGCCACACCCTCGTCCTGGGTGTGTTCATCCCGCTGGTGCTCTTCCCGCTGGTCCTCGGTGCGATCGCGGTCTACCCGTTCATCGAGTCCTGGATCACCGGCGACAAGCGCGAGCACCACATCGCGCAGCGCCCGCGCAACGCTCCGACGCGCACCGCCTTCGGTGTCGCCTGGATCACCGCGTACATGATCATGCTCATCGGTGGTGGCAACGACATCTTCGCCACCCACTTCAACCTCTCGATCAACTCGATCACCTGGTTCGTCCGGATCTTCTTCTTCGTCGGACCGGTCATCGCGTTCATCGCCACCAAGCGGATCTGCCTGGGTCTGCAGCGGCGCGACCACGACAAGGTGCTGCACGGACGCGAGTCCGGCATCATCAAGCGGCTGCCGCACGGTGAGTTCGTCGAGGTCCATGAGCCGCTCAGCGCGGGCGACCGGTACAAGCTCACGGCTCACGAGCAGTACGAGCCCGCCGAGCTGCCGCCGGCCGTCGACGAGAACGGTGTGGAGCGCAAGATCTCCCGCACCGAGAAGCTCCGGGTCAAGCTCAACAAGAGCTACTACGGCGAAGGCAGCCAGATCGCCAAGCCCACCGCCGAGGAGTACAAGGAGATCACCGAGGGCCACGGCCACCACTGATCCCTTTACCTGAGGTCGCCACGGCAGGAGCCCCGTCCACTCGCTGGACGGGGCTCTTTGCCGTCCCCGGGGCTCGATAGGGTGGGAGTCACACTTTCTCCGCACCGACGAACCAGGAGCGACCATGAGCGCTGTGAACCCCGCTGGAGGCGACATCGCGGCGGGCCGCTCCTGGCCCTCCGTCCTGGACGGTCTGCTGACCGGGCACGACCTGAGTGCCGAGGACACCGCCTGGGCGATGGACCGGATCCTGCGGGGCGAGGCCACCAACGCCCAGATCGCCGGGTTCGCGGTGGCCCTGCGGGCCAAGGGTGAGACCGTCGAGGAGATCTCCGGTCTCGTACGGACCATGTACGCGCACGCCAACCTCATCGAGGTCCCCGGCCCCTCGGTGGACATCGTCGGCACCGGCGGCGACGGCGCCAAGACCGTCAACATCTCCACCATGTCGGCGATCGTCGTCGCCGGCACGGGCGCCAAGGTCGTCAAGCACGGCAACCGCGCCGCGTCCAGCGCGAGCGGCGCCTCCGACGTCCTGGAGAAGCTCGGCGTCAACCTCCGGCTCACCCCCAAGCGGGTCGCCGAGGTCGCCGAGGAGGCCGGCGTCACCTTCTGCTTCGCGGTGACCTTCCATCCCGCGCTCCGCCATGTCGCCGCGGCCCGCAAGGAACTCGGCATCCGCACCACCTTCAACTTCCTCGGGCCGCTCACCAACCCCGCCCGGGTCAAGGCCCAGGCCACCGGTGTCGCCGACGCCCGGATGGCGCCGATCCTCGCCGGGGTCCTCGCCGAGCGCGGCTCCTCCGCACTGGTCTTCCGCGGCGACGACGGCCTCGACGAGCTGACGACCACCGCCACCTCACACGTATGGGTGGTCCGGGACGGCAGCGTCCGCGAGGAGGCGTTCGACCCGCGGGACGTCGGCATCGACCTGGTCCCCGTCGAGGCGCTGCGCGGCGCCGACGCCTCCTACAACGCCGATGTGGCCCGCCGGCTGCTCGCGGGCGAGACCGGGCCCGTGCGGGACGCGGTCCTGCTCAACTCGGCTGCGGCGCTGGTCGCTTTGGAGCCGACGGACGAGCCGCTCGTGGCGCAGATCAGGGCCGCAATGGCGAAGGCGGCCGAGTCCATCGACTCAGGGGCGGCCCGCCGGGCGCTGGAGCGCTGGGTGACGGCCAGCAACGCGTAGCCTCGCGCGCGGCCCCGTTCCGCCATCCGGAACGGGGTTGCGCGTCGGCGATCACGTGGCATACGTTCTCTTCAGGTCATGAGTGACAGCCATTAAGGCCCCGGCTGGCTGTCCGGCAACCCTCCGTCCGTGGCGGGGTGCCCCGGGTGAAGACCAGGCCGTGGACAGCAAGGTCCACGGCAAGCGCGGACCCCTGCGAAAACCCTGGGGTCCTTGGTCCTCAAGGGAGCAGTCTCGTGAGCAAGCGAATGCGCTAGGGCCCGTCGGCCCCGTTTCCCCACCCTCCACACGGCCTTTCCGTGTGTTGAGGCAACACCCGTATGTGGCACCCCACTTCGCGCTGCCCTGCGGGCCCTTCGCTGCCCATCGTCTGCCGGGAGATACCGCCATGTCCGCGTACCCGAACACCGCTGCCGCCACCGCTGACTCCGCCGCCACCGACTCCGCCGACCCCTGCTGCGCCGCCCCGCTGCCCGTACTCGGCAGCGACGTCACCGTCCCGCTGGTCACCGGCGGCGAGGTCACCTACGCCGCGCTCGACTACGCCGCCAGCGCCCCGGCCCTCCAGCGGGTGTGGGACGACGTCGCCGCCTACGCCCCGTACTACGGCAGCGTGCACCGCGGCGCCGGGTACCTCTCCCAGCTCTCCACCGACCTCTTCGAGAACAGCCGCGCCACCGTCGCCGAGTTCCTCGACTGCCGCCCCGGCGACCAGGTCGTCTTCACCCGCTCGACCACCGACTCGCTGAACCTGCTCGCCCGGATCATTCCCGCCGGTTGCGAGGTCTTCGTCTTCGAGACCGAGCACCACGCCTCGCTGCTGCCGTGGAAGGACGCCCGGGTGACGTACCTGAACGCGCCCCGCACCCCGGGCGAGGCCGTGCGGACGCTGGAGCAGGCGCTCGCCGACCGGGACCCCTACGGCCCCGCGCTGGTCTGCGTCACCGGAGCGAGCAATGTCACCGGTGAACTGTGGCCGGTGAAGGAGCTCGCCCAGGCCGCGCACGCCCACGGCGCCCGGATCGTCCTCGACGCCGCCCAGCTGGCGCCCCACCACCCTGTCTCCGTACGGGAGTTGGACGTCGACTGGGTCGCCTTCTCGGGGCACAAGCTGTACGCGCCGTTCGGCTCCGGCGTCCTCGCCGGACGCGCCGACTGGCTCCAGGACGCCGAGCCGTACCTCGCGGGCGGCGGCGCCTCCCGCAAGGTCGCCCGCCGGGCCGACGGTGGTGTGGACGTGGAGTGGCACACCACCGCGGCCCGGCACGAGGCCGGTTCGCCGAACGTCATCGGTGTGTACGCCATCGCCTCCGCCTGCAAGGCGCTGACCGAGGCCGGTTTCGACACCCTCGTGGCGCGCGAGCAGCACCTGATCGCGACGGTCAGGGAGGGCCTCGCCGAGGTCCCCGAGGTCAAGGTCCTCTCGCTCTTCGGCGACGAAGCCCCGCGCGTCGGTGTCATCTCGTTCGTCGTCGAGGGCTGGAACAGCTCGCACTTCGCCGCCGCGCTCTCGGCCGAGTACGGCATCGGCGTCCGCGACGGCCTCTTCTGCGCCCACCCGCTGGTCCGCACCCTGCTCGGCAGCGACCCGCAGACCCAGGGCGAGTGCGGTGCGCCCGAGGCCGCGCCCGGCGAGAAGTCGCTCAACGCCATCCGGGTCAGTTTCGGCGCGGGCACCCCGGACGAGCACGTGGAGCGGTTCGTCCGGGCGGTCAAGGAGCTCGTCCGGGACGGCGCTCAGTGGAAGTACCGTACGGAGGAAGGGCGTTGCGTGCCCGACCGGGGCTGACGCCGCGACGGCTCAGGACTCCAGGCCGATCGCGAACGCCGCCTCCAGGTCGTGCTGGGAGTAGGTGCGGAACGCCACATGCGTGTCCGTGGCCTCCACGCCCGGGATCTTGCTGATCATGCCCGGGATGACGTCGGCCAGATCGTCATGGCGGGCCACCCGCACCATGGCGATCAGGTCGTACGTACCGGTGACGGAGAACACCTCGCTGACGCTGTCCAGCGCCGCGATGGACTCGGCGATCTCGGGGATGCGGTCCACGCTGGTCTTGATGAGCACGATCGCGGTGATCACGGCTGGCTTTCTCCCTCGGTCGCCGCGGCTGGGACCTTCACTCTAGCCCGCCGGTGGTAGCGCCCCCAGGCGTAGAGGAACCCGGCCCCGAACCCCACCAGGTGCGCCAGATACGCCACCCCCGGCCCGGGCCCCGCGCTGCGGGCCGCCAGCCACTGGAGGACGAACCAGAAGACCAGCACGATCCAGGCGGGGAAACGCAGCGGCAGGAAGAGCAGGAACGGATAGAGGCTGGTCACCCGGGCCCGGGGGAAGAGATACAGGAACGCGCCGAGCACCGCCGAGATCGCCCCGGACGCCCCCACCAGGGTCTGCTCGGAGTGGGCGTGCACCGCCGCGTACACCAGCAGGGCCAGATAGCCGCAGACCACGTAGAAGAGGGCGAACTGCACGGCCCCGAGCCGCTCCTCGGCCATCGCGCCGAAGACGTAGAGAAAGAGCATGTTGCCGAGCAGATGCAGCCAGTTGCCGTGCACGAACAGCGCGGTGAACGGGGTCGGCAGGGCGTCCTGCTGGCCGCCCATGAGCTCGGCCGGGAGCACGCCCCAGCGCCGGAAGTACGCGTCCTGCGCGGCCAGCAGCTCGTCCCCGGTGCCGTACGACGGATTGAAGCCCGAGGCGGGGCCGGCGACGAAGATCAGACAGCAGACGGCGATCACGCCGTAGGTGACCGCCGGCGCGTCTCTCGCGGCCTTGGCCACGCGCCGCCAGTCGATACCGCGCCCGTCGGAGCCTCGCCAGCCGATCATGATCAGATCATGGCGTAAACGGACCGACCGGGACAGAGTGCCTCGCCGCGACATCGGGGACGTCCCCCGGGCTCGGCTCCGCCAGAGCAGGGGGGACGTCCATGGCCGTAGGGTACGAGCAGTACATCCGCAGTTCGACGGCGCACCGCGGCACTCGCACCCGGCACGACGCACGACGAAAGAGGACGGCACGATGACGACGGTTCCCCTGCCGACCGACGAGACCCGCTGGCGCTGCACGCTCTGCGGAAACCTGACACGTTTCGACGTGACCCGCTCGTCCAAGGTGGTCGAGTACGTCCATCTGGACCTCGCGGGTGAGCCGAAGGTGGAGGAGCGCGAGGTCGTCAGTGAGACGATCGAGTCGGTCCGCTGCCGCTGGTGCAACGCGGTGGATCAGATCGAGCTGGTGGACAGGCCGGGCAGCACCTCCTGACGAGGAGCGGGCGGCCCGCAAGGCCCAAGAGGGCGTGGAACGGGTAGTGGGGTGACGGATCGTGGAGCAGCCGGACCGCGGTGAAGAGCCGGCCGGCGGCACCGCCGACGCCGCCGAGGCACTCGACCACCCGCTGCCGGACGGTGTGCGGCGGCGGGTCGTCGCGCTGGTCTCGGACGCGTTCGGCGGCCTGACCGTCGCCGAGCTGCCCGCGCCGCTGCGGCAGTACGCCCGCTTCACCCCCTCCCGGCGCGCCAAGTTCGCCGGCAACGCCATGGCCGCCGCCCTGGAGAGCGATCCGCTGTTCCGTCAGCGGATCGCCGAGCGGCTCAAGGAGTCCCAGCCGGAGCTGGCCGGGGCCGTCGAGTCCGTATCGCCCCCGGCCGCCGCCGACCCCGTCGACGTCGCCGCCCTCGCCTATGTCCTGCGCCCCGCGGGCTGGGTCAAGCTGGTCGCCGCGGCGGGCGAGGAGGCCCAGCGGGCCGACGCCGAGCGCGCCGACGAGGCGGGCCGGCGCGAGCTGGAGCGGCTGCGCGCCGAGCTCGCCGAGGCCAGGGCGCTGACCAGGACCGAGACCGAACAGCTGCGTACGGAGCTGGAGGCGGCCCGCAAGGAGGCCGAATCGCTCCAGCGCAAGCTGCGCAGCGCGCTCAGCGATGTGAAGCGGGGCGAGGCCGCCCTGCGCCGTACGCAGGGGGAGATCGACGGGATCAGGGCGGAGGCGGCCGCCCATGTGTCGGCGGCCGAGAGCGAGACGCGCCGCCTCAAGGCCCGGCTCGGTGAGACCGAGGCGGCGCTCGAAGCCAGCCGCCGCGCCGCCCGTGAGGGGCGCTCGGTGGAGGACATGCGGCTGCGGCTGCTCCTTGACACCGTCCTCGACGCCGCCCAGGGGCTGCGCCGGGAGCTCGCGCTGCCGCCGGTCTCGGTCCACCCGGCGGACACGGTCGACGCGGTCGAGCCGGGGCGGATGACACCGAAGGACATCGCCGCGCGGGCCCTGTCCGAGACGGACCCGGCCCTGCTCGACCAGCTGCTCGCCCTGCCGCAGGCGCATCTGGTCGTGGACGGCTACAACGTCACCAAGACCGGCTATCCGACGATGCCGCTGGAGAAGCAGCGACTTCGGCTGCTGGGCGGGCTCTCCGCGTTGGCGGCCCGCACGGGCGCCGAGGTCACCTGTGTCTTCGACGGGGCGGAGCTGGCGGCGCCGGTGCTGCTCGCGCCGCCGCGCGGGGTGCGGGTGCTGTTCTCCAAGCCGGGTGTGACGGCCGATGAGTTGATCCGTCAGCTGGTACGGGCGGAGCCGCCGGGCCGGCCGGTCGTGGTGGTCTCCACCGACCGCGAGGTCGCCGACGGGGTGGCGAAGGCGGGGGCCAGGCCGGTCGCGTCCGCTTTGCTGCTGAAGCGCCTTTCGCGCGCCTCGTAACTCCTGTTCCACTTGCCCCGATTGATACGGGAGTGGCGGAACCCACCGTCAAGTGCTCACTACTGCCTGTGTGTCGTCCGTAAATTAAGTGGCGCGTGGGCGAGATTTTTCTCATGAGGATTTGAACTGATCACAAGATGGTCACTAGGGTCAGGCCTCGAACCTTCGCGCGGTTGATCATCCATCGGGGATGACAGCGAAGGAACCGCCTAATTCGTGCAGTTCGGCCCGATTTTCACGGGGGGCGCCGGACGCGATGCACGGAGCCGGGGCACAGACCCACCACCCGGTCGGCGGCTGAGGAAGAAGGAGCTCGCCTTCGTGGCGTCCCACCGTCGTCCCAAGCAGCCGAGCCGCACCCGTGTGACCGTGCTCACCGTGACCGCCGCCGCGGCCGTGGCCCTCACCGCCCAGTCCGGCGCGCAGGCCGCTCCCAAGCCGAGCAAGGACGAGGTCAAGTCCAAGGTCGACAAGCTCCACCACGAGGCCGAGGAGGCCACGGAGCAGTACAACCTCGCCGAGGAGCGCCGCGGCACCCTGCAGAAGGAGATCGGCGCCCTCCAGGACAAGGTCGCGCGCGGCCAGGCCGAGCTCAACGACCTGCGGGACAGCATCGGTTCGGTGGCCAGCGCCCAGTACCGCTCCGGCGGCATCGACCCGGCGATCCAGCTCTTCCTCTCCTCCGACCCGGACAGCTACCTCGACAAGGCGTCCGCGATCGACCAGCTCGGCGCCAAGCAGACCGAGGTGCTCCAGTCGATCCAGGCCAAGCAGCGCACCCTCGCCCAGCAGCGCGCCGAGGCGACCGCGAAGCTCGCAGACCTCGAAGAGGTCCGCAAGACGCTCGGCGAGAAGAAGAAGAAGTTCCAGGGCAAGCTGGCCGAGGCCCAGAAACTGCTCAACACCCTGACCGCCGCGGAGCGCGCCAAGATGCGCGACGCGGAGCAGCGCGCCAGCCGCGACGCCGGCGACCGGGTCGAGCTCGGTGACGAGGCCCCCGCCTCGGAGCGCGGCCGCGTCGCCCTCGGCGCCGCCGCCACCCAGATCGGCAAGCCGTACGTCTCCGGCGCCGAGGGCCCCAACTCCTACGACTGCTCCGGTCTGACGCAGTGGGCCTACCGCCAGGCCGGCGTGCAGCTCACCCGCACCACCTACACCCAGCAGAACGACGGCGTGAAGATCGGCCGCAGCCAGCTCAAGCCCGGCGACCTGGTCTTCTTCAACGGCCTTTCGCACGTGGGTCTGTACGCGGGCAACAACACCATCCTGCACGCCCCCAAGCCCGGCGCCTCGGTCCGCTACGAGTCGATGAACTACATGGGCACCTTCCAGTTCGGTGTGCGCATCTGACGCACCTGACCAGATGGCGGCGGTGTACACCCGCCCCGCCGAATTGACGCCCGAACGGGCGAATTACCGCACCCTGAACTGACGTCGCGCCCCGCCGGTGACCTTGTGATCTCCGGCGGGGCGCCACTGTTCGCGCCTCCGGCCTTCGTTGGTCACGCCCTGGCCAACGGCTACTGTCTGCCGCGCCAGTCATGCGTACAGCTGAAGGGAGCGCGGTCTGTGGCGTCCCACCGCCGTTCCGCGCAGCCGGGTCCAGCCCGGAGCGCGAAGGTCACCGTCCTGTCCGCCGCGGCCGTCACGGCCGCGGCGGCCCTCGGCGCCGTCCCCGCGAGCGCCGACCCCCGGGACACCCCCGAGCCGACCCGGGCCGGTGTCGACCGGCTCTTCGAGGAGGCCGAGAAGGCCACCGAGCGGTTCAACCAGGCCGACGAGCGGGCGGACCAGCTCCGCGCCCAGGTGGACCGCGCTCAGGACCGGCTGGCCCGCGGCCAGGAGCGGATCAACCGGATGCGCGGCGCCCTCGGCTCGGTCGCCGGCGCGCAGTACCGCTCAGGCGGGATCGACCCGGCGCTCGTGCTGCTGCTCACCGCCGACCCGGACGACTACCTCGACAAGGCCGCCGTCCTCGACCGCATCACCGCCCGGCAGACCGGCCAGCTGCAAGAACTGCGCGAGGAACAGCGTCGGCTGGGCCAGCAGCGGGTGGAGGCCGGGCGTACCCTCGCCGAACTGGAGCGCAGCCAGGCCGCCGTGGCCCGCCACAAGCGGACCGTCGAGCGCAAGCTCGCCGAGGCCAGACGGCTCCTCAACGCCCTGCCGACCGGTGAGCGCGAGGAGTTCGACCGGGCCTCCCGCTCCGGCCGGGACGGTGCGCTGCCCCCGCTCTCCGACTCGCCCGCCGCCTCGGCGCGCGGCCTGGCGGCCCTGATGGCGGCCCGCCAGGCCATCGGCAAGCCCTATGTGTGGGGCTCCACCGGACCGTCCGGGTTCGACTGCTCGGGCCTGATGGTGTGGTCGTACCGGCAGGCCGGGGTCGGACTGCCGCGCACCTCCCAGGCCCAGCGGTACGCCGGGCGCCAGGTGCCGCTCTCCGAGGCACGCCCCGGCGACCTCGTGACGTACCGCAGCGACGCCAGCCACGTCGGGATGTACGCCGGTAACGGCCAGGTCATCCACGCGCCCTACCCCGGCGCGGCCGTCCGCTACGACCCCGTCGGCATGATGCCCGGGGCGACGGTGACCCGTGTCTGAGCCGCTGACCGTACGATCGAAGGCGTGGCGGGAGCGGGGCGTGCGGCGGCGGGGCGGTGGCTCGTCGTCCTCCTGTGCCTCCTGCTCGCCCTCACCGGGGGTTGCGCCGCCCCGGCGGCGGCCCCCACCGACACCGCGGCCCGGGAGGTCCAGGCGCTGCTCGACCGGCGCGCGGCCGCGGTCCTCGCCCATGACACCGACGCCCATCTCGCCGCCCTCGACCCGGCCGCGACGGCGCTGCGGGCGGCCGCCCGCAGCGAGCTGGCCAACCTCGCGGACGTGCCGCTGAGCTCCTGGTCGTACCGGCTCACTGGCCTGGAGCGGGGTGAGGACGGCCGGGCCACCGCCCGCGCCGACCTCAGCTACCGGATCAGGGGCCACGACAGCGGTGCCGTGACCCACGCGCGCGTGCTGGAGCTGACCGAGCGCGACGGCCGCTGGTACGTGAGCGCGGACCGGCCCGGCGAGCACACCCCGCAGCAGCTGTGGCAGCAGGGCGCCGTGCGGGTCGTCCGTGGCGAGCGCAGCATCGTCCTCGGCGTCGGGCAGTCCATGGAGCGGCTGCGGGCGATCGCGGCGAACGCGGACGCGGCGGTGCCCGCGGTCTCGGCGGGCTGGCCCGAGCGCTGGGCGGGGCGTCTGGTCGTGCTGGTCCCGGCCTCCCTCGACGCGATGGGCGGCCTGCTGGGCGCCCCCGCGGCCGGCTACCGCGGCATCGCCGCCGTCACCACCGGCGAGAGCGGCGGCGGGCCCGAGGCGCCCGCGGACCGGGTGATCGTCAACCCCGAGGCGTACGGCGTGCTGGGGGAGTACGGGCAGCGGGTCGTCCTCACCCACGAGACCACGCACGTCGCCACGCGCGCGTACACCTCCGCCTCGACCCCGATGTGGCTCTCGGAGGGCTTCGCCGACTGGGTCGCCTACCGCGACTCGGCCCGCACGGCCGCCGAGACCGCCCCCGAGCTCCATGACGCGGTCCGCTCCGGCGCCGCGCCCGCCGCGCTCCCCGAGGACGCCGACTTCTCCTTCACCGGGAGCGCGGACGCCCTGGCCCGCGCCTACGAGAGCGGCTGGCTGGCCTGCGAGCTGATCGCCGAGCGCTGGGGCGAGCCGAAGCTGGCCGCCTTCTACCGCGCGGTCGGCGCCCACCCGACCCGGGCGGGCGCCGTGGAGAAGGCCATGGACACGGTCCTGTCGACGACACCGGAGCGGTTCACCGCCGACTGGCGGCAGTACGTACGGGCGCGCCTGGGGCAGTGAGGGCCTGCGCGGCCCTCAGAAGCCGACTCAGAAGCCGACTCAGGAGCCGACGAGGGTCTTGCCCCGGGCGGTCTGCACGGGCAGCAGCTCACGCAGCCGAGGCTCGGTGACCGTCTGCCGCCACAGCACCCGGCACGCCGACACCGACGCGGCGACCAGCAGACCGTTGCGTACCAGCAGCAGCGTCAGACCCAGCGGGTCGCTGTCGACCACGTGCGAGAACCAGACCGGGAACTCGAACTGGGTCACCGCCGTCGCGGCCACCACCAGATGCGCGGGCCGCCGCATCCGGCTGGAGCGGAAGATCAGACACACCGCCGCGATCCCGACCAGCCAGATCATGTACTGCGGGCTGATCACCCGGCTCGTCGTGGTGAAGAGCAGCACGGCCACGAACGCGGCGTCGCAGACCGTCGTCGGCCCGAACTCACGCGCCTTGATCCGCCACAGCAGCAGCCAGCCGAAGGCCGCCAACGTCAGCGCCATGGCGATCTTGCTGACCAGCGGCACATAGGGGCCGAGGAACTCCACCGAGCCGTAGTTCAGCAGCACCTGCCCCTCCCAGCCGAAGTGCCTGGCCACATGGAAGACCAGCGAGCCCAGCGACTCCACCTCGGTGCCCCGGTCCTTCTGGAAGGTCAGGAACGCCAGCGCGCCCGGCATAGCGGCCGTGCACAGGAGCAGCAGCCCGGCCGCCGTCCCCGCCGCCGTCGACCAGGAGCGCAGCGTGGCCCGGCCCCGCGGGGTGCCCGCGAGCAGCAGCACCGGCCAGACCTTCAGCATCGCGCCGACGCCGGAGAGGAAACCGAGCACGCGCGGGCTGCGCCCGGCGGCGAGCAGGGCCGCCACGGCGACGGCCGTGACCATCAGGTCGTAGCGGGCGTACGAGGTCGGGCCGAGCAGCGGCACGCCGACGATCCAGATCCAGGCCCCGCTCATCGAGCGGCCCGGCCGGCGCGCCGTCCACATCAGCAGCCCGAAGACCACCGTGTCGCACAGGAACGCCAGGACGAAGAAGGCCGAGGCGTAGTCGAGGAAGGGCAGCAGCCCGGGGGAGAGGACCGCGGCGGCGGCGGCCGGCGGGTACTGCCAGGTGACGTCGTCCAGGGGGTACGTGCCGGTCTTCAGCACCTCGTACCAGCCCTGGTAGATCACCGAGATGTCACTGGTGACGTCGGGGCCGGGGACGACCAGGACCTTGAACACGCACAGGAGCAGGATGGCCCGGGTGAGAACCCACACCGCGACTGGGTATCTTGTGCCCGTTGCGCCGGTCATACCTACCTCGTCCTTTTCATCCGTGTCTGCGGCCTTGGTGGGGCCGTGTTCGCGGCGGTCCTGACGCCGGGGCGGGTTGTGCCCGGGCCATCAGGCCGAGCCGTTCGGTACTGTCGGCGGTGCGATGCACAAGACCTTGATCGTAACCAACGACTTCCCGCCACGTCCCGGCGGCATCCAGGCTTTTCTGCACAACATGGCGCTGCGCCTGGACCCCGAGCGGATCGTCGTCTACGCCTCCACCTGGAAGCGCGACCGCGAGGGCGTCCGCGCCACCGCAGAGTTCGACGCGGAACAGCCCTTCACGGTTGTCCGTGACCGTACGACCATGCTGCTTCCCACCCCCCGTGTGACCCGGCGCGCGGCCGCGTTGCTGCGCGAGCACGACTGTACGTCGGTCTGGTTCGGCGCCGCAGCGCCCCTCGGTCTGATGGCTCCCGCCCTGCGCAGGGCCGGGGCGCGGCGGCTGGTCGCCACGACCCACGGGCACGAGGCCGGCTGGGCGCAGCTGCCAGCCGCGCGCCAGCTGCTGCGCCGGATCGGCGAGGGCACGGACACCATCACGTACCTCGGCGAGTACACCCGCTCGCGCATCGCCGCCGCGCTCACGCCGGAGGCGGCCGGGCGCATGGTGCAGCTGCCGCCGGGCGTCGACGAGAAGACCTTCCACCCCGCGTCGGGCGGCGACCTGGTCCGCGAGCGGCTCGGCCTGGCCGACCGTCCGGTGGTCGTCTGCGTCTCGCGTCTGGTGCCGCGCAAGGGCCAGGACACCCTGATCCTCGCCATGCCGCGGATCCTGCGGCAGGTGCCGGACGCGGTGCTGCTGATCGTGGGCGGCGGCCCCTACGAAGCCGACCTGCGGCGGCTCGCCGCCGAGACGGGGGTGGCCGGATCCGTACGCTTCACGGGCGCGGTCCCGTGGGAGGAGCTGCCCGCGCACTACGGCGCCGGTGACGTCTTCGCCATGCCGTGCCGCACGCGCCGGGGCGGCCTGGACGTCGAAGGCCTCGGCATCGTCTACCTGGAGGCCTCCGCCACGGGCCTCCCGGTCGTCGCCGGCGACTCGGGTGGTGCCCCCGACGCGGTCCTCGACGGCGAGACGGGCTGGGTGGTCCGCGGCGGCGTCCCCGAGGACGCGGCGGACCGCCTCGTGACCCTGCTCCAGGACCCGGAGTTGCGCCGCCGGATGGGCGAGCGGGGCCGCGAGTGGGTCGAGGAGAAGTGGCGCTGGGACCAGCTGGCGGAGTCCCTGAAGCAGCTGCTTTAGCGGTCCGGGCGGGGGCGGCGCGCGGCGCCCTTGGCTCGGGCCTGGGCCACGGCGTGCCCCCGCTCAGCGCGCGGCCCCCGCCGGGGCCCGGAGGGCGGGGCCGGGACGCCGTGGCCGAGACCCCGTCTTGACGACCCGTCAATCCCATCCCCCCGCACCCCCTTCGCGGAACCCCATATTCCGCCCATGCTCCGCGCATGACACCAAAACTGACGCGCCGTCATCTCCTGGGTCTCGGCGCCCTCCACACCGCCGCCGCCCTCGGCCTCACCCGGATCGGGCTCACCACCGCGCACGCCGCGCACGCCCCCGACCACGCCCCCGCCCTCGTCATCGGGTCCGGATACGGCGCCGCCGTCGCCGCGCTGCGGCTCGGGGAGGCGGGGATACGGACCACCGTGCTGGAGATGGGGCGGCTCTGGGACACGCCCGGGCCCGACGGCACGGTCTTCTGCCCCACCGGCGCCCCCGACCGCCGCTCCATGTGGTTCCGTACCCGCACCGAGGCGCCGCTCGCCACCTTCCTCTGGCTCGATGTCGTCAACAAGGACATCAGCCCGTACCCCGGCGTCCTCGACCGCGTCCGCTTCGCCGAGATGTCCGTCTACGTCGGCCGCGGCGTCGGCGGCGGCTCCCTCGTCAACGGCGGCATGGCTGTCACCCCACGCCGGGACTACTTCACCGAGGTCCTGCCGCAGGTCGACCCGGCCGAGATGTACGACACGTACTTCCCGCTCGCCCGCCGGATGCTCGGCGTCAACACCGTCGACCCGGCGTGGTTCGAGGCGACCGAGTGGTACCGCTTCAGCCGGATCTCCCGCAAGCACGCCGCCAACGCCGGCCTCAAGACCGTCTTCGTACCCAACGTCTACGACTTCGGCCACATGCAGCGCGAAGCCGCCGGCCAGGCCCCCAGATCCGCGCTCGCGGGCGAGGTCATCTACGGCAACAACCACGGCAAACGCAGCCTCGACCGGACCTACCTCGCCGCCGCCCTCGGCACCGGCAACGTCACCATCGAGACGCTCCACCGCGCCAGAGCCGTACGCCGCCAGCCCGACGGCTCGTACGTCGTCACCGCCGACCGGATCGACCTGACCGGCAAGACCGTCGAGACCCGGGAGATCTCCTGCTCGCGCCTCTTCCTCGGCGCCGGCAGCCTCGGCACCACCGAACTCCTGCTGCGCGCCCGCGAAACCGGCGCCCTGCCCGACCTCAGCGACCGCGTCGGCACCGGCTGGGGCACCAACGGCAATGTGATGACCGGCCGCGCCAACCACATGTGGGACACCGTCGGGGCCAACCAGTCGACCATGCCGGTGATGGGCATCGACGACTGGTCCAACGCCGACAACCCCGTCTTCGCCGAGATCGCCCCGCTGCCGACCGGCCTGGAGCACTGGATCAGCCTCTACCTGGCGATCACCAGGAACCCGGAGCGCGGCACCTTCCGCTACGACCCCGCCACCGACTCCACCCGGCTCGACTGGACCCGGGCCCAGAGTCAGGTGTCGGTCGCCTCCGCGAAGAAACTCTTCGACCGGATCAACCTCAAGAACGCCACGATCTACCGCTACGACCTCTTCGGCGGCAACAAGACCTTCGCCGACGACTTCACGTACCACCCGCTCGGCGGCTGCGTCCTGGGCCAGGCCACCGACGCGTACGGCAGGGTCAAAGGCGCCCCAGGCATCTACGTCACCGACGGAGCCCTCGTCCCGGGCTCCATCGGCGTCAATCCGTTCGTGACGATCACGGCCCTGGCCGAACGGAACATGGCCAGGGTCCTCGCCACCGACTACGCGCGGTAGATCGCCTCGATCTCGTCCGCGAAGTCCTTCGCCACCACATTCCGCTTCAGCTTCAGCGACGGCGTGATGTGGCCGGCCTCCTCCGTGAACTGGGAGTCGAGGATCGTGAACTTCCGCACCGATTCCGCCTTCGACACCGCCGCGTTGCCGTCGTCCACGGCCCGCTGGACCTCCGCCAGCAGATCCGCGTCGTTCTTCAGCGACGCCGCCGTCGAACCCGCCGGCTTGCCGTGCTCGGCCGCCCAGCGGCCCAGGAACTCCTGGTCCAGGGTGACCAGCGCACCCACGAACGGGCGCCCGTCGCCCACGACCATGCACTCCGCGACCAGCGCGTGGGCGCGGATGCGGTCCTCGATCACCGCGGGGGCGACGTTCTTGCCGCCCGCGGTGACCAGGATCTCCTTCTTGCGGCCGGTGATGGCGAGATAGCCGTCCTCGTCCAGCGTGCCGATGTCACCGGTGTGGAACCAGCCGTCGGCCAGCGCCTCCGCGGTCGCCGTCTCGTTGTTCCAGTAGCCCGAGAAGACGTGCTCGCCGTGGACGAGCACCTCACCGTCGTCCGCGATCCGCAGTACCGAGCCGGGCAGCGGCTGGCCGACCGTACCGATCTTCTGCCGGTCCCACGGGTTGAACGCCGTGGCCGCGCAGGTCTCCGTCAGGCCGTAGCCCTCCAGGACCGTGAAGCCGATGCCCCGGTAGAAGTGGCCAAGACGCTCACCCAGCGGCGCGCCGCCCGAGATCGCGGCCTCGCCGCGGCCGCCGAGCACTGCGCGCAGCTTGCTGAAGACCAGCTTGTCGAAGACGAGGTGCTTCAGCTTCAGCGTCAGCGAGGGACCCGTGGCGGTGTCGAGGGCGCGGCTGTAGGCGATCGCGGTGTGCGCGGCCTTGTCGAAGATCTTGCCCTTGCCGTCCGCCTGGGCCTTGGCCCGCGCCGAGTTGTAGACCTTCTCGAAGACGCGCGGCACACCGAGGATCAGCGTCGGCCGGAAGGAGGCCAGCTCGTCGGTGAGGTTCTTGATGTCCGGTACGCAGCCCAGCTTGATCGGCGCCATCGCCGGCGCCAGCGCGACCATCCGGCCGAAGACGTGCGCGGCGGGCAGGAAGAGCAGCACCGAGCTCTCGCCCGTACGGAACAGCGGCTTGAGCCGCTCGACCAGGTTGCCGCACTCCGCGAAGAAGGCGCGGTGGGTCAGCACACAGCCCTTGGGGCGGCCGGTGGTGCCCGAGGTGTAGACGATCGTCGCCGGGTCGTCCGCCTTCGCCACGCCGCTGCGCTCGTCGACGGTCTCGTCCGGTACGTCCGCACCGGCCGCGGTCAGCTCCTCGACCGCGCCCTTCTCGATCTGCCACACGCTGCGCAGCTCGGGCAGGGCGCCCCGCACCGACTCGACGGCCGCGGCGTGCGCGTCGCTCTCCACGATCACGGCGACCGCGCCGGAGTCGCCGAGGATCCACTGCACCTGCTCGGGCGAGCTGGTCTCGTACACCGGCACGGTCACACCGCCGGCGCTCCAGATGGCGAAGTCCAGCTGGATCCACTCGTAGCGGGTACGCGACATCAGCGCGACCCGGTCGCCGGGCTTGACCCCGGCGGCGATCAGCCCCTTCGCGGCGGCCCGGACCTCGGCGAGGAACTGGGTGGAGGTGACGTCCGTCCAGACGCCCGCAACCTTGCGCCCCATCACAGCGGCATCTGGGTGCTGCGTGGCGTTGCGGCGGATCAGATCCGTCAGGTTGCCGTCCGTGGGGACCTCGTACAGGGCCGGAAGGCTGAACTCGCGCAAGACTGCTGCTCCTCATCGGGCGCCGGCGCCACGGCTCTGTGTATGCACCGGCTGCGGTCCAAGATCGGGCAGGTGCTCAGTGGGGGTGAGCACGACTGGACTGCCCGGACGTTACCCACCAGTACTCGGTTCCGGATAGGGGGTCCAGGCCAGATGTTCCGTGCGTCACACGCCCGTCACGCGCATGTGGCGGTGCATTCGCGCACAGTAGTCCACACCTGTCACGACTAGGAAGTAACCGCAGGTCCGACCCCGTGAGGACACCGCCCGAACCCCCTAAGGTGAGCTGCATGCCAGGCATGAGGGTCAACGTCATCAGCGATGTGCACGGAAACACCAAGGACCTCGCCCGAGCGGGGGACGGCGCCGACGCCTTGATATGCCTCGGTGACCTGGTGCTCTTCCTGGACTACGCCGACCACAGCCGCGGGATCTTCCCCGAGCTCTTCGGCGTCGAGAACGCCGACCTGATCGTGGAGCTGCGCACCGCCCGCCGCTTCGACGAGGCCCGCGCGCTCGGCCGCCGGCTCTGGGGCGAGCTCGGCATCGACCGCGAGAGCGCGATCGAGTCGGCCGTGCGCCGCCAGTACGCCGAGATGTTCGCCGCCTTCCCCACGCCGACGTACGCCACGTACGGAAACGTCGACGTCCCCTCGCTGTGGCCGCAGTACGCGGGCCCCGGCACCACCGTCCTGGACGGCGAGCGGATCGAGCTGGGCGGCCGCGTCTTCGGCTTCGTCGGCGGCGGGCTCCAGACCCCCATGCGCACGCCGTACGAGATCTCCGACGAGGAGTACGCCGCCAAGGTCGAGGCGCTCGGCGAGGTCGACGTGCTCTGCTCGCACATCCCGCCGGACGTGCCCGAGCTCACGTACGACACCGTCGCGCGCCGCTTCGAACGCGGCAGCCGGGCCCTGCTGGACGCGGTCCGCCGCACCCGGCCGCGCTACGCCCTCTTCGGGCATGTGCACCAGCCGCTGGCCCGCAGGATGCGGATCGGCGCGACCGAGTGTGTGAACGTCGGCCACTTCGCGGCGACCGGAAGGCCTTGGACCCTGGAGTGGTGACGGGCGCCGATCGCGTACGCGATAGCCTTCACGCGGCACGTCAGTGCCCGACACACCCCGTCCGGACCGCACAGTGGAGGAGCCACGGCGATGGCGGAACACACCAGCTCGAGCATCACCATCGAGGCGCCGCCGGCCGACGTCATGGGAGTGATCGCCGACTTCGCCCGCTACCCCGAGTGGACGGGCGAGGTGAAGGAGGCCGAGGTCCTCGCCACCGACCCCGAAGGCCGCGCCGAACAGGTCCGGCTGCTGCTCGACGCCGGCGCGATCAAGGACGACCACACCCTCGCCTACACCTGGACCGGCGCGAACGAGGTCAGCTGGACCCTGGTCAAGTCCCAGATGCTCCGCGCCCTCGACGGCTCCTACCGCCTGGCCCCGACGGGCGGTGGCGACCGCACCGAGGTGACGTACCAGCTGACGGTCGACGTCAAGATCCCCATGCTCGGCATGATCAAGCGCAAGGCGGAGAAGGTCATCATCGACCGCGCCCTGGCAGGCCTGAAGAAGCGCGTGGAGTCCCACCCGGGCGCCTGAGCGGGGCGGCTTCTGCCGGGCCAGGTTGCTGCGGCCCCTCAGCGAGGGTGGCTGAGCCCGCGAGCGGCGACCAGGCCCACGGGCCGAGGCGCGAAAGCCGGCTGCTGTGGCCCCGCGGGCTGCCTCGGACCGTTCCTCACGCCCGGTACGTCCGGCTGTCGGCGGCTGCGCCGCCCGGGGCGGTCGGGCCCACGGGGCCGTCGGCGACGAGGCCGGCTGCTGCGGCCCCGGCGAGGGGCGCCTGAGCCCGCCACGACGCCGGCGACGCCGGCTGCCGCGGCTCCCGCGAGGGGCGTCTGAGCCCGCCATCCCCCACCGGCCCGCCGGCCCGTTCCCCGTGGCCGGTACCGTTGCGGATCATGCGGATCATCCTTGTCACCGGCGCCGGCGGGGCCGGGCGGACCACCGTTGCCGCGGCCGGCGCTCTGCGCGGGGCCCGCGAAGGCGGGCGGGTTCTCCTGGTGTCGTCCGAGGCCGACGCGCTGCTCGGCACCGTCCCCGGGACCTCGCCCACCCTCGTGACCGACGGGCTGTGGGCGGTGCGGGTGGACTCCGGCGCCGACTTCCGGCGCGAGCTGCTCGCCCTGCAGGACCGCGCCACCACCGCGCTCGACCTCCTCGGCGCCGCCCCGCTGGAGGACGCCGAGCTCACCGAGCTCCCCGGCAGCACCCACTTCGCGCTGCTGCGGGCCCTGCGCGACGCCGCCGCCGGCGACTGGGACACCGTCGTCGTCGACCTGCCGCCGCTGCGCGACGCCCTCGCCCTGCTCGCGCTGCCCGCCGAGCTCCGCCGCTATCTGCGCCGCCTCCTGCCGCCCGAACGGCAGGCCGCCCGCGCCCTGCGCCCCATGCTCGCCCAGCTCGCCGGCGTCCCCATGCCCGCCCAGTGGCTGTACGCGACCGCCGCCCGCCTGGAGGAGGAGTTCGCCGCCGTCCAGGCCGTCGTCGACGCCCCCACCACGTCCGTACGGCTCGTCCTCGAACCCGGCCCCGCCGCCGAGGAGACCGTGCGTACGGCCCGCCTCGGCTGCGCGCTGTACGGCCTCACCCTCGACGCGGTCGTCGCCAACCGCCTCCTGCCCGCCGAGAGCCCCGACCCCTGGCTCGCCGGGCTCGTCGCCCAGCAGCGCAAGCACCTGGACGAGCTCTACGCCGACCTGGGCGCCGTCACCGAGCTGCCGCACCTCGGAGCCGACCCGCGCGGCCTCGACGACCTCGCCCGGCTCGACCCCGGCCCCGCCCCGAGCATCGACAACGCCACCCCCTGGACCGTCGAGGACCTCCGCGAGAGCGACGGCATCCTCGTCTGGCGCCTGCCCCTGCCCGGGGCCGTCAAGAGCGACCTCGGGCTCGTCCGCCGCGGGGACGAACTCCTCCTGCGCGCCGGACCGTTCCGCCGCAACGTCCCCCTCCCGTCCGTACTGCGCCGCTGCACCGTCTCCGGCGCCGGACTCACCGACGGCACCCTGCGCATCCGCTTCACCCCGGACCCGGGGCTGTGGCCGGCGACGGGCTGAACGCCCTACCGCCGTTCGGGTACCGTCGGAGGTAGTCGAAGGAACCCCGTCCCGCCCGCAGGAGAAACGCCATGAGCGATGCCACCGAGCGTCCCGCCGCCGACTCGGACGCCTGGGCGAAGGCCTGCGCCGAGGACCTGGAGGCGGAGAAGGCGCGCCGCCGCGCGGAACAGGGCGGCGAGCCCGGCTCGGCCGCCGACGAGTTCCGCAAGCTCTTCGACGCCGTCGCGGACAAGGTGTCCTCGCTGAAGTCACCCCTCTTCGGCATGGCGGCGCAGGGCGGCGTTCAGCAGTTCGTCCAGCAGGCGAAGGCCGTGGTCGAGCCCGTCATCGAGCGCAACCCGCAGGTCTTCGACCACCTCGCCGCCGCCGGCAACGAGCTCCTCGCCGCCTACCGCTCCGCCGTCGAGGGCCACGAGCGCCGCTGGACGCGCGAGCAGACCTGGAACGACCGGGCCTCCGCCCAGGACGACCCGGCCACCGAGCCCGGCTCCAAGGCCGACACCGAGCCCGGCTCCAAGCCCGGCACCACACCCGGCACCAAGAAGGACGACGAAGGCCCCGCCACCGGCGAACAGATCGACCTGGACTGACCGTCCTCGACCTGGACGGATCGTCCCGGACTGATCAGCGGTGACCGCACCCTCGGGTACGGTTGGCCCTAGCGGGGCTCGACCGAAAACTGAGGGACACATGGGACTCACCATCGGCGTCGACATCGGCGGCACGAAGATCGCGGCCGGCGTGGTCGACGAAGAGGGCACGATCCTCGACACCCACACGGTGCCCACCCCGCCGACCGCCGAAGGCATCGTCGACGCGATCTGCGCCGCCGTCTCCGAGGCCGGCAAGGGCCACCAGATCGAGGCCGTCGGTATCGGCGCGGCCGGATACGTCGACGACAAGCGCGCCACCGTGCTCTTCGCGCCCAACATCGACTGGCGGCACGAGCCGCTGAAGGACAAGGTCGAGCAGCGCGTGGGCCTGCCGGTCGTCGTGGAGAACGACGCCAACGCCGCGGCCTGGGGCGAATACCGCTTCGGCGCCGGCCAGGGCCATGACGACGTCATCTGCATCACCCTCGGCACCGGCCTCGGCGGCGGCATCATCATCGGCAACAAGCTGCGCCGCGGACGCTTCGGCGTGGCCGCCGAGTTCGGCCACATCCGGGTCGTCCCGGACGGCCTGCTGTGCGGGTGCGGCAGCCAGGGCTGCTGGGAGCAGTACGCCTCCGGGCGCGCGCTCGTCCGCTACGCCCGCCAGCGCGCCAACGCCACCCCCGAGAACGCCCGGATCCTGCTGGGCCTGGGCGACGGCACCGCCGCGGGCATCGAGGGCAAGCACGTCTCCGCGGCCGCCCGCCAGGGCGACCCCGTCGCCATCGACTCCTTCCGCGAGCTGGCTCGCTGGGCCGGCGCGGGCCTCGCCGACCTCGCCTCGCTCTTCGACCCGTCGGCGTTCATCGTCGGCGGCGGCGTCTCCGACGAGGGCGAGCTGGTCCTCGACCCCATCCGCAAGTCCTTCCGCCGCTGGCTGATCGGCGGCCAGTGGCGCCCGCACGCCCAGGTCCTCGCCGCCCAACTCGGCAACAAGGCCGGTCTGGTGGGCGCGGCGGACCTGGCCCGCCAGGGCTGACCCCCGCCAACCACCGCATATCGCCCGCCGCGTCCTCCAGTGGAGGCGGCGGGCGCTGCCGTATCTTGCTGCCCATGGCGACCAGCGAACTGCCCAACTCCCGCACCGAGCCGGACGGTTCGGCCGTGATCCGGGTGCTCAGCTACAACATCCGCTCCCTGCGCGACGACGAGGACGCCTGCGCCCGCGTCATTCGCGCCTGCAAGCCCGACGTCGTCTTCGTCCAGGAGGCGCCCCGCTTCTTCCGCTGGCGCAAGCACGCCGCCCGGCTCGCCGCCAAGAGCGAACTGCTCGTCCTGAGCGGCGGCGCCACCGCCGCGGGCCCGCTGCTGCTCTGCTCCCTGCGGGCGACCGTGGAACGGACCGAGGACGTCCTCCTGCCGCTCACCCCGGGCCTGCACCGCCGCGGCTTCGCGACCGCCGTCGTACGCTTCGCGGGCGCCCGGGTCGGACTCGTCAGCTGCCATCTGAGCCTGCGCGAGGACGAGCGGTACGCCCAGAGCGGCATGCTCCTCGACCGGCTCGCCGCGATGGGCGTCCCGCACGCCGTCGTCGCGGGGGACGTCAACGAACGCCCCGGCGGCCGCAGCTTCACCCGCCTTGCCGCCGAGCTCCAGGACTGCTGGGCCGTACGCCCCTGGGGCGCCGAGTACACCTCGACACCCGCCGACCCGCACCAGCGCATCGACGCGGTCTTCGCCACCCCCGGCATCGAGGTCCTCGGCTGCGGAGTCCCCCTCGACCTGCCCGGGATCGGCGCGGGGGACCTGACGGCGGCGACGGACCATCTCCCGGTCCTCGCAGCCCTGCGGATCCCCGCCGCCCAGGACGCACCGAAGGGCGCGCCGAACGACGCGCCCCAGGCCGTGTCCTAGACCACCGCGCCGCGGCCCGGATCGTCGTCGTCCTCGTCGTCACCGTGCTTCATCCGGGCCACCAGCGTCGCGAACCCGCCGAGGAAGCCGCCCACACAGACCGTCGTCAGCCACCACGTCATGTCCCACGACAGCAGCACGGCGACCAGCATCAGGACCGGGCCGCCCACCACGCCCAGCCACGCGAACTTCGCGGTCGCGTCGGCCTCCGGCAGTGGCGGCGGCTCCGGCGGCACGAAATGGCCCTCGTCGCCGTCCTCACCCTCGCTGCCGGACGGCTCGGTCACGCTGTAGTCGCGCGGACCGGCCGGGCCGACACCGGGTGCGAAGACCACAGAGCTGCCCAGCGGCTTGCCGGGGGGCGTCTCGCCGCTCCCGCCGGAGTCCTTGGACTCCTTCGGCGTCTCGTTCACGTCGTCCTCCAGCAGGGCGAGGTCCTCCACCGACTTGAACGGCTTCGCCCCAGGCGGATCGGCCGGCTCCTCGCCGTACCCGGCGACGATCGCCGCCCAGGCCGCGTCCTCGTCGATCGGCTGCGGCTCGCGGTCCTCCTCGTGGTCCGAACCCTGTGAGTCCTGCTGCTCAGCCACCGGTCGTGCTTCCCTTCGTCCCGACACCCGAAGCGAGCCGGCCGATGAACGCGTAACTCTCCTCGAAGATCCGCCCCGCGTCGTGGTCCAACGTCGCCACGTGGTAGCTCTGTTCCAGCAGGATCTCCCGGACGTCCGTGGAGGAGATCCGGCTCAGGATCCGGGCCGAGTCCGCGGGCGGCACGACATGGTCCTGCGGGCTGTGCAGCAGCACCACCGGCTGCGTGACCTGCGGAAGCTCACGGTCGACGGTCCGGAAGAACTGCCGCACCGAATGCGCCGCGTGCAGCGGGACCCGCTCGTAGCCGACCTCCGTCACGCCCTCCTTGGCGATGTCGCTGGTGAGCCCCTTGGTCGTGCGCACCAGATGCCGGGCGACCGGCAGCGCGTACGCCGACAGGCCGTGGACCTTGTTCGCCGGGTTCACCAGCACGATGCCGCTGATCGCGTCGCCGTGCCGGGCGGCGAGCCGCAGCGTCAGCGCCCCGCCCATCGACAGACCGAAGACGAAGACCTGGCGGCACCGCTCCCGCAGCGCCCGCAGCTCCCGGTCCACCTCCGCGTACCAGTCCTGCCAGGTCGTGACCTGCATGTCCTCCCAGCGCGTGCCGTGACCGGGCAGCAGCGGCAACGACACCGTGAGCCCGCGCTCGGCCAGATACTCCGCCCAGGGGCGCAGCGACTGCGGGGAACCGGTGAATCCGTGACAGAGAAGGACGCCGACCTCTCCGCCCTCATGGCGGTACGGCTCGGCTCCGGAGAGGACCGGCACCGGGGTCTCCTGTTCGGTGGGAGGGATGTCAGGGAGGTATTTCCGTACGGGCGATACCCGTGGCTTCACCGTACGCGACCGGACCGACACCGACCAGGGCCGTCACCGCCCCGGAGGAGGGCGGGAGAGCGAGCCTGGGCCCGTCACGGGTTAAGGTCTGATCGACGGCACACAGGAGGCACTCGAGTTGATCTACGGCGCAATGAAGTTCTCCATCGGAGGGTCGCTGAAGCTCGCCTTCAGGCCCTGGGTGGAGGGCCTCGAGAACATTCCCGCCGAGGGGCCGGCGATCCTCGCGAGCAATCACCTCTCCTTCTCCGACTCCTTCTTCCTCCCGGCCGTACTGGACCGGAAGGTCACCTTCATCGCCAAGGCCGAGTACTTCACCTCGCCCGGTGTGAAGGGGAAGCTCACCGCCGCCTTCTTCAAGGGCGTCGGCCAGCTCCCGGTGGACCGCTCCGGCGCCCGCGGCGCCGGTGAGGCGGCGATCAAGGCCGGTATCGAGGTCATCGAGAGCGGCGGCCTGTTCGGCATCTACCCCGAGGGCACCCGCTCCCCGGACGGCCGCCTCTACCGCGGCAAGCCGGGCGGCCTCGCGCGCGTGGCGCTGGCCACCGGCGCCCCGGTCATCCCCGTCGCCATGATCGACACCGAGAAGATCCAGCCCCCCGGCAAGATCGTCCCCAAGCTGATGCGCCCCGGGATCCGGATCGGCAAGCCGCTGGACTTCAGCCGCTACCAGGGCATGGACGGCGACCGCTTCATCCTGCGCTCGGTGACCGACGAGGTCATGTACGAGATCATGAAGCTCTCCGGCCAGGAGTACGTCGACATCTACGCGACCGCCGCCAAGCGCCAGATCGCGGACGCCGAGAAGGCCGCCAAGGAGGCCGTCAAGGCCGAGATCGCCGAGCGGGAGCAGGCCGGCGCGTAACGGCGCATGACCTCGCGATCGCAGCGGGGTTCGAGGTTCGGGGTTTTTTGGGGGGACAGGGAAGATGGCCAGGCGCGAGCGTGTCGTGCGGATGTCGGTCGAGCAGCCGCTGTGGCGCGCGCTCACCGGCTACCGCGTCCTCACCATGGTCTACGCGGTGGCGATCTTCGTCTTCGCACGGGACGCGTACGAGCGGCCCTGGGTGGCGATCGGCTTCCTCGGCGTCCTCGTGGTGTGGACGCTGGCGACCCTGCCCAAGGTGGCCGCCGCCGCCAGCTGCACCCGGCGGTTCCTGATCGCCGACCTGACCATCGCCCTCACCGGCATCCTGCTCACCCCGCTCGCCGACGCCCAGGCCCAGCACATCGACGGCCCGACCCTGCCGAGCATATGGACGGCCGGATCGGTCCTCGCCTACGCCATCAAGGGCGGCTGGCGCTGGGCCGCGTTCGCCTCCTCGCTGGTCGCCGCCGCCAACATCGTCGAGCGCGGCAGCCCCAGCCGGGACACCCTGCACAACGTCCTGCTGGTCTGGATCGCCTCGGTCGCCATCGGCTACGTCGTCGAGATCGCCCGGGCCTCCGAGCGCACCCTCGCCCGCGCCCTGGAGATCGAGGCCGCCACCCGGGAGCGCGAGCGCCTCGCCCGGGACATCCACGACAGCGTCCTGCAGGTCCTCGCCATGGTGCAGCGGCGCGGAACGGCCATCGGCGGCGAGGCCGCCGAGCTCGGCCGCATGGCGGGCGAGCAGGAAGTCGCCCTGCGCACCCTGGTCGCCGGCGGCCTCAACCGCCCCTGCCTGGTCTCCGAGGACGAGTCCGAGGGCGCGGTGGTCCGGCTCGTGGAAGAGCCGGACACGGAGAGCGGCGCCGACGCCGGCCCGGTCGATCTGCGGACCCTGCTCGCCCCGCGCGCCGGGGCCAGGGTCACCCTCGCCGATCCGGGCGCCCCGGTCCTGCTGCCGCCCGCGGCGGCCCGGGAGCTGGCCGCCGCTGTCGGTGCCGCCCTGGACAATGTCCGCAGACATGCCGGGGACGACGCCCAGGCGTGGATCCTCGTCGAGGACTGGGGGGACGAAGTGATCGTGACCGTGCGGGACGACGGCCCCGGCATCCCCGAGGGCCGCCTCGCCCAGGCCGAGGGCGAGGGCAGGATGGGCGTCGCCCTGTCCATCCGGGGGCGGTTGCGCGATCTGGGCGGCACGGCCGAGCTGGTCTCGGTCCCCGGGCAGGGTACGGAAGTCGAGTTGAAGGTTCCACGCGCGCGTGGGGGGAAGGCGGGCACGCGATGAGCGAGCAGGTCGAGCAGGTTGAGCGGATCCAGCGGGCCGAAGCGGCCGGGCAGCCGATCAGGGTGATGGTCGTCGACGACCACCCGATGTGGCGGGACGCGGTCGCCCGCGACCTCGCCGAGGCCGGATTCGACGTGGTCGCCACCGCGGGCGACGGCGAACAGGCCGTCCGGCGCGCCCACGCCGTCACCCCGGACGTCCTCGTCCTCGACCTGAACCTGCCCGCCAAGCCGGGCGTCCAGGTCTGCAAGGAACTGGTCGGCGCCCGGCCCTCCCTGCGCGTCCTGGTCCTCTCCGCGAGCGGCGAGCACGCCGACGTCCTGGAGGCCGTGAAGTCCGGCGCCACCGGCTATCTGCTCAAGTCGGCCAGCACCGCCGAGCTCCTGGACGCCGTCCGGCGCACCGCCGCCGGCGACCCGGTCTTCACCCCCGGCCTCGCCGGCCTGGTCCTCGGCGAGTACCGCCGGCTCGCCTCCGAACCGGCCCCCGCCACCGGCGCCGACGAGCCCAAGGCCCCCCAGCTCACCGACCGCGAGACCGAGGTGCTGCGGCTGGTCGCCAAGGGCCTGAGCTACAAGCAGATCGCCGAGCGCCTGGTCATCTCGCACCGCACGGTCCAGAACCACGTCCAGAACACCCTGGGCAAGCTCCAGTTGCACAACCGCGTGGAGCTCGTCCGGTACGCGATAGAGCGCGGCCTCGACGACGCCTGACCGCGCGCCCGGGCACGACGCCTGACCGCAGACCGGCCACGCCGCCTTACACGTACGAGTGAACGGGGAGCGCCGACGCCCGTATGTCGTCCGGGAATTCACCTTTCGTCCCGTCCCTGAGTGACCTGGGTCACTACTAGCGTGACCCGCAACAGGTCACCAGGACGGCGAAGGGAAGGTTCCATGCGGGTCGGAGTGCTCACCGGAGGCGGCGACTGCCCCGGTCTCAACGCGGTCATCCGCGGCATCGTCCGCAAGGGGGTCCAGGAGTACGACTACGCGTTCACCGGCTTCCGCGACGGCTGGCGCGGCCCCCTCGACGGCGACACCGTGCCGCTCGACATCCCCGCCGTACGCGGCATCCTGCCGCGCGGCGGCACCATCCTCGGCTCCTCGCGCACCAACCCCCTCAAGGTCGAGGGCGGCATCCGCCGGATCAAGGACAACCTCGCCAAGGCCGAGGTCGAAGCTCTCATCGCGATCGGCGGCGAGGACACCCTCGGCGTCGCCGCCCGCCTCAGCGACGAGTACGGCGTCCCCTGCGTCGGCGTCCCGAAGACCATCGACAACGACCTGTCCGCCACCGACTACACCTTCGGCTTCGACACCGCCGTCGGGATCGCCACCGAGGCCATCGACCGGCTCCACACCACCGCCGAATCCCACATGCGGGTCCTCGTCGTCGAGGTGATGGGCCGTCACGCAGGCTGGATCGCGCTCCACTCGGGCCTGGCCGGCGGCGCGAACGTCATCCTCATCCCCGAGCAGCGCTTCGACGTCGGCCAGGTCTGCGAGTGGGTGACCTCCCGCTTCAAGGCCAGCTACGCACCGATCGTCGTCATCGCCGAGGGCGCCATGCCCAAGGACGGCGACATGGTCCTCAAGGACGGCACCCTCGACTCCTTCGGCCACGTCCGCCTCTCCGGCGTGGGGGAGTGGCTCGCCAAGGAGATCGAGAAGCGCACCGGCAAGGAGGCCCGCACCACCGTCCTCGGCCACGTCCAGCGCGGCGGCACCCCGAGCGCCTTCGACCGCTGGCTCGCCACCCGCTTCGGGCTCCACGCCATCGACGCCGTCCGCGACGGCGATTTCGGGAAGATGGTCGCCCTGCGCGGCACCGACATCGTGCGCGTCCCGATCGCCGAGGCGACCGCCAAGCTGAAGACGGTCGACCCGAAGCTCTACGAGGAGGTCGGCGTCTTCTTCGGCTGAGCCCTGCGGGCGCAGGGGCATCGGGCCGTACATGCGCCATGATCCGCGCATGTACGGTCCATCCGGTCGGCGCGGCGAGAACGTACGCGTCCCCACCGCGCCCATCGAGGACCGCCCCCTCAACCGGCCTCGCGCACCAGCATCCCCGCCAGCAGCCCGGCCACCACCGCCGCCCCGTCCAGCGTCAGCACCGACTCCGGATGGAACTGGACGGAGGCGAATCCCGGCCCGCGCAGCGCGTGCACCTCCCCGCTCTCCGCGTCCCGGCTCACCTCGATCCCGCGCACTTCCAGCTCCGCCGTGCCCTCCTCGTCACAGCGGGCGGTGAAGCTGTTGTAGAAGCCGACCGTCTGCGGGCGCCCGAACAGATCGATCCGCAGCTGCGCGCCCTGGAACGGCGTCCGCTTGCGCACGATCGGCAGCCCCAGCTCCGCCGCGATCAGCTCATGCCCGAGGCAGACCCCCAGCAGACCGTGTCGGTGCTCATGGACGACCTCGGCCGTCAGTCCCCGCAGGAAGCGCATCTTCGGATCCGCCGTGTCCGCCGGATCGCCCGGCCCCGGACCCAGCACCACCGGACCCTCGTGGGCGAGCGCCAGCTCCCGCAGCCCCGGCTCGTCGTAACGTCGGACCGTCACCTCAAGGCCCGAGGAGCGCAGCAGATGCGCGAGCATCGCGGTGAACGTGTCCTCGCCGTCGACGACCAGCGCGTGCCCGCTCAGCGCCGCCGAGCGGGTCTGCATCCGCAGCCAGAACGGCGCCAGATCCGCCCGCCGGGCATCCAGCGCGGCCCGTACCCGCGGGTCCTCGGCGAGCAGCGGCCGTACGGACTCGTCGCGCGGCCGGCCCTCCCTGACCCCCAGCGCCGTCAGCACGCCCGCCGCCTTGGCATGGGTCTCGGCCACCTCCGACGCCGGGTCCGAATGCCGGACCAGGGTCGCCCCGACGGGGACCCGCAGCCGTCCGTCCCCGGCGATGTCGGCCGTACGGATCAGGATGGGGGAGTCCAGCGTCTGGGCGCCGTTCGCGTCCGTGCCCAGCAGCGCCAGCGCCCCCGCGTAGTAGCCACGGCCGCCGACCTCATGGCGTTCGATCACCCGGCACGCGTTCTGCACCGGCGACCCGGTGACGGTGGCCGCGAACATCGTCTCCCGCAGCACCTGCCGTACGTCGAGCGAGGACCGGCCGCGCAGCTCGTACTCCGTGTGCGCCAGATGCGCCATCTCCTTCAGCCGCGGCCCGACCACCACCCCGCCCATGTCGCCGACCGTGCACATCATCTTCAGCTCCTCGTCCACGACCATGGAGAGCTCGTCGGTCTCCTTGCGGTCGGCGAGGAAGGTGAGCAGCCCCTCGGCGTCCGGCCCGCCGGCCGGATAGCGGTATGTACCGCTGATCGGATTCATCACGACCGTCCCGCCCGCCATCCGGACATGCACCTCGGGGCTGGCCCCGACCAGGGTCCGCGAGCCGGTGTGCACGACGAAGGTCCAGTACGCGCCCCGCTCGCTCGTCAGCAGCCTGCGGAAGAGCGCCAGCGCGTCGGCCCGGCCGAAGCCGGGGATCTCGCCGGTGTACGTCCGCCGGATCACGAAGTTGGCGCCCTCGCCGCTGCCGATCTCCTCCTCGACGACCCGCCGCACGATCCGCGCGTACCTGTCGTCGTCGACGTCAAAACCGCCGCCCTCGACCCGTACGTCATGGGCCGGAAGCCGGTCGAGCACCTCGGCGAGGGGGAGTTCGTACGCCTCCTCGGCGGCCAGCACCGACAGCGGCGTGCCGTCGTCGCGGACGTCGAAGCCGCGCTCGCGGACCTGCCGGAACGGCACCAGCGCCAGCGTGGGCAGCTCCCGGACGGGCAGCTCGGCCAGCCGCCCGGCCTCGTGGACCGGTCCGAGCAGCACCTCGACGGTGTCGTGGTCACGGCCGGGGGTGCGTCTGCGCAGCAGCGCGAACGGCGGGCAGGAGTCGTCGAGCAGCCGGCTGAGGACGGTGCGCGGGTCCATGGATGCGTTCCTTCCGGGTGGAGTGGGAGGAACGGCCCCGTGAAACGGAAGAAGGCCGCCCCTCGGGCGGCCTTCGCGTGTTCGGTGTACGCGCAGTCAGTGGGCCGCCGGATGAGCGGTCCACCACCAGTTCTGGGTCGTCTGCGCGAACATGCCGCGACCCTACCCCACCCCCGGCCGCACCCCGGAGATCTGATCATCTGTCTCACCCATTGAGCGCGGTCATGGACAAACGTGACGACCCCGTAAGGTGTTACAGGTGACCGTGAACGCTAAGTCCACCGCATCCGGTGGCAACACCTGGCGAGACCTTCCCGCGGCGCAGCAGCCTGAGTACCCCGATGCCGAGGCTCTGCGCGATGTGATCGCGGACCTCGAGTCGTATCCGCCGCTGGTTTTCGCCGGCGAGTGTGACCAGCTGCGCGCCCGGATGGGAGCCGTCGCCAAGGGCGAGGCGTTCCTTCTCCAGGGTGGCGACTGCGCCGAGGCCTTCGACGCCGTATCCGCCGATCACATCAGGGCCAAGCTCAAGACCTTGCTCCAGATGAGCGCCGTGCTGACGTACGCCGCCTCCGTACCCGTCGTCAAGGTCGGCCGCATCGCCGGCCAGTACTCCAAGCCCCGCTCCAAGGGCACGGAGACCCGTGACGGCGTGACCCTGCCGACCTACCGGGGTGACTCGGTCAACGGCTTCGACTTCACCGAGGCCGCCCGCGTCCCTGACCCCGAGCGGCTGAAGCGGATGTACCACGCCTCCGCCTCCACGCTCAATCTGGTCCGCGCCTTCACCACCGGCGGCTACGCCGACCTGCGTCAGGTGCACGCCTGGAACCAGGACTTCGTGAAGTCCTCCCCCTCCGGGCAGCGCTACGAGCAGCTCGCGCGGGAGATCGACAACGCCCTGAACTTCATGAAGGCCTGCGGCACCGACCCGGCCGAGTTCAAGGCGGTGGAGTTCTACTCCTCGCACGAGGCGCTGCTGCTCGACTACGAGGGCGCGCTGACCCGGACCGACTCGCGGACCGGCAAGCTGTACGACACCTCCGGCCACATGGTCTGGATCGGCGAGCGCACCCGCCAGCTGGACCACGCGCACATCGAGTTCGCGTCGCGGATCGCCAACCCCATCGGCATCAAGCTGGGCCCGACGACCACGGTCGACGAGGCGCTGACCTACATCGACCGTCTCGACCCGGACCGTGAGCCGGGCCGGCTGACCTTCATCGTCCGCATGGGCGCCGACAAGGTACGGGACAAGCTCCCGGACCTGGTCGAGAAGGTCACCGCGTCGGGTGCCACCGTGGCCTGGGTCACCGACCCGATGCACGGCAACACCTTCGAGGCGGCCTCGGGCCACAAGACCCGCCGCTTCGACGACGTGCTCGACGAAGTCAAGGGCTTCTTCGAGGTCCACAAGGGCCTGGGCACCCACCCGGGCGGCATCCACGTCGAGCTCACCGGTGACGACGTCACCGAGTGCGTGGGCGGCGGCGACGAGATCTTCGTCGACGACCTGCACCAGCGCTACGAGACCGCCTGCGACCCCCGGCTCAACCGCAGCCAGTCGCTGGACCTGGCGTTCCTCGTGGCGGAGATGTACCGGGACCAGTGATCTTCCCGGGCTAGAGGTTCCTACGGCTGTGGGGCGCGGATCCGTGTGATCCGCGCCCCACAGTCATGACCGGGACTTTTGCGCCACCCGGGTGACGGGTAAGGTTAGGTTAGCCTTATCGATCTCGGCGGGAGGTGAACCGCGTGTACGTCTGCTCATGCTTCGGTGTCACGGAGAAGCAGGTTCAGCAGCATGCCGACGCGGGTGCCTGTACGCCTCGCCAGATCGCGTCCGCCTGCAAGGCGGGCACCGACTGCGGATCGTGCGTCCGCCGTATCCAGGCGATCCTCGGCCGGGGCAGCTGCCCCCGCCGCGACCTCCTCGACCAGGGCAAGTCGGCCCTGGCGGACCTCACCGAGGCGGGGACCGAGGCCGACGAACTGTCGGAAGCGGCCTGAGGTAGCCCCGGGGCCGGCCTTCCGGCTGTCAGCCCTCCTGCTGTCAGCCCTCCGGCTGTTCGATCAGCTGGGCGAGGTACAGCGCCTCACCGAGCTTGTCGAGCAGGTCCAGCTGGGTGTCGAGGTAGTCGATGTGATGCTCCTCGTCGGCGAGGATCGACTCGAAGATGTTCGCCGAGGTGATGTCGCCCTTGGCCCGCATGATCTCGATGCCGCGCCGGAGCCGGTCGATGGCCTCGACCTCGACCTGGCGGTCGGCCTCGAACATCTCCTTGACCGTCTGCCCGATACGGACGTGGAACAGCCGCTGGTAGTTCGGCAGCCCGTCCAGGAAGAGGATCCGGTCGGTCAGGACCTCGGCGTGCTTCATCTCGTCGAACGACTCATGACGCGTGTACTTGGCGAGCTTCGTCCAGCCGAAGTTCTCCTGCATCTTCGCGTGCAGGAAGTACTGGTTGATCGCGGTCAATTCGGCGGTCAGCTGCTCGTTGAGGAATTCGATGACCTCGGGGTCGCCCTGCATCGCAGCGGCTCCTTCCACACGTCTGACTGGGCAGGATGGCCGCATCTTTGCACTGCGGATGAGGGTCGTCCAGTAAGTGCAGGCTTAGTAGGAGTTGCCCGAATCGGGCCGGACCTGGTCATGACCACCCCTTCCGGTCTGTCACCATGGATGGCATGGGTCAGCCGGAGACCGGGGAACGCCGGAGCGCAGAGCAGTCGGATCTTCCGCCGGGCCAACGGCTGCAGCGCGGCTGGCCGGTCACCCACTACGGCCCCGTCCCCAAGTTCAAGCCGGACCGCTGGGAGTTCCGGGTCTTCGGCGCCACGGCGGACGGCGACAAGAAATGCTGGAATCACGAGGAGTTCTCGGCCCTACCGTTCTCCACGGTCGTGGCGGATCTGCACTGCGTCACGAAATTCAGCATGGTGGGGGCCGAATGGGGTGGGGTGCCCGCCCGTACGATCCTGGAACTGGCCCCGCCGGCCGCCAATGCCACGCATGTGATGGTGTGGGCCGAGTACGGATTCAGTGCGAATATGCGGCTCGCCGACTTCGCGTCCGAGCGCACGATTTTCGCCACGCACAAGGACGGTGAACTGCTCACCGCCGAGCACGGTTTTCCGCTGCGGCTGATCGTGCCGCATCTTTACGCCTGGAAAGGGCCCAAATGGGTCCGGGGTGTGGAGTACATGACCGCCGACCGCCGCGGCTTCTGGGAGGAGCGCGGCTATCACAACATCGGCGACCCGTGGACCGAGCAGCGCTACTCCTACCAGGAGGAGCCGGGGGACGGCCCCGAGCTGTAGCGCCCGGGGGCCGTCAGTGGTGGTACTGGTGGACCACCGCGTGGCCCTTGCCGCGGCCGATCATCCACTTGTTGACCGGTGTGGTGATCACGAAGGCGACGAGGAAGGCGAAGGCCAGCGCGCCCCAGAACAGCGCGTCCGACAGATGCGCGTCCATGGCGCCGGGCACGAGCAGCAGCACGCCGTTGTCGACGATCTCCATCACGGTGATCGAGAGGGTGTCGGCGGCCAGTGCGACACCGATCGCGGCCTTCAGACCCAGGCCCGCGCGGAGGACCGCCCACAGGGTCAGTGAGTAGCCGAAGAAGAAGGCCAGCACGATGGCGAGGGCCATGGTGGGGGCGTTGCCCCAGCCCAGCGCCGTACCGATGATCATGCCCAGGACCTCGCCGATGGCGCAGCCGGTCAGGCAGTGGAGGGTGGCCTTGGCCGCCATGGCCCAGCTGACCTGGCCGCCGCCGTGATGGTGGCCGTGGCCGTGGTGCTGGTGCTCGCCGTGGTGGGCGTGAGTCTCGTGCTGCATGGTGTCCCCCAATGACGGATAGCGGTTCCTGCCGATGCAAGAACCGTATACCCCCTAGGGGTATTCCTCAATGGGAATCGCCGTTGTCAGTACCTCAGTCGCGGAGCGCCTTCAGCCGTGCCACGTCCGCCGCATGGCCCTCCGGGCCACCGGGCGTCTCGATGATCAGCGGGACGCCCGCCGTCGCCGGATGGCGCATGAGGGCACGGAACGGCTCCTCGCCGATGTGTCCCGCGCCGATGTTCTCGTGCCGGTCCTTGTGGGCGCCGACCACGTCCTTGGAGTCGTTCGCGTGGATCAGCTTCAGCCGCCCCTCACCCACCGTCTCCACCAGCAGGTCCAGGGTCTGGGTCATGCCGTGCGGCCCGGCGAGGTCGTGGCCGGCCGCGAAGATGTGGCAGGTGTCCAGGCAGACACCGAGCTTGGGATGGTGGTCCAGGGCCTCGAAGTACGGTCCGAAGTCCCAGGTCCGCGAGCAGAGTGAGAAGCCCTGCCCGGCCGTCGACTCCAGCAGCAGGAACGGGTCGTCGTCGTGGGTGAGCTCGTCCAGGAGCGGCAGCATCCGCTCCCGTACCTGCGCGAGCGCCACCTCGCGGGAGCGGCCGCCGGTCGCCGAGCCCGTGTGGACGACGACGCCCTGGGCGCCGATCTCCCGGGCGCGGCGCAGGGAGTGCCGCAGCGAGTCCACGGACCGCTCGACGGTGGCCTCGGTGTGCGACCCGAAGTTGATGAGGTACGGCGCGTGGACCCACGCGGACATGCCCTCGGCGGCGCACTCGGCACGGAACTTGTCGTCCTGCGCCGGATTGCCCAGCGGCAGCGCCCAGCCGCGTGGATTGGCGACGAAGACCTGGACGGTCTCGGCGCCCAGCTCACGGGCGTAGTTCAGGCCGGTCGTGGCGAGGCCGCCGGCCACGGGGACATGGCCGCCGACGGGGTTGCGCATGAGTTTCTACAGTCCCTTGGTCGTGATGGTGATGGTGCTGCCCTCCGGCGCCTTGCCGCCGCCGGGGACGGACTGGGAGGCCACCGTGTTGCCGAGGAAGGGGAAGGTCTTGTCGACCTTCACCTGGAAGCCCGCCGCGGTCAGCCTGGCCTTGGCGTCGTCGACCTTCTCACCGGTCACGTCGGGGACCTCGACCATGCGGGGGCCCTTGGAGACGGTCAGGGTGATCGTGTCGCCCTTGGCGGCGCGGCTGCCGACGGCCAGCGACTGGTTGGCGACCGTGCCCGCGGCCCTGGGGGAGTGGACCTGCTCGGGGGCGACCCGCACGGTCAGCCCGAGGTCCTGGAGGGTGCTGGTCGCCGAGGCGACGGACGCGCCCGCCACGTCGGGGACGTCGATCGGCGCGCCCTTGCTGACGACCAGGGCGACGGCGGAGTCGGGGCTGCGCTCGGTGCCCGGCTTGGGGTCGGTGCTGATCACCGCGTTCTGTGGGATGTCCTGGCTGAAGGCGGTGGTGATCACGCCGGGTGCCAGGCCGGCCTTGGCCAGCTCGCGCTTGGCCTGCGGGAGCGGGGTGCCCTTGAGGTCGGGGACCTTCACGATCTCGGGGCCGCGCGAGACGGTCAGTGTCACCGAGCCGTTGCCCCGGATCCGCTGCCCGGGCGCGGGGTCGGTGCCCATGACCCTGCCGCGCTGATAGGCGCTGCTGAACGCCCGCTCGACGCCGGCGACGTCGAGGCCCGCGTCCGCGAGGCGCTTCTTGGCCTGCGCCTCGGTCTGACCGAGGACGGTCGGGACGCGGGTGAACTGCCCGGAGTTGATGTACCAGACGCCGCTGCCGATGCCGAGGGCGAGCAGGACGGCGACGAGCGTGAGGTAGAGGCCGCGGCGCTGCGGGGCGGGGGCGCGCGGGGGCTCGGGCGGCGCCGGGGGCTGTGCGCGCAGCCGGTACGTGTGCTCGGCGGGGGCGGGCAGCGGTCGCGGGATCACGCTGGTCCGGTCGTCCGAGCCGTCGTGGTCCTCGGCGTGGGAGCGCGGCGGTACGAGGTCCAGCTGCGCGTCGCCGAGGCGGGCGCGGGCCTCGCGGACCTGACCGAGCAGGGTCACGGCGTCGTGCGGGCGGAGCTCGGGGTTGCGGGCCGTGGCGCTCGCCACGAGCTCGTCGAGCTCGACGGCGAGGCCGGGGAAGGAGGCGGAGGGGGCGGGCACGTCCGCGTTCAGATGCTGGTAGAGGACGTGCGCGGGCGTGTCGCCGGCGTGCGGCTTGGCGCCGGTCAGCATCTCGTACAGCATGACACCGCACGCGTAGACGTCGACGCGGGTGTCGGTCGTGCCGTCCTCGATCTGCTCCGGCGCGAGGTAGGAGACGGTGCCGAGGATCGCGCCGGTGGTGTTGGTGACGGCGCCGACGGCCCGTACGAGCCCGAAGTCGGCGACCTTGACGCGCCCGTCGTCGCCGATGAGGACGTTCTCCGGCTTCATGTCCCGGTGCACGAACCCGGCCCGGTGCGCGGCGCCCAGCGCGGCGAGCACGGGCTCCAGGATGTCCAGTGCGGCCCGCGGCTGGAGGGCGCCCCGCTCGCGCAGTACGTCGCGCAGGGTGCAGCCGGCGATGTACTCCATGGCCAGGTATACGTACGCCCCGTCGGCGCCCTGGTCGAAGACGCCGACGACATTGGGGTGCGACAGCCGCGCGACGGACTTCGCCTCCCGGATGAACCGCTCGACGAACGACGCGTCGGCGGCGAGCGCGGGATGCATCACCTTGAGCGCGAGCACCCGGTCGAGCCGGGTGTCGACGGCCCGGTAGACCGTGGCCATCCCGCCGACGGCGATACGCGCGTCGACGCGGTAGCGGCCGTCGAGCAGCTGCCCGACAAGGGGGTCCTGAAGGGTCGTGTCCACCCGGGAAGTCTACGAGCCGCCACCGACAGGGAGGTACGTCGGCGGTGGCCCGGCCCCCCGTACAGCGGGGGCCGGGCCGTCAGAACGCCGGGCGCTCGGGGTCCAGGTGGGCGCGGCCTTCCGTGGGGGAGGACGCCTCGGCGAAGTGGCGGCGGGGGATCCGGCCCGCCCGGTGCGCCAGGCGGCCCGCCTCCACCGCGTACCGCATCGCCTCCGCCATCAGCACCGGCTCCTGCGCCCGCGTCACCGCCGAGGCGAGCATCACCGCCCCGCACCCCAGCTCCATGGCGAGCGCCGCGTCCGACGCCGTCCCCGCACCCGCGTCCAGAATCACCGGCACGCGCGCGTGCTCCACGATCAGCTGGAAGTTGTGGGGGTTGCGGATGCCGAGACCGGAGCCGATCGGCGAACCCAGCGGCATGATCGCCGCGCACCCCACGTCCTCCAGCTTCCGCGCGAGGACGGGATCGTCGTTGGTGTACGGCAGGACCGTGAAACCGTCGTCGACCAGCGTCTCCGCCGCGTCGAGGAGCTCGATCGGATCGGGCAGCAGGGTTCGCTCGTCGGCGACGACCTCCAGCTTGATCCAGGACGTGCCGAGCGCCTCCCGCGCCAGCCGCGCGGTCAGCACCGCCTCGCCGGCCGTGAAGCAGCCCGCCGTGTTCGGCAGCACCCGGATGCCCAGCTTGGCCAGGACGGACAGCACGGATCCCTTGACGCTCGGGTCGAGGCGCCGCATGGCGACCGTGGTGAGCTCGGTGCCGCTGGCCACCAGGGACCGTTCCAGCACGTCGAGGCTGGGCGCCCCGCCCGTACCCATGATCAGTCGTGACGAGAACGTGGTGTCGCCGATGGTGAGCAGATCGTCGGCCATGGTCAACCTCCCTGGACGGCAGTGAGGACCTCGACCCGGTCGCCCTCGCCGAGCACCGTGCCCTTCCACTGGCTGCGCGGCACGACCGTCTCGTTGAGCGCGGCGGCGACGCCGGACGGCGCGGCCGTGAGCGTGGCGACGAGGACGTCGAGGGTGGTGGGGCCGGAGAGTTCGCGCACCTCTCCGTTGACGGAGACGTTCATGCGGGCTGCTCCTCACGTACACGGTCGAATCGGTGCGGGGTGAAGGCGGCCGCCTCTTCGGGCAGGACCCCCGTGGCCAGCAGCGCGCCCATCACGTCCCCGGTGACGGGGGTGAGCAGGACGCCGTTGCGGTAGTGCCCGGTGGCCAGGTGCAGCCCGGGCAGGGTGGTCGCGCCGAGAATGGGCGCGTTGTCGGGGGAGCCCGGCCGCAGCCCGGCCCGGGTCTCGGTGAGCGGCAGTTCGGTGATGCCGGGGACGAGTTCGTGGGCGTCGCGCAGCAGCTCGTACACCCCGCCCGCCGTGACGGTGGTGTCCCAGCCGAGCTCCTCGCTGGTCGCGCCGACGACCAGCTCGCCGTTCTCGCGCGGCACCAGATAGACATGGCTGCCGCGGACGACGGCGCGTACGGTCCGGGACAGGAACGGCGCGTACGCGGGCGGCACGCTCAGCCGCAGCACCTGCCCCTTCACGGGGCGTACGGGCGGCAGGACGTCGTCCGGTACGCCCGCGAGTCGCCCGCTGAGGCTGCCGGCCGCCAGGACGATCTGGTCGGCGGTGAGCTCGGTACCGTCGGAGAGGACCACGCCCGTGGCCCGGTCCCGTACGACGGTGAGCCGCTCGGCCCAGCCGCGGTGCAGCACCACCCCGGCCCGCTCGCACGCGGTCACCAGTGCGGCAGCGAGCCGCCGGGGGTCGATCTGGTGGTCGCCGTCGACCCGCAGTCCGCCGCGCACGCCGGGGGCCAGCATCGGCTCCAGGCGCCGGCAGTCACGGCCGGTGAGCCACTCGGACTCCAGTCCGCAGCGGCGCTGCAGCGCGTGCAGTTCGCGCAGATGGGCCCGGTCGTCGGAGTCGAGGGCGACGGCGAGGGTGCCGCAGGCGCGGTGGCCGACGTCCTGGCCGGTGGCTTCCTGGAGTTCGGCGACGAAGTCGGGATAGCGGCGCGCGGAGGCGAGGTTGAGCCCGAGCAGGGTCTCCTCGCCGTAGTGGAGTTCGGTGACCGCGGCGAGCATGCCCGCCGCGACCTGCGCCGCGCCCCCGCCGGGGTCCGGGTCCACGACCGTGGTGCGCAGTCCGCGCTGCGCGGCCCGCCAGGCCGTGACCAGGCCGATGATCCCGCCCCCGACGACTAGGACGTCGGATCCGGTGGATGTACGTGGATGCATGGGCGTCCAGCCCCTCCCTTCGCCGGCATGACCCGGATCAGGTTCGTACGGTCGGAGGCCGGCCAGCCTCCCTCTCAGCCCGGTGCGTCCGGGCTCCCGCGAGTGCTCTACGGTGGCCAGACTAACCCCAGCCGCCAACCCCCAGTAAGGGAGCCTCCGCTGTGGCCCGCCCGTCCACTCGCTCTCTCGACGGACTCGTGCTCGCTCCGGTCGCCGACCAGGCCCCGGGCCAGGTGGGCACCGAAACCCGGTTCACGTACCACGAGCGGGACGGCCGGATCTGGGCCGAGTACGAGGGCGGGGACGTGGTGCGGGGATATCTCGTCGGCACGCGCGCGGGGGACCGGCTCGACTTCCGGTACGTCCAGTTGAAGCGGGACGGATCGACCGCTTCCGGGCATTGCGTCTCGAATGTGGTGGAGCTCACGGACGGACGCGTTCGTCTGGAGGAGACCTGGGCATGGGAGTCCCAGGAGGGCAGCGGCACCAGCGTGGTGGAACAGCCGCCTTCCTGACGATCCGTCAGATGCGTAAGGTGATCGGGTGAGCGAGCAAACGCTGAGTCAGCCGCGGGACGAGCGGCGCGTCGTCATCGTCGGCGCCGGAATGGCGGGGGTCCAGACCGCGGTCGCCCTGCGCGAACAGGGCTTCGCCGGACCGGTGACCCTGATCGGCGCCGAACCCCACCAGCCCTACGACCGGCCGCCCCTGTCCAAGGCCGTCCTGCTCGGCAAGGCCGAGGGCTCGGCCTTCGAGGTCGACTTCGAGGCGCTCGCCATCGAGCTGCGCCTTGGGGTGGACGTGACCGGCCTGCGCCCCGGCGCCCGGGAGGTCGACACCGAGGCCGGGCCCGTCCCGTACGACATCCTGATCATCGCCACCGGCGCCGAACCGGTCACCCTGCCCGGCTCCGAGGGCGTCCCCGGCGTCCACCTGCTGCGCACCCTCGACGACGCCGAACGGCTGCGGCCGGTGCTGGAACAGCGCCACACCATCGTGGTCGTCGGCGCCGGCTGGATCGGCGCCGAGTTCGCCACCGCCGCCCGCGAGGCGGGCTGCGCCGTCACCGTCGTCGAGGCCGCCGAACGCCCGCTCGCGGGCGCGCTCCCCGCCGACGTCGCCGCCCCGATGGCCCAGTGGTACGCGGAGAGCGGCACCGAACTCCTCGTCCACGCGCGCGTGGACCACATCGAGCCGGGCCGGGTCGTCCTCGCCGACGGCCGGACGCTCCCCGCCGACGCCGTCGTCGTCGGCATCGGGGCCAGGCCCGCCACCGGCTGGCTCACCGGCTCCGGGATCGACCTGGGCGCGGACGGCTCCATCACCGCCGACGACCGGCTGCGCACCTCGCTCCCGGACGTGTACGCGGTCGGGGACTGCGCCTCGTTCCCCTCGGCCCGCTACGGAGAGCGACTGCTCGTCCACCACTGGGACAACGCCCTCCAGGGGCCCCGCACGGTCGCCGCCAACATCGTCGACCAGATCGCCCCGGGCTCCCACGTCTACGACCCCGTGCCGTACTTCTGGTCCGAGCAGTTCGGGCGCTTCGTCCAGTACGCCGGCCACCACACCGGCGCCGACGCCACCGTGTGGCGCGGCGAGCCCAGCGGCGCGTCCTGGTCCGTCGTCTGGCTGCGGGAGGGCGTCCTCGTCGCGCTGCTCGCCGTCGGCAGACCCCGCGACCTCGCGCAAGGGCGCAAACTGATCGAGGCGGGCGCCCGGCTCGATCCGGAGCGCGCCGCGGACCCTTCCGTCCCTCTGAAGGCCGCAGTCCTCTAGGCCCGACTACCGACTGTCAGTCCGGGATGGCACGCTTGTCCCGTGACCGAGATTGACGCAAAAATCGATGCTCTCGTCCCCGCCTGGCTTCACCTCCCCGACATCGCGGAAATCCTCGATGTCGAGGTGACGCGCGTGCGGCAGCTGGTCAAGGAGGGCCAGCTGATCGCCGTGCGACGCGGTGAGAACCGGACGCTCCAGGTGCCGGCCGCCTTCATCAAGGACGGCAAGGTCGTCAAGGGCCTCAGCGGCACCCTGACGCTCCTGAAGGACGACGGCTTCACCGACGAAGAGATGCTGGAGTGGCTCTTCACTCCCGACCCGACCCTGCCGGGCACGCCCGTGCAGGCGCTCAGCGAGAATCGCGGCACGGAGGTGAAGCGCCGCGCCCAGGCGCTCGCCGTCTGACGCCAGCAGGACACCAGCAGGAACCGACACCAGGCGGCGTACGGGCCGGACAAGCCCGTCCCGTACGCCGCCGCACCACACGGGGGGAACGCCTCATGTCCACGCCTCGCGCGCAGCTCGCCGACGCCCGCCTCTATCTGTGCACGGACGCGCGCAAGCGGCAGGGGGACCTGCCCGCGTTCCTCGACGCCGTGCTCAGCTCCGGGGTGGACATCGTCCAGCTTCGGGACAAGGGCATGGAGGCCGGCGAGGAGCTGGAGCACCTCGCCGTGTTCGCCGACGCCTGCCGCCGCCACGGCAAGCTCCTCGCCGTGAACGACCGGGCCGACGTCGCCCACGCCATCGGCTCCGACGTGCTGCACCTGGGCCAGGGCGACCTGCCCGTCCCGGCCGCGCGCGCCATCCTCGGCGAGTCCGTCCTGATCGGCCGCTCCACCCACGGTGAGGCGGAGGTCGACGCGGCGGTCGCCGAGCCGGGCGTGGACTACTTCTGCACCGGCCCCTGCTGGCCCACCCCCACCAAGCCCGGCCGGTACGCCCCCGGCCTGGACCTCGTGCGGTACGCGGCCTCGCTGGAGCAGGACCGGCCCTGGTTCGCGATCGGTGGCATCGACGCGGGCAACCTCGACGAGGTGCTGGACGCGGGCGCCCGCCGGATCGTGGTCGTACGGGCCGTCACGGAGGCCGACGACCCGGCCGCGGCCGCCGCCGCGCTGGCCAAGCGGATACGGGAACGCTCCCTCTGACCTTGCCGCGATCGCGGCCTCGCGATCTTGTCCACATGGTGGACGGAACCGTTCCGTTTTGGGGGTTCCGTCGCGAAAAGTGTCCGAAGTGTGGACGTGAAACCGGCAAAACCGGCCAAATCGCCCTGCTCTGGTTGGGGGACGGGCGGGGCCTCGTTAACCTGCGGGTATGGCCCTTGGCACAGCTTCGACCAGGACGGATCGCGCACGTACCGTGCGCGATCTGCTCGCGACCGGCAAAACTTCGTACTCTTTCGAGTTCTGGGCGCCCAAGACCGAGAAGGGTGAGCGGAACCTCTGGAACGCGCTGCGCCGGGTCGAGGCGGTGGCCCCGAGCTTCGTCTCCGTCACCTACGGGGCCGGCGGCTCCACCCGCGCCGGCACGGTGAAGGCCACCGAGCAGATCGCCGCCGACTCCACCTTGACCCCGGTCGCCCACCTCACCGCCGTCGGCCACTCCGTCGCCGAACTGCGCAACATGATCGGCCAGTACGCCGACGCGGGCATCAGGAACATCCTCGCCGTGCGCGGCGACCCGCCCGGCGACCCCATGGGCGAATGGGTCCGGCACCCCGAGGGAGTGACCTACGCCGCCGAACTCGTTCGGCTGATCAAGGAGTCCGGCGACTTCTGCGTCGGCGTCGCGGCCTTCCCCGAGATGCATCCGCGCTCCGACGACTGGGACACGGACATCCGGCACTTCGCCGACAAGTGCCGGGCCGGCGCGGACTACGCGATCACCCAGATGTTCTTCGACCCGGAGAACTATCTGCGGCTGCGCGACGCGGTCACCGCGGCCGGCTGCGAGACCCCGATCATCCCCGAGGTCATGCCCGTCACCAGCGTCAAGCAGCTGGACAGGCTCCCACAGCTCAGCAACGCCCACTTCCCGTCCGACGTGAAAGAACGGATCCTCGCCGTCAAGGACGATCCGGCCGCTGTACGCTCCATTGGCATCGAGTTCGCGACGGAGTTCTGCGCACGGCTGCTGTCCGAGGGTGTCCCCGGTCTGCACTTCATCACGCTCAACAACTCCACCGCCACGCTCGAGATCTACGAAAATCTCGGACTGCACCAGCAGTCGTGACCGGCCGTACCCGCTCCTACCCGTGGCGGAGGCCATAGGGAGGGGCGGGCATGGGCTGGACGGTCCTCTACATCGCGTTCGGCATCGTCGCGCTGTGGCTGCTCGGCGAGGTGCTGCTGCAGTACAAGGCCCGACTGCGCTGGCGGCTGCTGGCCTTCACCGGCTTCCTCGGCGTCGTCCTCGGCGTGCTGCTGCCGTCGGTCCTGGTGATCGTCCTTGGCGCGATCGCGTTCGCGGTGGGCCAGACCTACGTCACGCTCTCCTTCCGCCGCGGCTTCTCCACGGGCTGGGCCCTCGGCGGCAGCCCCGGCGCCAGCCGCCGCCGCAGGTCGGCCGCGCCGGCCGCGACGGCGGCCGCGGGCCCGAGCCTTGAGGAGCCGGTGGAGCCCTCGCCCGCGGAGACCACGGCGGTCTACGCACCGCAGCCGCTCCCCGACGACACGGGCCAGTACGGCGTCTACGACGAGAGCGCCGGCCAGGCCGACCAGGGCGCCGCGGCGTTCGGCACCGCCTACGGCACCTACACCCCCGGCTACGACCAGCCCGCGGGCCAGGACGCGTACGCCGCCGGCTACGACTACGGCACCGGACAGCAGCAGTACGCCGCCTACTCCGACCCGTACATCGGCCCCGGCACCGACGGCCAGCAGTACACCGCGTACGACTACGGGAACGGCCAGCAGCAGTACGCCGCCTACTCCGACCCGTACGGCCAGCCCTACGGCTACGACACCCCGCCCGGCGGCGTCTGGGTCCCCCAGCAGCGCGACAGCGACCAGCTCACCCCGCCGCCGATTCCCCCGATGCCGCCCGTGCCGCAGGAACAGCCCTCCCCGTACGGCTACGACCAGGGCCAGGGCGACCAGCAGCCGTACCGCTACTGACCGGCTGGGCCGGCGACTTGCCGGCTGGCGGGCGGCAGCGGCTCCGGGCCTCCCGGCCTCGCGTGCGGGCTGACTTCCGGGCGGCACCGGCTTCGAGCCGCCCGGCTACGCCAACGGTCCGGCCGCCGAACGCGTCGGCTGCCGCCCGGCTACGCGAACGGTCCGGCTGCCAGGTGACCCGCGTCCGAACAGCCCCCCCGAACGGCCAACCCCCTACCGCGAGCCGCGGAAGTCCGCGCCCTCCACGATCAGGCCGGCCACCAGCGCGCCGGACATGCCGCTGTGGGCGAGGCCGCCGCCCGGGTGGGACCAGCCGCCCGCGAAGTACAGGCCCGGCAGCGGGGAGACGTTGGCGGACGGCAGCAGCCGGCCGGCCGCGCCCGCCAGGGCGGGTGGCGGGACCTCCGCCATGCCGGTCTCCCGGAGGGTGTCCGCGGGGGTGCGTACGTGGCGCCACAGCAGTCGTTCACGCAGGCTTGGGACGGCCCACTCCGCGGCCTCCGTCATCCGGTCGGCGAACGCCTCCCAGCCGTCGTCCACGGCCACCGGCACGGTCGCCGTGACCGTCACCGCCTCGTGGCCGTCGTCCGGGCGCAGCCGCGCGTCGTCGGGGCGCAGCACCACCACGGTCGGCCGCAGCGCCGGACGGCCCGCGGCGAGCGCGGCCCGTTCGTCCGCCGGGTCGGCGGAGTGGACCACCGTCCGATGGGCCGCGTCGGCCTCCCGGGCCCCGCGGAGCGCCAGACAGAGGGTCACCCGACCGGTCCGGACCCTCGGCGGCGCGTCCTGGCCCACCGAACCGATCACCCCGTCCCGGTACAGCGCGGGCACGGGCGCGGCGGCGACCACATGGTCCGCCTCGGCCCGCCGTCCGTCCGCCAACTCCACACCGGCCGCGCGCCCGTCCTTCTCCAGCACCCGCGTCACCTCGGCGCCGAAGACGAACTCCACCTTCCGCGCCAGGCATCGCCCGTGCAGGGCGTCCGCGAGGGCCCGTATGCCCCCGCGGACGTACCAGGAGCCGAAGGTCTGCTCCATGTACGGCAGCACGGCGGCGGAGGCCGGGGCGGTGGCCGGATCCAGGCCGTACGCCAGGGCGTAGCCGTCCAGCAGCGCCGTCAGGCGCGGATCACGCAGCTCGCGCCGCCCCACCTCGGCGAGCGTCGTGGGGGTGCGCCGCAGCAGCCCCGACTTCAGCCCGGGGTACGGCTCCCGGGCCAGGGGAGAGGGGTCGGCCGGCAGCGGTTCTTCGAGCAGCGGGCGCCGGGTGCGGTCCCAGGCCTCGCGGGCCCGGCCCATGAAGTCGCCCCACCGCTCGCCCGCGCCCTCGCCCAGGGCGGCGTCGAGGGCGGAGACGACCCCCGCCCGCGAGGCGTTCGGCAGCGACACGGCCGTACCGTCCGCGAAGACATGACGGCTCGACGGATCCACCTGCACCAGCTCGACGCACTTCTCCAGCGCTTCCTTGCCGGTCTTGACGAACAGATCGCGGTGCACCGCGGGCAGATGCAGCAGCCCGGGGCCGGTGTCGAAGGCGAAACCGTCCCGCTCGAACCGGCCCACCGCGCCGCCGTACGTCGCCGAGCGTTCGTACACCGTCACCCGGTGGCCTGCCACGGCCAGCCGGGCGGCCGCCGCCATCGCGCCCATCCCGGCGCCGATCACCGCAATACGTGCCATGCCGAAAAGCCTATCGACCGCCACCGACAGCGACGGCCCTCACTCCCGTGACCGAGGCGCCCGGGCCTCGGCCAGCCGGCTCTCCTCGCGCCGCTGGGCCCGCCGCCGCCGGAACCGGCGGATCCGCGCCGCGAGCAGGACGAGCAGCACCACCCCGAGGACCAGCAGCACCGCCGCGATCACCGCCGCGGCCTGCGGGTTGAAGACCGCGAAGGTGATGATCCCGGCGACTCCCAGATCCTCGGCCGTGCTCATCACGACGTTGCTGAACGGCTCCGGCGAGGTGTTGATCGCCATCCGGGTGCCCGCCTTCACCAGATGGCTCATCAGCGCCGTCGAGCCGCCCACGGCACCCGCCGCCAGCTCCGGCAGCGACCCGCTCTCCCCGGCCAGCAACGCCCCCACCACCGCGCCCGCGACCGGCCGGACGACGGTGTGGACGGAGTCCCACACCGAGTCGACGTACGGGATCTTGTCCGCGACGGCCTCGCAGAGGAAGAGCACACCGGCCGCGATCAGGACGTCGGTGCGCTGAAGCGACTCGGGCACGTCGTCGGAGATCCCGGTCGCGCCGAAGATGCCGAACAGCAGGACCACCGCGTAGGCGTTGATCCCGCTCGCCCAGCCGCTGGTGAAGACCAGGGGGAGTACGGACACGGACGCGATCGTAACCAGCGGGGGCCACGCGCGCGTGGGGATGAGCGCGGGCCCCTGAGTATCCGTACCTAGTGGGTCAGATGAGTAGTTGTGCGGATGGGGTTCCACCTGCGGGGACGGAAGAGTGGAGACCACGGGAGGGGCGCCACGCGGTACCGCCGGCACGGGGCTGCGGAACGGTGTGGCGCACCTGCCGGAGCGGGGGTGCACGGGGGCACGGGGGTGCCTGGCGGACGACCACGGGGGACACGGGGTCGGCTGTCGGGTGGCACACAGCCGGTCCGGTGAGGCTCGGGGGGATCGAGCCTCACCGGACCGGTGTTTTTCGTTTCACGGAGCCATAGCCGCTGCTACAGCACGGCTAACGACCGCTCACACGCCCGTGCAGCAGCCTGGACAGCGCCGCGTGCACATCGTCGATCGACCGCTCGTGCTGGAACGCCTGCCAGTCCAGCGCGGCCACCAGGACCATGCCGACCAGTGCCGCCGCCGTCAGCGGGATGTCGATCTCGTCGCTGAGCTCGCCGCCCTCGACCCCCTCCCGCAGCACGGTCTCCACCACGGCGACCGCCTCCTGACGGACCACCAGCAGGGTGGACTGCCAGGCGCGGTTGGTGCGCCACAGCTCGGCCACGTACAGCTGGGTGAAGGCGGGGTAGCGGTCGATGAAGACCAGACCGGCCCTGATCATCGCGTCCAGGGCCTCGACCCGGGTGCCGCCGCGCGCCGCGGTCTCGTCGGCGGCGGCCCGCAGCGAGGCGGTGAGCAGGCCCACGCCGTGCCGCAGCAGCTCCTCGAAGAGCTCGGTCTTGCTCTTGAAGTTGTAGTAGACCGTGCCTTTGGCGACCCCGGCCCGTTCGGCGATCTCGTCCACCGTCGTCGCCGAGAAGCCCTGTTCGGCGATGAGGGTCACGGCCGCCTCGTAGAGCTTGGCCCGGGTCGCCTGGCGTCTGGTGCTGCTGCTGTCCATGCTGGTCACGTTCCGATTCTCACAGGCTCAGGTCGGGGTGGAGACGGTCCAGGCTCCACACCTGCTTGCGGCGGGCCGAGACGGCGGTGAGCGCCAGCGCCCCGACGGTGAACGCGCTCAGGACGGCAACCGCCTGCCAGACCGGCCCGATGGAGCCGCCGCTGATGAGCCGGCGCAGAGCCTCGACGACGTACGTCATCGGCAGGTACGGGTGGATCGCGTTGAAGAAGCCCGGGCTGGTCTGGACGGGGTACGTACCCCCGGCCGAGGTCAGCTGGAGCATCAGGACCGCGAGGACCAGGATCCGGCCGGCCGCGCCGAAGCGGGCGTTGAGCCACTGGATGATCGCGGCGAAGCAGCCGGTCACCAGCGCGAGGAAGCCGATCGTGCCGGCGGCACGGGTCATCTCCAGGCCCAGGCCCCAGTGCAGTACGGACATCAGCGCGCCGACCTGGAGGAAGCCGATCGTGGCGACCGGCAGCCAGCCCGCGAGGGCGATCCGCCAGGCGGACGCGCCGGCGGCGAGCGCCCGCCGGTTCATCGGCTGGATCAGCATGTACGCCACCATGGCGCCCACCCACAGGGAGAGCGGGATGAAGTACGGGGCGAAGCCGGTGCCGTAGTTGGGCGCCTTGTGCAGCGACTGCGAGGCGAGCTTGACCGGGTCGGCCATCACCTCGGTGCGGCGGTCGCGGTCCTCACGGTCGTAGTCGGGGATCTTGGAGACGCCGCTGTTGAGTCCGGTGGCGAGGTCGGTGGAGCCGTCGGCGAGCTTGAACAGGCCCCCGTCGAGGTCGCCGGCGCCCTTCTTGAGCTTGCCGATGCCGGTGTCGAGGTTGACCGAGCCGTTCTTCGTCTTGGTCAGGCCGGTGTGGAGCTGGTCGGCACCCGTGGCGACCTTCTGGGCGCCGGTGTTCAGCTCGTTGATCTTGCTCACGGCGTACTCGAGGTCCTCGTCCAGATGCGGGGCGCGCTTGGCGAGCGCGTCGGCCTGCTTCTGGACCTTCGCCAGCTCCTTGTCGAGCTTCTTGAGGTCGCCCTTGCTGTCCTTGGACAGCTCATGGAGATCGTCGGCGATCTTTGCCACGTCGGCGGCGGCCGTCTTGGCCTGCTTGGTCGCCTTGCACAGCTCGGCGTCCGGCGTGGGGTCGTTCTCGCAGCGCTTGCGGTAGATGCCGTCGAGCTTCTCGGACGCCTTGTGGGCGCCGGTGCGGGCCGCCGGGCCCGTCTTCGTGATCAGCTCCAGGTTGTGGCGCATGGCGGCGGAGAGGTCGGAGACCAGCCGGGCCGAGTCGCCGATCTTCTTGCCGTTGTCCTTGAGGTACGGGCGGAGCTTGTCCGCGTTCCCGTTCACCTTGTCGGCGAGTGCCTGGGTGCCGTTGGCGACGCCGCGGGTGCCGCGCTCGACGTCCGCGGCGCCCTTGTCGAGCTTCTTGAGGGCGGAGGCGAGGTCCCCGCTGCCGTCCTTGGCGTTCGTCAGACCGTCGGAGAGGGCCTTGGAGCCCTTCTTCGCCTTTCCGACCCCGTCCTTGAGCTGGTCGGCGCCCTTGGCCGCCTTCTCGGTGGCGTCGTGGATGTCGGAGAACGAGATGAAGATCTTGTCGAGGAAGGACCGGGACGACTTGGTCGAGGCGGCGGTGCGCACCTCGGAGAAGACCGTCCGGGAGATCTGGCCGACGATGTAGTTGTTGGCGTCGTTCGTCCGGACCTGGAGGGCGCCCGTCTCGGGCGAGTCGCCGGAGCTGGAGGCGATCCGCTCGCTGAAGTCGGCGGGCATGGTCAGCGAGAGGTAGTACGTGCCGTCCTCGACGCCCTCGCGGGCCTCGGCGTCCGACACCTCGTGCCAGTCGAAGACCTGGCTGTCGCGCAGGTTCTTGGTGATGTCGTCGCCCGCGGAGATCTTCTTCCCGCCGGCGGTGGCGCCCTTGTCGTCGTTGACGAGGGCGACGGGTATCCGGTCGAGCCGGCTGTACGGGTCCCAGAAGGACCACAGGTAGAGCGCGCCGTACAGCAACGGCAGCAGCAGGATCGCGACGAGAGCGGCGCGGGGGAGCTTGCCCCTGCCGAACCGCTTCAGCTCAAGCGCGGCCAGTTTCGGCGAGCGCATCGGCTGCCCCCTCCTCGGTGTCGTCGGTGTCTGTCTTCTCGGCGTCGCCGGTACCGCCGGTCTCGCCGGTGTCGTCGCCCGGGTCCTCGGTGTCCTCCGAGTCCTCGGCGGCCTTGGCGTCTTCCGCGTCGGCGTCCCGGCCGGTGGCGTCGGCGCCCTTGGCGTCGTCGGCGTCGTCGGTCTGCGCGTCGTCGGTCCCGGCGGCCGGGGTGCCGCTCCCGCCCTGGGTGGTGATCCGCAGGGCGTCCTCGGGCGCCTCGCTGCACACGGCGAGCACGGTCACGCCCCGCCGCGCGATCGACCGCAGCAGCTCCCACGCCTCGGCCCGGGCGGAGTCGGAGAGCTTGAGGTCCAGGTCGTCGACGGCCAGCAGCCGCGGCTCGCCGATCAGGGCCAGTGCCACGGACAGCCGCAGCGCCTCCAGCCGCTCCAGGTCCCGTACGGAGGTCCGCTCGGCCTTCGGTAGGGTCTCCAGGTCGAGCCCGGCGGCGTCGAGCGCCGCCTCGATACGGCGCCGGGTGGCCGCGGCCCGCTCGCCGGGCGGCCGCAGCAGCGCGAGCGGCGAGCCGTCGAACCGGCGCTGGAGCAGGGCCCGCTCACGCAGATGCTCGGCGACCGTGAGCGCCGGGTCCAGATCGCTGACGCCGGGCACCGGCCCGAGCGCGCTCATCCGGCGCACGGCGGCCATCTTGCGCGGCAGACGCACCCCGCCGACCTCGGCATGGCCTTCCGCCGGCTTCATCCGGCCGGTGAGCGCGAGCAGCAGGCAGGTGCGGCCCGAGCCCGACGGGCCCTCGATCGCCACGAGCGAGCCCGGCCCGGCCGTGAAGGTGACGTCACGGAACGCCCAGCCGCGCGGCCCCTTGAGCCCGAAGCCCTCGGCGGTGACAGCGGCGCCCGAGGACTCTGCGGTGCTCTTCACGCGCCCTCCCCCCAATTTGAACTGACCAGTCAGTGCAAAAACTATACCGCGTCGTAGTGGAAGGCAAAAGCCCAGGTCAGGGCCGATTGTCAGTGGTGGCACGCACGATGGGACCCGACCCATACGGCCACAGCACCGTGACCCGACGACAGAAGGGTTCGTCATGGTGAGCGATGTCCACCCCGTCCGGCGGCGCGCCTCCGCGCCCCCCGCCGCCCTCGCCCTGCTCGTCCAGGCCCGCGAAGGCCTGACCGAGGCCCAGAGCCTCCAGGAGCCCAACGAGCGGTACGCCACCGCCCACCTCGCCGCCCTGCGCACCGCCGCGGCCGTGCTCGCCGCCCGCGCCCGCCCCGAGACCGGCGCCCGCGCCCGCCGGAGGATCAGAAGCGCCTGGGAGGTGCTCCCCGAGCTCGCCCCCGAGCTGACCGAATGGAGCGCCCTGTTCGCCTCCGGCGCCGCCCGCCGGGCCCGGGCCGAGGCCGGCATACGGGGCGCCGCCTCCGCCCGTGACGCGGACGACCTGCTGCGCGACGCCGCCCTGTTCCTGCGCCTGGTGGAGCGCCTCCTCGCGCTCACGCCGACGCTGCCCAGGGCCCGTACCGACGGGCCCGGAACCGGCGAAGCCGCAGGGTGACGGGCCAGGGCGCCCGAGGCCATAGGGTGGGGGAGCGTTCACACCCGTAGACGAGGAGTCAACTGCCGTGTCGGACCCTTCCCCCGCCTTCGGTCGGGAGACCACATCGCGCCCTTCGCGCGCCTCCCTGCGTACCGCCGTGGTCTGGGACGTCCTCCAGGACGCCCTGGAGCGCCGGGTAAAGGCCTCCGGGAAGGCCGTCCTCGACGTCCTCGACACCGGCGGCGGCTCCGGCAAGTTCGCCGTGCCCGTCGCACGCCTGGGTCACCAGGTAACCGTCGTCGACCCCAGCCCCAACGCCCTGTTCGCGCTGGAGCGCCGCGCCGCCGAGGCCGGCGTTGCCGAGCGGGTCCGCGGTGTCCAGGGCGACATCCACGGCCTCTTCGACGTCGTCGAGCGCGGCGGCTTCGACGCCGTGCTCTGCCACGGCGTCCTGGAGTACGTCGACGACCCCGCCGAAGGCGTACGCAACGCGGTCGCCGCGCTGCGCCCCGCCGGCGCGCTCAGCCTGCTGGCGGCCGGACTCGGCGGCGCCGTCCTCGCCCGCGCCCTGGCCGGCCACTTCACCGAGGCCCGCCAGGCGCTGACCGACCCGGACGGCCGCTGGGGCGCCGGTGACCCGGTGCCCCGCCGCTTCACCGCCGAGCAGCTCGCCGCGCTCGCCGACGAGGCCGGTCTTGACGTCGGCTCCGTGCACGGCGTCCGCGTCTTCGCCGACCTGGTCCCCGGCGTTCTCGTCGACACCGAGCCCGGTGCCGTCGAGGCCCTCCTCAAGCTGGAGGAGGCCGCCGCCGAGCTGCCCGCCTTCCACGCGGTCGCCACCCAGCTCCACGTCCTCGGCGAGAAGCGCGCCTGACCCCCGCCCGCCGCGGCCCCTCACGGCCGGCCCACCGGGCTGATCAGCGGCGCAGCGGCAGAGGGAGTACGCCACAGACCCCCCGATCGCGGGCCGAGCGCCGTATGATCGGGGGACACCATCCGGCATGACGGATCGGCCGTCGGGGAATCAACGCCTCAACAGCCGTACCGGCATGGCGGCCCGGACTGGCGAATTGGCATTGAGGGCGGGTTTCACGGGGGCGATTCCCTGCCTATCCTGAAAGGGCCGCATCCCGGTCGCCCCCGCGACCGACGACTAGGAGGACTCCGTGCCGCTCTCGGAGCACGAGCAGCGAATGCTCGAGCAGATGGAGCGAGCGCTGTACGCCGAAGATCCCAAGTTCGCGACAGCGCTCGAGGGAAGCGGGCTGCGTACATACACCCGGCGACGGGTCTACCAGGCGGTCGCCGGCTTCCTGGTGGGTATCGCGCTCCTCATGGCCGGAATGGTCGCCCAGCAGATCTGGATCAGCGTGGTGGGCTTCCTCGTCATGCTCGGCTGCGCGGTACTGGCAGTCACCGGATGGCGCAAGGCTCCCAAGCCCGGCGAGCGACCGGCTCAGGGAGGTCCGGCCACCGGCCGGCAGCCCCGGCAGCGCCGCTCGATGATGCACCGGATCGAGGAGCGGTGGCAGCGCCGCCGCGACGAACAGGGCCACTGACCCCGTAGCCGATACGGACGAGGTCCCGTCCCCCGAGCCGGAACGACGCCTTTGCACGGCCTCGAACCTCTCCAGGCCGGCCAGGCTCCTCCTCACCAACGACCTTCCCGAGCACCTCTTCCGGAAGAAGACTTCCCGAGCACCTCTTCCGGAAGAAAACTTCCCGAGGAACTCTTCCCGAACGGGTGAGGGGTGAGCGTTTCCCAGCGCTCACCCCTCACCCGTTTCGCGTATCCCCGGTGGCAGACCCCGGGCGCTACCCCCGCTGGCGCGAAGGCCGCCGCAGCGCCCCCGCCCACCGGTCCGCCCAGCGCCGCCGCCGCGTCCCCCATCGGTCGGTGACCGCCGCCCAGCGCGCGGACGCCGCCCACATCACCCGGACGGCCGAACGGGGCAGGAGCAGCGCCCGCAGCCGGGCCCCGCGGCCCGACACGGCCCGCAGGCCCGCCCGGATCAGGGCAGCGTCGTCGGCCAGCCCGGCACCGGGCCGCGGGTCCGGCGCGTACAGCACCTGCTCGACCGACCTGGCCACCCGGTGCACCGCATCGGCCGGGTCCCCTTCGAGCCGGCCGAGCCGCACGATCCGGGCGGCCGTCCTGCGCGGGGTCTGCGACTCGTCCGGTACGACGCCGTGGTCCCAGGCCGTGTCGATGACCTCCTGCCACACCGCCAGCGTCCGGGCGGCGCCGTCCGCCGCCGTACGACCCGGCGAAGCGAGCCGGAGCGCCCGTACCCGCGTCCGCCACAGCAGCGGCAGGAACGGAATCAGCAGCACCACGGCCACACCCAGGCCCACCAGGGCGATCGTCGACGGCGGGGTGCCCGCGTCGTCCACCACCGGCACACCCGGCTCCGAGGGGCCGCCGCACTCACCGAGCCGCCGGGCCTGCGCCGGGCAGCTCTCCGACACCGACGGCGCCGCGGACGCGGCGGCCGAAGCGGTCGCCTCGGGCTGCGCCGGGCTGGTCGCCCCGCCGCCCGGGGTCTGCTGCCGGGTGTAGTCCGGCGCCGTACCGCGCGTGGGCGTCGGCTCGAAACGGGTCCAGCCCACCCCCTCGAAGTACAGCTCCGGCCAGGCGTGCGCGTCCCGGTTCCCCACCGACATCGCGCCGTCCGCCGTCGGCGTGCCCGGTGTGAAGCCCACCGCGACCCGCGCGGGAATCCCCAGCGTCCGGGCCATCGCGGCCATCGAGAACGAGAAGTGGATGCAGAAGCCTTCCTTCTGCTTCAGGAACCGGGAGATCGCCTCCACGCCCGTACCGGACGTGACCGTGGTGTCGTAGCGGAACCCGCCGTCCGAGGCGAACCAGTCCTGGAGCTTGACCGCGCGCTCGTAGTCGTTCATCGCGCCCACGGTCACCTTCAGGGCCGTCAGCCGCACCTCGGCGGGCAGCGACTCGGGCACCCGGGTGTACTCCCGCACTACGGGCCCCGGCGCCTCGCCCGCGTTCGCCAGCTGCTCGGCCGTCGGCTGCACCCGCAAGCTGCTGACCTGGTACGCCACGCCCTTCGTGGTCTGGCGGTCGTCGCCGACGAGCATCCGGCCGGCCGGTTCGTACCGCCAGCGCCCGCCGATGTCGACCGAGGTCGCCGGATAGGGCAGCGGCAGCCACTTCTGCTCGTAGGCGCCGGACGCCGTGACATTGGTGGTGATCTCGCTCGTGGCGACCGAGTTGCTCAGCCCGTCCGGCCGGGGGAGTTCCTTGGGCACGTCCCGCACGGGCCGCTGGGAGGACTTCCACGACGTGCCGTCGAACTGGTCCAGCGCGACCAGCCGCAGATACATGTCGGAGGTGCTGCCTGCGTTGGTGCGGTACTTGAGCCACTCCGTCTGCTCGCCCTGGTTCAGGCTGTCCTTCAAGGACACCAGCGGGTTCACCGCGGAGATCGTGCCCCCTCCGCTGCCCTGCCCGGCGCCGTCGCCGGAACCGCCGAGCAGCCCGCCGCTCAGCGCGGGCAGCGCCGCCGGCACGGCCAGCGCCACTCCCAGCGCGAGCACCCCGATCCGCCGCCCCGTACGCACCGGCGCCACCGGACCGCCCGCCAGGTCGAGACCGCCCGACCCGCCGCCCGCGGTCCGCGGGGCGCCGCCGAAGACCCGACCCCACTGGGAGAGCCGGTCGCGCCCCTCGGCCAGCAGCAGGACGAGATAGCCGCAGCCCGCGAGCAGGAACCACAGCCAGCTCGCACCGCCGCCGCCCGCCAGACCGGCGGCCACCGAGTACAGCGCCAGCAGCGGCAGCCCCGCCGGAGCCGCGCTGCGGAAGGTCACCGCCAGCGCGTCCACCGCAAGACCGATCACCAGCACCCCGCCGACGACCAGCAGCCGGATGCCGTCGGTGCCCGGCGCGGGAATGGCGTACGTCCCCACGTCCGCCGCGCCCGTCGCCAGCAGCTCCCCGAACCGTCCGAAGGCCTCCGGCCCCGGCAGCAGAAGGAGCAGCGCCTCCTCCCGGGCGAAGACGACCGTCAGGGCCAGCAGGGAAACGACGGCCTGGATCGCGATCGTCACCGTCCGGGCCAGCGGCACCCGCCGGGCCAGCGCCCCCGCCCCGCTCTGCACCGCGAGCAGGAACGCGGCCTGCACGATCCAGGTGGCCGGCTCGACCAGCGGCAGCAGCGCGGTGGCCGCCATCAGCGTGGCGGCGAAGGCGCACAGCGTCAGCCTTCCGCGACCGCTCATCCCCAACTCCCGAAGTGTTCCGTCGTCCCACCGGCCGAGGCACCGAAGACCGTGCCCTCCTGGCCCGCCTGCCGCCACAGATCGGCGAGCGACGCCCCGGGCGGGACGGCCAGCGCCGTCCACCCGGCCTCGCGCAGCTGCCGCAGCCGTTCCTCGACCGCCCCGGGCACCGACCCGCCGGTCAGCCAGGCACCGCTGTCCAGCAGGAAGGCGACGGCCGTGCCGCTGCGCTGCCGCATCCGGGCGGCCAGCGCCGCCTGCTCCTCGTCGAGATCGCCGAGGAACGCCACCAGCAGGCCCTCACCGCCGCGCAGCGCGTCGTACGCGCGCGAGAGCCCGGCGCCGTCGGAGTGGTCGACCACCGCGAGGGTGTCCATCATCAGCCCGGCCGAGTCCGCCGAGTCCTGGGACGTGCCGGCGAAGCCGCCGTCCCCCTCGCCGGGCACCGACGTGCCCGTGTCGGTCAGCAGCCGGACCGAAAATCCCCGCTCCAGCATGTGCACCAGCGCCGACGCGGCGCCCGACACCGCCCACTCGAACGCGGAGTCCGGGCCCGCCCCGTGGAAGGCGACCGCACGGGTGTCCAGCAGGACCGTGCAGCGGGCCCGCTGCGGCTGCTCCTCACGGCGCACCATCAGCTCGCCGTAGCGCGCGGTGGAACGCCAGTGCACCCGGCGCAGATCGTCCCCGTAGCGGTACGTGCGCGGGATGACGTCGTCCTCGCCGGCCAGCGCCAGCGAGCGCTGCCGCCCCTCGCCGTACCCCGACGCCTCCCCGGCCAGCCGCACCGGCGGCAGCGCCTCGGTCCGCGGGATCACCGTCAGGGTGTCGTACGCGCTGAACGAACGGGTCAGCTCGCACATCCCGAACGGGTCGGTCAGCCGCAGCTGGAGCGGCCCGAGCGGATAGCGGCCGCGCAGATCCGAGCGGACCCGGTACGACACCTCGCGCCGGCCGCCCGCCTCCATCCGGTCAAGGACGAACCGCGGCCGGGGGCCGAGCACGTACGGCACATGGTCCTGGAGCATCAAAAGCCCGGTCGGCAGCCGCGAGACGTTGTCCATCCGCAGATGCACCCGCGCCTCGGAGCCCGCCGCCACCCGCCGCGGGGACAGCCGCCGGCTGCTCGCCACCCGGTAGCGGGTGCGGTACAGCACCGCCACACAGACCAGCGGCAGCGTCGCGAGCAGCAGCCCGACCCGCAGCAGGTCGCCCTGGCCCAGCACATAGGCGCAGATCGCCGCCGCGACACCCGCGGCGAGGAAGGAACGGCCCCGGGTCGTCAGACCACCGAGCGCGGCCCGTACGCCGCCCTTGACCTCGCCGTCCGGGGCACCCGCCCCGTCGGCCGCCATCACAGCCGCCGTGCGCCGGGCTGCTGCTGGCCGAAGAGCGGGCCGCCCGCGTGGGGCACCGGCGTGCGCTGCAGGATCTCCAGGACAACCTGCTCGGAGGTGCGCCGGTTCAGCTGCGCCTGCGCGGTGGGCAGCAGCCGGTGCGCGAGCACCGGCACCGCCAGCGCCTGCACGTCGTCCGGCAGGGCGTAGTCGCGGCCGCTGAGCGCGGCCGTCGCCTTGGCGGCGCGCAGCAGGTGCAAGGTGGCGCGCGGGGATGCGCCGAGTCTCAGGTCGGGGTGCGTACGGGTGGCGGCGACCACGTCGACGGCGTAGCGCCGTACCGCGTCGGCGACATGGACCGTACGGACCGCGTCGATCAGCTTCACGATGTCATGGGCGTGCGCCACCGGCTGGAGGTCGTCCAGCGGGGAGACCGAGCCGTGGATGTCGAGCATCTGGAGCTCGGCCTCCGGGCTGGGATAGCCGATCGACACCCGCGCCATGAAGCGGTCCCGCTGCGCCTCGGGCAGCGGGTACGTGCCCTCCATCTCCACCGGGTTCTGGGTGGCGACCACCATGAAGGGGCTGGGCAGCTCGTAGGTCTGCCCGTCGATCGTGACCTGCCGCTCCTCCATCGACTCCAGTAGAGCCGACTGGGTCTTGGGCGAGGCGCGGTTGATCTCGTCGCCGATCACGATCTGCGCGAAGATCGCCCCGGGCTTGAACTCGAAGTCCCGGCGCTGCTGGTCGTAGATCGACACGCCGGTGATGTCCGACGGCAGCAGGTCGGGCGTGAACTGGATGCGCCGCACGGAGCAGTCGATGGACCGCGCCAGCGCCTTGGCCAGCATGGTCTTGCCCACGCCCGGCACATCCTCGATGAGCAGATGGCCCTCGGCGAGCAGCACCGTCAGTGCCGTTCGTACGACCTCCGGCTTGCCCTCGATCACAGCCTCCACCGACCCGCGGACACGCTCCGCTGTGGTGGTCAGATCTGTGAGGCTCGCTCGATCGTCATAGGTCGTCACCCGGCCCTCCTTGGCACGTTCCCAGGTTCTACGGGCCGACGCGTGGACTGCACGGTCCGGCCCACCCCAAACACTGGCACCGGCTCCGGACGGTTCCGGAGGGTGCCGCACCCCGCATTCTTGTTGGCGTCACCGCGATGTGTCACTCGCCTGTGGACAACCGTGCGAGATATGTCGGGGGTTGCCGTGTTTTCTGCCCTCGGACCGCCGTACGCGACCCTCGGCCGAACCGTCAGCCGACGGGGTCGATCTCGCGCAGCAGACCCGTGGTCACGTCGAAGACAAAACCGCGTACGTCGTCGGTGTGCACCAGGAACGGCGAGGTCCGCACCCGCTGCATCGACTGCCGGACGTCCTGGTCGACGTCGCGGAACGCCTCGACCGCCCACGCCGGGCGCTGCCCGACCTCCATCTCCAGCTCGTGCCGGAACTCCTCGGTGAGGGACTCCAGACCGCAGCCCGTGTGGTGGATGAGGACCACGCTGCGGGTGCCGAGCGCCCGCTGGCTGATGGTGAGCGAGCGGATCACGTCGTCGGTGACCACACCGCCGGCGTTGCGGATGGTGTGACAGTCGCCCAGTTCGAGGCCGAGCGCCGCGTGCAGATCGAGGCGGGCGTCCATACAGGCCACCACGGCGACCTGGAGCACGGGCCGGGCGTCCATCCCAGGATCGGTGAACCGGGCGGCGTACTTGCCGTTGGCTTCGACGAGACGGTCCGTGACGGTGCCGGCCGTGCGGAGAGCGTCGGCGGAAGAGTGCGCGGAAGTCGACATAGCTATGACGTTAATGGTCACGGGCGTCTCGGTCCTGCTGTGAGAGTGGACAAAGAACGTCAATGAGGGCTGTTGTGAGGTAACCCACAGGCGTGAGACCGTCCACCCGAACGGGTGAGCTGTCCCGTTTTGCCCGCGGAGCTCGCCCGCCCCGTGCGACGCGCCTGCCGGTTGATTGACCGGGCGCCCCCGTGGACTAAAGTGACGCGCAGTCCACGGAGACATTGAGCGATTTCAGCAGTTTCTCCCCCGCGTGCGCGGCGGTACGGGCTGGGGGAGGCGGTACCCGGCAGCACGTACGCCGCGCCGGATCTGAGAGGGCGCATTGAGCAACGACCGACACGTCCCGGTGATGCTCCAGCGGTGCCTGGACATGTTGGCCCCTGCTCTGCGACGCCCCGGGGCCGTGGTCGTCGACTGCACCCTCGGGCTCGGCGGACACAGCGAGGCCCTGCTCACCCAGTTCCCCGAAGCCCGTCTGGTGGCCCTCGACCGGGACAAGGAAGCCCTGCGGCTCTCCGGCGAGCGCCTCGCGCCCTTCGGCGACCGTGCCACGCTGGTCCACGCCGTCTACGACGAGCTCCCCGAGGTCCTCGACCGGCTCGGCATCCCCCGCGCCGACGGCATCCTCTTCGACCTCGGCGTCTCCTCGATGCAGCTCGACGAGGCCGACCGCGGCTTCGCCTACGCCCAGGACGCCCCGCTCGACATGCGCATGGACCAGACGACCGGCGTGAGCGCCGCCGAGGTCCTCAACACCTACCCGCCGGGCGAGCTCGTGCGCATCCTGCGCGCCTACGGCGAGGAGAAGCAGGCCAAGCGGATCGTCTCCGCCATCGTGCGCGAGCGCGAGAAGGAGCCGTTCACCAACAGCGCCCGGCTCGTCGAACTGATCCGCGACTCCCTGCCCCAGGCCGCCAAGCGCACCGGCGGCAACCCCGCCAAGCGCACCTTCCAGGCCCTGCGCATCGAGGTCAACGGCGAGCTGACGGTCCTGGAACGCGCCATCCCCGCCGCCGTCAAGGCGCTCGCCGTCGGCGGCCGCATCGCCGTCCTGTCGTACCACTCGCTCGAGGACCGGCTGGTCAAGCAGGTCTTCGCGGCGGGCGCGGCGAACACCGCCCCGCCCGGCCTGCCCGTCGTACCCGAGCAGTACCAGCCCCGGCTCAAGCTGCTCACCCGCGGCGCCGAGCTGCCCACCGAGGAAGAGATCGCCGAGAACCGCCGCGCGGCACCGGCCAGGCTGCGGGGCGCGGAGCGGATCCGGGAGGACGTGTGACCCAGGGGGCCAAGGGCGGGAAAGGGGCCAAGGACGCGCTGAGAGGGCCGGCCGCACGGCTGGCCCGGCTCATGCCGTCCGGGCCCAGCACCGCCGCCCGCACCCCCTTCGTCCTGCTCGTCGTCGTCCTCCTCGGCGGCGGCCTCATCGGCCTCCTGCTCCTCAACTCCGCGCTCAACGAGGGCTCCTTCAGGCTGAGCGAGCTCAAGCGCGAGACCACCGAACTGACCGACGAGGAACAGGCCCTCCAGCGCGACGTGGACAACCACTCCGCCCCCGACGCCCTGGCACGCCGCGCCCGGCAGCTCGGCATGGTCCCCGGCGGCAGCCCCGCCTTCCTCGACCCGGACGGCACCGTCCGCGGCGCCCCCCGCCCCGCCGCCGCGGCGCCCGCCCCGGCCCCCGAGCCCAGCGCGCCCGCCGCCTCCGCGCCGCCCCCGGCGGCCCGTACGGCCCCCGAGAATCCCGCCCCGACGACCTCCGGCAGGTGACGCAGTGCCGCCCCAGGACCCTCCGCGCCGCCGCGTACCGGGCCCCGCGCGCCCCCGGCCCACCGCGCGCCCCCAGCGGCGTCCCCGCACCACCGCCCGGCCCCGCACGATCCGGCTCGGCAGCCCCCGCCCCCGGCTGCGCCTGGTCAGCCTCGGCCTGACCCTGGTGATGCTGGCCTTCGTCGTACGGCTCCTCCAGGTCCAGGCCGTCGACGCCAGCGCGTACGCCGCAAGGGCGGAGAAAAATCGCTACCTCAGCCACACCCTCGCCGCCGAACGCGGCGAGATCACCGACCGCTCCGGCATCGCCCTGGCCGCCAGCGTCGACGCGTACGACATCACCGCCGACCCCAAGATGTTCACGCCCGAGGAGAGCAAGGTGAAGGACGCGCCCGAACAGGCCGCCGCCCTCCTCGCCCCCATCCTCGGCAAGGACCCCGCCGAGCTCGCCGCGAAACTGCGCGCCCCCAAGTCCCGCTACACCGTCCTCGCCCGCCGCCAGACCCCCCAGGTCTGGAACCAGATCAAGGACCTCAAGAACGTCTTCGCCGAGAAGGCCCGCGCCGGAAAGGCCAAGGGCGGCACCGGCATCAGCGTGCTCGCCGGCGTCTTCAACGAGAAGAGCAGCAAGCGGGTCTACCCCAACGGCCGGCTCGCCGCCGGGATACTGGGCTACGTCAACGCCGACGGCCACGGCGGCGGCGGCCTGGAGTCCATGCTCGACAAGGAACTCGCCGGCAAGGACGGCAAGATCACCTACGCCCAGTCCGGCGGCCGCCGCGTCCCCACCGCCGGAGCCCACGAGACCCCGGCCGTCCCCGGCTCCGACATCGAGCTCACCATCGACCGGGACATCCAGTGGGCCGCCCAGCAGGCCATCACCGAACAGGTCACCAAGTCCAAGGCGGACCGCGGCTACGTGATGGTCCAGAACACCCGCACCGGCGAGATCCTCGCCATGGCCAACGCCCCCGGCTTCGACCCCAACGACCTCTCCCAGGCCAACGCCGCCGCCATGGGCAACGCCGCCCTCCAGGACGTCTACGAACCCGGCTCCACCGCCAAGGTCATGTCCATGGCCGCCGTGCTCGAGGAGGGCGTCGCCGCCCCCGACACGCACGTCATCGTCCCCAACCGGCTCCACCGCGGCGACCGGCTCTTCAAGGACGACATCGACCACCCCACCTGGCACCTCACCCTCAACGGCGTCCTCGCCAAGTCCAGCAACATCGGCACGATCCTGGCCACCGGCCGCCTCGGAAAGACCCAGCCCGAGGCGAACGCGGTCCTCGACTCGTACCTGCGCAAGTTCGGCATGGGCAGCCGCACCGGACTCGGCTATCCGGGCGAGAGCTCCGGCATCCTCGCCAAGCCCAAGGCCTGGTCCACCTCTCAGCAGTACACGATCCCTTTCGGCCAGGGCTTCTCCCTCAACGCCATGCAGGCCGCGTCCGTCTACTCGACCATCGCCAACGGCGGCGTACGCATCCAGCCCACGATCGTGCGCGGCACCAAGGGACCCGACGGGCGCTTCACCCCCGCCCCCGCACCCGAGCGGACCAGGGTCGTCAGCGAGAAGACCGCCAAGACCCTCGCCCAGATGCTCGAATCCGTCGTCGGCGACGAGGAGGGCACCGGCACCAAGGCCGCCATCCCCGGCTACCGCGTCGCCGGCAAGACCGGCACCGCCAACCGCGTCGATCCGGCCACCGGCCGCTACAAGGGCTACACCGCCTCCTTCGCCGGCTTCGCCCCCGCCGACAACCCCCGGATCACCGTCTACTGCGCCATCCAGAACCCCACCAAGGGCAGCTACTTCGGCGGCCAGATCTGCGGACCTATCTACAAGAAGGTCATGGAGTTCGCCCTGAAGACCCTGCACGTCGCCCCGACCGGCGCCGAACCCGCTCGGATGCCGGTCACCTTCAAGCCCTGAGCCGCCGGGAGCACCAGTGACAACGATCACCCCCCAACCCGGGAACCGGAAACCGAACCCCGACGGCGCCGCCCACCCATTTAGGCCCTCGCAGGGTGCGCCCGGTACGCTCACCGCCGTGCCACACGCTGATCAGTACCGAACCACCCCGCCCCGGCCGGAACGGGTCCACCCGACCCCCCTCGGCGAGCTGGCCGCCCGCCTGGGTGCCGACCTCCCCGGCACCGGCGAGGTCACCGGCATCACCCACGACTCCCGGGCCGTCCACCCCGGTGACGTGTACGCCGCACTGCCGGGCGCCCGGATGCACGGCGCCGACTTCGTCGCCCAGGCCGCCGGACTCGGCGCCGCCGCGATCCTCACCGACCCCTCCGGCGCCGACCGCGCCGCCGAGACCGGCCTGCCGGTCCTGGTGACCGAGGACCCGCGGGGCCGGATGGGCGAGCTCGCCGCCGAGATCTACGGCCGCCCGGGCAGCGACCTGCTCCAGATCGGCATCACCGGCACCTCCGGCAAGACCACCACCGCCTACCTCGTCGAAGGCGGGCTCAAGGCGGCCGGCCGCCGCACCGGACTGGTCGGCACGGTCGAGATGCGGATCGGCGACGAACGCATCAAGTCCGAGCGCACCACCCCCGAAGCCACCGACCTGCAGGCCCTGTTCGCGGTCATGCGCGAACGCGGCGTCGACGCGGTCGCCATGGAGGTCTCCAGCCACGCCCTCGTGCTCGGCCGGGTCGACGGCTGCGTCTTCGACGTCGCCGTCTTCAACAACCTCAGCCCGGAACACATGGAGTTCCACTCCGACATGGAGGACTACTACCGGGCCAAGGCGCAGCTGTTCACCCCGCACCGCTCCCGCGAGGCGGTGGTCAACCTCGACGACGAGTACGGCAGGCGGCTGGTGAAGGAGGCCACCGTGCCCGTCACCACCTTCTCCGCCGAGGGCCACCCCGACGCCGACTGGCGCGCCGAGGACATCGACCTGCGCCAGGACAGCAGCACCTTCACCGCCGTCGGCCCCAAGGGCGAGCGGATCTCCGCCACCGCCCCGCTGCCCGGCCCGTTCAACGTCGCCAACACCCTCGCCGCCGTCGTCACCCTCGCCGTCGCCGGACTCGACCCGCAGACCGCCGCCGACGGCATCACCGCGGTCGCCGGCGTCCCCGGCCGCCTCGAGCGCGTCGACGCCGGCCAGCCGTACCTCGCCGTCGTCGACTACGCCCACAAGACGGACGCTGTCGAATCGGTCCTGCGCTCCCTGCGCAAGGTCACCGAAGGCAAGCTGCACGTCGTCCTCGGCTGCGGCGGCGACCGCGACACCACCAAGCGCGGCCCGATGGGCGCCGCCGCCGCCCGCCTCGCCGACACCGCCGTACTGACCTCCGACAACCCCCGTTCCGAGGACCCCCTCGCCATCCTCGCCACCATGCTCGCCGGCGCCGCCGAGGTCCCCGTCCACGAACGCGGCGACGTGCTCGTCGAGCCCGACCGGGCCGCCGCGATCGCCGCGGCCGTGGCCCGCGCCGAGCCCGGCGACACCGTCCTCGTCGCGGGCAAGGGCCATGAGCAGGGCCAGGACATCGCCGGGGTGGTACGCCCCTTCGACGACCGCCAGGTCCTGCGCGAAGCCATCCAGAACAGTCAGGGATAAGTTGTGATCGCCCTCTCCCTCGCCGAGATCGCCGCAGTCGTCGGCGGGCAGTCGTACGACATACCGGATCCGGACCTCCTGGTCACCGGCCCCGTCGTCATCGACTCCCGTGAGGTGCAGACCGGCAGCCTCTTCGCCGCCTTCGCGGGCGAGCACGCCGACGGCCACGACTACGCGCGGCGCGCCGTCGAGGCGGGCGCGGCGGCGGTGCTCGCCACCCGCCCCGTCCAGGTGCCCGCCATCGTCGTGGACGACGTCCAGGCAGCCCTCGGCGCCCTCGCCCGCCATGTCGTCGAACGCCTCGGCACCGACGTCGTCGCCCTCACCGGCTCGGCGGGCAAGACCTCCACCAAGGACCTGATCGCCCAGGTCCTCCAGCACCACGCGCCGACCGTGTGGACCCCCGGCTCCCTCAACAACGAGATCGGCCTGCCCCTCACCGCGCTGCGCGCGAGCGAGGAGACCCGCCACCTCGTCCTGGAGATGGGCGCCCGCGGCATCGGCCACATCCGCTACCTCACCGGACTGACCCCGCCCCGGATCGGACTCGTCCTCAACGTCGGCACCGCCCACATCGGCGAGTTCGGCGGCCGCGCCCAGATCGCCCAGGCCAAGGGCGAACTCGTCGAGGCCCTGCCGGCCGCCGACGCGGGCGGCGTGGCCGTCCTCAACGCCGACGACCCCCTCGTACGGGCCATGGCCGGGCGGACCCACGCGCGCGTGACGCTGTTCGGCGAGGCCGACGACGCCGACGTACGTGCCGAGAATGTCCGGCTCACAGCGAATGGTCAGCCCTCTTTCAGTCTTCACACACCCACCGGGTGCAGCGACGTGACCTTGCGCCTGTACGGTGAGCACCACGTGTCGAACGCGCTCGCCGCGGCCGCCGTCGCCCATGAGCTGGGCATGCCCGTCGACGAGATCGCCACCGCGCTCTCCGAGGCAGGCACCCTGTCGCGCTGGCGCATGGAGGTCACCGAGCGTCCGGACGGCGTGACGGTCGTCAACGACGCCTACAACGCGAACCCCGAGTCCATGCGAGCCGCCCTGCGCGCGCTCGCGGCCATGGGCAAGGCCGCACAGGCCCAGGGGGGTCGTACGTGGGCGGTGCTCGGCCCGATGGCCGAGCTCGGCGACGAGTCGCTCGCCGAGCACGACGCGGTCGGACGGCTCGCCGTCCGGCTCAACGTCAGCAAGCTCGTCGCGGTCGGGGGCAGGGAAGCGTCCTGGCTGCAACTGGGCGCATATAACGAGGGTTCGTGGGGTGAGGAGTCGGTGCACGTGTCCGACGCGCAGGCGGCGGTCGACCTGTTGCGCAGTGAGCTGCGCCCGGGAGACGTCGTGCTGGTGAAGGCGTCCAGGTCGGTCGGTCTCGAGCGGGTCGCCCTGGCACTGCTCGACTCCGAGAGCGAGGTCGCCGGCCGATGAGGCAGATCCTCTTCGCGGGGGCCATCGGGCTCTTCCTGACCCTGATCGGTACCCCGCTGCTCATCAAGCTGCTGGCCCGCAAGGGATACGGGCAGTTCATCCGGGACGACGGCCCGCGCACCCACGGCAGCAAGAAGGGCACGCCCACCATGGGCGGTATCTCCTTCATCCTGGCCACGCTCATCGCGTACGCGCTCGCCAAGGTCATCACCGGCGAGGACCCGTCGTACTCCGGCGTCCTGGTGCTCTTCCTGATGGCGGGCATGGGACTGGTCGGCTTCCTCGACGACTACATCAAGATCGTCAAGCAGCGGTCGCTCGGTCTGCGGGCCAAGGCCAAGATGGCCGGCCAGCTCATCGTCGGTATCGCCTTCGCGGTGCTGTCGCTGCAGTTCGCCGACTTCCGCGGCCTGACCCCGGCCTCCGAGAAGCTCTCCTTCATCACCGACTTCGGCTGGTCCATCGGACCGGTGCTGTTCGTGGTCTGGGCGCTCTTCATGATCCTGGCCATGTCCAACGGCGTGAACCTCACCGACGGTCTGGACGGCCTCGCCACCGGCGCCTCCGTGATGGTCTTCGGCGCCTACACCTTCATCGGGCTGTGGCAGTTCCAGGAGTCCTGCGCCAACGCGATGACGCTGACCAACCCCAACGCCTGCTTCGAGGTGCGCGACCCGCTGGACCTCGCCGTGGTCGCCTCCGCCCTGATGGGCGCCTGCTTCGGCTTCCTGTGGTGGAACACCTCGCCCGCCAAGATCTTCATGGGTGACACGGGCTCCCTCGCCCTCGGCGGCGCGCTGGCCGGTCTGGCCATCTGCTCCCGTACGGAGCTGCTGCTCGCCCTCCTCGGCGGCCTCTTCGTGATGATCACGATGTCCGTGGTCATCCAGGTCGGCTCCTTCAAGATGACCGGCAAGCGGGTCTTCCGGATGGCGCCGCTCCAGCACCACTTCGAACTCAAGGGCTGGTCCGAAGTCCTTGTGGTGGTCCGGTTCTGGATCATCCAGGGCATGTGCGTGATCGTCGGCCTCGGCCTCTTCTACGCGGGATGGGCAGCGGACAAGTGAGCACCCCGGACTGGCAGGGCAAGAAGGTCACCGTCGCCGGCCTGGGCGTGAGCGGCATCCCCGCCGCCCGCGTCCTGCACGGCCTCGGCGCGGACGTGACCGTCGTCAACGACGGCGACGACGAACGCTCCCGGGCCCAGGCGGCCCAGTTGGAGGCCGCCGGGGTCACCGTCCGCCTCGGCGACGGGGACACCCTGCCGTCCGGCACCGAACTGATCGTCACCACCCCCGGCTGGCGGCCCGACAAACCGCTCTTCGCGGCCGCCGCCGAGGCGGGCGTGGAGGTCTGGGGCGACGTCGAACTGGCCTGGCGGCTGCGCGGACTGGACGGCCGTGAACCGGCCCCCTGGCTCGCGGTCACCGGCACCAACGGCAAGACCACGACCGTACGGATGCTCGCCTCCATCCTGGAGGCCGCGGGACTGCGCACGGCCGCCGTCGGCAACATCGGCGTCTCGCTGCTCGACGCGGTCCTCGGCGAGGAGACGTACGACGTGCTCGCCGTCGAACTCTCCAGCTACCAGCTGCACTGGTCGCCGTCGCTGCGGGCCCACTCGGCCGCCGTGCTCAACCTCGCCCCCGACCACCTGGATTGGCACGGCTCCATGGCGGCCTACGCCGCCGACAAGGGCCGTATCTACGAGGGCAACACCGTCGCCTGCGTCTACAACGCGGCCGACCCCGCCACCGAGGACCTGGTGCGCGAGGCCGACGTCGAGGAGGGCTGCCGGGCCATCGGCTTCACCCTCGGCACGCCCGGCCCCTCCCAGCTCGGCGTCGTCGACGACATCCTCGTCGACCGCGCCTTCGTCGAGAACCGCCAGAAGCAGGCCCAGGAGCTGGCGCAGATCTCCGACATCAACCCCCCGGCCCCGCACAACATCGCCAACGCCCTCGCCGCGGCCGCTCTCGCCCGCGCCTTCGGCGTCGACGCCTCGGCCGTACGGGACGGACTGCGGGCCTTCCGCCCCGACGCCCACCGCATCGAGCACGTCGAGAACATCGACGGCGTCGCCTACGTCGACGACTCCAAGGCGACCAACACCCACGCCGCCGAGGCGTCGTTGGCGGCCTACGAACCGATCGTCTGGATCGCCGGCGGCCTCGCCAAGGGCGCGACCTTCGACGCGACCGTCGAGAAGGCCGCCAAGCGGCTGCGCGGTGTCGTCCTGATCGGCCAGGACCGGGCCCTGATCGCCGAAGCCCTCGCGCGACACGCGCCCGAGGTCCCGGTCGTCGACCTCGACCGGACCGACACTGGGGCGATGTCGGCGGCGGTCCAGGAGGCGGCCCGGCTCGCCCGGCCCGGGGACACGGTGCTGCTGGCCCCGGCGTGCGCCTCGATGGACATGTTCACCAACTACAACAAGCGAGGCGAGGCGTTCGCGGAAGCGGTCCGGGCGCTCGCCGCCGCGCGCGACTGACCAGCCATCAGGCCCGGCCGCGCCGGGCACGACTGGAGGGGACAGCGATCATGGCGCCGCACGACACCGCGCACGCCGCCCGTACCCGCGGGCCGTCGGCTTCCGGCGGCCGGCGGCCCGGTGCGTCGCGGCCCCCGCGCGGCTCCGGCGCGAGGCGCCTCTACGAACAGGCACGACGGGCCTGGGACCGGCCTCTGACCGCCTACTACGTCATCCTGGGCGCCGGGCTGCTGATCACCGTCCTCGGCCTCGTCATGGTCTACTCAGCCTCCATGATCAAGGCCCTGGAGCTGGACAAGGGCGCCACGTACTTCTTCCGCAAACAGTTCCTCGCCGCCGCCATCGGCACCGTCCTGCTGCTCATCGCCTCCCGGATGCCCTCCAGGCTCCACCGCGCCCTCGCCTACCCGCTGCTGGTCGGCAGCGTCTTCCTGATGGCCCTGGTGCAGGTCCCCGGGATAGGGATGTCGGTCAACGGCAACCAGAACTGGCTCTACCTCGGCGGGCCCTTCCAGCTCCAGCCCAGCGAGTTCGGCAAGCTCGCGCTGATCCTGTGGGGCGCCGACCTGCTCGCCCGCAAACAGGACCGGCGGCTGCTGACCCAGTGGAAACACCTGCTGGTGCCGCTCGTGCCGGTCGCCTTCCTGCTGCTCGGCCTCATCATGCTCGGCGGCGACATGGGTACGGCGATCATCCTCACCGCGATCCTGTTCGGCCTGCTCTGGCTGGCAGGCGCGCCCACCCGGCTCTTCGCGGGCGTCCTCGGGGTGGCCGGCGCGGTCGGCGCGCTCTTGATCCAGACCAGCGCGAACCGGCTCTCCCGCTTCGACTGCGTCGGCGCGACGGACCTCGGGCCCAAGGGCGAGTGTTTCCAGGCCGTGCACGGCATCTATGCTCTGGCATCGGGCGGATGGTTCGGTTCCGGTCTCGGTGCAAGTGTGGAAAAATGGGGCCAACTACCCGAACCTCACACCGACTTCATCTTCGCCGTCACCGGGGAGGAACTGGGTCTCGCGGGGACGCTGTCGGTGCTGGCCCTGTTCGCGGCTCTAGGCTATGCGGGTATCCGCGTGGCCGGACGCACGGAGGATCCCTTCGTCAGGTATGCCGCGGGAGGCGTGACCACCTGGATCACGGCCCAGGCCGTGGTCAACATCGGTGCGGTGCTCGGTCTGCTGCCGATCGCCGGTGTCCCCCTCCCGCTGTTCTCCTACGGTGGATCGGCCCTGCTGCCGACCATGTTCGCCGTCGGGCTGCTGATCGCCTTCGCGCGAGAGGATCCCGCCGCGAAAGCGGCCCTGGCCATGCGCCGGCCCTCCGTGGGCAGGCGAGCCGGGGTGAGATGGAAGTCGATGCGACGGCGCGTCAAGAAGCGTCCGTCCGGAGAGCGGTGAATTTCGGTGCATGTCGTACTCGCCGGTGGGGGGACCGCCGGCCACATCGAGCCCGCGCTCGCCCTCGCGGACGCCCTGCGCAGGCAGGACCCCAGCGTGGGAATCACGGCCCTCGGCACGGAGAAGGGCCTGGAGACCAGGCTCGTACCCGAGCGTGGCTACGAGTTGGCGCTCATCCCCGCCGTGCCACTGCCGCGCAAGCCCACCCCGGAGCTGATCACCGTCCCCGGACGGCTGCGCGGCACCATCAAGGCCGCCGAGCAGATCCTGGAACGCACCAAGGCCGACTGCGTCGTCGGCTTCGGCGGCTACGTGGCCCTGCCCGGCTACCTCGCCGCCAAGCGGCTCGGCGTACCCATCGTCGTCCACGAGGCCAACGCCCGCCCCGGCCTCGCCAACAAGATCGGCTCGCGCTACGCCGCCGGGGTCGCCGTCGCCACCCCTGACAGCAAGCTCCGCGGCGCCCGCTACATCGGCATCCCGCTGCGCCACTCCATCGCCACCCTGGACCGCGCCCGGGTCCGCCCCGAGGCCCGCGCCGCCTTCGGCCTCGACCCCGGCCTGCCCACGCTGCTCGTCTCCGGCGGCTCGCAGGGCGCCCGCCGCCTCAACGAGGTGATCCAGCAGATCGCCCCGGTGCTCCAGCGCTCCGGAATCCAGATCCTGCACGCGGTCGGCCCGAAGAACGAACTGCCGCGCGTCGACAACATGCCGGGAATGCCGCCCTACATCCCGGTACCGTACGTGGACCGGATGGATCTCGCGTACGCCGCGGCCGACATGATGCTCTGCCGCGCCGGCGCCATGACCGTCGCCGAACTCTCCGCCGTGGGCCTGCCCGCCGCCTACGTCCCGCTGCCCATCGGCAACGGCGAACAGCGGCTCAACGCCCAGCCGGTGGTCAAGGCCGGCGGCGGACTGCTGGTCGACGACGCGGAGCTGACCCCGCAGTGGGTGCAGACCAACGTCCTGCCCGTGCTCGCCGATCCGCACCGGCTGTACGAGATGTCCCGCGCCGCCGCCGAGTTCGGCCGCCGGGACGCCGACGACCTCCTCGTCGGCATGGTGTACGAGGCGATCGCCGCACGCCGACAGGCGTAGGAAGGCAGGGGACGTGGCCGGACCGACGACCGCCGAACGGGGCGCGCGCACACCGAAGGGGTCGTCGGGCCGGCCGTCCCGCCCGGGAGAACCGGCCGGCCGCCGCCTCCCCAGCCTGCGTACCCTCCTGCTGAGCGCGCTCACCCTCGCCCTCGCCGCCGGCGCGGTCTGGGTCCTCTACGGCTCCACCTGGCTCCGCGCCGAACATGTCCGGGTCTCCGGCGTCGAGGTCCTGACGGCCCGTGAGGTGGCGTCCGCCGCGGACGTCCCCCTTGGCGACCCCCTGATCTCCGTCGGGACGGGAGCCATCGAGGACCGGCTGCGCCGCGAACTGCCCCGGATCGACACGGTGGAAGCCAGCCGTTCCTGGCCGCACGGAATCATTCTGGAAGTGACCGAACGAAAGCCGGTCCTCCTCATCGAAAAGGGCGGAAAGTTCACAGAAGTGGACGCGAAGGGCGTGCGCTTCGCCACGGTCGACAAGGCGCCCCCCGGCGTCCCCCTGCTCCGCCTGGCCGCCGAGCGCTCCCCGAGCCTGCGCCGCTTCGACACCGACCGGCTGCTGGCCGAGGCCGTCGGCGTGACGGGCGAACTCCCCGGAGACATCGCGGAGGACGTCCGTGTCATCACCATGACCTCGTACGACTCCATCACCCTGGAGCTAGGCCGGGGCCGCACCGTGTTCTGGGGCAGCGGCGAGGAGGGCGCCGCCAAGGCACGGGTCCTGACCGCCCTGATGAAGGCCGCGCCCAAAGCGGGGCACTTCGATGTGAGCGCCCCGAGTGCCCCGGCCGCGTCGCGGAGTTGACGCACATCCGTGCTGGCCAGCACCCTGGTTGGTCAGCGCTATGGGTGATCACATAGGGTGAAAAGAAAAACGGGAGGTTCGGCGTGTTCGTTGAACGTGCGCCACTTGTCGACTTAGTGTCCTGTTCGGAAGAGTCCAGCGAACAGACACACTGGTAACCCTAAACTTCAACGTTAGGGTTTGGGTCGGCGTTTCGGACCGTCCCATTCGGCATCCGTCGTCGCGACGCGTCTACCACCGCGCAGCGGCGACACGTAACTCGAGGCGAGAGGCCTTCGACGTGGCAGCACCGCAGAACTACCTCGCAGTCATCAAGGTCATCGGTGTCGGCGGCGGTGGTGTCAATGCCATCAACCGAATGATCGAGGTGGGCCTCAAGGGCGTCGAGTTCATCGCGATCAACACTGATGCGCAAGCCCTGTTGATGAGCGACGCCGACGTCAAGCTCGACGTCGGCCGCGAACTCACCCGCGGCCTCGGCGCCGGGGCCAACCCGGCAGTCGGCCGCAAGGCGGCAGAGGACCACCGTGAGGAGATCGAGGAGGTCCTCAAGGGGGCCGACATGGTCTTCGTCACCGCCGGTGAAGGCGGTGGCACCGGCACTGGCGGCGCACCCGTCGTCGCCAACATCGCGCGCTCGCTCGGCGCCCTGACGATCGGCGTCGTCACGCGCCCCTTCACCTTCGAAGGCCGCCGCCGCGCCAACCAGGCGGAGGACGGCATCGCCGAGCTCCGCGAAGAGGTCGACACCCTCATCGTCATCCCGAACGACCGACTGCTGTCCATCTCGGACCGCCAGGTCTCGGTTCTCGACGCCTTCAAGTCGGCCGACCAGGTCCTGCTGAGCGGTGTGCAGGGCATCACCGACCTCATCACCACCCCGGGTCTGATCAACCTCGACTTCGCCGACGTCAAGTCGGTCATGTCCGAGGCCGGTTCGGCGCTCATGGGCATCGGCTCGGCCCGCGGCGACGACCGCGCGGTGGCCGCGGCCGAGATGGCGATCTCCTCGCCGCTCCTGGAAGCCTCCATCGACGGCGCCCGGGGCGTGCTGCTCTCCATCTCCGGCGGCTCCGACCTCGGTCTCTTCGAGATCAACGAAGCCGCCCAGCTGGTGAGCGAGGCCGCCCACCCGGAGGCGAACATCATCTTCGGCGCCGTCATCGACGACGCCCTCGGTGACGAGGTCCGGGTCACGGTCATCGCGGCCGGCTTCGACGGCGGCCAGCCGCCGGCCCGCCGCGACAACATCCTCGGCTCGGCCGCCGCCAAGCGCGAGGAGCCGGCGCCGGCCACCCGCTCGAGCGAGCCCCGCCCCATCGGCGGGCTCGGCACGGTCACCTCCCGCGAGGAGCCCCCGGCCGCCCCGGCCGACCCGGCTCCGGTCGCGAGCGAGACCCCGGCCACACCGGTCACCCCGCCGGTGGTCCCGCCGGCCCGCCCGTACCCGGACACCTCGGCCGAAGAGCTGGATGTCCCGGACTTCTTGAAGTGATAGGGCAGCACGATCACGTGAGCGGCGCCCACTTCGCCTTCACCGACCGGTGGGGCGGGGTGAGCGCCGTTCCGTACGAGCAGCTCAACCTCGGGGGAGCGGTGGGGGACGAGCCCGCCGCCGTACGGACCAACCGCGAGCGGGCCGCCGCCTCCCTGGGGCTCGACCCGGCGCGGGTGGTCTGGATGAACCAGGTCCACGGCCCGGACGTCGCCGTCGTCGAGGGCCCCTGGACCACGGACGACATCCCGGGTGTCGACGCGGTGGTGACCGCCCGGCGCGGACTGGCCCTCGCCGTCCTCACCGCCGACTGCACCCCGGTCCTGCTGGCCGACCCGGTCGCGGGCGTGGTCGCCGCGGCCCACGCGGGCCGGCCCGGAATGGTCGCCGGAGTCGTCCCCGCCGCCGTGCGCGCCATGATCGAACTCGGCGCCGAGCCCTCCCGGATCACCGCGAGAACCGGGCCCGCGGTCTGCGGACGCTGCTACGAGGTCCCCGAGACGATGCGGGCCGAGGTCGCCGCGGTCGAACCGGCGGCCTGGTCCGAGACCAGCTGGGGCACCCCGGCCGTCGACGTCACCGCCGGCGTCCACGCCCAGCTCGACGCACTGGGCGTACGGGACCGGGCGGCGTCCGCGGTCTGCACCCTGGAATCGGGCGACCACTACTCGTACCGCCGGGACCGCACCACGGGGCGGCTCGCCGGATATGTCTGGCTGGACGGATGAGGCACACGGCATGACCGATCGAACCGATCACACCGATCGCAGGGACGAACTCGCGGCGAACCTGGCGCGGGTGGAGGAACGTATCTCCGCCGCCTGCGCGGCCGCCGGACGCAAGCGGGAGGAGGTGACCATGATCGTGGTCACCAAGACCTACCCCGCGAGCGACGTGCGGCTGCTGCACGAGCTCGGTGTCCGGCACGTCGCCGAGAACCGCGACCAGGACGCCGCTCCGAAGGCCGCCGCGTGCGCGGATCTTGACCTCACCTGGCACTTCGTGGGCCAGTTGCAGACCAATAAGGTCCGTTCCGTGGTGGGTTATGCCGATGTGGTGCAGTCCGTCGACCGGATCAGACTGGTCGACGCACTGTCCGCGGCGGCGGTGAAGGCGGGGCGCGAGATCGGCTGCCTCGTCCAGGTCGCGCTCGACGCCGAGGCGGGGGAGCGCGGCGCGCGCGGCGGTGTCGCCCCCGACGGCATCGAGGAGTTGGCCGCGGCGGTGGACGCCGCCGAGGGACTGCGGCTCGACGGACTGATGACCGTCGCGCCGCTCGCCGGACCGTTCGCGGGCCGGCAACAGGCGGCGTTCGAGCGGCTGATGGAATTCGCATCCCGCCTGCGCGCGACCCGTCCTGCTGCGAACATGGTGTCAGCAGGGATGAGTGCGGACCTCGAAGAGGCCGTGGCGGCCGGAGCGACACATGTGCGCATCGGTACGGCGGTACTCGGAGAGCGCCCCCGGCTCGGGTAACGTCGCGAAGCAAGTCGGACCACAGCAGAAAATATGGTCATTCCCACTGAAAAGTGGGTAGACCGAGTGGATCGCGGGCACTTGGTGACGCTGCGACATTGGCCAGTAGGGCGATCCACCACAGAGCGGAGGACTCAGAGAATGGCCGGCGCGATGCGCAAGATGGCGGTCTACCTCGGCCTCGTGGAGGACGATGGGTACGACGGCCGGGGTTTCGACCCCGACGACGACTTCGAACCCGAGCTGGAGCCGGAGCCCGAGCGCGAGCGGCGCCGCCACCCGGCCCCGCACCAGGTGGAGCGGGAGGAACCGGTACGAGTCGTACAGCCTCCCGCCCAGCGGGAGCCGGTGCCCCACGCCGCTGCGCTTCCCGCCGATAACGGACGTCCGGCACGAATCGCCCCCGTGGCATCCATCACACCTGAACGACCGAACCTGGAGAAGAACGCACCGGTGATCATGCCCAAGGTCGTGTCCGAGCGGGAGCCCTACCGCATCACCACACTCCACCCACGGACCTACAACGAGGCCCGTACCATCGGGGAACACTTCCGCGAGGGCACCCCCGTGATCATGAACCTGACCGAGATGGACGACACCGACGCGAAGCGACTTGTCGACTTTGCCGCGGGACTCGTCTTCGGGCTGCATGGCAGCATTGAGCGCGTGACGCAGAAGGTGTTCCTCCTGTCTCCTGCTAACGTCGATGTCACGGCGGAGGACAAGGCCCGTATCGCAGAGGGCGGATTCTTCAACCAGAGCTGAGAACACGACACCGGGAACGGCCCGGCCGCGAGGCCGGTAAGACGAGAGCCAGGGGAGAGGGAAGCGCGGGATGGGCGTCGCACTACAGGTGGTCTACATCGCGCTGATGTGCTTCCTCATCGTGCTGATCTTCAGGCTGGTCATGGACTACGTCTTCCAGTTCGCCCGTTCATGGCAACCCGGCAAGGCGATGGTGGTCATTCTGGAGGCCACCTACACTGTCACCGATCCACCGCTCAAGCTTCTGCGGCGGTTCATTCCGCCGCTGCGTCTCGGGGGCGTGGCACTCGACCTGTCCTTCTTCGTTCTGATGATCATCGTCTACATCTTGATCTCCATCGTGAGCAGCTTCGCGAGGTGAATGTGGACGATACGGTCTTGCCGACTGCCGACGACTACGTAGAGGTGAAGAAGAGATGCCCCTGACCCCCGAGGACGTGCGGAACAAGCAGTTCACGACCGTCCGCCTCCGAGAAGGCTATGACGAGGACGAGGTCGATGCCTTTCTCGACGAGGTCGAGGCCGAACTGACCCGCCTGCTCCGCGAGAACGAGGACCTGCGCGCCAAGCTGGCCGCCGCGACGCGTGCCGCCGCGCAGAACCAGCAGCAGGGCATGCGCAAGCCTCCGGAGCAGCAGGACCGGCCCGTCGGTCCGGGCGCCCCTGTGCCCGCCGCCATATCCGGTCCGCCGGTGCAGCAGCAGCCCCCGCAGATGGGCCCGCCGCAGCTGCCGTCCGGTGCCCCCCAGCTTCCCGCCGGCCCGGGCCACGGCCCCGGCCCGATGCAGGGCGGCCCGCAGGGCCCGCACGGCCCCGGCCCCATGCAGGGCGGTCCGATGGGTGGCCCGATGGGCGGACCCATGGGTGGTCAGATGGGTCACGCTCCGCAGCTCCAGCAGCCGCAGATGCAGCAGCCCGCCCAGGGCCCCGGCGGCGACAGCGCCGCGCGCGTGCTCTCGCTCGCCCAGCAGACCGCCGACCAGGCGATCGCCGAGGCGCGCTCCGAGGCCAACAAGATCGTCGGCGAGGCGCGTTCGCGCGCCGAGGGCCTGGAGCGGGACGCCCGCGCCAAGGCCGACGCGCTGGAGCGGGACGCGCAGGAGAAGCACCGCGTCGCGATGGGCTCCCTGGAGTCCGCCCGCGCCACGCTGGAGCGGAAGGTCGAGGACCTGCGGGGCTTCGAGCGTGAGTACCGTACGCGCCTGAAGTCGTACCTGGAGTCGCAGCTGCGCCAGCTGGAGACCCAGGCCGACGACTCGCTGGCCCCGCCGCGGACCCCGGCGACCGCGTCGCTGCCGCCGTCCCCGTCGATGGCCTCGGCCGGCGCGAGCGCCCCGTCCTACGGCGGCAACCAGTCGATGGGCTCCGGCCCCTCGATGGGCGCCCCGTCCTACGGCGGCCAGCAGCAGATGTCCCCGGCGATGACCCAGCCGATGGCCCCGGTCCGCCCGCAGGCCCCGCAGCCGATGCAGCAGGCCCCGTCGCCGATGCGCGGCTTCCTGATCGACGAGGACGACAACTGACGGCGCCCACGGGCGCGCTGAGCGCGTAGCCGTCGGCAGGCGTCGCACCAAAGGGCCGGGCCCAGGACGAGAGTCCTGGGCCCGGCCCTTTGGCATGGGCGGGCTGCGCCTGCGGCGGGCCTCTCCCCCACCCCACCCCTTCCCGAACTGGGGCTCCGCCCCAGACCCCAAAGGCGGCAGCTTCGCGCCGCAGGCCGAGTCGGCCCGGGCGCCGCCCGGGGGCTTCGCCGCGCCGCGCGCAGCGCACACGCTTCGGGGTACGGGCCCCGCGCCTTCGGCGCGCGCAGCGCCGCCGACCCGGGGGGTACGGGGCCCGCCCCCCGAGCACGGGCCCCGCGCCGTGCGCTTCGGGGCCGGGTCCGGCCCCGGCCCCCGGATGTCGCCCGCGCCTTCGGCGCGCGCAGCGCCGCCGGCCCCTGGGGGTACGGGGCCCCGCCCCGGTCTCGTCAGAGTTTCGGGAAGTGGGGGCCCCCCACCCCCCCACGCCCCCAGGGCGTTGGGGGAGGGGTGGGGAAACACCCGGGCCGGCGCCTCCGGGCCTAGGCGCGCCCCACAGCCCCGCCCACCCCCCGGGTGTCGCCCGCCCCCGGGGCACGGGGCCCCGCCCCGGTCTCGTCAGAGTTTTGGGGAGGGTGGGTGGGGGAAAACACCCGGGCCCGGCCGCCCACCAAGGGGCGGGCGGGCCCGGCGCAGGGTGCGGGCTACGCCTTGCGGAGGCGGAACGTCAGCGACAGGCCCTCGTCCGTGAACGTGGAGCCGAACGTGTCGTCCGCCGGCGTCGTCGTGAACTCCGTCGCCAAGACCTCGTCCGCGATCAGCGACGCGTGGTCCGACAGCGCCGACTCGACCTCCGCGTCCGTCGACCGCCAGCGCAGCGCGATCCGGTCCGCCACGTCCAGGCCGCTGTTCTTGCGGGCCTCCTGGATCAGGCGGATCGCGTCACGGGCCAGGCCCGCCCGGCGGAGGTCGGGGGTGATCTCCAGGTCCAGGGCGACCGTCGCGCCCGCGTCCGACGCGACCGACCAGCCCTCCCGCGGCGTCTCCGTGATGATCACTTCCTCCGGCGTGAGCGTGATCGTCTCGCCGTTGACCTCCAGCGACGCCTCACCCGAGCGCAGCGCCAGCGACAGCGCCGCCGCGTCCGCCGCCGCCACCGCCTTCGCCACGTCCTGGACGCCCTTGCCGAAGCGCTTGCCCAGCGCCCGGAAGTTCGCCTTGGCCGTCGTGTCCACCAGCGAGCCGCCGACCTCGGCCAGCGAGGCCAGCGAGGTCACGTTCAGCTCCTCGGTGATCTGCGCGTGCAGCTCCGGCGACAGCGACTCGAAGCCCGCCACCGCCACCAGCGCCCGCGACAGCGGCTGGCGGGTCTTCACACCCGACTCCGCGCGCGTGGCCCGGCCCAGCTCCACCAGACGACGGACCAGCGCCATCTGCGCCGACAGCTCCGGGTCGATCGCCGACAGGTCCGCCTCCGGCCAGGTCGACAGATGGACCGACTCCGGGGCCTCCGGCGACACCGGCACCACCAGGTCCTGCCACACCCGCTCGGTGATGAACGGCGTCAGCGGCGCCATCAGCCGCGTCACCGTCTCCACCACCTCGTGCAGCGTCCGCAGCGCCGCCTTGTCGCCCTGCCAGAACCGCCGCCGCGACCGCCGCACGTACCAGTTCGACAGATCGTCGACGAACGCCGACAGCAGCTTGCCCGCACGCTGGGTGTCGTACCCCTCCAGCGCCTGCGTCACCTGGTCCACCAGCGCGTGCAGCTCGCTCAGCAGCCAGCGGTCGAGCACCGGACGCTCGGCCGGCGCCGGGTCCGCCGCGCTCGGCGCCCAGCCCGACGTACGGGCGTACAGGGCCTGGAAGGCCACCGTGTTCCAGTACGTCAGCAGCGTCTTGCGCACGACCTCCTGGATCGTGCCGTGACCCACGCGCCGGGCCGCCCACGGCGAACCGCCGGCCGCCATGAACCAGCGCACCGCGTCCGCGCCGTGCTGGTCCATGAGCGGGATCGGCTGCAGGATGTTGCCCAGATGCTTGGACATCTTGCGGCCGTCCTCGGCGAGGATGTGCCCCAGGCAGACCACGTTCTCGTACGACGACTTGTCGAACACCAGCGTGCCGACCGCCATCAGCGTGTAGAACCAGCCGCGGGTCTGGTCGATCGCCTCGGAGATGAACTGCGCCGGATACCGGCTCTCGAACAGCTCCTTGTTCTTGTACGGGTAGCCCCACTGCGCGAACGGCATCGAACCCGAGTCGTACCAGGCGTCGATCACCTCTGGCACCCGCACCGCGGTCAGCGCGCAGCCGTCCTCGGGGCACGGGAAGGTCACGTCGTCGATGTACGGACGGTGCGGGTCCAGCGAGGACTGGTCCGAGCCGGTCAGCTCGGTGAGCTCGGCGCGCGAGCCGACGCAGGTGAGGTGGTTCTCCTCGCAGCGCCAGATCGGCAGCGGCGTACCCCAGTAGCGGTTACGGGACAGCGCCCAGTCGATGTTGTTGTTCAGCCAGTCGCCGAACCGCCCGTGCTTGACCGAGTCCGGGAACCAGTTGGTCCGCTCGTTCTCCTCCAGCAGCCGGTCCTTCACCGCGGTCGTACGGATGTACCAGGACGGCTGCGCGTAGTACAGCAGCGCCGTGTGGCAGCGCCAGCAGTGCGGGTAGCTGTGCTCGTACGGGATGTGCCGGAAGAGCAGACCGCGCTCCTGGAGGTCCGCGGTGAGCTTCTCGTCCGCCTTCTTGAAGAAGATCCCGCCCACCAGCGGCACGTCCTCCTCGAACGTGCCGTCGGGACGGACCGGGTTCACCACCGGCAGCCCGTACGCGCGGCACACCTTGAGGTCGTCCTCACCGAACGCGGGGGACTGGTGCACCAGACCCGTACCGTCCTCGGTGGTGACGTACTCGGCGTTGACGACGAAGTGCGCGGTGTCCGGGAACTCGACCAGCTCGAACGGGCGCTGGTAGGTCCAGCGCTCCATCTCGGCGCCGGTGAAGCTGCGGCCCGTGACCTCCCAGCCCTCTCCGAGGGCCTTGGCAACCAGCGGCTCGGCCACGACCAGCTGCTCCGTGCCGTTCGTCGCCACCACGTAGGTGACCTCGGGGTGGGCCGCCACCGCCGTGTTGGACACCAGGGTCCAAGGCGTGGTCGTCCACACCAGCAGCGCCGCCTCGCCGGCCAGCGGGCCGGAGGTCAGCGGGAAGCGGACGAAGACCGACGGGTCGACGACCGTCTCGTATCCCTGGGCCAGCTCGTGGTCCGACAGGCCGGTGCCGCAGCGCGGGCACCAGGGAGCCACCCGGTGGTCCTGGACCAGCAGGCCCTTGTCGAAGATCTGCTTGAGCGACCACCAGACCGACTCGATGTACGAGGGGTCCATGGTGCGGTACGCGTCGTCCAGGTCGACCCAGTAGCCCATCCGGGTCGTGAGCTCCGCGAACGCGTCCGTGTGCCGGGTCACCGACTCACGGCACTTCGCGTTGAACTCCGCGATGCCGTACGCCTCGATGTCCTTCTTGCCGGAGAAGCCGAGCTCCTTCTCCACGGCCAGCTCGACCGGCAGGCCGTGGCAGTCCCAGCCGGCCTTGCGGGCCACGTGGTAGCCGCGCATGGTCCGGAAGCGCGGGAAGACGTCCTTGAAGACGCGGGCCTCGATGTGGTGGGCGCCGGGCATGCCGTTGGCGGTCGGCGGGCCCTCGTAGAACACCCACTCCGGGCGGCCCTCGGACTGCTCCAGGGACTTCGCGAAGACCTTGCTCTCGCGCCAGAAGTCGAGCACGGCGTGCTCGAGCGCGGGCAGGTCGACCTGGGCGGGCACCTGGCGGTACTGCGGCGGTGTCATCGTCGGTCTCTCCTCCGGCGGGACTGTTCGTCGTTCCGTCGGAGGGACGAGAGCTCTGCGCTCCCGCGGTACCACCCTCCTTGGCGGTGCACGAGGCACCGCCCCCTCATTGGGGCCGCGAGCCGGGTCTAGTCGCCCACCGGATCTCTCACCTGCGGGTTTTCTTCCGGCGGCTCCGGGGTGATCCTTCACATCGCGCTCGCCCCCGGGCTCGCACCGTCCCCGGGTCGCTCATGGCTGCGTACGACGCTACTCGTCCCCATCCACGCCTTTCGCTGCGCCCAGTGTACGGGCCGGGGCGCCGCTCGGCCGACCGGTTATCGGCGGGGCGCCCCGGCGGCCCGGCCGTGACCCGAATGGCCATACGGGCGACCGCGGGCCGTGGCGGGGCCCCGATGACGGATTACAGGGCGGGGAGCTGGGCACAACGGATGCAGGCTCGCCGCGTCACGAGCGCAAGGAGGGCCCGGTGGGCGGCGTGCCCCGTTGCCGCGGGGCTGGGGTCGATTTATCGTCCCAGCACGATTCGCGAGCAAGATCACAAAATGTGAAGGGGCCGCGACATGGTGGCGAAGAAGACCGCCGCGAAGAAGTCCGCCGCGAAGAAGACGGCGGCGGCCGCGGCCAAGGACGTGACCGGGAAGAACTCCACGGCCACGAAGAAGGCCGCCGGGACGACGACCGCGGCGCCGAAGAAGTCCACAGCGAAGAAGTCGACGGCCAAGAAGACCGCAGCCACGAAGAGCACCGCTTCCACGACCTCGAAGACGACGAGCACGAAGACCGCGAACACCACGGAGACGGCGAAGACCGCGGAAACGAATAACACGAAGAACACGAAGACGCCGGCCACGAAGAAAACCACTGCGAAGACCACGACGGCGGCCAGGAAGGCGCCCGCCAGGAAGGCGCCGCCCGTGAAGAAGACCGCGGCCAAGAAGGCCGCAAAGAAGACCACGACCGCGCAGCAGACGGGAGCCAGGACGGTGGCAGCGAAGAAGACCGCGGGTGTGACCACGACGGCCGGTGCCGAGGGCGGCGCCGCGGCGAGTGCGGTGCCTCCGGCCCGTACCTCCCCGGTCGCGCCCGGAGAGCTCGCTGTACGGCCCGGAGAGGAGCCATGGACCCCGGCCGAGGTGGCCGAGGCCCGCGAGGGCCTGGAGAAGGAGGCGACCCGGCTCCGGAACGAGCTCAGCGCCTCCGAGGCCGCCCTCACCGGCCTCATGCGGGACTCCGGCGACGGCGCCGGGGACGACCAGGCCGACACCGGCGCCAAGAACATCACCCGCGAACACGAGATGTCCCTGGCCGCCAACGCCCGCGAGATGCTGGAGCAGACCGAGCACGCGCTCGAACGGCTCGACACGGGCACCTACGGCCTCTGCGAGATCTGCGGCAATCCGATCGGCAAGGCCAGGATGCAGGCCTTCCCCAGGGCCACCCTCTGCGTGGAGGACAAGCAGAAGCAGGAGCGGCGCGGCTGAGCCGTCCCGGGCCCGTACAGGTGTGCCGTACCCTCGTGCACAGTCAGGCACCTAGGTTGAGGGACTCACGTGGCAGAGGCGGAGCGCATCATCGGTACGCCGGATTCAGCAGGAGCCGAGGAGTCGGCGACCCCCGCCGCCCCGCAGACCAGGGGCAGGCGCAGGATCGCCGTGCTCTTCACGGTCGCGGTCATCGCCTACCTCTTCGACCTCGTCAGCAAGATGATCGTGGTCGCGAAGCTGGAGCACCACGAGCCCATCGAGATCATCGGTGACGTGCTGCAGTTCAGGGCGATGCGGAACGCCGGCGCCGCCTTCGGCATCGGCGAGGCCTACACCGTGATCTTCACGGTGATCGCGGCGTCCGTGATCGTGGTGATCGCCCGGCTCGCGCGCAAGCTCTACAGCCTGCCCTGGGCGATCGCGCTCGGACTGCTGCTCGGCGGCGCGCTCGGCAATCTCACCGACCGGATCTTCCGCTCGCCCGGCGTCTTCCAGGGCGCGGTCGTCGACTTCATCGCACCCGCCCATTTCGCGGTCTTCAACCTCGCCGACTCGGCGATCGTGTGCGGCGGGTTCCTGATCGTGATCCTGTCCTTCAAGGGCCTGGACCCGGACGGAACGGTCCACAAGGACTGATCGGCGGACCGGGGTGTCGGTGGCGTCCGGCATACTCGACGGGTGAGCACGATTCCCGAGATCCGTACGCTGCCCGTTCCCGATGGCCTGGAGGGCGAGCGCGTCGACGCCGCCATCGCCCGAATGTTCGGGTTCTCCCGCACGAAGGCGGCCGAGCTGGCCGGCGCCGGGAAGGTGCAGGTCGACGGCTCGGTGGTGGGCAAGGCCGAGCGGGTCAGCGGTGGCGCCTGGCTCGAGGTCGAGATGCCCGGCGCCCCGGCACCCGTGCAGATCGTCGCCGAGCCCGTCGAGGGCATGGAGATCGTCCACGACGACGACGACATCGTCGTGATCGTGAAGCCCGTCGGCGTCGCCGCCCACCCCAGCCCCGGCTGGACCGGCACCACGGTCATCGGCGGCCTCGCCGCGGCCGGCTACCGCATCTCCACCTCCGGCGCCGCCGAGCGCCAGGGCATCGTGCACCGCCTCGACGTCGGCACCTCCGGCCTGATGGTCGTCGCCAAGTCCGAGCGCGCCTACACCCTGCTGAAGGCGCAGTTCCGGGACCGCGTCGTCGACAAGCGGTACCACGCGCTCGTGCAGGGCCACCCCGACCCGATGAGCGGCACGATCGACGCCCCCATCGGCCGCCACCCCAACCACGACTACAAGTGGGCCGTGACCGCCGACGGCAAGCCGTCCGTGACCCACTACGACCTCATCGAGGCGTTCCGCGCGGCCTCCCTGCTCGACATCAAGCTGGAGACCGGCCGCACCCACCAGATCCGGGTGCACATGTCCGCCCACCGCCACCCCTGCGTCGGCGACCTCACCTACGGCGCCGACCCGACCATGGCCAAGCGCCTCGGCCTGACCCGGCAGTGGCTGCACGCCATGCGGCTCGGCTTCGAGCACCCCTCCGACGGCCGCTGGGTCGAGTTCGAGAGCGCCTACCCGCAGGACCTGCAGGACGCCCTGGACCGGATCGCCGCGGAGAGCCACTGATGCCCTCCTCCTACGTGGTGCGCGAGGCCACCGACCCGGCCGACCGTGAGGCGTGCTTCGCCGTCCGCAAGGACGTCTTCGTCGTCGAGCAGCGCGTCCCGCAGGAGATCGAGTACGACCGGTACGACGCGACAGCCGTCCACCTGCTCGCGATACGTGCCGACGGCCTCCCGCTGGGCACCGGACGGCTCCTCCACGGTCCCGACGCGGCCGGCAAGACCGGCGGCGAGAGCGGTGTCGGCTCCCTCGGCCGGCTCGCCGTGTCGAAGGCGGCGCGCGGCCTCGGCGTCGGCGCCGCCCTGGTCCGGGCGATCGAGGACGCGGCCCGCGCCCGCGGCCTGAGCGCCGTCGACCTCCACGCCCAGACCCAGGCCCTCGGCTTCTACGAACGGCTGGGCTACGCCGCGTACGGCCCCGAGTTCCCGGACGCCGGCATCCCGCACCGCGCGATGCGGCGCGCGCTCTAGGCGTGTATCGAAAGTATTTTCTAGGAGATCGTCAGGCTGCCCGGCTACGGTGCGGGCATGGTGAATTTCGTGCTGGTTGCAGGTGCACGGCTCGGGGCGTGGGCGTGGGGCGAGGTGGTGCCGTATCTGCGCGCGGCTGGCCACGGCGTCTATCCGTTGACGCTGTCCGGTCTTGCTGACAAGCAGGGTGTACCGGCGGGGCAAGCGACTCACGTCCAGGACATCGTTGCCGAGGTAGAACGCCAGGGGCTGCGTGACGTAGTCCTGGTGGGTCACAGCTACTCGGGCATCCCGGTAGGTCAGGCCGCGGAGCGGATCGGTGACCGACTGGCCCGCGTAGTATTCGTCGACTCAAGTGTTCCAACTGACGGCGAGTCGTTTGTCTCCGCCTGGCCGGACGGCGGGGCGGCAGTGGAGGCATCGATCGCCGAGAGCGGAGGGTTTTGGCCGCTCGCGCCAGCTGCTCATTACGACGGCGAGGGTCTCACCGATGAGCAGATCGCACGCCTCGTGCGTGGCTCGACGCCTCACCCAGGTGCCACGCTGACCGAGCCCGCTGTGCTGTCGGGGCCGCTCGGTGAACTTCCGGCGACATACATCCTGTGCGTGATGCCAGGGGCCGAGCCTGACGACGCCGAGCCCGACGAAGATGTGGCTGAGCTGCTGAACAGCAAGCGCTGGCGGCTGGTCAAGATGGACACCGGCCATTGGCCGATGTTCTCCCAGCCGCGCGAGCTGGCGCAGATTCTCCTCAATGCTGCCGTGGAGTGAGAGCACCTCCATGCCTGCGGGCTGGTTTTGGACGCGCTTGATGTGTGCTGGTCACAGCCATTCGCCGATGGCCGCTATGATCCTCCCGCTCGTGCTGCCCCCGCTGCTCTACGCCACCGTGCAGCGCACCTCCTGGCGGCAGTTCGCCGCCAACCGGCGGCCGATCTTCCTGCTCACCGTCGTGCTCCCCGTCCTCGTCGTCGCCCTCTATCTCGCCGAACACGCCGTCGACGCCGACGACGTGATGGGCCGTCTCGCCGGGCAGACCTTCTGGCAGATCGTCGACACCCTCGTCACGGGCATCGCCTTCGGCCTCATCGGCCTCGAACTCCACCACGTCTTCGGCACGGCCGACGGACGGATGGCCGAGATGCTCGGCTGGGGCAGCGCGATCCTGGGCGTCGTGGTCGGCGTACGGCTCCTGTGGCTGCTGCCCGCCACCTGGCTGGCCAAGCGGCTGCACACCCGCCGCGACTACGACGAGGAGATCCCGGTCAGCTGGCGGGAGACCGTCGTCATGTGGTGGTCGGGCATGCGCGGGGTGGCGTCCGTGGCGCTGGCGCTCGCCATTCCGCTGCGTACGGACGGCGGACAGCCCTTCCCCGCCCGCGAGGAGATCATCTTCATCGCCTTCTGCGTGATCATGGGGACGCTGGTCGTCCAGGGCCTCACCCTGCCCTGGCTGGTGCGCAGGCTGGGCGTACGGGCCGACGCCGACGCCGAGCGGGAGGCGGCCTTCGCTCAGCGGTCCGAACGGTACAAGGCGGTGCAGCGGATCCAGCGGGAGATGATGTCCGCCGCCCGGCACGAGGTGCTGTCGGCGCGCAGCGAGCACGGCGCGGACCCGGAGATCGTGGACCGGGTGCTGAGGCAGCTGGACGTCCGCAGCCTGCGCTGACCTCGGATGGGAGGATGGTCCGTATGGACATCATGCTCTTCCACTCCGTCTACGGGCCGCGTCCGGCCGTACGGGACGCGGCCGACCGGCTGCGTGAGGCCGGACACCAGGTGCACACCCCCGATCTCTACGACGGTGCCACCGCCTCGACGATGGAGGAGGCCCTGGCGCTCAAGGAGCGGATCGGCAAGGAGGAGCTGCTGAAGCGGGCGATCCTGGCCGCCGCGCCGTACTCCGAGCGCGGGCTGGTGTACATGGGGTTCTCGCTGGGCGCCTCGATCGCGCAGACGCTGGCGCTGGGTGACGAGAAGGCGCGTGGTCTTGTGCTGCTGCACGGCACGTCCGACATCGCGGAGACCGCCTCGGTCGACGAGCTGCCGGTCCAGCTGCATGTCGCCGACCCGGATCCGTTCGAGTCGCACGACTGGCTCACGGCCTGGTACCTGCGGATGGGGAGGGCCGGCGCGGACACCGAGGTCTACCGCTATCCGGGCGCCGGGCACCTCTACACCGATCCGGATCTGCCCGACTACGACAAGGCCGCGGCCGAGCAGACCTGGCGGATCACGCTGGCCTTCCTGGAGAGCCTGTAGCTGCTGCCAGGAAGGCCCGGACGCGAGGTCAGGCGCGGTACGCGGTCCAGTGGTCCTGCATGCGGGTCACCTGGCCCGAGGTGAACTGGTACATGCAGGAGTCGTACGTGTAGTCCATGAAGTTGTGGATCGGGTCGGCACCCGTCTTGGAGGCGCAGCTGTCACGGCCCGTCGGGCACTCGTACGCCGGGCTCTTCTCGGCCGGGGTGTCCGAGACGTAGTCGCCGTTTCCATTGCAGCCGCCCTGGAACGTGTGGTACAGGCCCATCCAGTGGCCGACCTCGTGGGTGGCGGTGTCGCCCTCGTTGTAGTTGGCCGCGGAGCCGCCGGGCAGCGAGGAGTCGAGGACGACGACACCGTCCATGGACGGGTTGGAGGCGTACGAGGTCGGGAAGGTCGCCCAACCGAGCAGCCCGCCGCTGAGCTTGGCGGTGTAGAAGTTGAGCGCGCCCGCGCCGCCCTTGCGCAGGGTCTGCTTCATCTGCTTCTCGGCGGTGGAGCCGGAGGCCAGGTTGTACCAGGACGCGTTGTTCGTGTAGTCCGTACCGGCCAGTGAGAACTGGAAGTTGGTGTTCGCATTGCCGGTGCCCTGGCCGCCGTAGGCCGCGTTCAGCACGGCGAGCTGCCGGCTGAGGTCGGTGGCGGTGAGCTTGCCGGTCTCGCCGTCGTGGATGACGTGGAAGTAGACCGGGATGGTGACGACGGAGGTCGCGCCGAGCGAGCGGCCGTTCGCCCGGGCGGCCTCGAGTCTCTTCTTCAGGTCGGCGTCCATGGCCTTGGCCTGGGCCGCGGTGACCTCGTTGGGCTCATGGGCGTGGGTGTCGCCCGAGGGGCGGCCTTCACGGGCCGTGGCGCTCGTGGCCGAGTGGTCGTCGCACTCCTCGGCCGAGGCGCCGTGGGCGGCGGCGGTGGCGGGGGCCGAGGCAGCCGCGACTCCGGTGGGGGCGGAGAACGGGGCCAGGGCCAGAGATCCGGCCAGCGCGGCCGTGCCGAGTATGCGACGTGTCATACGCGGTGAAATGCGGGCAAGAACGCCCATGGTGACTCCTCGCGGGGGGTTGGGGTGAGGGATTTCCTCGCCACCGCGGGGAGATTACGGGTCCATGACAGATCTCGAAGAGAATCGATCAAGCCCAATCAATCTTGGGGTGAACCGGGGCAACGGGGAGAAAATTTTCCGGCCGATTCCGGAGTTTGAGATCTGCACGTAACGGATTCGGCTACAGAGGCGGGTGGTGTGTCCGGATTCGATCGCCCGAACACACCACCCGTCGTGGCGTTGTGATCTTCTGTTAACAGCGGGGAAAGAGGCGGCCGAGTGGCTGAAAATCGCCCCTACGACGCCGTCAGTTCACCGGCTGGTACACCCGCTCGATCTTCTGCGTTCCGCTCAGCGTCCGGTACGACCGCGCCCACGCCGCCGTCGCGCCCTGCTGCGCCTTGTCGGACACCGTGTAGTAGTCCATCTGCGAGCGCTCGGCGGTGACGTCGAGGACGCCGTAGCCGTGGTGGTCCATGTCCACCCACTTCACATGGCGGTTGGCGGCCTTGAGCGCCGTGGCCGCGACCACGGACAGCGTGCCCGGGGCGACATGCAGCAGGTCGTCGATGTTGTCCGAGCTCACCGACGTCACCACGAACTCGGTCGCCGCCGACTGCGACAGCGGATACGTGGCGGCCTTCACCGGCACGTCGTTGGCCCACGCCATGTGGATGTCACCGGTCAGGAACACCGTGTTGCGGACACCGCTCGCGGTCAGATGGCCGAGCAGTTCCTTTCGGTCGTCGGTGTAGCCGTCCCACTGGTCCACGTTGACCGCGAGGCCCTCCTTGGGCAGGCCGAGCAACTCCGCGAGCGGGCCCAGCAGATGGGCCGGTACGGAGCCGAAGGCGACCGGCGAGATCATCACCGAGGTGCCGACCAGCTTCCAGGTCGCGTCCGACCCCGCGAGACCGGCCTTCAGCCAGTCCAGCTGTGCCCGGCCGGTGAGCGTACGCTCCGGGTCGTCCACCTTCCCGCTGCCGATCGACGCCTGCTGCGAGCGGAACGAGCGCAGGTCGAGCAGGTGCAGATCGGCCAGCTTGCCGAAGCGCAGCCGGCGGTAGACCGTGCCCTCCGTGGAGGTGCGCACCGGCATCCACTCGAAATAGGCCTGCTTGGCGGCGGCCGCGCGGGCGGCGAAGTCGCCCTCGGCGCCGGGAGTGTGGTTCTCCGCGCCGCCCGACCAGGCGTCGTTGGCTATCTCGTGGTCGTCCCAGATCGCCACGACCGGATGCGCCGCGTGCAGCGCCTGGAGGTCGGGGTCGGTCTTGTAGTGGGCGTGCCGGGTCCGGTAGTCGGCGAGCGTGACGATCTCGTGCCGCGGCTCGTGGCGCCGTACGACGTACTTGTCCTTCGGGTACGCCCCCGAGGCGTACTCGTAGATGTAGTCGCCGAGGTGCAGCACCGCGTCCAGGTCGGCCCGGGCGGCGAGATGGCGGTAGGCGGAGAAGTAGCCCGACTCCCAGTTGGAGCAGGAGACCACGCCGAAGCGGACGCCCGGCGACGACGCGTCCGCCGCCGGGGTCGTACGGGTGCGGCCCACGGGCGAGGAGGCGCCACCGGCCGAGAAGCGGAAGTAATAGCCGGTCGCCTGGCGCAGACCCCTTACATCGGCCTTCACCGTGTGGTCGGAGGCGGCCGTGGCGAGGGCCGTGCCGCGGGCGGCGATCCGGGTGAAGCCCTTGTCCTCGGCGACCTCCCAGGTCACCTCGGTGTCGGGGCCCTGCCCGGAGCCGGGCACGGCCTCCGGGGTGGGGGTGACGCGCGTCCAGAGCAGGACGCCGTCGGGGAGCGGGTCGCCGGAGGCGACGCCGTGGTGGAAGGCGGGCGCCGCGGTGGAGGCGGCGGCGGGGGAGGCCGTGGCCACGAGGGCCGGGGCGGCGACCGCGGTGGCGGCCGCGGCCTTGACGACGGTACGGCGGCTGGGTCTGGCGCCGAGGTCGTCGGAGGCAGACGGTATGTGTCGACTGGTCACGACCAGTCATATTACTTACCGGTACGACGAACGGGCAGACGTATGCACGAATGTTCGCCTGCCCGTTGCGAGTTGCTCGGCCGGGAGCCGTGATCCCGTGTCCCCGCCGCCCCTTGACGGGGCGGCGAAATCGGAAAGTCAGCCCTTCAGCGCGGGAGTCAGGGCCGCGGTGAACTGCTCCACCGTCAGGGGCGGGTTGTCGCTGCCCGGCGCGGTGAGCATCTTGCCGTCCATCTTCAGCGACGGCGTGCCCTTCACGCCGCTCTTCTGGAATGCGTCCGACATCTTCATCGCCCAGGCGTCGAAGGTGCCGTCCTCGACGTTCTTCTTGAACTGGGCGTTGTTCCTCAGCGCGGGCACGGACTCGGCGATCTCCAGGAGGTAGGAGTCCTTGGCGAACTTGTCCTCGCTCTCGGCCGGGTGGAACTTCGCCGAGTAGAGCGCGCCCTTGTACTCCAGGAAGGCCTCCGGGCTCACGTCGAGCGCCGCGCCCAGCGCGGACAGCGCGTTCTTCGAGCCCTCGCCGGCCGCGCTGTTCGGGCCGTCGAGGAAGGTGGCGCCGACGAACTTCAGCTTGTACTTGCCCGCGGCCACGTCCTTCTTGAGCGTCTCGCCGACCTCCTGCTCGAAGTTGGCGCAGATCGGGCAGCGGGCGTCCTCGTACAGCTCCAGGGTCTTCTTGGCGGTCGGCTTGCCGATGACGACGGTGGTGCCGTTGGTGCCCTCGGTGTTCTTGGGCGCGGTCACGCTCGCCTTCGCGGCGGCCTCCCACTGGCCGGGCTTGTTGGCCTGCATGACGAGGTAGCCGGCGCCGCCGACGACGGCGAGGGCGGCGACGACCGACAGGCCGACGACGACCTGGCGGCGGACCTTGTCCTTCTTGGCCTGACGCTCGCGCTCGGCGCGCAGCCGCTCACGGGCGGCGGCCTTGTTGGCGTGGCTGTTGCGTGCACTCATGATCGTGATCTCCGTGACGTGATGAGGAAAAAGGGACTGCTGTGCTCAGGCGGGGAGGAGACCCGGGCACGGCGGCCCCCGTCGCGCGACGGAGTGCACGAGGAGACGGGCGGGGGAGCGGCGCGCCGGCGCGGGCAGCCACCGGCCCCGGCGCGCGGCCGGGCGGGGGGCGCGCACGGCGGCCATGGTCAGCAGCGGCCGGAAGGCGAACGCCGCGACGGCGTCCAGCAGGGCGGCCAGCGCGGCCTCACCGCGGCGCAGCCAGGCCGCGGCGACGAGCCCGACCGAGGTGTGCGCGGCGAGCAGCAGCCACGGCAGGGACGGGTCGGGGGAGTTCAGCAGCGCGGCCACACCGCTCTCGGTGACGGCCACCCCGGGCAGCGGGGTGCCGACCCCGCCCCCGCACAGCACGTCCACCCCGACCGAGCGCAGCGAGCCGGCCACCGGGCCGCCGGCGGCCCCGTAACAGACGTGCTGGCCGGTGGTGAAGACGGTGTCGGCGGCCAGCTCCAGCGGGACGAGCAGCCCGGCGATGGGCCAGAAGCCACGCTCCCGGCCGGCCAGGGCGTACGCCACCGCGAAGACACCGGCCGTGACCAGCGCCACGGTCAGCAGAGGCAGCGGCACGCCGGAGAGCAGCACATGCGAGGCCACGGACAGCGTCACGACCAGTGCCGTGAAGAGTGCCGCCCGCAGCCCCCTGAGCCGCGTCCCTGATATGTCCATCGCGAGCCGAGTGTGCCATGCCGGCCTGTGAGGTGCGCCTAAAGGAGCGCCCCGCGGCGGCTACAGGCCCGGAATCCGGCCGTTGCGGAAGAGGTCCACGAAGATCTGGTGATCGGCACGCGCGCGTGCGCCGTAGCTGTGCGCGAAGTCGACCAGCAGCCCGGCGAAGCCCTCCTCGTCGGCGGCGATCGCCGCGTCGATGGCCCGCTCGGTGGAGAACGGCACCAGCGAGTGGCCGCTCTCGTCGTCCGCCGACGCGTGCATGGTCGCCGTCGCCCGCCCCAGGTCCGCCACGGTCGCCGCGATCTCCGCCGGATCGTCGATGTCCGACCAGTCCAGGTCCACGGCGTACGGCGAAACCTCCGCCACCAGCTGCCCGGACCCATCCAGCTCCGTCCAGCCCAGCCACGGGTCGGCGTGCGCCTGCAGCGCCCGCTGCGAGATGACCGTGCGGTGGCCCTCGTGCTGGAAGTACTCCCGCACGGCCGCGTCCGTCACATGCCGGGAGACCGCCGGGGTCTGCGCCTGCTTCATGTAGATGACGACGTCGTTCTCCAGGGCGTCGCTGTTGCCCTCCAGGAGGATGTTGTACGACGGGAGCCCGGCCGATCCGATGCCGATGCCGCGCCGCCCCACCACGTCCTTGACGCGGTACGAGTCGGGGCGGGCGAGCGAGGACTCCGGCAGGGTCTCCAGGTAGCCGTCGAACGCGGCCAGGACCTTGTAGCGGGTCGCCGCGTCCAGCTCGATGGAGCCGCCGCCGCCGGAGAACCGGCGCTCGAAGTCGCGGATCTCGGTCATGGAGTCCAGCAGCCCGAACCGGGTCAGCGAGCGGGCCACCCGCAGCGCGTCCAGCAGCGGCCCCTCGGCCGTGTCCAGCGTGAACGGCGGCAGCTCGTCGTTCTTGGCGCCGGTCGCCAGGGCGTGGATGCGCTCGCGGTAGGCGGCGGCGTAGATCCGTACCAGATCGGTGATCTGCTCGTCGCCGAGCGCCTTGGTGTAGCCGATCAGCGCCAGCGAGGCCGCCAGGCGCTTGAGGTCCCAGGTGAAGGGCCCGACGTACGCCTCGTCGAAGTCGTTGACGTTGAAGATCAGCCGGCCGTTGGCGTCCATGTACGTGCCGAAGTTCTCGGCGTGCAGATCGCCGTGGATCCAGACCCGGCCGGTCCGCTCGTCCAGGTACGGCCCGCCGTGCCGCTCCGCCTCCAGGTCGTTGTAGAACAGGCACGCCGTGCCCCGGTAGAACGCGAAGGCGGAGCCGGCCATCTTCCGGAACTTGACCCGGAACGCGGCCGGGTCGGCGGCCAGGAGCTCGCCGAAGGCGGTGTCGAAGACGGCGAGTATCTGCTCACCGCGCTCGGCGGCGGTGGGCTGCGGGACCGACATCGAGGTGCCTCCTGGTGCAAAACGGTTCATGACAAAAAGGACAGGTGTTCCTGTCTCTCAACGGGCGACCGTACTCCCGAGTGCCCTCGGGTTGTCAGTGCGGAGACGTAGACTTCCACGCTGACCCCCCAGACTGTCATCGCTCGTTCTCCGGAGGCCTTCCGCCGTGACCAAGCCGCCCTTCACGCACCTTCACGTACACACCCAGTACTCGCTGCTGGACGGTGCCGCGCGGCTCAAGGACATGTTCAACGCGTGCAACGAGATGGGCATGACCCATATCGCCATGTCCGACCACGGCAACCTGCACGGGGCGTACGACTTCTTCCACTCGGCGAAGAAGGCCGGTGTGACGCCGATCATCGGCATCGAGGCGTACGTCGCCCCCGAGTCCCGGCGGAACAAGCGCAAGATCCAGTGGGGCCAGCCGCACCAGAAGAAGGACGACGTCTCCGGTTCGGGTGGTTACACCCACAAGACGATCTGGGCAGCCGACGTCACCGGCCTGCACAACCTCTTCCGGCTCTCCTCCGACGCCTACGCCGAGGGCTGGCTGCAGAAGTGGCCCCGGATGGACAAGGAGACCATCTCGCAGTGGTCGGAGGGCCTGATCGCCTCCACCGGCTGCCCCTCGGGAGAGCTCCAGACCCGGCTGCGCCTCGGCCAGTTCGACGAGGCTCTGAAGTCCGCCTCCGAGTACCAGGACATCTTCGGCAAGGACCGGTACTTCCTGGAGCTGATGGACCACGGCATCGAGATCGAGCGCCGGGTCCGCGACGGCCTGCTTGAGATCGGCAAGAAGCTCGGCATCCCGCCGCTGGTCACCAACGACTCGCACTACACCTACGCGCACGAGGCCACGGCCCACGACGCCCTGCTGTGCATCCAGACCGGCAAGAACCTCTCCGACCCGGACCGGTTCAAGTTCGACGGCACGGGCTACTACCTCAAGTCCACGGACGAGATGTACGCCATCGACTCCTCGGACGCCTGGCAGGAGGGCTGCCGCAACACCCTCCTGGTCGCCGAGCAGATCAACACCGACGGCATGTTCGAGGCGAAGAACCTCATGCCGAAGTTCGACATCCCCGAGGGCTACACCGAGGTCACCTGGTTCCGCGAGGAGACCATGCGGGGCATGCACCGCCGCTTCCCCGACGGCATCCCCGAGGACCGCCTCAAGCAGGCGGAGTACGAGATGGACACGATCATCTCGATGGGCTTCCCCGGCTACTTCCTCGTCGTCGCCGACTTCATCATGTGGGCCAAGAAGCAGGGCATCGCGGTCGGCCCCGGCCGAGGCTCCGCGGCCGGCTCGATCGTCGCGTACGCCATGGGCATCACCGACCTCGACCCGATCCCGCACGGCCTGATCTTCGAGCGGTTCCTCAACCCCGAGCGCGTCTCCATGCCCGATGTCGACATCGACTTCGACGAGCGTCGGCGCGTCGAGGTGATCAGGTACGTGACCGAGAAGTACGGCGCCGACAAGGTCGCCATGATCGGCACGTACGGCAAGATCAAGGCGAAGAACGCCATCAAGGACTCCGCGCGCGTCCTCGGCTACCCGTACGCCATGGGCGACCGGCTCACCAAGGCCATGCCCGCCGACGTCCTCGGCAAGGGCATCGACCTCGACGGCATCACCAACCCCTCCCACCCCCGCTACAGCGAGGCGGGCGAGATCCGGGGGATGTACGAGAACGAACCGGATGTCAAGAAGGTCATCGACACCGCCAAGGGCGTCGAAGGCCTGGTCCGGCAGATGGGTGTGCACGCCGCCGGCGTGATCATGTCCAGCGAGACCATCACCGAGCACGTCCCCGTCTGGGTCAGGCACACCGACGGCGTCACCATCACCCAGTGGGACTACCCGAGCTGCGAGTCGCTCGGCCTGCTGAAGATGGACTTCCTCGGCCTGCGCAACCTGACGATCATGGACGACGCCGTCAAGATGGTGAAGTCCAACAAGGGGATCGACATCGATCTCCTGGCCCTCCCGCTCGACGACCCCACGACCTTCGAACTGCTCCAGCGCGGCGACACGCTCGGCGTCTTCCAGTTCGACGGCGGCCCGATGCGGTCCCTGCTGCGGCTGATGAAGCCGGACAACTTCGAAGACATCTCCGCCGTGTCCGCGCTCTACCGCCCGGGCCCGATGGGCATGAACTCGCACACCAACTACGCCCTGCGCAAGAACGGCCAGCAGGAGATCACCCCGATCCACCCCGAGCTGGAGAAGCCGCTCGAAGAGGTGCTCGCGGTCACCTACGGCCTGATCGTCTACCAGGAGCAGGTGCAGAAGGCCGCCCAGATCATCGCCGGGTACTCCCTCGGCGAGGCCGACATCCTGCGCCGCGTCATGGGCAAGAAGAAGCCCGAGGAGCTGGCGAAGAACTTCACCATCTTCCAGGCCGGTGCCCGCAAGAACGGCTACAGCGACGAGGCCATCCAGGCCCTGTGGGACGTGCTGGTCCCCTTCGCCGGCTACGCCTTCAACAAGGCCCACTCCGCCGCGTACGGACTCGTCTCGTACTGGACCGCCTACCTCAAGGCGAACCACCCCGCCGAGTACATGGCAGCCCTGCTCACCTCGGTCAAGGACGACAAGGACAAGTCGGCCGTCTACCTGAACGAGTGCCGGCGCATGGGCATCAAGGTGCTCCCGCCCAATGTGAACGAGTCCGAGGCGAACTTCGCCGCGCAGGGCGACGACGTGATCCTCTTCGGCCTCACCGCCGTCCGCAACGTCGGTACGAACGTCGTCGAGTCGATCATCAAGTGCCGCAAGGCCAAGGGGAAGTACGCCTCCTTCCCCGACTTCCTCGACAAGGTCGAGGCGGTCGTCTGCAACAAGCGCACGGTCGAGTCGCTGATCAAGGCCGGCGCCTTCGACGAGATGGGCCACACCCGCAAGGGCCTGGTCGCCCACCACGAACCGATGATCGACAACGTGGTGGCGGTCAAGCGCAAGGAGGCCGAGGGACAGTTCGACCTCTTCGGCGGCATGGGCGACGAGGAGAGCAGCGAGCCCGGCTTCGGCCTCGACGTCGAGTTCTCCGACGTCGAATGGGAGAAGTCCTACCTCCTCGCGCAGGAGCGCGAGATGCTCGGCCTCTACGTCTCCGACCACCCGCTCTTCGGCCTGGAGCACGTCCTCAGCGACAAGACCGACGCGGGCATCTCCCAGCTCACCGGAGGTGAGCACGCGGACGGCGCGGTCGTCACCATCGGCGGCATCATCTCCGGGCTCCAGCGCAAGATGACCAAGCAGGGCAACGCCTGGGCCATCGCCACCGTCGAGGACCTGGCCGGCTCCATCGAGTGCATGTTCTTCCCCGCCACGTACCAGCTGGTCTCCACCCAGCTCGTCGAGGACACGGTCGTCTTCGTCAAGGGACGCCTCGACAAGCGCGAGGACGTGCCCCGGCTGGTCGCCATGGAGCTGATGGTCCCTGACCTGTCGTCCGCCGGGACCAACGCGCCCGTGGTCCTCACCATCCCGACGGTCAAGGTCACCCCGCCGATGGTCAGCCGCCTCGGCGAGATCCTCAGCCACCACAAGGGCAACACCGAGGTACGGATCAAGCTCCAGGGCCCCCGGTCCACCACCGTGCTCCGCCTCGACCGCCACCGCGTCCAGCCCGACCCCGCGCTCTTCGGCGACCTGAAGGTCCTCCTCGGCCCCTCCTGCCTGGCCGGCTGAGACCCCGCCGACTGAGCGCCGAAGACAGCAGAAGGGGCGTGCCCGTCGTCACGGGCACGCCCCTTTCGGTCAACCGGATCAGTTGTGACCGAAGCGCTTCTGTCGGCCCTTGTGGGCGATGTCCGCCGGCGTCACCGACTGGGCACGCTGCTGAGCCTGCGTCTCCATGGAGGACTGCCGCGCCTCCTCGGCGCCGCGCTCCGCCTGGGACGCCTTCTGCTGACTTCGATCCTGCTTCTTGTTCTTGGCCATGGGGTCGCCTCCTGGGGGATGTAGGGGCCAGGGCCGCTGTCAGCCTCACACACCCCCCGAAACCCCGCATTTTGGATCATTACCGGGCGTGACCGCGCAACCTCTGGGCATCCCACGCCGTTCCGCGTACGATCCGCCACGCCGATGATCGAGTTCCGGCCGTCAACCCTCCAGCCGTCGGGCAGACTCGAAGGAAACCCGAAGCACTCCCGATCCCGAGGTTCCCGAAAGAGGGTGGAACACGTGGACCGCTGCGTCGTTCTGGTGGACGCCGGCTATCTGCTGGGCGCCGCCGCCAGCCTTCTCGCCGGGGAACCGGCCCGCTCCCGCATCACCGTCGACCACGCCGCCCTGATCCAGGGACTGCGCGAGCGCGCCGAGGCCGACACGGAACAGCCCCTGCTCCGTATCTACTGGTTCGACGGCGCACCCGACCGGGTACCGCAGCCCGAGCACCGCCGGCTGCGGGTGATGCCGCGGGTGACCGTCCGGCTGGGCGCACTGACCCGCAGCGACGGGCGCTGGGCGCAGAAGGGCGTCGACGCGGCCATGCACGCCGAACTCACCGAGCTGGCCAGAAACCGCGCCTGCTCCGATGTCGTCCTCGTTACCGGCGACGGGGATCTCCTGCCCGGGCTGATGTCCGCCAAGGAACACGGAGTGGCCGTGCACCTCTGGGCGGTCCAGGCCGCCGACGGCGACTACAACCAGTCCGAGGACCTCGTCGCCGAGGCCGACGAGCGCCGCGTCCTCGACCGGGCATGGATCACCCGCGCCGTCCGCGCCAAGGACCTCACCGGTGTCTGCGCCCCCGCCCCCGCGCCCCGCCCCGAGATCGCCGCGATCCTCTCCGCCCCGCTGCCCGAGTCCGCGCTCGCCGCCTCCGCGGAACGGGCCGCCGAGGCCGCCGCGCAGGCGGCCCAGGCCGCCGCGAGGAACTCCAACGGCTCACCCGAACCCACCACCGCGGTCAACGGCTCCGCCTCCGCCGGGACCGCCACCCCCGCCAAGGGCGTCCCCACCCCCAAGGACCTCGCCGGACTGCGCGGCCCGGCCGCGCCCGCCCATGCCCCGCAGCCCACCGGCGCCACCCTGCGCTGGTCCTCCGACAAGGGCTGGATCGAACGCCCCGGCAACGGCTCGATCGGCGAGCCGCCGGAGACCGCCTCCCTGCCCACCCTCGCCCAGCTCACCAGCGCCGAGCAGCGCTGGGCCGACCGCGAGGAGGACATCACCACCGTCGGCGGCGACCCCTTCGAGGTGGGCCAGGTCTTCGCCCGCCGCTGGATGGAGCGGCTGCCCGAGCAGACCCACGTACAGAAGCTGTCCACCATGTACCCGCGGATCCCGCACCGCATCGACGGCGAACTGCTGCGGTACGCGGCACGGTTCGGGCTGCTCGCGCACAAGGACGACCAGATCGACGAGCACGACCGGTACGCGATCCGGGCGGGCTTCTGGCGTGAGATCGACGTACGGGCCGCCGCGGAACACGCCCCCGCGGGGGAGTAGTCACGGGGACCCCGTAGGCTCATCCCTCGTGAGTACGGTGTGCGTGGTGCGGGATCTGGTCAAGACGTACCCCGCCACGCGCGGCAGGCGCGGGGCGCCCGCGACCCCCGAGGTGCGGGCCACCGACGGGATCGGCCTGCAGGTCAACGGCGGCGAGATCTTCGGTCTGCTCGGCCCCAACGGCGCGGGCAAGTCCACGCTCGTACGCCAGCTCACCGGCCTGATGCGCCCCGACTCCGGCACCGTGGACGTGCTCGGCCACGATCTCGTACGCCACCCGGAGCGCGCCGCGCGCCTCATCGGCTACCTCGGCCAGGAGTCGACCGCGCTCGACGAGCTGACCGTCGCGCTCGCCGCCGAGACCACCGGCCGGCTGCGCGGACTGTCCATACGGGACGCGCGCGCCGAGCGGGACGCCGTGCTTGAGGAGCTGGGCCTCACCGGCCTGGCCGGGCGGCCCCTGAAGAAGCTCTCCGGCGGCCAGCGGCGCCTCGCCTGCTTCGCCGCCACCCTCGTCGGCGAACGCCCCGTCCTCGTCCTGGACGAGCCCACCACCGGCATGGACCCGGTCGCCCGCCGGTCCGTCTGGGCGGCCGTGGACCGGCGGCGCGCCCAGCACGGCACGACCGTCCTGCTGGTCACCCACAACGTCATCGAGGCCGAGACCGTCCTCGACCGGGTCGCCGTCCTCGAACAGGGCCGGGTCATCGCCTGCGACACCCCGGCCGGACTCAAGGAGCGCGTCGCCGGAGAGGTCCGGGTCGAACTGGTCTGGCGCGAACGGGCGCCCCTGGACGTCCCCGAGGTCGCCGCGCTGCGCGCGAGCGCCCAGGAGTCCGGCCGCCGCTGGGTGCTACGGCTCGCCCCCGACGAGGCACGGGCGGCGGTCGCGGCGGTGACGGGCGGCGCCGCGTTCGCGGCCCTGGACGACTTCACCCTGGCGACGCCGAGCCTGGAGGACGTCTACCTGGCGCTCGGTGGCGGCGCGACGAAGGGACTGGTGAAGGCGTGAACGCCGACGTGGCTGCCCGCCCGGGGGCGCAGCCCCTCCCCGATGTGACCGCCATGACAGTGGTGGCTGACGTGACTGCCGTGACCGTCGTGGCGACCGCAGGCGACCTGCCCGCCGTGACCGACGCGTCCACCGTGACCACCGCGACCGACGTGACCGTAGTGAACAGGAGCAGTGCCCAGTGAGCATCGTGCCCGCGCAGGCGGTGTCCCGCGGCGTGCCGGTGGCGCCCGCGGACCGGGTGGAGCAGGGCGGCGGCGCGGCGCCGCTCGCGCCCCGGGCGCGGCTGCTGCCCGCGCTCGACGCCGTGTACCGCGCACAGCTGTCACGGGCCCGGGTCTCCCGTATCCCGCTGCTGTTCGTGGCGACCTTCCAGTCCGTCGGGATCATGGTCCTGATGCGTGGGGTCGTCGACGGCGGCTCCGAGGCCCGCGCCGTCGTCGCCGGGTCCGCCGTGCTCGTCGTCGCCTTCGTCGCGCTCAACCTGCTCGCCCAGTACTTCGGGCAGCTGCGGGCCGGCGGCGGCCTCGACCACTACGCCACCCTGCCCGTGCCGCCCGCCGCGGTCGTGCTCGGCGCGGCCGGGGCGTACGCCTCCTTCACCGTGCCCGGCACGGTCGTGACCGCGGTCGCCGGGTCGCTGCTTTTCCAGCTGCCGCTGACCCATCTGTGGATCCTGGCCGCCGTCGTCCCGCTGTCCGGGGCCGCGCTCGCCGGGCTCGGCGCGGCGCTCGGCCTGCTGGCGCCCCGTCCGGAGCTGGCCACCCTCCTCGGCCAGCTCGGCATGTCCGCGGCGCTGCTGCTGGGCGTGCTGCCGCCGGACCGGCTGCCCGGACCGATCGCCTACGCCCGCGAGCTGCTGCCCTCGACGTACGGCGTGGAGGCGCTGGCCCGTACCTTCGACGCGCACCCGGACTGGCCGGCGGTGGCCCTGGACCTCACGGTCTGCGCGGGCGTCGGGGTCGTCTCGCTGGCCGTCGCCACCTGGGCCTACCGGCGGGCCGCGGTCCGATGAGGCGGCCGCCCGGGACGTTTGGCACGATGTGCAGGTGACCGCACCTCTGACGCCGCCTCACCAGCCGCCCCCGCAGAACCCCTGGCCGTCGCCGTACCCGCCGTCGGCCGGGGAGGACGGCGGGCCGGATCTGCTGACCGAGCTGAAGCACTCCGCCGTGGTGACGGGTGTCTCCGTGGTCGCCGGTGTGCTGCTGGGGCTGCTGTGGCTGTGGCTGGCGCCGCGGGTGCCGCTGATCTCCGACGGCAAGGCGGTCTTCCTCAAGGAGAGCGAGGGGGAGTCGGCGATCGGCGCCGACGGAACGTTTGTCCTGCTGGCGCTGGCCTTCGGCGCGCTCGCCGCGGCGCTGGTGTTCTTGCTGTACCGCAGCGGCGGCGTGATCCTCGTGGTGGCGCTGGCGGTGGGCGGGGTGCTCGGTTCGCTGCTCGCCTGGGGCACCGGCACGTTCCTCGGCCCCACCCACGACGTGGTCGCGCACGCCCGCGAGGTCGGCAAGGGAGTCGTCTTCGACGCGCCGCTGGAGCTCAACACCTGGGGCGCGCTCCTCGCCTGGCCGGTCGCGGCGATGGTCGTCCACCTGGCGCTGACGGCACTGTTCGGCCCCCGGGACCCGGAAGTGGACTGGGACGCCTCCCACGGCGTCTGACCGGCACTCGTCGCCGGGCAAGCGCCCGGCGACGCCGCCCAGGGCGCCCTTGAACCCCTCACGCCTGCGGCAAGCGCCCGGCGACGCCTGACCGCCGCACGCCTGCGGCAAACGCCCCCCGGCGCCTGAACCCCGCACACCGCCGGGCAAGCGCCCCGCGACCCCGCCCACAGCGCCTGGAACCAGCACGCCGCCGGGAACGCCCCGCGACGCCGCCCACGGCGGCTGATCCCCGCACGCCGCCGGCAAGCGCCCCCGCCCGCCGCTCCTTACGCCGGCTTGCGCCCGTGGTTCGCGCGGTGCTTGCGCACGCGCCACTTCCGCTTCCGGGTTCGCTTGGACATCGCGGCCTCCTGACGCCGACGGCAGTCCTTCAGGCGTAGCCGAGGAAGCCGCTCCCGTCGAGAGTCCGCGCGCGCCCGGGTCCGGCTATCCGCGGCCGATCGGGGCCAGTACGGCCGACGTCAGGGCCGCCAGGTCCGCAGGCGTGAGCTCGACCTCCAGGCCGCGGCGGCCCGCCGAGACGCAGATCGTCTCGTGGCCGGAGGCCGACGCGTCCAGGACCGTACGCAGCCGCTTGCGCTGGCCCAGCGGGGAGATGCCGCCCCGGACGTAGCCCGTCGTGCGTTCCGCGGCGGCCGGGTCCGCCATCGCCGCCCGCTTGCCGCCCACCGCCGACGCCAGCGCCTTCAGGTCCAGCTGGCCCGCGACCGGGACGACCGCGACGGTCAGCTCGCCGTCCACGTCCGCCACGAGGGTCTTGAAGACCCGGTCCGGCGAGACGCCCAGCGCCTCGGCCGCCTCCTCGCCGTACGACGGGGACGCCGGGTCGTGCTCGTAGGCGTGGACCGTGAAGCCGACCCCCGCCGCCGCCAGCGCCACCGTCGCCGGGGTCCCGCCCGCCTGCTGCTTCTTCTGCTTCTTCGCCACTCGCTACTCGGCTTCCTCGCGTCAGTTCGGGCTCGTCGGCGCCCGGGTCAGGTCCGTCGCCGGCAGCGACGGGAGGTGGCGCAGCACCGCCGTCTCCGAGCGCAGCAGCTTGAGCTCCTCCCGCAGCCGGGTCGCCGTGTCCGGCGCCTGGAGCAGCCGCTGCTTGGCCGGGGTGTCCAGGATGGCGGCGGCCGCCACCAGGTACGACACCACCGTCGGGTCGTCCGGCAGGTCCGCGCCGGTGGTCAGCGACCGCTCCCGCGCCCCGGCCAGCCGCTTCTGGTACGCCCGGAACGCCCGCAGCACGCCCTCGGAGAGCGCGCCCGAGCCCTCGCCCGGCTGCTCCTCCACGTACTCCAGCTCGGCCGTGAGGAACGGGCCCTTCGCGTCGACCGACAGCAGCTTCACCCGCCGCGTTCCGGTCGCCATCACCTCGAAGCTGCCGTCGGCCCGCTCCCGGATGCTCGCCGCGTCGGCGACGCAGCCGACCCGGTGGAACGCCTGGATCGGGTCCGGGCCGAAGCCCGCGGCGGGCCCCTTCTCCGGCAGGGCGGTGGGGTCCGGCATCCCGGGCGCGGTCGGCGCGACCTCGCGGCCGTCGCGGATGGCGACGACGGCGAACCGGCGCGGTTCGGACTCGTCCGTCGTGAGCAGCTCCCGCATCATGGCGCGATAACGCTCCTCGAAGACGTTCAGGGGCAGCACGAGGCCCGGGAACAGCACCGAGTTCAGCGGGAAGAGTGGCAGGCGAGCGGTGGTCACAGCGGTCAAGCGTAATGGCCGTACGAGGCGCGGTGTCCGGCCCGTCCGCGCAACGGGATCGTCGCGGCCACCTCGAGCCGTACGCCGTCGCGCGCGTCCAGGAACCGGCCCAGCGGATCGTCGCTCACCGACGCCCACGGGAAGGAGGTGGCGTACGGGCCGATCCGGCGGAACTCGGCCAGCGCCTCGGTCCACCGCCCCCGCGCCACCAGCACGTAGACCAGCAGGTTCCTTATCTCCGCCGGCCAGGGATCGGCGGCCGGGCAGGCCGCGGAGAGCGCGATCGCCCGGTCGGCCGCCTCGTCGATCCGGTCCGGGCGCACGCACGAGGTGTCCCCGCTCAGCAGATACGCGAAGGCGGCCGTGAGCGGCAGCGCCTGCGCGGCCGAGCCCATCGGCGCGTCCTCGGCGGCCTGTTCGGCGAAGTCGAAGCACTCGCGGTGGGAGCCGTACCAGTGCGCGGAGAGATAGGTGAGGGCGGAGACATGGCAGCCGTAGTGGCGTGCGGAGCGGCGCACGGCCTGCTCCCACAGCGACTCGAAGGCGGTGTGGGTGGCCTGGGTGCCGCGGGCGTGGTCCAGGGCGATCCGCCAGGGCACCGGGTCGTCGGGCGCGGCCTCGGCCGCCGCGGCGACCAGCGCGCCGGTCTCCTGCAGCCGCTCCGCGCGGGCCGGGGACTGCCAGGCCTTACGGACCGCCAGTTCGGCCCTGATCAGTAGCGCGTCCGGGTCGTACGGCGCCTCGGCCAGCCAGTCGGCGAGCCATGCGTCCCGGCTCAGCGCGAAGGAGGCGAGCCGTACGGCGTACCGGTCGCGGTGCTCCCACTCGGCGGCGCCCCGGGTGGTGGCGAGCAGCTTGGCGGCCGGTTCGTGGTCGCCGAGGGCAGCGGCGACCAGCGCCGGACCGAGCCGCTCGTCCGGCGCGTCGAGCAGCACGGCATTGTCCGGCACCAGCCCGTCGGCGAGCAGCGGGGTGTGCCGGACCATGCGTGCGGTGCTGATCAGGGCGCGCAGCAATGACATGGTGCGGACCATTGAAAACCGCAGGTGGGAGCGGCGCCAGAGGGCGGCTGTGAAGAGTTGGTAGCGGCGGAATGGTTGTCCTGACGGAAGTCAAGAGACCGCAAAGAAAGCGGGGGCGAGGTGGCTCAATCGTTCCCCTCGCCACCCTCGCCCCGCCCGTCCCTCAGTGGCCGTCCGCCCCGCCCGTCCCTCAGTGGCCGTCCGCCCCGCCCGTCCCTCAGTGGCCGTACGGACCGGATGTCACCCGCGCCGCAGCAGCCTCGACGCTCCCGCCGCCACCGTCGTCGCCAGGACCCAGCCCAGCAGGATCAGCACCGCCGCGGCCCATTGCCAGCCGCCCTCCAGCCGCCAGTACCCGTCCTGCCCCAGATTGATCACCGGCAGCAGCAGATCCAGCGAGTACAGCGACGGGCTCCACTTCGGTGCCTCGTCCTTCTTGATCGGTACGGGGTCGTACTGCCCGAACGCCATCGCCCCGGCCGCCCAGAGCACCGCCATCCACAGTGCCGCCCGGCCCGGACGGTAGCCGTACGCCACTGTCCAGTCCTGGAGGTAGCCCCACAGCTTCCCCGCCAGCGGCAGCGTCTCGCGCCGCCGCCGCTGCTTGGCCAGCAGCACCTCGCGCGCGTCGGCGTCCTCACCGCTGTTGCGCAGCACGGCCGCCAGGCGTTCGTACGGCTCCGGGGCGTACTCCGGAGTCGCCGCCTCCACCCACTCCAGGCGGCGCGAGAGCGGGAAGTGGCCGTACGGGACGAGGTTCTCGTAGACGAAACCGTTCATCTTCAGCCCACCGGGACCCGGCCAGCTCGACGCCAGGTCGATCAGCGTGACGATCTTCGCGCCGTTGAGGACCACCCGGCCCTCTTCCGGCCGCTCGGCGTTGAAACGCAGCTCCGGGGTGACGATCCGGCGCAGCGACAGCTCCTCGCGGCGGGCCGTCGACAGCACGAACCGCGCGTGGTGCAGATCCACCGCATCCCCGAACCGCCCGTCGTCGAGCCGGATCCCGCCGACGCACTCGAAGGGCTGGCGCCGCTGCCCGCGCCCAGGGCCCGTGCTCGAGATCCCGAACGGCGGAGTCGTCCCGGCGTTCCCCGTCGCGTCGTCCACCCACGCGTGGGTCAGATACAGCGAACGCTCCACCGTCAGCTGGGGAGCGTTCAGCGCCCGCCGCTCCTGGGCGCCGCGCAGCCGGCTGCCCCGCAGGCTCAGCGACACGCCGACCTTCGCCCCCCGCAGACTCACCTCGCCATGGGTCTCGATCAGTTCCGCCTGGAGGTCCTGCGCCACCGACATGCCGTCGGCGGTGATCGCCCGGCCGCGCCGGTCCGGCCGGACGTGGATCTGGTTGATCAGCAGGTCCGTGCCGATCTGGGCGTCCGTCAGCCGGATCCCGCGCTCCACCCGGCAGCGCGGCAGATGCAGATCGCCCTCGGTGTGCAGCCGCGCCGCCTCCAGCCGCGGCAGGGCGCAGGCGACCATCCGCAGCGTGGTGAAACGCGACTCCGGCAGCACCACCTCGTTGTCGAACCGGCAGCTGTTCAGCTCCACGTACGGCGCTATCGTGCCGCCGGCGAGATTGAGCGTGCCGGTGATCCGCACCCCGCGCAGCTTCAGCGCCGCCACCCGCCCGGCCCGCGCGGGCGGGCCGTCGAGCAGCAGCAGCGCCATCACATCGGCCCGCACACTGCGGTCCGAGGGCCATGGCCGCGCGGCGAACGGATCGTCGAGCACCGGGTTGCCCGTGCTCATGTTGCAGGTCGCGCCGATCCGGAAGGCTTGCCACATGGTCTGTTCCGCGCGGGTCAGATCGCCCGGCATGCCGTCGTCGTGCGGCTCGGTCACTGCCGCCCCCTCGCTTCCCCTGTTTTCGTACAGCCGTTCTTCCCGCTGTGTGACGACCTGAACGCTAACGGTCAGCTGTGACAACGAGTACGTCTTGTGGCGTGTATCAGCCAGTGATACAGGCGACCGGCGTGGTGGGACGGTCTGCGAGAATTGATCCCGTGATCTCTCGAATCGATCTGCGCGGCGACGCCCTCCCCGAGGGTGGCGCGCTGCGCGACCTGCTGCCCCGTGCCGAGTTCGACGTGGAAGCCGCCCTGGAGAAGGTGCGGCCCATCTGCGAGGACGTACGCCATCGTGGCTCGGCGGCGGTGATCGAGTGGGGGGAGAAACTCGACGGGGTGCGCCTTACGTCGGTCCGGGTGCCCGCCGAGGCGCTCACCGACGCCCTCGCACAGCTGGATCCGGCCGTCCGCGCCGCGCTGGAGGAGTCCATCCGCCGCGCCCGCATGGTCCACCGCGAGCAGCGCCGCACCACCCACACCACCCAGGTCGTGCCCGGCGGCACGGTCACCGAGAAGTGGGTCCCGGTCGAGCGCGTGGGCCTCTACGTGCCCGGCGGCCGGTCCGTCTACCCGTCCTCCGTCGTCATGAACGTCGTCCCGGCCCAGGAGGCCGGCGTCGAGGGCGTCGCCATCGCCTCGCCCCCGCAGCGGGACTTCGGCGGCCTGCCGCACCCGACCATCCTGGCCGCGTGCGCGCTGCTCGGCGTCGACGAGGTGTACGCCGCCGGCGGCGCCCAGGCCATTGCCATGTTCGCGTACGGCACCGAGGGCCCCGACGGCTGCGCCCCGGTCAATCTGGTCACCGGCCCCGGCAACATCTACGTCGCCGCCGCCAAGCGCCTCCTCAAGGGCCGCATCGGCATCGACGCCGAGGCCGGCCCGACCGAGATCGCGATCCTCGCCGACGACACGGCCGACCCGGCCCACGTCGCTGCCGACCTGATCAGCCAGGCCGAGCACGACCCGATGGCCGCGGCCGTCCTGGTCACCGACTCCGAGGAGCTCGCCGCCGCCACCGAGCGGGAGCTCAAGACCCAGGTGGCCGCGACCAAGCACGTCGAGGACCGGATCGTCCCCGCCCTCGCGGGCCGGCAGTCCGCGATCGTGCTCGTCAACGACCTGGAGGACGGCCTCAAGGTCGTCGACGCGTACGCCGCCGAGCACCTGGAGATCCAGACCGCCGACGCCGCAGCCCGCGCCCAGCGGGTCCGCAACGCCGGCGCGATCTTCGTCGGCCCCTGGGCCCCGGTCTCCCTCGGGGACTACTGCGCCGGCTCCAACCACGTCCTGCCCACCGGCGGCTGCGCCTGCCACTCCTCGGGTCTGTCCGTGCAGTCGTTCCTGCGCGGCATCCACATCGTCGACTACACGCGCGACGCCCTCGCCGAGGTCACCCACCACGTGGTGACGCTGGCGGAGGCCGAGGACCTGCCCGCGCACGGAGCGGCGCTCAAGGCCCGCTTCGGGTGGAAGGTGCCGAAGGCATGACCGGTATCGACGACCTTCCCATCCGGGACGAACTGCGCGGCAAGTCCCCGTACGGCGCCCCGCAGCTCGACGTCCCCGTCCAGCTGAACACCAACGAGAACCCCTACCCGCTGCCCGAGCCGCTCGTCGCGAGGATCGCCGAGCGGGTCGCCGAGGCCGCCCGCGGCCTCAACCGCTACCCCGACCGGGACGCGATGGAGCTGCGCACCGCGCTCGCCGCCTACCTCACCCGGACGGGCAAGCACCCGGTCTCCGCCCGGAATGTCTGGGCCGCCAACGGCTCCAACGAAGTCCTCCAGCAGCTGCTGCAGACCTTCGGCGGACCCGGCCGCACCGCCATCGGTTTCGAGCCGTCGTACTCGATGCACGCGCTGATCGCGCGCGGCACCGGCACCGGCTGGATCTCCGGCCCCCGTAACGACGACTTCACGATCGACCTCGCCGCCGCCGAGAAGGCGATCGCCGAGAACCGGCCGGACGTCGTCTTCATCACCTCGCCCAACAACCCCACCGGCACCGCGGTCGAGGCCGAGACGGTCCTCGCGCTGTACGAGGCCGCCCAGGCCGCCAAGCCGTCCCTGGTGGTCGTGGACGAGGCCTATGTGGAGTTCAGCCACCGCGACTCGCTGCTGCCGCTCATCGAGGGCCGCCCGCACCTGGTGATCTCCCGCACGATGTCCAAGGCGTTCGGCGCCGCGGGGCTGCGCCTGGGCTATCTCGCCGCGCACCCGGCCGTGGTCGACGCCGTACAGCTCGTACGGCTGCCGTACCACCTGTCGGCCGTCACCCAGGCCACGGCGCTGGCCGCCCTGGAGCACACCGACACCCTCCTCGGCTACGTGGAGCAGCTGAAGACCGAACGGGACCGGCTGGTCAGCGAGCTGCGGGCGATCGGCTACGAAGTCACGCCGTCCGACGCGAACTTCGTCCAGTTCGGGAAGTTCGAGAACTCCCACGCCGCCTGGCAGCGGATCCTCGACCAGGGCGTCCTGGTCCGGGACAACGACGTACCGGGATGGCTGCGGGTCACCGCCGGCACCCCCGAAGAGAACGACGCGTTCCTCGATGCGGTTCGCGCACTACTGAGTTCTGTGGGGGACACCCCCACACCCCCGAAGGAGCAGAGCGCATGAGCCGCGTAGGACGGGTCGAGAGGACCACCAAGGAGACCTCCGTCGTCGTCGAGATAGACCTCGACGGCACCGGAAAGGTCGATGTGTCGACAGGCGTCGGCTTCTACGACCACATGCTCGACCAGCTCGGCCGCCACGGCCTGTTCGACCTCACGGTCAAGACCGACGGCGATCTGCACATCGACACGCACCACACCATCGAGGACACCGCCCTCGCACTCGGCGCCGCCTTCCGGCAGGCGCTCGGCGACAAGGTCGGCATCTACCGCTTCGGCAACTGCACGGTCCCGCTGGACGAGTCCCTTGCCCAGGTCACCGTCGACCTCTCCGGCCGCCCCTACCTGGTGCACACCGAGCCGGAGAACATGGCGCCGATGATCGGCAGCTACGACACGACGATGACCCGGCACATCTTCGAGTCCTTCGTCGCCCAGGCCCAGATCGCGCTGCACATCCACGTCCCGTACGGGCGCAACGCCCACCACATCGTGGAGTGCCAGTTCAAGGCCCTCGCCCGCGCCCTGCGCTACGCCTCCGAGCGCGACCCGCGCGCGGCCGGCATCCTGCCCTCCACGAAGGGTGCGCTGTGAGCGACGCACGCGCGGCCGCCGGGCCGCAGACGAACGCGAAAGCCGCGCCTCTGCGCCGCGCGGGCGGAGATGGGGGCACCTCCCGGGCGTCAGCTCCGGGGGAGAACGGATGGATGCTGTGAACGGCCTTTCCACTGTCCTGATCGTCGTCGGGCTGTTCCTCCTCGGTGGCGTGTACTCCTTCGTCAAGCAGCAGATGCCCAAGGGCCTGATCGTGCTCGTCTCCATCGGCGCCGCGATGTGTCTGGCGGCCGGCGCGCTGCGACTGGATGTGTGGTCATGACCAAGCGTGTCGTGGTGTTCGACTACGGTTTCGGCAACGTCCGCTCCGCCGAGCGGGCCCTCGCCCACGTCGGCGCCGACGTCGAGATCACCCGTGACTACGACAAGGCGATGAACGCCGACGGGCTCCTCGTCCCCGGCGTCGGCGCCTTCTCCGCCTGCATGCGGGGGCTCAGGGACGCCCGCGGCGACTGGATCGTGGGCCGCAGACTCTCCGGCGGCCGCCCGGTCATGGGCATCTGCGTCGGGATGCAGATCCTCTTCGCGCGCGGGATCGAGCACGGCGTGGAGACCGAGGGCCTCGACGAGTGGCCCGGCACGGTCGAGCCGCTGCGCGCCCCGGTCGTCCCGCACATGGGCTGGAACACCGTCGACGCCCCCGAGGGCAGTGAGCTCTTCGCCGGCCTCGACGCCGAGACCCGCTACTACTTCGTGCACTCCTACGCCGTACGCGAGTGGGGCCTCGAGGTCACCAACCCGGCGATGCGCGCGCCCCAGGTCACCTGGGCGACGCACGGCGAGCCGTTCGTCGCGGCCGTCGAGAACGGGGCTCTGTGGGCGACGCAGTTCCACCCCGAGAAGTCCGGCGACGCCGGCGCCCAGCTCCTCACCAACTGGATCGGAACGCTCTGATGTCCCGCACGCTTGAACTGCTTCCCGCCGTCGACGTCCGCGACGGCCAGGCCGTCCGGCTCGTGCACGGCGAGTCCGGTACGGAGACCTCGTACGGCTCCCCGCTGGAGGCCGCCCTCGCCTGGCAGCGCGCGGGCGCCGAGTGGCTGCACCTGGTCGACCTGGACGCCGCGTTCGGCACCGGCGACAACCGCGCCCTGGTCGCCGAGGTGACCGGCGCGATGGACATCAAGGTCGAGCTCTCCGGCGGCATCCGCGACGACGCCACGCTCGCCGCGGCCCTCGCCACCGGCTGCACCCGGGTCAACCTCGGCACCGCCGCCCTGGAGACCCCCGAGTGGGTCGCCAAGGTCATCGCCGAGCACGGCGACAAGATCGCGGTCGGTCTGGACGTACGCGGCACCACCCTGCGCGGCCGCGGCTGGACCCGGGACGGCGGCGACCTGTACGAGACGCTGGCCCGCCTGGACTCCGAGGGCTGCGCCCGCTACGTCGTCACCGACATCGCCAAGGACGGCACCCTCCAGGGCCCCAACCTGGAGCTGTTGAAGAACGTCTGCGCCGCCACCGACAAGCCCGTCGTCGCCTCCGGCGGCGTCTCCTCGCTGGACGACCTGCGGGCCCTGTCCGCGCTGGTCCCGCAGGGCGTCGAGGGCGCGATCGTCGGCAAGGCGCTGTACGCCAAGGCGTTCACCCTGGAAGAGGCGCTCGCGGCGGTGGCGTCATGAGCGAGGTGCGGCGCTTCCAGAGCGGCAGCCCCTGGGAGGACGCGTTCGGCTTCGCGCGCGCGGTCGCCGCGGGGGACCGGGTGCTCGTCGGCGGCACGACGTCCTTCAAGGGCACGGTCCTGTACGGCGAGGGGGACCCCTACGAGCAGGCGAAGGTGGCCTTCACCTCCGCGCTGGAGGCCATCGCCGAGTTCGGGCTCACCTCGGACGCGGTCATCCGCACGCGTATGTTCCTGACGCACGTACGGGACGTCGACGCGGTGGGCCGGGCCCACCAGGAGCTCTTCGATTCCGTCCGTCCCGTCACGACCCTGATGGTGGTCGACGGCTTCGTCGACCCGCGCATCCTGGTCGAGGTCGAGGTCGAGGCCTACCGAGGGGAGGTCCGATGACACTCGCCGTACGGGTCATTCCCTGCCTGGACGTGGACAACGGCCGCGTCGTCAAGGGCGTCAACTTCCAGAACCTGCGCGACGCGGGCGACCCGGTCGAGATGGCCAAGCTGTACGACGCCGAGGGCGCCGACGAGCTGACCTTCCTCGACATCACCGCCTCCTCGGGCAACCGGGAGACCACCTACGACGTGGTGCGCCGCACCGCCGAGCAGGTCTTCATCCCGCTCACCGTCGGCGGCGGGGTCCGCTCGGCCGAGGACGTCGACAAGCTGCTGCGGGCGGGCGCGGACAAGGTCGGTGTGAACACGGCGGCGATCGCCCGGCCCGAGCTGATCCAGGAGATCGCGGAGCGGTTCGGCCGCCAGGTCCTGGTCCTCTCGGTGGACGCCCGGCGCACGGCCGGCGGCTCCTTCGAGGTCACCACGCACGGCGGCCGTCGCGGCACGGGCATCGACGCCGTCGAGTGGGCGCACCGCGCCGCCGAGCTGGGCGCGGGCGAGATCCTGCTCAACTCCATGGACGCGGACGGCACCAAGGACGGCTATGACACCGAGATGATCGCGGCCGTGCGCAAGCACGTCACGGTCCCGGTGATCGCCTCCGGTGGCGCCGGCCGGCTCGCCGACTTCCCGCCGGCCATCGCGGCGGGCGCGGACGCGGTGCTTGCGGCCTCCGTCTTCCACTTCGGCGATCTGCGGATCTCCGAGGTCAAGGGCGCGCTGCGGGAGGCGGGCCACCCGGTCCGCTGAACGCCGCACGGAAGGGCCCCGGCGGGGGCCCTTCTTCTTCCGCGAGATGCGCAGGATTTTTTGTGCAAATTTGGTTGCGCAAGATTTCTTTCCTGTCTACCGTCGATGACGTGACCTCACCCGAATCGCGCCGGATCACCGACCTCGGCACCCTGAAGGCCATCGCGCACCCGCTGCGCATGCGGCTCTACCGGGCCCTGTTCGTGGCCCGCACCGCCACCGCATCCCAGCTCGCCGACCAGGTCGACGAGGCCGTCTCGCTCGTCAGCTACCACCTGCGCAAGCTCGCCGACCACGGCCTCATCGAGGAGGCCGAGGTCCAGTCGACCGACGGACGCGAGCGCTGGTGGCAGCCCAGTTCGTACGGGTTCAGCGTGCGGGAGGAGGACCTGCGCGACGCCCCCGAGAAGGTCGCCGCCGGAGCGGCCCTCAGCCGCACGCTCACCGAACAGCGCAACGACATGTACCGCCGGTTCCTCGACGAGCGCCTCACCTGGTCGCAGGAGTGGCGCGCGGCCGCCATGGGCTCCGAGTGGCTGCCCCGGCTGACCGCGGCCGAACTCGCCGCGCTCGGCGAGGAACTGGACGCGGTCGTGCGGAAGTACGACCAGGCAGCCCGGGCCGCCGAAGCCGCCGGCGACACCGAGGGCCGCGAGAACGTCGCCGTCCACCTCCACGGCTTCCCGTACCGCTCATGAGCGCCACCGATACCGGGACCGGCATGGGCACCGACACCGGCCCCGGCACCGCTCCCGGCACCGGTCCCGACGCCGCAACAGCCCCGGGCACCGGTTCCGGCCCCGCGCCCGCGGCCCGTCCCGCCCACCGCGACCCCAACGTCCTGCGCTGGGTGGGCGCGTACACCGCCTCCACCCTCGGCGACAGCGTCTACCACCTCGCCCTGTCCTGGGCCGCCGTACGCGGCGGCACACCCGCCGAGGCCGGGCTCGTCCTCGCCGTCAGCGCCGTCCCGCGCGCCCTGCTCATGCTCGGCGGGGGTGTGATCGCCGACCGCTTCGGGCCGCGCCGGGTCGTCGTCGTCTCCGACACCGTCCGCTGCCTGGTGGTCCTCGGGGTCGCCGCCGCGCTGTTCCTCTCCTCGCCCGGCCTGTGGGTCCTCGCCGCCGTCGCCCTCGTCTTCGGCTGCGTGGACGCCCTCTTCATGCCCGCCGTCGGCGCCCTGCCGCCCCGGATCGCCCCGCGCGACCAGCTCGCCCGCGTCCAGGGCATGCGCGGCCTCGCCTACCGTGCCGGTCTCGTCCTCGGCGCACCGCTCGGCGGACTCGCCGTCGCCCTCGGCGGGGCCGCCGCGGCGTTCGGGACCGCCGCACTCCTCTTCGCGTTCTCCCTGCCCCTGCTCCTCGCCCTGCGCGTGGCACCCCTGCCCGGGGGCCGCGCCGTGGGCGCCGACGGCACCGCCCTGCGCGACCTCGCCGACGGCCTGCGCTACATCCGGCGCCACCAGGTCCTCGGCCCGCTGATGATCGTCATCGCGCTGAGCGACCTCGGCTTCGTCGGCCCGCTCAACGTCGGTCTCGCGCTCCTGGCCGACGCGCGCGGCTGGGGCGCCGCCGGCATCGGCTGGGTCCTCGCGGGCTTCGGCACCGGAGCCGGTGCGGCCTCCCTGCTGCTGACCGTCAAGGGCCGGATACCGCGCGCGGGGGCCGTCATGGCGTGGACCATCACGCTCGGAGCGGGCTCGATCGCCGCCCTCGCGTACGTTCCCCTGCTCCCGGTCGCCGTCGTCGTCGCCCTCTCCGTCGGCCTGCTCGCCGGACTCAGCGGCGCCCTGTGCGGCGCGCTCACGCAGACCGAGTGCGACCCCGCCTACCTGGGCCGGGTCACCTCCGTGTCCCACTTCTTCAGCCTCGGCGTCGCCCCGCTGAGCTTCCCCCTCACCGGCGCGGCGGTGGGCCTGTGGGGCCTGGGCCCGGTCTTCACCGCCAGCGCGGCGATCTGCGCGCTGGGCGGCGTGTACGCCCTGTCCGTACGGGCCCTGCGCCGGGCCGAACTGCCCCGCTAGACCGCCGCCAGACCCCGTCGGATCAGATCCCCAGCTGCTTCGTCTCGTGCAGCCGGTCGATCGCGTCCTTGTCGCCCTCGATGTCCACCCGCGCCGCGTCCTGCCGGCCGAACGCGAACATGACCAGCTCACCCGGCTCACCGGACACCGTCACCACCGGCGTGCCGCGGTGCGCCACCACTGTCTGCCCGTTCGGCCGGCGCAGCACCAGACCCACCGGCGCCCTGCGGCACAGCACCTTCGCCGTCCGCTCCAGCCGCGCCCACAGCGCGTCCGCGAAGACCGGATCCAGCTCACGCGCCGTCCAGTCCTGCTGCGCCCGCCGGACGTCCTCCGCGTGCACATAGAACTCGACCGTGTTCGCGCCCTCGTCGACCTGTTTGATCGTGAACGGGGACATCCGCGGAGGACCCGTACGGATGAGCTGGATCAGCTCCTCGTACGGCTTCGAGGCGAATTCGGCCTGCACCCGCTCCAGCCGGTCCTTGAGCAACGGAAGCAGCACCCCGGCGGCCGCGTCGGGCCGTCGCTCGCGCACCACCACATGGGCGGCGAGGTCCTGGGTCTGCCAGCCGTCGCACAGCGTCAGGGCATCAGGGCCGGCCGCCTCCAACAGATCGGCGAGCAGAAGTCGTTCACGCTTGGCATGGGTCGACATGCCCGCCAGCGTACGACCGCCGGGGCCGGTCCGCCCAGTGGACGCTCCGCCGTCGTTGTCCGTGGCCCACGGCACAATGGCGTCATGACCAGCACGCCCAGCAATCTGGACCCGGCCATCGCCGCCCGCCTCAAGCGGAGCCCCGACGGTCTCGTGCCCGCCATCGCGCAGCAGTACGACACCGGCGAGGTGCTGATGCTGGGCTGGATGGACGACGAGGCCCTGCACCGCACCCTCACCACCGGCCGCTGCACCTACTGGTCCCGCAGCCGCGGGGAGTACTGGGTCAAGGGCGACACCTCCGGCCACGTCCAGCACGTCAAGTCCGTCGCCCTCGACTGCGACGCCGACACCGTCCTGGTCAAGGTCGACCAGGTGGGGGCCGCCTGCCACACCGGCGCCCGCACCTGCTTCGACGCCGACGTCCTCCCGCTGGGAAAGTAGCCGCCATGGATCTCGACACCTTCCGCAAGCTGGCGGCCGACCGCCGCGTCATCCCGGTCAGCCGCAGGCTCCTCGCGGACGGCGACACCCCGGTCGGGCTCTACCGCAAGCTCGCCGCCGAGCGCCCCGGCACGTTCCTGCTGGAATCCGCCGAGAACGGCCGCTCCTGGTCGCGGTACTCCTTCATCGGCGTCCGCAGCGACGCCACCCTCACCGTCCAGGACGGCGAGGCGCACTGGCTCGGCACCCCGCCGGTCGGCGTCCCCCTCGACGGCGACCCGCTCAAAGCCCTGCGCGCCACCGTCGAGACCCTGCACACCCCGCGCGATCTCGTGGCGGGCATGCCTCCCTTCACCGGCGGCATGGTCGGCTACCTCGGCTACGACATCGTGCGCCGCCTGGAACGCATCGGCGAGAGCACCCAGGACGACCTGAAGCTCCCCGAGCTGACCATGCTCCTCACCAGCGACCTCGCCGTCCTCGACCACTGGGACGGCACGGTCCTGCTCATCGCCAACGCGATCAACCACAACGACCTCGACACCGGCGTCGACGAGGCCTACGCGGACGCCGTCGCCCGCCTCGACGCCATGGAGGCCGACCTCTCCGGGGCCGTCGCCACGACCCCGGCCGCGCTGCCCGACTCCGCGCTGCCCGAGTACACCGCCCTGTGGGGCGGCCCCGCGTACCAGGAAGCCGTCGAGGACATCAAGGAGCGCATCCGCGCGGGCGAGGCCTTCCAGGTGGTCCCCTCACAGCGGTTCGAGACCCCCTGCACCGCCTCCGCGCTCGACGTCTACCGCGTCCTGCGGGCCACCAACCCGTCGCCGTACATGTACCTCTTCCGGTTCCAGAACGGCTTCGACGTCGTCGGCTCCAGCCCCGAGGCCCTGGTCAAGGTCGAGGACGGGCAGGCCATGCTCCACCCCATCGCCGGCACCCGGCACCGCGGCGCCACCCCGCAGGAGGACCACGACCTCGCCGAGGAGCTCCTCGCCGACCCCAAGGAGCGCGCCGAGCACCTGATGCTCGTCGACCTCGGCCGCAACGACCTGGGCCGGGTCTGCGAGCCCGGCTCCGTCGAGGTCGTCGACTTCATGTCGATCGAGCGGTACTCACACGTCATGCACATCGTCTCGACCGTCACCGGCCGGGTCGCCGAAGGCCGCACCGCCTTCGACGTGCTCACCGCCTGCTTCCCCGCCGGCACCCTTTCCGGCGCCCCCAAGCCCCGCGCCATGCAGATCATCGAGGAGCTCGAGCCGTCCCGGCGCGGCCTGTACGGCGGATGTGTCGGATATCTCGACTTCGCCGGCGACTCCGACACCGCCATCGCCATCCGCACCGCCCTGCTGCGCGACGGCACCGCGTACGTGCAGGCCGGAGCCGGTGTCGTCGCCGACTCCGACCCGGTCGCCGAGGACAACGAATGCCGCAACAAAGCAGCCGCGGTGCTCCGCGCCGTCCACACCGCCAACCGGATGAACGGCGCCTGACGGCGTAAGGGATAGTGGGGTACGTGAGTGCCGTACCCGTACCCCAGCCCCGCGCCGCGCGCGCCGGAGCCGCCCGCGCCGCCACCGGCGGCCGGCGCAGCCTCGCCGCGGCCCTCGTCCTGGGCGGTGCCGGAGCCACCGTCGCGCTGCTCTCCTCGGGCCAGATCTGGGCCCAGGGCACGACAGCGGTCGGCGGCGGCACCGTCCCGCTGGAAGCCTCCGGCGGCGACGTCACCGGCGTCCCCTCCGCGCTCGCCGTCGTCGGCCTCGCCGCCCTGGTCGCCGTCTTCGCCGTCCGCAGCGGCGGCCGGCTGCTCGTCTCCGGACTGCTCGCGCTGAGCGGCGCCGGCGCGGCCGCCGCCGCCCTGCTCGGCGCCTCCGACAGCGCCGCCCTCGACGAGAAGGCGGCCCGGACCACCGGCGACACCGCCGCCACCGTCACCGCGCTCACCCACACGGCCTGGCCCTACGTCACCGTCGGCGCCGGAGCGCTCATCCTGCTCGCCGGACTGCTCGCGCTGCGCTACGGCAAGGCGTGGCCCTCGATGGGCGGCCGGTACGAACGCGACGGCGCCCCCCGCCCCCGCAAGGCCCAGGCGGCCGTCGACCCCGACCGCCCCGAGGACCTCTGGAAGGCGCTCGACCGCGGCGAGGACCCCACCCGCGAGGCCTGAGCCCCGCCCCCACCCCCAGATCACGCCCATGGCCCCCCGTACGGGACAATGGGCGGCGAGTGTCCGCATTCGGCGGGACCTCACCCAGCACCAGCAACGAGGAGCAAACTCATGGCGGGCAGCGCCCACGGACACACCCCGGCCGCCTGGACCGGTGTCACCATCTCCTTCATCGGCTTCTGCATCGCCGGAGTCTTCATGGTCGCGGCCAACCCGCTCGGCTTCTGGGCCGGCATGGCCGTCGTCCTGCTCGGCGGTGTCGTCGGCCTCGCGATGAAGATGGCCGGCCTCGGCATGCCCAAGGAGTCGGAGGCCCAGGTCCAGGCCCGCGCCGCCGCCGCGGCGCAGAGCGCGTCCTGAGGCCCCCGCGGCCTTGTCCGAAGGCGCAGTCCGGCGAGGCCGGGCTGCGCCTTCGCGCGTCGACGGGGACAATCACCGCGTGGACGCCCAGCCTCAGCCCGTAGCCCCGCCGCCCGCCCCGCCGATCGCCCGGCGGCTCGCCGCCCCCCTCGGCACCCTCACCGCCGTCGCCGCCGCCTGGACGTACGTTGGCCTGGTCGACCCGAACGAACCGGGCCACTACCCCGTCTGCCCGATGCTGCGCTTCACCGGCATCCTCTGCCCCGGCTGCGGCGGCCTGCGCAGCGCCCACGCCGTCGTCCACGGCGACATCGCCACCGCCCTCGGCGCCAACGCGCTCGCCGTCGCCGGCTACGGCATCTTCGCCGTCCTGATGACCCTCTGGCTGGTTCGCGCCGCCCGCGGGCTCCCCGTCCGGATCACCCTGGGCCCCGTCTGGTGGTGGGCCCTGGGAGCCGTTCTGGTGGCCTTCACAGTCGTACGGAACCTTCCCTTCGGGGCCGCCCTCGCCCCCTGAGCCCGTCGGAGAAGTCCCAGGTAGTGGGATGGTCGTCAACCGGATGCGGGCGCTTCGCCGTCCTGCGGATACCATCGAGATGGCTGATCCTGGCCCACATCGATCTACATCACCGTCCCGGAAGGGGGCCTCTCGCGTGAGTGTGCTCGACGAGATCATCGAAGGCGTGCGCGCCGACCTCGCAGAGCGGCAGGCGCGGGTCTCCCTCGACGAGCTCAAGGAGCGCGCCGCGAAGGCACCGCAGGCCAGGGATGGAGTCGCCGCCCTGCGCGGCGACGGCGTCCAGGTCATCTGCGAGGTCAAGCGCTCCAGCCCGTCGAAGGGCGCTCTTGCCGCGATCGCCGACCCCGCGGGTCTCGCCGCGGACTACGAGGCGGGCGGCGCGGCCGTCATCTCCGTCCTCACCGAACAGCGCCGCTTCGGCGGCTCCCTCGCCGACCTGGAGGCCGTCCGCGGCCGGGTCGACATCCCCGTCCTGCGCAAGGACTTCATCGTCACCGCGTACCAGCTCTGGGAGGCGCGGGCGTACGGCGCCGACCTGGCGCTGCTCATCGTCGCCGCGCTCGAGCAGGAGGCCCTGGTCTCCCTGATCGAGCGGGCCGAGTCCATCGGCCTCACGCCGCTGGTCGAGGTCCACGACGAGGAGGAGGTCGAGCGGGCCGTCGACGCGGGCGCCCGCATCATCGGCGTCAACGCGCGCGACCTGAAGACCCTCAAGGTCGACCGCTCCACCTTCGAGCGCGTCGTACCCGAGATCCCGGCCGGCATCGTCAAGATCGCCGAGTCCGGCATCCGCGGCCCGCACGACCTGATCGCCTACGCCAACGCCGGCGCCGACGCGGTCCTGGTCGGCGAGTCCTTGGTCACCGGCCGCGACCCGAAGGCCGCCGTCGCCGATCTGGTCGCCGCCGGCGCCCATCCGGCCCTGCGCCACGGCCGGAGCTGACCCCGCCATGCCCATCGCCGCCCGCCTCGCCCCCGGCTGCCGCCCCCGCGGCTGCCGCGCGCCCGCGCGGCGTGTGCACGGGCGTCGCGTGCGGTACGTGATCGGCGACGAGCCGGGCCAAGTCAACGGCATGCGATGGCGCCCGCGCCTCACGCGCGCGATCTGACCCGTCCGGAGGACGATTGCCCACCCGGGACGGCGGCCGATCGCGCGCATAACGTCGCCATCGAACCGCACGTCACACGGGGCACCCGCCCCGCGAGGAGCAGTCGCATGTCCAGCGAGTTCTTCATTCCGGACCCCCAGGGGCACGTCCCCGACGCGGAGGGGTACTTCGGCGCCTACGGCGGCAAGTTCATCCCCGAGGCGCTCGTCGCCGCGGTGGACGAGGTCGCCGTCGAGTACGAGAAGGCCAAGGCCGATCCCGCCTTCGCGGCCGAGCTGAACGACCTGATGGTCCACTACACCGGCCGGCCCAGCGCGCTGACCGAGGTGCCCCGGTTCGCCGAGCACGCCGGCGGCGCCCGGGTCTTCCTCAAGCGGGAGGACCTCAACCACACCGGCTCACACAAGATCAACAACGTGCTCGGGCAGGCCCTGCTCACCAAGCGCATGGGCAAGACCCGCGTCATCGCCGAGACCGGCGCCGGCCAGCACGGCGTCGCCACCGCCACCGCCTGCGCGCTCTTCGGCCTCGACTGCACCATCTACATGGGCGAGATCGACACCCAGCGCCAGGCGCTCAACGTCGCCCGGATGCGGATGCTCGGCGCCGAGGTCGTCCCCGTCACCTCCGGCAGCCGCACCCTCAAGGACGCCATCAACGAAGCGTTCCGCGACTGGGTCGCCAACGTGGACCGCACCCACTACCTCTTCGGCACGGTCGCCGGCCCCCACCCCTTCCCGGCGATGGTCCGCGACTTCCACCGCGTCATCGGCGTCGAGGCCCGCCGCCAGATCCTGGAGCGGGCCGGCCGGCTGCCCGACGCGGCCGTCGCCTGCGTCGGCGGCGGCTCCAACGCCATCGGCCTCTTCCACGCCTTCATCCCGGACGCCGGGGTCCGCCTGATCGGCTGCGAGCCCGCCGGGCACGGCGTCGAGACCGGCGAACACGCCGCCACCCTCACCGCCGGCGAGCCGGGCATCCTGCACGGTTCCCGGTCGTACGTCCTCCAGGACGACGAGGGCCAGATCACCGAGCCGTACTCGATCTCGGCCGGTCTGGACTACCCCGGCATCGGCCCGGAGCACTCCTACCTCAAGGACACCGGCCGCGGCGAGTACCGCGCTGTCACCGACGACGCCGCCATGCAGGCCCTGCGGCTGCTCTCCCGCACGGAGGGCATCATCCCGGCCATCGAGTCCGCGCACGCCCTCGCCGGCGCGCTGGAGGTCGGCCGGGAGCTCGGCAAGGACGGGCTGATCGTGGTCAACCTGTCCGGCCGCGGCGACAAGGACATGGACACCGCCGCCCGCTACTTCGGGCTGTACGACGGCTCCGAGACCGAGGGGGACTCCAAGTGAGCGGGACCATCCAGCTGCTCAGCGACACGCTGGCCAAGGCGAAGTCCGAGAACCGGGCCGCGCTCATCGCCTACCTGCCGGCCGGTTTCCCGACCGTCGACGACGGCATCGACGCCGTCAAGGCCGTCTTCGACGGCGGCGCCGACATCGTCGAGGTCGGCCTTCCGCACAGCGACCCCGTCCTCGACGGCCCGGTCATCCAGACCGCCGACGACATCGCCCTGCGCGGCGGCGTCAAGATCGCGGACGTGATGCGCACGGTCAAGGAGGCCTTCGCGGCCAGCGGCAAGCCGGTGCTGGTCATGACGTACTGGAATCCCATCGACCGCTACGGCGTCGAACGCTTCACCGCCGAGCTCGCCGAGGCCGGCGGCGCCGGCTGCATCCTGCCCGACCTGCCGGTGCAGGAGTCCGCGCTGTGGCGCGAGCACGCCGACAAGCACGGCCTCGCCACCGTCTTCGTCGTCGCCCCCAGCAGCAAGGACGAACGCCTCGCCACCATCACCTCGGCCGGCTCCGGTTTCGTCTACGCCGCCTCGCTGATGGGCGTCACCGGCACCCGCGAGTCCGTCGGCGAGCAGGCTGCCGACCTGGTCCGGCGCACCCGGGCCACGAGCGAGCTGCCCGTCTGCGTCGGCCTCGGAGTCTCCAACGCCACCCAGGCGAAGGAGGTCGCGGGCTTCGCCGACGGCGTCATCGTCGGCTCCGCCTTCGTCAAGCGGATGCTGGACGCCGACGACCACGCGTCCGGCGTGGCCGCCGTACGCGAACTGGCGGCCGAACTCGCCGAGGGCGTCCGCCGCGATTCGTAGTCCGAACGGGTGGAAGTGGGACCGGGGAGGCACGCACGTGCCTCCCCGGTTCGTTTGCGAGGCGTGAGCGAGAAGAACCGTGATGCAAAGCGAAGCGCCCGGGAGCGGCTCCAGGAGGAGCGCGAGCGGCAGAAGGCACGCGAGAAGCGACGGCGCCTGCTGCTCGTGTCGGCCGCTGTGGTGGGTGTGCTGGCCCTGGCCACGGTCGTCGGCGTGATCGCCGCCAACACCGGCGGCAAGGGCGACGGTGACACCGCCACCGGCCCCGTCGTCGCCCCCACCGGCGCCAACGGCGACGAACAGCTGGCGATCCCGACCGGCTCGCCCGACGCCCCGTCCACGCTCACGATCTGGGAGGACTTCCGCTGCCCCGCGTGCGCCTCCGTCGAGAACGCGTTCCGGGACACCATCCACGAGCTGGAGGCGGCCAAGAAGCTCAAGGTCGAATACCGCCTGGTCACGCTCATCGACCGGAACATGGGCGGCAGTGGCTCCCTGCGCGCCGCCAACGCCGCCGCCTGCGCGCAGGATGCCGGAAAGTTCACGCCGTACCACGACGAGCTGTACATCAACCAGCCGCCAGAGCCCGACGACGCCTTCGGCAAGAACGACCGGCTGATCGAGCTGGCCGGGAAGGTGAAGGGGCTCGACACCCCCGCCTTCCGCAGCTGTGTGCAGGAGGGCACGCACGACAGCTGGGTGGAGAAGTCGGACGAGGCCTTCCGGAAGGGCAACTTCCAGGGCACCCCGACCCTGCTGCTCAACGGAGAATCGATCTTCCCGTCGAAGGGGAACGAGCAGATTTCCCCGGAGAACCTGAAGAAGTGGGTCGACGAGGCCAACAAGACCCGGAAGCCGAATTCCCCCACGGCCGGCTGACCCCGTTACTCATACGTAGCCGGGTGGGGTTGCCGCTTCGCCCACCCGGCACGGTAGCGTCGGGTCTGCCATGGACCTTGCCTACATTCCCAGCCCGTCGACCGGAGTGATCCATCTCGGACCCCTCCCGCTGCGCGGCTACGCGTTCTGCATCATCATCGGTGTCTTCGTCGCCGTCTGGTACGGCAACAAGCGCTGGGTCGCCCGCGGCGGCAAAGCCGGCACCGTGGCTGACATCGCCGTCTGGGCCGTGCCCTTCGGCCTCGTCGGCGGCCGCCTCTACCACGTGATCACCGACTACCAGCTGTACTTCAGCGAGGGTGAGAACTGGGTCGACGCCTTCAAGATCTGGGAGGGCGGCCTCGGCATCTGGGGCGCCATCGCGCTCGGCGCGGTCGGCGCCTGGATCGGCTGCCGCCGCCGGGGCATCCCGCTGCCCGCGTACGCCGACGCCCTCGCGCCCGGCATCGCCTTCGCCCAGGCCATCGGCCGCTGGGGCAACTGGTTCAACCAGGAGCTGTACGGCAAGCCGACCGATCTGCCCTGGGGCCTGAAGATCACCGCGGGCGCGAACCGGGAGGCCGGGATCTACCACCCGACCTTCCTCTACGAGTCGCTGTGGTGCATCGGCGTCGCGCTTCTTGTGATCTGGGCGGACCGCCGCTTCAAGCTGGGCCACGGCCGGGCGTTCGCGCTGTACGTCGCCGCCTACTGCGCCGGCCGCGGCTGGATCGAGTACATGCGGGTCGACGAGGCGCACCATGTGCTGGGTCTGCGGCTCAATGTCTGGACCGCGATCGTCGTCTTCGTGCTGGCCGTGGCGTACATCGTGATCTCCGCCCGGGTGCGGCCCGGCCGGGAGGCGGTCGTGGAGCCGTCGAAGGACGCGGCCGCCGTCGACGCCGGCAAGGACGAGGACGACGCTCCGGCCGAGGACGGGGTGGGGGACGCCGCCTCCGGTGACTCCGGCTCCGCCGAGGAGCCGAAGAGTTCGCCGGAGCAGGCCGAGAACTCCGGATCGGGGTCGACCGCCAAGGGCTGAGCAGGGCATGGCCGTCGTACGGGGCCGTCGGACCGCACAGGTCCGGCGGCCCCGTCGCGTGTCACAGGCGGTGGGCCAGGGTCAGGGTCCGGTGCGCGCAGGCCACCAGCGCCGGGTCGACGAAACGGCCGTCCGCCAGTGCCTGGGCGCCCTCCCGGTCCGCCGCGGCGTGCACGATCTCCCGCGCCGATGCGACCTCCTCGGCGGTCGGCAGATAGGCCCGTTCGATGACCGGCAGCTGGCACGGGTGGATCGCCGCCCGGCCCATGAAGCCCAGCGCCCTGCCCTGCGCGCAGCTCGCGGCGAGCCCCTCCAGGTCCCGGATGTCGGGGTGCACCGACTGGGCGGGGGGCGGCAGCCGGGCCGCCCGGGCGGCGACCACGACCCGGCTGCGCGGCCACAGCAGCCCGGCCTCGTCCCGTACGCCCAGATCGGCGCGCAGATCCGCCTCGCCGAGGGCGATGCCCGCCACGGAAGGGTGGGCGGTGGCGATGGCATAGGCGTGTTCCACGGCGAGCGCGGACTCCAGCAGGGGGTGGAGCGCGACGCCCGGGGCGAGGGCGGCCGCGCGGTGGACCTGGGACGGGGTGGCGGTCTTCGGCAGCCGCAGGGCGGCCAGACCGGGCAGGGCACACAGGGCCTCGATGTCCGGCTCGGCGTGGACCCGGACGTGGACCGGGACGTCGTGGCGGGTGGTGAGCAGCTCGGCCGTGGCGGCAAGGGCGTACGCCTTGCGCTCGGGGGCCACCGCGTCCTCCAGGTCGACGATGACCACGTCCGCGCCGCAGGCGAGCGCCTTGCGGACCGTCTCGGGCCGGTCGCCGGGGACGTACAGCCAGGTCAGCGGGGTCGTCATAGCGCGCCTTCGGTGGCCAGGGCGGTGATCTCGGCGGGGGACAGGCCCAGCTCGGCGAGGACGTCGGCGGTGTCGGCGCCGTGCGGGCGGCCCGGCCAGCGGATGGCCCCGGGGGTCTCGGAGAGCCGGAAGAGGACGTTCTGCATCCGGATCGTGCCCAGCTCGGGATCGGGGAGTTCGGTGATGGTGTCCAGGGCCTGGAACTGCGGATCGGCCAGCACGTCCCGGATGTCGTAGACCGGCGCGATCGCCGCCTCGGCCTTCTCGAACGCGGCCAGCGCCTCGTCGCGGGTGTGCCGGGCGATCCAGGAGCCGACGGCCTCGTCCAGGACGTCCGCGTGCGCGACCCGCCCCGCGGCGGTGGCGAACCACTCCTCGTCGATCAGCTCGGGCCGGCCGACCAGATGCATCAGCCGTTCGGCGATCGACTGGGCGGAGGTGGAGACGGCGACCCAGGAGCCGTCGGCGGTGCGATAGGTGTTGCGGGGGGCGTTGTTGCGGGTGCGGTTGCCGGTGCGGGGCTGGACGTAGCCGAGCTGGTCGTACCAGAGGGCGTGCGGGCCGAGGACGGAGAGGATCGGCTCGATGATCGCCATGTCGACGACCTGGCCGCGCCCGGTGCGCTCGCGCGCGCTGAGCGCGGTCATCACGGCGTACGCGGTGGCCAGGGCGGTGATCGAGTCGGCGAGGCCGAACGGCGGCAGGGTGGGCGGACCGTCCGGCTCGCCGGTGATGGCGGCGAAGCCGCTCATCGCCTCGGCGAGCGTGCCGAAGCCGGGCCGGTGCGCGTACGGACCGAACTGGCCGAAGCCGGTGACCCGGGTGAGGACCAGCCGGGGGTTGACGGTGGAGAGCTCTTCCCAGCCCAGGCCCCATTTCTCCAGGGTGCCGGGGCGGAAGTTCTCCACGATGACATCGGCGGTGGCGGCGAGCCGCAGCAGGGTGTCGCGGCCGCCGGGGGTGGAGAGGTCGAGGGTGACCGTGCGCTTGTTGCGGCCCAGGACCTTCCACCACAGCCCGACGCCGTCCTTGGCGGGGCCGTGGCCCCGGGACGGGTCGGGCCTGCGGGGATGCTCGATCTTGATGACGTCGGCACCGAAGTCGCCGAGCATGGTGGCGGCGATGGGCCCCGCGAAGAGGGTGGCGAGATCGAGGACGCGGAGTCCGTGCAGGGGTTGGGGCGGGGGCTGCGGGGGCTGGTGCCGTGGCTGGGTCACAGGGCATCCATTCGCGAGTTGGTCTCCATGTCGATCTCGGAGCGGTACGGCATCGAGGACGAGGCCCCCGGCCGCTGGACCGACATCGCGGCCGCGACCGACGCCCAGGCCAGGGCGCCGGGCACCGGCCGGCCCTCGCCGAGGGCGACGGCCAGGGCGCCGACGAAGGTGTCCCCGGCGGCGGTCGTGTCCACGGCCGTCACCCGCGGCGCGGGGACGGCGACCGGCTGCGCCTCGCGGGAGGCGTACAGACTGCCGCGCGCCCCGAGCGTGATCACCACCTCGGGCACGTCCCGCAGCAGCGCCTCGGCCGCCGCGTACGGGTCGGAGACCCCGGTGAGGGCGGCGGCCTCGTGTTCGTTGGGAACCAGCAGGTCGGTGGCGGCGAGGAGTTCGGGCGGCAGCGGCCGGGCGGGCGCGGGGGTGAGGATCGTCCGTACCCCGAGGCGGCGGGCGGTCAGGGCGCCCTCCGTCACCACCGACATGGGCAGTTCGAGCTGGAGGAGCAGCGCGTCGGCGTTGCCGATCAGGGCCTCGTCGCCGTGGGAGAGGGAGGTGACGCTGGCGTTGGCGCCGGGGATGACGACGATGGCGTTGCCCCCTTCGTCGTCGACGACGATATGGGCGGTGCCGGAGGGGCCCTCGGCGGTGCGCAGCAGGTCGGTGTCGACGCCGGCGCCGTCGAGCGCGGCCCGGAGCCGTACCCCGAAGTCGTCCGTGCCGACCGCGCCGACCATCGCCACCTCGGCTCCGGCCCGGGCGGCGGCGACGGCCTGGTTGGCGCCCTTGCCGCCGGGGACCGTACGGAACTCCCGGCCGGTGACGGTCTCGCCCCGGGCCGGGGCCCTGGCCACATAGGCGACCAGGTCCATGTTGGTGCTGCCGAGCACGACGATGCTGGTCATACGGGGTGTACCTCCCGGAGGGTGAGTGCGGCGAGCGTGTCGAAGCCGATGCCGTCGAAGCCGCCGACGGAGGTGGCGAGCCGGTTCTTGAGCGGGTCCGTCCAGCGGGCGGGGATCCGGTCCGGGTGGCCGGCGAGCAGCCCGGCGACCGACCCGGCGGTGGCGCCGTTGGAGTCGGTGTCCCAGCCGCCGGAGACCGCGGCGCAGATGGAGCGGGAGAAGTCGCCGTCGGCGTGGGTGAGGGCGGCGGCGACCAGAGCGGCGTTCGGGACGGCGTGCACCCAGTGGTACGCGCCGAGGGCGTCGTGGAGGCGGTCGGCGACGGTGTCGAAGTCCTGGTGGCGCCGCGCGGTGTCGATGCCGAGACGGACGGCGTGGGCGAGGCGCGAGCCGGGCGGGACGACGGTGAGGCCGGCGGCGAGGCACTGATGGACATCGGCCGTGCCGGTCGCGGCGGTGGCGATCACGGCGGCGGCGAACAGCGCCCCGTACAGGCCGTTGGCCGTGTGGGTGAGGGAGGCGTCACGGTAGGCCTGTGCGGCGGCGGCCCCGGGGTCGCCGGGGTGCGTCCAGCCGTGCACGTCGGCGCGGATCTGGGCGCCGATCCACTCACGGAAGGGGTTGCGGACGACGGCCGTCAGCGGGGGCTCGACGCCGTCGAGGAGATTGCGGTACGCGACCCGCTCGGCGGTGAACGTCCGCCCGGCGGGCAGCTCGTCGAGCCAGAGCCGGGCGACGTCGGCGGTGGTGAAGTCCGCGCCGTACCGCCGCAGGAGCAGCAGATTGAGCAGGGGGTAGTTGAGGTCGTCGTCCTCGGGCATCCCGTCGATGTTCTCGGCGAGCGAGGTCGGCGCGGAGCGTCTGTTCCAGGGGTACGCGGCGGTGAGCTCGGCGGGCACGCCGCGCGCGGTGAACCAGCCGACCAGGGGCCAGTTGCCGGCGGCCCGCGCGAGGGCCCGGATGCCGGCCAGCGGCAGCTTCTCGACCGGCTTCCCCAGCAGACACCCCGCGGCCCGGCCGAGCCAGGCGGCGTGCAGGGCGCTGCGCAGCCGGTCGTCCGCGGGACAGGGGCCGGCCGGTGGCGTGTGGGGCCACTCCGGGCAGGCGGCGACGATCGCGTCGAGGCCGCTGGGCTCCCGGGCCGCGAGCGGGCTGGGGAGGGCGGCCAGGTCGGAGAGGAGCCGCTCGGCCAGGGGACGCAGATGGGGAGCGGGGGTGGGGGAGGCGCCGGAGGCGGGTGGAGCGGGGTGGCCGCCGTGGGAGAGCCACTGGAACTCGAGGGTGTGTGGGGCGCGGCCGTCCTCGTGGGCTTGGCGCAGCTCATGGGCGACGAGGTCCTCGGGCTGGACCCAGGTGAGGCGGAGGGTCATGTGGGGTCCGTGAGGGTGGTGGGGGTTGCGGGGTGGGCTCGGGTGACCGGGGTGGCCGGCGGCACGTCCTTCACCTCCATCACGTCCTTCACCTCCATCACGTCCGCCGGGCCGGCCGGCTCCGTCAGGGCGGCGAACGCCGATTCGTGGGCGCGGCGGCGGGCCACGTCCCGGGCGAAGATCTCCCGGGTGACCTCGGCCAGGACCGTCGCGGGGGCCCGCAGGTCCAGTCGGCTCGCCTCGGCGACCGCCGTCGCCCATTCGGCCGGGACCGCCGCCTCGCCGTGCAGCGCGCCCACGATCGCGCCGGCCATCGTGGCGATCGAGTCGCAGTCACGGCCGTAGTTGACGGCGCCCAGGACCGTACGCCGGTAGTCGCCGCCCCCGATCAGCAGCATCCCCAGCGCGATGGGCAGCTCCTCGATCGAGTGCAGCCGGGAGGGGCGCCGGGCGCCGAGGGACGGCGAGCGGTAGTCCGGGCCGACGGTGTCGAACGGCGCGACCGCCTCCCGTAGCGGGACGAGCGCCGACTCGAAGTCGGCGTGGCGGGGCGCGACTTCGGCCACGGCCTCGATCGCCGCCTGGGTGCCGTCCTTGGCCAGCGACACCGCCGTCTCGACCACCGACTCCGGGGTCGCCCCCGGTGCGCAGGCCGCCGCGACCGCCGCCGCGAAGACCCCCGCCGCCTCTCGCCCGTACGACGACTGGTGCGCCCCGGCGAGATCCAGGGCCTCGGCGTACGCGGCCCGCGGATGGGCGGCGTTGACCAGCCCGACGGGCGCCATGTACATCGCCGCACCGCAGTTGACGATGTTTCCGTTGCCCGCCTCGCGCGGATCCACGTGCCCGTAGTGCAGCCGGGCGACGAGCCACTTCTCGGCGAGGAAGATCCGCTGGAGGGGGAGCGCCTCGGTCTCGAGCTCGGGGATCCAGACCGGGTTCCCGATGAGCTGGGGGACGAGGTGATCGGCCGTCGCGTACGCGTCGAGGTGGTCGCGGACCGTGTCGTACACGCGGATCAGCGCGTGGGTCATCAGGGTGTCGTCGGTGACGTGTCCGTTGCCCTTGTGGTACGGGGCGAGGGGGCGCGCGGTGCGCCAGCGGGCGCCGTTCCAGGGGCCGACGATGCCGGTGACCCGGCCGCCGTGGCGCTGGACGATCTGGTCGGGGCTGTACCCCTCGACCGGACCGCCGAGCGCGTCACCGACGGCCGCTCCGACGAGACTGCCCGTGATCCTGTCCTCGAGTGTGGTGACCCTCCCGGCCACTGTGGTCGTCATGCCGGAATTGTCCACCTTGGATGGTCAGTTCCGTGGGTGCGAGGCGCTCGGCGAGTTCGACGAGATCGGTGCCCGCGAGGCGCGGCAGGGCGCAGCCCGCGAGGGTGCGGCACGCCTCGCGCCAGGTCGCGGGGATCGCGTCCGCGCCGCCGAGTGCGCCGGTCAGGGCCCCGACGAGGGCGGGGGCCGAATCGGCGACCCGGGAGAGGCAGGCGGCGGCGGGGACGGCCGCGGCGACCTGGCCCTGGGCCGCGGTGGCCAGGGCGAGGGCCACGGGGACGGTCTCGGCGGCGGCGATGCCGTAGCTGTAGACGTGGTCGACGATCTCGTGCTCCAGCAGCGGGACGAGCTCGAAGGCGCTGCTCGCGGTGCGGGCGGTCTTGACGGCGTGCTGGGCGTTGCGGCCGATCTCGGTGGCGGGCGGGAGCTGGGCGAGCGCGGCCTCCACGGCGTCGTCGACGCCCGCCCCGCCGAGCGCCGCCGCGACGGCCGCGGCCATGGCGCGGGCGCCGTGCACGCCGTCCCCGTCCTGGGTGTACCGGGCGTCGAACTCGGCGAGTTCTGCGGCGGATTGGGGATCGCCCGGATGGACGACGGCGAGGATGGCGGCGCGGACGCAGGCGGCGTCGTCGAAGTAGTGCGGGTTGTCGTGGCCGGTGGCGGGCGGGCGCAGGCCGGTGGCGAGGTTGCCGAGACCGGCGCGTACGGAGATCCGGGCGCGCAGGGGCAGGACGGCGGACTCGACCTCGGGGGCGCGGTCGGCGGCGGCGGCGATCTGGCCGGCGAGGGAGTTCCAGGCGAGATCGACGGCGGCGCGCAGCCGCAGGGCGGGCGCGAGCCCCCGGAAGAGCTCCCCGGAGGCGGCGAGCACGGCCTCTGCGGTGAACGCGGCCCACTCGGCGTCGTCGGAGGGCCCGAGGCGCAGGGGCTCGGGGGGCTGGTTGAGGGCGATGGGCACGGGCAGGGTGGTGGTCGCGTTCTGCTCGGCGAACGTATCGAGCTCCCGCGTGAGCCGCCGCGTCCACTCCGGCATCCGCGCGGCCCGATGCCGCGCGGCCGGCCACCCGGCGGCATCCCCCGCGGCCAGCCCGAGCAGCAGCCCCTCGACGCGGCGGGGTGGGGGTACGGCCTGGAACCGCGGTCCGCCCGACGCCGGGGCAGCAGCGAGGCTCTCCGGGCGGCCGCCCGGGCCCGGGGCGGGCGCGAGGCGGCCAGGAGTCCCGGGGTGCAGCGCCCCCGGGCTGGTGCCCGGTGCCCCGGCGGGCGTGGGGTGCGACCCTCCAGGCCGGACGCCGGACGCCCCTCCGGCGCCAGGGCCGGCGCCCGGTCCCCCGGCGGGGCTGGGGCCCAGCGCCCCAGGCCCGGTGCCGGACGCCTGGGCGGGGTCGGGGCGGAGGCCGCCCGGGCCCCGCGGGCCCAACGGGTCCCGGCTGCGGCCGTCCGGTGTTTCCGCGCCCGAGGGCGTCATTTCGGCTCCTCGTCCGGTGTCAGCAGCTCCGCGATGTCCAGCACGTGGTAGCCCCGCATCGAGGGCAGGCAGCTGCCGCGGACCGGGCCGATCGCCGAGGACCATTCCTCGGGGATCGCGCTCGCGCCGGACAGCGCGCCGGACAGCGCGCCCGCCACCGCCGCCGTCGTGTCGGCGTCCCGGCCCATGTTCACCGCCGTGAGTACCGCCGTACGGAAGTCGCCGCGCGCCGCCGCGAACGCGCCGAAGGCCAGGGCGACGGCCTCCGGGGCCAGGTCCGTCCAGGGGTAGCCGCCGATGACCACGGCCGAGCGGACCGTACGTTCGCGGATCAGCGGGTCCCGCTCCATGCGCTGCGCCGCCACCACCGCGCGCCGTATCGAGCGCGCCGTCCACGAATCCATCGGGACCACCGAGAGCGCCGCCGCGATGACCGTGGTCACCCCCGCCCCGGACATCGCCGCCGCGACGCCCGCCGCCACCGCCTGGCCGCCGTAGATGCCCTCGCCGTCGTGGCTGACGCATCCGTCGATGGCGACCAGGCGGGCCGCCTCGGCCGGGCGGCCGGCGGCGAACACGCCGAACGGCGCCGCCCGCATGGCCAGTCCGTCGCTCCAGGCGTGCCGGTGCTGCGCGGAGATCGGGGCGGCCAGTCCGCGCCGCAGGTTCTCCAGCGTGCCGCGTTCGCTGAAGCCCGCCCCGCGGAACGGGCCCTCGTCCAGATCGGCGATCCAGTGGTGCCAGGCCTTCTCGACATGGGCGACGGTAAGCGCCGAACCGTGCCGGGCCAGCAGCAGCCCGGAGAAGATCGCGTACTCGGTGTCGTCCGTACCGGCCGGGCTGTCCGTCACGAACCCCTCGATCCGGCCCCATCGGCGCCGGATCTCGGAGGGCCGCATGTTCTCGGCCGGGGCGCCGAGCGCGTCGCCCACCGCCAGACCCAGCAGCGCGCCCTGCGCCCGGTCCCGTAGCGTCTCGGCCTCACCGCGGGCCGGATCGCATGCAATCGCCTCCAACGCGTGGCCCCTTCCTGCGCACCGACGGACCGACGTACCGACGTACCGAGTCCCTTCCTGGATCCGTGCCACGCGGCGGGCGCGGGGAGTCGGGCGAGGCGCCGGAGTCACCCGGCTGACACTCGGGCCGACCCCCTGGTCAGGCTGCCCTTTCTGAGGTTCACCTACCTGAGGCAGCCCTTCGTAAGTAAGGCCTTACTTGCTGGCGGACCCCTTACATCGCGCGTATTTTCGAGGGTAGTTGGCGGGGGAGCGGACCCATCGGGGAGCCGGTCCGCGAGAAACATAAGGGGAGAGCTGTGTCCATCATCGAGACCGAGGCGACGCTTCACGAGGCGCACCGCGACAATCACACGCACCGCGATGTGAACGGCGGTTGGCTGCGTCCGGCGGTTTTCGGTGCGATGGACGGACTCGTCTCCAACCTCGCCCTGATGACCGGCGTCGCCGGAGGCGCCGTCTCCCAGCAGGCCATCGTCATCACCGGCCTCGCCGGCCTCGCGGCAGGCGCCTTCTCCATGGCCGCGGGGGAGTACACCTCCGTCGCCTCGCAGCGCGAGCTCGTCCAGGCCGAACTGGACGTCGAGCGGCACCAGTTGCGCAAGCACCCCATCGACGAGATGGAGGAACTGGCCGCGCTGTACGTGGCCCGCGGCGTCGAGCCCGCGCTCGCCCGCGAGGTCGCGATGCAGCTCTCCCGCGACCCCGAGCAGGCGCTGGAGATCCACGCCCGCGAGGAGCTCGGCATCGACCCGGACGACCTGCCGTCGCCGATGGTCGCCGCGGTGTCGTCGTTCGGTTCGTTCGCGCTCGGCGCCCTGCTGCCGGTCCTGCCGTACCTCCTCGGCGCGACCGCGCTGTGGCCCGCGGTGCTGCTCGCGCTGCTCGGCCTGTTCGCCTGCGGCGCGCTGGTGGCCCGGGTCACCGCCCGCACGTGGTGGTTCAGCGGCCTGCGCCAGCTCGCCCTGGGCGGCGCCGCGGCGGCCGTCACGTACGCCCTCGGCATGCTCTTCGGCGCGGCACTCTGAGCCGCACGGAGCCGTGCAGAGCCGTACAGAGTCGTGCGGAGTCGGACGTTCGTGGCGGCGGCCGCCCGAACCGTCGCCGTCGCCCGTACGGCCTAGCCCCCGCCCCGGCGGGGGCTTCCCGCATTCCGGGGCGCTGTGACGAATCTCCCTGGGCGGATCCGGCCTGTCGGTGAGACACTATGCGCAGCGCCGAATATGTAGCCATTACCTGTCGGTTTCGAATCCCTCATCATCGGGCATGAGCCGAAGGCGCCGCGGGCAATGACGCCTGCTCCTGCGACGGGTCGCCGGCGACCCCCGGATCCCGACCCCGTCCCCCTGTGACACACACGTGTGATCACACCCCTGTGACCACGTCCGTGACCGCCCCCGGTGGCCACGTGTGAGCACTCCACCGCCACCCCGCGGTGTCCGCATGCTGGAATGAGCTATCCACTTTCCGAGAAGCACTCCATCATGTAACCTGCACGAAATTTCGCGGAGGGCCAACGTCGTCCCTCGGCTGCTTCATATGCCACGACGACGACGGGAGTGCCGATGCGTTCCGACGCCTGGTCGCCCATGGACGGTCGCCCTGCACCGCAGGGGATGTACGACCCCCGTAACGAACACGACGCCTGTGGTGTCGGGTTCGTGGCCACCCTCACCGGTGTTGCCAGCCACGCACTGGTCGAGCAGGCGCTGACCGTACTGCGCAATCTCGAGCACCGCGGCGCCACCGGCTCCGAGCCCGACTCCGGAGACGGCGCCGGCATCCTCCTCCAGGTCCCCGACGCGTTCCTGCGCGAGGTCACCGACTTCGACCTGCCCGAGCCCGGCGCGTACGCCGTCGGTATCGCCTTCCTTCCCGCCGACGGCTCCGCACAGGCTGTCTCGCGGATCGAGACGATCGCGTCAGAAGAAGGCCTGACCGTCCTCGGCTGGCGTGAGGTCCCCGTCGCCCCCGAGCTGCTCGGCGCCTCCGCCCGCTCCACCATGCCGGTCTTCCAGCAGCTCTTCGTGGCCGACGGCGAGCACACCGGCATCGCGCTGGACCGCAAGGCGTTCGTGCTGCGCAAGCGCGCCGAGCGCGAGGCCGGGACGTACTTCCCCTCGCTCTCCGCCCGCACGATCGTCTACAAGGGCATGCTGACCACCGGCCAGCTGGAGCCCTTCTTCCCGGACCTCTCCGACCGGCGCTGCGCCACCGCCGTGGCCCTGGTCCACTCCCGTTTCTCCACGAACACCTTCCCGAGCTGGCCGCTCGCCCACCCGTACCGCTTCGTCGCGCACAACGGCGAGATCAACACGGTCAAGGGCAACCGCAACTGGATGCGGGCCCGCGAGTCCCAGCTCGCCTCCGACCTCTTCGGCCAGGCCGAGCTGGAGCGGATCTTCCCGGTCTGTACGCCGGACGCCTCCGACTCCGCCTCCTTCGACGAGGTCCTGGAGCTGCTCCACCTCGGTGGCCGCTCGCTGCCCCACAGCGTCCTGATGATGGTCCCCGAGGCGTGGGAGAACCACGACTCCATGGACCCGGCCCGGCGCGCCTTCTACCAGTACCACTCCACGATGATGGAGCCCTGGGACGGCCCGGCCTGCGTCACCTTCACCGACGGCGTCCAGGTCGGCGCGGTCCTCGACCGCAACGGTCTGCGCCCCGGCCGCTACTGGGTCACCGACGAGGGCCTCGTCGTCCTCTCCTCCGAGGTCGGCGTCCTCGACATCGACCCCGCCAAGGTCGTCCGCAAGGGCCGACTCCAGCCTGGCAAGATGTTCCTCGTCGACACCGCCGAGCACCGCATCATCGAGGACGACGAGATCAAGGCCGGCCTCGCCGCCGAGCACCCGTACCAGGAGTGGCTGGAGACCGGCGAGATCGAGCTCGAGGACCTCCCCGAGCGCGAGCACATCGTCCACACCCACGCCTCGGTCACCCGCCGCCAGCAGACCTTCGGCTACACCGAGGAAGAGCTCCGCGTCATCCTCGCCCCGATGGCCCGCACCGGCGCCGAGCCGATCGGCTCCATGGGCACCGACTCCCCGATCGCGGCCCTCTCCGAGCGGCCCCGGCTGCTCTTCGACTACTTCACCCAGCTCTTCGCGCAGGTCACCAACCCGCCGCTGGACGCCATCCGCGAGGAGCTCGTCACCTCGCTGCGCTCCTCGCTCGGCCCGCAGGGCAACCTCCTGGAGCCCACCGCGGCCTCCTGCCGCAGTGTCACCCTGCCCTTCCCGGTGATCGACAACGACGAGCTGGCCAAGCTCATCCACATCAACGCCGACGGCGACATGCCCGGCATGAAGGCCGCCACGCTCTCCGGTCTCTACCGCGTCTCCGGCGGCGGCGACGCGCTCGCCGCCCGGATCGAGGAGATCTGCGCCGAGGCCGACGCCGCCATAGAGGCCGGCGCCCGGCTGATCGTGCTCTCCGACCGCCACTCCGACGCCGAGCACGCGCCGATCCCCTCGCTGCTGCTCACCGCCGCGGTCCACCACCACCTCATCCGCACCAAGCAGCGCACCCAGGTGGGCCTGCTGGTCGAGGCCGGCGACGTCCGCGAGGTCCACCACGTCGCGCTGCTCATCGGCTACGGCGCCGCCGCCGTCAACCCGTACCTCGCGATGGAGTCGGTCGAGGACCTCGTCCGCGCCGGCACCTTCATCGAGGGCCTGGAGCCCGAGCAGGCCATCCGCAACCTGATCTACGCGCTGGGCAAGGGCGTCCTGAAGGTCATGTCCAAGATGGGCATCTCGACCGTCGCCTCCTACCGCGGCGCCCAGGTCTTCGAGGCCGTCGGCCTCGACCAGGCTTTCGTCGAGAAGTACTTCGACGGCACCGCCACCAAGATCGGCGGCGCCGGCCTCGACGTCGTCGCCCAGGAGGTCGCCGCCCGGCACACCAAGGCGTACCCCGCCTCCGGCATCCCCTCCGCGCACCGCGCGCTGGACATCGGTGGCGAGTACCAGTGGCGCCGCGAGGGCGAGCCGCACCTCTTCGACCCGGAGACCGTCTTCCGGCTGCAGCACGCCACGCGCTCCAAGCGGTACGACATCTTCAAGCAGTACACCGAGCGGGTGAACGAGCAGTCCGAGCGGCTCATGACGCTGCGCGGCCTCTTCGGCTTCAGCTCCGACCGCCCCTCGATCCCCCTCGACGAGGTCGAGCCGGTCTCCGAGATCGTCAAGCGCTTCTCCACCGGCGCCATGTCGTACGGCTCCATCTCCAAGGAGGCGCACGAGACCCTCGCCATCGCCATGAACCAGCTGGGCGGCAAGTCCAACACCGGTGAGGGCGGCGAGGACCCCGAGCGGCTGTACGACCCGGCGCGGCGCTCGTCGATCAAGCAGGTCGCCTCCGGCCGCTTCGGCGTCACGAGCGAGTACCTCGTCAACGCCGACGACATCCAGATCAAGATGGCCCAGGGCGCCAAGCCCGGCGAGGGCGGCCAGCTGCCCGGCCACAAGGTCTACCCCTGGGTCGCCAAGACCCGGCACTCCACGCCCGGCGTCGGCCTGATCTCCCCGCCGCCGCACCACGACATCTACTCCATCGAGGACCTGGCTCAGCTGATCCACGACCTCAAGAACGCCAACCCCGACGCCCGCATCCATGTGAAGCTGGTGTCCGAGGTCGGCGTCGGCACGGTCGCCGCCGGTGTCTCCAAGGCCCACGCGGACGTCGTCCTCATCTCCGGCCACGACGGCGGCACGGGCGCGTCCCCGCTCACCTCGCTGAAGCACGCGGGCGGCCCCTGGGAACTCGGCCTCGCCGAGACCCAGCAGACCCTGCTGCTCAACGGCCTGCGCGACCGGATCGTCGTCCAGACCGACGGCCAGCTCAAGACCGGCCGCGACGTCGTCATCGCCGCGCTGCTCGGCGCCGAGGAGTTCGGCTTCGCCACCGCGCCGCTCGTCGTCTCCGGCTGCGTCATGATGCGCGTCTGCCACCTGGACACCTGCCCGGTCGGCATCGCCACCCAGAACCCGGTCCTGCGGGAACGCTTCTCCGGCAAGGCCGAGTTCGTCGTCAACTTCTTCCAGTTCATCGCCGAGGAGGTCCGCGAGCTCCTCGCCGAGCTGGGCTTCCGCACGCTGGAGGAGGCCGTCGGCCACGCCGAGCTCCTCGACACCACCCGCGCCGTCTCGCACTGGAAGGCGCAGGGCCTCGACCTGGCCCCGCTCTTCTACGTGCCCGAGCTGGCCGAAGGCGCCGTCCGCCACGCCCTGGTCGAGCAGGACCACGGTCTGGAGAAGGCCCTCGACAACGAGCTCGTCGAGCTCGCCGCCGAGGCGCTGAACGCGCCCTCCGCGGAGGAGGCACAGCCGGTCCGCGCGCAGGTGCCGATCCGCAACATCAACCGCACCGTCGGCACGATGCTCGGCCACCACGTCACCAAGAAGTTCGGTGGCGCGGGTCTGCCCGACGACACCATCGACATCACCTTCACCGGCTCCGCCGGCCAGTCCTTCGGCGCGTTCCTGCCGCGCGGTGTGACACTGCGCCTGGAAGGCGACGCCAACGACTACGTCGGCAAGGGCCTCTCCGGCGGCCGGATCGTCGTCCGCCCCGACCGGGGCGCCGACCACCTCGCCGAGTACTCGACGATCGCGGGCAACACGATCGGCTACGGCGCCACCGGCGGCGAGCTGTTCCTGCGCGGCCGTACGGGCGAGCGCTTCTGCGTCCGCAACTCCGGCGCGCTGGTGGTCTCCGAGGGCGTGGGCGACCACGGCTGCGAGTACATGACCGGCGGCCAGGCCGTCGTCCTCGGTGAGACGGGCCGCAACTTCGCGGCCGGTATGTCGGGCGGCATCGCGTACGTCGTCGACCTCGACCGCGACAACGTCAACGCCGGCAACCTGGCGGCGATCGAGGGCCTGTCGGACACCGACAAGGCGTGGCTGCACGACGTCGTGCGCCGCCACCACGAGGAGACGGGCTCCACCGTCGCCGAGAAGCTCCTCGCCGACTGGTCCGTGAACGTGGACCGCTTCAGCAAGATCATCCCGACCACGTACAAGGCAGTGCTCGCCGCCAAGGACGCCGCTGAGCTCGCCGGTCTCTCCGAGGCCGAGACCACCGAGAAGATGATGGAGGCGGCGACCAATGGCTGACCCCAAGGGCTTCCTGACCACCGGCCGCGAGGTCGCCAAGACCCGCCCGGTGGCCGAGCGACTCAAGGACTGGAACGAGGTCTACGTCCCCGGCTCCCTGCTGCCGATCATCAGCAAGCAGGCCGGCCGCTGCATGGACTGCGGCATCCCGTTCTGCCACAACGGCTGTCCGCTGGGGAACCTGATCCCCGAGTGGAACGACTACGCCTACCGCGAGGACTGGGCGCAGGCCTCCGAGCGGCTGCACGCCACCAACAACTTCCCGGAGTTCACCGGCCGTCTGTGCCCGGCTCCCTGCGAGTCGGCGTGCGTCCTCGGCATCAACCAGCCCGCCGTCACCATCAAGAACGTCGAAGTCTCCATCATCGACAAGGCGTGGGACTCCGGCGACGTCACCCCGCAGCCGCCGGAGCGCCTGTCCGGCAAGACCGTCGCGGTCATCGGCTCGGGCCCGGCGGGCCTGGCCGCCGCGCAGCAGCTGACCCGGGCCGGTCACACCGTCGCCGTGTACGAGCGCGCCGACCGCATCGGCGGCCTGCTGCGCTACGGCATCCCCGAGTTCAAGATGGAGAAGGTGCACATCAACCGGCGCATCGAGCAGATGCGCGCGGAGGGCACCAAGTTCCGTACCGAGGTGGAGATCGGCGTCGACGTCGACGCGGCGCAGCTGCGCCGGCGCTACGACGCGGTCGTCGTCGCGGCCGGGGCGACCGTCTCCCGCGACCTGCCCGTGCCGGGCCGCGAGCTGAACGGCATCCACTTCGCGATGGAGTACCTGCCGCTCGCCAACAAGGTCCAGGAAGGCGACTTCGTGGCCCCGCCCATCACGGCCGCGGGCAAGCACGTCGTCGTCATCGGCGGCGGCGACACCGGCGCGGACTGCGTGGGCACCGCCCACCGCCAGGGCGCGGCGTCCGTCACCCAGCTGGAGATCATGCCGAGGCCGGGCGAGGAGCGCAGCGCCAACCAGCCCTGGCCCACCTTCCCCATGCTGTACAAGGTGACATCGGCCCACGAGGAGGGCGGCGAGCGGGTCTACTCCGTCTCCACCACCCACTTCGAGGGCGACGAGGACGGCAACGTCCAGGCGCTGCACCTCGTGGAGGTGGAGTTCAAGGACGGCAAGCTGGAGCAGAAGCCGGGCACCGAGCGCCGCATCCCGGCGCAGCTGGTCACCCTGGCGATGGGCTTCACCGGCACGGACCAGTCCAACGGCCTGGTGTCGCAGTTCGGCCTGGAGCTTGACGCGCGTGGCAACATCGCCCGCGACGCGGACTTCGCCACCAACGTCGACGGTGTCTTCGTCGCCGGTGACGCGGGCCGCGGCCAGTCCCTGATCGTGTGGGCGATCGCCGAGGGCCGCTCGGCCGCCCGCGGCGTGGACCGCTACCTCACGGGCACGAGCGCCCTGCCGGCCCCGATCCGCCCGACGGACCGCGCGCTGACCGTCTGACGGACAGCCTGACGATCCTCATCAAGCGTCCCGTACAACGGCGTACGGAACTGAGCGTGGCGCCTGCCAAGTCCCCGACCGGACCACGGCAGGCGCCACGCGTCCTTTCTACGAAGCATTGACTGATCGTTTCAGACGCGAGCGTCCCCGGATGGTCGAGCCACCCGGGGGAGGCGGCGGCTCATCCGACCGGGAAGGTGACACCGGGTGTGGCGTAGTCGATGGGTCCGTCGAACCGGGTGGAGGCGCGGGCCACTGCCTGCTGCGGGGTGAGGAAACGCCCGACGTGCGTGACGATCAGCCGTCCTGGCCGGGCCGAGCGGGCGGTATCACCGGCGTCCTCCGGCGTGTGGTGGACCTGTTCCCCCATGCCCGGCGCCTGGGCGCTCTCGGCCTCGCACAGCAGCACATCGCACCCCCGAGCCAGGCTCGTCAGGTTGGGGCAGGGTGCCGTATCCCCGGAGTACACCAGCGACCGGCCTGCGGCCTCGACGCGCAGGGCGCGGCCGCCGTTGTGGAGAGTTGCCTGACACGCAGAAGCGTTGCCGCCCGCCTCAATCCGCTTTCCGCCGTTACAGTTCGCCGCAAAACGCGAAACTCGCACCGTAACCGGCGAATGGGACAGATGATGCCGCTCTATCTGACGAGATTCAGCTACACGCCAGAGACCTGGGCCAGGCTGATCGGCAGCCCAGAAGACCGCACAAAGGCCGCTCAAGCGTATGTCGAGTCGGTCGGGGGGAAGCTCCATGGGTTCTGGTACGCCTTCGGCAGACACGACGGCTACACGCTGTGGGAAGCTCCCGACAACGTTTCCATGGCCGCGGTTGCGCTGGCGATTACGGGAGGCGGCGCGCTGAGCTCGTTTGAAACAACAGTCCTCCTGACCGTTGCCGAAACGATGGACGCCCTGCGCAAGGCCGAAGGGATCCAGTACCGACCCCCTGGCGCGTAGCGGCCCGCACTCAATAGGGACGGTCTGGTCCAGCCGACACGAGCGAAACCGCCGTAAGCAGTGTCAGGGAAGCGTCGTCGGCGGCGAGGGGCAGTGCCGTGCAAGCGGCCATGTGTGCACGATCAGTAAGTCGTCGCCACACCGGCCAGCCATGCGGCGGCCGAGTCCAACGCGGCGTCGGCCTCCGGCAGGACGCCCGTCGCGCCCAGGAAGCCATGGAACATGCCGGTGTGCACATGCACCGCGGCGCGTCCACCGGCCGCCGAGAGCCGCCGGGCGTACGCCACGCCCTCGTCGCGCAGCGGATCGCAGTCCGCGACGACGACCAGGGCCGGGGGTAGTCCGGCGAGGTCGGCCGTCAGCCCGGGGGACGCGGCCACCGGGTCTCCGTGCGGCCCCAGATACTGCTGCCAGTACCAGCGCATGTGGGCGGTGGTGTGGAAGAACCCCTCCGCGTACGCCTCCGCCGACACGCCGTCCAGACGGTGGTCGAGCGCCGGATAGATCAGCAGCTGCGCGGCGATCTCCGGTCCTCCCCGGTCCCGGGCCCGCAGCGCGGTCGCCGCGGCGAGGTTCCCCCCGCTGGAGTCGCCCGCCACGACCAGAGGCCGCCCGGGATACCGCGCGGCGGCCCACCATGTGACCGTGCACGCGTCGTCCTCGGCGGCGGGGTGGCGGTGCTCGGGGGCGCGCCGGTAGTCGACGGACACGACGGTGGCCCCGGTCCGGGCCGCCAGCGCCCGGCAGAGCCGGTCATGGGTGTCGAGATCGCACAGGACCCATCCGCCGCCATGACTGAAGACGACGACAGGAGCGCCCGAGCCCGCGCCCGGGGCCTTCGCGCCGATGCCGGTGCCGGTGCCGGAGGCGCCCGCGGCCCCGGGGCCCCGCGCGCCCGCGCCTGAAGCGCTCGCTTGCCCGAGGTCCCGCCCCGATCCTCCGCCCGGGTCCGCCGCGGAGCCGCCCGCGGCGTTCGGCGGCTCGTAGATCCGCACCCGGACCCCGTCTGCCAACTCCTCGCGCGCCGCGGGCAGTTTGCCCAGACGGGACCGGGCCGCCGCGCGGAGGGCCGCAGGGTCGCCCGGGGGCGGGAAGCCCGCTGTCAGGGCGTCGCAGACCGCCCGTGCCGCCGGGGTCAGTGGATCCGTCAGTGAGTCCGTCATCCTGTCGTCAGTCCTCCGTCCACCGCGAACTCCGCGCCCGTGACGTACGAGGACGCGTCCGACACCAGGAACACGATCAGCTCGCCGACCTCCTCCGGCCGGCCCATCCGCCCCAGCGGCACGTGCGACCAGTCCCTCGCCGCGACCGCCGCCGTCATCGGCGTGTCGATCGCGCCCGGGTGGACCGAGTTGACGCGGACCCCGTACGGCGCCAGGTCCAGCGCCGAGGACCGGGTCAGGCCGCGCAGGGCGAACTTCGTCGAGCCGTACGCCGCGTGGCCCGGGATGCCGACCAGGCCCGCCGTCGACGACACGTTCACGATCGAGCCGCCGCCCGCCTCCTTCAGCGCGGGCAGGGCCGCCTGGATGCCGAGGAAGGGCCCCAGCAGATTGAGCCGGAGCAGCGCCTCGAAGTTCTCGTACGTCTCCTCCTCGACGGAGGCCGTACGCCACAGGGCCGCGTTGTTGACGAGCGCGTCGAGCCGGCCGAAGGCCCGTACCGCGGCGACCACCGCCCGCGTCCACTCCGCCGCGTCCGAGACGTCGTGCCGGACGAACAGCCCCTGTCCGCCGAGGGAGTCGGCGACCTCCCGGCCCTCCTCCTCCCGTACGTCCGTGACCACCACCCGCGCCCCGGCCGCCGCACAGAGCCTGGCCTCCGCCGCGCCCTGGCCCCGGGCCGCGCCCGTCACCAGGACCACCTTCCCGGTCAGTGATATCGCGCCGTCACATGGCACACGCGCACCCCTTCCCGTATGACTTCCCGTTCGACATGACGAACAGGAATACTTCTAGCAGTCATATCGAGACCCGGGAAGGGCAGTGGCGGCGGCAGCTCGCCGCCGATCACGTAGGCTCGAAGTCCCCGTACGCAGAAGGGACTTACCGCCCATGGCCATCAGCCTGCGCAAGGTCGAGGAGACCGCGCCCGCGCTCGTCAGCCTGTACAAGAGCGCGGGTGTCTCCCTGCGCAAGCACGGCCTGGAGGGGCAGCGCGTCGCCGTCTACCTCGTGATCGACTACTCCGGTTCGATGAAGCCGTACTACAAGGACGGCAGTGTCCAGGCCCTCGCCGACCGGGTGCTCGGGCTGTCCGCGCAGCTCGACGACGACGGCCGGGTGCCGGTGGTCTTCTTCTCCACGGACGTGGACGCCGAGACGGACATCTCGCTCGCCGACCACGAGGGCCGCATCGACCGGATCGTCGCCGGGCTCGGGCACATGGGCAAGACCAGTTACCACCTCGCCATGGACGCCGTCATCGACCACTACCTCGACAGCGGTTCCACCGCGCCCGCACTGGTCGTCTTCCAGACCGACGGCGGCCCCATCAACAAGCTCGCCGCCGAACGGTACGTCTGCAAGGCGGCGCGGCTCCCGCTCTTCTGGCAGTTCGTCGGCTTCGGTGACCCCGGCAGCAGGCAGTTCGAATTCCTGCGCAAACTGGACGAGTTGTCCGTCCCGGGCCGGCGGCCCGTCGACAACGCCGGCTTCTTCCACGCCGGGCAGGACCCACGCCGGGTCACGGACGACGAGCTGTACGACCGGCTGGTCGCCGACTTCCCGGCCTGGCTGGCGTCCGCCCGCGCCCAGGGCATCGTCCGCACCTGACAAAGGGGAGGCGGCGACCCCGGCGAACAGGCCGATTAATCGGCTCGCCGCGGGCGGGGGTCGCCCGCGATAGTGGCGGGCATGGCATCTCTCGTAAGACATGTGACATTCGACTGCGCCGACGCCTACGCCCTGGCGACCTTCTGGGGCGCGGTCCTCGACGCCCCGGTCTCGGACGAGGACCAGCCGGGCGACCCGGAGGCGCTGGTCGAGACCCCCGGCGCGGGGGTGCTTTTCGTGACCGTCCCCGAGCCCAAGACCGTCAAGAACCGCGTGCACTTCGACATCCAGCCGCAGGACCGCACCCGCGACGAGGAGGTCGAGCGCATCCTGAAGCTCGGCGCGACCCTCGTCGGCGACCACCGCGCGCAGGACGGCCGGGGCTGGGTGACCCTCGCCGACCCCGAGGGCAACGAGTTCTGCGTCGAGCGCAGCACCGCCGAACGAGGCTGATCCCTCAGCCCGACCGGCTCGCCGCCGCGAAGAAGCCCGATCGCTTTCCTAATCCCGACAGAAGATGTCGGGTATCCCGGCTTTCCTGGACGCATGGAGAACAGCGTGACGAACAACGCGGGGACCGGCTGGGCCGGTTTCGCGGCGGCCGAGCCGGACTTCGCCGCCGTGGTGCGACAGCGCTTCGAGGCGTACACCCACCATGTCCTCGCGACCCTGCGCAAGGACGGATCCCCCCGACTCAGCGGCCTGGAGGTCGACTTCCGCTTCGGCGAGCTGTGGCTCGGCATGATGCCCCACTCGCGCAAGGCGCAGGACCTGCAGCGCGATCCCCGGTTCAACGTGCTGGCCAATCCGGGCAGCGGTACGGACATGGGCGGCGGCGACGTCCGCGTCGGCGGACGGGCGATCGAGGTCACCGACCCGGAGACGGTCGACCGGTACGTGAAGGAGGTCGGCCCGCCGTTGCCGTTCCATCTCTTCCGCGTCGAACTGACCGAGGTCGTACGGACCGCGGTCGAGGGCGAGGAGCTGGTCGTGCTGTCCTGGGCGCCGGGCCGCCCGCTGCGCCGCATCCGGCGCGGCACCGACGACAGCGCGCCGCGCCAGGACGCGCCCTAGCCGGCGAGGCCCCCGTCGGAGCCGTCGAGGCCGTCGAGGACCAGGGCCCGGCAGCGCGCGGGCGTGCCCCATGCGTCGCGCAGCGGGCGGGCCTTGCGCAGCCAGAGGGAGAGGTCGAGCTCCTCGGTGTAGCCGACCGCGCCGTGCAGCTGGAGCGCGGCGCGGGCGGCCGTGTATCCGGCCTCGCCCGCCGCGGCCTTGGCGGCGGCGATGTCGGACGTACGGAGCGTGAGCGCCGCCCCGTACAGCAGCGGCCGGGCGAACTCCAGGGCCAGGAGCGTGTCCGCCAGCCGGTGTTTGACCGCCTGGAACGAGCCGATCGGCGTGCCGAACTGGCTGCGTTGTTTCACATACGACACGGTGCGCTCCAGGAGCGCCAGCCCGACGCCGAGTGACTGGGCGGCGGTGGCGAGGGCCGCCCAGCGGGCCGCGTGGGCCGCGGCCTCGGCGACGGCGGGCCCGGCGGCCAGCGGCTCCCCGCCCGCGTCCGGGCGCGCGAGCCGCCGCGCCGGGTCGAGGGACCGCAGCACCGGCCCATGACCGGCCGCCAGCCGCAGCTCGTCACCCCGGACGACGAGAACGGCGTCGGCCGCGTCCGCGTCCAGTGCCGTACCCGCGGCCTGAGGCGCGCCCTCCGGCGCCGAGTCCGCGTCCAGTGCCGTCCCCGCGGCCTGCGGACGGCCCTCCGGCGCCGATATGGCGAGCGTGGCCACCCTCCCGCCCGACGCGATGCCCGGCAGCAGCCGTTTCGCCGGAGCGTCCTGGCCGAGGTCGGCCAGCCGGGACAGCAGGGCGCCCGCCGCGACGGTCTCCGCCAGCGGGCCGGGGACCGCGTGCCGGCCCAGCTCCACGAAGGCGACGACCGTTTCGACCGGCAGCGGGCCCACCCCCTCGTACGCCTCCGGGACCGCCAGCGCCCACACCCCCGCCTCGGCGAGCCGCGTCCACACCGCGCGCCCCGGCGCGTGGCCTCCGGCGCCCCAGGCCCGTACCGCCGCCGGAGTGCCGGCCGCGCCGAGCATGGCGTCCAGAGAGCGGCCGAAGGCCTGTTGTTCGTCGGTCAGCAGGAATCTCATCAGCGCCGGCCCTTCGGAAGGCCGAGCAGACGCTCGGCGACGATGTCGCGCTGGATCTCGTTCGTCCCGGCGTAGATGGGACCCGCGAGCGAGAAGACGTATCCCTCCGCCCACTCGTGGTCCGCCCGCTCGCCCTCCGGCCCCAGCAGATCGAGGGCGGTCTCGTGCAGTGTGATGTCGTACTCGGACCAGAAGAGCTTGTTCAGGCTCGACTCCGCGCCGATCGTGCCCCCGGCCGCGAAACGGGACGCGCCCGCCGCCGTGAACAGCTGGTAGGCCCGGGCGCCGATCACCGCGTCCGCGACCCGGTCCCGGACCCCGGGATCCTCGCCGCGCTCGCGCCACAGCCGTACGAGCCGGTCGGCGGCGGCCAGGAACCGGCCGGGGGAGCGCAAGGTCAGCCCCCGTTCGTTGCCCGTCGTCGCCATCGCGATCCGCCAGCCCTGCCCCGGCTCGCCGATCACGTCCTCGTCGGGGACGAAGACCTCGTCGAGGAAGAGCTCGGCGAACGCGGGCCGGCCGTCCAGCCGGCCGATCGGCCGGACCGTCACCCCCGGCGCCCGCAGGTCGAACATCAGATAGGTGAGCCCGTGGTGCGGCTTCGCCGCCTCCGGGTCCGTACGGAAGATCCCGAAGGACCGGTCGGCGAAGGCCGCGCGCGACGACCACGTCTTGTGGCCGGACAGCAGCCAGCCGCCTTCGGTGCGTACGGCCCGCGAGCGGAGGGCCGCGAGGTCCGAGCCGGCCTCCGGCTCGGACCAGGCCTGGGCCCAGACGACCTCGCCGCTCGCCATCGACGGCAGCACCAGGGCCCGCTGTTCCTCCGTGCCGTGGTCGAAGAGGGTGGGGGCGAGCAGGCTGATCCCGTTCTGCGAGACCCGGCCGGGCGCCCCGGCCGCGTAGTACTCCTCCTCGAAGGCCAGCCAGCGGAAGATCCCGGCGTTCCGGCCGCCGTACCGCTCCGGCCAGGACACCACCGACCAGCGGCCGGCGGCGAGCTCGGCCTCCCAGGCGCGGTGGGCGGCGAAGCCCTCCTCGGTCTCCAGCGAGGGCAGCGGCCGGGCGGGCACATGGGCGCGCAGCCAGTCGCGGGCCTCGGCCCGGAACGCCTCCTCGTCCGCCGTGTGCGTCAGATCCATGCGGTGCCGTCTCCCCTTCGGGCGTCCGGGAACAGCTTCCCTAACAAGTGTTTGGTAGGTTAACGTGCCGCTGTGACGGACAACAAGGCGCAGGGACAGGGACAGACGCGTCCGCCGTATGTGACAGGTCACGCGCTGCTGGACGGCCGCACCGCCGTGATCACCGCCGCCGCCGGAGCGGGCATCGGCGGAGCCACCGCCCGCCGCTTCCTCGAAGAGGGCGCGCGGGTCCTCCTCAGCGACACCCACGCCCGCCGCCTCAAGGAGACCGAGGAGACGCTCGCGGCCGAGTTCGGCCCGGCGGCCGTCGACTCCCTCGTGTGCGACGTCACCGACGAGGCCCAGGTCCAGGCCCTGTTCGACACAGCGGTACGGCTCCACGGCGGCCTCGACGTCGTCGTCAACAACGCCGGACTGGGCGGCACCGCCGAACTCGTCGACATGACCGACGACCAGTGGCACCGCGTCCTCGATGTCACACTGCACGGCACCTTCCGCTGTACCCGGGCCGCCCTGCGCTCCTACCGCGCCACCGGCCGCGGCGGCGCGATCGTCAACAACGCCTCCGTCGTCGGCTGGCGCGCCCAGGCGGGCCAGGCCCACTACGCCGCCGCCAAGGCCGGCGTCATGGCGCTCACCCGCTGCGCCGCGATCGAGGCCGCGGCGTACGGGGTCCGGGTCAACGCCGTCTCACCCAGCCTCGCCATGCATCCGCACCTGGCGAAGGTCACCTCGGCCGACCTGCTCGCCGAACTCACCGAGAAGGAAGCCTTCGGGCGGTACGCCGAGCCCTGGGAGGTCGCCAACGTCATCGTCTTCCTGGCCAGCGGCTACTCCTCGTACATGACCGGCGAGACGGTCTCCGTCAGCAGCCAGCACGCGTAGGACCAGAATGGACGTGTGTCAACGACCGAGAAGAAGCCCCAGGTGACCGCCGCGCCCGAGCGGCGCCGTGAACTCCTCGACACGGCCGCCGAGGTGTTCGCCGCCCAGGGGTACAACGCCACCACCGTCCGCAAGATCGCCGACGCCGCCGGCATGCTCGCCGGCAGCCTCTACTACCACTTCGATTCCAAGGAATCGATGCTCGACGAGATCCTCTCCACCTTCCTCGACGAACTCTGGCAGGGCTACGACACCGTGCTGGCCGCCGGACTCGGCCCACGGGAGACCATCGAGGCCCTCGTCACCGAATCCTTCCGCGAGATCGACCGGCACCGCGCCGCCGTCGCCATCTACCAGAAGGAGGCCCGGCACCTCTCCGCCCAGCCCCGCTTCCACTACCTCAGCGAGTCGCAGGTGAAGTTCGAGAAGGCCTGGCTCGGCACGCTGGAGCGCGGAGTCGCCGCCCGGGTTTTCCGCGCCGACCTCGACGTCCGGCTCACCTACCGGTTCGTCCGCGACACCGTCTGGGTCGCCGCTTCCTGGTACCGGCCCGGCGGCCAGCACAGCCCGGACGAGATCGCCCGCCAGTACCTCTCCATGGTCCTGGACGGAATCGCCGTACGTACCTAGCCCTACGCACCTGACCACCGATTGGGGAACAGTCATGGCCGAGGCCTACATCGTCGAAGCGGTACGCACCCCCGTCGGGCGCCGCAAGGGAGGGCTCGCCGCCGTCCACCCGGCGGACCTCGGCGCCCACGTCCTCAAGGCCCTCGTCGCCCGGGCAGGCATCGACCCGGCCGCCGTCGACGACGTCGTCCTCGGCTGCCTGGACACCGTCGGTCCGCAGGCCGGTGACATCGCCCGTACGGCCTGGTTGGCCGCCGGCCTCCCCGAGGAGGTCCCCGGCGTCACCGTCGACCGGCAGTGCGGCTCCTCCCAGCAGGCCGTCCACTTCGCTGCCCAGGGCGTACTCTCCGGCACCCAGGACCTGGTCGTCGCGGGCGGTACCCAGAACATGTCGATGATCCCCATCGCCTTCGCCTCCCGGCAGGCGGCCGAACCGCTGGGACTCACCGAAGGCCCCTACGCGGGCAGCCAGGGCTGGCGCGCCCGCTACGGCGACGCCCCGGTCAACCAGTTCCACGGCGCCGAGCTGATCGCGCGGAAATGGGACATCACCCGCCGCGACCAGGAAGAATTCGCCCTGCGCTCCCACGAGCGGGCGATCCGGGCGATCGACGAGGGACGCTTCGACCGCGAGACGGTGTCGTACGGCAATGTCACACACGACGAAGGCCCGCGCCGGGACACCACCCTGGAGAAGATGGCCGGCCTGAAACCCGTCGTCGACGGCGGCACGATCACCGCCGCCTGCTCGTCCCAGGTCTCCGACGGCGCCGCCGCGATGCTCCTCGCGAGCGAACAGGCCGTACGGGACCACGGGCTCACCCCGCGCGCCCGCATCCACCACCTCTCCGTACGCGGCGAGGACCCCATCCGAATGCTGTCAGCGCCCATCCCCGCGACCGCCCACGCACTGAAGAAGAGCGGCCTGACCATCGACGACATCGACCTCGTCGAGATCAACGAGGCCTTTGCGCCCGTCGTCCTCGCCTGGCTGAAGGAGACCGGCGCGGACCCCGAACGGGTCAACGTCAACGGCGGCGCCATCGCCCTCGGCCACCCGCTGGGCGCCACCGGCGTCAAGCTGATGACGACGCTCCTGCACGAACTGGAGCACACCGGCGGCCGTTTCGGCCTCCAGACGATGTGCGAGGGCGGCGGCCAGGCCAACGTGACGATCATCGAACGCCTCTGAGCGACGGCGGGCCCCTGGGGTGCGGGACCGCCGTCCTGAGATGTCCATGACCGAAATCGCCGGTCGCGGCGGCCCCTCGTGCTAGAGTCAGCGGGTTGTGGTTTCGGTACCCATGGACTTCATGCGCGCCTGACGGGAATGGCCCTCAGGCGCATTGTTGTTTCCGGCTAGGCCGGATTTCCCCGGAACCTCTCCGGACGCGTCGCTCGTAGCCGGGACCCGCACCGACGAAGGTGCGTGTCCCGGCTTGTGCTGTGCCCAGGCCAGGAAGGCATCTCCTCATGACCCGCTCCGAACGCCCCACCACCCGGCGGCGCCCCGCTCTGGCGGCCCCCGGCCAGGCGAAGGCGTCCGCGAAGGCGCCGGCCCGGAAGTCCGGCCGGGGCCGCGGGCCGGCCGCGCCCCCGCCGCCGCGTGAGTTCACTCCACCGCAGACCCTCACCCCCGCGCTGCCCGCCGTCGAGTCCTTCGACGCGCTGGACATGCCCGCGGCGCTGGTGAAGACCCTCGCCGCGCAGGGCGTGACCGAGCCGTTCCCGATCCAGGCCGCCACGCTGCCGAACTCCCTCGCGGGCCGCGACATACTCGGCCGCGGCCGCACCGGCTCCGGAAAGACCCTTGCCTTCGGCCTGGCCCTGCTCGCCCGCACCGCCGGCCGCCGCGCCGAGCCCAAGGCCCCGCTGGCCATGGTCCTCGTACCCACGCGCGAGCTGGCCCAGCAGGTCACCGACGCCCTCGCCCCGTACGCCACCTCCGTGCAGCTGCGGCTCGCCACCGTCGTCGGCGGTATGTCGATCACCAAGCAGGCCGCCACGCTGCGGCGCGGCGCCGAGGTCCTGGTCGCCACCCCCGGCCGCCTCAAGGACCTCATCGAGCGCGGCGACTGCCGGCTCGACCAGGTCGCCGTCACCGTCCTCGACGAGGCCGACCAGATGGCCGACATGGGCTTCATGCCGCAGGTCACCGCCCTGCTCAAGCAGGTCGAGCCGGACGGCCAGCGGATGCTCTTCTCGGCGACCCTGGACCAGAACATCGACCGTCTGGTGCGGATGTTCCTGACCGACCCGGTGGTCCACTCGGTCGACCCGTCCGCGGGCGCCGTGACCACCATGGAGCACCACCTCCTGTACGTCGCCGACGAGACCGACAAGAAGGCCGTGACCGTACGGATCGCCGCCCGCGACGGACGCGTGATCCTCTTCCTGGACACCAAGCGGTCCGTGGACCGGCTCGTCAAGAAGCTCCTCGCCAGCGGCGTACGGGCGGCCGGCCTGCACGGCGGCCGCTCCCAGCCGCAGCGCAACCGCACCCTTGACCAGTTCAAGAACGGGCAGGTCACGGCGCTGGTCGCGACCAATGTGGCGGCCCGTGGCATCCACGTCGACGACCTCGACCTGGTCGTGAACGTCGACCCGCCGGTCGACCACAAGGACTACCTCCACCGCGGCGGCCGCACCGCCCGCGCCGGCGAGTCCGGCAGCGTCGTCACCCTGGTCCTGCCCGAGCAGAAGCGCGACATGGGCCGTCTGATGGCGCACGCCGGGATCAGCCCGCGCACCGCGCAGATCAAGTCCAGCGACGAGACGCTCAGTGACCTGACCGGCGCGCGCGAGCCGTCCGGGGTGCCGGTCACCATCGAGGTGCCGCAGCCCGCGCAGCCGGCGGCCGCGCCCAAGCGGACCCGCCGGGGCGGCTCCGGCCGCTCCCGTGGCAGCGGCGGCGCCGCTGCCACCGGCGCCACGGCCCGTACGGCGGCGGGCGCCGGCGGCGGGACGCGCTCCGGCGCCGGGCGTACCGGAGGGGCCCGCCCCACCGGCGGCGGCGCCCGCACCCGCGGCGCGGGCGCCGGATCCGGTCGGACCGGACGCGGTGGCCAGGGCGGCGGCGGCCGCCGAGGCGCCGCCTGAGCCGCCTCCGGTCAGGCGCCCGAACCGCCTCAGCAGCCTGGGGTCAGTCGACCAGCCGGGCCTGGAGTGACGCGAGTATGCGCAGATCCAGGCCCAGGCCGGCCGTCAGATAGCGGTGGAGACCGCCGTACGCCGCCTCCACCCCGGCAAGGGCGGTCTCCAGATACTCCGTACGGACCTCCTGGAGCGGGATGAGCAGATCCGGGTTCTGCATCAGCCCGCCCTGCTTGAGGCTCTCCCGCAGCTTCGCGTCGTACGCCGCACGGAACGTGTTCGACGCCAGGAAGTCGGCGACCGCCTCCCGCTCCGGCACGCCGAGGACGGTGAGCAGCAGATAGCTCGTCCAGCCCGTACGGTCCTTGCCCGCGGTGCAGTGGTACATCAGCGGCGCCGCACCCGGGCGTGCGATGTCACGTAGCGTGGCGCCGAACTGGGCCCGGTTGCCGGGGCTGGTCACGAACGAGCGGTAGACCTCCCGCATGAACGCCGCGGCCTTGCCGTTGCCGAGCATCTCCTCCTGCCGCACCGGGTCGCGGGAGCCGATCACGGTCCTCAGCTGTGTGTACAGACCGTTGTCGGTGACCGGACGGGCCACCAGGGCGACGCCCGCCGGGAGCCGGTCCGGACCGTCATATTGCACCTCGACGGGGATACGGAAGTCGACGACCGTCCCGAGCCGCAGCCCGGCCAGGGTGGCCACATCGGCGTCGGTGAGCCGGTTCAGGCCGTCGGCGCGGTAGACCAGGCCATGGCGGACCCGGTCGCCGCCGTAGGTCGGATACCCGCCCAGGTCACGGACGTTGACCGCGCCCTGCAGGGGGATGTGCCGGACGGCCGTGGCCGCGCTCGAGCGCGGGCCGCGTACGGAGGCACTCGCGACGGCGGGGACGGTGGCGGTGGCCGCCGTGAGAGCGGCGGCGGTGGCGGTGCTCAGCAGTGCGCGTCTGGAGAGAGGCATGACCGAACTCCCGTGGGGAGGAGGGGGTGTCACCCTGTTGTCGGCAGGGCGCGGAGCACGTGCGAGGCTTCGGACATGACGCGGCGGACGAGTTCCTCGCAGCTCGGGAGGTCCTCGATCACCCCCGCGACCTGCCCGGACGCCATCACGCCGAGGTCGGTGCGGCCCTCGACCATGGATGCCTTGAGGAGCATCGGGGTGTTCGCGGCGAGCAGGACCTGACTCCAGGTCAGATCCTTGCCGTGCCGCATCGCCAGACCGTCCCGGACCATTGCGGCCCAGGACAGCCCGGAGACCTTGCGGAAACCGGCGGCGCGGCGCACGGCCTGCGCCAACGCCCGTACCCGGCCCGCCCGTTCGAGGGCGGCGACCATCTCCGTACGGAGCATGCGGTGCGGCAGCCCGTCGACGGCGGTGGTGAGCGTGACGTCCTTCACGGACGCCGCCAGATAGCGCGCCTTGACCGCGTCCGGCACGGTCGAGTCGGAGGTGAGCAGGAAACGGGTGCCCATCGCGATGCCCGCCGCCCCGTACGCCAGCGCGGCGACCAGCCCCCGCCCGTCGTGGAAGCCGCCGGCCGCGACCACCGGCAGCTCGACGGCGTCGACGACCTGCGGCAGCAGGACCGTCGTCGCCACCTCGCCGGTGTGGCCGCCGCCCTCGCCGCCCTGCACGATCACCGCGTCCGCGCCCCACGCCGCGACCTTCTCGGCGTGCCGCCGGGCGCCGACGGACGGGATCACGACCACGCCCGCGTCCTTCAGTTCGGCGATCAGCGCGCGTGAGGGAGCGAGGGCGAAGGAGGCGACCCGTACCCCCTCCTCGACGATGATCCGCACCCTTTCCCGGGCGTCGGCGGCATCGGCTCGCAGGTTCACCCCGAACGGCGCGTCGGTCCGGGACTTCACCTCCCGCACGGCGGTCCGCAGCTGCTCCACGGTCATCGTGGCGGAGGCGAGGATGCCGAGCGCCCCGGCGTTCGCCGTGGCCGAGACCAGCCGGGGCCCGGCGACCCAGCCCATCCCGGTCTGGACGATCGGGTACCGGACGCCGGTGAGCTTGGTGAGCGCCGTCTCCATCAGACCCGGACCTCCCGGTCCCGCAGCCCCTTGGGGTCGATCACCTCACGGATCAGCCGCAGCTCCTCGGTGGTCGGCTCGCGGGTGTACGGGACGTCGTCGCCGATCACCAGCTCGAAGCCGGTGGCCTGCCTGACCTGGTCCACGGTGACGCCCGGGTGGAGCGAGGCGAGCCGCATCGAGCGGTCGGGCGTCTCGAAGTCGAAGACGCCGAGGTCGGAGACGACCCGGGGGATGCGGTGGAAGCGGGTGGCCCCGGCGGCGGCCGCGTGGTCGTGGCCGACCCCGCTGACCATGTCCACGCGCTCGACGAAGACCCGCCGGGAGTGCTTCGGCACCCAGTAACTGGTCGGATTGTTCAGGGTGTTGACGGGTGCGCCGCGCACCCCGAGCAGCTGGCGGGCGGGCCGCGACCAGTCGCCGATGCAGGAGATGTTCTGGTTGCCGTACCGGTCGAGCTGGGAGGCGCCCATCATCACATGGCGCCGGCCGCCGGTGACCATGGTCAGATGCTGCCGGTACGGCAGCCAGCCCTCGACCGTCCCGTCGAGGTCCACGAGCATCGCCTCCCCGTCGGTGAGCAGCAGATCCGGGGCGAAGGTGCGGCGGGCGAGCCGGGCGCCGAAGGAGGGCACCGGCGCCATCGTGGCGGCGAGCACCTCGCCGCCGCCGCGCCACGCCTCGGCGCAGGCGACGACGCAGTACTCGGCCCGGCTGATCTCGGAACGGCGGGCCTTGGAAGGGCCGGCCTCGGCACGGCTGATCTGGTCACCGCTCACCGCTGCTCCTCGTGCCAGGCCTGGACGGCCGACTGGTAGGCGTGCTCGCTCCCGCCGGAGAGGAACCGCTCGGCGAAGGCGGGCCAGGGGGTGGTCGCGTACATCTTCTGGAACGCCTCGTCGCGGCCGTGGTCGGGGACGCAGGAGGTGAAGTGGGCGCCGTTCGGGGTCTCGACGACGCCGGTGACGGTGTGCCGTTTCACCAGCAGCGACTGCGGGGGACCGGCCTTGGTCAGCTCCGCCGTCTCCACGAGCCGTTCGCACGAGAGGTACGCGGTGTCGGCGGCCTCGCAGAAGAGATCGTCGAAGTACGGGTCGGGGCCGAGGTACTGGCCGTTGCCGAAGCGGTCGGCGCGGTTGACGTGGACGAGCGCGGCGTCCATGCGCAGCGCGGGCATCGCCACGAACTCCTCGCCGGCCGAGTCGTCCTCGTAGGGCGATGTGACCGTACACAGCTGGGGGTTGACCCGCATCACGTCGGAGCCGATCCCGGCCCGCACGGGCAGGAAAGGCAGCCGGTTGGCGGCGGCGTGCAGACCCCACATCAGCATCGCCTCGTCGATCTCCATCAGCTCGAAGGCGCCGCGTTCGCGGGCGGCGCGGTAGTGCGGTTCGAGCGGGATGGAGTCGAGGGTGACGAAGGCGGTGACCAGCTTGCGGATCCGGCCGGCCGCGGCGAGCAGGCCGATGTCGGGGCCGCCGTAGGAGACCACGGTCAGATCGGTGATCTCGGACCGGAGCAGTGCTCTCACCAGCGCCATCGGCTTGCGCCGGGAGCCCCAGCCGCCGATGCCCAGGGTCATGCCGCTGCGCAGCCGCGCCACCACCTCGTCGGGGGTCATGGTCTTGTCGGTCACCGGGAGCTCTCCTTGCCCTGGTCCTTGCCGTGGTCCTCGGGCCGGTCCTTGGCGTGGTCCTTGCCGAAGGTGTCGCGGACGCGGTCGGCGACCCCGCTGAGATTGGCCTCGAAGGTGAAGCCCTGCTCGAAGCGGTAGCTGCGGTGTACGTCCACGGGGTCGATGCCGTTGATGGCGGCCTTGGCGAGGCGGATCAGATGCCCGTCCTTCCGAGCGATCTCGGCCGCCAACTCCAGTGCGGCGGCGAGGAGTTCGGCGCGGGGGACGACCTTCCAGACCGAACCGTGGGCATGGAGCTCGGCTGCGGTCGCGGTACGGGAGGTGTAGTACAGCGCCCGCATCAGATGCTGCGGGACCAGCCGGGCCAGATGGGTCGCGGCGCCCAGCGCCCCCCGGTCCAGCTCCGGCAGCCCGAAGACGGCGTCGTCGGCGGCGACGATCGCGTCGGCGTTGCCGACCAGGCCGATGCCGCCGCCCAGGCAGAAGCCGCCGACTGCGGCGACAACCGGTACCTCGCAGTCGTACACCGCCGAAAACGCCTCGTGGCAGCCGCGGTTGGCGCCGATCAGGGCGGCGTGGCCGCGGTCGCGCTGCATCTCCTTGATGTCCACGCCCGCGTTGAAGCCCCGGCCCTCGGCGGCGAGCACCACGCAGCGGTTCTCCGGGTCGCGACCGGCCGCGCGCAGGGCCTCGGCGAGCTCGTACCAGCCCTGCACGGGCAGGGCGTTGACGGGCGGGAAGTCGACGGTGACGAGGGCGATGCCCTTGTCCGGGCGTGCGGTGGAGACACCCATGAGCGGATCAGCTACCTTTCCACCAAACATTTGTTAGGTGACTGCCTGGTGAGGAAAGGTAGCAGCCGATGAAGCTGGACGGGAGGGTTGCCGTCGTCACCGGCGGCACCCGGGGCGTGGGCGCGGGCATCACACGGGCCTTTCTCCGGGCGGGCGCGCACGTGGTGGTCTGCGCCCGCAGACCGCCGGACGCGCCCCTCGAAGAGGCGGGCCGCACCGCCGAGTTCCACCCGCTCGACCTGCGGGACGAGGCGGCGGTCGCCGCGTTCTTCGACGGCGTCGCGCGGTCACGGGGACGGCTCGACGTGCTCGTGAACAACGCCGGCGGAACCCCCTACCGGCTGCTCGGCGAGGGCGCCGCCGCCCACCACGCCCGGGTCGTCGGGCTCAACCTGATCGCGCCACTGACCGCCTCGCTCGCCGCCTACGGGTCGCTGCGGGCCGCGCGCGGCTCGGTCGTGATGGTTGGCAGCGTCAGCGGCACCCGCCCCTCCCCGGGCACCGCCGCCTACGGCGCCGCCAAGGCCGGCCTGGAGAACCTCGCCCGCTCGATGGCCGTGGAATGGGCGCCCGACGTCCGCGTCAACACCCTCGTCCTCGGCATGGTCCGCACCGAACTGTCCCACCTGCACTACGGCGACGACGACGGCCTCGCCGCCGTTGGCCGGACCGTACCGCTGGGCCGCCTCGCCGAACCGTCCGACGTCGGCGATGCGGCCGTCTTCCTCGCCTCCGACCGGGCCGCGTACGTCTCGGGGGCGTCGCTGCTGGTGCACGGCGGGGGCGAGCGCCCCGCGTTCCTGGATGCCGCAACGGTCAACAAGGAGAGCTGAGATGGGAATCTGCGACGGCCGGGTCGTGATCGTGACGGGCGCGGGACGGGGGCTGGGCCGGGCCCACGCCCTCGCCTTCGCGGCGGAGGGGGCACGGGTCGTCGTCAACGACCTCGGCGTCGGCCTGGACGGCTCGGGCGCCTCCGCCTCCCCGGCGCAGCAGGTGGTGGACGAGATCCGCCGCGCGGGCGGCGAGGCGTTCGCCCACGGCGGCGACATCGCGACGGGGGAGGGGGCGGCGTCCCTGGTGACGGCCGCGCTCGACACGTACGGACGCCTCGACACCCTCGTCAACAACGCGGGCTTCCTGCGCGACCGGATGCTGGTCAACCTCGACGAGGACGACTGGGACGCCGTACTGCGCGTCCACCTGAAGGGCCACTTCCTGCCCCTCAAACACGCGGCGGCCCACTGGCGCGCGGCCTCGAAGGCGGGCCACCCGGTGGCGGCCCGGGTCGTCAACACCACGTCCGGCGCGGGCCTCCTGGGCAGCGTCGGCCAGGGCAACTACGCGGCGGCGAAGGCGGGCATCGTCGCCCTGACCCTCGTCGCGGCCGAAGAACTGCGCCGCTACGGCGTCCAGGTCAACGCCATCGCCCCAGCGGCCAGAACCCGCATGACCGAACAGACCTACGCCGACCTCCAGGGCGTCCCGGAAGACGTGTCCCCCCTCGTCGTCTGGCTGGGCTCGACCTCCTCGGCGGGCGTCTCGGGCCGCGTCTTCGAGGCGGAAGCAGGCCGCATCACAGTGATGGAGGGCTGGCACCCGGGCCCCACGGCGGACAAGGCCGCCCGCTGGACCCCGAAGGAGGCGGGCGAGACGACCTTGAAGCTGCTGGGAGAGGCCCGGGTGGCGGGGGCGCCGTACGGGGCGGAGGGGGGCTGAGGGGGCGCGGGACGGCCTGCGCGTCGCGCGCCGGGGTGGCCTTGCGGCCACCGGGTCGGCGGTGGGGGGCTGGCCGTGCGGGCGGGGCCGCTCCGGGGGCGGACGGGCTGGGTCGCGTTGCGCGGCCCGGCCCCGCCGCCCGCCCAAGGGGTCTTGTGGCACCCGCCCCGCCGGGCGGTCCGTTTCCGCGTGCCGCGGGGCCTGCGGCCACCTGGCCCGGTGGGCGGTCTGCTTCCGCGTGCCGCGGTGGCCTTGCGGCCCGCCGGGCGGAGGCTTGTGGCACCCGCCCCGCCGGGCGGTCCGTTTCCGCGTGCCGCGGGGCCTGCGGCCACCGGCCGGGCGGAGGCTGACCTTGCTGCCGGGCCCGGCAGGCGGAGAGCCCACCGCGCGGGCGCCGGGCCCCGTGGCTTGGCCGCACGCCCACCGCCCCGCGCGCCAAGCGCGCCGCCCCGCCCCCGTCAGCGGTACCTCGGCGTCGTCCACTCCAGGCGCGTTCTCGTCAGGGGGTCCTGGATGTGGGACAGGGCGTCGAGGGCCGTGTCGCGGGCGCTGCCGTCCGGGTCCTCGTCGGCGAGGAGGCGGGTCAAGGGGGCGATCGCGCGGGGGTCCTGGCGGATCGCCAGGCCCCGGGCGGCCTCCGCGACGACGTCCGGGTCCGGGTCGTCGAGGCGGTCGGCGAGGGTCGAGCGCAGGGCGGGGGAGTCGTCGGGGAGTTCCGCGAGGGCGAGCGTCGCCCAGTCGCGTACCCCCGCGTCGGCGTCCCGGCTCAGGCCCACCAGGACCGCGGCCGCCTCCGCGTGGCCCGCGGGCACCATGCCGACCAGCGCCACCGCCACCCGTCGCCGCACCTCCGGCTCCGGGTGACCCGCGTACGCCAGCGCCTCCGGCAGCGCCGCCGGATCCCCGTACTGCCCGAGCCCGGCGATCACCGCCCGTACCAGCTCCTCGTCCTGCGCCTCCCGCGCCAGCTCCCGCAGCAGCGGCACCGCCCGGGCCCCGGCACCCAGCCCGCTCAGCACGTCCACACCGAGCGCCTGCCGCAGCACGTCGTCGCTCGCGCACCACGCCGCCGCCGTCTGGAAGGTGTCCTCGTCGGCCCGGCCGCGCAGCGTCGACACCACCTCGATCCAGTCGTCCAGCTCCGGATCCCCGCAGCTCAGGGCGCGTACCGCCAGCTCCTCGTGCGGGGTACGGATACCGAGCGCCGCCTCCAGCATCGTCGCGATCGCCGCGTGCCCGGTCTGCTGCTCCTGGCCCGAGGCCGGGCGGCCGTCGCGCACGATCTCGACGACGACGGTGATGCCGCCGTCCTCCGGCACCCGCCGCGACACCACCTCGAACGAGCCGTCCTCGACGCCGCCCTCCATCTCCACCAGGGAGTCCCGCAGCACCTGCTCCACATCCGCCCCGATCCAGCGCCGCGCCTCCGCCAGCGCCTCGGTCAGGGCCGGCCGGGTCGCCCCGGCGCCGTGCCGCAGCAGCGCCCGTACCGTCGTCGCCGAGCCGCGGCGGGCCGCCGCGACCAGCGGCGGCAGTCCGTTCGCGCCGGGCAGGAGCGGGTCGGCGCCGTGTTCGAGGAGGGCCTCGACGGTGTCCGCGTGGCCCTGCTGAACCGCCCAGGACATCGCGTTCCAGTTGTACGACTCGCGCAGATCGACCCGCGCCCCGGCGGCGAGCAGCGCCCGCACCACCTCCGTATGGCCCCCGCACGCGGCGCCGCACAGCGGCAGCTCGCCGCCGTCCTCGCCGCTGACCCTGTCAGGATCGGCGCCGGCCGCGAGCAGCAGCCGGACGATCATGGGTTCGTCGCTGACGGAAGCGCGGTAGAGCGGGGTCTCCCCCTCCGGGTCGGCCACGTCGGCGGGGACGCCCGCCCGCAGCAGCCGGACGACGGCGTCCGCGTCGCCCGTGTGCACCGCCTCGAACAGCTCGTCCGTACTCATCCCGTCCGTACTCATCCCGCCCACCTCGGGTGCCACGTCACACCGCGCCACGTCACACCGCGCCGCCTCACCCTGCGCCACGTCACACTGCACGTCATAAGGGCAACCCTACGGAAACCGGATCAGGTGTCGCATTCGAGAATCGTCCGGCACAACGCGCATCGCGCCCTCACCCGCCCCCGCACGGGCACCCGCACCCGCTGGTGGCAGGTGGGGCACGGGAAGGAGACCCGCAGGTCGTCGCCCCGGCCGCGCTCGAAGGCGTACGGCACCCCGGCGGCGGGCGCGCCCCGGCTCTCCCGCGCGTACCGCCGCTCCTTCGCGTACCGGTGGCGCCCCGACCAGCCCGCGGCCACCAGCGGCGGCTGCTGCCCGTCGCGCAGCGCGCGGGCCCGCCCGGCGGTGTACGCGCGGTAGGCCTGCGGGCTGGTGAACCACGGCGAGGGGTCCTCGCCGAAGGCCAGCGCCCGCTTGGCGAGGACGTAGCCGAACTCCTCCGGGGTCAGATAGCCGAGCTTCTGGCTGGTGAGTTCGTCCTCGCGGAAGGCGTCGAGAAGCAGCCAGCCCGCGCCGAGGTACGTGGTCACGGTGTCGGTGAGGATCTCGTTGTCCCTGGCTCCGGGAAACTCCAGGCCCAGCCGGTGCAGCAGCACATGCGTGATCTCATGGGCGAGGGCCGCCCCGATGTCCCTGCGGTGGCTGCGGAAGCGGTCGTTGAGCTCGATGAAGTACTCCGGCCCGGCGGTGAGTTCGACGCTCGCGGCATGGTCCATCTCACGGAACGAGACAATCATCCGCGCCTCGGGCAGCCGTAGGTGCTGCACCAGTGCATGGGCCACCCGCTGCGCCCCGAGGTGCAGATCGTCCTGGTCGCCGAAGGTGACATCCCCAGGCAGGACGCTGGTCGCGTACTGCGTCATGCCGTCCGGTGAGAGCCGCCGGTAGAGCGCGGTGATCGCGGCCCGCGCCGTGTCCAGATGCGGATAACCGTGTACGACCTCACCGGCGTTGACCACGATCCGCACCCCCACGTGCGCCCACGTACGAAAGCTCCGACCCTCGGTCCGCTTCCACTGTACGGGCCTGCCGGGGCGGACCGCGCGATGGCTGAAATCCCCTCCTTGTGACCACGGCCACGACGTCCTCATAATCCGGACCACGCCTTGACGGGCTCATGTCATTGCGCCCGCCGAGGTTCTCAACCCCCCACGAAAGGCGAAGCCTTGAACCTCGTCCGTACGCTCAAGAGATGCGTCGCCACCGCCGCCGTCATACTCGCGGCGGTCAGCCTCCAGCCCTCCACCGCCTCCGCCGCCCAGGCGCCCGTCGTCGGCGGCACCCGGGCCGCCCAGGGTGAGTTCCCCTGGATGGTCCGGCTCTCCATGGGCTGTGGCGGGTCGCTGCTCACCCAGCAGATCGTGCTCACCGCCGCCCACTGCGTCAGCGGCTCCGGCAACAACACCTCCATCACGGCCACCGCCGGCGTCGTCGACCTCCAGAGCAGCAGCGCCATCAAGGTCCGCTCCACGAAGGTCCTCCAGGCCCCCGGCTACAACGGCAAGGGCAAGGACTGGGCACTGATCAAGCTCGCCCAGCCCATCAACCTGCCCACGCTGAAGATCGCCGAGACCACCGCCTACAACAACGGCACCTTCACCGTCGCCGGCTGGGGCGCCCGCACCGAGGGCGGCGGCCAGCAGCGCTACCTGTACAAGGCCCAGGTGCCGTTCGTCTCCGACGCCACCTGCCAGCAGGCGTACGGCAGCGACCTGGTCCCCAGCGAGGAGATCTGCGCAGGCCTCCCGCAGGGCGGCATCGACACCTGCCAGGGTGACTCCGGCGGCCCGATGTTCCGCCGCGACAACGCCGGCGCCTGGATCCAGGTCGGCATCGTGAGCTGGGGCATCGGCTGCGCCCGGCCCAACTACCCCGGTGTGTACACCGAGGTGTCCACCTTCGCCGCGCAGATCAAGTCCGCGGCAGCGGGGATGTAGTTCTGCCCGTACCCGCACCAGCGCGTGAACCGGGGGCGGGCCGCCACACGGCCCGCCCCTTCGCCACCGGTCCTCAGGACAGCTGTACGGTCGCGTCCGCACCGGCCCCCTCCAGCTCCAGGACCCACACCTCGTTGCCGCCCTCGCGCAGCACCGGCCCCGGTACGAACAGCGCCTCCTGCGGGCCCACCGACCAGTAGCGTCCCAGACAGAAACCGTTCACCCAGACGAAGCCCCGCCCCCAGCCCGGCAGCCGCAGCCAGGCATCACCGCGTACGGTCACATGGCATACCCCCCGATACAGCCCCACCGCCCCGGCCCCGGCGCCCGCACCGTCCGCCCCGGCCCCGGCCCCCGCCCCAACCCCCGCCCCGGCCTCCCGGAACGGCACCTTCGCCACCGCCTCCGGCACGAACGCGTCCAGCCGCAGCCCCCGCGCCCGTACCCCGTGCAGATACTGCCGCTCATGGCGCACCCCGGCCGTGATCCCCTTCGGCTCACCCAGCCGCGGCCCGTAGTTCACCCGCCCCCAGGACTCCACCCACAGCTCCACCGCCGCCGGCCCCGCCACCGCCGCCCCCGGCTCCACCCGCCGACCGTCCACGTACAACGTCACATGGTCACGCAGCCCCTCCACCGTCAGCGGATACGGCCGCCGCGGCCCCGGCACATCGAGCCGGTAGCACACCACCCCCCGATCCACCCCCAGCTCCTCGAACGACGGCGGCAGCGGCGTGTCCCACTCCTCGTCGCTGAGCACCTCCAGGACCTCCCCGAGCGGCGCCCACCCCTCAAGAGCGGCCGCCACCGGCCCCGCCAGCCGCACCGGCGGCGCCGGAACCTCCGGCAGCGGCCCCGGCGCGTACGCCGACAGCACCTCCCTGAACCGCCAGAACTTCTCCGTCGGCAGCCCGGCCTCGTCCACCGGCGCGTCATAGTCGTACGACGTCACAGTCGGCTCCAGAGGCCCGTCATGCCCGGCACCCGACCGGTTCGCCCCCGCCCAGCCCGCGAAGTTCGTCCCCCCGTGCGCCATGTACAGATTGACCGACGCCCCACACTCCAGAATCTCCCGCAACGCCCCCGCCGCGTCCCCCGCATCCCGTACCACCGCCTCCTCGCCCCAGTGCGCGAACCAGCCACACCAGAACTCCATACACATCAGCGGCCCCCGCGGCTGATGCCGGCGCAGCACCCCGAACGCCTCCCGCGCCCCCGACCCGAAATTCACCGTCGCCAAAATCCCCGGCACGCTGCCGCCGGTCAGCATGTGGTCCTCCGGCCCGTCCGACGTGAACAACGGCACGGTCACATCGCACGCGTGCAGCAGGTCCGCCACATGACGCAGATAGCCCTGGTCGGAGCCGTAACTCCCGTACTCGTTCTCCGCCTGCACCATGATCACCGGCCCGCCCCGGTCGATCTGCCGCGCCACGACCTGCGGCAGCAGCGTCCGGAACCAGCGGTCCACATGCACCAGATACTCCGCGTCGTCCGTCCGCACCCGCCGCCCCAGCCGCCCCGTCAGCCACTGCGGCAACCCGCCGTTCTCCCACTCGGCACAGATGTACGGCCCCGGCCGCACGATCGCCCACATCCCCGCCGCCGCCACCACATCCAGGAACCGCCCCAGCGCCCCCACGTCCCGGTACCGCCCCAGCTCCGGCTCGTGCAGATTCCACGGCACATACGTCTCCACACAGTTGAGCCCCATCGCCCGCAACATTGCGACCCGATGCCCCCACTGCTCCTCATGTACCCGGAAGTAGTGCAGCGCCCCCGACAGCAGCCGCACCGGCCGCCCGTCCAGCAGAAAGTCCTCGTCCCCCACCGTGAACACGCTCATGACCCCACCCTCACCCTCTGGCGGCGGACCGGTCCATGGACAAAGATCGGCGCTGATTGGACGCAGCCGCACGGACGTACGGGAACGGAACCAGCGACCGTACGACGAGCAACCGGTACGGGAGGGGCGACCGCGGATGTACCACACCTGGATGCGCTACTTCACACCCAGCCCCATCCACCTCCGCCTCGGACTGGTCTGCCTCGGCGTCGGACTCCAGCACGGCACCCTCCCCACCGTCGGCCCCCGCACCCTCGACCACCACGTCGCCGTCGTCATCAGCGCCGGCGGCGGCTGGTACCGCGCCCCCGACGGCCGCCGCACCACCATCACCGCCCCCGCCCTCATCTGGCTCACCCCCGGCATCCCCCACCACTACGCCGCCGACCCCACCACCGGCTGGGACGAATGCTTCGTCGACTTCACCGGCCCCGCCACCACCACCTACACCGAACTCGGCTACATCGAACCCGACCGCCCCGTAGTCCCCCTCGCCGACGCAGCCCCCGCCCGCGCCGCCGTCGGCCGCATCGCCCGCGCCGCCCGCCGCGGCAACCCCCTCCTCGAAGTCGAGACCGGCGCCGCCGTCCACGAACTCCTCGTCGCCCTACGCCGCGCCCGCGCCGGCACCACCGCCGACGGCGACCCCGTCCTCACCGCCCTCGCCCGCGACGCCTTCCAGCCGCTCTCCGTCGCCGAACACGCCGCCCGCCACGGCATGACCGCCACCGAGCTCCGCACCGCCGTCCGCCGCGCGGCCGGCTGCAGCCCCAAGGACTACCTCCTCTCCCTGCGCCTCGGCCGCGCCAAAGAACTCCTCGCCGCCACCGAACTCCCCGTCGCCGCCGTCGCCCGCCGCGTCGGCTACGACGACCCCGCCTACTTCTCCCGCCTCTTCACCCGCCGCGTCGGCACACCCCCCGTCCGCTTCCGCGAACAGCAGGGCCGCACCGTCCCCGGCGGCTGGAGCGACCGCGTCCCGGATCCCGGGCACCCACCGACCATCACCACATGACCCGTCTAAGCTCGCTGCTCATGAGCGAGATCGACGACTCCGTACGAGCGGAACTGACCCGGCTGCGCGAGAGCATCGACAACATCGACGCGGCGGTCGTCCACATGCTCGCCGAACGCTTCAAATGCACCCAGCAGGTCGGCGTCCTCAAGGCCAAGCACCACCTGCCGCCCGCCGACCCCGCCCGCGAAGCCCGCCAGATCACCCGGCTGCGGGAGCTCGCCGAGAACGCCAAACTCGACCCGGCATTCGCGGAAAAACTCCTCAACTTCATCATCGCCGAGGTCATCCGCCACCACGAGACGATCGCCGACGGAGCACACTGATGCCCCGCGTCCGGATCTTCACCCTGGGCGGAACCATCTCCGCCCGCGGCGGCGACGCCACCCGCATGAGCGGCGCCGAAGTCCTCGCCGGGCTCGGCGTCACCGACGCCCCCGACATCGACCTGGAGCTACGCGACTACCGCCGCCTCCCCAGCTCCTCCCTCACCCTCGAAGACCTCGCCGCCCTCGCCCACGACGTACGCGACAGCGTCGCCGCCGGCCACGGCGTCGTCGTGGTCCAAGGAACCGACACCCTCGAAGAGACCGCGTTCCTCCTCGACCTCCTCTGCGTCACCACCGAACCCGTCGTCGTCACCGGCGCCATGCGCCGCCCCGACCTTCCCGGCGCCGACGGCCCCGCCAACCTCGCCGCCGCGATCACCGTCGCCGCCGACCCCCACTGCCGTGACCTCGGCGTCCTCGTCGTCCTCGCCGACGAGATCCACGCCGCCCGCCACGTCCGCAAGACCCACACCACCTCCATCGCCACCTTCACCTCCCCCGGCGCCGGCCCCCTCGGCTCCGTCGTCGAAGGCGAGCCACGCATCCTGCTCCGCCCCACCGGCACCAGCGCCCTCCACCCACTGCGCCTCGACCCGGCCGTACGGGTCGCCCTGATCACCCTCTCCCTCGGCGACCGCGGCGAACTCCTCGAAGCCGTCGACTCCCGCTTCGACGGCCTCGTCGTCGCCGCCTTCGGCGCCGGCCACGTCCCCACCTGGCTCGTCGAACCCCTCGAACGACTCGCCACCCGCATCCCCGTCGTCCTCGCCTCCCGCACCGGCTCAGGCGCCACCCTCTCCCGCACCTACCGCGGCCCCGGCTCCGAGTACGACATGCTCCACCGCGGCCTCATCCCTGCCGGCCCACTCGACCCCGCCAAAGCCCGCCTGCTCCTCCACACCCTCCTCTCCACCGGCGCCAAGAGCCCCACGGGCTACGACCGCCCCGGCATCACCGCGGCCTTCGCCCACCTCACCGGCCCGGGCCTCGCCTGACCCCTGACCCCACGGGCCCCCGCGCGGGCCCGCCCCGCGCCCGCTCCCAGCCATCGGCGAAACCCCCTGCCCAGCCCCCACCCCCATCGGGCAGCATGGCCCCATGCCCGTACTGACGCGCGACGAAGCGCAGACCCGTGCCCAGCTCCTCGACGTCCACCGCTACACGATCACCCTCGATCTGACCACCGGCGACGACACCTTCGACTCCACCACCGTCATCCGGTTCACCACCCGCACCGCCGGGGACACCTTCGTCGAGCTCAAGCCCGCCACCCTGCGCTCCGTCACCCTCGACGGACACCCCCTCGACCCCGAGAAACTCGTCGAGAACCGCCTCCCGCTCCCCGCCCTGAGCGAAGGCGAACACGAACTCCGCGTCGACGCCGCCATGCGCTACTCCCGCACCGGCGAAGGCATGCACCGCTTCACCGACCCCACCGACGGCGAGATCTACGTCTACACCCAGCTCTTCATGGAAGACGTCCAGCGCGTCTTCGCCGCCTTCGACCAGCCCGACCTCAAAGCCGTCTTCGAACTCACCGTCACCGCCCCCGACGGCTGGACCGTCCTCGCCAACGGCATCACCACCCAGCAGCCCGACGGACGCTGGCAGGCCGCCCCCACCCCGCCCATCTCCACCTACCTCGCCGCCGTCGCCGCCGGCCCCTGGCACTCCGTACGCACCGAACACGCCGGCCTCCCCTTCGGCATCCACTGCCGCCGCTCCCTCGCCCCCTACCTCGACGCCGACGCTGACGAAATCCTCGACGTCACACGGCAGTGCTACGACCGCTACCACGAGAAGTTCGAGGAGCCGTACCCCTTCGACTCCTACGACCAGGCCTTCGTCCCCGAATTCAACGCCGGCGCCATGGAGAACCCCGGCCTCGTCACCTTCCGCGACGAATTCGTCTACCGCTCCGCCGTCACCGTCACCGAACGCCAGACCCGCGCCATGGTCATCGCCCACGAGATGGCCCACATGTGGTTCGGCGACCTCGTCACCCTGCGCTGGTGGGACGACATCTGGCTCAACGAGTCCTTCGCCGAGTACATGGGCTACCAGACCGTCAACGAAGCCACCACCCGCTACCCCGACACCTGGACCGACTTCGGCATCGTCCGCAAGTCCTGGGGCTACGACGCCGACCAGCGCCCCTCCACCCACCCCGTCGCCCCCGACCCCGACGCCGTCCCCGACACCGCCTCCGCCCTCCTCAACTTCGACGGCATCTCCTACGCCAAGGGCGCCTCCGCCCTGCGCCAGCTCGTCGCCTGGATGGGCGAGAAGGACTTCCTCGCCGGCATCAACGCCCACTTCCGCCGCCACAAATTCGGCAACGCCACCCTCGCCGACTTCATCGACAACCTCGCCTCCGTCACCGACCGCGACGTCCACGGCTGGGCCGAACAGTGGCTGCGCACCACCGGCGTCGACACCCTCACCCCCAAGCTCACCGGCGAAGGCAGCCGCTGGGACCTCACCGTCGACCGCACCGGCAGCCGCCCCCACCGCGTCGCCGCCGGCATCTACGACCACGCCCTCGACGGCTCAGGCGACCTCGTCCTGCGCGAACGCCGCGAAATCGACGTCCCGCAGAGCGAACCCGCCCACCTCTCCGGCCCCCGCCCCGCCCTCGTCGTCCTCAACGACGCCGACCTCACCTACGCCAAGGTCCGCCTCGACACCCACTCCGAAGAACCGGTCCTGCGCTGCCTCTCCAAGATCCCCGACCCGCTCACCCGGGCCGTCGTCTGGAACACCCTGCGCGACATGGTCCGCGACGGCGAACTCGCACCCGACGCCTACCTGCAGACCGCCCACACCCACCTCACCGAGGAGAGCGAACTCGCCATCGTCCAAGGCGTCCTCGGCTTCGCCCGCACCCAGATCGCCGACCGCTACCTCCCCGCCGAACAACGCCCCGCCGCACTCGCCCTCCTCACCTCCCTCGCCAAGGCCCTCATCCGCCGCACCGAGGACGGCGAGGCCCCCGGCCTGCGCCTGACCGCCGTACGCGCCCTCATCGACAGCGCCACCCAGCCCGGCACCCTGCAGAGCTGGCTCGCCGACGGCACCGTCCACGGCGGCCCCGAACTCGACCACGAACTGCGCTGGCGCATCCTCGGCCGCCTCGCCGTCCTCGGCGCCACCGACGAGGCCGCCATCGACGCCGAACTCGCCCGCGACCCCAGCGCCACCGGCCAGGAAGGCGCCGCCCGCTGCCGCGCCGCCCTGCCCACCCCCGAGGCGAAGGCCGCCGCCTGGTCCCGCCTCTTCGACTCCGACGACCTGTCGAACTACCTCTTCACCGCCGTCGCCCAAGGCTTCTGGCAGCCCGAACAGGCCGAACTGGTACGGGAGTACGTGCCTCGCTTCTACCCCGACGCCATCGCACTCGCCGCCCGCCGCGGCCCCGCGATCGCCGAAGCCGCCGGCCGCTACGCCTTCCCCGTCCACGCCGTCGACGCCGACTCCCTCCACACCGGCGAACAGCACCTCACCGACAGCGACCTCATCCCGGCCCTGCACCGCAAACTCGTCGACCAGCTCGACGACCTGCGCCGGGCCCTGCGCGTCCGCACCCTTCGCGCCGACGGCTGACGGATGACAGCTGACAGATAACGACTGACAGCTGACAGCTGACAGCTGACGGCCCGGCGGCGCGGAGAACCGCCCCCGCGCACCCTCCGCGCGCCGACGACCGACCGGACGGGGCCCCACACCAGGGGCCCCGTCCCCCGTTCGGGTGAGCTCAGCGGCTCGGCGGACGAACCCGGCGAACCCCCGGCAAGCTGGTCCCCATGCCCGCCCCGCCGCCCCTGGCCCGCCCCGACGCCCTGCACCCCCTGCTCGCCACCGTGCTCGACGCCCTGCGCACCGGAGCCCAGCGGCGCGGCGGACCCCTCCCCGCCGGCGGACCGGCAGCCGTCGCCGACCGGATGCACACCACCCTCGCGCCCGTCCTGCCCGACACCGGCACCGGCGCCCAGGAAGCACTCCGTACGCTCGTCACCGCCCTCACCGAAGGCGCGGCCGACCCCGCCGACCCGCTGTGCACGGCCCACCTGCACACCCCGCCGCTCGCCCTCGCCGCCGCCGCCGACCTCGCCGCCTCCGCGCTCAACCCCTCCCTGGACTCCTGGGACCAGGCACCGGCCGCCTCCGCCCTCGAAGCCGAAGTGGTACGGGCCCTCGCCGCTGAGATCTACCCCCGCGCCGCCCACCCCGACGCCCTCGCCACCACCGGCGGCACCGAGTCCAACCAGCTCGCCCTCCTCCTCGCCAGGGAGCACCACGGCCCCGTACGCCTCCTCCACGGCGACGGCGCCCACCACTCCCTGCGGCGCGGCGCCTGGCTCCTCGGCCTGCCCGAACCGGTCACCGTCCCCGCGCTGGGCGGCACCCTCGACCCCGCCGCGCTCGACGAGGCCCTCACCGACCTGCCCGGACCCCACCTCGTCGCCGCCACCGCCGGCACCACCGACACCGGCCGCATCGACCCGCTCCCCGAGATCGCCGACCTCTGCGAGCGCCACGGCGCCACCCTCCACATCGACGCCGCCTACGGCGGCCCGCTGCTCTTCAGCGCCGCCCACCGCGCCCTCCTCACCGGCCTCGACCGCGCCCACACCGTCACCCTCGACCTGCACAAACTCGGCTGGCAGCCCGCCGCCGCCTCACTCCTCGCCGTACGCGACACCCGCAGCCTCGACGTACTGGGCCACACCGCCGACTACCTCAACGCCACCGACGACACCGACGCCGGACTGCCCGACCTGCTCGGCCGCTCCCTGCGCACCACCCGCAGGCCCGACATCCTCAAAACCGCCGTCACCCTGCGCGCCCTCGGCCGCACCGGCCTCGAAGCCCTCGTCGACCGCGTCCTCGGCCTCGCCCAGGACCTCGCCACCCTCGTCGCCCACCACCCCCGCCTCGAACTGTACGAACAGCCCACCATCAGCACCGTCCTCTTCCGCCCCACCGACGCGGACGACGCCACCGTCGCCAGGATCCGACGCACCCTGCTCACCGAAGGCCGCGCCGTCCTCGGCCGCGCCCGCGCCGACGGCCGCCTCTGGCTCAAAGCCACCCTGCTCAACCCCCACGCCACCCCCGGCGACCTGGCCCACCTGCTCAAGCTCGTGACCCACCTCGTGGAAGGCAGCACCGACCGATGACCGGCACACCCCACCGCGACCCCGCCCCCCACACCCCAGGGGCCCGCGCGGACACCCCGCCCCGCGACCTCGTCGGCATCGGCATCGGCCCCTTCAATCTCTCCCTCGCCGCCCTCGCCCACGGAGTCCCCGGCGGCCTCGACGCCGCCTTCTACGAACAGCGCCCCGCCTTCCACTGGCACCCCGGCCTCCTCATCGAAGGCGCCACCCTCCAAGTCCCCTTCCTCGCCGACCTCGTCACCCTCGCCGACCCCGCCAGCCCCTGGTCGTTCCTCAGCTACCTCCGCTCCCGCGGCCGGCTCTTTCCCTTCTACTTCGCCGAGAAGTTCCACATCCAGCGCGCCGAGTACGACGCCTACTGCCGCTGGGTCAGCGACCAGCTCCCCGGCCTCCACTTCGGCCATCAGGTCGACTCCGTCCGCTGGAACCGCGAGCGTTCGCTGTTCGAAGTCGACTTCACCCAGCTCGCCCCCGACGGCGAAGCCGAGGCCCTCGGCCGCACCTACACCCGCAACATCGCCCTCGGCGTCGGCACCGAACCGTACGTACCCGAGCCCCTGCGCCCCCTCGCCGACGCCCCCACCGTCCCCGTCTTCCACTCCGCCGACTACCTCACCCACCGCGACCAGCTGCTCGCCGCCGAACACATCACCGTCATCGGCTCCGGCCAGTCCGGCGCCGAGATCTTCCTCGACCTGCTCCGCGCCCGCCCCGCCGGCGCCGAGAAGATCCACTGGCTGGCCCGGACCGAGGCATTCGCGCCCATGGAGTACTCCAAACTCGGCCTGGAACACTTCACCCCCGACTACACCCGCTACTTCCACGCCCTGCCCGAAGCCGTACGCGACGGACTCGTTCCGCGCCAATGGCAGCTCCACAAAGGCATCGACGCCGACACCATCGCCGCCATCCACGACGAGCTCTACCGCCGCACCCTGCACGGCGGCTGGCCCGACGCCGTCCTCACCCCCGGCGTCCGCGTCCGCACCGCCGGCCGCGTCGCCACCACCAAGGTCGAGCTCCACCTCGAACACGTCCAGCAGGCCACCCGCTCCCGCCTCACCACCGACGCCGTCGTCCTCGCCACCGGCTACCGCGAACGCCCCCTCGACCGGATCCTCGCCGGACTCGACCCCTACCTCCGCCAGGACTCCTCCGGCCGCCCCCGTATCGACACCGAGTTCCGGCTCGTCCTCGACGACTCCATCACCGGCTCGGTCTACGTCCAGAACGCCGAGAAGCACACCCATGGCGTCGGCGCACCCGACCTCGGACTCGCCGCCTGGCGCAGCGCCGCCATCCTCAACTCCCTCACCGGCAAAGAGCCCTACCCCCTGCCCCGCCGCACGGCCTTCACCAGCTTCGGCCTGGAACGGCAAGAGGCGCCACACGTCCCGGCCCAGGCTGGAACGCTGACGCCTCTCACGGACACCCGCTAGACAGCGGTCCGAAGACCAGCGGTCAGAAGACCGGTGCTCAGAAGACCGGCACCCCGTCCCGGGTCAGCTTCCAGCCCACCGACGCGAACTGGCCCGGGTCGACCGTCCCCTTCGCCCGCACCCACTGGATGATCGTGTTACGGATCTCGTCCGAGTTCGCCCACACCTGAGGCGCCCCCGCGATGTGCGGGAACGCCCCGCCACCACTGGCCCGGTAGTTGTTCACGGCCAACACGAACCGCGCCGCCGGATCCAGCGGCCTGCCCTCGAAGGACAGGTTCATGATCCGCGAACCGACGGCCCGCGCGATGTCGATCTCGTACGTCAGCCCGTACACGGCGTCGTAGTTGTAGTCCGGCGTACCCTCCGCGTTGGTCAGCTTCGCCGGATCCACCGGCGCACCCGCCGGCGTCCGCACGTAATACTTCGCCGAATACTCCAGGTAGTCCTTCAGCTGCGCCCCCGTGAGCACCCTCGCCTCCAGGGTGTTCTCGAACGGGTACAGCCCGGCCGCATCCTTGATCGTCACCTGACCGGCCGGGATCCCCGCCGTCCGGGAGAAACACGACGCCTGCGACAGCACCGGCAGCGCCGCATGCTCACCCCCGGCGAGGGCCGCCTTCACCGTCTCCACCTGCACGTGATTGATCAGATCGATGATCGGCTCGTCCTTCCAGGCCGCCTCGGCCGTCGACATCGCCACCGTCGACGTACCGATCACCTGATTGACGTACGCGACCACCTTGCGGTGCTCATCCGCGAGGAGACGGGTGATCCGCGCGTCCTCCGCGACCGTGTTCGAGTTGAGCACCTGCGCGCCCACCTTCTCGACGACCCAGCGCCCCTTCTCCCACACCAGATCGAACCCGAACAGCGTCAGCCGCTGCCCCCACTTCAACGGCTCGGACAGCACCACATCCTTGCCGGTCTCCTTGTTCGTCACGCGGTACTCGGCGATCTCCGTGTGCGCGTGCCCGACCAGGATCGCGTCGATCCCCGGCACCTGCTCCGCGACCAGCGCGGCGGCGTTCTCGACGTACGGCAGCTGATCCCCGTACGACGACGTACCGCTCGAACCGCTGTGCGCGGACACGATCACCACATCCGCGCCCATCGACCGCAGCTTCGGCACCCACTTGGCGGCCTGCTCCTCCAGGCCGGGGAACACCATCCGCCCCTGGACGTTCGCCTTGTCCCACAGCGCGATCCCAGGATTGGTCAGCCCGAGCACCGCCACCCGCACATCCCGCCCGCACGGGGTACGCAGCCGGTGCATGCTGTACGGGCGGAACGCCGGCCGGAGCGTCTTCGCGTCCAGCGCGTTGGCACCGAGCAGCGGGAAATCGCACTGCTCCTCGAACTTCCGCAGCACCGGGATGCCGTAGTTGAACTCATGGTTGCCGAGCGCGGCGGCGTCGTAGCCGATGGCGTTCATCGCCTGCGCCATCGGGTGCACCGGCCCGCGCCGCGCGGTGATGGGGTCGACCTTGGCGTAGTAGTACGACAGCTGGGTGCCCTGGATCGTGTCACCCGCGTCGATCAGCAGCGTGTTGCGCCGCCCCTTCTCCTCGCGGACCTGCTCCACCAGCGTCGATATCTTCGCGAGACCGACGTCGTTGTGGGCCTTGTCGTCGAACTCGCGGTCGGTGAAGTAGTCCCAGTTGAGGACATGACCGTGCAGGTCGGTGGTGCCCATCACGGTGAAGGAGTACCGCTTCGGCGGCCGCCCATGGGCATGGGCCGCCGGGGCCGCCCCGGCGACAAGGGCGGCTGCGCCCGCTCCGGCGGCAACCGACCCCTCCAGGAACGTCCTACGGTTCAGCGGCATGTGATCTCCTTCGTTCTCAGTGCACAACGCGCGTAGATTCTGGCCCAGGAGCCCCGCCGCGCAACACCCCTGACGGGCAATCCGATGGGAGAGTGGAACAGACCGCCGTTGCCGTACGAAGGAGCGCGCCCGTGACCACGGAAGAACCCACCCCCGCGACCGCCGTCCCGTACGGCACCCCCGAGGCGCCCCGGCTCGCCGTGCGCGGCGAGGCCAGGCTGGAGTTCGACCCCGAGATCGCGCGCATCGGCATCACCGTCAGCGCGCGCGGCACCGACCGGCGCTCCGCGCTGGAGGACCTGACCCGCCGCAACACCGAGGTCCTCGACCTCATCAAGTCCTACGGCGAGTCCGTCGAAAAGGTCGAGACCGGGGCATTCTCCATCTCACCCGAGCTCACCCGCCACGGCCGGGGAGAACGCATCCGCGCCTACCACGGACGCGTCCACATCACCGCCGAACTCACCGACTTCACCGCCCTCGGCGAACTCACCACCCGCCTCGCCGACCTCGACCTCACCCGCATCGACGGCCCCTGGTGGGCCCTACGCCCCGACTCCCCGGCCCACGGCGAGGCCCGCCGCCAGGCCGTCCACGAAGCGGTCCAACGCGCCCGCGAATACGCCGAGGCCCTCGGCACCACGCTCGCCTCCCTCGTCGAACTGGCCGACCTCGGCGCGGAGAACGCCCCCACGTACGACACCCTGCCCCCGGCGGGCGGCGGCCTCCGCATGGCCTTCGCGGCAGAGACGACGGAGGCGGCGCCCCCACTGGACTTGGAACCAGAACGCCAGACGGTCTACGCCCAGGTCAACGCGAGGTTCACGATGGTCCCCCCGAGGTTGTAGTTACGGGGAGAGCCCCCCACTCCGCCCCTTCCCGAAGCCCTGCCGGGGGCGGGGGAGTCGCCCATGGGGCGGGGGGCGGTGCGGCGACCTGTTGTGGGCATACGTTCCGCTGGAGCGGAACGGGTGGGCACAACACCCGGACGGCGGCGCCCCTTTCGGTCCCGGCCCACCCCGACCGCCCGTCGGTGCCTCGGACCGCGCCCCCCCGAGGCGCACCGTCAACGCAGGAGGTCGAACACCCGCCCCGCCTCCACCTCATGCGCCCCCGCAATCCCGTCCACGTCCGCCCCCTCCAACACCCGCTCCACCAACCTCCCGAACAGCACCCGCAACGCCCCCCCAAGCTGCGCCGCCACCGCATACGGCGTGATGTCCTCCGCCGACGACGTCACACCCGCCTCCTCCGCCAGCACCCCCGCCACCGCCCCCTCCCTCACCTCGTGGAACTCCCGCAGCCGCGCCAGCAGCACCGGGCTCTCCGTCAGCATCCTGACGAACGGCTCCGGCGCGAAGCCGATCACCGGGTCCTGGCGGCGTACGGCTGCCAGATAGTCGTCCCGTAGCGCCTCCACCGGCGACACCCCCGGCGCCCGCGCGGCCACCGCCCGGGCCGGGCCCGAGACGAAGTCCTCGCCGAGGTCGAGGACCAGGTCCTCCTTGCGTGGGAAGTAGTTGGTGACCGTCATCTTCGAGACGCCGGCCTCCGCCGCCACCTCCGCGATCGTCACCTGGTCGAAGCCGTGCCGCAGGAACAGCCCGGTCGCCGCGTCGGAGATCACCTGACGGGTCTGCCGCTTCTTCTGCTCCCGAAGGGTCGGTGCGTTCATGACTTCATCCTCTCATAGGTCGGACCTAAATTTATGCTTGACATAGTTTCTAGGTCCAGCCTAAATTTGGGTCCGACACAAGGAAGTGCCCCCACCGAAAGGCCACGCATGCCCGCCGCCGCCACCATCACCACCACCCACCAGCCCACCGACCAGATCCGCGACTACCTCCGCCAGATCGGCCGCATCCCCCTCCTCACCGCCGACCAGGAAGTCACCCTCGGCGAGCGCATCCAGGCCGGCCTGCGTGCCGAACAGGAGATCGCCGACACCGCCACCCCCACCCCCGAACTGGAACGCCTCTCCCGCGACGGCCGCCGAGCCAAGGACCAGATGATGGAGGCCAACCTCCGCCTCGTCGTCTCCATCGCCAAGCGCTACACCGGCCGCGGCATGCTCTTCCTCGACCTCGTCCAGGAGGGCAACCTCGGCCTGCTCCGCGCCATCGAGAAGTTCGACCCCAGCAAGGGCTTCAAGCTGTCCACCTACGCCACCTGGTGGATCAAGCAGGCCATAGGCCGCGCCCTCGCCGACCAGAGCCGCACCATCCGCGTCCCCGTCCACATGACCGAGGAGATCAACCGCCTCGCCCGCGTCCGCCGCGACCTCGCCGCCACCCTGGACCGCGACCCCACCCCCGAAGAACTCGCCACCGCCCTCGACATCCCCGTCGCCCGCGTCCTCCAGATCCAGGGCTACGACCGCACCCCCGTCTCCCTGCACACCCCCCTCGGCGACGACGGCGGCGAACTCGGCGACCTCATCGAGGACCGGGCCGCCCCCACCGCCGAGGACATCGTCGGCGCCGACCTCCTCAAGGCCCAGCTCCGCACCCTCCTCGCCTCGTTCACCGAACGCGAGGCAGGCGTCATCTCCCTGCGGTACGGACTCGACGGCGACGACCCCCGCACCCTCGACGAGATCGGCAGGATCTACGGCGTCACCCGCGAACGCATCCGCCAGATAGAGGCCAAGACCATGTCGAAGCTCCGCCACCCCTCACGCCTGCGGGCCCTCAGCGGCTACCTCTCGTAACCGCTCATCGGAGCGGGCCGCCGCGCACTTCAACACTTGTCAATAACCCTTCACGCAAAGGTTGTTGAGTAGTCACGCGAGGCCAATTCTCTACCCGTCGGTAAGCCATAGGCTCGAACCATGCGCCGAGCAAAGATCGTCTGTACCCTGGGCCCCGCCACCGACACATACGACCAGATCAAGGCATTGGTCGAAGCCGGAATGAACGTCGCCCGGTTCAACCTCAGCCACGGCACCTACGCCGAGCACGAGGAGCGCTACCAGCACGTACGTAAAGCCTCCGACGAAACCGGCCGCAGCGTCGGCGTCCTCGCCGACCTTCAAGGCCCGAAGATCCGCCTCGGCCGCTTCCGTGAGGGACCCGTACTGCTTGAACGCGGCGACGACTTCACCATCACCGTCGAACCGATGGAAGGCGACCGCCACACCTGCGGCACCACCTACCCCGGCCTCGCCGCCGACGTCACCCCCGGAGAATGCATCCTCGTCGACGACGGCCGCGTCACCCTCGAAGTCACCGAGGTCGACGGACCCCGCGTCCACACCACCGTCGTCGAAGGCGGCATGGTCTCCGACCACAAGGGCCTCAACCTCCCCGGCGTCGCCGTCTCCGTCCCCGCCCTCTCCGACAAGGACGTCGAAGACCTCCGCTGGGCCCTGCGCACCGGCGCCGACATCATCGCCCTCTCCTTCGTCCGCAGCGGACGCGACATCGAGGACGTCCACCGCATCATGGACGAGGAAGGCCGCCGCCTCCCCGTCATCGCCAAGATCGAGAAGCCCCAGGCCGTCGAGAACATCGACGACATCGTCGCCGCCTTCGACGGCATCATGGTCGCCCGCGGCGACCTCGGCGTCGAAATGCCCCTGGAACAAGTCCCCATCGTCCAAAAGCGCGCCATCAAACTCGCCAAGCGCAACGCCAAGCCGGTCATCGTCGCCACCCAGATGCTCGACTCGATGATCGACAACTCCCGCCCCACCCGCGCCGAAGCCTCCGACGTCGCCAACGCCGTCATCGACGGCACCGACGCCGTCATGCTCTCCGGCGAGACCAGCGTCGGCAAATACCCCGTCGAAACGGTCAGGACCATGGGCCGCATCGTCGAAGCCGCCGAAGAGGACGTCCTCGCCAAGGGCCTCCCGCCCCTGACCGAACGCAACAAGCCCCGCACCCAAGGCGGCGCCGTCGCCCGCGCCGCCGCCGAAATGGGCGACTTCCTCGGCGCGGCCTTCCTCGTCGCCTTCACCCAGTCCGGCGACACGGTCAAGCGCCTCTCCCGCTACCGCTCACCCATCCCGCTCCTCGCCTTCACCCCCGACCCGGCGACCCACGCCCAACTCAGCCTCACCTGGGGCGTGGAAACCTTCCTCGGTCCCCACGTCGAGTCCACGGACGCGATGGTGGCCCAGGTCGACGAACACCTCCTGCGGATCGGCCGCTGCGCGAAGGGCGACATGGTCGTCATCACGGCGGGCTCCCCGCCCGGCGTCGCGGGTTCGACGAACCTGGTCCGCGTGCACCACATCGGAGACCCGGTGACGGGCTGAGGGTCAGTACTTGGGCCCAACATGGAGGTCCATGAGGGCGACGGACGCCTTGCGGGCGACGGATATGTTCTGCGCGGTGCGCGACTGGTTGGCAGACTTCCACTCGACGCCGACGCGGTCGAGGGCGTCGGTGAAGAGCCCGATGATGTCGGGCGACGAGTTGGTGAAGAAGTACCGCGCGTACTCATAGCGCTTCGTGCGCCCACCGATGAGCTTCTCCGTCCAGTTGACGATCCGGCAGCCGTCGGAGTGGATGAGTCCGCGGATGAACGCCCACGGGTGCGCCTCGACGATGGCTCGCTGCCAGTCTTCGAGGACGATGCGCCGCTCGTGCTTCTTGCCGGGCCCGTGTTGCGGGAAGAGGCACCACAAGTGCCGGGAGTAGATCTTCACCTCTTGGCAGCCTTGCCGTTGCACCTTGGTGACGGTGTTCCAGGGGAGCACCGCATGCATGGCTTCCACGCAGGCGTCGATTAGCCCGGGCCAGGAGTTCGCGCACGTAACCGAGAGACTGGGCACTCTCATAGCCCGGTTCTGGATGATGTGCCCGTCGCCCAGGTAGAGCCCCAGGGGGTACGCGTACGCTGCCTCGTCCAGCTCCCGTCCGTCGCAACGCGGGCACTTCGTTTCGGGGCGGCCTGGACACTCGCCGCGTTTCGCGCGGTCTTCGTGTTTCCAGTAGCTGATCGTTCCTGCGGGGACGTTGAGCTTGCGGGCCACGTCCGCGTTCTTGACACCGCCGCGCAGCAGGGTCAGCGCATGCTGTCGTACTTCTGTGCTGTGGAAGTGCATGCGATCACTCTGCGCAATGCGCCCTCGCTGCGCGTAGCAAAAAGCGGACATTCACGCGAAGGTGAACGTCCGCTTCAAGGATGGTGCCGGGTGCGGGATTCGAACCCGCAAGCCTTTCGGCGCGGTCTTTTGAGGACCGTGTGTATGCCGATTCCACCAACCCGGCTGGGTGCCAGTCGGAGTGTACCCGGTCACCGGACTGGCCAGCAGCTAGGTAGGCTTCTTCGTGCAGCACCACGCCCCGCAACGAGGAGCCCCCGTGACCGCCCCCGAGTCGCCCCAGCCCGTCGCCGACGACGACCAGTCGCACGTCCCGCCGCTGACGACCCGCGTCGTCATCGCCGAGGACGAGGCCCTCATCCGCCTCGACCTCAAAGAGATGCTCGAAGAAGAGGGCTACTCGGTCGTGGGCGAGGCCGGTGACGGCGCCGCGGCCGTGGAGCTGGCGCGGGAGCACAAGCCGGACCTCGTGATCCTGGACGTGAAGATGCCCGTCCTCGACGGGATCTCCGCCGCCGAGAAGATCGCCGAGGAGGCCATCGCGCCCGTCCTCATGCTCACCGCGTTCTCGCAGCGCGACCTCGTCGAGCGGGCCCGGGACGCCGGCGCCATGGCGTACCTCGTGAAGCCGTTCAGCAAGAGCGACGTCGTGCCGGCCATCGAGATGGCCGTCTCCCGGTTCGCCGAGCTGAAGGCGCTGGAGAAGGAGGTCGCCGACCTCTCCCAGCGGCTGGAGACGCGCAAGCTGGTCGACCGGGCCAAGAGCATCCTGCAGACGCAGTACGGCCTGACCGAGCCCGCCGCGTTCCGCTGGATCCAGAAGACGTCGATGGACCGGCGGATGTCCATGCAGCAGGTCGCCGAGGCGGTCATCGAGGACGCCGAGGAGAAGAAGGCGGCCAAGGGGCAGCAGTAGTCCCGTAGCACGTACGAAAAGAGAAGGCCCGCCCCACTTCCTTGTGGGGCGGGCCTTCTGCTTCGGGGACGGCCTACTCCTCGCCGAGGTACGTCTTGCGGACCTCGTCGTCGTGCAGGAGGTCCTGGCCCGTGCCGGAGAGCTTGATCTTGCCGACCTCCAGGACGTAGCCGTGGTCCGCGAGGGAGAGGGCGGCCTGCGCGTTCTGCTCGATGAGCAGAATCGTCATGCCCTCCGCCTTCAGCGTGGCGATGGTCTCCATGATCTTCTGCATCATGATCGGGGAGAGGCCCATGGAGGGCTCGTCGAGCATGAGCAGCTTGGGCTGGGACATCAGGGCCCGGCCCATGGCGAGCATCTGCTGCTCACCGCCCGAGAGGGTGCCGGCGGCCTGCTTTCGGCGTTCGCCCAGGATGGGGAAGAGGTCGTAGGCGCGCTGGATGTCCTTCTCGATGCCGTCCTTGTCCTTGCGGAGGAAGGCTCCGAGCTGGAGGTTCTCGGTGATGGTGAGCTTGGGGAAGATGTGCCGGCCCTCGGGGGAGTGGGCCATGCCGAGGGAGACGACCTTGTGGGCCGGGATGCCGTTGAGCACCTGGCCGTCGAAGGTGATCTTGCCGCTGGACGGCTTGAGCAGGCCCGAGAGGGTGCGCAGGGTGGTCGTCTTGCCGGCGCCGTTGGTGCCGATCAGTGAGACGACCTGGCCGGCCTCGACGCTGAAGGAGATGCCTTTGACGGCCTCGATCTTGCCGTAGGCGACCCTGAGGTCCTCGACCTCGAGGAGTGCGGTCACTTGGAGTCTCCTTCGGTGGTGCTGGGCGCCTCGTCGGAGGCCGAGGGGGCCTCGGACGGGGCGTCGTCGGACGGCTCGTCGCCCTCCCGGTCGCCGTCGGCGGCCTGGGCCCCGGTCTCGGCCTCGGCCTCCGCCTCAGCCGGAGCCTCGTCCGCCTCGGCCGGAGTCTCGGCCTCACCGGCCTCGGCCTCCGCCTCAGCCGGAGCCTCGTCCGCCTCGGCCGGAGTCTCGGCCTCACCGGCCTCGGCCTCAGCCTCCGCCGGAGCCTCGTCGGCCTCCGCCGGAGACTCCGCCTCCGCGGACTCCGCTGCCGCCGCCTCCGCCGCCTCGACCTCGGCGACCTCCGCCGCGCCCGGGGCCCCCTCGAAGGGTTCGCCGAGGTACGCGGCGACGACGCGCTCGTCACCCTGGACGACGTCCGACGTGCCCTCGATGAGCTTCTCGCCCTGGACGAGTACGGCGACCCGGTCGCAGAGCTTGAAGATGAACTTCATGTCGTGCTCGATGACGAGCACGGCGATGCCCTTGTCCCGGATGGCGAAGACCAGTTCCTCGGTGGTCCGGGTCTCGGCCTGGTTCATGCCCGCGGTGGGCTCGTCGAGCAGGAGCAGTCCGGGGTCGCTGGCCAGGGCGCGGGCGATCTCCAACTTGCGCTGCTCGCCGTACGGGAGGTTCCGCGCCAGGTGTTCCGCCTTGGCGGCGAGGCCGACGAACTCGAGGAGTTCCATGGCTCGTTCGCGTGAGGCGGCTTCCGCCTTCTTGAAGCCGGGGCCGCGCAGCAGCGCGGACCAGAGGCCTTCCTTGGTCCGGGTGTGGCGTCCGACGAGGACGTTCTCCAGGACCGTCATGTTGGAGAAGAGGCGGATGTTCTGGAAGGTGCGGGCGATGCCGGCCTTGGTGACGAGGTGCGGCTTGGGCGGGAGCACCGTGCCCTTGTAGCTGACCTGTCCCTCGGTGGGGACGTACAGGCCGGTGAGGCAGTTGAAGAACGTGGTCTTGCCGGCGCCGTTGGGGCCGATGAGTCCGACGATCTCGCCTTCGCGGACGGTGAGGTCGACTCCGCGTACGGCGGTGAGTCCGCCGAAGCGCATGGTGACACCGCTGGCGTCGAGGACGGTGGCGGCGGTGGCCGCGGCCGTGGTTTCCGTGGTGGTGGTCGTCATGGTGTTCACGCCCCCGCCTTCGAGGTTCCGACGATGGGGTCGGCGGGGGGCCGCTGTTCCGGTACGTCGAGCTTGTCAGCGTTCTCGTCGTGCTCGTGGTACTCGAGCTGGGCGCGCCGGTTGGGGATGAGGCCCTCCGGGCGGAAGCGCATCAGCAGGATGAGCGCGAGGCCGAACGCGAGGAGCTGGAAGTCCTTGAGGAAGGCCAGCTTCTCGGGGATGAGGAAGAGCAGCGCCGCGCCGAGGAGCGGGCCGCGGATGGTGCCCATGCCGCCGAGGATGACGGCCGCGAGGAGGAACGCGGAGTTCGGGGCGACGGGGCCGGCGAACACGTACATCTCGGGGAGGACCGTGCCCTGGAAGTGGGCCTGGACGGTGCCGGCGACGCCGGCGAGGGTGGCGCCGAGGGCGAAGGCGATGAGTTTGACGCGGAAGCCGTTGACGCCCATGGCGGTGGCGGCTGTCTCGTCCTCGCGGATGGCGACCCAGGCGCGGCCGATGCGGGAGTCCTGTGCCCGGCTGAAGACCAGGACGACGAGGACCATGACGAGCAGCATCAGCAGGTAGTAGTTGGCGTAACTGCCGAGTTCCACGCCGAGGATGGTGTGGGTGGCGCCGAAGTCGTAGCCGAAGATGTTCAGCGCCGGGATGTTGGGGATGCCGTTGGGGCCGTTGGTGATCTGGGGTCCGTTGTCGCCGTCCATGTTGTTGACGGTGATGCGGAAGATCTCTCCGAAGCCGAGGGTGACGATGGCGAGGTAGTCGCCGTGGAGTCGGAGGGTGGGGGCGCCGATGATGACGCCGAAGACCAGGGAGGCGACGGCTCCGATGATCATGGCGACCCAGAACGGGAGCTGGATGTCGAGCGCGGAGGCGGTGGTTCCGGAGACGAGGGCGGCCGTGTAGGCGCCGACGCCGAGGAAGGCGACGTATCCGAGGTCGAGCAGTCCGGCGAGGCCGACGACGATGTTGAGTCCGAGGGCGACCGTGGCGAAGATCAGGATCTGCACGGCGATCACGGTGAACGTGTCGGTGGTCTGGGTGAAGGGGAAGACGGCCGCGGCGGCGAAGGCCGCGACGGCGGCGACCTGCTTGTTCTTCGACGCGATGGCCGAGATGCGGCCCATCAGCCCGGACTTGTTGAGCGCGGCGGCGCCGAAGCCGGCGAGGACCAGGTAGCCGATGAACAGCTCGGGGTACTCGGTGGAGATGCCGTAGGTGACGGCGTACATGCCGATGGCGAAGGCGACGACGATCAGCAGGATCTCGGCCCAGGAGGGGATCTCCATGGGCTTCGTCGGCTTGCGGGAGTCGTCCTTGAGCGCGAACGCGGCCAGCGGGATGAGGGTGGCGACGGCGGCGACGAAGCCGCCGGGCTCCAGGTGCGCCAGTCCGCCCAGCTGCGCGGCGATGGCGATCACGGTGTACCAGGTGGTGCCGAGCGTGCCGAGGGCGAGGAACTGCAGAGCCTTCGTCGAGCCGGCGGGGGTGAGCCAGCGCAGGCCCTTGATGCCGAGCCCGGAGAGGGCGAAGAGCATCAGGAGGAGGCCGGCGACGAGGGTGAGGACCTGGAGGCCGCCGGGGTAGCCGGTGACGGTGAGGTTGCCCGGGAACTCGGTGGTGTAGGTCCACGCGAGGAAGGTGCTGGCGACGGTGGCGAGGCCACCGGCCGCGACGATCCAGTGGAGGAGGCCGGGGCTCTGGGCGTCGGTCTTCTCCGGGGCCGGGGTCCCGGACTCTTCGGGGGTCTTGGTGAGGTCGGTTGTCATCGCGATCACGCCCTGTCCGCGACGCGCTGCCCGATGAGACCTTGTGGTCTGAACAGGAGCACGAGGATGAGGAGGGAGAAGACCCAGATGTCCTTCCAGGCGCCGCCGCCGAACTGTGCCATCCCGGGGATGTGCTCGACGTAGGCGATGGAGAGGGTTTCGGCGACACCGAGGACGACGCCGCCGATCATGGCGCCGTAGATGTTGCCGATGCCGCCGAGGACGGCTGCCGTGAAGGCCTTGAGGCCGAGCAGGAAGCCCATCTCGAAGCGGATCTGGCCCTTGTCGAGGCCTTCGGCGACGGCCGCGATGGCGGCGAAGGCCGCACCGATGGCGAAGGCCATCACGATGATGCGGTCGGTGTTGATGCCCATGAGCTTGGCGGTGTCCGGGTCCTGGGCGGTTGCCTGCATGGCGCGGCCGCTGCGGCTCTTGGAGACGAAGAAGCCGAGGGCGAGCATGCACAGCGGCGCGGCGACGAGGACGAACGCGTCGGCGCGGGAGATGTGGAGGTTGCCGAGGATCTGGAAGGAGTCGCCGGTGAACTCGGGGAAGCTCACGGGGCTCTTGGCGCCGGGGTAGAAGCCCCAGATGAGCTGCTGGAGCACGATCGAGAGGCCGATCGCGGTGATGAGCGGTGCCAGGCGTGGGGCTCCGCGCAGGGGCCGGTAGGCGAACCGTTCGGCGGCGGTGGCGACGGCGACGGACACGACCGCGCCGCCTATGAGCATGACGGGGATCGCCACGAGGAGCGAGGTGCCGTCGGGCAGGATCGTGTACGCCGAGAGGGCGCCGAAGCCACCGATCATGAAGATCTCGCCATGGGCGAAGTTGATGAGCTGGACGATGCCGTAGACCATCGTGTAGCCGATGGCGATGAGGCCGTAAAGGGCCCCGAGGGCAAGGCCGTCGGCCAGCTGTTGCGGCAGTTCGTTCACCGCAGGGCCTCCGATGAGCGTGTCGGATATGACACCGCGCGAGGGCGCTGTTTGCGCCCTCGCGCGGCTTGGTTCAAGTGGTGCGGGGCAGTGCGGTGGGTCAGTCCTCGAACGTGGCGGACTTGACGTCGACCCAGGCGCCGTTCTTGACCTGGTAGACGGTGAGCTGCTTGTTCGTGGTGTCACCGAACTCGTCGAAGGAGACCTTGCCGGTCACGCCGTCGAAGGAGACCTTGGACATGGCGGTGGTGACCTTGGCGCGGGCGTCGTCGGGCAGCTTGCCGCCGTTGTCGGCGACGACGGCCTTGACGGCCTGGATGATGGACCAGGCGGCGTCGTAGGAGTAGCCGCCGTAGGCCGCGTACGGGTCCTTGTAGCCGGCCGCCTTGTAGTCGGCGATGAACTTCTTGGCTGTCGGGAGCTTCTCGACCGGGAAGCCGACGGAGGTGGCGAGGTCGCCGTCGTTGGCCTCGGCGGAGGCCTTGATGAACTGCGGGTCGTAGATGCCGTCGCCGCCCATGGTCGGGATCTTGGCCCCGGCCTTCTTGATCTGGTCGGCGAGGAGGCCGCCCTCGGGGTACTGGCCGCCGAAGTAGACGGAGTCGGCGCCGGACGACTTGATCTTGTTGGCGGTGGAGGAGAAGTCGGTCTCCTTCACGGTGACGCTGTCGGTGCCGGCGATGGTGCCGCCGAGACGCTTGAACTCCTCGGAGAAGATCGCGGCGAGGCCGGCGCCGTAGGTCTGCTTGTCGTTGACGACGTAGACCTTCTTCTTCTTGGCGTCGGTGAAGAGGTAGTTCGCGGCGAACTTGCCCTGGACGACGTCGGTGGTGGCGGTGCGGAAGTACGTCTTGAAGCCGCGCTTCTTGTCGCCGGAGCCCCACTTGTCGCCCTGGCTGAGGGAGGGGTTGGTGTTGGCCGGGGAGACCTGGGTCAGGTTGGCCTTGTCGAAGTCACCCTGCATCGACTGGGCGACGCCGGAGTTCAGCGGGCCGACGACGCCGAGGACGTCTTTGTTGCCGACGAGCTTGGTGGCGTTGGCCTTGCCGGTGGCGGGGACGGCCTGGTCGTCGAGGGCTTCGATCTTGAAGGTGACGCCCGGGACCTCGTTGTTCTTGTTGGCGGTCTGCACCGCCAGGTCCACGGAGTTCTTGATGCCCTGACCGAGTGCGGACAGCGAGCCGGTCAGCGGGGCGTCGACACCGATGACGACGGTGGTGCCCTTCTTGCTGTCGTCGCTGCCGCCCTTGTCGTCGCGCGAACCGCAGGCGGTGAGAGTAAGTGCTCCCGTGGTGATCACGGTGGTGAGGATGAGCAAGGAACGGTGTCGCACGATGAATCCTTTCCCTGGCGCGGCCCCCTCGAGCTGAGGTGGTGCCGTGTAGCTGTGTAGCTAGAGGTGCCGTTTGAGATCGCCGGGCCGTACGGGGGGTTTGGTACAGGGCCGTGCAGTGGACGCGCCCGGCGGCGCGGTGACTGGCCGTGACTCTAAGCGCAGCCGGTGAAGGTGCGGGAGCGGCGAGGTCAGGATGTGACTGTCTTGTTATCGCGACGGGGAGAGACCGTGTCCAGGGGGTGGGCAATTCGGGACATATAGGCCCACTGGGCGGTGTTCACATAGTGAGAACGCCCAGTTCCACTCAGGGGCTTGAGCCGATCTTGCTCCTGACGAGGGCTTTGTGAGGGTGTCCGAATATCGGACAGACCCTCGATTCCCAGCGGACGGAGGGATGAGCGCGTCCTTCCGCTTCCCGACCGCGCAGATGTTACGGAGCGTTACGGCGGAGGTGGGTGGGTCGGCTTCGTCGGCAGGGGTGGCCGCCAGTTCTCCGAGCTCCCCGTGGCCCCGTCCGCCGCCGCGCACCGCCGCCCCGCGAGCCGGTCGGCGAGCCGCTCCGCGGCCTCGCGTCCAGCCCTGCGCTCCTCGGTGCGGGCCTGCGCCAGTACGTCGTCGTGGATGACGAGCTGCTCGTTGGACAGCCCCTTCTGCTCCCAGTCCATGCCGGCCCATTTGCTCCCTTTGAGCCCCTCTTTCACCCAGTACGAGACGAGGCTCGCGCAGATGTCCGCGGGGGTGGTCGGTGCGGGGCTCCGCGCGGGCGGGTCGCCCGAACAGCCCACGACGGTCGCCCAGACGAGAGCGGCCCCGGCCGCGCGGACGGCGACCCCCGCCGGGGCGTACGGCGAAAACCCCATGAGGGAACGCTAGTTCGTCCACCGTGACTCCACAACAGCCGGACGGCAGGATCCACCCTGTGGCCCAAGTGGCCTATGGGAGAAGGACGTTGTGGTGGCCGATGTGGAGGGGGTCCTCTGGTGCGCCGGGTGGGAAAGCGGTGGAATGTGGCCCGCGCTCCCGCGTGATCGTCGAGCACCCGGCCCCTGGAGGCAGGCACGATGACGAGACCCACCCGTATACGCACACCGCGGACACCACGCGGCCACCGCCGCCCCGGCGTCCGCGCCGTCGTCCTGGCGCTCGCGGCGTCGCTGCTCACGGCGGTGCCGGCGCCCGGCGCGCGGGCCGAGGACGCCCCCGCGCCCCTGATCGCCGACGGCCGGACCCAGCCCGTCCACTCCCGCGCGGACGCGATCTTCCAACAGGTCGACATCGAGACCGGGACGGACAGTGACCGTGACGGCGCCCTCGACACCGTACGGATGCGGATCCTGCGGCCGAAAGCGACCGGTACGGGGCTGAAAGTCCCCACGATCATCGAGGCCAGCCCCTACTGGGGCGGCGGGAACGACGTGCCGTTCCACACCGTCGACCTCGACGAGGACGGCCTGCCCGGCCGCCGGTCCATGGCGCCCGGCGCACGCCTGCCCGCACTGGTCGCCCCCGCGCCCCGAGCCACCGCGAGCGCCGACGGCGGCCCGGTCGTCTTCCCCGGCTACACCGACAACTACTTCCTGCCCCGCGGCTACGCCGTCGCCCAGCTCGACAGCATCGGCACCGGCGGCTCCACCGGCTGCCCCACCTCCGGCAGCCACGAGGAGACCCTCGGCGCCAAGGCCGCCGTCGACTGGCTGGCCGGCCGCACCAGGGCCTGGGACCCCGAAGGCCGCCCGGTCGCCGCCGACTGGTCCACCGGCGACTCGGCCATGATGGGCATCTCGTACAACGGCACCCTGCCCACCGCCGTCGCCGCCACCGGCGTGGAAGGACTCAAGGCGATCGTCCCGATCGCCGGGATCTCGTCCTGGTACGACTACTACCGCGCCGGCGGCGGGGTCGTCGCCCCCGGTGGCTACCAGGGCGAGGACGCCGACATCCTCGCCAAGGCCGTCCACAGCCGCGCCGACCGGGAGGTCTGCGCCCCCCTGCTGGACCGGCTCACCGCCGAACAGGGTCGCGACACCGGCGACTTCACCCGCTTCTGGCAGGAACGCGACTATCTGAAGGACGTACGGAAGATCAAGGCCGGGGTGTTCCTCGTGCACGGCCTCAACGACTGGAACGTACGGACCCGGCACGCCGGCCGGCTCTGGGAGGAGCTGAAGGCACACGGCGTCCCCCGCAAGCTCTGGCTCCACCAGGCCGGACACAGCAACCCCATGCCGCTGCGGATGGAGGAGTGGCTCAGCGGCCTGCACCAGTGGTTCGACCACTGGCTGTACGGCCTGGACAACGGCGCCCTGGACGGTCCGAAGGCGGAGATCGAGCAGGCCGACTTCAGCTGGCGCGCCCAGGCCGACTGGCCCGCCCCCGGCACCCGGCCGCTGACCCTGCACCTCACCGGGAACGGTCTCTCGGCCACGCCCGGCCGCCCGCGCGTGCAGTCCCTGACCGACGCCGGCCGTACCGTACGGGCCGAGGACCTCGTCGCCGGACCGGACGCGGCGCACCCGGGCCGGCTCGCCTACACCACCGGCCCGCTCGCCCGGGACCTGCGGCTCGCCGGGACCCCGGAACTCTCCGTCCGCGCCTCGCTCGACGGCAGCTCACCGTATGTGACCGCGCTCCTCGTCGACTACGGCACCGACACCCGGGCGACGGCCGCCACCACCGCCGACACCTCGCGGCTGATCTGCTACGGCCAGGGTGTGCCGGGCGACACCGGCTGCGCGTACCGCACCCGGCACCGCACCGAGACCGCCGACTTCAAGATCGTCTCGCGGGGGTGGCTGGACATCCGCAACCGGCACACCCCTGCCCGGCAGAGCGAGGTCACCGAGGGCCGGGAGTACCGCCTGGAGTGGGAGATGCAGCCCCAGGACTACGTCTTCAAGCAGGGGCACCGGCTCGGCGTGGTCCTGATCTCCACGGACCACGACCACACCCTGCGGTACCCGGCCGGGACGGTCATGACCGTCCGGACCGGGGTCAGCAGTGTGACGCTGCCGGTGACCCGCTGAGGAGCTGACGCGGGCCGCCGGCCTCAGGCGCCCTGGGCACCGGGAACGTTCTCGGCGTCCTTGGCGCGCGCCTCGCGCAGCATGCAGGTCAGGCGGGCCGTGCAGACCCGCCGGTCCTCCTCGTCCGTGATCACGATCTCGTACGTGGCGGTGGAGCGGCCCCGGTGCACGGGCGTGGCCACACCGGTGACCAGGCCGGAGCGGATCCCGCGGTGGTGGGTGCAGTTCAGGTCCACGCCGACGGCGATCCGGGAGACTCCGCCGTGCAGCATCGAGCCGATCGATCCAAGGGTCTCGGCGAGCACGGCGGAGGCGCCGCCGTGCAGCAGTCCGTACGGCTGGGTGTTGCCCTCCACGGGCATCGTGCCGACGACCTTCTCGGCGGAGGCTTCGACGATCTGCACGCCCATGCGGTTGCCGAGGTGACCGGCGGAGAACAGCGCGGGCAGGTCGACGCCGAGCGCCGCGTACTCGTCGATGACCTCTTGCGGGAACTTCACGGTGGTCTGCTCGCCCATGGGCCCGGCTCCGTTCGTGTGCGTACGTCGTCGTACGTCGTCAGGTTGGTCTCACTGGTCCAGCCGCCTGAGCAAACGCTTAGGCGGTCGGTGATTGTTCCAGACGCACGATCACGGACTTGCTGGCGGGGGTGTTGCTGATGTCCGCCGTGGACTCCAGCGGCACCAGGACGTTGGTCTCCGGGTAGTACGCCGCCGCGCAGCCACGGGCCGTGGGGTAGTGGACGACCCGGAACCCGGGCGCGCGGCGCTCGGTGCCGTCCTTCCACTCGCTGACCAGATCCGTGTACGCCCCGTCGGCCAGGCCCAGCGCCCGCGCGTCCTCGGGGTGCACCAGGACCACTCGGCGGCCGCCCTTGATGCCGCGGTAGCGGTCGTCGAGGCCGTAGATGGTGGTGTTGTACTGGTCGTGCGAGCGCAGGGTCTGCAGCAGCAGCCGTCCTTCGGGGACCTTGGGGTACTCGACGGGGGCGGCGGTGAAGTTGGCCTTGCCGGTGGCCGTGGGGAAGCGGCGCTCGTCGCGCGGGGCGTGCGGCAGCGCGAAGCCGCCCGGGTTCGCGGCGATCCGGGCGTTGAAGTCCGCGAAGCCGGGCACCACGCGCGCGATGCGGTCCCGGATGGTGGCGTAGTCCCGCTCGAACTCCTCCCACGGGGTGGCCGAGCCGGAGCCGAGGACGGCCCGCGCCATCCGCGCCACGATCGCGGGCTCGGAGAGCAGATGGGGGCCGGCCGGCGGCAGATTGCCCCGCGAGGCGTGCACAAGCCCCATCGAGTCCTCGACCGTGACGAACTGCTTGCCGCTGCTCTGCACGTCCTTGTCGGTGCGGCCGAGCGTCGGCAGGATCAGCGCGCGCGTGCCGGTGACCGCGTGCGAGCGGTTCAGCTTCGTCGAGACGTGCACGGTCAGCCGGGCCCGGCGCATGGCCGCCTCGGTGACCTCCGTGTCGGGGGTGGCGCCGACGAAGTTGCCACCCATCGCGAAGAACACCTTCGCCTCGCCGTCGCGCAGCGCCTGGATGGAGCGGACCACGTCGAAGCCGTGGTGGCGCGGCGAGGTGATCCCGAACTCCTTGTCGAGGGCGTCAAGGAACGCCGGCGCCGGCCGCTCGAAGATCCCCATCGTGCGGTCGCCCTGCACGTTGGAGTGCCCGCGCACGGGGCACACGCCCGCGCCAGGGCGTCCGATGTTGCCGCGAAGGAGCAGGAAGTTGACCACCTCGCGGATGGTGGGCACGGAGTGCTTGTGCTGGGTCAGGCCCATCGCCCAGCAGACGATGGTCCGCCGGGAGGCGAGGACCATCGCCAGCGCCCGCTCGATCTCCGCCCGGCCAAGGCCGGTGGCGGCCAGCGTCTCGTCCCAGTCGGCGGCGCGGGCGGCGGCCGCGAACTCCTCGTACCCATGGGTGTGGGCCGCGACGAACTCCTCGTCGACGGCGCCCGGGGTGTCCAGGACCAGCTTGTTGAGGAGCCGGAACAGCGCCTGGTCGCCGCCGATGCGGATCTGCAGGAACAGGTCGGTGAGCGAGGCGCCCTTGAGCAGCCCCTGCGGGGTCTGCGGGTTCTTGAATCGCTCCAGACCGGCCTCGGGCAGCGGATTCACCGAAATGATCTTCGCGCCGGAGGCCTTGGCCTTCTCCAGCGCGGAAAGCATCCGCGGATGGTTGGTGCCCGGGTTCTGCCCGGCCACGATGATCAGGTCCGCCTGGTGCAGATCCTCCAGGGAGACGCTGCCCTTGCCGATGCCGATGGTCTCGTTGAGCGCCGAACCCGACGACTCGTGGCACATGTTGGAGCAGTCCGGCAGATTGTTCGTGCCGAACTCGCGGGCGAAGAGCTGGAGCAGGAAGGCGGCTTCGTTGCTCGTGCGGCCCGAGGTGTAGAAGAGGGCCTCGTCGGGGGAGTCGAGGGCGGTCAGCTCCTCCGCGATGATCGCGAACGCCCGCTCCCAGGTCACGGCCTCGTACCGGTCGGTGCCCTCGGGCAGATACATGGGCTGGGTGATCCGGCCCTGCTGGCCCAGCCAGTAGCCGCTGCGGGAGGCGAGATCAGCGAGCGGATGCGCGGCGAAGAAGTCGGGGGTGACCCGCCGCAGCGTGGCCTCCTCGGCGACCGCCTTCGCGCCGTTCTCGCAGAACTCCGCGACATGGCGCTTGTCACCCTCGGGCCACGCGCAGCCCGGGCAGTCGAACCCGTCCTTCTGGTTGACCTTCAGCAGCGTCCGCGCGGTGCGCCGCAGCCCCATCTGCTCCTGGGCGATCTTCAGGGTGTGGCCGATGGCGGGCAGACCGGCCGCGGCGTGCTGCGGCGGCGCGACCTGCGGCGCGTCCTGGACCGGGTCACCGGCGGGGGGCTTGCTGGCCATCGCGCTCTCCCTTGAGCGATCGTCCTGTGCCGTACGTCTCCGATCCTGTCATGCGCCACCGACAGCGGCCGCCCCCCTCCCACGGCCGTGGACGGGATTGTCAGTGGTCCGTGGCAGGATCGGGTACGTGGCTGAGACAGCATCGAAGAAGACCGAAGACAACCGTCCGCGCCTGCTCCTCATGGACGGGCACTCTCTGGCGTACCGGGCGTTCTTCGCGCTGCCCGCGGAGAATTTCACGACCGCGAGCGGCCAGACGACCAATGCCATCTACGGCTTCGCGTCGATGCTGGCGAACACGCTGCGCGACGAGGCGCCCACGCATTTCGCGGTGGCCTTCGACGTGTCCCGCAAGACCTGGCGCTCGGCGGACTTCCCCGAGTACAAGGCGAACCGCTCGAAGACCCCCGACGAGTTCAAGGGGCAGGTCGAGCTGATCGGCGAGCTGCTCGACACGATGAACGCGGAGCGTTTCGCGGTCGACGGCTTCGAGGCCGACGACGTCATCGCCACCCTCGCCACCCAGGCCGAGGCCGCCGGCTTCGAGGTCCTGATCGTCACCGGCGACCGTGACTCCTTCCAGCTGGTCTCCGACCACATCACGGTGCTCTACCCCACCAAGGGTGTCTCCGAGCTGACCCGCTTCACCCCGGAGAAGGTCCAGGAGAAGTACGGCCTGACCCCCTCGCAGTACCCCGACTTCGCGGCCCTGCGCGGCGACCCGTCCGACAACCTCCCCGGCATCCCCGGTGTCGGCGAGAAGACCGCCACGAAGTGGATCAACCAGTTCGGTTCGTTCGCGGAGCTGGTCGAGCGCGCCGACGAGATCAAGGGCAAGGTCGGCCAGGCCCTGCGGGACCACCTGGAGTCGGTCAAGCTCAACCGCCACCTCACCGAGCTGGTACGGGACGTGGAGCTGCCGAAATCCGTCGCGGAGCTGGAGCGCGCGCCGTACGACAGGGCCGCCCTCAAGGGCTTCCTGGAGGTCCTGGAGATCCGCAACCCGAGCCTGCGGGAGCGGCTGCTCGCCGTCGACCCGGGCGCGGAGGAGGAAGAGGCCCCGGTCCCGGACGCCGGGGTGGAGCTGGACGGCACGGCCCTCGGCGCGGGCGAGCTCGCCCCCTGGCTGGCCGCGCACGGCGGGCAGCCGCTCGGCGTGGCCACGGTCGCCACCTGGGCGCTGGGCGTCGGCAACGTCAGCGAGGTCGCACTGGCCGCCGCCGACGGCAAGGCCGCGTGGTTCGACACGACCCGGCTCGACGAGGCCGACGACCGCGCCTTCGCCGCCTGGCTGGCCGACCCGGCCAAGCCCAAGATCATGCACAGCGCGAAGGAGGCCCTGCGGGTCTTCCCCGAGCACGGCTGGCACATCGAGGGCATCACGATGGACACCGCCCTCGCCGCCTATCTGGTCAAGCCGGGCCGTCGCTCCTTCGCCCTGGACGCGCTGTCGGTCGAATACCTGCACCGCGAGCTCGCCCCGGCCGCCGCCGACGGCCAGCTCGCCTTCGGTACGGACGAGCACGCGGAGGCGGACGCCCTGATGGGGCAGGCCCGGGCCGTCCTCGACCTCGGGGCGGCGTTCGGCGACAAGCTGAAGGAGGTCGGCGCGGCCGAGCTGCTGCACGACGTGGAGCTGCCCACCTCCCTGCTGCTCGCCCGGATGGAGCGGCACGGCATCGCGGCCGACCGGACCCATCTGGAGGTCCTGGAGCAGCAGTTCGCCGGCGCCGTGCAGCAGGCCGTGAAGGAGGCGCACGCCTCCGTCGGCCATGAGTTCAACCTCGGCTCGCCCAAGCAGCTCCAGGAGGTCTTCTTCGGCGAGTTGAACCTCCCCAAGACCAAGAAGACCAAGACCGGTTACACCACGGACGCGGACGCGCTGGCCTGGCTGGCCGGGCAGACCGAGCACGAACTGCCGGTGATCATGCTGCGCCACCGCGAGCAGGCGCGGTTGCGCTCCACCGTCGAGGGCCTGATCAAGACGATCGCCGCCGACGGCCGGGTGCACACCACCTTCAGCCAGACCGTCGCGGCGACCGGCCGGCTCTCCTCCACCGACCCGAACCTGCAGAACGTTCCGGTGCGCACCGACGAAGGCCGCGCGATCCGGCACGGCTTCGTCGTCGGCGAGGGCTTCGACGCCCTGATGACCGCGGACTACAGCCAGATCGAGCTGCGTGTCATGGCCCACCTCTCCGAGGACGAGGGCCTGATCGAGGCCTTCACCTCCGGCGAGGACCTGCACACCACCGTCGCCTCCCAGGTGTTCGGCGTCGAGCGCTCCGCGGTCGACGCCGAGATGCGGCGCAAGATCAAGGCCATGTCCTACGGCCTGGCGTACGGCCTGTCCGCCTTCGGCCTCTCCCAGCAGCTGAACATCGAGGCGGGCGAGGCACGCGCCCTGAAGGACACCTACTTCGAGCGGTTCGGCGGGGTGCGGGACTACCTGCGCCGGGTCGTCGACGAGGCCCGCGCCACGGGCTACACCGAGACGATGCTGGGCCGCCGCCGCTATCTGCCCGACCTCAACAGCGACAACCGCCAGCGCCGCGAGGCCGCCGAGCGGATGGCGCTCAACGCCCCGATCCAGGGCACCGCCGCCGACATCGTCAAGGTCGCCATGCTCGGTGTCGACCGGGCGCTGACCGAGGCGGGCCTGACCTCCCGGATGCTGCTCCAGGTCCACGACGAAATCGTCCTGGAGCTGGCCCCGGGGGAGCGGGACCAGGTCGAGGAGATCGTCCGCCGCGAGATGTCCACGGCCGTGGAACTGCGCGCCCCGCTGGACGTCTCGGTGGGCGTGGGCGCCGACTGGGAATCCGCGGCGCACTAGCACGCCGTACGGCCGGGGGTGGGCGCGTCAGCCGCGCAGCCGGATCCGGGGCTCCTGCCGGGACGCCCCGGACCGGGGGCGGGGCAGCAGCAGCCGCGCCCCCGCCCCGTACAGCACAAGGCCCGCCGCGAGCCCCGCGCCCGCGCCGAAGCAGGCCGTCGGCACGATGTCCAGCGGTGTGTCGATCCGGCCCCAGTAGGCGTACCAGCGCAGACAGCGGTGCACGGTGCCCGCAAGGACGCACCCCGCGAGGAGCGCGAGGGCAAGCGCCCGGCCCCGCGGGGTCAGCACCGGCACCTCGGCCGGCACGGCGTACGGCATCCGCCGCACCCCGGTCACCGTGAACCAGGCGATGACCAGCAGGGCCAGCGCCGAACCGCCGTACTGCGCATACAGATAGACGGGGAAGCCGGCCAGGCTCTCGCCCAGGACGGGCAGGGCGCGGGTGCCCCAGCGGTCGAGATGGGTGAAGGAGTCCCACACCACATGGGTCGTCGCGCCCAGCACCGCCGACCCGTAGAAGAGCAGGGCCAGGGGGACGGGACGGCGCCCGCGCCAGGACTCACCCCGTACGAACCCGGCCATTTTTCCCCGTATCCGCACCGGCAGCAGCGCGAGCAGCGGCTCACGCACCATCAGCCACAGGGCCATCAGTGCGGCGGTGATGAGCGGATCGACGGTGAGGATCCCGAGCGGCGCGTGCGTGACGTCGCCGAAGAACATCGCCTCGGGCACGGCCGTCGCCGCGAAGTACGTCATGTCCGGTGCGAACGAGCCCAACACGAGCGCCGACGCGAGCAGCGGACCGCGCGCGGTGCCGTCCCTGCGGATGCCCGGCAGCACCGCCGCGGCATGACTGAGTGTGAACGGCATGGACGCCCCCCTTGATCTACTGCGAACCTCTCGTCCCCGTACGTCCCGAAGGATCCCGACCCGGGTCCGGGTCGGCCGGGGACGCCCAGTATGCGTGAACACCTAGTCCGGATTCCGGGCGGCAGAGAGGTGACGGGAGGTGACGAAAGCATGAAAACCGGTCAAGTGCCGGTGTTCCAGGGCTCGGAGTTGACGTAGGGTCGCCTGAGTGTTCGCGCTGGGGAGCGCGAGAGGCGACGGGGAGGGACCAGGGGCATGGCACCGCACATCGGCCGCCGGCTGCGCAAGGGAGCGACGACCACGGCGATAGCCGCCGCGGCGGTCGCCGCGCTCAGCGCTTCGCAGGGCCCGGGCGTGCCCTCCGCTCCCACCACCGACGCCTCGCCCAGCGGCGACCGGACGGCCGAGGCGAGCACCCCGCCCGGCGATTCGGCCACCGGCGACTCGCCGTACTACACCGATCTGCCCCCGCTGAAGAGCCCCGCTCCCCTCCAGCCCGGTACCGAGAACGATCTGCCGGTGATCACCGGCCCCGCCGAGGCCGGCATCCCGGCGACCGTCCTCGCCGCGTACCAGCAGGCCGAACAGCACCTGCGCGCCACCGACCCCGGCTGCAACCTCCCCTGGCAACTCCTCGCCGGTATCGGCAAGGTGGAGTCCGGCCAGGCCCGCGGCGGCCGGGTCTCCGCCGACGGCACGACGCTCTCCCCGATCCTCGGCCCGGTCCTCAACGGCGTCGGCTTCGCCAACATCTCCGACACCGACAACGGCGCGTACGACGGCGACACCACGCACGACCGGGCCGTCGGACCGATGCAGTTCATCCCGTCGACCTGGGCGACCTGGGGCCGCGACGCCAACGGCGACGGCCGCAAGGACCCCAACAACATCTACGACGCGGCCCGCTCCGCCGGTCTCTACCTCTGCGCGGGCGGCCGTGACCTGGCCGTCAAGGGCGACCTCGACCGGGCGATCCTCAGCTACAACCGCTCGACCGAGTACCTCCGCACGGTGCTGTCGTGGTTCGACTTCTACCGCAACGGTTCGCACCAGGTCCCGGACGGCACCGGCACCCTGCCCGACAACCGCAGCGACAACCGGGTGACCCTTCCGGTCCAGGACCCCGGCACGCCCGCGACCCCGTCGCCGAGCAAGCCGTCCACCTCCAAGCCGAAGCCGGTCACCCCGACGAAGCCGACGAAGCCGACGACTCCCACCAAGCCCACCAAGCCCAGCGTCCCCACCAAGCCGACCACGCCGCCGAAGCCGAACCCGACCCCCGTCGCGGTCCGCCTCAAGGACGGCGGCAGCGGCCCGCTGACCGCGACGGCCGGCACCTCCTTCGCCGAGCGCGCCCGCATCGTGGCCGTCGACGCCACCGGCAAGCCGGTCGCCAAGGTCACCGTCACGTTCCAGCTCGTCGGCGACACGGATGCCCGCTTCACCGGCGGCGCCACCAGCGCACGGGGCGTCACCGGCGCCGACGGCACGGTCAGCGCCCCAGCGCTCCAGGCCGGCGAGAAGACCGGCGCGTTCACCGTACGGGCCACGATCTCCGGGCGCCCGACGACCGCCGTCGACCTCACCGCGAAGGTCACCGAGCGCCAGGCCGACACCCTCGTCCGCGTCGGCGACAAAGAACTGACCGCCGCACCCGGCACCGAGTTCGCCGAACTCATCGGCGTGAAGGCCACCCACAAGGGCGTCCTCGCCCCGCGCGTCGCCGTCACCGCCACGCTGCTTGCGCCGGGAGCTCCTGCCGATCCCGAGGCCGACGCGAAGCCGCTGGACAAGGGCCCGTACTTCAAGGACGCCCAGGGCAAGCCGGTCCGCGTCCTCACCGGTCTCACCACCGGCAAGGACGGCATCCTGACCCTCCCCAAGCTCCACGCCGACGACACCACGGGCACCTTCCTGCTGCGCCTCGAAGCGGCCGGCGGCGCCACCTTGACCGTCGAGCTCACGGTCAAGGCCCCGCAGGAGGCCACGCCTCCGCCCGAGGTGACCCCCGCCCCCTGAGCCCCCTACGTGACGCCCGCCCCCGCACCGGAAGCCCGGCGCGGGGGCGTCGTCGTACCGTCGTGCAACGTGTTCTCATCTCACGGCCGCGTTGCTACGGTGCCCCAACCCTGACGCCGCATCAGATCCGTGCACCGGGAGGCCGACCATGCGCGCCCTCGTCGCCGCCGCCATCGGGCTGGCCCTCGCCTGCGCCCTCGTCGCCGGTGCCGCCGCGATCGGCGCGCCCCCCGGCGAGACCTCGCCCAAGCCGCTGCTCACCACCGTCCCCGGCCCCAAGAAGTAGACCGGACCGAAGAAGTAGAAGGGACGGCCGCCATGCGCCGCACCGCGAGCCTCGTCCTCCTCGCCCTGGCCGTCTTCTTCGCGGCCCTCGCACCCCTGCTGCGCTGGTACGCCTTCCCCCGGCTGGCCAAGATCCCGCCCAGCCAGTACCAGGAAATGGTCCTGGAGGCGAAGCCCGCCACGCTCCTCGACTACACGACCCTCAAGGCCAAGCAGGTCGAGAAGGTCACCATCGTGCAGACCCTCAAGGGCAACGTGGCGGAGTCCGAGAAGATCGAGCGCGACGCCGGACGCGACGTAGTCGTCTGGGACTCGCTCTCCCACGTCGTCGGCCCCGACGGCAAGATGGTCTCCCAGATCCCCGAGCGCTACATCTTCGACGCCCACAGCCAGGCACCCGTGCACGCCACCGGCGAGATGGTCGACGGCGACCCGGTCCGGCGCGAGGGCATCGAGTTCAAGTGGCCCTTCCTCACCGAGAAACGGGACTACGAGTACTTCGACGCCCAGACCCGTACGTCCGCGCCCATCCACTACAAGGGCACCCGGACCTTCCGCGGCCTGGAGGTCTACTACTTCGAGCAGACCATCCCCTGGACCAAGGTCCCCATGCCGAAGAAGATGCCGATCGAGGGCATCACCCCGGAGATCATCGCCCAGTCGGGCATGACCCGCTGGTACAGCACCACCCGCATGTTCTGGGTCGAACCGGTCACCGGCGCGCCGGTCAACGGCGAGGAGATCCACAAGGAGGAGCTGCGCGGCGCCAAGAAGATGGGCATGTCCGAGGACACGGTCACGGCGTTCGCCGGCCACGTGAAGATGCGCGCGGACTACATCGACCACACGGTCGAGCTGGTCTCCGCGAACCGCCTCATGGTCCTGATGCTCGTCTCCTACCTGCCCTGGAGCTTCCTGGTCCTGGGTGCCCTGCTGCTCATCCTCTCCCTCTGGCTGGAGGCCCGCGCCCGCGCCCCGCGCGCCGCCGCCCAGATGCCGACGGCGGAACCGGTCGCGGTGTGAGCCTTGCGACGCCTGAGCTCGTCACGGCCGCCCGATCCGGCTGGCGCCCGATCCGGTGGGCGTTCGAGCTGGTCGGTCTCTGTGCCTGTCGGCGTACGATCCGGGCCGCGGCCGCGCCGGCTGGCGTCCGAGCCCTGCGGCGCCTGGCCCGGGTCGCCGCCTGCCCTGCGGCGCCCGAGCCGGTCGCCGCCCGGCCCCTCAGCGTCGAAGCCGCGCGTTCGTGTGGCGGGTCGGTTCCGCCGTCGCCGGGTCTTCCGGCCAGGGGTGCTTCGGGTAGCGCCCGCGCAGCTCCGCCCGCACCCCGCGGTAGCCGTCCTTCCAGAACGACGCCAGATCGGCGGTCACCGCCGCCGGGCGGCCCGCGGGGGAGAGCAGGTGGACCAGCACCGGTACGCCCGCCACCCGGGGCGTCTCGGCCAGCCCGAACATCTCCTGGAGCTTCACCGCAAGCACCGGCCGCTCACCCTCGTAGTCGACCCGGATCCGCGACCCGCTGGGCACCTCGATCCGCTCAGGCGCCAGCTCGTCCAGCCGCGCCGCCTCGCCCGTCGCCCACGGCAGCAGCCGCGTCAGCGCCGCGCCCGCGTCGATCCGGCCCAGGGCCGCCCGCCGCCGGGCCCGCGACAGCTCGGGCTCCAGCCAGGCGTCGGCGCACTCCAGCAGCGCGTCCGTGGCCATGTCCGGCCACGGCGCGCCCAACTCCCGGTGCAGGAAGGCCAGCCGGTCCCGCAGACCCGAGGCCCCGTCCGTCCACCGCAGCAGCCCGAGCCCTTCGCGCCGGAGCCCCTCCAGGAGCGCCGCCCGTACGAGAGCGGGCGCGGCGTCCCGCAGCGGGCGTACCGCCAGCTCCACCGCCCCGAGCCGCTCCACGGACCGCGCGACCACGTCGCCGGCCTCCCAGTGCACCTCCTCACCGGCCGCCAGTAGATGCGCGGCCGCCACGCGCGCGATGTCCTCGTCGATCACCGCGGCCAGCCGCACCCGCGCGGACGCCGCCTGCCCCGACCGGTCGGCCACGGCGACCGCAAGCCACGGCGCCTGCCGCAGCCCCGACCCGCCGACCAGCTCGGCCCCGGTCCCGGAGGCCATGAGGAAGGCCCCTTCGCCCCGCGCCCGCGCCACCCGCTCAGGAAACGCCAGGGCTGCCACGAACCCGGCGGCCCAGTCGTCCGCCTCCACGCGCGCGTGAACATTGCCCCCGCCGAGCCGAACAGCGCCCCGGTCGTCATCCCCCACGCGCGCGTGCCCGCCCCCAGCCGGGCCCGCGATGCCGCCCGCCCCGCCGAGCCGGGCAGCGCCCCGGTCGTCATCCCCCACGCGCGCGTGCCCGCCTCCGCCGCGGGAGCCGCCCGGCACCTCCCCGACCGCCCGGGCCAGCCGCAGCGCCTCCGTCCGCCAGCGAGAGCCGTACGCGTCGCCGCCCCTGCCGGCCGCGCGCCACGCCGTCGCCAGGTCGTCGCCGTACTCCCTCGGGGGCTCCTCGCTCAGCAGGGCCACCACCTCGGCCGCGCGCCGGGCCCCGACCCGCGGGACACCGTCCACCAGCGCGCGGGCCAGCCGGGGATGGACCCCGAGCCGGGACATCGAGACGCCCCGGTCCGTCACCCGGCCCGACGCGTCCACCGCGCCGATCGCCGTCAGCACCGCGCGGGCCGCCGCCATCGCCCCCGCCGGTGGGGGGTCGAGCAGGGCGAGGCCCGACGCGTCCGGGTCGCCCCAGACCGCCGCCTGCAGGGCGAACGCGGTCAGATCCGCGACCTTGATCTCCGGTGACGGGAACCGCGGCAGCCGCCCGTCCTCCGCCTCGGACCAGCAGCGGTACACCACACCCGGCGCCTCACGCCCGGCCCGGCCCGCCCGCTGCCGGGCGGCCGCGCGGGACGCCCGTACGGTCGTCAGCGCGCTCAGCCCGCGCGCGTGGTCCACCCGCGGCTCACGGGCGAGGCCCGCGTCCACGACGACCCGCACCCCGGGGACGGTCAGCGACGACTCCGCGACCGACGTCGCAAGGACCACCCGCCGACGTGTCCCCGGTGCGAGGACCGCGTCCTGCACCGCCGCCGGGGCCCGCCCGTGCACCTGGAGGACCTCGGCGTCCACCGCGCCGAGCGCGCCCGCGACCCGGGCGATCTCCCCTACACCGGGCAGGAAGCACAGCACGTCGCCGTCGCGCTCGGCCAGCGCCCGCCGCACCACCGACGCCACATGGGACAGCAGCGCCGGATCCACCCGCATCCCGTGCGGCGGCCGTACGGGCGCCGCCGGGGGAGCCCACACCACCTCCACGGGATGCGCCACCCCCTCGGCCTCCACCACCGGCGCGTCCCCGAGGACACGGGCCCAGCCGGCCGCGTCCGTGGTCGCCGAGGCCGCCACCAGCCGCAGCTCCGGCCGCAGGTTCTCCCGTACGTCGAGGACGAACGCCGCGACCGTGTCCGCGTCCAGGTGCCGCTCATGGCATTCGTCGAGGATCACCACATCGGCCCCGGCGAGCTCCGGGTCCCGCTGGAGCCGCTGGAGCAGCACACCGGTGGTGACCACCTCGACGACCGTCCGCGCGGACACCACCCGCTCGCCGCGTACGGTCAGACCGACCCGCTCGCCCACCTTCTCGCCGAGCAGCCACGCCATCCGGCGGGCCGCCGCGCGCGCCGCGATCCGCCGCGGCTCGGCGACCACCACCCTGGCCCCGCCCTCGGCGAGCGCCAGCGGAACGAGCGTCGTCTTGCCCGTGCCGGGCGGCGCGCACAGTACTGCCGCCCCGTGCTCCTCAAGTGCCCGCTCCAGCGCGGGCAGGGCCGTCCGTACCGGAAGGCCCCTCCCCTCCGGACGGATCACGCGCGCTCGCAGACGAAGATCGCCGTCCCCGGGATCAGGTTCCCGCGCAGCGGGGACCAGCCGCCCCACTCCTGGCTGTTCCACGCCGGCCACTCCGGCTCGACCAGATCCACCAGCCGGAAGCCGCCGGCGACCACGTCGCGTACCCGGTCCCCGATCGTCCGGTGGTGCTCGACGTAGACGGCCTCGCCCCGCCCGTTCTGCTCCACATAAGGGGTGCGGTCGAAATAGGAGGCGGCGACGGACAGGCCCTCCGGGCCAGGCTCGTCGGGGAACGCCCAGCGGATCGGATGGGTGACCGAGAAGACCCAGCGGCCCCCTGGCCGCAGCACCCGCCGGACCTCCTGGAAGACCGCCACCGGGTCGGCGACGAACGGCACCGCGCCGTACGCCGAGCAGGCCACGTCGAAGGAGGCCGTACGGAAGGGCAGCGCCCCCGCGTCCGCCTCCACCAGCGGCACGTCCCCGCCGATCCGCAGCGCGTGCTGCAACTGCCGGTGGGAGAGGTCGAGCGCGACCGGGCGGGCCCCCTGGGCGGCCAGCCAGCGCGAGCACTGCGCCGCGCCCGCGCCGATCTCCAGGACGTCCAGCCCCTTCACCTCGCCCAGCAGCCGCGCCTCCGCCTCGTCGAGGCCCTCGGGGCCCCAGACGAAGCGGTCGTCGCCGAGGAAGGCGCCGTGCTCGTTCTGGTACTCGTCGGCGTTCCGGTCCCACCAGCCGCGGCTCGCCCGGGTGCTCTCCGCGTCCCCCGCATCACGCCGCGTCGCTTCCGGTTCGAAGTCTTGGTTCATCCCGCCCGCCGTTGTAGTTTGCGCACAGCGCCGTCGCCTCAAGGGACCCGAGGGGCCCCGAGGGGAGCGGTTCGCCGTGATTCCGCGCGGCCGTCATGGCCTCGCGAAACAATTATTGTGCCGGGTATGTGAGGAACCACCCCGGGTGTGCGCCTTCGCGCATTGACCCTGTCCGGCCGCCCCCGTATGCTAAAGGTTGCGCTGCGGGCCTGCGCGCCTCAGACGTAGCAGGCTGCGCTCGCATCTGTTGTATGTCCCCTCGGTTGTCGAGGCGCCCCCGTTCAGGGAAAGGCGCTTCCTAGGCTGTCCGGCTTCTTCAGCTGCGATCACGGGCTCTCGGCGTAGCAGTACCTACGACTTCAATGTCCGTACCGGAGCCCTTTCCCACATGACGAGCAGCACCGAGACCACCGCCACCACCCCGCAGGTTGCGGTCAACGACATCGGTAACGAGGAAGCCTTCCTCGCCGCGATCGACGAGACGATCAAGTACTTCAACGACGGCGACATCGTCGACGGCGTCATCGTGAAGGTCGACCGGGACGAGGTCCTGCTCGACATCGGTTACAAGACCGAAGGTGTCATCCCGAGCCGCGAGCTCTCGATCAAGCACGACGTCGACCCGAACGAGGTCGTCAAGGTCGGCGACGAGATCGAGGCCCTGGTCCTTCAGAAGGAGGACAAGGAAGGCCGCCTGATCCTCTCGAAGAAGCGCGCCCAGTACGAGCGTGCCTGGGGCACCATCGAGAAGATCAAGGAAGAGGACGGCATCGTCACCGGTACCGTCATCGAGGTCGTCAAGGGTGGTCTCATCCTCGACATCGGCCTCCGTGGCTTCCTGCCGGCGTCCCTCGTCGAGATGCGTCGTGTCCGCGACCTCCAGCCCTACGTGGGCAAGGAGCTCGAGGCCAAGATCATCGAGCTGGACAAGAACCGCAACAACGTGGTCCTGTCCCGCCGCGCCTGGCTGGAGCAGACCCAGTCCGAGGTGCGCCAGACCTTCCTCACGACCCTGCAGAAGGGTCAGGTCCGCTCCGGCGTCGTCTCCTCGATCGTCAACTTCGGTGCCTTCGTGGACCTGGGTGGCGTCGACGGTCTCGTCCACGTCTCCGAGCTGTCCTGGAAGCACATCGACCACCCGTCCGAGGTTGTCGAGGTCGGCCAGGAGGTCACCGTCGAGGTTCTCGACGTCGACATGGACCGCGAGCGTGTCTCCCTGTCGCTGAAGGCGACCCAGGAGGACCCGTGGCAGCAGTTCGCCCGTACGCACCAGATCGGTCAGGTCGTCCCGGGTAAGGTCACCAAGCTGGTTCCGTTCGGTGCGTTCGTCCGCGTGGACGAGGGCATCGAGGGTCTGGTCCACATCTCCGAGCTGGCCGAGCGCCACGTGGAGATCCCGGAGCAGGTCGTCCAGGTCAACGACGAGATCTTCGTCAAGGTCATCGACATCGACCTCGAGCGTCGTCGCATCAGCCTCTCGCTGAAGCAGGCCAACGAGTCCTTCGGTGCCGACCCGGCCTCGGTCGAGTTCGACCCGACCCTGTACGGCATGGCCGCGTCCTACGACGACCAGGGCAACTACATCTACCCCGAGGGCTTCGACCCCGAGACCAACGACTGGCTCGAGGGCTACGAGACCCAGCGCGAGGCCTGGGAGACCCAGTACGCCGAGGCGCAGCAGCGCTTCGAGCAGCACCAGGCTCAGGTCATCAAGTCCCGCGAGGCCGACGAGGCCGCCGCTGCCGAGGGTGGCGCCGCCGCTCCGGCCGGTGCCCCGGCGGGCGTCTCCGGTGGTTCGTACTCCTCGGAGTCGGACGACAACTCCGGCGCCCTGGCGTCGGACGAGGCCCTCGCGGCGCTGCGCGAGAAGCTGGCCGGCGGCCAGAGCTGAACGCTCTGACCACCAGCTGACTGGCTGACGGTCCACCGGGCCCGTTCCCCTTCGGGGGAGCGGGCCCGGTGGCGTCTGCGGCACCCGCGGGCGGAACCGCGGCTGGCGACCTCCCGCCGATTACCGCGAAGTGGGCGGAAGGAAGGTGCCTCCGGGGAATGCTGGTGGCCCGGGACGGCGTTCTTCCCTACGAACACGAGGAGGAGCGGTAATCGTGCTTGACCCCCAGGATTTGTACGCGTGGGACGCCAAGGGCCTGGCCGTCGTCGACCTGGCACTCGCCCAGGAGTCGGCCGGCCTGGTCATGCTGTACCACTTCGACGGCTACATCGACGCCGGCGAGTCCGGCGAGCAGATCGTCAACAACCTGCTGGGAACCCTGCCCCACCAGGTGGTGGCCCGCTTCGACCACGACCGGCTCGTGGACTACCGCGCCCGCCGGCCGCTGCTGACCTTCCGGCGCGACCGCTGGGCCGGATACGAGACCCCGAGCATCGAGGTCCGCATCGTCCAGGACGCCACCGGCGCCCCCTTCCTGCTGCTCTCCGGTCCCGAACCGGACGTGGAGTGGGAGCGTTTCTCGGCCGCCGTCCGCCAGATCGTCGAGCGCCTCGGCGTACGGCTTTCGGTCAACTTCCACGGCATCCCGATGGGCGTCCCCCACACCCGCCCCGTCGGCCTCACCCCGCACGGCAACCGCACCGATCTGATGCCCGGTCACCGCAGCCCCTTCGAAGAGGCGCAAGTTCCCGGAAGCGCCGAGCAGTTGGTCGAGTTCCGGCTGATGGAGGCCGGTCATGACGTCCTCGGCGTCGCCGCGCACGTCCCGCACTACGTGGCCCGCTCGCCGTACCCGGACGCGGCCCTGACCGCCCTTGAGGCGATCACCGCCGCCACCGGACTGGTCCTGCCCGGCGTCGCGCACGCGCTGCGCACGGAGGCCCAGCGCACCCAGACCGAGATCGAGCGGCAGATCGGCGAGGGCGACGAGGAACTGGTCTCCCTGGTCCAGGGCCTTGAGCACCAGTACGACGCGATGGCCGGCGTCGAGACCCGCGGCAGCCTGGTCGCCGAGCCGGTCGAGCTGCCGTCGGCGGACGAACTCGGCCGTGAATTCGAACGCTTCCTCGCCGAGCGGGAGGGTGAGGCGGGCTGATCGGCTAGGCTGCGAGCCGCTGCGCCTCGCTCCACCCGCCGATGCGGGGGCGGTCCGGTGGACCTGACCGGCGGAATCGGCGTCGGCACGTCGCCCCCCGCCGACGCGGGGGCCCGAGCGAGTGGAGGCGCGGCCTTGCTGTCCGTAGGTCTGACCGGCGGAATCGGTGCCGGCAAGAGCGAAGTGTCACGGCTGTTCGTCTCGTACGGAGCCGTGCTGATCGACGCCGACCGGATCGCCCGCGAGGTCGTCGAGCCCGGCACCCCCGGGCTCGCGGCCGTCGTCGAAGCCTTCGGACCGGACATCCTCACGGCCGAAGGCGCCCTGGACCGCCCCAAGCTCGGCGCGATCGTCTTCGCCGACCCCGAACGCCTGGCCGCCCTGAACGCGATCGTCCACCCGCTCGTCGGAGCCCGCTCGGCGGAACTGGCGAGCGCCGCCGGCCCCGGCGACGTGGTCATCCACGACGTACCGCTGCTCACCGAGAACGGCCTGGCACCCCTCTACGACCTGGTCGTGGTCGTGGACGCGTCCTGCGAGACCCAGCTCGACCGGCTCGTACGGCTGCGCGGCATGACCGAGGACGAGGCGCGCTCCCGCATGGCCGCCCAGGCCACCCGGGCGCAGCGGCGGGCCGTCGCGGACGTCCTCATCGACAACGACGGGCCGCTGGAGGCGCTGGAGCCGCAGGTGCGCAAGGTGTGGGAGGACCTGAAGGCCCGGGCGGCCGCCGCGCGGCAGGAATAGCGTCTTCGCGCGGGACGTTGAACGCCCCGAGCCAGGGGAAGGATGGGCCTTGTGACCGAGAGGACCCCCGAGACCCACGTCATCGACTTCCGCGCGGCGGAGCACCTGCTCGCCGCGCGGGATCCGCGTGGCGCGATCAAGCTGCTCGACTCCGTCATCGCCGCCCACCCCGAGAGCCGGGCGGCCCGGCTGCTGCGGGCCCGCGCCTACTTCGCCTCCGCGCAACTGCGCTCGGCGGAACGCGAATTCCAGCACATCGTGGACCACGAACCGGACAACGCCTTCGCCCACTTCGCCCTGGCCCGCACCTTCCAGCGGGCCGGCCGCCCCGACCAGGCCAAGCGCCACTTCAGGCTGGCGGCCGCCCTCGATCCCAAGCCGGAGTATCTGGAGGCGGCGGGTTTTGACGCCGAGGAGTGACGGGCTCGCCGGGCGGTCCGCCGCGACCGCCCCGGTCCGGCTCGTAGGGCGGAATGTCGGGGCCCGGCTGGTAGTGCGGCCCCTGATGGATGTGGCGCAGCACCATCGACATATCGACCGTGGTGATCACCAACAGCACCCCACAGGCCACCGCCCACCCCGGCCGCCCCACAACCGCGAACGCCGCCGTGCCGGCCGCGGCCCACATCAGCCCCCACAGACTCAGCCAGAACCGCACCCGCAGCGGGCTGCGCGCGGTCACCGGCTCACTGCCCGTACGCATGACGCTCGCATCTCCTTCCTACCCGGGGTCTACCCGCGACGGGCGGGGCGACGCGGGCAGGACGAAGGAGATGGGGTCCCTTGGAAGGGGGGCGGCGGGGGCGTGGTCAGTGGACGACGTTGTAGCTGCGCCAGGGTTCGGTGCCCGGGACGATGGTGCCGGAGAGCCGGCTGGGGATGTACGCCGGATCGCGGCCCTTGCAGTCGGGCGTCAGGTACAGCCGGATGTCGTTGAGCGTGAGGTTCTCCACCTTCACCGCCCCGGCCGCGCCCAGCTTGTGGCAGCCCTTGACGTCGGGGCTGGTCACCGTGGTGTGGTGCTCGTCCTCGGTCTCGTACGTGATCGTGCCCACCGCGTTCCGGCCGAGACCGGAGCATCCGGCGGCCGTGACGGACAGGAGCGCGGCCCCGGCGGCGAAAGCGAGCCGCCGCTGAAGGCGGTGACGCCTCGGATCGGACATGGCGAGTCCTCGTCTGTACGGAACGGAAGCGGGCGGTAGCCCTGGGCTGCCTCCAGGCCACCATGCCGCCTGCGGACGCGGGTGTCACGAGGGGATGGGCCGGGCGGGGTACGGACCACGGCGCCGGGTACGACCCGGACGGCGCCCGGTTGGGCGGCTGATCTCGTACGGCGTCCGCTGAACCCGTGAAAGCGCAGGCCAGGGCCGGTTGTCAGACCCCGGGCGTAAGGTCGTGGATCAGTCGGGAATCGCCTCCGGATTCCCGCACAGCCCTGCGACCCTGCGTGGAGGGAGGCGAGACGATGACCGACACCCGGCTGCACACCTACGCCGCCGTCTTCCTCCCCGCCGCGCTCCCGCGCGAGGGCCGTATCGCCTTCTGGTCCCCGGACGGAACGCCACTGCCCGCCCCGCCCCCGGATCCGCCCGGCGGCGCGGCCGCCGCGACGACCGGCCCCGACGGGTCCCCAGGGGCCCTGCCCGCCGCCACCGACCTCACCGTCGTACGGCGGCACGGCGCCGGGGCCCGGAGCCGGAAGGTGCCCGCGCTGGTGATGTCCGTCGGCGACGCGCTCGGGACGCTGGTGGCGGCCAGGCAGCAGGCCGACGCCCACCCCGCCGCGGCCTGCTGGGGCGCCGCCGCCCTGCACGCCTTGCAGCTCGCCGCCCGGGGCAGGCTCCTGCCGGGCCTGACCGCCGACGACCTCGACGCCTGGCGGGCCGGGCCCTTGGACGCCGACGACATCGCCCATCTGCGGGCCGTCGCCGCCGCCATGCCGTACGAGGCGCACGCCACGCCCCTGCCCGGCCTCACCCCGCTTCAGCTGCCCGAGCCGGAGGCGCTCCTGCGGGCCTTCCTCGACGCCGTCGCCGACACCCTGCCGCGGACGCCCGCCGCCGCCGACGCCGTCGGGAAACCGTTCGCCGCCCGCGCCCCCCAGCATCTGCCGCGCGCGCGGGCCTGGGCCGCCGAGGCCGCCGCCGGGATGGACGCCGGGGTGCGCGTCTCGCTCCGCCTCGACCTGTCGGGGTACGAGCTGTTCGACTCCAGCCACGAAGGCGGCCAGGACCGGCAGGCCGCCGCCGCGCTCCTCCAGGTGCACAGCCTGGCCGACCCGACCCTCGTCATCGACGCCGCCGCGCTCTGGGCCGGGCAGGGCGACGAACACTTCGGCCCCCGCGCCCGGATCGACGCCGTGCTCGCCCTGCGCCGCGCCGCCCGGGTCTGGCCGCCCCTCGGCGGCCTCCTGGAGCGCGACGTCCCCGACGTCCTGCCGCTCACCGAGGACGAGCTCTACGAACTCCTCGGCCCGGCGGGCAGCCGGCTCGCCGCGGCCGGGGTCACCGTCCACTGGCCCCGGGACCTGGTCCGCTCGCTCGGTGCCACCGCCGTCGTACGGCCCGCGCCCGGCTCCGCCACCGACGGCACCGCCTTCTTCGACAGCCAGGAACTCCTCCGCTTCAACTGGCAGCTCGCCCTCGACGGAGACCCGCTCACCGAACGCGAGATGGACGCCCTCGCCGAGGCGCACCGGCCCGTCGTACGCCTGCGCGACCAGTGGGTCGTCGTCGACCCCGATCTCGTACGCAAGGCCCGCAAACGCGAACTGGGCCTCCTCGAACCGGTGGACGCCCTCGCCGTCGCCCTCAGTGGCACCGCCGACATCGACGGCGAAACCGTCCCCGCCGTCCCCGTCGGCGCCCTCGCCACCCTGCGCGACCGGCTCACGAAGGGCCCTGGCACCGTCCCCGCGCCGCCCGGCCTGCAGGCCACCCTCCGCGACTACCAGCTGCGCGGCCTCGCCTGGCTGGACCTCATGACCTCGCTCGGGCTCGGCGGCTGCCTCGCCGACGACATGGGCCTCGGCAAGACCGTCACCCTCATCGCCCTCCATCTGCGCCGCGCCCGCAGCGCCCCCACCCTCGTCGTCTGCCCCGCCTCCCTCCTCGGCAACTGGCAGCGGGAGATCACCCGCTTCGCCCCTGGCGTTCCCGTGCGCCGCTTCCACGGCACCGACCGCGCCCTCGACGGCGTGGACGGCGGATTCGTCCTCACCACCTACGGCACGATGCGCACCAGCGCCGAGCAACTGGCCGCCCAGGACTGGGGCATGGTCGTCGCCGACGAGGCACAGCACGTCAAGAACCCGTTCTCCGCCACCGCCAAGGCGCTGCGCACCATCCCCGCCCCCGCGCGGGTGGCGCTCACCGGCACACCCGTCGAGAACAACCTGTCGGAGCTGTGGGCCCTGCTCGACTGGACCACCCCCGGACTCCTCGGCCCGCTCAAGGCCTTCCGCGCCCGCCACGCCCGCGCCGCGGAGAACGGCGAGGACGAGGAAGCCCTCGAACGCCTCGCCCGGCTCGTGCGTCCCTTCCTGCTGCGCCGCCGCAAGTCGGACCCCGGCATCGTCCCCGAGCTCCCGCCCAAGACCGAGTCCGACCAGCCCGTCCCCCTCACCCGCGAACAGGCCTCCCTCTACGAGGCCGTGGTCCGCGAGACGATGGCCCAGATCGAAGGCGCCGAGGGCATCGCCCGCCGCGGCCTGGTCATGAAGCTGCTGACCTCCCTCAAACAGATCTGCAACCATCCCGCCCAGTATCTGAAGGAGTCACCGGCCCGCCTGGCCGGCCGCTCCGGGAAGCTCGCCCTCCTCGACGAACTCCTCGACACGATCCTCGCCGAGGACGGTTCCGTCCTCGTCTTCACGCAGTACGTCACCATGGCCCGGCTCCTCGCCGACCATCTCGCCGCCCGCGCCATCCCCGCCCAGCTCCTGCACGGCGCCACGCCCGTGGCCGAACGGGAGCGACTGGTGGACCGGTTCCAGTCCGGCGAGGTCCCCGTCTTCATCCTCTCCCTGAAGGCCGCCGGCACCGGCCTCAACCTCACCCGGGCCGGCCATGTCGTCCACTACGACCGCTGGTGGAACCCGGCCGTGGAGGAACAGGCCACCGACCGGGCCTACCGCATCGGCCAGACCCAGCCCGTCCAGGTCCACCGCCTCATCGCCGAAGGCACCGTCGAGGACCGCATCGCCGAGATGCTCCAGGCCAAACAAGCCCTTGCCGACGCCGTCCTCGGCTCCGGCGAGGCGGCCCTCACCGAACTCACCGACCGTGAACTGGCCGACCTGGTGTCCCTGAGGAGGCCGTCATGAACCGCTCGCCCCGGCCCCGCGGAGCGGGCGCCAGGCCCGCCCACCTCCACGACGACCGCCGCCGCACCTTCCCCCCGCTCGGCCCGCACCAAGCCATCGACGGGCGCTTCGCCGCCACCTGGTGGGGCAACGCCTGGGTCGAAGCCCTGGAGGACACCGCCCTCGACCCGGCCCGCCTCGCCCGGGGCCGCGCCTACGCCGCCCGCGGCCACGTCGACGCGATCACCGTCACCCCCGGCCGGGTCGTCGCCTACGTCCACGGCACCCGCCCCCGCCCGTACCGCACCGAGATCCGCCTGCGCACCCTCGGCGACGACCAGTGGGAACGCTTCCTCGACACCGCCGCCGCCCGCCCCGACCACATCGCCGCCCTCCTCGACAAGGACGTCCCGCACGCCCTGGCCGCCGTCGCCGATCTGCTGCCGGCCGGCGGCGACCTCGTCCCCGACTGCTCCTGCCCCGACGACGGTTACCCCTGCAAGCACGCCGCCGCCCTCTGCTACCAAGCGGCCAGGCTGCTCGACAAGGACCCCTTCGTCCTCTTCCTGATGCGCGGCCGCGGCGAGCAGGAGATCCTCGCCGACCTCACCCGACGCAACACCGCCCGGTCCGCCGCGGAGGCCGGCGCCGCGGCGCCCACCATGCCCACCGTCCCGGCCCGCGCCGCGCTCACCGCCCGCGCCCCCGCCCCGCTGCCGCCGCCGCTGCCCGTCCCCGCCCAGCCGGGCCGCCCGCCCTCCTACCCGCCGGCCCCCGACGCCCCCGACCCGCTCTCCCTGGAGCTCCTCGCCACCGAAGCGGCCGCCCGCGCCCACACGTTCCTGGCCACCGGCCAGGACCTCGTCGCCACCCTCACCCCCTGGCAGGACGCCGTCCGGCTGGCCGCCGCCCACCCCGGCTCCGGCCTCACCGCCTCCACCCGCGCCCTCTACCGCGACCTCGCCGCCGCCATGGACCGCACCCCCACCGACCTGGCCCGCGCCGTCGCCGCCTGGCGACAGGGCGGCCTCGCCGGGCTCACGGTCCTGGAGGAGATCTGGGACCCGCCCGCGGGCCCCTTCGACCGCGCCCGCCCCGCGCTCCTCGCCGCCGACTACCCCGCCTTCCGCCCCTGGCACAACCACCTGTCCACGAGATCGCTCCAGCTGCGCTACGGCCGCGACGGACTCTGGTACGGCTACGAGTCCGACCTCGACCGCGAGGACTGGTGGCCCCGCGGCACCCCGGACGCCGACCCGGTCGGTGCACTCACCGCACTGCTCTCCCGCTGACCGATAGGCTGGAGCTGTACCGTCGACCGATGTTGAGGGGGCCTTGGTGGAAGCCGAGTTGGTGGCGCTGGCGACAGCGGGTGCGACAGCGCTCGTGCAGCAGATGGTCGGTGACGGCTGGGAGCAGGTGAAGGGCCGCGTCACGGCATTCTTCGCCCGCCGCGCGGGCACCGACCCCGACGCGGTCGGCGAGGAGCTGGATGCCGTACGGGCCGAGCTGCTCACCGCCGACGAGTCCGGCGACGCCCAGGCCGTCTCCGACGCCCAGACCGAGGCCCGCGCCGAATGGCGCGCCCGGATGCGCCGCACCCTCCAGGCCGACCCGCAGGCCGCGGCCGAACTGCGCGCCCTCCTCGACGAGCTGACCCCGCCCGACCCCGGCCGCCAGACCGGCCCGGAGGTCCACAACACCATCAGCGGCGGCGTCCAGCACGGCACGGTGATCCAGACCGGATCGATCGGCAGCCTCAACCTCGGTGCGCACGGCGGCAGCTGAGGCGCCCGGTGCGCAACGACCTCAGCGGCACGGTCCACGGTCCGTCGGTGCAGGCCCAGCACATCGGCAGCGTCACCTTCCAGACCGCCACGCCCGCCCTCGTCCCCGGGGTGCCCGCCCCACGGTTACTCCCGCCCCCCACCCGCCACTTCACCAACCGCGACGCCGAACTGGCCCGCCTCACCACCCTGCTGGCCCCGGAGAGTGACACGGCCGCCCGCGGGCCACACGTCGTCGTCCTGTCAGGGCCGGGCGGCATCGGCAAATCGGCGACCGCGCTGCACTGGGCCGCCACCCTCCAGGACCGCTACGACGACGGCCAGCTCCACGCCGATCTGCGCGGCGACTCGGCCGCCACCGCGCTCAAGAGCCTGCGCAGCAGCGCGGCCGACCGGCCCGGCGCGGAGGTGGTCTGGGCGGCCGCCCACGCGTAACGCCCCGGCGCGAACTCTTCGATGACCGCGTCCAGTTGCCCCCGCAGCGGTGCGTACGGCCGCAGGTGGCGGCCGCCCGTCCCAGCGCGGCGACCGGGGAGGCCGGATCGAGATCCTGCTGCGGAAACGCCCCGAGCAGGACGGGTACGCCCAGTGCGGCGGCGTAGAACGTCACGGATCCGTGGTCGCCGATGACACAGTCGGCGGCGGCGAGCGCCTGCCGCCAGGGCCCCAGCGGGTCGACGAGGGTGAGCCCGGCGCGCTCGGCGCGCCTGAGCCAGCCGCGGACCTGCCGCGGGCCGTGGCCGTACCAGATGTTGGGGTGGAGCACCGCGCACAGGCGGTACTCGTCCACGGGCAGTGTCGAGGTCAACTCGCCGATCAGCCAGGGGAGTACGTCGGAGCCGAGCAGTGAGCGGGGGCCCCAGGTGGAGTTGACGACGAGCAGCCGCTGCCCGTCGGCGACACCGAAGGCGCGGCGCAGCTCGCGGCGGCGGGGCCGCAGGGCGAGCATCCGGTCGAAGCAGGGGGCCCCGGCGAGTACGGCGGTCGCGGCGGCCTCGGGGCAGGACTGCCGGAGGCGTTCGAGCTGCTCGGGGTGGGAGAGGACGGTCGCGGAGGCCAGCGGCCGGCCCTCATGGAGCAGCCACTCGGGCGCCAGCCCGAACACGGGCGCCGCACCGGAACCTGGGCTGGAAGGTGCCCGGCTCCCGGCTCCCGACGTCGCGAGCCTCTTATTGTACCCAGCGCCGTGCGACAGTACGGCCAACTTCCCCTGGAATGCGCGTAGTTCACCGCCGTAACTGGCGGAGATCGCCAGGTCCACCGGCATCGCCCGGGCCTGTTCCCACGGCACCACGGGCAGCTCGGCCGCCGCCAGGACCTCCGGCACCCCGGCCAGGAACGGGGACGAGCCCGTGCAGGTCGCCAGGCACTGCACCCCCGGCTCGTCGTCGAAGAGCGGCAGTACGTCCAGCAGCCGGGTTGCCGAGGTGACGTTGTGCACGACGAACAGGACCGTGCGCAGCCCCTGCCGGGTCGTCCAGCGCGCTGCGTCCGGACCCACCGGCACCCGCAGCCACTCCTGCCCCGTCGCGCCGCGCGCCCCGGCCGTCCCCATCGGTCACCCCCTGGCCGCGCCACCCTACAATCGCGCGGCCCACCTCCTCAGCAGCCGGAAGTCCGCCTCCCTCAGCCCTTGCCGGGGGTGGATCCGCAGCAGCAGCGCAGGCGCGTCGTGATGGGCCGCCACATGGTCCGTGTCCAGGTCCGTGATCATGTCGTCGACCCAGGCGAACGGCCTGCCCTCCGCCCACCGCAGCAGCGGGCGGGTCTTCCAGTAGAGGCCGTCGGGGTCCTCGGCGAAGAGATCGGGCCATTCGATGACGGGCAGATCGGCCGGGAGGCCGATCGCCGGCGAGATCAACGCGTTCGCCTCGTGCATCCATGTGGTCGCCCAGGCCAGTTCGAAGGGGAGCGCCCTCAGCCGGGCGCCGTGGCCGGGGTGCAGTACGACCCTCAGGCCCCGCCGGTGGCGGCGAGAGCCCGGGGTCTGGCGGGCGAGCCAGTCGGAGGGCCGGAGGCGGTGGGTGGTGTATCCGCGCAGCCGGGGCAGCCGCGCGGCGTACGGATTGAGGGGGCCGTCGACGTCGAGGAGGAGGAGCGGACGGTCAGTCATGGAGAGGCGATACCCAGCCAAACCGTTGATCGCTCCGGCTGGCCGGAAGTTGGTGGGTGATCCGGTACGTTCGAGGACATACGCGCCCGAACGGGTGAAAGGCTGAGCGGTCATAACCAGCGTCGCCCAGCGGCGTTATTTCCGGTGCGGGCGGGTGCCCGTGGAAGAAATCCGGAAGGCAGGAAGCCATGAGGCACATTCGCCGAAGTGGTCTGGCCACAGTGTTGGTCACGGGCGGCGCACTCGCTCTGTCCGCGGGATATGTGCACGCCGATTCCCACGCGGCGGGCGTCGCGGAGAACTCGCCGGGCGTGGGCTCCGGCAACGGCGTGCAGTTGCCCGTGCACGTCCCGGTCAATGTCTGCGGTAACACGGTCAATGTCGGCGGCCTGCTGAATCCGGCCTTCGGCAACCGCTGCGCCAACAAGGGCGGCGGCTCCCACAAGGACCTGCCCGGTACGCCGCGCGGCGCCGACGGCCACAACGGCCACGGCGGCGGCCACCACGGCGGCAGCGGGAACCACGGCGGTCACGGGAACGGCGGTCACGGTGACCACGGCGGTCACGGGAACGGCGGTCACGGGAACGGCGGTCACGGGAACGGCGGTCACGGTGACCACGGCGGTCACGGGAACCACGGCGGCCCCGGCGGCGGCTCCCACACCGGTTCGGGCAGCCACAACCACGGCGGGGCCGGCGCCGACGCGGTCACGGCGGACTCTCCCGGCCTGGTGTCCGGCAACGGCATCCAGCTCCCGATCGACCTGCCGGTCAACATCAGCGGCAACTCCGTCAACGTCGTCGGCATCGGTAACCCCGTCTTCGGCAACAGCTCCACCAACGACTCCGTGGCGCCGCCGCACGTGACCCCGGTCCAGCCGGGCAAGCCCGTCACGCCGGCCAAGCCCGCGCCGGGCCCGCAGAAGGAGCGGCCCACCGAGACCAAGCCGCAGACCAGCCCGGTCGCCCTCGCCGACACCGGTGCGGACGTCGCCGGAATCGCCGTACCGGCCAGCGCGGCGCTGCTCCTCGGCGGCGCGCTGCTCTACCGCCGCTTCCGCGCGTCGGGCGACGCCTCCTGACGCGAGCCACCCCGACGCGCCGTCACGCCTGCGGTACGACGGCCGCGCCGGCAGGGCTCGCAGCCGCGTAGCCACACCGGACGGCCCGTCCCGACGACGGCCACCGTCCTGAAGCGCGGGCGCCTGCCCCGAGAGCCGCCTGACGAGGCCCTCATGGCACGCGCCTCGCGCCACCACCCTCCCGTCTCAGTGCCGCCAGGCCCGGAGCACCACCTCGATCGCGGGTGCAACCCTCGTCCGGGCCTGGTGGCGGGGGACCCCTTGCATCAGCAGGGCGTCGTACTCGGTGTCCACATGCCGTACGGCCGCCCGCACCGCGGCCCCGACCGCCCCCGCGTCCAGCGCCCGGCCCGCGGCCGAGCGCCCCACCCGGCCGCTGCCCCGCGCCGACGCGTGCGCCGCGATCTCGTCCGCCCGCACGGGCGGACAGCCCGGAAAGAGCCGCAGGATCTCGGCCCGGAACGCCGCCGTGAACCGTGCGTCCTGCGCCGCCCGCCGGGCCGCGTCCCGCTCCCGCCGCCGCGCCCGCGCGTCCGCGTCGGCCAGACAGGCGGCCTCCGCCACGACCAGCGCGGCCTCCTCGACCAGCAGGCCCTGCCGCTCGTAGCGTGTACGCCGCTTGTTGTGCCGCACCACCACCGCCCACAGCCCACTGGCCTCGCGGGCCCGGCGGGTGAGTGCGGCGTCACCGCGCGGCAGATAGACCAGATGACCGAGGTCGGCGCAGTCCAGGCAGTACGTGCGGTGGAACTCCATCACGATCATCGACAGCGGGCCCGTACGGCACTCGCTGCACCAACGGCCCTTGAGCGGCTGGACGACCAGCGGCGGTTCGGCGGCCATCTCAGCGCACGCTCGGCGCCGCGGCCTCGAGGAACTCCTCCAGCGCCTGCCGCGCCTGCGCGGAGCGGCGCGCCCGGTCCTCCCCGTCCCTCGCCTCGTGCATGCAGTTGGTCACCTCGAAGGCGGCGTCCGCCAGTTCCCGGGCGCGGGTGTCGTCGCTCACCAGCTGCACCCGGAACAGCGCCTGCCGCGCCGCAGTCCGCAGCCGGTACGACTCGAAGCGGGACTCCTCGGCCTCGGGAGTGTGGCGTCCCGCGTCCATCGCCCGGAACCAGCGGTCGTTCTGGCTGCGGCGGTATTCGATGACGGCGCCGGCGAAGGCGCTGTAGGTGGAGATGCGTTCCTGGCGCAGTTGCTCGTCCCGGGCGAGGGCGGCCACGCGCTCGGTGGACCGGGCCTGGAAGAAGTGGGTGATGACCGCGCCGAGGAGGGTGCCCAGCACCGCGATCAGGGCCGTGTCCATCGTTCTCGCTCCTCGCGACACTCAGGAAGTGGACCGGGAACTCACCCCGGAGAAAATCATTCGATCTGACAGTTCGTACTGGCTAGATTCTCGGTCATGGCGAAGCTCAATCAGATCATCGCGGTCGAGAAGGGCGTCAAGTCCAAGGCGCATCAGGACCTGACGACGGCTCATCATGGGTTGCAGAAGCCCGCGTTGCTGGCCGGCCTCTCCCGTACGTACCAGCCGAAGGACGAGGAGGGCGAGCAGCTGCCGCCCGAGTCGACGCTCGTCCAGGTCAAGGCCGAGGACGTGCTGCGGGACACGGCGAAGACCCTGACCCGGCTGTTCGATGTGACCGCCACCAAGGACTGGGCGAACTGCGACGCCCGCGCGGACGTCACGGTCGACGGCCGTGTCCTGGTCGGCCAGGTGCCCGTCGCGTATCTCCTCTTCCTGGAGAAGCAGTTGGCGGACATCAACGCCTTCATCCGCAAGCTGCCGGTGCTGGACGCCGCCGAGTCGTGGACGCAGGACCCGTCGACGGACGCGTGGAAGACCGAGCCCGTACGGACCCTGCGGACGAAGAAGGTGCCCCGCAACCACGTGAAGGCGGAGGCGACCGACAAGCACCCGGCGCAGGTCGAGGTGTATTACGAGGACGTGCCGGTCGGCTACTGGACGACGGTGAAGTTCTCCGGCGCGCTGCCCGCCCGGCGGGTCAACGAGCTCCTCGACCGGGTCGAGAAGCTCCAGCAGGCCGTGAAGTTCGCCCGCGAGGAGGCGAACGGCGTGGAGGTCACCGACCAGCGGGTGGGTGACGCCGTGTTCGGCTACCTCTTCGGGTAGCCCCATCATCTCCCCGGCCGCCGGAGTGCGGCCGGGGTGCGCGAGGAGCGCAAAGCTGAAGCTGAAGCTTGTCGTGAATACGCGGCCCTTCTGACAGGGGTCGCGTTCAAACTCAGACTATTGCTCCAGACTCAGCATTCGCCGCTCATCGCCGGACGACCGGGCCCGGGCCCGAAACGTCGAGTTGCCGGTTCAACTCCGGCCCGCGGAGCTCGATCTGCGGTGGTCTAAAGGTAGGACGCGACGTCATCATGCTGACCCGGACTCTTCACCGCGCCGGCGTGTGAATGTGAGCGGCATCCAAAGGGCTCGGGGGTTGGCTACGCCCCCGGGCCCGCTCCCGTCTCCGCTCCTGTTTTTCCGCTCCCGCTACTGCCGGTATCCGCTCAGGAAGCGGCCGATGCGGCTGATCGCCGCGTCGAGATCGTCGGCGTACGGAAGCGTCAGGATGCGGAAGTGGTCGGGACGCGGCCAGTTGAAGCCGGTGCCCTGGACGACCTGGATCTTCTCGCGCAGGAGCAGGTCCAGGACGAACTTCTCGTCGTCGTGGATCTTGTGCACCTTGGGGTCGAGGCGCGGGAAGGCGTACAGCGCGCCCTTGGGCTTCACACACGAGACGCCGGGGATCTCGTTGAGCTTCTCCCACGCGCGGTCGCGCTGCTCGTAGAGCCTGCCGCCGGGCGCGGTCAGCTCGCCGATGGACTGGCGGCCGCCGAGCGCGGCCTGAATGGCGTACTGCGCGGGCGCGTTGGGGCACAGCCGCATGGAGGCGAGCATCGTGAGCCCCTCCAGGTAGTTACGGGCGTGCTGCTTGGGGCCCGTGACGACGAGCCAGCCGGAGCGGAAGCCGGCGACGCGGTACGTCTTCGACAGGCCGGAGAAGGTGAGGACGACCAGATCCGGGGCGAGGGCGGCGGCCGAGTGGTGGACGGCGTCGTCGTAGACGATCTGGTCGTAGATCTCGTCGGCGAAGACCATCAGCTGGTGGCGGCGGGCGAGGTCGAGGATGCCTTCGACGATCTCGCGCGGATAGACCGCGCCCGTGGGGTTGTTGGGGTTGATGATGACGACCGCCTTGGTGCGGTCGGTGATCTTCGCGGCCATGTCGTCGAGGTCCGGGTACCACTCGGCGGACTCGTCGCACAGATAGTGCACGGCCTTGCCGCCGGCGAGCGTGGTGACGGCGGTCCACAGCGGGAAGTCGGGCGCGGGGATGAGGACTTCGTCCCCGTCCTCCAGGAGCGCCTGTACGGCCATGGAGACCAGCTCGGAGACGCCGTTGCCGAGGAAGACGTCGTCGACGTCGACATCCGGGACACCGAGGGCCTGGTAGCGCTGGGCGACGGCGCGCCGGGCGGAGAGGATGCCGCGCGAGTCGGTGTAGCCGTGGGCCTGCGGAAGCATCCGGATCATGTCCTGGACGATCTCCTCGGGCGCCTCGAAGCCGAAGAGCGCGGGATTGCCGGTGTTGAGGCGCAGCACGCTGTGACCCGCCTCCTCCAGCGCGTTGGCGTGCTCGATCACCGGGCCGCGGATCTCGTAGCAGACCTCGCTGAGCTTGCTCGACTGCCGGAACTCCATGCGCGACGACCTCCCAGATGATGTGTTGCTTGGTTTTACCAAGCTCACGCTTGGAAAGTCCAACAACTTGTCTAGACTCCACGCATGCCACGTCAGCCGTCACGCCGCCGAAGCTACGACCAGTACTGCGCCGCCGCCCGCGCCCTCGACGCCGTGGGCGACCGCTGGACCCTGCTGATCGTCCGCGAACTCCTCGCGGGCCCGCGCCGCTACACCGACCTGCACGCGGACCTGCCCGGCGTCAGTACGGACGTGCTTGCCTCCCGGCTCAAGGACATGGAGCGCGACGAACTGGCCACCCGGCGCAGGCTCCCGCCGCCCTCTCCGGCGTACGTCTACGAACTCACCGACCGGGGGCGTCAGTTGATGCCGGTGCTGCGGGCGCTCTCCGGCTGGGGAGCGACGGGCCTCGACAGCCCTCGCCCCACCGACGCCGTACGCGCCCACTGGTTCGCCATCCCGCTGCTGCGGGCGCTGGACGCGGTCGCGGGGGAGGGGGAGATCGGGATCGCCCTGGACGAGGGCGAGTTCCACGTACGGCTCGGGCCGGACGGCCCCTCGTACGGCGACGGGCCCGCGCCCGCCCCGGACGCCCGGCTCCGGATGGACGCCCCGACGTGCCTGGCCGTCGGGCGCGGGGAGGTCTCCGTGGGGGAGGGCGTGCGTACGGGCCGCATCGAGCTGTCCGGGACCGGCCCGCTCGCCGCGGAGCTCGCTCAACTCGACTGAAGCCTTGAAGCCTTGAGGCCTTGAAGCTCCTGGCAGCTCAGGACGCCGATCGCACCGGCTCCGCAGGCTCCGCGAGCGCCGCGAGCTCCTCGGGATCGCCTGCCGCGTGCAGCGCCGCCGCCAGCCGGTCCCTGGCCTCCGTCTGCGCGGCGATCCGCGCGTCCAGCACCGCCAGGCGCCGGCGCGCGATACCGAGCCCGACGGCGGACGGCGGCGCCACGGTCATGTCCCCGTCCAGGCAGACCCGGAACGCCGTCACGTCCTCCAGGGTGAGCCCGGCCTCCAGGAGATACCGGATGTTCCGCACGCGGACGACGGCGCCCGCGTCGTACACGCGGTAGCCGTTGTCCGCCCGGGCCGACGTGATCAGCCCCGCCTGCTCGTAGTGGCGCAGGGCGCGGGCCGTCGTGCCCGTCACCTGGGCCAGTTCACCGATGAGCAACGCCGCCACCTCCGGCGGCCAGTAGATCATGCGACCAGCGCGCCCCCGTCCACGGACAGGACCGTCCCCGTCACGAACGACGCCTGCGGATCGGCGAGCATCCCGATCGCCCAGGCGACCTCCTCCGGCCGCCCGATCCGCCCCAGCGGGGTGTGCGCCAGCTGCCACTCCCGTACGGCCGCGAGCTCCTCGGGCGTCAGCCCCCGGTGCTCGCCGATCGGGGTGTCCACCGCGCCCGGGGCGACCGCCACCACCCGCACACCGCGCGGCGCGAGCTCCAGGGCCCAGCTGCGGGTGAGCGTCTCCACGGCGCTCTTGGTCGCCGGATACACGGAGTTGCCCGGCCAGCCGCGCTGCCCGACCGCCGTGCTCACATTGACGACCACCCCGCCGGAGGCCTCAAGGGCGGGCAGCGCGGCCTGGGTGAGCAGGACCGGTGCGACGACGTTCGTGGCGAGGAGGGCGTGGACGGTCTCCCGGTCGAGGGTGCCGAGCGGGCCGCCGGTGGCGATACCGGCGTTGTTGACGAGGACGTCGAGCCGGCCGTGGGCGTCGAGGACCTGGCGTACGAGCCCCTCGGGGTCCTCGGTGACATCGGCGACCAGCGGCCGGATCAGCTCCTCGCCGTCCGCGGTCCGCGCCAGCGGCTCCGCGCGGCGCCCCACTGCGACGACGGTCGCGCCCCGCGCGGCGAAGAGGCGGGCGGTGGCCCGGCCGATACCGGTACCGGCTCCGGTGACGACGACAACCCTGCTCGAAACGGTGTGGTTCGTGTTCATGGACGGAATCCTCGAACCCTGCCGCCAATGGCAAGGTCAAATCATGCGATTCGAAGCGATCACCTGGGAGCGGATGGCCGACGCCCTCGCCGCGTACGTCGACGGGCTGCGGCCGGGCGACGGCGGCCCCTGGCTGAAGGTGGGGATCGACGGTCCGCCCGCCGCACCTGGGGCCGACCTCGCCGGACACCTGGGCGAGGCGCTGCGGGTACGCGGCCGCTCGGTGGCCGTCGTCGCCACGGAGGGCTTTCTGCGGCCCGCGTCGCTGCGGTTCGAGTACGGGAAGGAGGACCCCGACACGTACTACTCCGGCTGGTTCGACACCGGCGCCCTCTGGCGGGAGGTGTTCGCCCCGCTGGAGCCGGGCGGCACCGGCCGGATCCTGCCGGACCTGTGGGACCCGGCCGCCGACCGGGCCACCCGCAGCCCGTACACCGAACTCCCGCCCGGGGGAGTACTGGTACTGCACGGCCCGTTCCTGCTCGGCCACTGGTTCCCCTTCGACCTGACGGCCCACCTGAGCCTGTCCCCGGCCGCCCTGTCCCGCCGCACCGAACACCCCTGGACGCTCCCCGCCTTCGCCCGCTACGAGACGGAGACCGCCCCCGCCACCACCGCCGACATCCTGATCCGCGCGGACGACCCGGCCCACCCGGCCTGGTCGGGCCTGCCGGGCTGAGGCGGGGCGGGCGGGCTTCGCGACGGCCTGCCCCTTCGGGCGGTGCGGTGCGCGCCGCCGGCGGACCGGGAGCAGTCCGTCGGCGTGAGGCGTAGGGCGTGGGGCGCTGGGCCGCCGTCGGCCGTCGGCGTGAGGTCCGGTCCGCGCGAGGTCCGGCCTGCGCCAGGCGCGGCTACGCCCCCGCTGGAGGCCCGCCGCCGCCAGGCGCGGGAGCGCACGGCCGGCCCGCCGCCGTGAGGTGCGGGAGACACCGGTCCGCTCCCGGTCCGCCGTCGGTCCGTCAGCCGGAGGCTGGGTGCGGCTACGCCCCTGCCGGCGGGCGGCCGCCGCCAGGCGCGGGAGCGCCCGGCCGGCCCGCCGCCGTGAGGTGCGGGAGCCGGGGTCGCCCCCGGCCCGCCGTCGGCCCGTCAGCCGGAGGCTGGCGCGCGGCTACGCCCCCGCCTGCGGGCGGCCGCAGCCAGGTGCGGGAGCCGGGGTCGCCCCCGGCCCGCCGTCGGCCCGTCAGCCGGAGGCTGGCGCGCGGCTACGCCCCCGTTGGGGGCCGGCCGCCCACCAGCGTGACGGCCTCGGCGCCCGCGCGGCAGCCGGCGGCCGCCGCTGCCGGGGCGTCCGCGCCGAGGAGGTGGGCGGCCAGGAACGCGCCGGTGAACGCGTCGCCCGCGCCCGTCGTGTCCCGGGCCCGCGCGGGCGTGCCGGGGACCTGGGCCACGACCTTCCCGGCCGCGCCGACCAGCGCGCCCGCCGCGCCCAGCGTCACCGCCACCAGCCCGAAGCGGCGGCTCAGCGCGGCGGCCGCGGCATGCGGGGTGGCCAGACCGGTCAGCAGCCGGGCCTCGTCGGCGTTCGGGAACAGCACCCCCGCCCCCTCCGCCGCCGCAAGGAACCGGTCGGGGCCCAGCTCCTTCAGGAACCCCGTCGAGGCCGGGTCCACACTCACTCCCACCCCCGCCTCGCGCGCGTGCCGCAGCGCGAGCCGCGCCACCGCGCGGCTGACGTCCGCGAAGAAGAGATACCCCGACAGATGGAGATGGGCGACCCCGTCGAGCAGCTCCGGGGACCAGTCCTCCGGCGCCAGCCGCAGCGCCGCCCCGCTGTCGGTCAGGAACGTCCGCTCGGCGTCCGCGTCGACCAGCGCGATCACCGTCGCCGTCGGCGCCGCCGGATCGGCGACGAGCACCGGCCGTACGCCCGCAGCCCGCAGCGCCGCCTCGTGCCAGGCCAGCGACTCCGTACCGACCCGGCCGAGGAGCCGTACGTCCGCACAGCCCGAACGAGCCGCCCAGCACGCCGCGTTGGCGCCCGCCCCGCCCGGGACCGTACGGATCCGCGCCGCCGTGTCCGTCGCGGGGGAGAGCGGGACGCGGTGCCGGGCCACCACGTCCGTGACCACGTCCCCCACCACCAGCAGACCGCTCACAGCGCCGCCGCGATCGCCGCCGCCAGGCGTACGTTCCCCCGCACTGCCGCCAGGTTCGCCTCCAGGGACGCGCCGCCCGTCGACCGCATCATGTACTCCAGCAGGAACGGCGTCACCGCCTGCCCCACGGTCCCGCGCTCCCGGCACTCCTCCAGCGCCTCCGCGAGCACCCGGTCGTGCAACGCCGGATCCAACTGCTCGTCCTCGGCGACCGGGTTGGCCACGACCAGCGACGCGTACGGCCCGCCGAGCGCGTCCCGCGCCCGCACCACCGCCGCGGCCTCCTCGGGCGTCCGTACCGTCCAGTCGACCCGTTCACCCGAGGACGACAGATAGAAGCCCGGGAAGAACTCGGTCCCGTACCCGACCACCGTCACCCCCAGCGTCTCCAGCCGCTGGAGCGTCGCCGGGACGTCGAGGATCGACTTCACCCCCGCGCACACCACCGTGATCCCGACCCGCGCCAGCAGCCCCAGGTCCGCCGACTCGTCCTGGGTCCGCGTCCACTCCCGGTGCACACCCCCGAGCCCGCCCGTGGCGAAGACCCGCAGACCCGCGCGGTCCGCGAGGTACGCGGTCGCCGACACCGTCGTCGCCCCGCTCGCCCCGGCCGCGAGCGCCGGAGCCAGATCGCGGTGGCCCAGCTTCCGTATCCCGGGATCCCCCGCGATCCGCTCCAACTGGCCCTTGTCCAGGCCGATACGGGCCCGGCCGTCGAGCACGGCGATCGTCGCGGGCACCGCGCCGCCCGACCGGACCAGGCCCTCCAGCTCCTCCGCGACCGCCAGATTGCGCGGACGCGGCAGCCCGTGCGCGATGATCGTCGACTCCAGGGCCACGACCGGAACACCGCCGGCCAGCGCCTCGCGTACCTCTTCGGACAACACCACCGTGGTCTCAGACATGTCCCATCCCTGGCGCGGCCGACGCACCCGCAAACCTCGCCGGCCCCGATCCTGCGGGCCGCCTCAGCCGCCTCAGCCGCACCCCGGTAGCGCGGGCAGCCGGTCCGCCCGCACCACCTGGATCACCGCGCGCGACCCGGCGGCCTTGGCGTCGCCCTCGCTGAAGGCGACCGCCAGCGCCCCGCCCCGGGCCTGCGCGTAGCCGTACCGCGGAGTGATCCGCGTGTACGCCCCCGAGCCGAGGTCGAGCGCGTACGACGTCTCCGGCGTCCGCCAGGTGATCAGCCGACCGGTGACCCGCACCTGATCGACGCCGTCCACCGCGGGCACCCCCAAGACGGCGGCGGAGGGCGCCGCCTGACCCGTGCGCCACACCATCAGCCGTGGCTCCGCCTCACCGGCCACCCACGCCCACGTCGTCCCGTCCGAGGCGACGGACCGGACGTCGCGCAGCGCCGTGACCGGAGCGGGCAGGGCCGCCGGTTCCAGGGTGGCGAGGGAGACGGCCGACAGCCGGGTCCCGCCGCCGGACGCCTCCCGCCACACCAGCAGCTTCCCGGCGACGAAGGGCGCCTCCAGCACGCCCGTACGGACGGCCCGTGGCGCGCCGCCCGCCGCCGGGGCGGCGAAGACGGTCGCCTTCCCGCCGCCGACGCCCTGCGCCCAGAACACCGTGGAGTCGCGCAGCACCGGCTGCGGCAGCGGACCCGGCCGGTCCGCGCGGGCGAGCCTGCGGGTCCTGCCCGTCGTCGCGTCCCAGACGTACAGACTCCAGGGGCTGTCCAGGGTCCTTCCCTCCAGCACCCCGAAGACGGCGTGACGGCCGTCGAAGTCCGCCCCGAGCAGCTGGTGTTCCACCGGGTCGGCGAAGGGCAGCAGCGTCCGGACCGGGCCGGACCCGAGGAGCGCGGCGCTGCGCCGCCCGGCGCCGGTGAGCTGGACGGCCGTCCAGCCGGGCCCGGCCTCGGCCAGCATCGCGCGCGTGCCGCCGGGCGCCCGGACCTCGCCCGCGTCGAGCGCGGCGCGCCAGGCGCCGGGCAGCGGGACCTCGCAGGCGTCCGCCACCGCGCGCGTGGAGGGCGTCGGCGGCGGTTCGGGCGGGGGCGTGTGCCGCGCCGACGAGCACCCGGCCAGGGCGAGGGCCGCCGCGAGGAGCAGGGCGGCCAGGGCCGGTCCGGGACCCGCCGGCGCGAACGTGTGCCTACCAGACGTACCCACGGCCCCCCATGATGGTGGTGATGGTGTCCGACGAGATCCGTGCGGACTTGGGCACCGAACCGGCCCACGAGATGACGCTCGTGCTCACCCCGCCCACCGGATCCAGGTAGTTGACCTCACGGGCCGCCGTATCGGTGTTGTAGCCGTCTATCGACACCCAGTGGAAGATCTCTATGTTGGGGTGGCCGACGAGATGGGGCCCGCCGGGCACCTCCCAGGCGTTGCCCGCTATCGCGTAGTCGTTGTCGGTGTTGTAGATGATGTGCTGCTTGAAGTTGGCCTTGTCGGTGGCGGTCGGGGTGTAGGGCAGGGCCCGCGGCAGGTACCCCGCCCCCGGCAGCCGGTTGTTGAGGGCGTCCGCCATGGGGTAGCCGGTGGGGTTGGGGACGTTGATGTTGACGCCGTACCACGCGGTGCCGCTGGTGGTCGTCTTGAGGAGGGTCGCGGCGTCCCGCTGGGAGCGGCCGGCCACCCCGTCCCGCGCGGACTGGGTGATGACCAGCGTCGCCGGGCCGCACCAGTAGGAGGTCTGCTGCGACTGGTGCAGCCCGCCGGAGAGCTTGTAGCCGGCGAGCGTCGACGACCGGCCGACTGTCGACGACTCGGCGAGCGTCGACGACCGGCCGAACGTCGACGACTCGGCGAGCGTCGACGACCGGGCGCGTGTCCGCTCGTACGATCTCGCCGCCTCGGCCTGTTTCGCGGCGTCGAGACTGAGCTGCGTCGGGGTGAGCCGCTGGACGCCGAGGGTGTCGTGGGCGGCCTTGTACGCGGCTCCTGGGGCCGTGGGATCGGGCGTCGCGGCGGAGGCGGGGGCGCCGGCCGCCACGGCGAGCAGCGCGGCCGCGGCGGTGAAGGAGGCGGCGGCGCCGAGGGCTGTCCTCGGGAGCCGGGGGGTGGGGGGCGTCTTCGTGAGCAGGGGTGGCATCGCACTCTCCTGTCCGAGTGAGGTGGGGGACTCGGGGCGAGTTTGACGGGTGCACGCCATGCCTGTCAGGGGTCGCGGGCGGATCCCGGCGACCAACATTGGGCGCACCAAAGGCGCCGTCACCGACCTGCGCGGACACGGTTGTGCCGGCGGACGCCCCCGCCCGTCTTTCGGTCAACCGCGCGGGGCCGAGCGGACTAGCGTGACCCCATGACGAACCACGCAGCACCCTCGACTCGTCATTTCTACGACGAACTCGCCGCCGACTACGACCTCATGTACGCCGACTGGGGGGCGAGCGTCGGCCGACAGGGTGCCGCACTCGACCGGAAGGTTACGGAAGCGCTCGGTCCGGGCCGGTACGACATCCTCGACTGCTCCTGCGGAATCGGTACCCAGGCCCTCGGTCTGGCCGGCCACGGCCACCGGGTCACCGGCACCGACCTCAGTCCCGCGGCCGCGGCACGCGCGCGTGAAGAGGCCGCCGCCCGAGGGCTCCAGGCCCGCTTCGGCGCGGCGGACATGCGTGCCCTGCCCTTCCCCGACCGCTCCTTCGACGTCGTCGTCTGCGCCGACAACTCCCTGCCGCACCTGCTGACCGCCGCCGACGTCCGTGCGGCGGTCGGCGAGCAGCTGCGAGTGCTGCGACCAGGCGGTTTGCTGCTGCTGAGCACCCGCCCGTACGACGAACTACTCCGCGAGCGCCCGCTGTCCACCCCGCCGGGCGTCCGCACGGGGCCCGGCGGCCGCACCATCAGCTTCCAGCTCTGGCACTGGCACGACGACGGCGAACACTACGACCTGGAGCTCTTCCAGCTCCTTCCGAACGGCGCCACCTGGGCCACCAAGGTGCACCGCGCGACCTACTGGGCGCTGTCCCGCGGCCGTACTTCGGATTTCGTCGCCGGCGCCGGTTTCGAGGAAGTCCGCTGGTCGGAGCCGGGGGAGTCGGGCTTCTTCCAGCCCCTCCTGACCGCGAGGCGGCCCGGTGGCCCCGCTACAGTCACCGGCCATGACGACACATGACCAGCTCTCCGCCCAGCCTTCCGGCCGGCCGTCCTTCGCCGTCCACATCCCCGACGCGGAGCTGGAGCCGGAGCCCCTCGGCCCCGAGCAGATCGTCTCCGGCGATCCGGTCGTGACCGGCAAGGTGCTGTGGGAGTCCGCCGACGGCACGCAGGTGCGCGGCATCTGGCAGATCACGCCCGGCGTGGTCACCGACACCGAGGCCAACGAACTCTTCGTCGTCGTCAGCGGGCGCGCCACCGTCACCGTCGAGGGCGGGGACACCCTGGAGATCGGACCGGGCGACGCGTGCGTGCTGCGGGAGGGCGACCGTACGACGTGGACGGTCCACGAGACCCTGCGCAAGGCGTACCACATCTCCCTGTAGGGCCTGCTGCCCCGGAGAGGCGGCGGGTGGCAGGGGCGGCCGGGGCCGGGGCCGGGGCGGGGTCCGTCCTCAGGCGCGGCTCGTGGCCCTGCGGACCGCCAGGGCGGCCAGCGGCAGCAGCAGCGCGGCACCCACCGCGTTCAGCCAGCCGTAGCCGCCGTGCGCGACGATGAGCCCGGCCGCCACACCGCCCACGCCCGCCGCCGTGTTCATGGTCAGGTCGGACAGACCCTGCACGGCCGCCCGGGTGGCCTGCGGCACCGCGTCGGTGAGCAGCGCCGAGCCCGCGACCAGCCCCGCCGACCAGCCGAGGCCCAGCAGGAAGAGCCCCGCGGCCGTACGGCCGTGACTCGGCCCGGCCGTACCGGCGAGCAGCGCGGCCAGCGCGAGCAGCCCGACCGCGAGACCGATCACCGACAGCCGGCCCAGACGGTCCGAGAGCCAGCCCATCACCGGCGAGAACGCGTACATGCCGGCGATGTGGCCGCTGATCACCAGACCGATCAGCTGGATACCGGCGCCGTGATGGGTGAGGGCGACCGGGGTCATCGACATGATCGACACCATCGCCGTGTGCGACACGGCGACCGACACCAGCGCCAGCCGGGCCCGCGGCGACTCCCGTACGGCCGTCAGACCGGCCCGCAGGGAACGCGCCGCCGGGGATCCGTCCTCGGCCGGCCCGGCCAGCGCACGGGCCGTCAGCAGCGGGTCCGGGCGCAGCAGCACGGCCACCATGACCGCCGCGACCAGGAACACCCCCGCCGCCCAGACGAACGGGCCCGCGGTGGCCGGGATCCCGAGGCCGGCGACCGTACGCCCCGCGGGCGAGGCCAGGTTGGGCCCGAGGACCGCGCCGATCGTGGTGGCCCAGACGACCGTGGAGATCGCCCGGCCCCGCCGCTCCGGCTCGGCGAGGTCCGCCGCCGCGAACCGGGCCTGCAAATTGGCGGAGGAACCGGCACCGAAGGCGGCCATGCCGACCAGGAGCAGCGGGAAACTGCCGACCACCGCGCCGAGCACCACCACCCCCGAGCCGAGCGCGCCCACCAGGTAGGCGAGCACCAGACCGGGGCGGCGGCCGCGGCTGGTCATCAGGGCGGCCAGCGGCATCGACAGCAGCGCCGTCCCGGCGACGGTGGCGGTCGGGGCGAGCCCGGCCAGCGCCTCCGTACCGCTGACGTCCTGAGCGAGGACGGCGGCCAGCGCGATCCCGATGGCGACCCCGAGGCCGCCCAGGATCTGGCTGCCGATGAGCACGGCCGCGATCCGCCGCCGCACGGCGGGCAGTTCGGCGGCCGTGACGGCTATCGCGGGCTCCGCGGGCGGTCTGGCGTCGGCCGCGTCCGCGGCATCCCGAGGTGTAGTCACCGAGGCAGTGTCTCAGCCCTTACGCTCACAGGGAATGTCACCCCGGGTCCGGCCGCGCCCCCGACCCGGCCACGCGCGCCCCTGCGGGGCCGCCCGAACGAGCAGCCCATCGACGCGGCCGCCCGGCCAAAGCGGCCCCCCACCCAGGCTGCCCTCCGCTCAGAACAGCGGCTCCGGCAGGACCCCCTCCAGCGCCAGCAGCTGCCGCTTCGTCTCCAGGCCGCCCCCGAATCCGCCGAGCCCGCCGTCGCTCTCGACCACCCGATGGCACGGCACCACCACCGGCAGCGGATTGGCGCCCATCGCCGCGCCCACCGCCTGGGCCGCCGTCGGCTGGCCGACCCGCCGGGCCAGGTCCCCGTACCCCACGACCGTCCCGTACGGCACGCCCGCCGCCAGCTCCCGCAGCACCTGCCGGTTGAAACCGGTCGTCAGCGACCAGTCCAGCGGCAGGGCGAACTCCTTCAGACCGCCCGCGAAGTAGGCCGCGAGCTGGCGTATCGGCTCGGCCAGGCGTCCTTCCGCGTCCTCGACGAGCTCCCCGCCCAGCTGCGCCGGCAGCCGGTCGAGCGCCTGCTCGCGCACCGCCGCGTCGGCATGGAAGACCACGCTCACCAGACCGTCGCCGGTCGCGGCGAGCAGCAGCGGTCCGATGTCCGTGCCGACCGTGGCCCACTCGATGCTCTTCATGCGGACCACCGTACGACCCGGCACCGACAACGCGGGCCGGGACGGCGCGGCCGGCCGGCGGCGGGGCTCAGCCGGTGGCCTCCCGCACCACGTCCGGCTTGTTCGTGATGACCGCGTCGACGCCGTAGCCGGCGACCCGCCGCGCGCCCGCCGCGTCGTTCACCGTCCACGTGCTCACCTGGAGCGGCCACCCGTGCGCGCCCTTCAGCCGGTGCACCGCGGCCACGTACGCCGCGTCGATCGTGGTGTGCGACGGGTTGATCTGGTCGGTGAACCGCGCGTAGGCGGGCAGCTCGGAGACCTTCGGGGTGCCGAGGAAACCGGTGACGACATCGGGGCGCCGGTCGTGCACGGCCCGTACGGTGGCGGCGCCGAAGCTCTGCACGACCAGCCGCTCCGGCACGTGGTGCCGGTCCAGCCAGCCCTGCTCCCGCAGGACCCGCAGGGTGTCCCGCTCGATGCCGGGGTACAGCTCCGGCTTCTTGATCTCCAGGAGCAGGTTCTGGCCGTTGCGCTCGACCCGGTTCAGATACTGGGCCAGCGTCGGCACCCGCGCCCCGGCCCACTGCGGGCCGAACCAGCCGCCCGCGTCGAGCCGGGCGATCTCGGCGGCCGTGAAGTCCTTGACCTTCCAGGGGGAGCGGCCGGGGAAACGTTGCTCCACGTCGGTGGTCCTGGCCAGGCTCTCGTCGTGCATCACGACGAGCTGCCCGTCCCTGGTGCGCTGGACGTCGTTCTCCACCCAGGTGAAGCCCAGGTCCCTGGCCCGGTCGACGGCGGCCAGGGTGTTCTCCGGGGCGTAGGCGGAGGCTCCGCGGTGGGCGATGACGAGCGGACGGCCCGGGTCGTCGTCCGCCTCGCGCTCGGCGCCGGCCGGTGCCACGGGGCTCGGGGAACGCCCGGGGGTTCCCGGCGGTGAAGCGGGGGCGAGCAGCACACCGGCGGTCAGGAGCGCGGCCACGGTACAGCCGGCCGCGGCGGTCACGGCTGCGGGGCGAACGGTCAAGGGGACTCCTCGCGTCGGCGTCACAGTCAGCGGATGACCACCGAGAGTGGCCGTAGCTCGAACGGCAGCGGGGGCAGAGACGAAAAGGAGAAGAAGAACAGCGAAACGGTGAGCGAAAAACCCGTCGGGGGCGTGCGGGGCGCCTTACCGCGCAGTATCCCCGCCCCTAAAGGGCCCCGCACTCGTTGGCTTGCCGCGCCGCGGGCCATAATCTCGCCCGGAACCACCGGCACACGGAGACCGGTAACCGGCGCACAAGGGACGGAGGGCATACGGCATGCAGCACGGCACGGTCGACGGCTTCAGCTACGGCCTGGTCACTCCGGTGGCCGCCTATCTCATGGCCTGCCTCGGCGGGGCGCTCGGACTGCGCTGCACCACCCGGTCCCTCCGGAACGGAGGGACGTTCAAGCCGGGCTGGCTCACCCTGGGCGCCACCTCGATAGGCAGCGGCATCTGGACGATGCACTTCATCGCCATGATGGGCTTCACCGTCGCCGGGGCGCCGATCAGCTACGACCGGCCGCTCACCTTCGCCAGCCTGGGCGTGGCGGTCGGCATGGTCGGCATCGGCATCTTCATCGTCGGCTACCGCGGCGCCACCCCGCTCGCCCTGATCACCGGGGGCACCATCACCGGTCTCGGCATCGCCACCATGCATTACCTGGGCATGGCCGGAATGCGCTTCCAGGGGCGGGTGGAGTACGACACCTCCACCGTCGTCCTGTCCGTGGTGATCGCGGTCGTGGCGGCCACCTCGGCGCTGTGGGCCGCCGTCTCCGTGCACGGCTTCCTGGCCAGCCTCGGGGCCAGTCTCGTGATGGGCCTCGCCGTGAGCGGGATGCACTACACCGCCATGGCCGCCGTCGACGTCCACCTCCACCCCGCCGCCGGCGCCGCCCCCGCCGGGGACTCCGCCCCCGGAGTCCTGCTGCCCATGCTGATCGGGCCCGTCGTCTTCCTCCTGCTGGCCGGCGTCGTGGTCATGGTCGACCCGCTCCTGGTCATGGGCGACCAGCGGCCCCAGGACCGGACCGCCCCCCGGCCCGGCCTGCCCGCCCAGCGCGGGCCACGCGCGTACGGCGAGCCCGCGAACTGGTCCGCCCGCCGCCCCACCGCCGGCGCCTCCGGCCGCTCCCCACGCCGCGGACGCCTGCGCGGCTGACCCCCTCGGAACCCCGTCGGAACCCCGCCAGGGCCCGGGCCAGGACGGGGGAGCGGGCCGATCCGGACCCGACTGTCAGTGGGGGGTCGTACGGTGGATCCATGCGGCCCGTTTCCCAGATCGAACGCACGGTGGCGCCCTTCGAGGTCGTCAGCCCGTACCAGCCCAGCGGTGACCAGCCCACGGCCATCGCCGACCTCGAGCGACGCATCCGCGCGGGCGAGAAGGACGTCGTCCTGCTCGGCGCGACCGGCACCGGCAAGTCGGCGACCACCGCCTGGATGATCGAAAAGCTCCAGCGCCCCACCCTGGTGATGGCGCCGAACAAGACGCTGGCCGCACAGCTGGCGAACGAGTTCCGCGAGCTGCTCCCCAACAACGCCGTCGAGTACTTCGTCTCGTACTACGACTACTACCAGCCCGAGGCGTACGTCCCCCAGTCGGACACCTACATCGAGAAGGACTCCTCCATCAACGAGGAGGTCGAGCGGCTGCGCCACTCGGCGACGAACTCCCTGCTGACCCGGCGCGACGTGGTCGTGGTCGCCTCCGTCTCCTGCATCTACGGCCTCGGCACCCCGCAGGAGTACGTGGACCGCATGGTCCCCCTCAAGGTCGGCGAGGAGATCGACCGCGACCAGCTGCTGCGCCGCTTCGTCGACATCCAGTACACCCGCAACGACCTCGCCTTCAGCCGCGGCACCTTCCGGGTCCGCGGTGACACCATCGAGATCTTCCCGGTCTACGAGGAGCTGGCCGTCCGGATCGAGATGTTCGGCGACGAGATCGAGGCGCTGTCCACGCTCCACCCGCTCACCGGCGAGGTCATCAGCGACGACCGGGAGCTGTACGTCTTCCCCGCGAGCCACTACGTCGCCGGCCCCGAGCGCATGGAGAAGGCGGTCAACGGCATCGAGCGGGAGCTGGAGGAGCGCCTCGCCGAGCTGGAGAAGCAGGGCAAGCTCCTGGAGGCCCAGCGGCTGCGCATGCGCACCACCTACGACATCGAGATGATGCGCCAGATCGGCTCCTGCTCCGGTATCGAGAACTACTCGATGCACTTCGACGACCGCGAGCCCGGCTCCGCCCCCAACACCCTCCTCGACTACTTCCCCGAGGACTTCCTCCTCGTCATCGACGAGTCGCACGTCACCGTCCCGCAGATCGGCGCCATGTACGAGGGCGACGCCTCCCGCAAGCGGACCCTGGTCGAGCACGGCTTCCGGCTGCCGTCCGCGCTCGACAACCGGCCGCTGAAGTGGGAGGAGTTCCAGGAGCGGATCGGCCAGACCGTCTACCTCTCCGCCACCCCTGGCACCTACGAACTCTCCCGAGGCGACGGCTTCGTCGAGCAGATCATCCGCCCCACCGGCCTCGTCGACCCCGAGGTCGTCGTCAAGCCCACCGAGGGCCAGATCGACGACCTGGTCCACGAGATCCGGCTGCGCACCGAGAAGGACGAGCGGGTCCTGGTCACCACCCTGACCAAGAAGATGGCCGAGGACCTCACGGACTACTTCCTCGAACTCGGCATCCAGGTCCGCTATCTGCACAGCGACGTCGACACCCTGCGCCGGATCGAGCTGCTGCGCGAGCTGCGCTCCGGCGAGTACGACGTCCTGGTCGGCATCAACCTCCTCCGGGAGGGTCTCGACCTCCCCGAGGTGTCCCTCGTCGCCATCCTCGACGCCGACAAGCAGGGCTTCCTGCGCTCCGGCACCTCCCTCATCCAGACCATCGGCCGCGCCGCGCGTAACGTCTCCGGCCAGGTCCACATGTACGCGGACACGGTCACCCCGGCGATGGAGAAGGCCATCGACGAGACCAACCGCCGCCGCGAGAAGCAGATCGCGTACAACACCGCCAACGGCATCGACCCGCAGCCGCTGCGCAAGAAGATCAACGACATCGTCGCGACCATCGCGCGCGAAGAGGTCGACACCGAGGAGCTGCTCGGCTCCGGATACCGCCAGGCCAAGGACGGCAAGGGCGCCAAGGCGCCCGTCCCCTCGCTGGCCGCACACAAGCCGGGGCGCGGCAAGGCGGGCAGCAAGGGCGAGGTGCGCGGCGACCGTCCGGCGACCGAACTGGCCGGGATCATCGAGGAGATGACCGAGCGGATGCGCGCCGCCGCAGCCGAGCTGCAGTTCGAGGTCGCCGCCCGGCTCCGGGACGAGGTGGGAGAGCTGAAGAAGGAGTTGCGCCAGATGAAGGAGGCGGGACTCGCCTGACGCACCGGTGGCCGGTGTGTTGCAAGACCGACACAAAAACGGACCGAACCTGCTGCGTTGTCGGTGCCCCTGCGTAGGGTGCTGGGCAACCGCATGCGGAGACGGCCGCGGGGGATCGCAACGAGAGGGGACAGCGCGTGACGGTCAACATGACCAAGGGTCAGGCCATCAGCCTGGAGAAGCAGGGCGGGGGCACCCTTACCGCGGTACGGATGGGGCTCGGCTGGCAGGCGGCGCCGCGCCGCGGCCTGTTCGGCTCCCGCACCCGGGAGATCGACCTCGACGCGTCGGCGGTGCTCTTCGCCGACAAGCAGCCGGTGGACGTGGTCTTCTTCCGCCACCTGGTCAGCGACGACGGCTCGGTCCGGCACACCGGTGACAACCTCGTCGGCGGCGCCGGCCAGGGCGGCGACGACGAGGCGATCCTCGTCGACCTCGCGCGGATCCCGGTCCACATCGACCAGATCGTCTTCACGGTGAACTCCTTCACCGGCCAGACGTTCCAGGAGGTGCAGAACGCCTTCTGCCGGATCGTCGACGAGAGCAACGGCCAGGAGCTCGCCCGCTACACCCTGGACGGCGGCGGGCAGTACACCGCGCAGATCATGGCCAAGGTCCACCGCGACGGCGCCGGCTGGAAGATGACGGCCCTGGGCAACGCGGCCAACGGCCGTACGTTCCAGGACCTGATGCCGGCGATCCTGCCCCACCTGTAGGCCAGGACCGATCACGTACGGCAGCTCCCGGAGGCACCAGGCCGCCGGGAGCTGCACTGCAACAGCACAGCGAACCAAGGGGGACAGAGGCGATGACGGCCGAGCTGGTCCGGGGGCAGAACCACCCCCTGCCGCACACCCGACTGGAGATCCGGGTCTCGGCGGGCCATCCGGTCGTCGCCGGTGCCACTCTCGGCGACGAACGGGGCAGGGTCCAGGGGCCCGAATGGATCGCCCACCCCGGCTCGCCCGCCCTGCCCGGCATCGAGGTCTCCCAGCAGGCCGCCGCCGACCACCGGCTCGCCCTCGACCTCGGCGCGTTGCCCGCCGCGGTCCACCGGGTCACCGTCCTGCTCGCCCTGCCTGTCGGCGCCGGCGGCCCGGTCTGCTTCGGCGCGGTCGCCGCCCCGTTCGTCGCCGTCACCGGCCTCGACGGCGACGAGGTCGCCACGTACACCATCACCGGCCTCGACGCCGAGTCCGCCGTCACCGCCCTTGAGCTCTACCGCCGCCAGGGCGCCTGGAAGGTCCGCGCCGTCGGCCAGGGCTACGCCGGCGGCCTCACGGCGATGCTCGGCGACCAAGGCGTGGAGCGGCCCGGCGAGATCGCCACGGCCATCCTCGACGCGGTCGCCCGGGGCATGGCCCGCGCGGTCTCCGCGCCCCCGCCGCGCGTCCCGGACGCGGACCGTGTCCGCCACTCGGCGCCGCTCACCGGCTCCGACCACCAGGACGCCGCCCCCACCCTGCCGGTGCCGCTGCCCGCCGACGCCACCACGCCCCCGGCCGACCCCGGCGGCATCAACTACGCCCACCCGCGCCGCCAGGTTGCGCCTCCTCCGCCGCCGCCGCCCCCGGCCCCCGATGCCGCCGGGCCGGGCCGGCCCGCCGCCCCCGTCGCCGGGGACGCCACCGGCTGGTCGATGGACGAGCGGCTCTACAACCAGGTGTGGGGCATGTTCGAGGACCTCGCCCGCACCACCGCCGCCTACCGCAGCGCAGTGGACTTCGCCGAGTCCCGCATGGACCAGGAGCTCGACCGCGTCCTGTCCGACCCGCGCAGCCGCATCGGCGCGACCGGGGACGCCGCGCGCGAGGCGGCCCGCGCCAAGTGCGAGGAGCTGACCGCGCGGGCCCGTGAGGCCCTCGACCACGATCTCGCCCAGCTCGACGCCGAGTCCGGGGTGGTCGAGCCCGCCCTGCCCGCGCCCTTCGCCCGCTGGGACAACCCCGTCTGGCACGCCTACCGCGTCCCCATGGAGATCCCGATGGCGCTGCGCCTGGGCGACCTCCACCTGCCCGAACGCCCCGAGCTGCGCATCCCCATGCTCGTACGGCTGCCGCTGGAGCGCGGCCTGTGGGTGGACTCGGGCCGCGGCCACTCCGAGGCGGCGGCCCTCCTCGACGAGGGCCGGCTGAGGCGGCTCGCCATGGACACCGCCGTCGCCCACGCGGCCCGGCTGCTCGCGGTCTACCCCGCCGGTGAGTTCACCGTCCATGTCATCGACCCCGCCGGGTCCGGCGCCGCCTCCCTCACGCCGCTGGTCGAGACCGGAGTCCTCACCGGCCCGCCCGCCGCCGGCGCCGCCGGTGTGTCGGCCGTGCTCACCCGGCTCACCGAACGCGTCGACCTGGTGCAGATGGCGATCCGCGCGGGCGCCGCCGACTCCCTGCCGCCCGGTCTCGACCCGGCCGAGCAGCTGCTGATCGTCAACGACTTCCCGCACGGCTTCGACGACCGGTGCGTCAACCAGCTCCGCTACCTCGCGGACGAGGGCCCCGCCGTCGGCGTCCACCTGATGATGGTCGCCGACCGCGAGGACGCCAGCGCCTACGGCCCCGTCCTCGACCCGCTGTGGCGCTCCCTGCTGCGGATCACACCGGTCGCCGACGACCACCTCGCCGACCCCTGGGTCGGCCACGCCTGGACGTACGAGCCGGCCCTCCCGCCCCCGGGCAGCGGGGTGATCCGGCAGGTCCTCGGCCACGTCGCCGAAGCCCGCCGGGTCTGGGGCCGCTGACCTGGTCACTTGGGGTCTCCTTACCCTCGCCTTTACCTTCCCTTGGGTTTTCGGGTAATCTTCTCGGCGCGGAGGGGAGTACTCCCGTGCGCGGCGTGCCCGTCAATACGGACAGATGCGAAAGCTCTGATCCCGGGGCGCCGGCCCGGAAGGCCCTGGGTGGAGGAGACCTCCGGCAGCGACGACGCTGATCAGTAGCCGTACGACGCCGGAGGCGCAGTGGACGTTTCAATGAACATGTGGGTGCTGACCATTCTTGGTCTGAGCGCCCTGATCGCGATCGACTTCTTCATCGGCCGCAAGCCCCATGACGTGTCGATCAAGGAAGCCGGCATCTGGTCGGTCGTCTGGATCGTCCTCGCCGCCCTCTTCGGCCTCGGCCTGCTGGTCTTCGGCAACAGCCAGGCGTCGGGAGAGTTCTTCGCCGGATTCATCACCGAGAAGTCGCTCAGCGTCGACAACCTCTTCGTCTTCGTCCTCATCATGGCGAAGTTCTCGGTCCCCTCCCACCTCCAGCAGCGCGTGCTGCTCGTCGGCGTCCTGATCGCCCTCGTCCTGCGCGCCATCTTCATCGCCGCGGGCGCCGCGATCATCGCCAGCTTCGCCTGGGTCTTCTACATCTTCGGTGCGTTCCTGATCTACACCGCCTGGAAGCTCATCCAGGAGGCGCGCTCCGACGAGGAGGAGGACGAGTTCGAGGAGAACCGTCTCCTCAAGTCCATCGAGAAGAAGTTCGGCGTCGCGGACAAGTATCACGGCACCAAGCTCTTCATCCGCGTCAACGGCAAGCGTGTGCTGACCCCGCTGATGGTCGTCATGCTCGCCATCGGCACCACCGACGTGCTCTTCGCCCTCGACTCCATCCCGGCGATCTTCGGCCTCACCCAGGACCCGTACATCGTCTTCACCGCCAACGCCTTCGCCCTGATGGGCCTGCGCCAGCTGTACTTCCTCATCGGCGGTCTGCTGAAGAAGCTGGTCCACCTCAGCTACGGCCTGTCGGTGATCCTCGGATTCATCGGCGTGAAGCTCGTCCTGCACGCCCTGCACGAGTCCGGGGTGCACGTCCCGGAGATCTCCATCCCCGTCTCGCTCGCGGTCATCTGCGGCGTGCTGGTGATCACCACGATCACCAGCCTGATCGCCTCCAAGAAGCAGGCCGAGCGCGAGGCCGCCGAGCAGACGGCCGAGAAGGCCGGCGTCGACGCCTGACACATCCGCAAGACCCCGCACGGCCGGTGCGGGCGGTGAGCGAACCGCCCGCACCGGCCGCGGTGCGTCCAGGGGCCGTTCAGGCCGCCGCCGCGCTCTCCGCCTTGGGCGCCTCGGCCCGGCCGGGCAGGGTCTCCGGCAGCAGCGCGAAGCAGCCCAGGCTCACCAGCGCCACCAGCGTCAGATACGCCGCCACGCCCCACGGCGGCCCACTGCCGCCCGACAGCGCCGTCGCCACGATCGGCGTCAGCGCCCCGCCCAGGACCCCCGCGAGGTTGTAGCCGACGGCCGCGCCCGTACACCGCACCCGCGGCTCGTACAGCTCCGGCAGATACGCGGCGACCACCGCGAACATCGTGATGAACGCCAGCAGCGCGCCCAGGAAGCCCAGGAACATCAGCAACGGCTCCCCGGTGTGCAGCAGCGCCACCATCGGGAACATCCACACCGCCGACGCCGCGCACCCGGCCAGACACAGCGGCCTACGGCCGTAGCGGTCTCCCAGCATCGCGGCGAACGGCGTCACCGCCCCCTTCACCGCCACCGCCGCCATGATGCAGACCAGCATCGACGTACGGCTCACGCCCAGCCGCTCGGTGCCGTACGCCAGCGCCCAGGTGGACACCGTGTAAAAGATCGCGTAGCCGACCGCGAGCGCCCCCGCGGTCAGGAGGACGAGCTGCCAGTGCCCGCGTGCCACCTCGGCCAGCGGCGCGGTCGCCTGCCGCCCGGACGCGGCGAGCTCGGCGAACTGCGGCGTCTCGTGCAGCGAGGCCCGCAGCAGCAGACCGCCGAAGGCGAGCAGCCCCGCGGCCCAGAACGGCACCCGCCAGCCCCAGTCGCGGAACTGGGACTCCGTCAGCGCCGCCGACAGCGCCAGCATCACCCCGTTCGCGAGCAGGAAGCCGACCGCCGGACCGATCTGCGGAAAGCTCGCCCACAACCCACGCCTGCGCTCAGGGGCATGCTCGGCGGTCAGCAGTACCGCGCCGCCCCACTCACCCCCGAGGCCCAGCCCTTGGAGGAAGCGCAGCACGAGCAGCAGAACGGGCGCGGCCACCCCCAGCGTGGCGTACGACGGGACGCAGCCGACCGCCACGGTCGCGAGACCGGTCAGCATCAGCGAGGCGAACATCACCGGCCGGCGCCCGTACCGGTCCCCGATGTGGCCGAAAAGCGCCGAGCCCAGCGGGCGGGAGAGGAAACCGACGGCAAAGGTGCCGAAGGCCGCCAGCGTCCCGGCCACCGGGGAGAACGTGGGAAAGAACAGCGGCCCGAAGACCAGGGCCGCCGCGGTGCCGTAGACAAAGAAGTCGTAGAACTCGACGGCGGTCCCCGCCAGCGACGCGGTGGCCAGCCGTGTCATGGAGACGGGGCGCGGCGAGGGGGCCGGCGCGGAGGAGACCGGGGAAGTGGGAGCGGGGGCGGGGGTGGGACATGGACTATGACTGTTGGGCATGTCGCGCCAACTACCCCTGCGCCGGGCGGGTTACGGGGGCGTACAGAAGCGTGCGGCCGGATCCATGCGCCCCGGGCCACCTCCCCGCGCCCTGTGACACCTCGGGGCGCCGGTCACCAGCCCCGCTCGTGCCACTCGGGAAGTTTCGGCCGCTCCTCGCCAAGAGTGGTGTCCTTGCCGTGCCCCGGGTACACCCAGGTCTCGTCCGGCAGCACGTCGAACAGCTTGCGCTCCACGTCGTGGATGAGACTGGCGAACGCCCGGGGATCCTTCCGGGTGTTGCCGACCCCGCCCGGGAAGAGGCAGTCACCGGTGAAGACATGAGGGTGGCCCTGCGGGTCGTCGTAGATCAGCGCGATCGAACCGGGCGTGTGGCCCACCAGATGACGGGCGGTCAGCTCGACGCGGCCGAACCGGATGGTGTCGCCGTCCGCGACCGGCACATCCGTCGGCACAGGAATGCCCTCGGCGTCGTGCTCGCCGGCGTAGGTCCGCGCGCCGGTCGCCGCCACGACCTCCGCCAGCGCCTGCCAGTGGTCGCCGTGGCGGTGGGTGGTGACGACGGCCTTGATGCCGTCGTCACCGATCAGCTGGAGCAGCGTCCGCGGATCGGCGGCCGCGTCGATCAGCAGCTGCTCGCCGGTGGCCCGGCAGCGCAGTAGATAGGAGTTGTTGTCCATCGGTCCGACCGCGACCTTCGAGATCATCAGCTCCGACAGCTCGTGCACGTCCGCCGGGCCGCCGACCTTCACCGCTCCGCTGTACGTCATACATCTCAGCCTAGGCCCTGATCACCGGGCAGGAGGCGGAAGGCCCGTCGTCGGGCCTACAGCGGCGGAAGCGCCGGGAGCGGGCCGCCCGCGGTGTCCAGGCCGCCTCCGTCGGTGCGGCCGGCCAGCCAGCCGAGCAGGGCCGGAGCCGGGCCCGAGACGGTCACCTCGTCGCCCTCGGTGCCACCGGTGCGCCACTCGCGGCCCTCGGCGACGATCCGGGTGGGCGGCACAGAGGCGTTGCCCGCGAAGCGTTCGGCGAGGAACGCGATCTCACGCTCGACGAAGTCGGCCGGGAGGTCGGTCAGCTCGTAGCCGATGCCGAGGTCGACATGGTGCAGCTCGACCTCCACGAGCCGGCGGAAGGGCACCCGGGCGGCCTGGTCGGTGACGCCGTTGCGCAGCTCGACGGTCCGGCCCCAGTCGGCGTCCGCCTCGCCCTCGGCGTCGAAGCGGGCGGCGCTCCCGCGCACGTCCTCGATCTGGGCGGCGAGCGGCCGGGGGGCGTCCCGTTCGATGTCGGCGTCGCGGGTGGCGGCGTCGGCGTACATGGGCAGGCCCCGCAGAACGTTCACCAGAGCGTCCGCGTTACGGGCCACGTGGGCCAGGACATGGCCGCGGGTCCAGCCGGGGAGCCGTGACGGCTCGGCCACGGCGGCGTTGTCCAGTTTGGCGGCTGCGGTCAGGAGCCGCTCGGTCGCTTCACGTACAGAAGCCAGGTCACGCGCATGGTCGATCATGGCGCCGACGATAGCGCCGCCCACTCGTTCGGGTGAAGGTGGCAGAGCGCGTCCGTAAATCGAATGCGCGTGCTATAGGCTCGGTAGAGGCATCAGGCATCCTTGGTTGTCGGGCACTCATCTCTGCCCCCGCTTCTCTCAAGAAAGGTGCGGACCGGCGTGGCCGACCGTCTCATCGTTCGTGGCGCTCGCGAGCACAACCTCAAGAACGTCTCGCTCGACCTCCCGCGTGACTCCCTCATCGTCTTCACCGGGCTCTCCGGGTCGGGCAAGTCCTCCCTCGCGTTCGACACGATCTTCGCCGAGGGTCAGCGCCGCTACGTCGAGTCGCTCTCCTCGTACGCCCGGCAGTTCCTCGGCCAGATGGACAAGCCGGACGTGGACTTCATCGAGGGCCTCTCCCCGGCGGTCTCCATCGACCAGAAGTCGACCTCGCGCAACCCGCGCTCCACGGTCGGCACCATCACCGAGGTCTACGACTACCTCCGGCTGCTCTTCGCCCGCATCGGCAAGCCGCACTGCCCCGAATGCCGCCGCCCCATTTCCCGCCAGTCGCCGCAGGCCATCGTCGACAAGGTCCTGGAGCTGCCCGAGGGCAGCCGCTTCCAGGTGCTCTCGCCGCTGGTCAGGGAGCGCAAGGGAGAGTTCGTCGACCTCTTCGCCGACCTCCAGACCAAGGGCTACAGCCGCGCGCGCGTCGACGGGACCACCATCCAGCTCGCCGAGCCGCCGACGCTGAAGAAGCAGGAGAAGCACACCATCGAGGTGGTCGTCGACCGCCTCACCGTCAAGGACAGCGCCAAGCGCCGGCTCACCGACTCCGTCGAGACCGCGCTCGGCCTCTCCGGCGGCATGGTCGTGCTCGACTTCGTCGACCTCCCCGAGGACGACCCCGAGCGCGAGCGGATGTACTCGGAGCATCTGTACTGCCCGTACGACGACCTCTCCTTCGAGGAGCTGGAGCCCCGCTCCTTCTCCTTCAACTCGCCCTTCGGCGCCTGCCCCGACTGCACCGGCATCGGCACCCGCATGGAGGTCGACCCCGAGCTGATCGTCCCGGACGAGGACCGCTCGCTCGACGAGGGCGCCATCCACCCCTGGTCGCACGGCCACACCAAGGAGTACTTCGGCCGCCTGATCGGCGGGCTCGCCCAGGCCCTCGGCTTCCGTACGGACATCCCGTACGCGGGACTCCCGGCGCGCGCCAAGAAGGCCCTGCTGTACGGCCACAAGACCCAGGTCGAGGTCCGCTACCGCAACCGCTACGGACGCGAGCGCGCCTACACCACGCCCGCCTTCGAAGGCGCCGTCTCCTTCGTCAAGCGGCGCCACAGCGAGGCCGAGAGCGACTCCAGCCGGGAGCGCTTCGAGGGCTACATGCGCGAGGTGCCCTGCCCCACCTGCGAAGGCACCCGCCTCAAGCCGATCGTCCTCGCCGTCACGGTCATGGACCGGTCCATCGCCGAGGTCTCGGCGATGTCGATCAGCGAGTGCGCCGACTTCCTCGGCCGCCTCACCCTCAACGCGCGCGACAAGAAGATCGCCGAGCGGGTCCTCAAGGAGGTCAACGAACGGCTGCGGTTCCTCGTCGACGTCGGCCTGGACTACCTCTCCCTCAACCGCGCCGCCGGCACGCTCTCCGGCGGCGAGGCCCAGCGCATCCGCCTGGCCACGCAGATCGGCTCCGGCCTGGTCGGCGTGTTGTACGTGCTCGACGAGCCGTCCATCGGCCTGCACCAGCGCGACAACCACCGGCTGATCGAGACCCTCGTCCGCCTCCGCGACATGGGCAACACCCTGATCGTCGTCGAGCACGACGAGGACACGATCAAGGTCGCCGACTGGGTCGTCGACATCGGCCCGGGCGCGGGCGAGCACGGCGGAAAGGTCGTGCACTCCGGCTCCCTGAAGGAGCTGCTGTCCAACAAGGACTCCATGACTGGGCAGTACCTGTCCGGGAAGAAGTCCATCGCCACCCCGGACATCCGCCGCCCCACGGACCCGACGCGCCGCCTCACCGTCCACGGCGCCCGGGAGAACAACCTCCAGGACATCGACGTCTCGTTCCCGCTGGGCGTCCTCACCGCGGTCACCGGCGTCTCCGGCTCCGGCAAGTCGACCCTGGTCAACGACATCCTGTACACCCACCTGGCGCGCGAGCTCAACGGCGCCAAGTCGGTGCCCGGGCGGCACACGCGCGTGGACGGCGACGACCTCGTCGACAAGGTCGTCCACGTCGACCAGTCGCCGATCGGCCGCACCCCGCGGTCCAACCCGGCGACGTACACCGGAGTCTTCGACCATGTGCGCAAGCTCTTCGCGGAGACGATGGAGGCGAAGGTGCGCGGCTATCTGCCGGGCCGCTTCTCCTTCAACGTCAAGGGCGGCCGCTGCGAGAACTGCTCCGGCGACGGCACGATCAAGATTGAGATGAACTTCCTGCCGGACGTGTACGTCCCCTGTGAGGTCTGCCACGGGGCGCGCTACAACCGGGAGACCCTGGAGGTCCACTACAAGGGCAAGTCCATCGCCGAGGTCCTGGACATGCCGATCGAGGAGGCCCTGCACTTCTTCGAGGCCGTCCCGACGATCGCCCGCCACCTCAAGACGCTCCACGAGGTCGGCCTCGGCTACGTCCGCCTCGGCCAGTCCGCACCGACCCTGTCGGGCGGCGAGGCCCAGCGGGTGAAGTTGGCGTCCGAGCTCCAGAAGCGGTCCACGGGCCGTACGGTCTACGTCCTGGACGAGCCGACGACCGGTCTCCACTTCGAGGACATCTCCAAGCTGATCAAGGTCCTGTCGGGCCTGGTCGACAAGGGGAACACCGTGATCGTCATCGAGCACAACCTCGACGTGATCAAGACCGCGGACTGGGTCGTCGACATGGGCCCCGAGGGCGGCAGCGGCGGCGGCCTCGTCGTCGCCGAAGGCACCCCGGAAGAGGTGGCGAGCATCCCCGCGAGCCACACCGGCAAGTTCCTCCGCGACATCCTCGACGCGAACCGGATCAGCGACGCGACGATCCCGGCGGCGCGGAGCGCGACGAAGAAGACGCCGGCGCCGAGGAAGAAGGCGGCCCCGGCGAAGAAGGCGACGGCGGGCGCGGGGGCCACGGCGAAGAAGACGGCGAGAACCCGGAAGGCCTGACGCCGGCGGGCCTCCGGTGGCGGCCGCAGGCCCGCCCTGGCGGGCGGCTCGCCCGAAAGGCGTCGCGGTTCGGGCGCCACGGCGAAGAAGAAGGCGGAGACGGAAGGCCCGACGGCGGTGGCCGTCGGCCTGCGGGCCCGCGGCCGCAGGCCGACCCTGTCGGGCGGCTAGCCCGAAGGGCGTCACCGTGCGGGCGCTGGGGCTGCCGGCGCCGGCCCGCCCTGGCGGGCGGTTCGTCCGTAGGGCGTCGCCGTTCAGGCGCTGCGGGCCGCAGGCGTCGCTCGCGCACCCTGGCGGGGGGCCTGACGCCGGTGGGGCGGCTTGCGGCTGAAGCCGCTGGCGTCGCTCGCGTACCCTGGCGGTGCCCGGTCACACCCGGGCCCCCGCCAGCCCCGCCCGCGTCCCTCAGGCCCGCTTTGCCGGGCGCCGCTTCCGTGACGCGGTGGCGGAGGGAGGGCCCCGCCAGGCACGTCCCGCGCCGGCCCGCCCGCGTCCCGGGCCTCGCCAGGCCCGCCCGCGTCCCTCAGGCCCGCCTCCCCTGGCGCCCCAGCCCCTGCGGCGTCACCCCCGCCAGTTCCGCCGCGTACGGCGGCTCCGCGCCCGGGCGGGTGCAGGTGAGGGCGGCGGCGTGGGAGGCGTAGGTCAGGAGGGAGAACCAGTCGGCGGCGTCCAGGGCATCGAGGGCGTCAGAGGCACCGAGAGGGCCGTCGGGGAGGCCATCGAGGCCGTGGAGCAGCGCCGCGTTCACCGTGTCGCCCGCGCCGATCGTGTCCGCGACGCGGACCGGTACCGCCGGGACCGAGACCGTCCGCCGGGGCGTCCACACCGTCAGGCCCGCACCGCCCCGGGTCATGACGACCGCCGACGGGCCCGCCGCCAGCCACTCCTCCGGCGTGCCGCCCAGCCACCGCGCGTCGTCCTCGGAGAGCTTCAGCAGCGACACGTACGGCAGCCAGGCCGTGAACCGCTTCCGGTACGCCTCCGCGTCCCCGATCAGCCCCGCCCGCACGTTCGGGTCGAGCAGGGTGAACACCTTGCGCCCCGACTCCCGGCGCAGCAGCGCCTCGTACGCGCTCGCCCCCGGCTCCAGCGCCAGCGAGCACGTCCCGAAGGCCACCGCCCGTACGCCCTCCGGCAGCCGCTCCGGCAGCTCGAAGAGACGATCGGCCGTTCCCTCCACGTAGAAGCCGTAGCCCGCCGACCCGTCCGCGCCGACCGTGGCGAGCGCCAGCGTCGTCGGCTCGGGCCCCCGCTGGACGAGCGAGGTCCGTACGCCCGCCGACCGCAGCCCGTCCATCAGGGCCTCGCCGAAGCCGTCCATGGACACCCGCGAGCAGAAGGCCACCTCCGCGCCGAGCCGCCCGAGGGCGACGGCGGTGTTGTACGGCCCGCCGCCCCGCCGGGGGACCAGCGTCGCGAGCGGACCGGTCGCGGCCCCCTGCGGGACCAGGTCGATCAGGGACTCTCCGGCGACGACGATCACGCCCGCGAACGTAACCCATGGCCTTGAGTTCGCACACCCCCTCAGGCTCGCCCGGGCGCCGCCCCGCCCGCCCCGCCGGCCACCCGCGCCGGTATCGTCGAGCAGGTCATTCGTCGACCCGCACCGTCCCGCACCGCACCGACCCGCACCATGGAGCGCTCATGTCCGGCCAGTCGCCCGCCCGCCGTACCGTGCTGAAAGGCGCCGCCCTCGCCGGAGCGGCCGGACTCGGCGCCGCCGCCTGCTCCACGGAGTCCAAGCTGGGACACGCCCAGACGCCGACCCCGACCGCCCCGGTCGCCCTCGGCGCCGCGGAGGAGGTCCCGGTCGGGGGCTCGAAGCTCTACCGCGAGCAGCGGGTGCTGGTGAGCTGCCCGGCGAAGGGCCAGTACAAGGCCTTCAGCGCGCAGTGCACCCACGCCGGCTGTGTCCTCGACAAGATCGAGAACAACGAGGGCAACTGCCCCTGCCACGGCAGCCGCTTCGACGTGACGACCGGCAAGGCGCTCAAGGGTCCGGCGACCGTGCCGCTGCCCGAGGTCCCGGTCAAGGTCGAGAACGGGAAGCTGATCGCCGGCCCCGACGCCTGATCGCCCCCGCAGGGACAGGCCGCCCCTCACTCCCAGCTCCACTCGATCCCCAGGATCCCCGCCCGTACCCCCTGCTCCACCAGATGCACCGTGCGGTGCCGCCCGCTCAGCGTCAGATCGGCGCGTCCCGCGCGCGGCGCCCCCGCCGACGCCTGGGCGAACCGCCGGCACCGCACCGGCAGCGCCGCCTCGTCGAACCGCACCTGAAGGACGTACTGCCCGCCGGCGAAGCTGAAGCCCCGGACGTACTCGGTGCTCGGCCCGCCCGTCGCATCCTCGAAGCCGTAGCCGAACAGGTACGTCTCCCCGGCCCGCAGCCGGGTGTCGAAGAGCAGCTCGGCGACGACCACGCCGGTCTCTTGATGCACGCGGACGCGCCCTGTGCGGCAGTTCTCCGTGGCCTGGACCCTCACCCGTGACGGGTCGCAGCCCGGGTCGCCGTGGTGGATGGCGAGATAGCGGTCGATCCCGTCCCGGTGGGCGCGCACCACGTGCTGGGACTCGCGGCCGAGCAGCTCACGCCCCGCGCCGATCCGTACCCGCTCGTGGTGGCCGACCGTGTGCAGTCCGCCGTCGGTGGGCGACTCCAGCTCCGCGAGCAGCTGCTCGACCGCGCCGGACGCCTCCACCAGGGAACGGTACGAGCGCGAGGCGGGCCGTCCCACCGCCCCGCTCCCGGCCAGCAGCCGGATCAGGGAGTTGCCGGGCAGCTGGAGGACCTCCTCCAGAGCGCGTACGGCTCGGAGGGACTCGGGCCGCTGCGGCCGGCGGGCGCCCTGCTGCCAGTAACTGAGGCTGGTCACCCCGACCTTGACGCCGCGGTGCGCCAGATGGTGCTGGACCCGCTGGAGCGGCAGGCCCCGCACCGCGAGCGCGGTGCGCAGCGCCAGGTGGAAGGGTCCCGTGTGCAGGACCTGGGTCAGGTCGGCCTCGCTGTTCCCCATCAGGACTCCTCAGAACTCCTCACCGCAACTTCTCAGGACTCCACGTGAACGTTCACGGCACGTCCCCACGCCCACCCGCGGGGCCGGTGGACACGCAGGTGGACAGGGGCGGGCCGTTCACACTCCGGCCTGACCGTTCACAGCTCCCTGTCATTCCGCATTCAACCGTGTTGACCAGCGCACGACAACGATTGATGCTCCCACCAGCGTCCGGACGCGCTCCTCCAATCCCCACCCCCCACCCCCCGCCCTTCGGGAGGACGCGATGCGCAAGAGAACAGAACGACGAAGAGGGCTCTCCCTCGCGGCGCTCGTCGCCGTGGCCCTTTTCGCCGTGCCGACCGCCACGGCAACCGCCGCACCGAACCACGATCGTTCCGTCCAGAGCCAGGACCGGTCCGTACTGAGCCACGACCGTTCCGCCCCGAGCCAGGACCGGTCCGCCCTCGCCTACAAGCAACTCGGCATCACCATGCAGGCCCAGCAGAAGAGCAACTGGTGCTGGGCCGCCTCCGGCAACACCATCGCCACCTGGTACGGCCGCGGCTACAGCCAGAACCAGTTCTGCAACGCCGCCTTCAATCGCCAGCAGGGCACCGAGTGCCCCAACAACCAAGCCACCCTCGGCCACGTCCAGACCGGCCTGCGCTGGGCGGGCATCAGCGCCGGCTCGTACGTCAACGGCTGGCTGCGCTACTCCACCGTCCAGACCGAGATCAACAACGACCGACCGATCGAGACCCGTATCCAGTGGTCCGGCGGCGGCGGCCACATGCACGTCGTCTACGGCTACGACGACGCCAACAGCTGGGTCTACTGGGGCGACCCCTGGCCCTCCAGCTACCGCTACAACTGGGCCTCCCACGCCTGGTACGTCGACAACGACTCCTTCTCCTGGACCCACTCGCTCTACCGGATCGGGGCGTGAGCACCATGACCCGACACCTGATACCGGCCGCCGCCCTGACCGCGGCCCTCACCCCCGCGCTGATCGGCCTGGCCTCCCCCCTCGCCCACGCGACCCCCGCCCCGACCACCCCTGACCAGGCCGTCTCGGCCCCCGCCACCCTCGACACCCTCTCCCGCTTCTTCACCCGCGACGCCCGCGACGCCCGCGACGGCGCGACCGCCCGCTCCGCCGCCAAGCCCCGGATCGAAGGCCGGTCCGTGCCGGTCCGCTTCCTCTCCGCGGACTTCGTCGCGGGCAAGCCCGGCGCACCCGTCGCCAAGGTGCAGTTCCACGCCGCCAAGGCGGTCTCCGCCAACGGCCAGAAGGCCTCCCTGTGGACGGTGAAGAGAGGCGGCACCTGGCAGGTCGTGAACATCGCCACCGGCGACGACGAGACCCGCTACGCCGCCCAGGGCGCCCGCGCCCTGCCCGGCGGCACCGTCTTCCGCGAGCCGCAGATCGACGCCTGGTACGTCCACAAGGGCACCAAGATCCTCCCGCTCGACGAGGACGCCGTCCGCGCGATCGGCGCGAACGGCACCACCCTCGACCGGTACCACGCGCGCGTGGCCAAGGCGTACGGCGACAAGCTCCCCGGCTCCGCCTACGCGCGCGACGGCAAGGCCGGCGGCTACGGCCGGCCCGCACCCGCCCCGGTCACCGTCGCATCCGCCGCACCCGATCCCGGCGGGTCCGCCGTGACCGTCGCCTCGGCGACGGCGGGCGCGGGCGCCCTCGCCGCCCTCGCCCTGATCACCATGACGGCCCTGCGCCGCCGCCGCACCCGCCAGGAGTGAGACCCCGCCGACAGGGAGGGTCCTGGCAGGAGTGAGCCCCTGCCAGGAGCGAGACCCCCGCGGTGAACGCGCGACGCCCCGGCCGGGCCGGCACCACCCGGCCGGGGCGTCCCGCAGGCCCGCCCCCAGGGCATCGCCCGGGTCCGGCCAGGAGCCGTACGAATCGGTCCGGGACCCCGCTCTGTCACTGCCCGCAAGTAGGGTGTGGTGCATGGCAGACCCCTCCAGCTACCGCCCCAAGCCGGGACAGATCCCCGACTCCCCGGGGGTCTACAAATTCCGTGACGAGCACCGCCGGGTGATCTACGTCGGGAAGGCGAAGTCCCTGCGTCAGCGCCTCGCCAACTACTTCCAGGACCTGGCGAGTCTGCACCCGCGCACGCGCACCATGGTCACCACGGCCGCCTCCGTGGAGTGGACGGTGGTATCCACCGAGGTCGAGGCGCTCCAGCTGGAGTACTCCTGGATCAAGGAGTTCGACCCCCGGTTCAACGTCAAGTACCGGGACGACAAGAGCTACCCGTACCTCGCGGTGACCCTGAACGAGGAGTTCCCGCGGGTGCAGGTGATGCGCGGCCACAAGAAGAAGGGCGTGCGCTACTTCGGGCCGTACGGCCACGCCTGGGCGATCCGCGAAACCGTCGACCTGATGCTGCGCGTCTTCCCCGTCCGTACGTGCTCCGCGGGCGTGTTCAAGAACGCCGCCCGCACCGGCCGCCCCTGCCTCCTCGGCTACATCGGCAAGTGCTCGGCCCCCTGCGTCGGCCGCGTCACCCCCGAGGAACACCGCGAACTGGCCGAGGACTTCTGCGACTTCATGACCGGCCGCACCGGCACGTACCTGCGCCGCCTGGAGAAGGACATGATGGCGGCGGCCGAGGAGATGGAGTACGAGCGGGCCGCCCGCCTCCGCGACGACATGGAGGCCCTGCGGCGGGCCATGGAGAAGAGCGCCGTCGTCCTCGCCGACGCCACCGACGCCGACCTGATCGCCGTGGCCGAGGACGAGCTCGAAGCGGCCGTGCAGATCTTCCACGTCCGCGGCGGCCGGGTGCGCGGCCAGCGCGGCTGGGTCACCGACAAGGTCGAGGCCGTCGACACCGCCGGCCTGGTGGAGCACGCCCTCCAGCAGCTGTACGGGGAGGAGACCGGCGACGCCGTCCCCAAGGAGGTCCTCGTCCCGGCCCTCCCGGACGACGCCGACGCCGTCACCCAGTGGCTCGCCGGCCGCCGCGGCTCCCAGGTCTCCCTGCGCATCCCCCAGCGCGGCGACAAGAAGGACCTGATGGCCACCGTCGCCCGCAACGCCCAGCAGGCCCTCGTCCTGCACAAGACCAAACGCGCCAGCGACCTCACCACCCGCTCCCGGGCCCTGGAGGAGATCGCCGACGCCCTGGAGCTGGAGTCGGCGCCGCTGCGCATCGAGTGCTTCGACATCTCCCACCTCCAGGGCGAGGACGTCGTCGCCTCCATGGTCGTCTTCGAGGACGGGCTGCCCCGCAAGAGCGAGTACCGCCGCTTCCAGATCAAGGGCTTCGAGGGCCAGGACGACGTCCGCTCCATGCACGAGGTCCTCACCCGCCGCTTCCGGCGCTATCTCGCCGAGAAGGAGAGGACGGGGGAGTGGGCCCTGCCCGCCGAAGGCGGTGCGGAGGCGGCCGAGGCCGCCGTCTCCGGCGAGGTCCCGGCGGAGGACAACGGCCGGCGCAAGCGGTTCGCCTACCCGCCCCAGCTCGTCGTCGTCGACGGCGGACAGCCGCAGGTCGCGGCCGCGCAGCGGGCCCTGGACGAGCTCGGCATCGACGACATCGCCGTCTGCGGCCTCGCCAAGCGCCTGGAGGAGGTCTGGCTGCCCGGCAACGACGACCCGGTCGTCCTGCCCCGCTCCAGCGAGGGCCTCTACCTCCTCCAGCGGGTCCGTGACACGGCTCACGACTTCGCCATCCGCTACCAGCGCACCAAGCGCCACAAGCGTCTGCGGGTCAGCCCCCTGGACGGGGTGCCGGGCCTCGGCGAGACCCGCAAGCAGGCGTTGATCAAGCATTTCGGCTCGGTGAAGCGGCTGCGACAGGCGACAATCGAGCAGATCTGTGAGGTCCCGGGCATGGGCCCCAAGACCGCCGAGGCCGTGGCCGTGGCCCTCGCACAGGCGGCTCCGGCCGCACCCGCCGTGAACACGGCGACAGGAGAGATCATTGAAGACGACGGGGGCACCACAGCATGACCGAGCACGACCGAGAAGACGGAGCAGTACACGTGAGTACGGGCACGAAGGAGGCCGGTGAGGCCGCCGAGCCGGCCATCCCCGAGCTGGTGATCATCTCCGGCATGTCCGGCGCGGGCCGCAGCACCGCCGCCAAGTGCCTGGAGGACCTCGGCTGGTTCGTCGTCGACAACCTGCCGCCCGCGCTGATCCCCACCATGGTGGAGCTCGGCGCCCGCTCCCAGGGCAACGTCGCCCGGATCGCCGTCGTCGTGGACGTCCGCGGCCGGCGCTTCTTCGACAACCTCCGGCAATCCCTCGCCGACCTCGACGCCAAGCAGGTCACCCGCCGGATCGTTTTCCTGGAATCCTCCGACGAGGCCCTGGTCAGGCGCTTCGAATCGGTCCGCCGCCCGCACCCCCTCCAGGGTGACGGCCGGATCACCGACGGTATCGCCGCCGAGCGCGACCTGCTGCGCGAGCTGCGCGGCGACGCCGACCTGGTGATCGACACCTCCAGCCTCAACGTCCACGAACTGCGCGCCAAGATGGACGCCCAGTTCGCCGGCGACGAGGAGCCGGAGCTGCGGGCCACCGTCATGTCCTTCGGGTTCAAGTACGGCCTGCCGGTCGACGCCGACCTCGTCGTCGACATGCGCTTCCTGCCCAACCCGCACTGGGTCCCCGAGCTGCGCCCCTTCACCGGCCTCAACGAAGAGGTGTCGAACTACGTCTTCAACCAGCCCGGCGCCAAGGAGTTCCTCGACCGCTACACCGAACTCCTCCAGCTGATCGCCGCGGGCTACCGCCGCGAAGGCAAGCGGTACGTGACCATCGCCGTCGGCTGCACGGGCGGCAAGCACCGCTCCGTCGCCACGTCCGAGAAGCTCGCCGCCCGCCTCGCCTCGGAAGGGGTCGAGACCGTCGTCGTCCACCGGGACATGGGGCGCGAGTGAAGCCTTACCGCCGGCGTACGAGCACCCTCTCGGTCCGTACGCTCCGCAGACGCGGCGCCCAGCCCAAGGTCGTCGCGCTCGGCGGCGGCATGGGCCTGTCGGCCTCGCTCGCCGCGCTGCGCCGTATCACCGGCGACCTGACCGCCGTGGTCACGGTCGCCGACGACGGGGGCTCCAGCGGCCGGCTCCGCGAGGAGCTCGGCGTGCTGCCCCCCGGCGACCTGCGCAAGGCCCTGGCCGCCCTGTGCGGCGACGACGACTGGGGCCAGACCTGGGCCCGGGTCATCCAGCACCGCTTCCAGTCCCAGGGCGACCTGCACGAGCACGCCGTCGGCAATCTGCTGATCGTCGCCCTGTGGGAGCAGCTCGGCGACCACGTCCAGGCCCTGGACCTGGTCGGCAAGCTGCTCGGCGCGCACGGCCGGGTGCTGCCCATGTCCGCGGTGCCCCTGGAGCTCCAGGCCCTGGTCAAGGGGCACGACCCGGCACGTCCGGAGGACGTGGACACCGTCCGCGGTCAGGCCACCGTCGCGCTCACCCCCGGCGAGGTGCAGTCCGTGCACCTCGTGCCGAACGACCCGCCCGCCGTGCCGGAGGCCGTCGCCGCCGTCCTCGACGCGGACTGGGTGGTGCTCGGCCCCGGCTCCTGGTTCTCCTCGGTGATCCCGCACCTGCTCGTACCCGAGCTGCTGGACGCCCTCGTGGAGACCAAGGCCCGCCGGGTCCTCTCGCTCAACCTCGCGCCACAGCCCGGAGAAACCGAAGGGTTCTCTCCGCAGCGTCATTTGGAGGTTTTGGGGCGACACGCCCCTAAACTCGCCCTGGACGTGGTGCTCGCCGACGAGGCCGCCGTGCCCGACCGCGACTCCCTCGCCGACGCCGCCAAGCGGCTCGGTGCCGCGGTCGAGCTGGCGCCGGTCGCCCGACCCGATGGCGTTCCGAAGCACGATCCGGAGCTGTTGGCAGCCGCGTACGACCGTATTTTTCGGATGCATGGAAGGATCGGCCCATGGCGATGACGGCAGCGGTGAAGGACGAGATCTCCCGGCTCCCCGTCACCCGGACCTGCTGCAGAAAGGCGGAGGTCTCGTCGATCCTGCGGTTCGCGGGCGGGCTGCACCTCGTGAGCGGCCGGATCGTGATCGAGGCGGAACTGGACACCGCGATGGCCGCCCGGCGGCTCAAGCGCGACATCCTGGAGATCTTCGGCCACACCTCCGAACTGATCGTGATGGCCCCCGGCGGGCTGCGCCGCGGCTCCCGCTTCGTCGTGCGGGTGGTGGCCGGCGGCGACCAGCTGGCGCGCCAGACCGGCCTGGTCGACGGCCGGGGCCGGCCGATCCGCGGGCTGCCCCCGCAGGTCGTCTCCGGGGCGACCTGCGACGCGGAGGCCGCCTGGCGTGGCGCGTTCCTGGCGCACGGCTCGCTGACCGAGCCGGGACGTTCCTCCTCCCTGGAGGTCACCTGCCCCGGACCGGAGGCCGCCCTCGCGCTGGTGGGCGCCGCCCGCAGGCTCTCCATCGCCGCGAAGGCCCGTGAGGTACGCGGCGTGGACCGGGTCGTCGTCCGCGACGGCGACGCGATCGGCGCCCTGCTGACCCGGCTCGGCGCGCACGAGTCGGTGCTGGCCTGGGAGGAGCGGCGGATGCGCCGCGAGGTCCGCGCCACCGCCAACCGGCTCGCCAACTTCGACGACGCCAATCTGCGCCGCTCGGCCCGCGCGGCGGTCGCCGCGGGCGCCCGGGTGCAGCGCGCCCTGGAGATCCTCGCCGACGAGGTGCCCGAGCACCTGGCGGCCGCGGGCCGGCTCCGGATGGAGCACAAGCAGGCCTCCCTGGAGGAGCTGGGCGCGCTCGCCGACCCGCCGCTGACCAAGGACGCCGTCGCCGGCCGGATCCGCCGTCTGCTGGCCATGGCCGACAAGCGCGCACAGGATCTGGGCATCCCCGGGACCGAGTCCAACCTCACCGAGGAGATGGACGACAGCCTGGTCGGCTGAGCCTCCCACCGCCGCGCGAACCGCTCAACTCCCCGCCGCCGACGCCTTCTTGAGGCGTCGGCGGCGGCATTCCGGTGGCCCGCCGGGCACCCTTGACATGATCATGGACTGTCATGAGCCTGGCGTCTGTCCACTCTCGTGGCAGACAACAGCAAGGGGGGCTCATGAGACGCAGAGCGAGATCGATCCTCGCCGCGGCTTCACTGCTGATCACCGCTCTGGCGGCCGCACCCACCGCCGGAGCCACGAACCACCAAGGCGACCCGGGCGACGACGACGCCCTCTCCGTATGGCGCGCACCCGTCGGCAAGGAACACGTACCTCTCCTGCTCGAAGCCGGCACCGACGGACACGAGCTCACCGAGCAGGTGCCCGACCGGGGCACCGCCACCCTCGAGCTCTACCTCACCGACCGGCAGGCCCGCCAACTGCGCGCCAAGGGCCTCGACCTCACCGAGCACACCCTCTCCGCCCAGGCCACCCGCCGCGTCGCCGCCGCCGGAGACGGCGTCTTCCGCCCCTACGGCGGCCCCGGCGGCCTCAAACAGGAGATCCTCGCCACCGCCCAGGCCCACCCCGGCCTCACCAAGGCCGTCTCCATCGGCAAGACCGTCAAGGGCCAGGACATCCTCGCCCTCAAGCTCAGCAAGGGCGCCAGGACCACCACGGACGGCACCAAGCCGGCCACGCTCTACCTCTCCAACCAGCACGCCCGCGAGTGGATCACCCCCGAGATGAACCGGCGGCTGCTCCACCACTACCTCGCCCAGTACGGCAAGGACCCCCGCATCACCAAGATCGTCGACACCACCGAGCTGTGGTTCGTCCTCTCCGCCAACCCCGACGGCTACGACCACACCCACGCCTCCGACGCCAACCGCCAGTGGCGCAAGAACCTCCGCGACAACAACGGGGACGGCCGCATCACCCCCGGCGACGGCGTCGACCTCAACCGCAACTTCTCCTACAAGTGGGGCTACGACAACGAGGGTTCGTCCCCCGACCCGGCCGACGAGACCTACCGCGGCACCGGTCCCATGTCCGAACCGGAGACCCGCGCCCTCGACGCCTTCCAAAAGCGCATCGGCTTCCAGTACGGCATCAACTACCACTCCGCCGCACAGCTGATCCTCTACGGCGTCGGCTGGCAGGTCGCCACCGATACCCCCGACGACGTCGCCCTCAAGGCCCTCGCCGGCACCCCGCAGAAACCCGCCGTCCCCGGCTACCGCCCCCAGGTCTCCTCCGAGCTCTACACCACCAACGGCGAGGCCGACGGACACGCCGCCAACGTCAACGGGATGCAGATGTTCACCCCGGAGATGTCGACCTGCGCCACCGCCTCCCGCATCGACCCCGACGACGCCTGGAACCCGGCCGACTGCGCCTCCGTGTTCACCTTCCCCGACGACGAGAAGCTGATCCAGCAGGAGTTCGCCAAGAACATCCCCTTCGCGCTCGCCGTCGCCGAGAGCTCCGCCCACCCCGACCGGCCCGTCTCCACCACCGGCATCGAGGCCCCCGACTTCACCCCCGACGCCTTCACCACCTCCTACGCGCGCGGTGGCACCCAGGAAGTCGCCGTCACCGCCCGCAAGTCCCTGCGGGCCAAGGAGCTGAAGTACCGCGTCAACGGCGGCCGCACCCACACCACGGACCTCAAGGCCTGGAAGGGCGGCGAGAGATACGGCGGAGAGGACAACCTCTACTTCGACGAGTACCGCGCGCGCGTGAAGGGCGCCCGGCCCGGCGACACGGTCGAGGTCTGGTTCACCGGCCGTACCCGCGCCGGCACGACGAGCACCTCCACCCCCTTCACGTACACCGTGGCCCAGCGCCCCCGCGGAGACGTCCTCGTCCTCGCCGACGAAGGCGGCACCACCCCCGCCCGGCACACCGCCGCCTACAGCAAGGCCCTCGCCGACAACGGCCGCACGGCTGCCGTCTGGGACACCGCCACCCAGGGCACCCCGCACCCCCTCGGCGTCCTCAGCCACTTCCGTACCGTCGTCTGGTACACCGGCGCCGACCGCCCCTCCGGCGCGAACGTCCTCGCCGTACGCGACTACCTCAACGAGGGCGGCAAACTGATCAACACCGGCGAGCAGTCCGGCGGACAGGCCGTCATCGGGCGCGCCGTCTCCAACGACTTCGCGCAGTACTACCTCGGCGCCTACCACCGCGCCGGACTGGCCTCACCGCCGTCCTTCGCCGGCACCGGAAAGTTCGCCCGCGCCACCGCCGCCCTGTCAGCGGCCGAAGGCAACCCGCTGGACAACGCCGGCGCCTACACGATCACCTCCGACGCCCTTACACCGGACGAGTTCCCCCACTTCGCCGCCGCCTCCGCCGGCGACTACCCGGGTGTCCGCACCCCCTTCGAGCCGCACGACGGCACCTCCTTCGCCGCCGCCCGGCACGCCGACAACGCCTGGATGCGGCTCACCCGCACGATCGACCTGACCGGCGTCGCCGCCTCCGCCAGACCCAGCCTCCAGTTCCAGATCAGCCACGACACCGAGGAGGGGTACGACAACCTCGTCGTCGAGGCCCACACCGCCGGCCAGGACGACTGGACCACCCTCCCCGACGCCAACGGCGGCACCTCCGCCGCACCGCCCGCCGACTGCGCCGAGGGCTACTACGTCCGCGGCCACCCCTTCCTCGCCCGCTACCTGACCGTCGGCGAGGAGGCCTGCACCGCCACCGGCACCAGCGGCGCCTGGCACGCCTTCACCGGCGCCTCGAACGGCTGGCGCCAGGCCTCCATGGACCTGAGCGCCTACGCGGGCAAGAAGGTCGAGGTCTCCCTCTCCTACGTCTCCGACCCCGGCACCGGCGAGACGGGCGTCTTCGTCGACGGGGCCACACTGGTCGTCGGCGGCGCCGCCCGGGACACCGAGGGCTTCGAGACATCCCTCGGCGCCTGGACCGTCCCCGGCGCCCCGGCCGGCAGCCCCGGCAACGCCGTCGACTGGGCCCGCTCCCCGGGGCTCTTCCACTCCCAGGCCGCCGTCACCACCCGTGACACCGTCCTCCTCGGCTTCGGCCTGGAACATGTCGTGCGCGCGGAGGAACGCGGGGCCCTGATCCGGAAGGCGCTCCGCGCGGTGCACGGCTGAGCGACCACCCGCACCTTTGATCACAGTCAGTGATCGGGATGAAAGGCGCACCGTGGCTCGAACCCGTCGGTAGTTACGGGCCACGGTGCATTTCCGGGGTCTTCCGACCGTGCACGATGTCACTCTGAGCCGACGGGAGAGGTAGGGTCGTAAGCGGTCGGGGACATCCCTAAAAGAATCTCGCCGGCGTCGAAACCCGGCGTACCTAACGAGGAGATCGGTTCGTGACGATCCGCGTAGGCATCAACGGCTTTGGCCGCATCGGTCGCAACTACTTCCGCGCGCTCCTTGAGCAGGGTGCCGACATCGAGATCGTGGCTGTCAACGACCTGGGTGACACTGCGACCACGGCTCACCTGCTGAAGTACGACACCATTCTGGGTCGCCTCAAGGCCGAGGTCACCCACACCGCCGACACCATCACCGTCGACGGCCACACCATCAAGGTGCTCTCCGAGCGCAACCCGGCCGACATCCCCTGGGGCAAGCTGGGCGTCGACATCGTCATCGAGTCGACCGGCATCTTCACCAAGAAGGCGGACGCCGAGAAGCACATCGCCGGCGGCGCGAAGAAGGTCCTCATCTCGGCTCCGGCCAAGGACGAGGACATCACCATCGTGATGGGTGTCAACCAGGACAAGTATGAGCCGGCCAACCACCACGTCATCTCCAACGCCTCCTGCACCACCAACTGCGTGGCGCCGATGGCGAAGGTGCTCGACGAGAACTTCGGCATCGTCAAGGGTCTGATGACCACGGTCCACGCATACACCAACGACCAGCGCATCCTGGACTTCCCCCACTCCGACCTGCGCCGCGCCCGCGCCGCCGCGGAGAACATCATTCCGACCACGACCGGTGCCGCGAAGGCCACCGCCCTGGTCCTGCCGAAGCTCAAGGGCAAGCTGGACGGCATCGCCATGCGCGTGCCGGTCCCGACCGGCTCCGCCACCGACCTGGTCGTCCAGCTCGAGCGCGAGGTCACCAAGGACGAGGTCAACGCCGCGTTCAAGAAGGCCGCCGACGGCGAGCTCAAGGGCATCCTGTACTACACCGAGGACCCGATCGTCTCCTCGGACATCGTCAGCGACCCGGCCTCCTGCACCTTCGACTCCTCCCTGACCATGGTCCAGGAGGGCAACTCGGTGAAGATCCTCGGCTGGTACGACAACGAGTGGGGCTACTCCAACCGCCTCGTCGACCTGACCGTCTTCGTCGGCGGTCAGCTCTAAACCACCGGGGCAGGCACCTCGATGTGAGCGCAGGGCTCGGACAGCGCGATGATGCGCTGTACGAGCCCTGCGGCTTGTGTTGACCTTCTGAACTTTCAAGGAGTCACCAACCAGATGAAGACGATCGACGAACTTCTCGCGGAAGGCGTCACGGGCAAGCGCGTATTCGTCCGCGCCGACCTGAACGTGCCGCTCGAGGGCACCACCATCACCGACGACGGCCGCATCCGCGCCGTCGCGCCCACCGTCGCCAAGCTCGCCGAGGCCGGCGCCCGCGTGATCGTCGCCTCCCACCTCGGCCGCCCCAAGGGCGCCCCCGACCCGGCGTTCTCCCTCGCCCCGGCCGCCGCCCGGCTCGGCGAGATCCTCGGCGCCGACGTGGCGTTCGCGACCGACACCGTCGGCGAGTCCGCCAAGACCGTCGTCGCCGCCCTCACCGACGGCCAGGTGGCCGTCGTCGAGAACCTCCGCTTCAACGCCGGTGAGACCTCGAAGGACGACGCCGAGCGCGGCGCCTTCGCCGACCAGCTCGCCGAGCTCGCCGACCTGTACGTCGGCGACGGCTTCGGCGCGGTCCACCGCAAGCACGCCTCGGTCTTCGACCTGCCGGCCCGCCTGCCCCACGCCGCCGGCTACCTGATCGCCACCGAGGTCGGCGTCCTCAAGAAGCTCACCGAGGACGTCCGCCGGCCGTACGTCGTCGTCCTCGGCGGCGCCAAGGTCTCCGACAAGCTCGGCGTCATCGACCACCTCCTCGAGAAGGCCGACCGCATCCTCGTCGGCGGCGGCATGGCGTACACCTTCCTCAAGGCCAAGGGCCACGAGGTCGGCATCTCGCTGCTCCAGGAGGACCAGATCCCCGCCTGCCTGGACTACCTCGCCCGCGCCGAGAAGCGCGGCGTGGAGTTCGTGCTCCCCCTCGACGTCCTGGTCTCGGCCGACTTCCCCGACCTGAAGACCAAGGCCCCGGCCAACCCTGAGCTCGTCGCCTCGGACGCCATCCCGGCCGACAAGGAGGGCCTGGACATCGGCCCGAAGACGCGCGAACTGTACGCCGCCAAGCTCGCCGACGCGGGCACCGTGTTCTGGAACGGCCCCATGGGCGTCTTCGAGCACCCCGACTACGCGAACGGCACCAAGGCCGTGGCGCAGGCCCTGGTGGACTCCGACGGCTTCACCGTCGTCGGCGGCGGCGACTCGGCCGCCGCCGTCCGCATCCTGGGCTTCGACGAGAACGCATTCGGCCACATCTCGACCGGTGGCGGCGCCAGCCTCGAATACCTCGAGGGCAAGACGCTTCCCGGCCTCGCCGCACTGGAGGACTGACCCTTTATGACCACCCGCACCCCGCTGATGGCGGGCAACTGGAAGATGAACCTCAACCACCTCGAGGCCATCGCCCACGTCCAGAAGCTCGCCTTCGCGCTCGCCGACAAGGACTACGACGCCGTCGAGGTCGCCGTCCTGCCGCCCTTCACCGACCTTCGGTCCGTCCAGACCCTGGTCGACGGCGACAAGCTGAAGATCAAGTACGGCGCCCAGGACATCTCGGCGCAGGACTCCGGCGCGTACACCGGCGAGATCTCCGGCCCCATGCTCGCCAAGCTGAAGTGCACGTACGTGGCCGTCGGCCACAGCGAGCGCCGCCAGTACCACCACGAGACGGACGAGATCTGCAACGCCAAGGTCAAGGCCGCCTTCAAGCACGGCCTGACCCCGATCCTCTGCGTCGGTGAGGGCCTGGACGTCCGCAAGGCCGGCCAGCAGGTCCCGCACACCCTGGCCCAGCTCGACGGCGGCCTGAAGGACATCCCCGCCGAGCAGGCCGAGACCGTCGTCATCGCCTACGAGCCCGTGTGGGCCATCGGCACCGGCGAGGTCGCCACCCCTGAGGACGCCCAGGAGGTCTGCGGGGCGATCCGCGGCCGGCTGGCGGAGCTGTACTCGCAGGAGCTGGCCGACAAGGTACGCATCCAGTACGGCGGCTCGGTCAAGGCGAACAACGTCGCCGCGATCATGGCGCAGCCGGATGTGGACGGCGCCCTGGTCGGCGGCGCGGCACTGGACGCCGACGAGTTCGTCAAGATCGTCCGCTTCCGCGACCAGTGAGGTCACCGGTCGGTAGACCGGTGAGTATGCGGTAGGACGGATCCGTCGTACCCTTGCGGGGGCCTGTGGCACACGGCACCGGACGCGGCTCACGCCGCACGGCCGAGCCCGGGCCCCCGTCGTCCGTTCGAAGTCCAGAGAATTGCCAGGAAGTAGGGTCCAGCCGTGGTTATGGGATTCTCGATCGCCCTGATCGTCTTCAGCGCGCTGCTGATGCTGCTGGTGCTGATGCACAAGGGGAAGGGCGGCGGTCTCTCCGACATGTTCGGTGGCGGCATGCAGTCCTCCGTCGGCGGTTCCTCGGTGGCCGAGCGCAACCTCGACCGCATCACCGTCGTGGTCGGTCTGCTGTGGTTCGCGTGCATTGTCGTACTTGCGCTCCTGATGAAGCTGGACAGCTGACCAGGAGCTTCCGCGTCCCGCGGCGGGGTGTAACTCCAATCACTGGACGCGCGTTGGGCCTTACGTAGACTGGGGCATCTTCGAGCACCATCACGCAGGGAGTTACGACCGTGGCAAGTGGCAACGCGATCCGGGGAAGCCGGGTCGGAGCGGGGCCGATGGGTGAGGCCGAGCGGGGCGAGTCCGCGCCGCGCCTGCGCATCTCCTTCTGGTGCTCGAACGGGCACGAGACGCAGCCGAGCTTCGCCAGCGACGCGCAGGTCCCCGACACCTGGGACTGCCCGCGCTGCGGCTTCCCCGCCGGACAGGACCGGGACAACCCACCGGCCCCGCCGCGCACCGAGCCGTACAAGACACACCTGGCGTACGTGCGGGAGCGCCGCAGCGACGCGGACGGTGAGGCGATCCTCGCCGAGGCACTCGCCAAACTCCGCGGCGAAATCTGAGAAGTGGACGAACGGGCCCTGCCCGCGATGTGAATTCGCGGGCGGGGCCGTTCTCTTAGGGGTGGGCGGCGCGCGGCGCCGCTGGCCGTGGGGGCGCGGCTGCCCCGGCGCCCCGGGCGCGGGATAAACGCGGCGCGCACCGCCGCTGCCGGTGGCAGCGGGGGCTTCCGTCGCGCGCGGCGGAGGCTCGCGGTACGCGGCCCGCGGCGGCCCGACCGCCCTCAGCAGCTGCCGGCGGCACTTGCGCCGCACGGCCCGTTGCCCGCGCCGTTGGAGCGCGGCGCCCGGCGCCCCGGGCGCGGGGTAAACGCGGCGCGCGGCGCCGCTGACGGTGGCAGCGCGGGCGTCCCTGGCGCGCGGCAGGCTCGCGCTCGCAGCCCCCAGCCGCCCGGGCGTCCCCAGCCGCTGCCCTTGGCACCCCCGCCGCACCGGCGTCCCGGGCGCGGACCCGGCGCCGCCCCCGGCGCGTGACGACCCGCCCCCGGCCGTCCCCGCGTCGTTGTCAGTGGCACCCCCTACCGTCGTGGGAGATCATCCGACCGCGCGGGGGGCAGCATGGCGACGACACAGGCACCGGCACCGGGCAGCCAGGCCGTGCCCGCCTGGCGAGGGGGGTTCGGGCGGCTTTGGGGCGCGGCTGTGGTTTCCAGTTTTGGGGACTCGTTGCGGAAGACCGCCCTGCCCCTGCTCGCCGCGACCCTTACCACCGACCCACTCCTCATCGCCGCCGTCACCGCCTGCGGGCAACTGCCCTGGCTGCTCTTCGGGCTTCTCGGCGGCACCCTCGCCGACCGGGTCGACCAACGGCGCGCCATGTGGGCCGTCGACGCCGTACGGGCCCTGTTGATGGGCGGCTTCGCCCTCGCCGTCGCCCTCGGGCACGCCTCCGTCGCACTGCTTCTGGCCGTCGCCTTCGCCCTCACCACCCTCCAGACCCTCTTCGACAACGCCGCCACCGCCCTGCTGCCGTCCCTGGTGCCCACCGAGACCCTCGCCGGCGCCAACGCCCGTCTGATGACCGGTCAGCAGATCGCCGGCGGGATCCTCGCCGCGCCTCTCGTGCCCGTCCTGCTCCTCGTCGGCGCGGCCATGCCGTACGCCACCGACGCCGCCACCTACCTCCTCGCCGCGCTCCTCATCGCCTCCCTGCGCCCCGAACCACCCGCCCGGCCCTCACGTCCCGCCGGAGCCACCCTCCGCGCCGACATGGCCGAAGGAATACGCGCCCTGCGGCGCGACGACACCCTGCGCCGGCTCTGCACCGCCACCACCCTCTGCAACATCGGCATGGGCGCGCTGATCGCCACCCTCGTCCTGCACGTCACCGGCTGGCTCTCCGCCGGGAACACCGGCTACGCCGCCGCCCTCACCGCCTACGCCGTCGGCGGCGTCGCCGGAGGAGCCCTCGCCCGCCGGATCGCCCAACGACTCGGCCGCATACGCACGGTGGTGCTGGCCGGCGCCCTCCAGGCCGGCTGTCTCCTGGCGATGGGCGCCGTCCAGGCGCTGTGGGTAACGATCGCGGCGATGGCGTTGTTCGGCTCCATGGGACTGGTGTGGAACGTCAACCAGGTGACGCTGATGCAGGAACGCAGCCCGGACGGGATGCTCGGCCGGATCAGCGCCGCCTTCCGCACGCTCGCCGTCGCCGGAGCGCCGCTCGGCGCCCTGGCGGCCGGCGCGGTGGCCGCGGCCTGGGGACCGAACACCCCCGCCCTGCTGGCGGCCGGGTGCTTCGCACTCGCCGTCGCGTCGTTGGCCCCGCTGAATCAATTAGGTTGGAGTGGCAGCGGGGCAAAGCAGACAGGTGAGAAAGAAGAAGTGGGCGATGTCCGAGATGAACACCGATAGCCGGGCCAGGCTCAACCAGACACCGGAGTGGGCCGCTCTCGGCAAGCACCGGGAGCAGCTGGGCGACACCCACCTGCGGGACCTGTTCGCCGCCGACAAGGAGCGCGGCAGCCGATACACCCTGCGGGTCGGCGACCTGTATCTCGACTACTCCAAGCACCTGGTGACCGACGAGACGCTCGCGCTGCTGCGCGAGCTGGCCGCCGCCACCAACGTCGCCGGGCTACGGGACGCCATGTTCCGCGGCGAGAAGATCAACACCACCGAGAACCGCGCGGTCCTGCACACCGCGCTGCGCGCCCCCCGTGACGCCGTGATCGACGTCGACGGCGAGAACGTCGTCCCCGGCGTACACGCCGTCCTCGACAAGATGGCCGCCTTCTCCGAGCGGGTCCGCTCCGGCACCTGGACCGGCCACACCGGAAAGCCCATCAAGAACATCGTCAACATCGGCATCGGCGGCTCCGATCTGGGCCCGGCGATGGCGTACGACGCACTGCGCTCCTTCACCCGCCGCGACCTGACGTTCCGTTTCGTCTCCAACGTCGACGGCGCCGACCTCCACGAGGCCGTCCACGACCTCGACCCGGCCGAGACGCTCTTCATCGTCGCCTCCAAGACCTTCACCACCATCGAGACCGTCACCAACGCAACCTCCGCCCGGACCTGGCTGCTCACCGGCCTCGACGCCGGCCAGGAAGCCGTCGCCAAGCACTTCGTGGCCCTGTCCACCAACGCCGGCAAGGTCCAGGACTTCGGCATCGACACGGCCAACATGTTCGAGTTCTGGGACTGGGTCGGCGGCCGCTACTCCTTCGACTCCGCCATCGGCCTCTCCCTGATGATCGCCATCGGCCCGGACCGGTTCCGCGAGATGCTCGACGGCTTCCACCTCGTCGACGAGCACTTCCGCACCGCGCCGCCCGAGGAGAACGCGCCCCTCCTGCTCGGCCTGCTCGGCATCTGGTACGGCGCGTTCTTCGACGCCCAGTCCCACGCCGTACTGCCGTACTCCCACTACCTGTCCAAGTTCACCGCCTACCTCCAGCAGCTCGACATGGAGTCCAACGGCAAGTCCGTGGACCGTGACGGCAACCCGGTCGACTGGCAGACCGGCCCCGTCGTCTGGGGCACCCCCGGCACCAACGGCCAGCACGCCTACTACCAGTTGATCCACCAGGGCACCAAGGTCATCCCCGCCGACTTCATCGGCTTCGCCCGCCCCGTCGGCGACCTCCAGCCAGGCCTGGTCGCCCAGCACGACCTGCTCATGGCCAACTTCTTCGCCCAGACCCAGGCACTCGCCTTCGGCAAGACCCCCGAGGAGGTACGCGCCGAAGGCGTCGCCGAGGAACTCGTCCCGCACAAGACGTTCCAGGGCAACCACCCCACCACCACCCTCCTCGCCGGCGAACTCACCCCCTCCGTCCTCGGCCAGCTCATCGCCCTCTACGAACACAAGGTCTTCGTCCAGGGCGCCGTCTGGAACATCGACTCCTTCGACCAGTGGGGCGTCGAACTCGGCAAGGTCCTCGCCAAGAAGATCGAACCGGTCCTGACCGAGGGCACCGGCGGCGACCAGCTCGACGGCTCCACCGCCACCCTCGCCGCCACCTACCGCGCCCTGCGCGGCAGGTAGTCCGATGACGGGGGAAGAAGCGGTGGGGGAGACCGTACGGCTCAGGCCGCCACGGCACACCCTGAACGAACGGGCCGTCGGCTGGTGGCGGGCACAGCTGCTGCTGACCACCGCCGCCCCGGTGGCTGTCCTCGCCGTCCTCGGCGCGTTCATCGGCCCCGCGCGGACCTGGCTGTTCGCCTCCGCCGCGGCCGTGGCCCTCGTCGGCCTCGCCGCCACCGCCTTCTTCCCCCACTGGTGGTACAAGGTCCACCGCTGGGAGGTCACCGACGACGCCGTCTACGTCCGCACGGGATACTTCCGGCAGGAATGGCGCATCGCCCCCATGTCCCGGATCCAGACCGTCGACACCGTCCGCGGCCCCCTCGAACAGACCTTCCGCCTCGCCACGGTGACCGTCACCACCGCCTCCGCCAAGGGCGCCCTGCGCATCGAGGGCCTCGACCACGAGACCGCCGCCGACCTCGCCGAGCGGCTCACCCGCATCACCCAGGCCACCCCCGGGGACGCCACATGACCCCCGCCGACGAGGACTGGCGGCGCCTCGACCGGCGTACGGCCCTCGTCACCGCCGCCGTCATGACCGGTGTCGCCGCCGGCGCCGCGCTCCCCGTCCTCCTCGCCCTCGCCGCCACCATGCCCCTGTGGCAGGCACTCCTGTGGGTCGCCGCCGGCGCCGCCCTCCTCATCGGCCTCAGCGCCGCCGGCGACCACATCCGCTGGCGCCGCACCCGCTACCGCATCGGCCCCGAACGCGCCGAACTCCACACCGGACTCCTCCTCACCACCCGCCGCTCCCTGGCCCGCGAACGCATCCGCAGCGTCGACCTCGTCGCCAACCCCCTCCTGCGCGTCCTCGGCCTCGTCAAGGTCCGCATCGGCACCGGCGAACACACCGGCGGCGCGTCCACCCTCGAACTAGACCCCGTCACCACGACCGAAGGCGAGCGGCTGCGCCGCCTCCTGCTCGACCGGCCGACCGCACCCGAACCCGGCCCCCACCACGGCACCCTCGCCGTCCTCGACCCCGCCTGGATCCGCTACGCCCCCGTCTCCTTCGTCGCCCCCCTCCTCGGCGGCGCAGCGGCCGGCGCGCTCATGCAGGTCAGCGAATGGTTCGGCGCCCAGCGCGACGTCATCGACTGGATAGGCGACCGCTTCCACGAAACGCCCCTCGGCTGGACCATCGCCGCCCTGGTCGCCGCCGCGCTCCTCGCCGGCACCCTCGGGGCGCTCGGCCTGTGGATCGAGATGTGGTGGAACTACCGCCTGGAGCGGGAACCCGGCGGCACCCTGCGCGTACGGCGCGGACTGTTCACCGCCCGCTCCCTCTCCCTCGAAGAACGCCGCCTGCGCGGCGTCGAACTCGTCGAACCCCTCGGCGTACGGGCCTTCGGCGCCGCCCGCGTCGACGCCGTCGCCACCGGCATCGTCAAGGACGAGCAGGACCAACACGGCGACCACAAAACCCTCCTGCCCGCCACCCCCCGAGCCACAGCCGACGACGTCGCCGCCCAGGTCCTGCGCGAACCCACGACCCCCACCGCCGCCCCGCTCACCCCCCACCCCCGCGCCGCCCGCTCCCGCCGCCTGCGCCGCGCCCTCGCCGCCGCCCTGCTCCCCGCCGCCACCCTCGCCGTCCTCGGCACGGCCCTCGACACCTCCGGGCTCCAGATCGCCGCGGCCCTGAGCGCCCTCGTCCTGACGGCGCCGGCCCTCCTGCTCGCCCTCGACGCCTACCGCAGCCTCGGCCACGCCACCACCGACGCCTACCTGATCGCCCGCTCCGGCACGCTCCGCCGCACCACGGTCGCCCTGCAACGCGGCGGTGTCATCGGCTGGACCATCCGCCAGTCCCTCTTCCAGCGCCGCGCCCACCTCCTCAGCATCACCGCCACCACGGCCGCCGGAGAAGGCGCCTACACCGTCCACGACGCCGGCGAGACCGAAGGCCTCACCTTCGCCGCCACCGCCGTCCCCGGCCTCCTCGAACCCTTCCTGGAACGCCGAGAACGCTGAACCGCGGCCGGCAGCGCCCATGACGAAGGCCCGGCCCACCTTCCAGTGGACCGGGCCTTCGCAACGGCATGACAGCGATCAGGCAGAGGCCGGCGGATACAGGCCCCTCGGCAGCAGCGAAGCCGCCGCCGCGTCCAGCAGCCACAGCGTGCGGGAGCGGCCCACCGCGCCCGCCGCCGGAGCCTGCACCGGGCCCGCGCCCGACAGGGCGAGCAGGGCCGCCTTCGCCTTGTCCTCGCCCGCCGCGAGCAGCCAGACCTCACGGGCCGCCCGGATCGCCGGGAACGTCAGCGAGATACGCGTCGGCGGCGGCTTCGGCGCGCCGTGCACCCCCACCACCGTCCGCTCGGTCTCACGAACCGCCGGCAACTCCGGAAACAGCGAGGCCACATGCGTGTCCGGGCCGACACCCAGCATCAGGACGTCGAACGTCGGCACCGGCCCATGGTCCTCAGGACCGGCCGCCGCGGCCAGCTCCTCCGCGTACGCGGCGGCGGCCGCGTCGGCGTCGGAGCCGTACGGACCGTCCGACGCGGGCATCGCGTGCACCCGCGCCGGATCCAGCGGCACACTGTCCAGCAGCGCCTCACGGGCCTGCGTGACATTACGCTCCGGATCGCCCTCCGGCAGGAACCGCTCGTCGCCCCACCACAGATCGAGCCGCGACCAGTCGATCGCGTCCCGCGCCGGAGCCGAACGCAGCGCGGCGAGCAGCCCGTTGCCGTTCCGGCCACCGGTCAGCACCACCGACGCCGAACCACGGGCGGCCTGCGCGTCCACGATCCGCGTGATCAGCCGGGCCGCCGCGGCCTGCGCCATCAGCTCCTTGTCGCGGTGGACGACGAGCTGCGGAGCACTCACTTCCCCGCCGCCTTCTTCGCCGGCGCCTTCTTCGGCGCGGGCGCCTCAGCCGCCGGCTCCGCCACGGGCGCCGGATCGGCCACCGGCGCCGGATCGGGCACGACGTCGGAGTGCGCACCCAGCCGGTCCACGCCGTACCGCAGCGCCGACGCGTACGTGTCGTCCGGGTCCAGCCGCCGCAGCTCCTCCGCGATCAGCTCCGCCGTCTCACGCCGCTTGAGCGCCACCGCACGGTCCGGCTGACCCTGGATCGACAGCGTCGCCAGCGAACCGTCCGCCCGGTCGAGCACGATCGGACCACAACTGGACTCGAGCCTTACGGCCGTCAGACCCGGTCCCGTCGACAGCGACCGCTTCACCGGGATCTTCAGCCGGTCCGCCAGCCACATCGCGAGCAGCTCCACGCTCGGGTTGAACTCCTCGCCCTCCACCTCGGCCCCGGTCACCTCACAGGTCACCTGGTCCAGGGCGGCCGCCAGCATCGAACGCCACGGCGTGATCCGCGTCCAGGACAGATCCGTGTCACCCGGCGTGTACGCCTCGGCGCGCGCGGCCAGCTCCTGCACCGGCTGCTCACAGGCGTACGCGTCGGTCACCCGGCGCTGCGCCAGCGCACCCAGCGGGTCGTTGGCCGGGTCGCTCGGCGCGTTCACCGGCCACCACACCACCACCGGAGCATCCGGCAGCAGCAGCGGCAGCACCACCGACTGGGCGTGGTTGATGACCTCGCCGTACAGCCGCAGCACCACCGTCTCACCGGTGGACGCGTCCGCGCCCAGCCGCACCTCGGCATCCAGCCGGGCCTTGGCCCGGTCGCGCGCCGAACGCGCGGCCCGCTTGATGACCACCAGCGTCCGCGAAGGATGCTCGCGGGACGCGTCGTTGGCGGCCCTCAGCGCGTCGTACGCGTTCTCCTCGTCGGTCACGATGACAAGGGTCAGCACCATGCCGACGGCCGGCGTGCCGATCGCCCGCCGCCCCAGCACCAGCGCCTTGTTGATCTTGCTTGACGTGGTGTCCGTCAGGTCGGTCTTCATGGCCGGCGCCAGCTCCGTCCGTCTCGTGCGAGCATTTCGTCCGCCTCGACCGGACCCCAGGTGCCCGCCTGATACTGCGCGGGCTTGCCGTGCGCGTCCCAGTACTGCTCGATCGGGTCGAGGATCTTCCAGGACAGCTCGACCTCCTCGACCCGCGGGAAGAGGTTGGAGTCACCCAGCAGCACATCGAGGATGAGCCGCTCGTACGCCTCCGGGCTCGACTCGGTGAACGACTCGCCGTACGCGAAGTCCATCGAGACGTCCCGGACCTCCATCTGCGTCCCCGGCACCTTCGAACCGAAGCGCAGTGTCACACCCTCGTCCGGCTGCACCCGGATCACCAGGGCGTTGTGCCCCAGCTCCTCGGTGGCCGTGTGGTCGAAGGGGGAGTGCGGAGCCCGCTGGAAGACCACCGCGATCTCGGTGACCCGCCGGCCAAGACGCTTGCCGGTCCGCAGATAGAACGGAACCCCCGCCCAACGCCGGTTGTCGATCTCCAGCTTGATCGCCGCGTAGGTGTCCGTCTTCGACCGGGGGTCGATGCCGTCCTCCTGCAGATAGCCGACGGCCTTCTCGCCGCCCTGCCATCCCGCCGCGTACTGCGCCCGCACCGTGCTGCTGCCCAGGTCCTTCGGCAGCTTCACCGCGCCGAGCACCTTCGTCTTCTCCGCCGCCAGCGCGTCCGCGTCGAAGGAGGCGGGCTCCTCCATCGCGGTCAGCGCCAGCAGCTGGAGCAGGTGGTTCTGGATGACGTCACGGGCCGCGCCGATACCGTCGTAGTAGCCGGCCCGGCCGCCGATGCCGATGTCCTCGGCCATCGTGATCTGGACATGGTCGACGTACGACCGGTTCCACAGCGGCTCGAACAGCGTGTTGGCGAACCGGAGCGCCAGGATGTTCTGGACGGTCTCCTTGCCCAGATAGTGGTCGATCCGGAAGACCTCGTTGGGCGGAAAGACCTCGTGGACGACCTCGTTCAGCTCCTTGGCGGAGGCCAGGTCATGACCGAACGGCTTCTCGATGACCGCGCGCCGCCACGACCCGTCCTTCTGGTCGGCCAGACCGTGCTTCTTCAGCTGCCGCACGACCTTGGGGAAGAACTTCGGCGGCACCGACAGGTAGAAGGCGAAATTGCCGCCCGTGCCCTGCGCCTTGTCCAGCTCCTCGATCGTCGTCTTGAGCTGGTCGAAGGCGTCGTCGTCGTCGAAGTCGCCCTGGACGAAGCGCATCCCCTGGCTGAGCTGCTGCCACACCTCCTCCCGGAACGGCGTGCGCGCATGCTGCTTGACGGCGTCGTGGACCTCCTGCGCGAAGTCCTCGTCCTGCCACTCCCGGCGGGCGAAGCCGATCAGCGCGAAGCCCGGCGGCAGCAGACCGCGGTTGGCCAGGTCGTACACCGCGGGCATCAGCTTTTTACGGGACAAATCGCCCGTGACGCCAAAGATCACCAGGCCCGACGGCCCCGCGATACGCGGGAGCCGTCGGTCTGCGGCGTCACGAAGCGGATTCGCTTCATGAACAGCGGTCAAGGTGTCACGCCTCCGAAGGTGCGGACGGCGCAAGGCGCTTCAGCTCCGCCTCGGTCGACTCGAGCAGGTCGTTCCAGGACGCCTCGAACTTCTCGACGCCCTCGTCCTCCAGCAGCCGCACCACGTCGTCGTACGAGATACCCAGCTTCTCGATCGCGGCGAGCTCGCCACGCGACTGCTCGTACGTACCCCGCACCGTGTCACCGGTGACCTCACCGTGGTGCGCGGTGGCCTCCAGCGTGCCCTCCGGCATCGTGTTCACCGTGCCCGGCGCCACCAGGTCCACCACGTACAGCGTGTCCTTGTACCGCGGGTCCTTGACGCCCGTCGAAGCCCACAGCGGACGCTGCTTGTTGCCCTGCGCCTTGTCCAGCGCCGCCCACCGCTCCGAGGGCTGAGTCGATTTGTCGGCAGAGCCGAACACCGCCTCGTACGCCTCGTACGCCAGCCGGGCGTTGGCCAGCGCGGCCTTGCCCTTCAGCTCCTTGGCCTCGGCCGTACCCACCGCGTCCAGACGCTTGTCGATCTCCGAGTCCACCCGGGACACGAAGAACGACGCCACCGAATGAATCTTCGACAGATCCAGACCGCGCGACTTCGCCTTCTCCAGACCCGCCAGGTACGCGTCCATCACCGCGCGGTACCGCTCCAGCGAGAAGATCAGCGTCACATTCACGCTGATCCCCAGACCGATCACCTCGGTGATCGCCGGCAGACCCGCCTTCGTCGCCGGAATCTTGATCAGCGTGTTCGGCCGGTCCACCAGCCACGCCAGCTGCTTCGCCTCGGCGATCGTCGCCGCCGTGTCATGCGCCAGCCGCGGGTCCACCTCGATGGACACCCGCCCGTCCTGACCGTCCGTCGCGTCGAAGACCGGTCGCAGGATGTCGGCGGCGTCCCTCACGTCAGCCGTCGTGATCATGCGAATGGCCTCGTCCACCGTCACCTTGCGGGCAGCCAGGTCGGCGAGCTGCTGCTCGTACCCGTCACCCGACGAGATGGCCTTCTGGAAGATCGACGGATTCGTCGTGACACCCACGACATGCTGCTGATCGATCAGCTCCGCCAGGTTGCCCGACGTGATCCGCTTACGCGACAGGTCGTCCAGCCAGATCGCGACGCCTTCGTCGGAGAGGCGCTTGAGTGCGTCTGTCATGAGAGTTGCATCTCCATTAAGTCGTACGTATACGGCGTCAGCGCGCCGCGGCAGCCAGAGATTCCCGAGCGGCGGCCGCAACCGCGTCGGCCGTGAAGCCGAACTCACGGAACAGCACCTTCGCGTCCGCCGACGCACCGAAGTGCTCCAGCGACACGATGCGACCCGCGTCACCCACATAGCGGTGCCAGGTCAGACCCACACCGGCCTCCACCGCCACCCGCGCCTTCACCGACGGCGGCAGCACACTGTCCTTGTAGGACTGGTCCTGCTCCTCGAACCACTCCACCGACGGCATCGACACCACCCGCGTCGGCACACCGGCCGCCTGCAGCTGCTCCCGCGCCTCCACGGCCAGGTGCACCTCCGAGCCCGTACCGATCAGCACGACCTCAGGAGCACCGCCCTCGGCCTCGAACAGGACATAACCACCCTTGGCCGCGTCCTCGTTCGGCGCGTACGTCGGCACACCCTGACGGGTGAGCGCCAGACCGTGCGGAGCACCCTTGCCGAACACCTTCGTGTGACGCTTGAGGATCTCCCGCCACGCGATCGCCGTCTCGTTCGCGTCCGCCGGACGAACCACGTTCAGACCCGGAATCGCCCGCAGCGACGCGAGGTGCTCCACCGGCTGGTGCGTCGGACCGTCCTCGCCCAGACCGATCGAGTCATGCGTCCAGACGTACGTCACCGGCAGGTGCATCAGCGCCGACAGCCGCACCGCGTTGCGCATGTAGTCCGAGAAGACCAGGAACGTACCGCCGTAGATCCGCGTGTGACCGTGCAGCGCGATGCCGTTCATCTCCGCGGCCATCGAGTGCTCACGGATACCGAAGTGGATCGTCCGCCCGTACGGGTCGGCCTCCGGCAGCGGGTTGCCCTCCGGCAGGAACGACGAACCCTTGTCGATGGTCGTGTTGTTCGAACCCGCCAGGTCCGCCGAACCACCCCACAGCTCCGGAATGATCGCGCCCAGCGCCTGCAGCACCTTGCCCGACGCGGCACGGGTGGCGACACCCTTGCCCGCCTCGAACACCGGCAGCTGCTTCTCCCAGCCCTCCGGCAGCTCATTGGCCTGGATACGGTCGAACTCCGCCGCCCGCTCCGCGTTGGCCGTACGCCACGCCGCCAGCGACTTCTCCCACTCGCCCCGCACCTCACGGCCACGGTCCAGCAGACCCCGCGTGTGCCCCAGGACCTCGTCGGAGACCTCGAAGGTCTTCTCCGGGTCGAAGCCCAGCACCCGCTTGGTCGCCGCGACCTCCTCGTCGCCCAGCGCCGAGCCGTGCGCGGCCTCGGTGTTCTGCGCATTCGGCGCCGGCCAGGCGATGATCGAACGCATCGCGATGAACGACGGACGCTCCGTCTCCGCCTCCGCCGCCCGGATCGCCGCGTACAGCGCGGCCGGGTCCAGGTCGCCGTTCTCCTGCGGCTCCACACGCTGGACATGCCAGCCGTAGGCCTCGTACCGCTTCAGCGTGTCCTCGGACACCGCCGTCTCGGTGTCGCCCTCGATCGAGATGTGGTTGTCGTCCCACAGCATGATCAGGTTGCCGAGCTTCTGGTGCCCGGCCATCGAGGACGCCTCCGCGGAGATGCCCTCCTGCAGACAGCCGTCACCGGCGATCACATAGATGTGGTGGTCGAACGGCGACTGGCCGGCCGCGGCGTCCGGATCGAACAGGCCACGCTCGTACCGAGCGGCCATCGCCATACCCACGGCGTTGGCGACACCCTGGCCCAGCGGACCCGTGGTCGTCTCCACACCGGCCGTGTGGCCGTACTCCGGATGACCCGGAGTCTTCGAACCCCAGGTACGGAACGCCTTGAGATCGTCCAGCTCCAGCCCGAACCCGCCGAGGTACAGCTGGGTGTACAGCGTCAGGGACGAGTGGCCCGCGGACAGAACGAAACGGTCGCGTCCGACCCAGTCCGGATCGGCCGGGTCGTGCCGCATCACCTTCTGGAAGAGGGTGTACGCGGCAGGCGCCAGGCTCATCGCCGTACCAGGATGGCCGTTGCCGACCTTCTGTACGGCGTCCGCGGCCAGGATGCGAGCGGTGTCCACGGCCCGCTGGTCCAACTCGGTCCACTCGAGCTCTGTGGTGGTCGGCTTGTTGCTCACCCTGAGTCAGGGCTCCTCTCCACATGTTCGAAACCCGGTGACTGAGGGCGCACCGGCGTTGTCGAGCCTACCCTTGCGTCAGCGCGCATCTTTTCGAGTGCATGCCTTGGGAAAAAGAAGACACAGCCAGAGTGCGGGCGACTGTGTCACTTCGCCTCCCGGGTCACCCCCCGGACCACCCCCAGTCGTCCGGAAGGTCACCCCCAGTCGCCTCCCGGCCGCCCCGCCGGGCCCACCCAACACGACCCCACCCCCGCGAAGATCGGCGTATGGGCAACGTCTAGAGTGGCGTGGTACGCGCAAGTATTTACCGGGCCTTCACACAGCGCCCGGGCAGCTTGCTGGGAATTCTCTGTCAGGGGTGTGCGTGACGGCCGTCGAGTCCCGACCCGCAGGGGTCGTCTTGACTCCCAGCCCGGGGGGCCATAGGCCATTCGGTGCCCGCGTCAAGGCATTCGTGGCGCTGACCAAGCCGCGGATCATCGAGCTGCTGCTCATCACCACCGTTCCGGTGATGTTCCTCGCCGAGCAAGGCGTGCCCAACCTCTGGCTGGTGCTCGCCACCTGCGTCGGTGGCTACCTCTCCGCCGGCGGCGCCAACGCGCTCAACATGTACATCGACCGGGACATCGACGCCCTGATGGACCGTACGTCCCAGCGCCCCCTGGTCACCGGCATGGTCTCGCCCCGCGAAGGCCTGGTCTTCGGCCTCACCCTCGCCGTGGTCTCCACGCTCTGGTTCGGCCTGCTCGTCAACTGGCTCTCCGCCGCCCTGTCGCTCGGCGCGCTCCTCTTCTACGTCGTCGTCTACACGATGATCCTCAAGCGCCGCACCGCCCAGAACATCGTCTGGGGCGGCATCGCCGGCTGCCTGCCCGTCCTCATCGGCTGGTCCGCCGTCACCAACTCGATGTCCTGGGCCGCCGTCATCCTCTTCATGGTCATCTTCTTCTGGACCCCGCCGCACTACTGGCCGCTGTCCATGAAGGTGAAGGAGGACTACGCCCGCGTCGGCGTCCCCATGCTCCCGGTCGTCGCAAGCAACAGGGTCGTCGCCCGCCAGATCGTCCTCTACAGCTGGGTCATGGTCGCCGTCTCCCTGCTGCTCCAGCCCCTCGGCTACACCGGCTGGTTCTACACCGCCGTCGCCCTCGCCACCGGCGGCTGGTGGCTGTGGGAGGCCCACGCCCTCCAGGCCCGCGCCAAGGCCGGCGCCACCGGCGCCAAGCTCAAGGAGATGCGGCTCTTCCACTGGTCCATCACCTACGTCTCGCTGCTCTTCGTCGCGGTCGCCGTGGACCCCTTCCTCCGCTAGCCGCACCCGGATTCCCCAGAGATTCCCCCGCACGGGCGGGTCACGTGGTCAAGGCCACGTGACCCGCCCGTCGCCAGTCGATCTACCCGTCGGTAGCATCCTGCTCATGGCAGACACCAAGCAGGCGGAAGACCAGGCGGCGGACGTCCGGCAGGCGGCGCGCGCCGAGCGCACGGCGGCCAAGCTCGCCAAGCGGATCACCGCGTTCTCCAAGCAGCACGGCGGCGCCGAAGGGCAGCTCGCCTACATCGGCCAGATGGGCACCCGCATCGTCCTCGTCGGCGAGGACGGCGGCTGGGGCGACGTCGTGGCCCCCACCCACACCATCGCGCGCAGCGCCGCCGAGAAGGCCGGCCTCACCCTCCACGACACCTTCGACGGCGACCTCGCCGCCAAGGTCGTCACGGGCCCGTACGAGTGGACCCGCATGGCCGGCATCCAGATCGGCGGCCCCGCGAACCCGCCCGCCGGCAACTGAGGCAACACCTCACACGGGGCTCACCCGTTAGGACGGGTGGAAACGCGTCCATCGCAGGGAGCCCCCCGAATGATCGACACCCCGACCCTGGTGGACCAGTACTGCCACGGGGTGCTCCGCACGGAGCTCGGCCTCGGCACCTTCGAGGCACACCTCGGCAGGACCGCCGGGCCACCCGCGCCCGGCACCACCTTCTTCGACACCCAGACCGGGTTCGCCGTACGACGCTGGTGCCCACCCCTGCTCGGCCTGGAACCCCACTGCCCGCCCGCCCGCTACCTGGCCCGACGGCGGGAACTGGGCGTCCTCGAATCAGGACGACGACTGCTGCGGGCGAGCGGCATCTCCACCTACCTGGTCGACACCGGACTGCCAGGCGACCTGACCGGGCCCGCCGAGATCGCCGCGACCGGCGCCGCCGAGGCCCATGAGCTCGTCCGCCTCGAACTCCTCGCCGAACAGGTCGCCGACACCTCCGGCACCGTCGACGCGCTCCTCGCCAACCTCGCCGAAGCCGTCCACGGCGCCGCCGCCTCCGCCGTCGCCTTCATCTCCGTCGCCGCCCTGCGCTGCGGCCTCTCCCTCGCCCCCGAACCCCCCGGACCGGGTGAGGTACGCGGCGCCGCCTCCCGCTGGCTCGCCCGCCGCCCCGTCGGCGGCCGGCTCACCGACCCCGTACTGCTACGGCACCTGCTGTGGATCGCCATCTCGTCCGGACGGCCGCTCCAGCTCCACGTCGGCATCGAAGACCCCACGCACCTGAGCGAATTCGCCGCCGCCACCAGCGGCCTCGGCGCCGAACTGATCCTGCTGCACGGCTACCCCTACCACCGCCAGGCCGCCCACCTCACCAGCGTCTTCCCGCACGTGTACGCCGACCTGGGCCCCGTCCTCGTCCAGACCGGGCCGCGGGCGGCCGCGATCCTCGCCGAAATCCTGGAACTGGCGCCCTTCGGCAAACTGCTCTTCTCCAGCGGCGCCCACGGCCTGCCGGAACTCCATGTGGTGGCGGCGAGCAGCTTCCGCGAAGCACTCGGCCGGGTGCTCGCGGAGTGGACGGGCGCGGGAGCGTGGTCACGTACGGACGCGCAGCGGGTGGCGGGGATGATCGCGGCGGGCAACGCCCGGCGGGTGTACGGACTCGCGACGGGTGACAACAGATGACGGATGACCGATGACGGGTGACAGATGTGGTCATCCGTCACCCGTCATCGGTCATCCGTCATCCGGCGTCACGCGTTGGTCAGCGCCGCGTCCGTCTGTGCCGGGATCTCCGCCTTCTCCACCGGCCGCTCCCGCAGGCTCAGCGCCAGCCGCAGCACCGCGATCCACATCAGCGAGGAGCCGAGCATGTGGAGACCCACGAGGACCTCGGGTACGTGGGTGAAGTACTGGGCGTAGCCGATGCCGCCCTGGAGCAGGACGACGATCAGCAGGTCACGGGCGCGCGCCCGGGTGTCGTCCGGGGCGTCCACGACGCGCAGCACCAGCCACATCGCCACGGCCAGGGCGCAGACCACCCAGGCGGCGATGGCGTGCACATGCGCGGCGACGGTCCAGTCCCAGGGCATGCGCGGGACGTCACTGCTGTCCCCGGCGTGCTTGCCGGAGCCAGTCACGGTGGTGCCGAGGACGATCAGGAGCGCCGAGACGCCGGTGATCGCCCACGACAGCTTGCGGACGGGGCCCGGCACCCGCGGCCGGGGCGCAGTGTCGCCCTCGCGGGTGCGCTGCCAGGTGAGGACGGCCGCGGTCAGCAGGGCATTGGCGGCGACGAAGTGGCCGGCCACGGTCCATGGGTTGAGCTCGAGCCGGACGGTGATGCCGCCGAGGACGGCGTTGAACACGACGAGCCAGAACTGGAGCCAGCCGAGCTGGGTCAGCCCGCGTCGCCACGGCTTGGTGGAGCGTGCCGCGACGATCGCCCAGCCGACGGCGGCCGACAGGACGTACGTCAGCATGCGGTTGCCGAACTCGATCGCCCCGTGGAGTCCCTGCTCGGGGGTGGCGAAGAGGCTGTCGTCCGTGCACTTGGGCCACGTGTCGCAGCCGAGGCCGGAGCCGGTGAGCCGGACCGCGCCGCCGGTGACGATGATGACGACGGTCATCACGACGGGTGCGAGCGCGGCACGCCGGACCGTGCGGGGGCTCGGGGTCCAGCGTCGGGCGATGGAGGCGAGGGGGTTCAACACGGCCCCTATCGTAGGCGCACGCTTGTGCGCGTTTTCACGAGGGGTCGATTTCGTACGATCCCGTGTCACAGCGCAAGCCCCGCGCCCCGGTGTCACTCCCAGCGGAACAGTTTCGCCGCCGCGCCCAGCCCGGCGGCGGCCCAGACGGCGAGGATGCCGAGATCGGCCCACGGCATCGCCGCCCCGTCCTGGAGGACGTCGCGCAGGCCGCCCGAGAGGGCGGAGATCGGCAGCATTTCCAGCAGGCCGCGGGCGGCGTCCGGGAACTTGTCCAGCGGTACGACCACCCCGCCGCCGACCAGCAGCAGCAGGAAGACCAGGTTCGCGGCGGCGAGTGTCGCCTCCGCCTTGAGCGTGCCCGCCATGAGCAGTCCGAGGCCGGAGAACGCGGCCGTGCCGAGGACGATCAGCAGCAGTACCGGCAGCGGGCCCCCCTGCGGGGACCAGCCGAGGCCCAGCGCGATCGCCGTCAGCAGCGCGATCTGGAGCACTTCGGTGACCAGCACGGCGAGCGTCTTCGCCGTCATCAGCGCCCAGCGCGGCAGCGGTGAGGCGCCGAGCCGCTTGAGGACTCCGTACCGCCGCTCGAAACCGGTGGCGATGGCCTGGCCGGTGAAGGCGGTGGACATCACGGCCAGCGCCAGCACTCCGGGCGCCAGGAAGTCCACCGGCCGCCCGTCGCCCGTGTCCACGATGTCGACGGTGGAGAAGAGGACGAGCAGCAGCGAGGGGATGACGACGGTGAGCAGCAGCTGTTCGCCGTTGCGCAGCAGCATCTTCGTCTCGAAGAGGGCCTGCGCGGCGATCATCCGGCCGACGGGGGCGGCGCCGGGGCGCGGGGTGTACGTTCCGGCGCTCATGCGCGCAGCTCCTTGCCGGTGAGCCCGAGGAAGACGTCTTCGAGGGAGTGGCGCTCCACGGAGATGCCGTCGGGCATCACGCCGTGCTGGGCGCACCAGCTGGTGACGGTGGCGAGCAGCTGTGGGTCGACTGTGCCGCTGATCCGGTACGCGCCTGGGGTCAGCTCGGCCGCGGCGGTGCCGTCCGGGAGCGCCTTGAGCAGGGAGCCCATGTCGAGGCCGGGGCGGCCGGTGAAGCGCAGGGTGTTCTCCGCGCCGCCGCGGCACAGCTCCTCTGGGGAACCCTGGGCGACGACCTTGCCCGCGTCGACGATGGCGACGTCGTCCGCGAGCGCCTCGGCCTCGTCCATGAAGTGGGTGGTCAGGACGGTGGAGACGCCGTCGGCGCGCAGTTCGCGTACGAGGTCCCAGGTGGAGCGGCGGGCCTGCGGGTCGAGGCCGGCGGTGGGCTCGTCGAGGAAGACCAGTTCGGGACGGCCGACCACGGCCATGGCGAGCGCGAGGCGCTGCTGCTGGCCGCCGGAGAGCCGGCGGTAGGTGGTGCGGCCGCAGGAGCCGAGACCGAGGCGCTCGATCAGGGCGTCCACGTCGAGCGGGTCGGCGTGGAGCTTGGCCATGTGGCGCAGCATCTCCTCGGCGCGGGCGCCGGAGTAGACGCCGCCGGACTGGAGCATCACGCCTATCCGGGGCCGCAGCCGGGCGGCGTCGGCGACCGGGTCGAGCCCGAGGACGCGGACGGTGCCCGCGTCGGGGCGCCGGTAGCCCTCGCAGGTCTCCACGGTGGTGGTCTTGCCGGCGCCGTTGGGGCCGAGGACGGCGGTGACCGTACCGGCGCGGACATCGAGGTCGAGGCCGTCGACGGCGGTCTTGGATCCGTACCGCTTGACCAGGCCCCGGACCTGGACGACGGACTCGTTGTTCATGCGGGGAAGTCTAAGGAGCCCGGGCGGGCGGCCGGGCGGCGGGGGAGAACCCGGGGGCCCAAGGGGCAGGAATGGCCTGAACTGGCACATGAGGCGCCTTCACATGGACCTGTCAAACCCTTCACGATCAGGTGACGGTACGTACCCATCGGTGCACCACTCGTGAAGGAGAGTCCGTGGCCCTGCCTTCCCCCGTCCCGACCCGAGCCCGCCTCAGACCCGGCCGCCCCAGAACCCCCAGTGCCCTCGCCGCCCTGACGGCCGCCGCCCTGTCCCTGCCGCTCGCTCTGGGCGCGAGCCCCGCCCGCGCCCAGGACCCCGACACCGCCCGGCCCACCCCGTACGCCCAGAAGACCACCGCCCCGCTGCGCGCCCAGCTCGCCGACGGCGACCGGGCCACCTTCTGGGTCACCCTCACCACCGAGGCCGACACCGCCTTGGCCCGGCGCGCCACCGGCAAGGCCGCCAAGGCCGGCGCCCTGCGCGCGGCCAAGACCGCGCACGCCGAGAAGTCCCAGGCCGGGCTGCGGGCGCTGCTGAAGAAGGCCGGCGCACCCCACACCGCGTACTGGATCGCCAACACCCTCAAGGTCACCGGCGACCGGGCGCTCGCCGAGACCCTCGCCGCCCGCCCCGAGGTCGCCACCGTCGAGGCCGACGACCCGATCACGATCCCCGATCCGCTGCCGGGCCGCGACGAGCCGCGCACCGACGCCGTCGAGTGGAACGTCGACCGGGTGGGCGCCCCGCGGGTCTGGTCCGAGCTCGGCGTCCGCGGCGACGGCATCACCGTCGCCACCATCGACTCCGGCGTGCAGTACGACCACCCGGCGGTGCGGGCCGCCTACCGGGGGCTGAAGGCGGACGGGACCTACGACCACGCCTACCACTGGTTCGACCCCGCCAAGGTCTGCGCCTCGGCGGCCCCTTGCGACAACAACGGCCACGGCACCCACACCATGGGCACGATGGTCGGCGACGACGGCGCCGGAAACCGCATCGGCGTCGCCCCCGGCGCCCGCTGGATCGCCGCCAAGGGCTGCGAATCGAGCTCCTGCTCACGCGACTCGCTGCTGCGCTCAGGCCAGTGGATCGTCGCCCCCACCGACGCGAGCGGCCAGAACCCGCGCCCCGACCTCGCCCCCGACGTGGTCAACAACTCCTGGGGCAGCGGCGTCGTCGACACCTGGTACAAGACGACCGTCCAGGCGTGGCGCGACGCGGGCATCTTCCCCGCCTTCTCCAACGGCAACAACGGCCCCGGCTGTAACACCGCCGGCTCCCCGGGCGCGTACACCAACGCCTACGCCTCCGGAGCCTTCGACATCGACGGCGCCATCGCGTCCTTCTCCTCACGCGGCGCCGGTGAGACCGGTGGCCTCAAGCCCAACCTCGCCGCGCCCGGCGTGAACATCCGTGCCTCCTGGAACAACGGCGGCTACCACGCCATCTCCGGCACCTCCATGGCCTCGCCGCACACCGCCGCCACCGTCGCCCTGATGTGGTCGGCCTCGCCGGCGCTGCGCGGCAACGTCACCGAGACCGAGAAGCTCCTCGACACCACCGCCGCCGACGTCGACGCCACCACCTGCGGCGGCACCGCCGCCGACAACAACGTCTTCGGCGAGGGCCGCCTCGACGCGTACGCCGCGGTCGCGGCCACCCCGCGCGGCCCCCTCGGCGCCGTCCGCGGCACCGTCACCTCCTCCGGCGCACCGCTGCCCGGCGCCACGCTGCGCTTCGACGGCCCGATGAAGACGACCACGACCAGCGCCGCCGACGGCGGCTACACCCTGCCCCGGCTGATGACCGGCGACTACACCGTCGTCGTTACCAAATTCGGTCACCTCACCGCCACCGGCACGCTCACCGTCACCGAGAACGGCACCGCGGTGAAGGACTTCACCCTCGACCAGGCCCCGCACGCCGACGTCACCGGCAGGGTCACCAGCCACGCGGGCCCGGAGGAGGGCGCCGTCGTCACCGCCCAGGGCACCCCCGTCACCACCAAGACGGGCGCCGACGGCCGCTACACCCTGAGCCTGCCGCTCGGCTCCTACACCCTGGCCGTCACCCCCGCCCACCGCTGCGCCTCCGCGACCGGTGTCCAGGCCGATGTCACCGGCGCCACCACGAAGGACATTGCGCTGCCGGCCCGGAGCGACACCTTCGGCACGGTCTGCTCGGTCACCGTACCGGCCGACTTCCCGACCGGCACCACCAAGCTCGCCTACACCAGCGCCACCTTCGGCACAGCCACCTTCGCCCTGCCGTTCCCGGTGCCCCTCTACGGCAGTACGTACCGGTCGGCGACCGCCTCCGTCGACGGGGTGCTCTCCTTCGGCGCGTCCTCCACCTCCAGCCTCAACACCACCCTGCCCACCACGGCGACTCCCAACGGCGCGCTCTACCCGTTCTGGGACAACCTCACGGTGGACGCCGAGGCGGGTGTGTACTGGTCGGCCACCGGCACCGCCCCGCACCGCAGGATCGTCGTCGAATGGCGTAACGCCCTGCTCGCCTCGAACACGGCCGGCGAGCGGATCTCCTTCGCCGCCGTGCTGGGCGAGGACGGCACCGCGTCCTTCCATTACAAGGACGTCTCCGGGACCGGTCTGGAGAACGGTTCGTCGGCGACGATCGGCGCCGAGAGCGCCACCGGCACCGACGCCCTGCTGTACGCGTTCAACGAGCCCGTCGTCCGGGACGGGACGGTGCTGTCCTTCCGTACGACGAAGACCGCCGTCGTCGCCGGCCGGGTCACCGACGCCAACGACACCCTGCCCGTCCCCGGGGCCACCATCACCGTCGCCACCGGCGGTCTGGTCGCCGCCAGCGACACCGCCGACGCGAGCGGCGCGTACCTGGCGCAGATCCCGGCCGGCCCGGAGTACGACGTCACCGTGCACGCCCACGCGTACCGCGGCGACCGGCTCACGACCGAGCCCGCCGCCGGGGAGATCAAGGTGGTGGACGCGGAGCTGGGCACCGGCCGGGTCACCGTCGACCGCACCGCGCTGACCGTGATCGCCCCGCCCGACGCCCGGCGCACCCGTGCGCTGACGCTGACCAACACCGGCTCGATCGGTACGCCGTACACCGTCACCGAGAAGGACGGCAAGGGCTGGATCACGCCGTCCCCGGCGGCCGGCGGCCTGGACCCGGAGGACCGGCGGGAGGTGAGCCTCGCCGTCGACACCACCGGCGTGGCGCCCGGCACCGTCCTCACCGGGACGCTCCTGGTCACCTCCGACAGCGGACGCAGGCCCGTGATCGAGATCCCGGTGAAGGTCGTCGTCCCCGCCTACCGCACCGCGCTCGACACCGGCGCCACCCAGGAGTCCGTCGACGCGCTCGGCGACACCTGGAGCCCCGACCGGAAACACACCGCCGGCTCGTACGGGCACCTGGGCACCACCAGCACCCTGTCCACCACTCGGCCCATCGTGGGCGCCGAGGATCCGCCGCTGCTGCGCACGGCTCGGCAGGGCATGTACGAGTACCGCTTCGACGCCCTCCCCGAGGGCACGTACGAGGTCGAGCTGGGCTTCGCCGAGCTCGCCGCCAAGCGTCCGACCGACCGGGTCTTCGACGTGATGGCCGAGGGCGCGCAATTCGTACCCAATCTGGACCTGGCCCTGGAGGCCGGTGTGCGTGTCGCGCACAGTCGTTCTTTCACCGTGAAGGTCACCGACGGTCAGCTGAATCTGCGCTTCGTCGCCAACGCCGGAAAGACGCTGGTGAACTCGGTAAGGGTCACCCACAGGCCCGACCTGACCAGCTGATACGCCTTTTCTGAGGACCGCGGCCGCGCCTGTCCCGGCGCGGCCGTGGTGCGTCCTGGAGATCATTTCCGCAGGTCAGATTAGGTTTACCTAAGTGATGCACCGCACCGTTCGATGATCCAGCGGCGGCTTGTCACTCCCTCGAGAATTACGCAACAATGGCGTTGTGAAAAACGTCGGCGAGGCCCCAGCGGAGGAACTCGCGACCGGTGAGCGGTCCACCCGCAACCGGGTCGCGCGCTCCATCCTGGACCACGGCCCGTCCACCGTGGCCGACCTCGCGGGGCGCCTCGGCCTCACCCAGGCGGCGGTCCGCCGCCACCTCGACGCGCTCGTCGCCGAGAACGTCGTGGAAGCCCGCGAACAGCGCGTCTACGGCGCGCGCACCCGCGGCCGCCCCGCCAAGGTCTTCGCACTGACCGACTGCGGCCGCGACGCCTTCGACCAGTCGTACGACACGCTCGCGGTCGACGCGCTGCGCTGGATCGAGCAGAACGCCGGGGGAGAGGCCGCCGTCGCGGCCTTCGCCCGCGACCGGATCGAGGCCCAGGCCGAGGCCTACCGCAAGGCTGTCGAGTCCGCCGACCCCAAGGACCGCGCCGAGGCTCTGGCCAAGGCCCTGACGGCGGACGGGTACGCTGCCACTGCGCGGAACGCGCCGGTCGGCCAGCAGCTCTGCCAGCACCACTGCCCGGTCGCCCACGTCGCCGAGCAGTACCCCCAGCTGTGCGAGGCGGAGACGGAGATCTTCTCCCGCCTCTTGGGAACGCACGTCCAGCGTCTGGCCACCATCGCCCATGGTGACGGCGTCTGCACCACGTTCATCCCGCACGGCAACCCACAGACCACTTCAGAACCAGCATCCGCAAGCACGGCCGGGAGGAACCCCGCATGACCACCGAGATCAGCCACCCCGAGCTCGAGGGCCTGGGTCGGTACGAGTACGGCTGGGCCGACTCGGACGCGGCCGGTGCCGCCGCCAAGCGCGGTCTCTCCGAGGCTGTCGTCCGCGACATCTCCGAGAAGAAGAACGAGCCGGAGTGGATGCTGAAGCTGCGGCTGAAGGGTCTGCGCCTGTTCGACAAGAAGCCCATGCCGAGCTGGGGCTCCGACCTGTCGGGCATCGACTTCGACAACATCAAGTACTTCGTGCGGTCCACCGAGAAGCAGGCCGAGTCCTGGGAGGACCTGCCCGAGGACATCAAGAACACGTACGACAAGCTCGGCATCCCCGAGGCGGAGAAGCAGCGCCTCGTCGCCGGTGTCGCCGCCCAGTACGAGTCCGAGGTCGTCTACCACCAGATCCGCGAGGACCTGGAGGAGCAGGGCGTCATCTTCGTCGACACCGACACCGCGCTCAAGGAGCACGAGGAACTCTTCAAGGAGTACTTCGGCACCGTGATCCCGGTCGGCGACAACAAGTTCGCCTCCCTGAACACGGCCGTGTGGTCCGGCGGATCGTTCATCTACGTCCCCAAGGGCGTGCACGTCGAGATCCCGCTCCAGGCCTACTTCCGTATCAACACGGAGAACATGGGCCAGTTCGAGCGGACGCTGATCATCGTCGACGAGGACGCCTACGTCCACTACGTCGAGGGCTGCACCGCCCCGATCTACTCGTCGGACTCGCTGCACAGCGCCGTCGTCGAGATCATCGTCAAGAAGGGCGGCCGCTGCCGCTACACGACCATCCAGAACTGGTCGAACAACGTCTACAACCTGGTCACCAAGCGCGCCGTGGCGTACGAGGGCGCGACCATGGAGTGGGTCGACGGCAACATCGGCTCCAAGGTGACGATGAAGTACCCGGCCGTCTACCTGATGGGCGAGCACGCCAAGGGCGAGACCCTCTCCATCGCCTTCGCGGGCGAGGGCCAGCACCAGGACGCCGGCGCCAAGATGGTCCACATGGCCCCGAACACCTCCTCCAACATCGTCTCCAAGTCGGTGGCGCGAGGCGGCGGCCGCACCTCCTACCGCGGCCTCATCGAGATCGGCGAGGGCGCCCCCGGCGCCAAGTCGAACGTCCTGTGCGACGCGCTGCTCGTCGACACGATCTCCCGCTCCGACACGTACCCCTACGTGGACGTCCGCGAGGACGACGTGTCCATGGGCCACGAGGCCACCGTCTCCAAGGTCTCCGAGGACCAGCTCTTCTACCTGATGAGCCGCGGCCTGACCGAGTTCGAGGCGATGGCGATGATCGTGCGCGGCTTCGTCGAGCCGATCGCCAAGGAGCTCCCGATGGAGTACGCCCTGGAGCTCAACCGGCTGATCGAGCTGCAGATGGAGGGTGCGGTCGGCTGACGCCGCCCCGCCGTCCGTACCCCCTGGTCTTTGCGTAGTTACGTAGGAAGAGAGCAACACGACAGCCATGGCTGAGGCTCAGAACATCCCGGCGGGCTCCACCACCGCCGGTTCGATCGCGGTGGCCGCCGAGTCGACCGTCGCCACGCGCATGAGCGCGCCCCCCTCCTTCGACGTCGCGGACTTCCCCGTCCCGCACGGCCGCGAGGAGGAGTGGCGCTTCACGCCGCTGGAGCGACTGCGCGGCCTGCACGACGGCACCGCCGTCGCCACCGGCGGAGGCGTCAAGGTCGCGATCGAGGCCCCCGAGGGCGTCACCGTCGAGACCGTCGGCCGCGACGACGCCCGCCTCGGCCGGGCCGGCACGCCCGTCGACCGAGTCGCCGCCCAGGCGTACAGCTCCTTCGAGCAGGCCTCGGTCGTCTCCGTGCCCAAGGAGGCCGTGCTCACCGAGCCCATCCGGATCGCCGTGCACGGCGAGGGCGGCACCGCCTTCGGCCACCAGGTGATCGAGCTCGGCGCGTTCGCCGAGGCCGTCGTCGTCATCGACCACACCGGTGACGCGGTGCTCGCCGCCAACGTGGACTACGTCCTCGGCGACGGCGCCAAGCTCACCGTCGTCTCCGTCCAGGACTGGGACGAGAAGGCCGTCCACGTCGCCCAGCAGAACGCGCTGGTCGGCCGCGACGCCTCCTTCAAGTCCGTCGTCGTCACCTTCGGCGGCGACGTCGTCCGCATCCACCCCCGGGTGCAGTACGCCGGCACCGGCGGCGAGGCCGAGCTGTTCGGCCTCTACTTCACCGACGCCGGCCAGCACCAGGAGCACCGCCTCCTGGTCGACCACAACACCCCGCACTGCCGCTCCAACGTGGCGTACAAGGGCGCCCTCCAGGGCCAGGACGCGCACGCCGTCTGGATCGGCGACGTCCTCATCCAGGCCAAGGCCGAGGGCACGGACACCTACGAGCTCAACCGGAACCTGGTCCTCACGGACGGCGCCCGCGTCGACTCCGTGCCGAACCTGGAGATCGAGACCGGTGAGATCGCCGGCGCCGGCCACGCCTCCGCCACCGGCCGCTTCGACGACGAGCAGCTCTTCTACCTGATGGCCCGCGGCATCCCCGCCGAGGAGGCCCGCCGGCTCGTGGTCCGCGGCTTCTTCGCCGAGCTCGTCCAGCAGATCGGCCTGCCGGACGTGCAGGAGCGCCTCATCGCCAAGATCGACGCCGAGCTGGAGGCGTCGGTCGCATGACCTACGTACGCGCCTGTGGGCTGAGCGAGCTGGAGGAGGACACCCCCAAGCGGGTGGAACTCGACGGCACGCCCGTCTCCATCGTCCGCACCGAGGGCGAGGTGTTCGCGATCAACGACATCTGCTCGCACGCGAACGTCTCCCTCTCCGAGGGCGAGGTGGAGGACTGCGCCATCGAGTGCTGGCTGCACGGCTCCAGCTTCGACCTGCGCACCGGCAAGCCGTCCGGCCTCCCCGCGACGCGCCCCGTCCCCGTATACCCCGTAAAGATCGAAGGGGACGATGTGCTCGTCTCCGTCACCCAGGAGTCCTGAGTCACCCATGGCAACGCTTGAAATCCGCGACCTGCACGTCTCCGTCGAGGCCGAGAACGGCCCCCGGGAGATCCTCAAGGGCGTCGACCTGACCGTGAAGCAGGGCGAGACCCACGCCATCATGGGCCCCAACGGCTCCGGCAAGTCGACCCTCGCGTACTCCCTCGCGGGCCACCCCAAGTACACGATCACCAGCGGCACCGTGACCCTGGACGGCGAGGACGTCCTGGAGATGTCCGTCGACGAGCGCGCCCGCGCCGGCGTCTTCCTCGCCATGCAGTACCCGGTCGAGGTCCCCGGTGTCTCGGTCTCCAACTTCCTGCGCACCTCCGCCACCGCCGTCCGCGGCGAGGCCCCCAAGCTGCGCACCTGGGTGAAGGAGGTCAAGGAGTCCATGGAGCGCCTCCACATGGACCCCGCCTTCGCCGAGCGCAACGTCAACGAGGGCTTCTCCGGCGGTGAGAAGAAGCGCCACGAGATCCTCCAGCTCGAGCTGCTCAAGCCCAAGGTCGCCATCCTCGACGAGACCGACTCCGGCCTCGACGTCGACGCCCTGCGCATCGTCTCCGAGGGCGTCAACCGCGTCCGCGAGACCGGCGAGGTCGGCACCCTGCTGATCACGCACTACACGCGGATCCTCCGCTACATCAAGCCCGACTTCGTCCACGTCTTCGCCAACGGCCGCATCGCCGAGTCCGGCGGCGCCGAGCTCGCCGACAAGCTGGAGAACGAGGGCTACGAGGCGTACACGAAGGGCGGCGCATCCGAGTGACCCAGCTGCCGGGCCTTCTCGACACCGAGGCGATCCGTAAGGACTTCCCCCTGCTGGATCGTGTGGTCCACGACGGGAAGAAGATCGTGTACCTGGACTCCGCGGCGACGTCGCAGAAGCCGCGCCAGGTGCTCGACGCGCTGAACGAGTACTACGAGCGCCACAACGCCAATGTGCACCGCGGCGTGTACACGGTCGCCGAGGAGGCCACGGCGCTGTACGAGGGCGCCCGCGACAAGGTCGCCGGCTTCATCAACGCGCCCAGCCGCAACGAGGTCATCTTCACCAAGAACGCCTCCGAGTCGCTCAACCTCGTGGCCAACATGCTGGGCTGGGCCGACGAGCCCTACCGCGTGGACCACGAGACCGAGATCGCGATCACGGAGATGGAGCACCACTCCAACATCGTGCCGTGGCAGCTGCTCGCGCAGCGCACGGGCGCGAAGCTGAAGTGGTTCGGCCTCACCGACGACGGCCGCCTCGACCTGTCGAACATCGACGAGGTGATCACCGAGAAGACCAAGGTCGTCTCGTTCACCCTGGTCTCCAACCTGCTGGGCACGGTCAACCCGGTCGAGACGATCGTCCGCCGCGCCCAGGAGGTCGGTGCGCTGGTCTGCATCGACGCCTCGCAGGCCGCCCCGCACATGGTGCTGGACGTGCAGGCGCTCCAGGCCGACTTCGTGGCCTTCACCGGCCACAAGATGTGTGGCCCGACCGGCATCGGTGTGCTGTGGGGACGCCAGGAGCTCCTGGAGGACCTGCCGCCGTTCCTCGGCGGCGGCGAGATGATCGAGACCGTCTCGATGCACTCGTCCACCTACGCCCCGGCGCCGCACAAGTTCGAGGCCGGTACGCCCCCGATCGCGCAGGCCGTCGGCCTCGGCGCGGCCGTGGACTACCTCTCGGCCATCGGCATGGACAAGATCGCGGCGCATGAGCACGCGATCACCGAGTACGCGGTGCGCCGCCTGCAGGAGGTCCCCGACCTGCGGATCATCGGCCCGGTGACGGCCGAGGACCGCGGCGCCGCGATCTCCTTCACGCTCGGTGACATCCACCCGCACGACGTGGGCCAGGTCCTCGACGAGGAGGGCATCGCGGTCCGGGTCGGCCACCACTGCGCGCGGCCGGTCTGTCTGCGGTACGGAATTCCTGCGACCACGCGGGCGTCGTTCTATCTGTACTCCACGCCCGGCGAGGTCGACGCCTTGGTCGCGGGCCTGGAGCACGTACGGAACTTCTTCGGCTGAGGGGCTGACGCGGTTGTGAAGCTTGATTCGATGTACCAGGACGTCATCCTGGACCACTACAAGCACCCGCATGGCCGGGGCTTGCGGGACGGCGATGCCGAGGTGCATCACGTCAATCCGACGTGCGGCGACGAGATCACGCTCCGCGTGAAGTACGACGGTTCACGGATCGAGGACGTGTCGTACGAGGGCCAGGGCTGCTCCATCAGCCAGGCGTCGGCCTCCGTGCTGAACGAACTGCTGGTCGGCAAGGAGCTGGCCGAGGCGCAGAAGATCCAGGGCACGTTCCTGGAGCTGATGCAGTCCAAGGGCCAGATCGAGCCGGACGACGCGATGGAGGAGATCCTGGAGGACGCGGTCGCGTTCGCCGGAGTCTCCAAGTACCCGGCCCGGGTGAAGTGCGCCCTGCTGAGCTGGATGGCGTGGAAGGACGCGACGGCCCAGGCTCTGGGTGAAGGACCACAAGATTCTGCGAGGAAGTCGGCATGAGCGAGAACGCAGAGGCCACGATGAAGCCGGCCTCCGAGGAAGAAGTCCGCGAGGCGCTGTACGACGTCGTCGACCCCGAGCTGGGCATCGACGTCGTCAACCTCGGCCTCATCTACGGCATCCACATCGACGACTCCAATGTCGCGACGCTGGACATGACCCTGACGTCGGCGGCCTGCCCGCTGACCGATGTGATCGAGGACCAGGCGAAGGCCGCGACCGACGGCATCGTCAGCGAACTCAAGATCAACTGGGTCTGGATGCCGCCGTGGGGCCCGGACAAGATCACGGACGACGGCCGCGAGCAGCTGCGCGCGCTCGGCTTCAACGTCTGATCGCTGTTGGACACCCTGAAGGGCCCCGGCTGGTGAGCCGGGGCCCTTCGGGCTATCGGTGCGTGCCGCCTCGTCGCCGCACGATGCTTGGGCTGAAACACTGACGAACATGGCCGTATCCATGTACCACCTCGTCGTCGACGCCCATGACCTCCCCGCCCAGGCCCGGTTCTGGGCGCAGGTGCTCGACTGGCAGGTCCTGTACGAGGCCGGGGACGAGGTCGTCATCGGGGCGCACGAGCATGCGCTGCCCGGGATGTGCTTCGTGCCCGTGCCCGAGGAGAAGACCGGCAAGAACCGGCTGCACATCGATCTCACGCCCGACGATCAGGACGCCGAGGTGCAGCGGATTGTGCGGCTCGGGGCCCGGCGGGTCGACGTCGGGCAGGGCGAGGACGTGTCGTGGGTCGTCCTCGCCGATCCCGAGGGCAACGAGTTCTGTGTGCTGAGGCCCAAGGCCTCGCTCATCGACTGACGGGGACCGCCGCCGCCTCCGCCAACGTCGGGGCCAGGTTCTCCTTGCGGATGCGCTGGTCCACGTAGAGCAGGCCGGCCACCAGCTGGGGGAAGGTCGCCGCGACGATCTGGCCCACCAGCTGGGCGATCAGCATCACGACCAGCAGGCCCGAGAACAGCGCCACCAGCTCGCTGCCGGAGTCGACCTGGCCGAAGGAGGACGTCGGGACCGACACCAGCAGGGTGAACACCTGCTGGATGGCGTAGTTCACCAGGCCCGCCAGGAGGCCCGCCAGCAGCGTGATGCCGAAGATCCGCCACCAGAAGCCGCGGACCAGGTCCGCCGAGCGGCCCATCGCGGCCAGCGCCCCCTGACCCTCGAAGACGGCCGCCGCCGGGGCCAGGCTGTAGCGCACCCACAGCCAGGTCGACACCGGCGCCACCAGCAGCGCCCCGAGCAGGGCGAGCAGCGGCAGGGCCGGGGAGCTGGTGAACGCGTCGCCGGCCGCCGCGAGCAGCGCGATCATCAGCCCGATGAACCCGATCATGAACAGCGCGACGGGCACCAGGATGATCAGCGCCGTCAGGAAGACCGTGCCGAGGACCGCCGGCATCCGCTTCCAGGCCCGCCCCCACACCACCCCGAAGGTGGTGGGCCGGCCCAGGACCGCGTCCTGGAGGACCGCCGGGCACGCCGCGTAGAGCACCGCGTTCGCCAGCAGCAGCCCGACGATGCCCACGACCCACACGGCGGCCAGCGCGATCAGCAGCGGCCGTCCGTCCTCCCAGGCCGGGCTCTGCCCCGACGGCAGGTCGAAGACGCGCGGCAGATGGTCCGCGACCGCCGCGTACGCGACCACGAGCGCCGCGCCGATCAGCACCGCGGCCCCGCCGTAGGCGACCAGCGCGACGGCGAGCAGCTGCTTCCAGTGGCGGCCCAGCGTCGCGAACGCACCGCCCAGGATCTCGCCGAGTCCGAGCGGCGCGAGGGGTATCACTCCGGGCTTGGGCGGCGGCGGGGAAGCCCAGCCGTACGGCCCCGTAGGAAATGTCATGGACACAAGGTAGCGGGCGGTGCAGTGTACGACCGTACGCAACGTTGTGTACGGTCGTACGCATGGGATACGGACTGCTGGCCGGCGCCATCGCCGCCGAGATCGCCGCCACCACGGCCATGAAATACAGCGACGGCTTCACCCGGCTCTGGCCCTCCCTGATCGCCGTGACCGGCTACCTCATCGCCTTCGCCCTGCTCGCGCAGACCCTCAAAACCCTCCAGATCGGCACCGCCTACGCCATCTGGTCCGGCATCGGCACCGCCGCCGTCGCAGCCATCGGCATGCTCTTCCTCGGCGAATCCACCAGCCTGATCAAAATCACCGGCATCCTCCTGGTCATCGCCGGCGTCATCGTCCTCAACCTCGGCGGCGCGCACTGATGCCCCGCCGCTACGACCCCGACCGCCGCCAGCGCATCATCGACGCCGCCCTCAGAGTCGTCGCCGAGAGCGGCATCGCCGGCCTCAGCCACCGCACCGCCGCCGCCGAGGCCGACGTCCCGCTCGGCTCCACCACGTACCACTTCGCCTCCCTCGACGAACTCCTCGTCGCCGCCCTGCGCCAGGCGGGCGAGTCCTTCGCCGCGGCCGTAGCCACCAGCGAGGCCCTCACCGACCCCGGCCGCGACCTCGCCACCGAACTCGCCCGCCTCATGGGCCGCTGGATCGCCGGCGACCGCACCGCGGTCGAGCTGGAGTACGAGCTCTATCTCGCCGCCCTGCGCCGCCCCGCCCTGCGCCCCGTCGCCGCCGAATGGACCGACACCGTCACCGCCGCCCTCTCCCACCGCACCGACCCCGCCACCGCCCGCGCCCTCGTCGCCCTGATGGACGGCCTCTGCCTCCAGGTCCTGCTCACCGGCGGCCAGTACGACGAAGCCCACGCCCGCGACATGCTGCACCGCCTCCTCCCGTGAACCCTCGGCCCGATGAGGGCCCGCCCCCGCCGCCGACCGGTACCTGAGACCGGTTCGCCCCGGCGCGCCCCCGCCGGTTAGGTTTCCCTCATGACTGACTCGCCCGACAGCACCACCGCACCGCGCACCACCGGCGCCGTCGCCGCCGGCCTCGCCACCATCGCCGGCGACGGCACCGTCCTCGACACCTGGTTCCCCGCCCCCGAGCTCGTCGCCGAGCCCGGCCCGGCCGGCACCCAGCGGCTCACCGCCGACGACGCCGTCACTCTCCTCGGCGCGGGCGCCGCCAAGGCCATCGGCGTGGACGCCCGCCGTGGGGTCGAGGTCGTCGCCGTCCGTACCGTCATCGGCTCCCTGGACGACAAGCCGCTCGACGCGCACGACGCCTACCTGCGTCTGCACCTGCTCTCCCACCGCCTGGTCAAGCCGCACGGCGTGAGCCTCGACGGCCTCTTCGGCGTCCTCGCCAACGTCGCCTGGACCTCGCTCGGCCCGGTCGCCGTCGACGACGTCGAGAAGGTCCGCCTCAACGCCCGCGCCGAGGGGCTCCACCTCCAGGTGACGTCCATCGACAAGTTCCCGCGCATGACCGACTACGTCACCCCCAAGGGCGTCCGGATCGCCGACGCCGACCGCGTCCGGCTCGGCGCGCACCTCGCCGCCGGTACCACCGTCATGCACGAGGGCTTCGTCAACTTCAACGCCGGCACGCTCGGCACGTCGATGGTCGAGGGCCGCATCTCGGCCGGTGTCGTCGTCGGCGACGGCTCCGACATCGGCGGCGGCGCCTCCACCATGGGCACCCTCTCCGGCGGCGGCAACGTCGTCATCGCCATCGGCGAGCGCTGCCTGATCGGCGCCGAGGCCGGTGTCGGCATCGCGCTCGGCGACGAGTGCGTCGTCGAGGCCGGTCTCTACGTCACCGCCGGCACCCGCGTCACGATGCCCGACGGCCAGATCGTCAAGGCCCGCGAGCTCTCCGGCGCCTCGAACATCCTCTTCCGCCGCAACTCGGTCACCGGCGCCGTCGAGGCCCGCCCGAACAACGCGGTCTGGGGCGGCCTCAACGACATCCTCCACAGCCACAACTGATCGGGCCGGCTCCGCGTTGAACACGACGCAGAGCCGACCGATCATCTGATGCGAGGAGTGACATGAGGACCAGATCCACGGTGGCGGGGGCGCTGACCTTCCTGGCCGTCCTGCTGCCCGCCACCACCGCCACCGCGGACGAGACCAACCGCGACTCCCACAACGGCCCGGTCGTCGCCCTGATCCACACCGGTCAGATCGACGACCCCGCCGAAGACGTCCTGGAGCACGCGAACATCCTCGGCCGCACTCACGTCTCCGGCTGAACCAGCTCCTCGTACGCAGCCCGCAGCCCGGCGGCCGCCTCCCGGCCGGCGGGCTGCAGCGGTTCCCGCACCGCCCCGCCGAGCAGCGCCTTCACCGTCACCGTGCCCGGCAGCCCCGACGCCATCATCAGCTCGGCCAGCGGCAGCGTCCGCTGATTCAGCCGCCGCGCCGCCACCGTGTCACCCGCGTCGAACGCGTCGAGCACCGCCCGCATCGCGCGCGGCGCCACATTGGCAACCGTACTGACATAACCCGCCCCACCCAGCGCGTACAGCGGCAGATTCAGCTCCTCGCACCCCGAGTAGTACGCCAGCGACGTACGCGCGATCACCTTCGCGCTGCCCAGCAGGTCGTACGCGCAGTCCTTGACCGCCACGATCCGCGGATGCCCCGCCAGCTCCAGCAGCGTCCCCGGCTCGATCCGGGTCCCCGTGCGCCCCGGAATGTCGTACAGCATCAACGGCAGCCCGCTCGCGTCCGCCACCCGCAGGAAGTGCGCCCGCACCGCGTCCTGCGGTGGACGGCTGTAGTACGGCGTCACCACCAGCAGCCCGTCCGCGCCGGCCTCCTCGGCCTGCCGGGCCAGCGCCAGCGTGTGCCGGGTGTCGGACGTGCCGACGCCCGCCACGACCGCGACACCGTCCCCGACCTCCTCCCGCACGGCCCGTACCAGCGCCGACTTCTCCGCGTCGCTCGTGGTGGGCGACTCGCCGGTCGTGCCGTTGAGGACCAGGCCGTCGCAGCCCTCCGCGACCAGACGCGCCGCATGGCGCCGCGCCGCGCCGAGATCGAGCTCACCGGAGTCGGTGAACGGCGTGATCATCGCGCACAGCGCGCGGCCGAACGGACGAGGAGGCTGTTCACAGTCAACGATCGTCATCCTCGCAGTCTCCGCGCCCCCGAAGATGAAGGTCCACTTAGTTCTTCTTGTCAGGCAGGGTTAGCACCGCTGAACAATCCCGGGCCGAAGCGGTGGGCCTCCGCCCGGCGCTTGTCGCTCGTCAGCTGGACCAGCGCGCAGCCACGCTCACGGGCGCGCGCCACCGCGCGCGTCATCAGCTCCCGGCCGAGCCCGCCGCCCCGCCGGTCGGCCCTGATCCGCACCGCCTCGATCAGGGCCCGCTCGGCGCCCCCCCTTGCCGAGGCCCGGAATGTACGTCGCCTGAAGACAGCCGACCACGGTGTCCCCGTCGACCAGCACCAGCATCTCGTTGCGGCCGTCGGCCTCGATCGCGGCGAAGGCCCGTTCGTACGCCTCGTCCACGACTATGGACGCCGGATCGACGACGGTGTCCTCGTCGGCCAGCAGGGCGAGGACGGCGGGCAGTTCGGTGTGGGTGGCGGGTCGGAAGATCATGGCCGGAAGTATCCGTGATCCACGCTTGACCTCAACTTTGGTTGACGTTCCACGATGGTCCTACGCGCCGCCCAGGCGCCCACCACCGGAAGGGGAACACCACCATGACCGTCCACGCCCGCCTCCACACCGACGCCCGTCCCGACCTCACCCGCGCCGACGTCGGAGTCGTCAAGGCCAGCACCTGGCGGGTCGGGACCCCCGAGCGCCAGCGCGCCGCCGTCGACGCCATCCGCAAGACCTGGCAGAGCCGCGCCTGGCCCGACAGCGGGATCCTCTCGTACACCGTCTACATCGGGGAGGACGGCGACACGCTCTTCCACTACTCGCAGTGGCGCAGCGAGCAGGCCTTCCAGGACTTCTTCGCCCGCCACCGCGACGACCGCAACGCCGAGATCGACGCCGCCGTCCCCGGCATCGAACGCGTCGAGGTCAACTCGTACGAGCTCTACCGCGCCGAGAAGTCGGCGCAGGACGACCATCGCGTACCGGGCAGCATCGTCGTCGTGGACGTCACGTTCGACGGCCCCGACGCCGACCGGCAGCGGGACTGGGTGGACGGCGTCTTCGAGGCACTGGCGACCGACCCGAACCCGCACCCCGGCGGCATCTCCGGAAACTTCCACATCAGCGTCGACGGCACCCGCATCCTCAACTACGCCGAGTGGGAGAGCGCAGAGGCCCACATCGAGGCCCTCGCCGCGCCCGGTGACGGCATCGGCGCGGACACTCCCCAGTGGCGCAAGGTGCAGACGTACCCGGGTGTCGTCGGCGGCGGCGTGAAGCGGTACACGCCCGCGCTGAGCCTCAGCGCGGGCGTGTCCTGAGAATGCGGGGAGGAGTTACGGGCGGAAGCGCAGCACCTGCGGGTCGTGGTCGCTGTTCTGCTCGGCGAACTCGGCGTTGATGTGCACGCTGTCGTACTCGAAGTCGTCGATCGACGGGCTCGTCAGGATCTGGTCGAGGACCTGGCTGTTGCCCTGGAAGACGTACGAGTACCGCTCGCTGCGCGGCAGCGACTTCACGGCCGGGTACAGCACACCGCCGTCGGTGAGCGCCTTCGTCGTCTCGGAGAACTCGAAGTCGTTGATGTCACCGAGGACGACCACGTCCGCGCCGCGCTGCACCTTCAGGATGTCCTTCACGAAGGTGTTCACGGCCTGCGCCTGCTGCAGCCGCTTCACCTCGGAGGAACGGTTCGGCGGCTGGTGGTGCGAGACCAGCGACTCGTCGCCGCCCTTCGAACCGAAGTGGTTCGCGATCACGAAGACCGTCTTGCCCTTGAAGGTGAACTCACCCGCGAGCGGCTTGCGGCTGTTGTCCCAGGCCGTGTTCGCCGGGTCGATCCGGCCCGGGGACAGCGTCAGCGCCGCCCGGCCCTTCTCGCCGCGCACCACACCGGTCGCGCTCTGCGCGTCGCCGCCGGCGCGGTCGGTGAACGAGACCCGCTCCGGGTTGAAGAGGAAGACCTGGCGGATGTTGCCGCCGGGCTCGCCGCCGTCCTTGTTGTTGACCGGGTCGATCGAGCGCCACGCGTAGGCCGGGCCGCCGGCGGCCGCGATCGCCTCCGTGAACTTCTTCAGCGTCTGGTCGGCGGCGACCGTGCCGTCGTTCTTGGCGCCGTTGTTGTCCTGGATCTCCTCCAGGGCCACGATGTCCGGCGACGCAAGGTTCTCCACGACCGCCTTGGCCAGCGCGTCGAACTTCTCCTGCGGGTCCGACGGGTCCAGGTTCTCCACGTTGTACGTGGCCACCGCCAGCTCGCCGCGGCGCTGCGGCTCGGTGGTTTCCCGCTCCAGACCACGGTCCACGACCGTGCCCAGCGTGCGGGCCGTCAGCGTGTAGCCGCCGAACTGGTTGAAGTCGAGCGGGCCCTCGGTCGTCCCCGACAGCACGTCACCGACGTTCGCCTTCGGGAACGGCTGCTGGGCGATCGGGGTCAGCGACTGGATCTGGAGCCGGCCGGTGTTCTGCGAGGTGTACGAGCCGTAGACCGTGCCGCCGCGGCGGCTCGCGTGCTCGTACGGCTTCACCGTCACCCACAGCTCGGAGTACGGGTCGGTGGCGCCGACCACCCGCGACGAGCCGATCGTGACGTTGGTGCCCTCCAGGGACTCGTAGTAGTCCAGGGCGTACGTCTCCGGGCGCAGCGTCAGCCCGTTGATGGAGCCCCCGGCGGCCGGGTCGCCCTCGGGCGCGTACACGGACGGAACGGACTTCGCCGAGATCCGGACGGGCGCGGGCAGGGCGTTCCCGGAGGAGACGACCGTCACGGCCGGCTTGGTGATCTGGGTGACCGACTGGTTGCCCGACTTCAGACCGCCCGGCACGTACTCGCCGACCGTGCCCGACACCTTCACCGCGTCGCCGACCGCGACGGTCGGCGCGGAGCCCGTGTAGACGAAGACGCCCTCGCTGGTGGCCGCGTCCCCGTCACCCTGCGGGTCCTGGAACCAGAAGCCCTTGGAGCCGTACGTCCGCACGCCCGTCACGATGCCCGTGACATCCGTGACCGCCTGGCCGGCGAGCGGGGAGGTGCGGGTCGTGCCCTGGATGTCGTGGATACGCACCACGGCCGGGGCGGTGTCCTCGGCGGCGGCGGTGGCGGAACCGGCCAGCAGACCGGCGGCGAGAGCGGCGGCGACGACGGTCGAAACGGCCGCGGATCTCGGTATGGAGGAAGGCATCAAAGGGCTCCGAAAGTGCTTGGAGGATCGGTCGATGGATCTACGCGCGTCAATCTCTTGTGTGAGTAAGGAACTTGTCAAGAGTTGCCGGGGGTACGGATGGTGACCGGCTCATGAAGCGGCAGGCACCGGACGAATAGCGTCTACGCTGGGTCGGCCTGGAACACGCGCCTGGAACACGTATGCCCCGAGGAGAATCCCCGATGGTCTCGGACCGCCCCACCCTGCCGCCCGTACGGCTGCACTCGGACGCGGAACTGGCGAGGGACGCACTCGCCAGCCCGCTGCTCGCGCGGGCCGTCCGCCTCGCCCGCTGGGCCGGACCCGACACCCGCGTCGGCGCCGGCGGCGAACTCGCCGACGAGCAGCTGCCCGAGGCCGCCCGCGTCCTCGGCCTCGCGCCGGACGAGGACGGCGCCGCGTACGCCAGCGAAGCCTGGCGGGTGGCCGTCGACACCGGACTCGTCGACGTCGTGGAGCCTTCGGAGGAGGGGGAAGCTGAATTCGGCACCGCCACCGCCGGGGACAACCTCGCCCTCGTCACCGGCGGCGCCCCACAGGACGTCCTCGGCCTCTGGCTCGACGGCCTCGACGTCGTCTTCGCCGACGCCACCGCGCCCGTCCTCGACGACATCGCCGACGTCATCGGCGAGAACGGCGAGATCGACTTCGACGCGCTCGACTGGGACCCCGAGGCCGAAGCCGAGTTCCTCGAGGGCGTCCTCGGCAACCTCTACCTGCTCACCGTCGCCGAAGGCGGCTCCGGTGAAGGACCGGTGCCGCTGCCCGCGCTCGCCGCGTCGATGATCGTCCCCGACGACATGGGGGAGCCCACCGACGACGTCCTGGAGCAGGTCTCCGAGGCGATGATGCGGCTCGACGACCAGTTCCGGCTCCTCGAACCGATCGGCCTCGTCGCCTACCAGCCCGTCGACGAAGCCCTCATGGCCGAGGAGGGCGAGGAGCCCGCGCCGCCCGTCGACGACGAGGACGTCAGCCGCTACGGCATGGTCCGCCTCACCCCGCTCGGCCTCTATGGCATCCGCGCCCGCATGCTGGAGGCCGGCGTCGACGCGCCCGCCGTCGGCGACCTCGCCGACAAGGGCGCGGACACCCTCCTCGACGGTCTCGCCCACTACCCCGAGCCCTCCGCCCGCGCCGAGACCGAACTGTGGATCGCCCGCCGCGAACCCCTCGCCGGCGCCCGCGAACTCCTCGCCGCCGCCCGCGGCACCGACGCCGGCTCCCCGCTGCGCCGCCTCCACTGCCAGCAGGCCCTCTCCCTCGTCGGCCCCGACGCCGAACCCGCCGTCCGCGACGTCCTCGACGACCCCGAACTGGGCGGCCTCGCCCGCGTCTGGCTCGCCGAACGCGGCGCGTCGGACGTGCCGCCGCCGCCGGAGGCCATGATCTTCTGGCTGGCCATCGACACGATCGCCGCGCAGCTGGATGCCGACGGCGACCTCGAAGAACTCCAGGACCTCGTCGAGGGCCTGACGGGCCAGCACAGCGGCTTCTTCGACGCGGCGTGGCGGGTGAACCACCCGGCGACGGCGGAGGTCCTGGAGGCGATGGGCCGCCTCCACCGCGACAAGCACTCGGCGAAGGAGGCCCGCAAGGCGGCCTTCAAGGCTCGCTCGCAGGCCTGAGTTTCCCCCACCCCGCCCCTTCCCGAAACCCTGCCGGGGGCGGGTGGGGGGTGGGGCCGGGGCGGTGCCCCGGGCCCCTGGGCGCGCCGGCTGCGCGGCGCGGGGTGGGGCTTCGCTGCGGGGCGTGCGACTGCGCGGCGCGGGCGTTGGGGCTCGCGCCTTTCCAGCGCTGCCGGCTACGCGGCGCCGGATCTCGGGCCCGTTGTGGGCATACGTTCCGCTGGGCTGGGGGTCCCCCCGGACGGAGTCTGGGGGAGGGTGGGCACAACGCCCCGACGGGCGGCGCGCTTTCGGTCCCGGCCCACCCCGACGGGCCCGCACGCTACGACGGCGGTGCCGTTCCGGCCACGTTCCCGCGGGACCGCCTCGGCCGCACCCCCGCCCGGGCGGGCGAAAACGCCCCGACGGGCGGCGCGGCCCGGGCCCACCCCGACGGCGCAGGCCCACCCCCGACCGCCAAGGCCCACCCCCGACGGGCCTGGCCCACCCGGAAGGGCCTGAACGTTTCGACGCGCACAACCGGCGGAGCCACCGTCACGTCCGCAAGTACGACGCCCCATTCATGTCCAACACCGTCCCCGCCGCCCACTCCGCCCCCGGCGACGCCAACCACATCACCGCCCCCGCGATCTCCTCCGGCGTGGCCACGCGGCCGAAGGGGCTCTGGGCCAGGATCGACGCGCCCTCCGGGCCAGAGAGGCGGGGGGCCACGCGTTCCGTGGTGAAGAAGCCGGGGGCCACGGACGCCACGCCGATGCCGTGCGGGGCCAGGGAGACCGCCAGGGACTGGCCCAGCGCGTGGACCGCCGCCTTCGTCGCGCCGTACGCCGGGTGGTCCGGCTCCCCCCGGAACGCGCCGCGCGAGCCGATGTTCACGATCCGCCCGCCCCCACCCGCGTCGATCATGCGACGCGCCACCTGATGGCTCACATGCGCCGTGGCCAGCAGGTTCACCGCCACATGCCGCTGCCACACCGCCACCCACTCCTCGTACGGAGTCTCCGCCAGCGGATGACGCACATTCACCGCCGCGTTGTTCACCAGCACATCGATGCCGCCCAGCGCCTCGGCCGCCGCCTCCACCACCGCCGCCGCACCCGCAGGGTCGGACAGGTCGCCGCCCGTCAGGGCGTGGCCCGAGCCCGTCAGGGAGTCGAGCGTCTCGCGGGCCTCGTCGGCGCGGGTGCCGAAATGCACGGCCACCCGGTCCCCGTTGGCGGCGAAGGCCTGCGCGACCGCGCGGCCGAGGCCACGCGACGCGCCGGTGACGAGGACACGGCGGCCGGCTGCGGGCAGATTCATGGAAGGAGGCCTCTCGCGGTAGATCCATGTCGGTCCATGTTCAACTGCCGTTTATACGTGAGCGCGAACGTGTGGCCGACAGCGGCCGACCCCGGGAGACCGCGATGCCCCTCACCCGTAGAGACTTCGCCGCCACGTCCGCCACCGGCCCCTGGCGCCGCGCACCCCGCGACTGAGCAACCGGCGACTGAGCCCCGCCGTACACGGGAGCGGCCCGCCGGAGATCCCCGGCGGGCCGTTCCCGTAGCGCCTACGAACCGTCCGTACCGTCAGAGCGACTGCGCGGCGGGCTTCACCATGCCCCGGACCGTACGGGACTTCACGAAGTCGCCCATCGCCGTCATCTCCCACTCACCGGAGAACTGCTTGATCAGCTTCGCCATCATGACGCCGGTCTGCGGTTCGGCGGTGGTGAGGTCGAAGCGGACCAGCTCCTCGCCCGTCGCCGCGTCCATCAGCCGGCAGTACGCCTTGGCGACCTCGGTGAACTTCTGCCCGGAGAAGGAGTTCACCGTGAACACCAGGCCCGTCGCCTCGGCCGGCAGCCGGCCCAGGTCGACCACGATCACCTCGTCGTCACCCGCGCCCTCGCCGGTCAGATTGTCGCCGGAGTGCTTGACCGAGCCGTTCAGGATGCTCAGCTTGCCGAAGTAGCAGCTGTCCAGGTGGTTGCGCTGCGGGCCGTACGCGATCACCGACGCGTCGAGGTCGATGTCCTTGCCGCGGTAGGCGGGCTCCCAGCCCAGACCCATCTTGACCTGGGAGAGCAGCGGACGGCCGCCCTTGACCAGGGACACCGTCTGGTTCTTCTGCAGACTGACCCGGCCCTTGTCCAGATTGATCTTCCCGGCGCCGGGCGCGGGCGCGGCAGCGGCGGAAGCAGGGGCGGCGGGCGCCGCGGCGGGGACCGGGGGAGCGGCCAGCCTCGGGTCGGCCGGGGCCGCGGGGGCCGCAGGGGGCTCCTCCTCGACCGAGACACCGAAGTCCGTGGCGATCCCGGCCAGCCCGTTCGCATAGCCCTGGCCCACGGCACGCGCCTTCCAGGCGCCGCCCCGCAGATAGATCTCCACGACCACCAGCGCCGTCTCGGACCCGAGCTGCGGCGGCGTGAACGTGGCCAGCGCCGTGCCGCTGTCGGCGTCACGGATCGTCGCCGTCGGCTCGATGCCCTGGAACGTCTGCCCCGCGGCGTCCGGGCTCGCCGTCACCACGATCTTCTCGATCCCGGCGGGCACGGCCGAGGTGTCCACGATGATCGCGTCGGGGGCGGCGCCCCCACCGGACCGGTAGGTCACACCCGGTCCCGTCGGCTGGTTGTAGAAGATGAAGTCGTCGTCGGAGCGCACTTTGCCGTCGGCGGTGAGCAGCAGGCCCGATACGTCGAGCCGCACCGGTGCGGTGACGTCCACCGCCACACGGGTCACGCCGAGGGGGATGTTCGAGCCGGGGGTCATTGCGGTCATGCTCTCGGTAACGAGCGACGCCGCTTTGCCGTTCCCTTACCTTGCGAAACGTTCCGCTATCCGCGTGCACCCCGATTGCGCGGATGCTGCCGGGCCAGCCGTTCGTTGCCGTGCTTGTACGCGCCGGTCCAGCGCGCCATCACCAGCTGCGCGTCCCCGGACTCCGCCTCCTGGAGGAACCTCTCCGCCCGGGCGCCGCGCAGCGTCCCCGCCGCGCGGCCCTGGTGCACGATCTCGACGGTGCCGTCGGCGCGCTGCTCGTAACTGAATCCATACGGTCGTGGCATGGCCGCATCATCCAGGCCGCCGCCCGCGCCCGTCACCCGGATATCCGGCGCAGGACCGGGGCTGTCATCCGCGGGCGGCCGGCCGCCGGTCCTCGTACCGCAGCGCCGCCCCGGTCACCACCGCCCCCACGCCCTCCCAGATCCCCACCCCGAGAAAGCCCTCCGCCGCCCGGCCCGACAGGACCGCCGTCGTGAACACCGCACAGGTCAGCAGTCGGAAAGGGACCGTCCAGCGGAAGAACGCACGCCAGTCCGCCAAGGCGGCCAGCACGTAGTACACACCCATGTTCAGCGCCGCCATCGACGATGCCAGGAGGAACACCAGGGTGTGGTCACCCTCCGCCCGGCGGGCCGAGGGTATGGGCTCGAAACCCATCAGCGAGATCATCACATCCGGGGCGACCAGCCCCACGACACCAAGCGCCGCGGCGAGCACACCGAAGACCGCCATGGTCCAGCCGGACAGGGAACGAGGCAGCCGCACGGAACTCCTCCGCCAACACAGGGACGTCGATCGAGACCCCCTGCATACCGTGCGGCCCGCCCCGCCCCCGACCCAGGGTCTACTTCAGCGCCGCGGCCATCATCTTCTGCGCCACCGGAGCCGCCAGACCATTGCCGCTCACCTCCGAGCGCGCCGCCCCCGAGTCCTCGATGAGCACCGCCACCGCGACCTCCTTCCCGGCGGAATCCTTGGCGTACGACGTGAACCATGCGTACGGCGTCTTGCTGTTGTTCTCGCCGTGCTGCGCCGTACCCGTCTTGCCGCCCACCTCCGCGCCGTCGATCCGGGCGTTGCTCCCCGTGCCCTGCTCCACGACCGTCCGCATCGCCTCACGCAGCTGCTCGGCGGTCCCGGACGACACGATCCGCGTCGAACCGGTGTCCTCGAACGACTGGAGCGTATTGCCGTCCCCGTCCACCACCTTCGACACCATGTGCGGCGCCACCAGCACACCGTCGTTGGCAATGGCGGCCGACACCAGCGCCATCTGCAGCGGCGTCGCCGTCACATCGAACTGCCCGATCCCCGACAGCGCCGTCTGTGCGTCGTCCATCTTCGACGGATACACACTCGCGTAGGCACGTACCGGCACATCCAGCTTCTGGTTGTTGAAGCCGAACTTCTCCGCCATCGCCTTCACCTTCGCCTGGCCGAGATCCACGGCCATCTTCGCGAAGACGTTGTTGCACGAATACCGCAGCGCGGTACGGATCGTGGCGTTCTCGCACGGCGCCGACCGGTTCTCGTTCTCCAGCACCCGCACCGTCCCCGGCAGCGTGTACGGATCCGGGCTCTTCGTCGCCGTGTCCACCGACCCGTACAGCCCGTCCTCCAGCGCCGCCGCGGCGACCACCAGCTTGAACGTCGAGCCCGGCGGCAACGGCTGCCGCATCGCCCGGTTCACCAGCGGCTTGTCCTCATCGGCGGTCAGCTTCCGCCAGGCCGCCCCGTCCGTCCCGCCCGCGATCTTCGACGGGTCGTACGACGGCGTACTCACCATCCCCAGGATGCGCCCCGTCTTCGGATCGACGGCCACCGCCGCGCCCTTCTTCGAGCCGAGCGCCTCGTACGCCGCCTTCTGCACCGCCGGATCGATCGTCGTCAGCACATCACCCGGATCCTGCTGCTCACGCGTCAACGCGTCCAGCGGACTCTTCAGCCGCGAGTCGGTCCCGTCCAGCACATCCGCGTACACACCCTCCAGCTGCGTGGCGCCGTACACCTGCGAACTGAAGCCCGTGACGGCGGCGTACAGCTCGCCCTGCGTGTAGGTGCGCTTGTACGCCAGATCACCACCCTCCGTCCTCTTCGAACCGGTGACCGGCGAACCGGCCACGATGATGTCCCCGAGCGGCTGCGCGTACTGCGCGATCACCTTCCGGCGGTTGTTCTTGTCGTCCGCGAGCGCCCTGTCCTCGTACGCCTGCACCCAGGTCGCCCGCATCAGCAGGGCGACCACCAGCAGCAGCGAGAAGACAGCCGCCCGCCTGATCGTTGTGTTCATCCCGCAGACGGGACGAGCGGAAAGCCGGCCCTCGTTCCCGATGTGTCCGGTTTCTCAGGGAATCCTCATCTCCGCGCTGCCCGCGGGGTCCCTACCCCGGCGTGATGAACCCCGACTCGTACGCCGCGATCACCGCCTGCGTACGGTCCCGCGCCCCCGTCTTCGCCAGCACCGCCGCCACATGCGTCTTCACCGTCGCCGGCCCGACCCCCAGCCGCCCCGCGATCTCCGCGTTCGTCAACCCCGTCGCCATCAGCCGCAGCACATCCGCCTCCCGCTCGGTCAGCCGCGCCACCCACGCCGGAGCCGCCGGCCGCCGCCGCGCATGCTCCGCCGCCAGCCCCCGCACCGCCGCCGGATACAGCAGCGAATCACTCCGCGCCACCAGCCGTACCGCCGCCACCAGCTCCTCCGCCGCCGACCGCTTCAACACGAACCCCGCCGCCCCCACCCGCAGCGCGTCATACACATACGCGTCGTTCTCGAACGTCGTCACCACCACGATCCTCGGCGGCCGCTCCATCGTGGCCAGAATCTGCTCCGTGGCCCGGATTCCGTCGATCTCCGGCATCCGCACATCCATCAGCACCACATCGGGCCGCACCTCACGCACCACCGACACCGCCTCGGCCCCCGTGGACGCCTCCCCGGCCACCTCGACATCCGGCTCGGCGTCCAGGATCACCCGCAGCGCCGTACGCACCATCCGCTCGTCGTCCGCCAGAACGACCCTGATCGGAGCATCCATCACCGGCCACCCCCCACCGGCAGCCGCGTCGCCAGCCGCCACACCCCGCCCACCGGACCCGACGCCGCCGTACCACCCAGCAGCCGGGCCCGCTCCTCCAGACCACGCAGCCCACGGCCACCGCCCGGCCGGACCACCGGCCCCCCGGCCGACAGCGGATTCTCCATCACGATCTCCAACTCCTCACCGTCCACACCGATCCACCCCGTCACCGGCTCCCCGCCGGCATGCCGCACCGCGTTCGTCAGACCCTCCTGAACGATCCGGTACGCCTCCCTGGACACCGCCGCCGGCACCCGGTCAAGACCCTCGCCCAACCTCAGCGCCACCTTCGCCCCGGCCGCCCCCGCCAGCAGCCCGTCCAACGCCTCAAGCCCCGGCCCCGGCAGCTCCCCGTCGTCCTCGCCCTGCCGCAACAGCCCCAGTACCGCGTCCAGTTCACCGACCGTGCGCCGCGTGGTCTCCTCGATCGCCGCCAGCGCCTCCCGGACGAACTCCACATCCGCCGCCGCATCCGAATCCAGCACCCGCCGCGCCGCACCCGCCTGCAACGTCACCGCACTCAGCGCATGGCCCACCGAATCGTGCAGCTCCCGCGCCAGCCGGTTTCGTACGGCCAGCTCGGCCGCGCGCCGCTCGGCAGCCGCCAGCCGGTCCGCCGGGGTGGGACCCAGCAGCCGCGGCGCCTGACGGGCCATGAACGCCCCCGCCCCCGCCGCCACCGCCACGAGCGCCAGCAGCATCAACAGCCCCGCGGGCACACCCCCGTACACCAGCCACTCCTGGTCCAGCGACCAGAAGTGGCTCACCGCTGAGGCACGCAGACCGGGCGAGAACGGCAGCAGCATCGTCGTCACCGCGAACGGCGGCAACGCCAGCGTCGCACCACTGATCAGCCCGCCGAGCCCGACATGCAGCGTGTACCAGCCCGCCGTCCGCAGCCGCGCGTCCCGGCTGTCCGCCGGACCCTCCGCGAACCGGCCCCCCGGCACCCCGCACAGCGACCGCGCCGCTGCCACCGACATCGGCCGGGTCAGCGGGAACAGCGCCGTGACGGCGGCCAGCGGCAGCGCGATCGCATAGGCCGTGAACTGCACGGTCAACGACGACGCGAACATGGTCTGCCCGCCCAGCAGCGGCCCGGCGACGACCGTCCCCAGCAGCCAGTACGGCATCAGCAGCGCGCCGCCCAGGATCAGATGCACCCAGCGCAGCCGCGCCCGCCGCCCGAACAGCGCCCCCGCCACCGCCATGCCCGTACTCCCCCGCACCCCTGAGCCTCGCCCCTACGCGCCGCGGCGCCGCAGCACGACCGCTATGCAGCAGGCCATCAGGCACCCCGTGATCATTTCTCCAGCGTAGGCGGTCACCATCCACCCCGTGACCTGGTTGTTGGGATCGTCGACCGGCAGCAGCGCCGCCGTCAGCAGAAAGGCGCCCCAGGAGCCGAGCGCCGCCGAACCCAGCCATGCCATCGTCAGCGCGGTGCGCACCCGCAGCGACCGGCCCAGCCGGAACACCAGCATCAGCGTCCCCGCCACAGCGACCGCCGCGAAGCCGACCCGCAGGCCCTCCAGGAGGGGGAAGTCGGTGGTGCGCTCCGCGATTCGGGCCCGCGACAGACCGTCGGGAACGCCGAAGGCCCAGAGGGTGTGCAGGGCGACCGGTACGAGCGTGAGGAGCGAGGCGACGACGGCCGTGGCCCGCGTCCCCCGGCCGGACAGCGACCGGGGCAGCTCACCGACCCGGCCCCGCGCCACCTGGCCCCAGCGGCCCCGGGCGTACGTCACGAACAGGGCGCCCAGCGCGAGAGCCTGGATGATGAAACCGCCGTAGACGACCCCGAAGACCCAGTCCTCCAGGAACGGACGGCCGTCGGCGACCCGGCGCGGGGCACCCACGAACACCGAGAGGACCAGCTGCGAGGGGTAGGCCACCACGATCGGGGCGAGCAGCCCGGTCGCCGCCCATATCGGCACGGCGAGCAGCCAGGCCCGGACCCGCAGCCCCCAAGCCTGGGTCAGCAGGAAGGCGAGGACGACGACGGCGGCGTCCATCAGGACCGTGACGCCGTTGGCGACGGCCATCACCGCGCGCTGCTCCAGCAGCACGCTGCCGTCGGGAATGCCGAGTTGACTGCCCGCGATCCAGGCGATCTTCAGCGAGACGTACGGCAGGCAGGCGGCGATGGTGAGCGCCCGCAGGGCGCGGCGGCCGGGGGAGAGCGGTGGTGTCATGGCTCCCACACTCCTGGCCGGGGCCGTACGGGCACGTCCTGCCTGATGACGAACCGCCTCCGCCGTGCGGGGGAGGCGGTGCGGGCGAGGTCGTACGAGGGAGGTCATGTGCGGGCGGTCATGTGGGGGAGGGAAATTGACCCACGAACAGAGGTCGGAAATGACCTGTCCGGCCGGTCGCTCTGTCCCTAAGGTGATCTTCATGAACGCACAGACACGCCTGGACATCCCCGCCTTCGCCCCCGTCCTCACCCGGGGCGCCGACGCCGAGACCACCGCCGACCCGAGCAGCGTGATGACCCTCCTCGCCGACTCGGACACCACCGGCGGCCTGCTCACCAGCTACCGCTCCTCCTTCGCGAAGGGCGCGGTCGGAGCCCCCGCCCACTTCCACACCAAGGCGTCCGAGATGTTCTTCGTGCTCGGCGGCTCGCTCCAGGTCATGGTGGGGGAAGAGCTGAGCGTTCTGGAGCAGGGCGACTTCCTGCTCGTACCGCCGCATACCCCGCACGCCTTCGCGGCCGCGCCGGGCGCCGAGGCGGATGTGCTGTTCGTGTTCACGCCGGGGATGGCGCGCTTCGACTATCTGCGGCTGCTGGGCCGGGTGATGCGGGGTGAGGCGGGGTTCGAGGAGATCAAGGAGTCGTCGGAGCGGTTCGACAATCACTATGTCGACAGCCCGGTGTGGCAGAAGGCGCTGGCCGATCGCGGATGACCGCGTCAGAGCCGGCGCGTCGCCAGCGTCAGCCGGTCCCGCGCGTCGAAGAGCGCGTCCTTGATCATCTGTTCGTGGCCCGGCGTCAGCCGTGCCACGGGCACCGAGCAGCTGATCGCGTCGCGCGACGGGGTCCGGTACGGGATCGCGATGCCGAAGCAGCGCAGCCCCAGTGTGTTCTCCTCGCGGTCCACGGCGTATCCCTGCTCGCGGACGGCGTGCAGCTCGTCGATGAGCTCCTCGCGGTCCGTGATCGTGTGTTCGGTCACCGCCGGGAGACTCTCGGGGAGCAGCTTGCGGACCTGCTCGTCGGTGTGGGTGGCGAGCAGGGCCTTGCCGAGCGCGGTCGAGTGGGCGGGCAGCCGACGGCCGACGCGGGTGAAGGGGCGCAGGTAGTGCTGGGACTGGCGGGTGGCGAGGTAGACGACGTTGGTGCCGTCGAGCCGGGCGAGGTGGATGGTCTCGGTGGTGTCGTCGGAGAGCCGGTCGAGGGTGGGCCGGGCGGCGGTCACGACCTCGTCGCCGTCGATGTACGAGGTGCCGACGAGCAGGGCCCGTACGCCGATTCCGTACCGTGTGCCGGTGGCGTCGGTCTCCACCCAGCCGAGTTCGACGAGGGTGCGCAGCAGCATGTAGAGGCTGGACTTGGGGTAGCCGACGGCTTCCTGGACGGCGGCGAGGGAGTGCATGCCGGGGCGACCCGCGAAGTATTCGAGCAGTTCCACCGTGCGTACGGCCGACTTGACCTGAGCCCCACCCGAATCGGCAGTCGACATTCGCCCCTCGCCCCTCTTGTTCACGGTACGCCCGGTCAATAGAGTCCCCGTGCGAATGCGATTCACCTACAGGAACTGCGTTCAGAATAGCGAACAGGGGCAGTGCGGTGGCAGCAGAACCAGTGTGGAGTGTGGACCCCCGGACGGGAAAGCCGCGCGAGCAGGTTGCGGTCGAGGCCACAGCGGACGAGGTCGACCATGCCGTCGGCGCCGCGCACGCCACCCGCGCGGCGCTCACCGACCGTACGGCCAGGGCCGCCCTGCTGCGGACCGCCGCGGACCTCCTGGAGGAGGCCCGCGACCACGTCATCGAGGCCGCCGACGCCGAGACCGCGCTCGGTCCCACCCGCCTCACCGGTGAACTCGCCCGGACCACCGCGCAGTTGCGCGCCTTCGCCGCCACCGTCGAGGAGGGCTCCTACCTCGACATCCGGATCGACCACGCGGACGCCGGGCAGACCCCGCCCTGGCCGGACCTGCGCCGGTACAAGATCCCGCTGGGCGTGGTCGCCGTGTACGCCGCCTCCAACTTCCCGCTCGCCTTCTCCGTCCCCGGCGGTGACACCGCGAGCGCGCTGGCGGCCGGCTGCCCGGTCGTCGTCAAGGCCCACCCCGGCCACCCCGCCACCTCCGAGCTGTGCGCCTCCGTGCTGCGCCGCGCCGCCGCGCGCGTGGGGCTGCCCGAGGACGTCGTCACCCTGGTCCACGGCTTCGACGCCGGTCTCGCCCTGATCCGCCATCCGCTGGTGGCGGCCGCCGGGTTCACCGGTTCCGTACGGGGCGGCCGGGCGCTGTTCGACGCGGCGGCGGCCCGTCCGGTCCCGATCCCCTTCCACGGCGAACTGGGCTCCCTCAACCCGGTGGTGGTCACCGAGGCGGCGGCCGCGGAGCGGGCCGAGAAGATCGGCGGGGGTCTTGCCGCTTCGATGACCCTCGGTGAGGGGCAGTTCTGCACCAAGCCCGGGCTGGTCCTCGTCCCGGCGGGCGAGGCGGGCGACCGGCTCCTCGCGGCGCTGACGGCGGCCGTCAGCGAGACGGAGCCGGGGGTGATGCTCGACCACCGGATGCGCGACGCGTTCGTCGCGGGAGTACGGGAGCGCGGCGCGCTGCCCGGTGTGGCGGCGCCGGTCACCCCTGGCCCGGGCGGCGAGCACACCGTGAGCGCGGGCGTCCTGACCGTACCGGCGCAGATGCTGGCCGCCGGGGGCGAGCACGAGCTGCTCCTTGAGGAGTGCTTCGGGCCGGTCACGGTCGTCGGCCGGTACACCTCCCGGGACGAGATCACGGCCGTACTGACCCGGCTGCCCGGCAACCTCACCGCCACCCTCCACATGGGCGACGGCGAGGAGGGCGCGGGGGAGCTCTTCGCCGAGCTCACCGAGCTCGCCGGCCGGATCCTCGTCGACGGCTGGCCCACCGGCGTCGCGGTCGCCCCCGCGCAGCACCACGGCGGCCCGTACCCGGCGACCACCTCCACCTCCACGTCGGTCGGGGCGACCGCCGTGGAGCGCTGGCTGCGCCCGGTGACGTACCAGTCCACGCCCGAGTCGCTGCTCCCTTGGGAGCTGCGTGACGGCAATCCTCTCGATCTTCCCCGCCGTGTCGACGGACGCCTGGAAGACTGACCCCCATGGATCTGGTTCTCCCCGAACTCCCTTTCCCGCTGCGCGCCTACGGCCCCGACGCCGACTGGTCGTACGAGCGGGGTGTGCTGAACGGCTGGGCGGGCGCCCGGCAGGACCGTTTCGTGCCGCCCACGGGCGACGCGCTGGACCCGGCGTCGGACGCGCCGCGCCTGCTGGGCGCGCCGGAGGGCGATTTCCAGCTCATCGCGCGCGTGAAGGCGGGTTTCGGTGCCGCCTTCGACGCGGGTGTGCTGTACGTCCATGTGGCCGAGCGGGAGTGGGCCAAGCTCTGCCTTGAGCTCTCGCCGGACCGGCCGACGGTGTGCACAGTCGTGACCCGGGGTCACTCCGACGACGCCAACTCGTTCGTGGTCGACGGTGACAGTGTCTGGCTGAGGGTCAGCAGGACCGGAGGGGCGTTCGCGTTCCACGCGTCGACGGACGGCGAGAAGTGGACGTTCGTGCGGATCTTCTCGCTGGGCACGACGGAGCAGGCGTCGGCGGCGCTGGTCGGTTTCATGGCGCAGTCGCCGGTGGGCGAGGGCTGTGTGGTGTCCTTCGACCGGATCGAGTACCGCCCGCAGTGGCCGCAGGGCCTGCGGGACGGCTCCTGAACCACCGGTGGAGCAGGCCCGTCACCGGCAGGAACATCATGCAACCGCCGCCCGGCCCGTCCGCGTCCTCGGTCGCATGATCAGATACGCCCACGCCGAAGATCTCGACGCCATCGCCGCCCTGCACCGCCAGGCCCGGGCCACCTACTACCGCGGCCGCCTGCCGGACGAGGAGTTCGAGAGCCCCGAGGGGCTGGCGCGCGGCCGGGCCGGGTGGGCGGCCGCCGTCGAGCAGGACCGGGTGCTGTGCGCCGAGCGGGAGGGCGAGGTGGCCGGGGCCGCCGCCTTCGGCGTCCGCGACGGCGTCATGTACCTGACCCAGCTGCATGTCGCCCCGGCGCACTGGCGCCGGGGCGTCGGCACGGCGCTGCACGCGGCGTGCGTGGCGGCCTGGCGCAGGACCGGGGTCACCGCCGCCCGCCTGGAGGTGTACGAACACAACACCCGCGCCCAGGCCTTCTACGCGGCCCACGGCTGGCGCCCCGACCCGACGGCCCCGCGGGCGGGCAGCCATGTCGTGCTGCGGCTCACACTCCCCCCAGGTCAGGAATGAGCCGGGCGACGGCCGCGTTGCCCCTGCCGTGAGCGGAGGAGACCCCTCCGGACCGTACGAGTGGGAGTGGAACAGCATGCGCGTCGAGATCTGGAGCGACATCGCCTGCCCATGGTGCTACATCGGGAAGGCGCGCTTCGAGAAGGGGCTCGCGGCCTTCGCCCACCGTGACGAGGTCGAGGTCGTGCACCGTTCCTTCGAGCTCGACCCGGGCCGGGCCAAGGGGGACACCGCGCCGGTGGTGGACATGCTGGCGCGGAAGTACGGCCGCAGCATCGAGGAGGCGCGCGCGATGGAGGAGCACGTCGCAGCCAACGCCCGCGCCGAGGGGCTGGGCTACCGCACCGAAGGCCGTGACCACGGCAACACCTTCGACATCCACCGCCTGCTCCACCTGGCCCGTGAGCGCGGCCGGCAGAACGAGCTCCTCGACCTCGCCTACCGGGCGAACTTCGCCGAGGAGCGGTCCGTCTTCGACGCCGAGGTGCTCGTGCGGCTCGCCGTCGAGGCGGGTCTTGAGGAGGCCGAGGTGCGGGCCGTCCTCGCCGACGAGGATGCCTACGCCGAGGCCGTACGGGCCGATGAGCGCGAGGCGGCCGAGCTCGGCGCGAACGGTGTGCCGTTCTTCGTCCTGGACCGCCGCTACGGCGTCTCGGGCGGTCAGCCCGCCGAGGTGTTCACCCAGGCGCTGGAGCAGGCGTGGGAGGGGCGGGTGCTTCAGCCCGTGACCGGTGACGCGGAGGTCTGCGACACGGACGGCAGCTGCGCGGTCTGATCCCGCCCGCGAGCGCCGTCGCGACGTATCCATAAGTGTTTCTTAGGGATGCCGCGTAAATTTCGGTAATTGACTTTGAGTTCGGGGGAATCCAGGCTGGGGCCATGGAGAGCCTGGGTGGCGCCGAGTTCGCGCCGAAGCTGACGTATCTGAACACCTCCAGCTGTGGACTGCTGCCGCGCAGCGCCGTCGACGCCGTCAAGGCCCTCGCCGAGGAGGTCGCCGGCGGGAGCCCCGAGGGGGCGGGCAGTTTCGAGGTGGTGGCCCGGGCCCGCGCCGCCTTCGCTCGGCTCGCGGGCGTCGGCGTGGACCGGGTGGCCGTCGGCAGCTCGGTCGCCGTCCACGTCGGGATGATCGCCCAGTCGCTGCCGGCGGGCGCCGAAGTCCTCTTCCCGGAGGGGGAGTTCAGCTCCGTCATCACGCCCTTCGCCGTCCGCGGCGACCTCAAGCTGCGGTACGTGCCGCTGGAGTCGCTCGCCGACGGGGTCGGCCCGCAGACCGCGCTCGTCGCCTTCTCATCCGTACAGTCCGCCGACGGGCGGGTCGCGGACATGGCGGCGGTCCGGGCCGCGGCCGCCGCGCACGGCGCCCGTACGTTCCTCGACGCCACCCAGTCCGCGGGCTGGCTGCCGCTGGATGCCGGGGCGTTCGACTACACCGTCACCGGTGCCTTCAAGTTCCTGATCGCCCCACGCGGCGCGTCCTTCCTCACCGTCACCGAGGAGGCACAGGAGTCCCTGGTGCCGATGCACGCGGGCTGGGTCGCGGGCGAGGACATGTGGGCCAGTACGTACGGCCCGGTCACCGAACTGGCCCGTTCGGCGCGACGGTTCGACGAGGCCCCGGCCTACCTCTCCTACCACGGCGCCGAGCGCTCCCTCGCGCTGCTGCTCGACACCGGCATCGACACGATCCACGCCCATGTGACCGCGCTGGCCGCCCGCTTCCGGGCCGGAGTCGACCGGCTCGACCACCCGGCCGTCCCGGCCGACTCGGCGGTCGTGGCCGTGCCCGGCCTCGGCGACCGACAGCCCGCCCTGCTGCAGGCCGGGGTGGTCACCTCCGCCCGCGCGGGCAATCTGCGGGTCTCCTTCCACCTGTACAACTCGGCGGCGGACGTCGACCGGGCGCTGAACGCGCTGGAGGCACTGGACGGCTGAGCGAGGTGGGCCGGGGCACCCCCGGCCCGCCTCGCTCAGCCCTGCGGCAGAGACTCACCGCACCGGCGTGAAGTCCCGCGCCCCAATGAACTCCGGTCGGCGCACGGGCGCCGCGAACGGCTCCTGCGCCGCGTTCTCCACGCTGTTGAAGACGATGAAGACGTTGCTGCGCGGGTACGGCGTGATGTTGTCGCCCGAGCCGTGCATGCAGTTGCAGTCGAACCAGGTCGCCGAACCCGCCCGGCCGGTGAACAGCTTGATCCCGTGCGCGTCCGCGAGCCGCGTCAGCGCCTCGTCGGACGGCGTCCCGGCGTCCTGCATCTGCAGCGACTTCTTGTAGTTGTCCTTGGGCGTCGCGCCCGCGCAGCCCAGGAACGTCCGGTGCGAGCCCGGCATGATCATCAGGCCGCCGTTGGTGTCGTGGTTCTCGGTCAGCGCGATCGACACCGACACGGTCCGCATCCGGGGCAGCCCGTCCTCCGCGTGCCAGGTCTCGAAGTCCGAGTGCCAGTAGAAGCCGGAGGCGCCGAAGCCGGGCTTCACGTTGATCCGCGACTGGTGGACGTACACGTCCGAGCCGAGGATCTGCCGGGCCCGGCCCACCACCCGCTCGTCGCGCACCAGCCGGGCGAAGACCTGACTGATCTTGTGCACCTCGAAGACGGACCGTACGGCCTGCGACGCCGGCTCCACGATCGAGCGGGCGTCGGCCCGCACCGCCGGCTCGGCGACCAGCCGGTCCAGCTCCGCCTTGTAGAGCGCGACCTCGTCGTCGGTGAGCAGATCGGGCTCGGTGAGGAAGCCGTCACGCTCGTACGACTCCAGGCCCGCGCCCGGGCCCCACACCACCGGGTCCTGGCGGGGGGTGAGGGTCTCGGCCGCGCCGCGCGTGGGATAGAGATCCGTCGTGGCCGTGGGATGGGTGTACAGATCCGTCATGGTTCAGCCCTCCTCGGTCAGCAGGGGGTAGACGCCGTTCTCGTCGTGGTCCTCCCGTCCGGTCACGGGCGGGTTGAAGACGCAGACGCACCGGAAGTCGGTCTTGGGGCGCAGGGTGTGCCGCTCGTGCCCGTCGAGGAGATACATCGTGCCGGGCTCGATCCAGTGGACCTCACCGGTCTCGTCGTCGGTGATCTCGGCCTCGCCCTCGACGCAGAGCACGGCCTCGATGTGGTTGGCGTACCACATGGACGTCTCCGTACCCGCGTACAGCACGGTCTCGTGCAGGGAGAAGCCCACCCTCTCCTTGGCGAGCACGATGCGCTTGCTCTCCCACGTGCCGGACTTGGCCCGGACGTGCCGGTCGGTGTTCTCGATGTCCTTGAGCGATCGGACGATCATCGGTGGTGCAACTTCCCTTCGTACGTGCGGTGTTCAGGCGGTCTCGCGGACCGCGCGGTCCAGCGTGCGCAGGCCCTCGTCCAGCTCCTCCGGCGTCACGGTCAGCGGCGGCAGCAGCTTGACGACCTGGCTCTCCGGGCCTGAGGTCTCCAGCAGCAGGCCCAGCTCGAAGGCGCGGGCGCAGACCGCCGAGGCGCGGGACCGGTCCGCGAACTCCAGGCCCCAGACCAGGCCGCGGCCGCGGTAGTGGGCGCCGTATGCGGAGTTCTCCTCGCAGAGCGCGAGCAGGGCCTGTTCGACCTGTTCGCCGCGGACGAGGGTCTGCTTCTCCATCTGCCCGTCGGCCCAGTAGGCGTCGAGGGCGGCGGTGGCGGTGACGAACGCCGGATTGTTGCCGCGGAAGGTGCCGTTGTGCTCGCCCGGCTCCCAGACGTCCAGCTCGGGCCGGAACAGGCAGAGCGACATCGGCAGGCCGTAGCCGCTGATGGACTTGGAGAGGGTGACGATGTCCGGGGTGATCCCGGCCTCCTCGAAGGAGAAGAAGCCGCCGGTGCGGCCGCAGCCCATCTGGATGTCGTCGACGATCAGCAGCATGTCGCGGCGGTGGCACAGGTCGGCCAGCGCCCGCAGCCACTCGGGGCGGGCCACGTTGATGCCGCCCTCGCCCTGCACGGTTTCCACGATCACCGCGGCGGGCTTGTTGAGCCCGGAGCCCTGGTCCTCCAGGAGCCGCTCGAACCAGAGGAAGTCCGGGACCTGGCCGTCGAGGTAGTGGTCGAACGGCATCGGCGTGCCGTGCACCAGCGGGATCCCGGCGCCGGCCCGCTTGAACGCGTTGCCGGTGACGGCGAGCGAGCCCAGCGACATGCCGTGGAAGGCGTTGGTGAAGGAGACGACCGACTCGCGGCCCTTGACCTTCCTGGCCAGCTTCAGCGCGGCCTCCACGGCGTTGGTGCCGGTCGGCCCGGGGAACATCACCTTGTACGGCAGGTCGCGCGGCCGCAGCACCACCTCCTGGAAGGTCTCCAGGAAGGCGCGTTTGGCGGTGGTGGCCATGTCCAGGCCGTGGGTGATGCCGTCCCGCTCGATGTAGTCGATCAACGCCCGTTTCAGTACGGGGTTGTTGTGGCCGTAGTTGAGTGATCCGGCGCCGGCGAAGAAGTCGAGGTAGCTCCGGCCGTCCTCGTCGGTGAGCCGGGCGCCCTGCGCGGTGTCGAAGACGGCGGGCCAGCCGCGGCAGTAGCTGCGCACCTCCGACTCCAGGGTCTCGAAGACGCTCAGGTGGTCCAGGGGGGTGGTGACAGTCACAGCGAATCTCCTGTGGGGCGGGAGTGGAGGGGGCCGACGCGGTAGAGGACTTCGGGCTGGTGGGGCCCGTCCGGGAAGAGGTCCCCGGCGAAGAGGACTTCGCGGGTGAGGGGGACGTCATGGCGCCGGGCGTACGAGGTGAACAGTCGGTCCGATGCGGTGTTGTCCGGGGTGACGGTCGTCTCGACCGTCTCGATGCCGCGGGAGGCGACCCGCGTGGTCAGTGCGTCGAGGAGCACCCCGGCGAGGCCCTGGCCGCGGTGGGCGTGGTCGACGGCGATCTGCCAGACGACGAGGGTGTGGGGGCGTTCCGGCCGGATGTAGCCGGTGACGAAGGCGACCGGCTCGCCGTCCGCGCCGCGGGCCACCAGCGAGGTGGCGGCGAAGTCACGGCACCACAGCAGATAGCTGTACGAGGAGTTGAGGTCCAGGACCTCGGAGTCGCGGGCGATACGCCAGATCGCGGCTCCGTCCTCCACTCGTGGGCTGTCCAGAACAATGGCTGCTTGTGCTGCGGTCATGCCGAGGGAATTTACCGAGGGAATTCTTGGATTGCATTCCTCGAGGGGCTGGGCAGCGGGCGCCTCATGTGTTATCGCGCGGGCGCGAGCCCTCGCGTGGACGGTCGCAGAAATGGGCGATATGCCCGGTAATATCCGGGCATATCGCTTGTGGTGTGGAGTCCGTCACAGGGACGAAACGCGCGGTCGTTCCCCTGGAAATCTTGGTGTTTGAGGCCGGAGGAACCGGGCAGAAGAATGCGGGGACCTATTCACGGATGAATTGCCACGGCGATTCTTTCGTTTCTGGTTGATGGGGCGGGAGAATTTCGTTGCCCGGCTCTCTTCGGGTTTTCACCATTCGGAAATCAGCGCCACGATTTCTGCTCGCAGAAGTGCACGTCGTACGTCTCCTGGTGGGGAAGGAGGCTCTCCGCGGGCTCCTCGCCCCGCGCGATCCGCCCCAGCCGCCGGAAGTAGCCGAACCGCTCCACCCCCGGCGTGAGCACCACCAGCAGATCCGCCGGCGCGTGCGGCGCCGCCCCGAAGGCGTGGGGCAGGCCCGGCGGTACGACGACCAGATCGCCGGCGGCCACCCGTACTCGCTCCGTGCCCAGCAGCATGTCCAGGGCGCCGTCCAGGACATGGAAGACCTCCGTGGACCGCAGATGCCGGTGCGGCTTCGCGCCGTCCGCCCCGGTCGGCAGCGTCAGCCGGTTCGCGCCCAGCGCCCCGCCCGTGGCGTCCCCGTCCGCCAGCAGCCGGAACACCGCCCCCGACGGCAGCTCCACACGCTCCGCCGCGCTCCCTCGTACGACCAGATGGCGCACCCTGTCCTCCTTCGCCGGCCCGAATGCCGCGAGAACCAGTCCATCCCGGGAACCTGGCGCGACCAAGAAGCAGTTGAGCAGCACAGTGATCACGAACGTAGATGACCTACGTGGATGCAACGGGTCGGGTACGACACGAACGGCGATGGATGGGGGGCGGTCCCGTGGAGCTGCGTCAGCTGGAGTACTTCGTCGCGGTCGCGGAGGAGCTCGGCTTCGGCCGGGCCGCCGAGCGGCTGCACATCGTCCAAGGGGCGGTCAGCCAGCAGATCGCCCGCCTGGAGCGTGAGCTGGGCCTGCGCCTCTTCGACCGCTCCACCCGGCACGTACGGCTCACCTCGGCCGGGGAGCGGCTGCTGCCGGAGGCGAGGGCCGCGCTCGCGGCGAGCGCCCGGCTGCGCGAGACCGCCGCGGGGATCGCCGCCGGCACCGACGGGCTCGTACGGCTCGGCACCAGCCGGGCCTTCGCGGACCGGGTCTACCGCGCCCTGGACACCCTCGCGGCCGGCCGGCCGGGCCTGCGGGTACGCCTCGAACGGGCCCCGCAGGACGCCCGCCTCGCCGCCGTACGCTCAGGGCTCTTCGACGCGGCTCTGGTGCGCACGCTGCGCCAGGCCGAGGGCCTCACCCTGCACCACCTGTGGTCGGACCCGCTGATCGCCGCGCTCCCGGCGTCATACGACCCCGCGGCCGTGCCTGCCGGGGTGGGCGCCGGTACGGGTGGTCGGCCGGCCCCCGCCGCGGGGCCCGGCGCCGGGCTCGACCTTGAACGGCTGGTGCGGCTGCCCCTGCGGCTCGCGCCGCGCGAGGCCAACCCCGCCTTCCACGACCTGGTCACCGGCGCGCTGCCCGGCTGGGTGCCCGGGCCGGAGTTCACCACCCTCCAGGAGACCCTGACCGACCTGGCCGCCGACCCTGAGCCGTCCTGGACCGTCTTCTACCCGGTCGGCCCGCTCCCGCCGACCGACCGGATCGTCTTCCGCACACTCCCGGACCTGACGGTCCCGGTCTCCCTCGCGGTCCCGGCGGGCCCCGCGGCCCCGCCGGTCGCCGCCCTGCTCGACGCGCTCGCCGTCAGCGCGGCGCCTAGGTGACGGCCGGATCCACCGGAGCGCCGCCTTGCTGGACGCGCTCGCGGTCAGCGCCAACCGCGGCCGCGACGCTCAGCCCCAGCGCCGCCTGGCTCGACGCGCTCGCCGTCAGCGCCACGCCTCGGTGACGGCCCGCTCCGCCGCCGCCAGGTCCACCACCGTGCCGTTCCCGCCCAGCGCCGCGCCGAGCGCCGACAGCGAGCCGCGTACCACCTCGGGCGTGGCGTCCACGCCGTAGTGGTTGACCCGGATCATCTCCTTGGCGAGCGCGCCGCCACCAGCGGCCAGCGGCAGGGACGGGTCGGCGGCGAGCGCCTTCGCCACCAGTTCCGAGGCGTCGGTCCCGGCCGGGGCCCGCAGCGTCGTCGCCACCGGGGCCGCCTCGGACGCCTCATACACGTAGGGCTCCAGACCCCCGCCCAGCGCCAGGGCGCCCGCGCGGGTGGCCGCCGCGGCCGAGGCGTGCCGGCCCATCAGCGCGTCCAGGCCCTCCGTCTCGATCCGCTCCAGGCACGCCTCCAGGGCCAGCATCTCCAGCTGCGCCGGAGCGTGCAGCAGCGCCCGGCGGCCGCCGTCGATCCAGCGCTCCTTCCAGTCCAGCAGGGAGAGGTACGAGCGCCGCGGCGCGGCCGGGTTGGCGGCGAACCGCTCCCACGCCCGCGCGCTGACCGACACCGCCGACACCCCCGCCGGGCCGCCCATCGCCTTCTGCGCGCCGATGATGCACATGTCGACGCCCCAGGCGTCCGGCAGCACCGGTTCGGCGCCGACCGAGGCGACCGCGTCCAGGTAGAACAGCGCGCCGTGGGCCCGTACGACCTCGCCGATCTCGGCGACCGGGTTGGTGTTGCCGGTCGCCGCCTCGGCGTGCACCAGCGACACGAAGTCGGTCTCAGGGTGCTCGGCCAGGGCCCGCTCGATCTGCTCGGCGGTGACCGCCGTGTGGAACGGCACCTCCAGGTCGACGACGTGCGCCCCGCAGTCCCGCAGCCAGTTGCCGAAGGTCTGCCCGTACGGGCCGGTGACGACGTTCAGCGCGGTCGAACCGGCCCGTGCGCCGCTGCGGATGCATCCCTCCAGGGGCAGCAGCGCCTCGCCCTGGGTGATCACCACGTCCTGTTCGGTGGAGAGCAGGGCGGCGACGCGCCGCTCGATCTCCGCGAAGCGCGCGGCGGTCAGCGGGGCCAGGTCCAGGAGCGGGTGTGTCACGGTCACGGCGGTGCCTTTCTCGAACGTCTGCACCCGAGCGTATCCGGGCCCTGTGGGCGTGCTCGTACAGTGCAGACATGAGCGATCGCGTGGTGCTGCATGTGAAGGGGCGGGTGCTCGTCGGCCCGGAGGACGTACGGGACGAACTGTGGGTCGTCGACGGGCGGATCACGTACGACCGCCCGGCCGCCGAGGCGCACACCGTACGGGGCTGGGCGCTGCCGGGGCTGGTCGACGCGCACTGCCATGTCGGGCTCGACCGGCACGGCGCGGTGGACGAGGCCACGAGCGAGAAGCAGGCGCTGACGGACCGGGACGCGGGCACGCTGCTCATCCGGGACGCCGGGTCCGCCGCGGACACCCGCTGGATCGACGACCGCGACGACCTCCCCAAGATCATCCGTGCGGGCCGGCACATCGCCCGCACCCGCCGCTACATCCGCAACTACGCGCACGAGATCGAGCCGGAGGACCTCGTCGCCTACGTCGGCCGGGAGGCGCGGCGCGGTGACGGCTGGGTGAAGCTCGTCGGCGACTGGATAGACCGCGAGGCGGGCGACCTGACGGCCTGCTGGCCGCGCCCCGAGGTGGAGGCGGCGATCGCCGAGGCGCACCGGCTGGGCGCGCGGGTCACGGCGCACTGCTTCGCGGAGGACTCCCTGCGGGACCTCGTCGAGGCGGGCATCGACTGCATCGAGCACGCGACGGGCCTGACGGAGGACACGATCCCGCTCTTCGCGGAGCGGGGCGTCGCGATCGTGCCGACCCTGGTCAACATCGCCACGTTCCCGCACCTCGCGGACGGCGGCGAGGCGAAGTTCCCGCGCTGGTCGGCCCACATGCGCAGGCTGTACGAGAGCCGCTACGACACGGTCCGGTCGGCGTACGACGCCGGTGTACCGGTCTTCGTCGGCACGGACGCGGGCGGCTCACTGCCGCACGGCCTGGTCGCGGCCGAGGTCGAGGAACTGGTGAAGGCGGGCATCCCACCACTGGAGGCCCTGTCGGCGACCACCTGGGCAGCCCGCCGCTGGCTCGGCCGCCCGTCCCTGGAGGAGGGCGCCCCGGCGGACCTCGTCGTCTACGACGACGACCCACGGGCGGACGTCCGCGTCTTGGCGGCGCCGCGGGGGATTGTTATCGCTGGGCAGGTTGTGGGCTGAGGGGGCGGGTCGCCGCGAGGGCGGGCGGGGGCGGGGCGGGGCCTGCGGCCCGGCCGGTGGGCGGCCGTTGGCTTGGCCACCCGGTGCGTCGGGCGCAGGGGCGGTGTCTGGCGGTCCGTGAGCGCCCATCGCGTGCTCACGGCCGCAGGCGGGATCCGACGCCGGGCCCTGGGCCCGGCGCGCCCTGCGGCCGGCTGGTGGGCCGGTTGGTGTCCTTCCGCCGCGCGTCCGCGCGCGGGCGGGGCCTGCGGCCCTCGGCCGGTAGGCGGCTGCCGGCGTGTCCCCGCCGTCCGCCCAGGGCGGCCCGGTGCGCGGCCGTTGGCGCGTTCGCGCCGTGCCGGCGCAGGGGCGGTCCTTGGCCGGCAGGTCTTCGGAGCGCCGCCCTTGCGCCGCCCGGCGCGCGGGCCCTGCGGCCCTCGCCGGGTCGCGCCGTGCGTCCGGGCGCGGGGGCGGGGCTTGGTGGTCCCTGGCCGACAGGCAGGCGTCGGCGTGGTCAACGCCGTGCGCCCGGCCCGGCGGCGGCGCCCGTCGCCGCCCCCGAGCCGGGGTCCCCGCCCCCCGCCGGTGGCTCAGCGTGTGAAGAACGCCAGCCGGGCCCGCTTCTCGGGGATGAAGACCTCCGGGAGGTCCACCTCCGGCAGTACGACCTCAGGGCCCAGCTCGAAGCCCAGTCGGACCAGGCGGGCGATCGCCTTGTCGTTGGACGCGTCCGGTTCCGCGACCAGGCGGTCGCGGCCCTGGAGGGCGAAGTCCAGCAGCACGCCAAGGACCTTGCCGGAGAAGCCGGGGCGCGCGGGGCCGGTGGCCGGGGCGAGCATCAGGTGGACGCCGAGGTCGCCCGGGGCGGCGTCGTAACACTCGCTGACCCGGTCGGCGTCCGGCTCGTACGTCTGGAACAGCGCGACCGGTACGTCGTCGAGGGTGACGAGGAAGCCGTGGTGGGTGGTGAGCGAGTCCAGGTGGGCGTAGATCTCCCGGACCTGCTCCACGGTCGTCTCGCCCATGCCCCAGAACCTGGCCCGCTCCTGGCTCACCCACGAGTGGATCAGGGCGGCGTCCCGCGCGGGATCGACGGGGGCGACCCGGACCGTGCCGAACCCCTCGACTGTCTGCTCGAACAGGGGCTGCGGCAACGTCTGACGCTCCTCGGAGCCGCGCGCGGACCCGTGCTCGCGGGCCAGGCGGTCCCAGTCGGTGATCACGGGGGCGAGTTCCCCGCGCAGCCACAGCGGCAGCTGGTCGGTCCGGTGCGGGTCGCCCGCGACACCGGACGCGCCGAACGGCACGACCCACAGGCTGTTGTCGCGGTCGGCGAGGTCCCACACGTAGCGGGCGGCCGACGCGCGGGCGCTGCGGTCGGTGACACCGGGCACGCTGGAGGTGGACATGACGCAGTCGTGGTCGCCGTCCAGACCCGGCCACCGCGCGTCGTCCTGGTCGGGCAGCGCGCTCCACGGCGCGAGCCGGTGCGTCTCCCCCCACGCCCGCGGCGGATCGCCGGCGGCGACCTCCTCCAGCGCGTCGCGTACGGCCAGGGCGATGTCGGCGGCCGGTACGGGCCCACGGGTCAGCAGCGTCTCCAGCGCGTAGGCGACCCGCGGCACGAGCCCCAGCCACGGCTGGAACAGCGCGGGGTAGGCGGGAGGTTCGGCGAGCGGGGCGAGCGCGGGGTGCGCCGCGATCCGCCGTACGACGGCCGCGCGTACGGCCGCGTACGCCCCGGCGTCGGCGGAGGCGGCGTCCATCCGCCGGTCCCAGCCGAGCAGCCGCGCCCGCAGCGCCTCGCCGTCGGCGGAAAGCGTGCCGCAGGCGTCCGAGCCGTCCGCGGAAAGTGGGCTCTCCGGCGTCGCCAGGGCCTCCACCACCGCCAGCAGCCCGCCCGCCGAGGCGAGATACGTGTCCGTGTGGATCGCGCGCATGTCCGTGGCCGACCAGGCCGTCGACGACGCCAGGAGCTCGGCGACACGGCGCGCGCGGTGCGGGGCCGCGAACTCGATGCCGACCGGCGTCGCCAGGCCGCGCGCGTTGGCCATCACGGCGACGCCGTCGACCTGCGCCCGGGGGAGCGGGTCTTGCCAGCCCTGCCAGGCGTGGGCGGCTTCCCAGGCGGGGACGATCCGCAGCGTGTTGTCGCGGTGGCGCAGCGGGACCCGCCCGGCGACCCGGTGCAGCACCCCGCCCGCGGTGTCCGCGGCCTGGACGACGTTGACCGGCTCCACCCACCGGTCGAACGCCCGGTCCACGTCGTCGACGGTACGGGCGGCGAGCAGCGCCGGGAGGGCGGAGAACCCCAGGTCGCCGGTGACGCGCGGCGGATGGCGCAGGCTGATCCCGCTCGCGCCGTCGGGCGCGGTGAGGATCAGCGGCCCACGCTCGGTCTCGGCCACCTCGACGGTGACCGGGTCCCCGCCCGCGACCTCGATCGTCTCGGTGTGCGTGTGGACGGGCTCCCAGCCGCCGGGGCCGAGCGCCTCCAGCCGTCCCTCGACCCGCCGCAGCCGCTCGCGGTACAGGTCCTGGTAGTCGGCCATGGCGTTGGTGATGGCCCAGGCGACGTGCCCGGTGTGCCCGAAGTGGGCCAGGCCCGGTACGCCCGGCACCGCGAACCCGACCACGTCGTATTCGGGGCAGGCCAGATGGATCTGCTGGTAGACGCCGGGCGCCTCGATGAAGCGGTGCGGGTCGCCCGCGATCAGCGCGGCGCCGGTGGCGGTCCGCCCGGGGGCGACGAGCCAGCCGTTGCTGCCGGAGGTGCCGGGGCCGTCGGTGGCGAACAGCTCGGTCCACTCCTCGCCGAGCCGCCGCGCGACCTCCTCGCGCCACAGCTTGGTGGGGAACCCGGCGAACAGGATGTGCGTGGAGAGCCAGACCGCCAGCGGCGTCCACGGCTCCCAGCGGCCGGGCGTGAGCCCGGTGGCGGTGAACTCGGCCGTACGGTCCGCCCCTTCGGCCAGACCGTCGTTGACGCCGTCGACGTACGAGGTGACCCACGCGGCGGTGGCGGGGTCCAGCCGCTGGAAGCAGCGCCGGGCGGTGTCGGCGAGGCGGACCTGGCGGACGAACGTGTCCCAGCCGGTCTCGGCCGCGCCGAGGAAGGACGCGGAGGTGCCCTGGGCGCGGTGCCGCTCGACCTCCAGCTGCCACGCGCGGTCGAGCGCGGTGTGGCGGCCCTGCGCGAAGGCGAGTTCGGCCGGGTCGGCGGCCCTCAGATGCGGGATCCCCCAGCTGTCCCGGATGGCCTCGATAGTCACAGTGATCCCGATCTCTTTAGGTTAGGCTGCCCTAACTTATGGCACGGGCGTCCGAGAATCAATCCGCGCCTCCACTCGGTCCGCCGCCGCCTGCGACAGGCGCGCAGTTGACGCTCCGTGACCGATGGTCGAGCTGGCTCGTTATGGCACTCTTCGCATGCTCCGGCGCGTACAGCCGCACGCCCCGCCCTGAGTCCTGGAGCGGCGGGGCTGACGGGACTCCCTGGAACGCCTGTGCCGGAATATTCGAATGTGAGCGCGGAAACCCCCCTTTGGGGTGAACTCACTTCAGGTGTCTGCCAGTTCACCCTCAGTGCGTAAAGATTCCGGTGTCTCAAGTCGCTCGTGGCCACGTGTCCCCGTGGGCCGCCGGGCGACGCCATGTCTCTTGTGGGGGTTCCACCACCTTGAACAGCAACACCTTCCGCATGCCCGCACGCCGCCCGGCCGCCCTCGCGGCCGCCGTGGCGCTCGCCGCCGGCCCCGTGCTGCTCACCGCCCCCGCGGCGCACGCCACCGGCTCCGGTGCCCAGGGGCAGGCCGGCGCCGTGGTCCTGCGGACCGGGCTCGACGTGAACCTGCTCAACAAGACCGTCAGCGTCCCCCTCAAGGCCTCGCTCAACGAGGTCAAGGCGCCCGCGAGCGCCCGGAAGACCGCGCTGAGCGTGCGACTGGACGGCGTCGACCAGGGCAAGCCCTTCAGCGTGCTGCGCGCCGATGTCGCCACGGCCAGTGCGACGGTCACGCCGACCAGGGCGGAGGGCTTCACCAACCTCGCCAAGGCCCGCGTCCACCTGCCCGGACTGCCGCTGCTCTCCCTGATCGAGGTCGAGAAGGTCACCTCCAAGGCCGTCTGCGAGAAGGGCAGGCAGCCGGTCGCCGAGTCGAACGTCCTCGGCCATGTCACGGTCCTGGGCAAGAAGGTGAAGCTCACCGCCGGCGGACAGACCAAGGTCACCGTCCCCGGCGTGGGCGAGGTGACCCTCGACCTCTCCCGTACGCGGACCACCTCGACCACTGCCGCCGCCACCGCGCTCGAACTGAAGGTGTCCGTCAACCCGCTCAACCTCAACGTCGCCGAGGTCGAGGGCGTGGTCACCCTCGCCGAGGCCACGTGCACGGCGCCCAGGCCCGGAGGCAAGCCCACCGAGCAGCCTTCCGAGCCCCCCTCGCAGCGGCCCGACGACGCCAGCGGCACGAACGGCAGCCGTGACACCGGCATCACGGCACAGGGCGGCGAACCCACCGCCAACCTCGCCGAGACCGGCGGCAGCTCCGCCACGCCGTACGTGGCCGGTGGCGCCCTCCTCCTCGTCGGCGCGGGCGCCGGAGCCCTCACCCTCAACCGCCGCGCCCGCGCCCGGGGCTGACACGGCCACCGAGCCGGCCTGAGCGGACAACGCGCCGCGCTCAGGCCGCGCTCGGACGGGCCGCGAGTCGTCCCGGGCCGCGCTCGGGCAGACCGCGAGCCGTCCGGAGCCGTGCTCGGACTGCCTGGCGGTGCCCGGGCCGCGCCCGGAGTGGCCCGGGCTGGCCCTCAGGCAACCCCGGAGCCGCTCAGGCCGCGCCCGGCCAGGAGCGCCCTTCGCTCGGGCGGCCACTGGGCAGGACGCGCGCCCCCGGGGCGTCCCGGAGCCGCTCGCTCAGGCCACGCCCCGACCGGTCGGCCTCAGGCCGCCCCCGCTCGGACCGCGCTCGGACAGACCGCGAGTCGTCCCGGGCCGCGCTCGGGGACAGCCCCGCCCTCGCTCGGGCCGCCCCCGGGCAGGACCCGGGCCACACCCGGGGCCGCCCCAGAGCCGATGGCCCCGCCCGGACGGCGAGGCAGGGCCTGACGCGACCGGACAAAGGGACGAGGCCCCGCGTCAGCGGATCGCGCAGCCGACCATCACCAGCGCCTGGTCCAACGCCTGCAGGAAACGGTTGGTGGTCACCCGGTCCCGGACCGCGAGGCGGAGCCACTGGCGCCCAAGGCCCGGAAACGTGTCGCCGCGGCGCGCCGCGAAGCCCAGGCTTCGCAGGCGCTCGCGGACCTCGTCCGCCCGCTCCATCCGCACCAGCACGAACGGTCCCTCGGCCGTCTCCACGGCCCGTACCTCGTCGAACTCCGCCAGCCCCGCCAGCAGATGCGCCCGTTCGACGGCGATCTTGTGCGCCGCCTCCTCCGCCTCCGCCAGCGCCGCCGCCGACATGCACGCCTCGGCCGCCGCAAGCGCCGGCGTCGACACCGGCCACAGCGGCTGCGCCCGCTCCAGGGCCGTCACCGTCGCCGGATCCGCGAGGACGTAACCGATCCGCAGCCCCGCGAGCCCCCACGTCTTGGTGAGACTGCGCAGCACCACCAGACCCGGTACGTCCGTCCGCCCGGCCAGCGCCTCACGCTCGCCCGGCACCGCGTCCATGAACGCCTCGTCCACCACCAGCGTCCGCCCGGGACGGGCCAGCGCGGCCAGCGCCGCCGCCGGGTGCAGGACGGACGTCGGGTTGGTCGGATTGCCGACCACCACCAGATCCGCGTCCTCTGGCACCGCGGCCGGATCGAGCCGGAACCCGTCCTCCTCCCGCAGCAGCACTCGGGTCACCTCGTGCCCCGCGTCTCGCAGCGCCGCCTCCGGCTCCGTGAACTGCGGATGCACGACCACCGCGTGGCGCACCGGCAGCGCCCGCGCGATCAGCACGAACGCCTCGGCGGCGCCCGCGGTCAGCAGCACGCGGTCGGGTTGCAGGTCATGGCGGGCCGCGACCGCCGAGCGGGCGGCCCGCCCGTCCGGATAGGCCGCCAGGCCCATGAGTGAGTCGGCGATCCGCTCGCGCAGCCACGGCGGGGGAGTGTTCGTCCGCACATTGACCGCGAGATCGGTCAGCTTCTCGTCCCGTACCTCCGCGTCACCGTGGTGACGAAGATCGTGGACGACCTGGTGAACGTCGGGGATGTCAGGGTGTCTATGCATGGCCGCCGTGGTGTGGGTGGGGGGTGGACGGCACGCCGCGGGGAACGGCCTGCCGAGGGGACAACTCCAGGGTGGATCCGACGACATCGGCGGACCGCGCCCGGTTTCGGGGTACCCCGGTGGGGACGACCGGGGTGAAGGGAGCGGCGAAAGCCGTTTCCCCACGGGTGTACCCGGGTCCCTCCGTCAACAACCGCGCAGATGAGCCAGGTTCGCGACGGACGAGTCGGTACATAACGGGTGCTTGGGGTCGGTCGAGCACCCCACCTCGGCCGTTCCGTCCCGCCCGGATTCCTTGGCCGTTCCGCCTCGCCCGGACCCCGTGGGGGGCCCTTCCCGCCCGGACCCCGCACTCGTTCCGTCCCGCCGGGACCCCGTGGCGGTCCCGTTCTCCCCGGCCGCCGCCGACGCTCCGGCCGGGCCCGTCACCCGGGCCACCGCGCACGTCACCCGCGCCGGCGGGGACGACTTCCGTTTCGGTACGAGCAGTTCGCCGCCGCCCGCGAAGGCCAGTGCCGCCGCCTCCGCCACCGAGGGCGTGCCCGCCCGCGCCCGGACCAGGGCGGACGGGTGCGGGACGGGCACCGACGCCAGGTCGCCCGGCGGGTACGCCACCAGCGGGAGCCCCAGCCGCGCCGCCGCGCCGACGATCCCCGGCTCCGCCGCCTTCGCCTCGACCGTGGCCAGCGCCCGTACCCGCGTCAACGCCAGGCCCGCGCTCCGCAGCGTCTCCTCCACCAGGGCGCACACCTCGTCCACCGACACCCCCCGACCGGCCCCGACGCCGACCACGAGCCCGCTCACCGGGCACCGGGCCGCAGGGGGACACGACACGGCCGGATGTGCGCGGTGGCCGCCCGATCGGATAGCAAGAGCCCATGGCCGTATTCGTCGCGCTCGGCGCGTTCCTGATGACGCTGTTCGGCGGCTGGGTCGCCGGCCGTGTCACCGACCGGCGCCACCTCGTCCTCGGCCTCGCCGGCGGTCTGATGCTCGGCGTCGTGGGCCTCGACCTCCTCCCCGAGGCGGTCGAGGCCGCCGGGGCAGAGGTGTTCGGAGTTCCGCGGGCCCTGCTGCTCTTCGTCGGCGGATTCCTCCTCGCGCACTTGGTGGAACGCCTCCTGGCGGTCCGTCAGGCCGCGCACGGCGCCGACGCGGATTGGGGAGCAGCGCGAAGCGCTTCGATGGGGGGTGGTGGTCGGGCGACGGGAGGGCGGGTGCCCCAGGTCGGCCTGACCGCCGCCGCGGCCATGGTCGGACACAGCCTCATGGACGGCATCGCGCTGGGCGCCGCCTTCCAGATCGGCGGCGGCATGGGCGCCACCGTCGCGCTCGCCGTCATCACCCACGACTTCGCCGACGGCTTCAACACGTACACCATCACCAGCCTCTACGGAAACGCCCGCCACAAGGCCGTGGCCATGCTCGTCGCCGACGCCCTCGCCCCGATCGTGGGCGCCGCCTCGACGCTCTTCTTCAGCCTCCCCGAGGAGCTGCTCGGCAGCTACCTCGGCTTCTTCGGCGGCGCGCTGCTCTACCTCGCCGCGGCCGAGATCCTGCCCGAGGCACACCACGACCACCCCGCGCGCTCCACGCTGGCGTGCACGGTCGCGGGGGTGGCGTTCATCTGGCTCGTGGTGGGCCTCTCGCACTGAGACGACGGCCCGGCGCACGGAGGTTACGCAGGTCATGGACGCGTGCCCGCGCGGCAGTGCTCGACCAGGCGCCACGCCGTCCCCGGCGCCGCCGCCCAGTGCGTGTGCAGATAACTCGCGTGGACACCGCCCTGTACGAACCCCTCCACGCGCCGCTCCGGCTGCCGAAGCCCCCACGCCGGAACGGGGCCCGCGCCCGGCTCCACGACGGTCCGGTGGAATTCGTGCCCCCGCATCCGGGTCCCCGCCACGGCCAGCGGGCTGTCGCTCACCGCGACCGCGTCGCGGTAGCCCAGCGTCAGCCGCTCCGACATCCGCGCATCGGCGTCCAGCACCCCGCACATCGGCTTGCCGTCCAGCGACCGCGCCAGATACAGCAGCCCGGCACACTCCGCGGCGATCGGCGCACCGGAGCGCGCCAGCTCGGCGACGGCCTTCCGCAACGGCTCGTTGGCGGACAGCTCCGCCCCGTACATCTCGGGAAACCCGCCCCCGATGACGAGCCCACTCGTCCCCTCAGGCAGCGCCTCGTCCCTGAGCGGATCGAACGTGACGACCTCGGCCCCGGCGGCGGTGAGCAGCTCGGCGTGCTCGGCGTACGAGAACGTGAACGCGGCCCCGCCGGCGACCGCTACGCGAGGTTGTGGGCAATCGTCGCGCAGGGCTGGGGGTCCCTCCCAGGCGGAGCTCTGGGGGAGGGTGGGCACAGCCGACCCACCGGCGGACGGTCGCCCCTCGACCTCAGCCGACCACGGCTCGACGCGCAGCTCCGGAGCCGACCGGGCAAGCGCCAGCAGCCCCTCCAGGTCGCATCCCTGGAGGACCTGCTCCGCCTGCGCCGCCACGGCGGCCACCGCCGCCGCCTGCCGCTCGGCCACCGGCACCAGCCCCAGGTGCCGCGACGGCGTCGCCACCGCGGGCGCCCGCCGCAGTACGCCGAGCACCGGCACCCCGGACTCGCCGAGCGCCTCCCGCAGCAGATGCTCATGGCGGTCGGTGGCAACCTTGTTGAGGATCACCCCGCCGATCCGCACCTCCGGGTCCCAGGACGCGAAGCCGTGCACCAGCGCCGCCACCGAGCGGGACTGCGACGACGCGTCCACCACCAGCACCACCGGCGCCTTCAGCAACTTGGCGACCTGCGCGGTCGACGCCAGCTCGCCCTGGTCGGCGGCGCCGTCGTACAGACCCATCACCCCCTCCACGACGGCCAGGTCGCAGCCGCGCGCGCCGTGCGCGAAGAGCGGCGCGACCAGCTCCGTACCGCACATGAACGCGTCGAGGTTGCGGCCCGGCCGGCCGGTGGCCAGCGCGTGGTAGCCGGGATCGATGTAGTCCGGGCCGACCTTGTGCGGCGAGACCGCCAGACCACGGCCGGCGAACGCGGCCATCAGGCCGGTCGCGACCGTGGTCTTGCCCGCGCCGGAGGACGGCGCGGCGATGACGAGACGTGCTACCACTCGATGCCCCGCTGCCCCTTCTGACCGGCGTCCATCGGGTGCTTCACCTTCGACATGTCGGTCACCAGATCCGCGAAGTCCATCAGTTCCTGCGGCGCGTTGCGCCCGGTGATCACCACGTGCTGCTGACCCGGGCGGTTGCGCAGCACCTCGACGACCTCGGCGGTGTCGACCCAGCCCCAGTGCAGCAGATACGCGAACTCGTCGAGGACGTAGAACTTGTACGTCTCGGCCGCGAGGTCGCGCTTGACCTGCTCCCAGCCCTCACGGGCCTTGTCCTCGTGGGACTGCTCGCCCTCGGCGACCTCGCGCTGGATCCACGACCAGCCCTCGCCCATCTTGTTCCAGGTGACCGTGCCACCCTTGCCGGTCTCGCCGAGGGCCTTGAGCGCGTTCTCCTCGCCGACCTTCCACTTCGCCGACTTGACGAACTGGAACACCCCGACGGGCCAGCCCTGGTTCCAGGCGCGCAGCGCCATCCCGAACGCGGCCGTCGACTTCCCCTTGCCGACGCCCGTGTGCACCATCACCAGTGCACGGTTGCGGCGCTGACGGGTGGTGAGCCCGTCGTCGGGTACGACGGTCGGCTGTCCCTGCGGCATTACGCGGCCCTCCTCGTTGTCTTGAGCGATGTCGTCCTGTGCGTTTCCTGTACGTCCCTCACGAGACCGGCGATGCTGTCGGCCCGCAGCTCGTCCAGCGTCACGGCGGTGCCGCCGAGCTCACGGGCGAGGTCCCCGGCGAGGCCGAGCCGCACCATCCCCGTCTCGCAGTCCACGACGACGGACGCCGTCCCCTCGGCGGCGTGCAGCCGCGCGGCCCGGGCGGCCAGCGCCACGGGATCGGGGCCGCCGGTCGCCCGGCCGTCCGTCACCACGACCAGCAGCGGGCGGCGCGAGGGATCACGCAACCGCTCCACGCGCAGTACGTCATGTGCCTTCAGCAGGCCCGCCGCCAGCGGGGTGCGGCCCCCGGTCGGCAGCCCTTCCAGCCGGGCGGCGGCGGCGTCCACCGACGACGTCGGCGGCAGCGCCACCTCGGCGCCCTTGCCTCGGAAGGTCACCAGACCGACCTTGTCGCGCCGCTGATAGGCGTCGAGGAGCAGCGACAGCACCGCGCCCTTCACCGCGCCCATCCGCTGCCGTGCCGCCATCGAGCCGGAGGCGTCGACGGCGAACAGCACGAGATTGCCCTCCCGGCCCTCGCGGGTGGCCTGCCGCAGGTCGTCCCGGCGGACCACCAGGCCCGGTCCTGAGCGGCCGCGCGCCTTCTGGTGCGGGGCGGCCGCGGCCACCGTCGCGGTCAGGTGCAGCTTGGTCAGCGCGCCGCGCGGGCGGGTCGAGCCGGTGGTCCGGCCGGCGTCGGTACGGGCCCGGGAGCGGCGGCCGGCCGCGCCCTCGCCGAGCCCGGGCACGCTGAGCACCTTCGTACGGAACGGCTCACCGGCCTTGACGGCGGCCCGCTCACCGGCACCGGGACCGCCGGTGGACGGCGCGGGCTCGGGGGACTCCTCGGGCGCGGGGCTCTCCGGGGCGGCGTCAGGCCCAACGCCCTGAGGCGGCACGCCCCCGCCCCCTCCGCCCGGACCGCCGTCGCCCGGGCCCTGCGGGTCCGGGTCGTCGTCGGGCGCGTCGTCGCCCTTGAACTGCTCCAGGGTCTCGTCGAGCTTGTCCTGGTCCAGTCCCGGCGCATCGAACGGATTGCGTCGCCGGCGGTGCGGAAGCGCGAGCAGCGCGGCCTGCCGTACGTCGTCGGAGGTGACCTCCGTACGTCCCGCCCACGCGGCCAGCGCCGTCGCCGTACGCGCCATCACGATGTCGGCGCGCATGCCGTCCACCTCGAACGCGGCGCAGGTCGCGGCGATCTGGAGCAGGGCCGCGTCCCCGAGGACGACCTGCGGCAGCAGGGCGCGCGCGGCGACGATCCGCTCCCGCAGCGCGACCTCCTCGTCCGCCCAGCGGGCGGCGAAGGCGGCCGGGTCGTCCTCGAACGCCAGCCGCCGCCGCACGACCTCGACCCGCTGCTCGGGCTCGCGGGAGGCGGCGACCTCCACGGTCAGGCCGAACCGGTCGAGAAGCTGGGGCCTGAGCTCGCCCTCCTCGGGATTCATGGTCCCGACGAGCAGGAAGCGCGCGGCATGCCGTACGGAGACGCCCTCGCGCTCGACGTGGGAGGCGCCCATGGCGGCTGCGTCCAGGAGAAGGTCCACGAGGTGGTCGTGGAGGAGATTGACCTCGTCGACGTAGAGGATGCCGCGGTGGGCCTGCGCGAGCAGCCCCGGCTCGAAGGCCTTCACGCCTTCGGCGAGGGCCCGCTCGATGTCCAGCGCCCCGACGAGCCGGTCCTCGGACGCCCCGACGGGCAGCTCGACGAGCCGCGTCGCACGCGTGACGCCCGGCGCGGGCTCGTGCGGCCCGTCAGGACACTGCGGGTCGGGGGTCTCGGGCACGCACGAGAAGCGGCAGCCCTCGACGACGTCCATGGCGGGCAACAGCGCCGTCAAGCCGCGCACGATCGTCGACTTGGCCGTGCCCTTCTCACCCCGGACGAGCACGCCGCCGATGCCTGGTGAGACGGCGTTGAGCAGCAGGCTCAGCCGCATGTCGTCCATGCCGACGACAGCCGTGAACGGATAGGGAACCGAGGCCATTGAATCGATACCCCTTTCGAGGGAACTGCTGCGAGTGACGATGTCTGTGCGGCCGTGTCGGGTCATCATGGTGCGGTGTTCCCCGCGCACGCGGGGATGGTCCCGCGGTCAGCCCGGCTGTGGGCGAAGTTCTGGTGTGCTCCCCGCGCATGCGGGGGTTCTGCCCGGGCCGTTCACGGCGCCCCCGGCGGCACGAACGGCAGTCCCGCCGACGGGCCCTGCTCGATCAGCCGCAGCAGCGCGTCCGTGTCGGCGTGTTCCTCGATCAGGTCGCCGAGGCGGTCCAGCTGCTCCTCGCGCAGCGCGCCGAAGGACGTGTCCGGCGCGGGTACGAAACGGCGGCCCGCCGCGGCCGCGACCTCCCGCAGGAACGCCCGCCGGAAGCCGTCGCTCTCCAGCGACCCGTGCCAGTGCGTGCCCCACACCGCGCCCACCCGGCAGCCGTCCAGGAACGGCTCGCCACCGCGCACGTCGGCGACGCCGTGGTGGATCTCGTACCCCTCGACCCGCTCCCCGAGCGCCTCGCCCACCGGCCGGGCGAGGGTCTTCTCGCGGGCGAACCGTACGTCCACGGGCAGCAGCCCGAGCCCCTCGACCTCACCGGCCCGGGACTCGACGTCGTCCACGATCCGCTCCGCCAGGGCCTGGAAGCCGCCGCAGATGCCCAGCACCGGCCGGCCCTCGGCCGCCCGGCGCCCGATCGCGTCGGCGAGGCCGCGCTCGCGCAGCCAGGCCAGCGCCTTCACCGTCCCGCGGGTGCCGGGGACGACGACCAGGTCCGCGTCGACGAGCTCCTCGGCCCGGTCCACGAACCGCACCACCACACCGGGCTCCGCGGCGAGCGCGTCCACGTCGGTGAAGTTGGACATCAGGGGGACCGCGCACACGGCGACCCGCAGCACGTCCGCACCGACCGGCGGCGCCACCACCGACTCGCGGACCGCGCCCCGCAGGGGCACCCGCAGCCCGTCCTCCTCGTCGATGCCGAGCCCGTGGGCGTACGGCAGGACCCCGAACGTCGGCCGTCCCGTGAGCCCCTTCAGCATGTCGAGCCCCGGCGTCAGGAGCGTCACATCGCCCCGGAACTTGTTCACGAGATAGCCGGCGACCAGCTCCTGGTCCTCGGGCGCGAGCAGCGCCGTCGTACCGAAGAACTGGGCGAACACCCCGCCGCGGTCGATGTCCCCGACCACCACGACGGGGAAGCGCGCGGCGCGCGCGATGCCCATGTTCACGATGTCGGTGCGGCGTAGATTGATCTCCGCCGGACTTCCGGCCCCCTCGCAGATCACGGCGTCATACGTGCCCCGCAGCTCCTCCAGGCACGCCACCACCGGCTCGTACAGCTCGCGCTGCCGTCCGCCGTGGTAGCCGCGGGCGCTCATCTCGCCGACCGGCTTGCCCATGAGCACCACCTGGCTGGAGCGGTCGCTGCCGGGCTTCAGCAGGACCGGGTTCATCAGCGCCGTCGGCTCCACGCGCGCGGCCTGCGCCTGCATGGCCTGCGCCCGGCCGATCTCCGCGCCCTCACGGGTGACGAAGGAGTTCAGGGACATGTTCTGCCCCTTGAACGGCGCGACCTTGACGCCCTTGCGGACCAGCCAGCGGCAGATGCCGGCGGTCACGACGCTCTTGCCCGCGTCCGACGTGGTCCCGGCGACCATCAGCCCGCCGCCGAGGCCGCCCCCGCTCCCGCCCCTCATGTACGCCTCCGCTTCATGGCCGTCACGGCCAGCCGCCCGCCCACGCACGCGGCCAGGGCCAGCGCGCTCACCCGGCGCGACAGCCGCACCGCGCGTTCGATGTCCGCCACCTCGACGTCCCGGCCGTCGCCGTTGAGGACGGGCCGGTGCTCGACCCGGCCGCCGTACGAGAGGGTGCCGCCGAGCCGTACGCCGAGGGCGCCCGCGAACGAGGCCTCCACCGGGCCGGCGTTGGGGCTCGGGTGCCGGTCCGCGTCGGCCCGCCAGGCCCGCAGCGCGCCGCGCGGGTCGCCGCCGGCGGCCGTGGCCAGGGCGGCGGTGAGCCGGGCTCCGGGCCAGCCGGCGAGGTCGTCGAGGCGGGCCGAGGCCCAGCCGAAGCGGCGGTGGCGCGGCGACTTGTGGCCCACCATGGCGTCCAGGGTGTTCACGGCCCGGAACCCGACCAGACCGGGCACCCCGGCCACCGCGCCCCACACCAGCGCGCCCACGACGGCGTCGGAGGTGTTCTCGGCGACGGACTCCACCACCGCGCGGGCGATCCCGGGACCGTCCAGGGCCTGCGGGTCCCGGCCGCACAGATGCGGCAGCCGCTCCCGGGCGACCTCCAGGTCCGCGGCGGCGAGCGCCCCGCCGATGGCGCGGGCCTCGCGGCCCAGGGACGTACCGCCCACGACGGACCAGACGCAGGCCGCGGTCAGGGCGACGGACGCGGCGCCGTGGCCGCGTACGGCGCGGGCCGCGAGCGCGCCCGCGGCGGCGGCTCCTCCGGCGCAGACGGCGGTGTGCAGTGCGCCCCAGCCGCGATGGTCGCGCCAGAGCGCGCGCTCGACGGCTCCGGCGGCCCGGCCGAAGGCGGCGACGGGATGGCCCCGGCGGGGGTCCCCCAGGACGAGATCGGCCACCAGGCCTGCGGTGGCCCCGTACGCGTAGACAGCGGTCGCTCTGCTGCGGCCAGGCATGGCGCAATGTCCTCACTCAGGGTCCGCGCCCTGGCTCGACGTGACCGGCGGTGAGAGTTCCTGGCTCCCGGGGATCAGCTCCCCGGTCACAGTGGCGGGACCGCGCCGGATTCGCACCGGACTTCCTCTACTGCCGCCGTAATGGCCCCGGCAGTCCACCACGCTGCCCGAAGGCCCGTCAACTCACCCTTGACCTGCGCATACGGAAGGGCGGGCCGCACCTTGTGGTGCGGCCCGCCCTTCCGTATGCCGTGGAGCGCCGTGGTCAGACGACGATCAGATAGATGCCGTACGCCACGGCCGCCGCGCAGAGCGCGAAGCAGGCGTAGGCGCCGGTACGGGCCAGGGTGGCGGAGCCTCCCTGGGCGGCGGCCGACTCCTGCTTGGAGAGGCCGACGATGCCGAGGGTGAACAGGCCCACGAGGGCGACGGTCGCCACGAGGCTGACTCCGAAGACGGAGCCGAGAGCTGCCCAGTCGATCTTCATGTGGTTCGTTCCTTACAGCGCGGCGGCGGGGGCCGTGGGAGCGGCCGGGTCCGTGGGGGCCGGCGTGGGGATGGTGGTCTTCAGGTCCTCGTCCGCGACGGCGGCGACAGAGCCGGCCGGCGGCGGGGTGACAGCCGCGATGGCGGTGGTCACGACACCCGCGGGCTCGGCGTCGGGGCTGACGTCGTTGACGTTGGTGTGGTCGACCACCTGGCGGCGGGAGACGAGCCAGATGGCGACGCAGGAGGCGACCAGGAAGGCCGCGACGGCGTAGACGCCCCACTCGCCCTGGCTGGCGACGTACTCGGCTCCGGCCCCGACCAGGCCCGCGGCCGGAAGGGTCAGGCCCCAGGCGACGAACATCCGGGTGGCGGTCGACCAGCGGACGACACCGCCCTTGCGGCCCAGACCCGCGCCCATGACGGCGCCGGAGCAGGAGTGCGTGGTCGACAGGGAGAAGCCCAGGCTGGAGGAGGCCAGGATGACGGTGGCCGCGCTGGTCTGGGCGGCGAAGCCCTGCTGCGGCTGGAGGTCCGTGAGGCCCTTGCCCATCGTGCGGATGATGCGCCAGCCGCCGAGGTAGGTGCCGAGCGCGATCGCCACACCGGCGGAGACGATGACCCAGACGGGCGGGTTGGAGCCGGGGACGAGGACGCCGCCGGCGACCAGGGCGAGGGTGATGATGCCCATGGTCTTCTGGGCGTCGTTCGTGCCGTGGGCGAGGGAGACGAGACCGGCGGACGCGATCTGACCGGCCCGGTAGCCCTTCTCGGTCGTCTTGCGGTCCGCGTTCTTGTCGAGGCGGTAGGTCAGGCGGGCGGCGAACATCGCGGCCAGGCCGGCGACCAGCGGCGCGGCGATCGCCGGGATGAGCACCTTGGTCACGACGATCCCGCCGTTGACGCCACTGACGCCGATCGCGGCGATGGTCGCGCCGATGAGGCCGCCCATCAGGGCGTGGGAGGAGCTGGACGGCAGACCGACCAGCCAGGTCACCAGGTTCCAGAGGATCGCGCCGACGAGCGCGGCGAGGATGACTTCGGGCTGGATGCCCTCCTCGTTGACGAGCCCCTTGGAGATCGTCTTGGCAACCTCCACCGACAGGAACGCGCCGACCAGGTTGAGCACGGCGGACATGGCCACCGCCGTCTTGGGCTTGAGGGCACCGGTCGAGATGGTCGTCGCCATCGCGTTGGCGGTGTCGTGGAAACCGTTCGTGAAATCGAACACGAGAGCTGTCACGACCACAATCGCGAGCAGCAGCGTGATGTGTTCCATTTACCCAGGCAATCGTTTGACGTCAGTGGCTGGATGAACGTAGGCAACCTGAGTGAACGGAAGGTGAACTGGGAGGGTTGTGGTGGTGTCCCCATTCGGGTGCATGTCCCTCCGCTTCCCGTTCGAAGCGGCCCTCCGGCCCGTGGTTTCGGGGCAGGACGCGGCTTTCGGGCTCTTGCGGGTCTCTTCGGCCGGTCTGCCCCGCACCCCGGAAGAGATACTGATCACGTTGCCGCGGCCGCACCCCCCGGCTGGCACGATCACCCCATGGACCCCATGGAACAGACTCTCGAAGAGGCCTGGCGGGAGCTCGTGGCCACGGCCCGCAGGACCGTCACCGACGGACTCGTCGTCGGCACGTCGGGCAATGTCTCCGTCCGCGTCGGGGACCTCGTCCTGGTGACCCCGAGCGCGGTGCCCTACGACCGTCTCGCCGACGAGGACCTCCTCGCCGTCGGCCTCGACGGGCGGCCCGTGCGCGGCACGCTCCCGCCCACCAGCGAGCTGCCCATGCACCTGGCCGTCTACCGGAACACCTCCGCCGCCGCCGTCGTCCACACCCACGCCGTCCACGCCACCGCCGTCTCCACCCTCGTCCCCGAGCTCCCCGCCGTGCACTACATGACCGGCGCCCTCGGCGGCCCCGTCCGCGTCGCCCCGTACGCCCTCTACGGCACCGAGGAGCTCGCCGGCCACGTGCTCGACGCCCTCGACGGCCGCACCGGCTGCCTCCTGCGCAACCACGGCACCCTCACCTACGGCGACACCCTCGCCCAGGCCTACGACCGCACGGCCCAGCTCGAATGGATGTGCCACGTCTGGCTCACCGCGAGCACGCTCCCCGGCCGCACCCCCTCCCTGCTCACCCCTGCCCAGCTCGACGAGGCCGCCGAGAAGCTCCACGGCTACGGCCGCCCGGCCTGACCCGGCCCGGCCCGCGCCCGGCGCCGGGCGCGGGCCGCCCACTGGCACGGCGCGACGGTCGTGCCGACACTGGGAGCGTGCGCCCGGCTACAGCGACGGCAGCAGCCGTCACCACCCTGATAGGCATCGGCGCGGCCGCGGTCGCGGCCGGCCGGTACGCCAGCGACGCGGCCCTGCGAACACCGCCCGGCCGGCCCCTGCCCGGCGACCCCCGGCTCACCGTCCACGACACGGCGCCCGGCCGGATCACCCTGACCCGCAGCCTCGCCGCCCTGCGCCCCGGCACCTACGGCCTCGCCGGCAACGACCTGCACGCCGTCGTCGGCCCCGTCCTCGACGGCGTCGCCCACACCGCGGACACCGTCGTACGCCGCCTGGAGCGCGTGGAGCACGGCACCCCGCACACCGGCAGCCGCGTCCGGCTCACCCCCCAGCTCTACAGCGGCACCCCCGCCGACTCCCTCGGCCTCGACCACGAGGACCTGGAGGTCCCCGGCGAACTGGGCGCCCTCCCTGCCTGGCTCGTACCGGCCGCCCGCGGCACCTGGGTCATCACCGTCCACGGCCTCGGCACCACCCGGCACCACCCCCTCAATCTCCTCGCCTTCCTCAACCGCCACCAGTTCCCGGTGCTCAACCTCGCCTACCGGGGCGACCCGGGCGCCCCCCGCTCCCCGGACGGCCTCGGGCACCTCGGCGACTCGGAGTGGCGCGACGTGGACGCCGCCATCCGGCACGCCGTCCGCCTCGGCGCCGACCGCGTCATCCTGCACGGCTGGTCCACCGGCGCCGCGATGGCCCTGCACGCCGCCGCCAACTCCGGCCTGCGCGACCGCATCAGCGGACTCGTCCTGGACTCGCCCGTCCTCGACTGGGAGGCCACCCTGCGCGCCCTCGCCGCCGCCCGCCGCACCCCCAGCAGGCTCCTGCCGCTCGCCGTCCGGGCCGCCCAGGGCCGCACCGGCCTGCACGGCGACCGGCTCCAGGAAGCCGCCGACCCGGAGGTCATGCGCGTCCCGGCCCTGATCTTCCACGGCCCCGACGACACCATCGCCCCCTGGGGCCCCTCCCAGGAGCTGGCCGCCCGCCGCTCCGACCTCGTCACCCTGCACACCGTCAGGAACGCCCCGCACGCGGCCATGTGGAACGCCGACCCCGCCGGGTACGAAGAGGCGCTCCGGCGCTTCCTCACCCCCCTCATGTAGTCCCGCACCCCCTCATCCGAGCGCGGTGAATCTCATTCCGTTTGGGCTTTCGGGCCGTCAGCGGGAAGACTGCTCCCGTGACGTCTCGAAAGCCTGATGAGCAATTGGCGCGCAACTCCAGACTCCGACTCGTCCGTCCGCGGCCCCTCACCACGGCCCGACGGGCCGTGACGACCCGGCGCACGCGGCCGGCGTCGCGGCCGCCCGAGGGGACCCCGCCCGCCGCGGAGCTGGCCCGCCAGGCGCGGGCCGTCCTCGCCGACGCCGTCCGCGTCGCCCGCTGGGCCGCCGCCGGGCACCGCCCCGACGCCCCGCCCACCGGCGAACGGGCCGCCGCCGCCCTCGACCTGACGCCCGACCAGGTCCGCGAGGGCTGGGACCGCGCCCGCCTCGCCGGACTCGTCGAGCTCCACGGCTCCACCGCCCGCCCCGGCTGGCGCCTGCACGCCTGGGACCGTGACGACACCGCCGTCCTGCGCGGCTGGGTCGCGCTCTTCGACGCCTGGTCGCTGGTCCACCCCGCCCCGGCCGCCGTCGCGCCCGCCGCCGTCGCCGAGGTCGTCGAAGCCGTCCCCCAGGTGCTCTCCCTCCTTCAGCTCTCGGCCGGCCCCGTGCACGTACCGGCCCTGCTCGACCTGCTGGAACAGCGCGTCGCCGAACTGCGCGAGGAGCGCTGCGAGGTCCCCTACGGCCCCCAGGACCCGGACCCGGATCCCGCCCCGGACACCCGTCCCGCTCCGGGCCCGGACGCGATCCCCGTGCCGCTGCCGGTCCCGCTTCCCGGCGGGGCCGCGGCCCCCGCCGTACCGCTCTCCCCCCTCCTCGACTGGGCCCTGGACGGCCTCGCCGCCGTCGGAGCCCTGACCCTCGGCGACGGCCAGGCCACCCTCACCCCGCTCGGCAACTGGGCGGTCTGGGTCAAGCTGGAGCAGATCTGCGTCGCCGCGCAGAGCCCCGCCGGCCATATCGAGCAGTCCGCCGAGGACATGCTCCGCGGCTCCACCCGGCTCACTCCCGGACCCGCCCGCACCGAATACCGCGCCTGGCTCGCCGCCCGCCCGCTCGCCAGCGCTGTCTCCGAACTGCTCACCGTCGCCCGCGGCGAGGACGCGCTGCTGCGCGGCCTCGCCTTCGACGCCCTGCGCGTCGTGGGAGCCCCGGCCGAGGCCGAGGTCCGTGCCGCCGCCGAAGAGCCCTCGCTGCGCCCGTACGCGCTGCTGTGGCTCGCCGAGTTCGAAGGCATGGACCCCGACGACGCCCCCGACGTCCTCAGTCGTGAGGAAGCGACCTGGCTCTGGGTGGACACCGCCGCCGCCGTTGCTGACCACGGCGAGAGCTCCCTGCTGGTCCGGCACCTCGAATCGGCCGTGCAGGGAACCGTCCCCGCACTCCTCGACGAGGTCCGGGCCGTCGGACACCCCCGCACGGTCCAGGTCCTGGTCGCCCTCGCCGCCGCGCACCCCGATCCGGCCCTGGCCAAGGCGGTCCGCAGAGCCGCCTTCCAGGTGCACACCGGAGGCGCGTGAGGGCCCTGCACGAAGGGCTTCTGTCTGCCCTTCGGGCCCGGTCCGCCGCTACTCCGAGGCGCCGGGGGTGTACGTCCCGAAACTCCAGATGTTCCCCTCGGCGTCCCGGGCCATGTAGTCGCGTGAGCCGTAGTCCTGGTCGGTCGGCGGCATCACGATCTCCACACCGTGCTCCACCGCCCGCGCGTGATGCTGGTCCACGTCGTCGACATGGACGAACACCCCCGCCGGACCGGCGTCCCGCATCAACTTGTCGAACTCTCCTCCCGTGCCCTTGCTGCCCAGCATCACCATCCCGTTGCCGTAGGACAGCTCGGCGTGCACCACCTGGCCGTTCTCGCCCTCGTACACGGCGTTCTGCGTGAAGCCGAAGGCCTCCGTGATCTGTTTGATCGCGGCCTTGGCGTCGTCGTAGGTCAGGGTGGGACAGATGTGGGGTGCTTCTGACATGCCGATCACTCCTTCTCGCTCAGTACGGTCGGTACGTTCGGTACGCAGGTCGGGACCTGGGAATGTGACCTGGATCTCAGTCTGGCATCCACCACTGACAACGCGCCGAAAGCGCCCGGAGGATCAGCGGAAGGTGTTGCACCGGGCCATGTCGCCGGTCCGGTAGCCGGTGGAGAACCACTCCTGACGCTGCTGCGCGGAGCCGTGCGTCCAGTTCTCCGGCGTCACCCGTCCCTGGAACTTCTCCTGGATACGGTCGTCTCCGACGGCCGCCGCCGCGTCCAGACCGTCCCGGATGTCGGTCTCGTCGAGCCGCGTCAACAACGGTCGCCCCGTCTTCTCGTCGGGCGTCGTCGTCGCGTGCCGCGCCCACACCCCCGCGTAGCAGTCCGCCTGCAGCTCCACCCGCACCGCGTTGCTCGCCGCGCCCGTCCGCCCGTCCTGCGCCCGCGCCAGCGTCCCGATCAGGTTCTGCACATGGTGGCCGTACTCGTGCGCCACCACGTACGCCTGCGCGAACGGCCCCCCGCTCGAACCGAACGTGGTCCGCAGCTCGTCGAAGAAGCCCAGATCCAGATAGACCTGCCGGTCGCCCGGACAGTAGAACGGCCCCACCGCCGCGGTCGCCGACCCGCACGCCGTACCGATCCGCTGGGTGAACATCACCGTACGGGCGTCCGCGTAACGGCCGCCCCGGCGCGCGTACTCCGCCCGCCAGAAGTCCTGCACGCTGTTGACGACCGCCACGATCCGGCAGTCCTGGCGGGTGTTCGCGTCCGCTCCCGTCCGGCAGCTGCGATTGACCTCCGCCGCCGACGACGCCGTGGCCCCGGGCTCGTCACTGCCCGTCGACAGACCCAGCTGCTCCGGACCCACCCCGAAGAACAGCCCCAGGATCAACGCGATGAATCCGACGATGCCGCCGCCGACGGTGGCCCGGCCCCCGGGAATGCGGCTGCCGCGGACGTCCTGGACTTCCGAGGTGTCCAGACTTGCGTCGTCGTCGAACTGCACGGCCACCGCCCTCCGCGTCACTGCCGCGGCAGTGGCCGCCGCCCTGCGCCGAGTATCGATCACTGCGGTGCGTCTTGCCCCTTTTGTCCCCCTGGCGCCGCTACGCTCTGCGCCTGATTCGCCGGATCAATGGCCAGAACCACGGCCCGTTCCCTAGCCTGTGCTGCCGTGGCACCAAGAAATCCACGCCGTGCCCACCACATGGCGTCGAAGGGGGAAGGGTGACCGCTCAGCCGCACCGCAGCGCGGAAAGCAGCGCCGGCCGCGATGCCGACCACATCGCGGAAAGCGCCGCCGCCGGAAGCGTCGACCGCAGCGCCGACCGGAACGCAGATCGGAACGCCGACCAAAGCGTCAACCGGACGGTACGCCGGGGCGTACGCCTGGCGCTCGCTGCCGTCATCGCCGCGCTGGCCCTGCCCCTGGTGACCGCGGCGGCCACCCATTCCCGTGCCGTGCCCTACGGCGACCGCCTCACCGCCCACACCTCCGCCGCCGTCACGGCCATGGAGCCCGCCCTGAGGGTGCGCGGCCACGCCGTCGAGGCGTACGACCCGGCCACCGGCCACCGCCGCTGGACCTACACCCGCGAGGGCCGCCGCCCCCTCGCCGTCCTGCCCCTGCCCGGCCACGCACTGGCCCTGTGGAGCGACGGCATGGTCACCGACACCGTGCGCGAGGACGGCAGCGCCGTGCGCTGGCACCGCGTCATCCCCGCCTTCGACGCCCGCAGCGGAGCCGTGCTTCAGCCGCTCGACCCGCAGGCCAAGATGCTCGCCGTCGTCACCCCCGAGCGCATCGCCGCCTACCGCGTCGCCGACGGCGACCTGCGCTGGATCCTGCCCCCGCGCCGCGGCTGTACGTACGTCCCGAAGCGCCATCTGCGCACCCCCGGCGCGCTCCTGATCGCCCAGCCCTGCACCGAGCCGGCCGCCTGGACCGCCGAGCTCGTCGCCGTCGACGAATTCGGCCGGATCGAGCCCGACCGCGAGCCGCTGGGCAACGAGATCCCCACCCCGAAGCCGTAGCCCCAGGCCACCAGGGGCGGGAGGGTCCAGGGGGCCGGTGCCCCCGGAGTGACCCTCGTCGCACGGCAGAAAACCAGTTGCACAGGCCCGTTAGACTGGCCTCCATGGCCATTCTCCCTGTGCATTAGCGGCGTCGAAGCCCCGCGCCCCGCCGTCCTTCCGCCGTCCATATCCGCCCTGGAGTCTGTCCGTGATCACCGCTTCCGGCATCGAGCTGCGCGCCGGCGCCCGCGTCCTCATCGAATCCGCGTCCTTCCGTATCGCCAAGGGTGACCGCATCGGTCTCGTCGGCCGCAACGGCGCCGGCAAGACCACCCTCACCAAGTGCCTCGCGGGTGAGGGCATCCCCGCCGCCGGCCAGATCGCCCGCTCCGGCGAGGTCGGCTACCTGCCGCAGGACCCGCGCACCGGCGACCTCGACGTCCTCGCCCGCGACCGCATCCTCTCCGCCCGCGGCCTCGACGTCCTCATCAAGAAGATGCGGATGAACGAGGAGCGCATCGCGAACGGCACCGGCGCCACGCGTGACAAGGCGATGCGGCAGTACGAGCGCCAGGAGACCGAGTTCCTCACCAAGGGCGGGTACGCCGCCGAGGCCGAGGCCGCCACCATCGCGGCCGCCCTCGGCCTGCCCGACCGGGTCCTTGGCCAGCCGCTGCACACCCTCTCCGGCGGTCAGCGCCGCCGCGTCGAGCTCGCCCGCATCCTCTTCTCGGACGCCGACACCCTCCTGCTCGACGAGCCGACCAACCACCTCGACGCCGACTCGATCGTCTGGCTGCGCGACTACCTCAAGACCTACCGCGGCGGCTTCATCGTCATCTCCCACGACGTCGATCTCGTGGAGACCGTCGTCAACAAGGTCTTCTACCTGGACGCCAACCGCTCCACCATCGACGTCTACAACATGGGCTGGAAGCTCTACCAGCAGCAGCGCGAGGCCGACGAGAAGCGCCGCCGCCGCGAGCGCCAGAACGCCGAGAAGAAGGCCGCGGCCCTCAACTCGCAGGCCGACAAGATGCGCGCCAAGGCCACCAAGACCGTCGCCGCCCAGAACATGGCCCGCCGCGCCGAGCGGCTGCTCTCCGGCCTGGAAGCGGTCCGGGTCGCCGACAAGGTCGCCAAGCTGCGCTTCCCGGACCCGGCGCCGTGCGGAAAGACCCCGCTGACGGCCGAGGGGCTGTCGAAGTCGTACGGCTCGCTCGAGATCTTCACCGATGTGAACCTCGCCATCGACAAGGGCTCGCGGGTCGTCATCCTCGGCCTCAACGGCGCCGGCAAGACCACGCTGCTGCGGCTCCTCGGCGGTGTGGAGAAGCCCGACACCGGCGAGGTCACCCCTGGTCACGGCCTCAAGCTCGGCTACTACGCGCAGGAGCACGAGACCCTCGACCCGGACCGCTCGGTCCTGGAGAACATGCGCTCCGCCGCGCCCGACCTCGACCTCGTCGAGGTGCGCAAGGTGCTCGGCTCCTTCCTCTTCTCCGGCGACGACGTCGACAAGCCGGCCGGCGTGCTCTCCGGCGGTGAGAAGACCCGGCTCGCCCTGGCCACCCTGGTCGTCTCCTCGGCGAACGTCCTCCTCCTCGACGAGCCGACGAACAACCTCGACCCGGCCAGCCGCGAGGAGATCCTCGGCGCGCTGCGCACCTACAAGGGCGCGGTCGTGCTGGTCACCCACGACGAGGGCGCCGTCGAGGCGCTCCAGCCGGAGCGGATCATCCTGCTCCCGGACGGTGTCGAGGACCTCTGGGGAGCTGACTACGCGGACCTGGTGGCCCTGGCCTGATCGTCTCCGTATGGATCATTCGGCCCATGGGTGATCCATCATCTGAGTGAGAGCGTCTCGTACCGCGGCGTGGCTTCCGGTGGATCGCGTCCACCCGGGGCCACGCCGCGCCGTCGTTCCCGGGGCGCCAGAGGCGCGCCGCTGACCTGGCGATACGTACCGATCTCGGCCCCGGGCAAGGAAAACGGTTCACCGGAATCTGAGATTCCGGTCGTGAGGACGGCGTTCCGTCCGCCAAACCTCGTCGCACAGACCTTGTCGAATGGGTGGCCATCCCGCTCCAGAGGGGTGATCATGAGAGTCCAGAGCGCACTTCCCATGAGGAGGCACGGGTGGCCGAGACTCTGAAGAAGGGCAGCCGGGTGACCGGCGCCGCGCGCGACAAGCTCGCGGCAGACCTGAAGAAGAAGTACGACTCCGGTGCGAGCATCCGGGCGCTGGCCGAGGAAACGGGCCGCTCCTACGGATTCGTCCATCGGATGCTCAGTGAGTCCGGAGTGACGCTGCGGGGACGCGGCGGAGCGACCCGAGGCAAGAAGGCCCCCACGGCCTGACGCCCAGGGGCGTCCCCGGCCCTCCCGGAACCTCCGGGACCGAGGGCGCTGCTCGTCCGGGCGCGGTTCGTGCGGCCCCACCGATTTCGGCGTGACCACCCGGTCGGTCGTGCGGTCGACCGGGTGGTTACTGTGCAGTCACTTGACTGTGCTGCACCGGAACCGGAGGAGCCCCATGACCTCGCTCGACTCTGTGCTCGTTGTATTCGACAAGGACGGTGTGCGGCTCACCGTCGAGGACGCCGTTGCCACGGTGACCCTGACCAACCCGGCCAAGCGCAACGCCCAGTCTCCCGCTCTGTGGCGGGCGTTGGCGGAGGCCGGACGGTCGCTGCCGGGCAGCGTGCGGGTCGTGGTGCTGCGCGGCGAGGGCAAATCCTTCTCCGCGGGGCTCGATCGGCAGGCGTTCACGCCCGAGGGCTTCGACGGCGAGCCGTCCCTCCTTGACCTCGCGCGCGGCTCCGACGCGGACCTCGACGCGGTCATCGCCGAATACCAAGAAGCCTTCACCTGGTGGCGCCGTAACGACCTCGTGTCCATCGCGGCCGTCCAGGGTCATGCGATCGGTGCCGGCTTCCAGCTGGCCCTCGCCTGCGACCTGCGCGTCGTGGCCGAGGACGTCCAGTTCGCCATGCGTGAGACAAGCCTCGGCCTGGTGCCGGACCTCACGGGCACGCACCCGCTGGTCGGCCTGGTCGGCTACGCCCGCGCGCTGGAGATCTGCGCCACCGGCCGCTTCGTCGGCGCGGCTGAGGCCGAGCGCACCGGCCTCGCCAACCTCGCTGTCCCCGTCGACGAGCTCGACGGCGCGGTACGGGACCTGAGCGCGGCCCTGCTCGCGGCGCCGCGTGACGCCGTCATCGAGACCAAGGCCCTGCTCCGGGGGGCCCTGGACCGTACGTACGAGGAGCAGCGCACCGCCGAACGCGCCGCCCAGGCCCGCCGCCTGCGCGACCTGGCGGGCCTCGGCGACTGATCCGGACGCGGCCCGGACGCGGTCTGCCCGGACGGGCCCGTAGCCGGCCGGCCCGTACCCGGCCTGGCCGGACGCGGCCTGGCGCCGGACGGCTCCTGCTGCCTCGCGCCAGGGCGGCCTCCCAGGTCCCGTCCGCGGTCGGGACGCCTAGCCCACCCGCGTGATCAGCACCGTCACGGGCAGCGGCCGGGGCTGGGCCGCCTCGGCCGCCCGGCGCACCGCGCGGACGACGGTCAGCACATGGTGGCCGGCGGAGATGGCCAGTTCCACGCGGAGATGGTCCGGCGCGCGGTGGACGGACGGGCCCAGGGTGGTCGTCAGAGCGTCCACACCGTCGACCGCGAGCACCGCCGCGGCGATGCGATCGGTCACTCCCAGGGGAGTGCCCGCCGCAGCAGGCAGGGGAGTGCCTGCCGCCGCGCCCACGGCATCGCTCACGGCCTTCCCCAAGGGAGCACCCGCCGCCGCGCCTACGGCATCGCTCACCGAAGTCCCCATGGGCCCGCCCGCCGTGGCCACGGGCTCGGCCACCGCCCCGGCGGCCGCAGGGCTCGGCGGCGTGGCGGTTCGCCCGGTCGGCGGAGCCGCTTCGCCCGGATCCGGGGGTGCGTCTCCCAGGCCCGTCACCCGCAGGTCCACCCGGGCGACGGTCAGCCCGAGCCACTCACCCGCGGCGAAGAGCGCGGTGCGCAGCTCCTCGGCGAGTGCCGGCAGGGGCGAGTCGCCCGAGGCCACGAACTCCCCGTTGATCCGCACCGGCCCCGGCCCCGGCGCCCCCGGTGGCACCGGGAACGCCGATTTCCCGGGTGTGTCCGGGTCCGCCAGGGCCACCCTCATTGCGCCCGGCGCCACCCCTCGTACCTCGCTCGCCGCCCGCCGGAGGACCGATACGGCTGCCCGTTCCGCGAGCCAGGCACCGTCCTCGGCCCCGCCCAGCGGCAGCAGCCGGCCGAGGCCGAGCCGGCTGCGCACCGCGGCCGTCCATCCGGCGCCGGTCGTCCCCGTGCCCGTACCGCCCGCCGCCGCGTCTGCCGTCACACCTGCCATTCCTCCAGCCTGCCGCATTCCCGACGCAGGATCGGGAAAGCGCACCTAATGTGGGCAAGGGAGTCCAGATCCGCCCGGAAGGGATGAACGGCGATGACTGAGGCCACACAGAGCAGGCAGCAACAGACCCCCGACGAGACCGGACGGACGTTGTCCAAGCCGTCCGCGACCCGGCGGGGCGGGGGAGACCCGGGCGTCCGCGGGCGGACGACCATCGCCGACGGGGTCGTGGAGAAGATCGCCGGGCTGGCCGCCCGGGACGTGGTCGGTGTCCATGCCATGGGCAGCGGCCTGTCCCGTACCTTCGGCGCCGTGCGCGACCGGGTCCCCGGCAGCACCAAGTCCAGTGTCACCCGTGGTGTGAAGGCCGAGGTCGGCGAGGTGCAGACCGCGCTCGACCTGGAGATCGTCGTCGAGTACGGCGTCGCGATCTCCGATGTCGCCCGGGCCGTACGCGAGAACGTCGTCACGGCCGTCGAGCGGATGACCGGCCTGGAGGTCGTGGAGGTGAACATCGCCGTGAGCGATGTGAAGCTCCCCGACGAAGAGGAAGAAGAACCGGAGACCCGGATTCAGTGACCGGCTTCGCCGGACCTGGGGGGCGACCGCCCGGGTAGGCGTTGAAGCGGGCTGAAGCGGGCCGAAGAAGGCGTTGAAGGGGCACAGCATGAGCATGGCAGCGGTCGGTCTGGTGGCCGGTATGGCGCTCGGCTTCGCCGGATACTTCGGTGGCTTCGGGGCGTTCGTGCTGGTGGCGGCCTTGGGAGCGATCGGTTTCGTGGCCGGTCGGTTCCTCGACGGAGACCTTGAACCCGGCGATCTCTTCCGAGGCCGCGAGGGGCGCGAGCGCGGCGAACGGCGGCGGTGACCCGGCGTGGCGGCGCAGCGGGTCGGGGCCGCCGACCGGGGGGCGACCACGATCGCCGACCGGGTGGTGGCGAAGATCGCCGCACAGGCGGCGCGCGAGGCGGTGGTACGCGTACCGGAAGGCGGCGCGGCGCCGCGTGCCTCGGTCGACGTACACCGTGACATGGCACGCGTGAGGGTGAGTCTGGAGGTCGACTATCCGTCCGACCTCGGCCGCCAGTGCGGCCGGGTGCGTCGCCATGTCGCCGAGCGGGTAAGGGCGTTGGCGGGGATGGAGGTGCCGGAGGTAGCGGTCCAGGTGGAGCGCCTGCACTCCGCGCACACGCGCCACGAGGACCGGGGGAAGCTCCGATGACCGAACTCGACCAGACCACCTCCGGCGCGACCCACGGCCCGGTGCCGGCCCCGGCCGGCGAGGAGAGCCCCCCGCCGCGGCGCTTCTGGGCCGCCCGGCGGATTCCGGCGGTCCTGGTGTCGCTGGTCGTCCTGGGCGCGGCCGGACTGCTGCTCTACGACATCGCGTCCGTACGGGCCGGCCGGCAGGCCATGTGGTGGCGGCGGACCCTCGCCGACGAACTGGCCACCCACCCCCTCGACGACATCTGGGTCCTCGTGGCGGCCGGGCTCGCGATGCTCGTCGGCCTCTGGCTGATCGTGCTCGCCGTCACGCCGGGCCTGCGGGCCGTGCTCCCGATGCGGTGCGACGCGCCCGCCGTCCGGGCGGGCCTCGACCGCGAGGCGGCGGCGCTCGTACTGCGGGACCGTGCCATGGAGGTCTCCGGTGTGCAGTCCGTACGGGTCGGCATGGGCCGGCGGAAGGTCGGTGTCCGCGCGGTCTCCCACTTCCGCGAACTCGACGACGTACGCGCCGACCTGGACGAGGTCGTGGGCGCCGGCATCAAGGAGCTGGGGCTGGCCCGGCAGCCGTCGCTGACGGTGCGCGTCGGGCGCGCCCCGAGGAAGAAGAGGTGAGGACGTGACGGCGGTGGTCCGGAGAGTCGTCCGCGGGGTCGACCGCACACTGCTGGGCGTCGCGGGCTTGGCCCTGCTGGCCGTCGGGGGCGCGGTCCTCGCGGCAGGCCTCGGCCTCGGCGTGCCGTCCTGGTGGCCCTGGTCCGGCCCCGACGACGTGCTGCTCAGCACGTCCGGCCGCACCCGCTGGAAGGACGAGGTCTGGTGGTGGCCGGCGGTGATCGGCGGGCTCGCGCTGCTCGTCGTGCTGGCGCTGTGGTGGCTGCTGGCGCAGTTCCGCCGTGCCCGGCTGGCGGAGGTCCTGATCGACAGCGGTGACGGCGAAGGCGCGCTGCTGCGGGGCCGGGCGCTGGAGACCGTCATGGAGCGGGAGGCGGAGTCCCTGGACGGCGTCGCCCGCGCCCGGGTCCTGCTGACCGGCCGCCGTACGGCCCCGAGGACCCGGATCGCCCTGCTCCTTGAACCGTACGCGTCGCCCGGCGCGACCCTGACCCGGCTGACCGACGAGGCCCTGGCCCACGCCCGCGACTCCGCGGGCCTGAAGGAGCTCCCGACGGAGACCCGACTCCGTGCGGTCCGCCACGGCGCGCGGCGCGTGACCTGACGCGGACCCGGGACACCGGCGGCTCGCCCGCCCGCCCGTCCGGAGCGGCGCGCGGCGCGTGAGCCGACGCAGGCCCGCGGCACCGGCTCCCGTGGGCACGGGCTCGCCCCGTTCCGCCGTCGCGACGCACGGCGCGTGACCTGACGCGGACCCGGCAGCCAGCTCCCCGCCGCCCCAAGCCGCCCCCGTCCTCAGAAGCCGCGTCGCGCCCCGCCGTCCACCGGGATCATGACGCCCGTCAGATAGGACGCTGCCGGGGAGAGCAGGAACGCCGCCGTGTTGCCGAACTCCTCCGGCGTGCCGTAGCGGCGCAGCGGAATGCGGGCCTCGTTGGCGGCGCGGGCCGCGGCCGTGTCGCCGGAGAGGGCGTCGAGTTCACGGACCCGGTCCGTGTCGATCCGGGCCGGCAGCAGGCCGACCACGCGCACCCCGCGCGGGCCGAGCTCGTCGGCGAGGGACTTGGCGAAGCCGGCGAGCCCCGGACGCAGGGCATTGGAGATCGTCAGCCCCGGGATCGGCTCATACACCGAACCCGACAGCACGAAGCCGATCACACCGCCCTCGGTGAGCGACTCGGCCGCGATGCGGGCCATCCGTACCGCGCCCAGGAACACTGACTCGAACGCCGTCTGCCACTGGTCGTCGGTGTTGTCCGCGGCGAACCCCGGAGCCGGTCCGCCCACGCTCACCAGAATCCCGTCAAAACGGCCGAATTCGGTACGAGCCTTCGTGATCACGCGCTCCGCCGCCGTCGGGTCGGCGTTGTCCGCCGCGACACCGACGGCGTTCGGGCCCAGCTCCGCCGCCGCGTCGGCCACCGACTTCTCGTCCCGGCCGGTGATCGCGACCTTCGCTCCGTCGGCGGTCAGCGCCTGCGCGGAGGCGCGGCCCAGTCCCCGGGTGGCTCCGGTGACGACATAGACACGGTCCTTCAGTCCAAGATCCATGGACCTATCCTGCCGTCTCGTGCCCCGCCAGCGCGAGGGCCGTTCCCACCAGACCGATGTGGCTGAACGCTTGCGGGAAGTTGCCCAGCTGGCGGCCCGTCACCGGCTCGTACTCCTCGGCGAGCAGCCCTACGTCGTTGCGGAGCGCGAGGAGCCGTTCGAACAGCTCCCGGGCCTCGTCCGCCCGCCCCGTGATCAGCAGCGCGTCCGCCAGCCAGAACGTGCAGGCGAGGAAGGCCGCCTCCTGACCGGGCAGCCCGTCCACCGGCAGGCCTTCGGTGGAGTAGCGGCGGACGAGCCCGCCGTGTCCCAGCTCGTCCCGTACTGCGTCGACCGTCCCCACCACCCTCGGGTCGTCCGGCGGCAGGAACCCGACGCGGGGGATGAGCAGGGTCGCCGCGTCCAGCTCCCGCGAGCCGTAGAACTGGGTGAAGGTGTTGCGGTCGGGGTCGTACGCCTTCGCGCACACCTCCCGGTGCACCTCCTCCCGCATCGTCCGCCAGCGCGCCGGGTCGCCCGGGAGCGACGGATCGGCCTCCAGGGTGCGCACGGCGCGGTCCGCCGCGACCCAGGCCATCACCTTGGAGTGGGTGAAGTGGCGGCGTGGACCGCGCACCTCCCACAGCCCTTCGTCCGGCTCGCGCCAGGTCGACTCCAGGAACCCCAGCAGGCTCAGCTGGAGGCTCCAGGCGTGCGCCTCGGACACCAGCCCGGCCTCGCGCGCCTGGAACAGCGAGTCCATGACCTCGCCGTACACATCGAGCTGCAGCTGGTTCACGGCCGCGTTGCCGATGCGTACGGGACCCGATCCCGCGTAGCCGCGCAGCCATGGCAGGACCGTCTCGGGCAGTCGGCGTTCCCCGGCGGGCCCGTACATGATCTGCAGGTCGGCCGGGTCCCCGGCGACCGCCCGCAGCAGCCAGTCGCGCCAGGCCCGCGCCTCGTCGGTGTAGCCGGCGGAGAGCAGCGCGTTGAGGGTGAGGGTGGAGTCGCGCAGCCAGCAGTAGCGGTAGTCCCAGTTGCGCACGCCGCCGATCTCCTCCGGCAGGGAGGTGGTGGGCGCGGCGACGATGCCGCCGGTGGGAGCGTAGGTCAGCGCCTTCAGCGTGATCAGGGAGCGCAGCACGGCATCCCGGTAGGGCCCTTCGTAGCGGCAGCGGCCCGCCCATTCCTTCCAGTCGGCGAGGGAGTGCTCCAGCGCCTCGTACGGGTCGAGCAGCGCGGGGCGCGGCTCGTGCGAGGGATGCCAGGTCAGGACGAACGCCACCTTGTCGCCCGGCTCGACGGTGAAGGACGAACAGGTGGCGTACTGCTGCCCCCAGGTTTTCACGTCCGGCTCGCTGCGCAGCCATACGGAGTCGGGGCCGGCGACGGCCACCCGCCGGCCGTCGGCGCGCCGCACCCAGGGCACGATCGATCCGTAGTCGAAGCGCAGCCGGAGCACGGAGCTCATCTCCACCCGGCCGCTGACTCCCTCCACGATGCGCATGACGTCGGGGGCCACGTCCCGCTGCGGCATGAAGTCGAGGACCCGCACCGTGCCGGTGCGGGTCTCCCAGAACGACTCCAGGACGAGGGAGTCGCCGACGTAGCCGCGTCGGGTGCAGGTGCCGGCGCCCTTGGGGGCGATCCGCCAGTGGCCGTTGTTCTCGTCACCGAGGAGCGCCGCGAAGCAGGCGGCCGAGTCGAAGCGCGGCAGACACAGCCAGTCGATCGACCCGTCCTTGCCGACCAGCGCGGCGGTCTGCAGATCCCCGATGAGGGCGTAGTCCTCGATGCGTTGCGTCACGCTCTGGCGTGTTCCCGGTGGGGGCGAGGACTAAGCAGAAGCGTTTTACGGGGCGGCGGGCGCCGGTTCCGGGGCCTGCGGGGTACGCGGCGCCGCGGCGGCCTCCTCGCGGTCGCGCTTCTCGCGCCGGACCAGGATCACCCAGCCGACGGGCACCCCCGCGGCGAACAGCCACCACTGCACGGCGTACGCCATGTGCGCGCCGATGGAGTCGTGGTCGGGCTCGGGGATCAGCTCGGGCGCGCCGGCGGCCGGTTCGGGCGAGGGCTGCTCGAGGTATCCGGTCTGCTCGATGTATCCGCCCAGGACCTGCCGGCCAAGCGCCTTCGCCTGCTGCCCGCTGCTGATCAGCATGATCTGGCGGGGCGGCAGACCGCGCAGGTCCTTGATGCCGCTGGCGCTGGTGGTCTCGTCGGCCTTGAGGCGGCCGGTGACGGTGACCTCGCCGCGGGGCGCGGGCGGCACCTCGGGGAAGGACGTCTGGTTCGGGGCGGCGGGGATCCAGCCGCGGTTGACCAGGACGGCCCGGCCGTCCTTGAGCAGCAGCGGGGTCAGGACGTGCACGCCGACCTTGTCGTCGGCGGAGGTGCGGCGGCGTACGACGACTTCGTGCGCGGTGTCGAAGGTGCCGGTGGCGGTGATCCGGCGCCAGTAGTCGGCGCGGGGGACGGTGTGGCCGGGGGAGGTGAGGGCGGTGACCGGGACGGGCTCGGCCCGCAGGTTCCCGGCGATCAGCGCGTTCTGCGCGACCCGCTTCTCGTGCCGGTGGAACTGCCAGAAGCCCAGCTCGACCATCGTCGGGATGAGCACGAGGGCGATGAGGGTGAGAATCACCCACTGCCGGGACAACAGGAAGCGGTACACCCCACGACGGTACAACTCGGGGCGCGGGGTGCACGCAGGGGGGTTCGGGCGGGGGCCGGCCTGGGGCCGCGGGGCCGGCCGGGGGCGCCCGGCGTCGTCGGCCGGGGCCGCCCGGCGGCCTCGGCCGCATCGCGCCGGGGGCCGTCCCGGTGTCAGACGTGGTCGACGATGCCCGCCTTTCCCTCCGCGCGGGCGCAGTGCCCGCCGCAGAACCACTGCCCCTCGACCTCGACGCCCTGGCCGATGATCTGGACGCGACAGTGCTCACAGATGGGCGCCATGCGGTGAATGGCGCAGGAGAAACAGTCGAAGACGTGCACCGCGCCCTGCGCGTGCACCTCGAAGGACATGCCGTAGTCGTTTCCGCAGACCTCGCAACGTGCCATGCGCCACAGGGTGCGATGCCCGGCGGACGAAGGGCGGGCGGCACGCCCGGCCGGTCACCCGTCTGCCGGGGCGACGTCCCGCAGCAGCTGCGTGAAGGCGGCCTCGTCGACGACCGGCGTGCCGAACGACCTCGCCTTGAGCGTCTTGGAGGTGGCGGCGTCGGGGTCGTTGGTGACCAGCAGGCTCGTCAGCCGGGAGACGCTGGTGGCGACATGGAGACCCGCCTCGACGGCCCGGTCCTCCAGCAGCTCGCGGTCGATCGAGGTGTCACCCGAAAACGCCACCCGCATGCCCTGCTTGAGCGGTTTGTCCGCTTCGTAACGTCCGGGGTTGGGGTACGGGCACGCGGGCCGCTTCCGTGAGGGCCGCCAGCTGTTGTGCCGGTACGAGGCCTGGTAGCCGATCCGGGGCGTGGCCGGGGCCGCCGCCCACTCGGTGAGCGGCCGGCACTCCAGCAGCGGCAGCCGTACGCCCCGCTCGGCCGCCGTGTGCAGGCTCGGCCGGAACGCCTCCGCCAGCACGCGCGCGTCGTCGAGCGCGTTGTGCGCGCGCTGCTGCACGACGCCGAAGTGCGCGGCGAGCGACTCCAGCTTGTGGTTGGGCAGGGGCAGGGCCAGTTCCTTGGAGAGGGCGATCGTGCACAGCCGCTGCCGGGTCGGCGCGGTCCGCTCGGCCCGGGCGTACTCCCGGGCGATCATCGACCAGTCGAAGATGGCGTTGTGGGCGACGAGCACCCGGCCGTCGAGCCGCTCGGAGAACTCGGCGGCGATCTCCCCGAAGAGGGGGGCGCCTTCCAGGACGTCCGTGGTCAGTCCGTGGATCCACACCGGGCCCGGGTCGCGCTCCGGGTTGACCAGCGTGTACCAGTGGTCCTCCACATTGCCCTGGGCGTCGAGCCGGTAGACGGCGGCGGACACTATCCGGTCGTCGCGAGCGAGTCCGGTGGTCTCCACGTCGACGACCGCGTACCCCTGTGGGTAGGCGGCCGGCCACGTCGCTGTCGTCAGGTCGTCGAGCATGGTCACAGAGAATACGGGCCGCCACTGACACCGCCGCCCCCGGAGCCCGCCCCGGGCCCGCCGCCCGCCGCGCCGTTGACCCGGTCACCGTCCCGGCGGCGTGTGTGGTACGGGAGTTGACGCCCGGCCCCCGTCGGGGCGGGATTGGGCCTCGGGGCCGGTCCCGGCCGGCACGGGGTGGACCCCCGGGCCGGCGCCCGGTCAGGAGGTGTCGGCGGTGAGCAGGCCGGCCACCAGCGCCCGGGTCGACCGGGCGAAGAGCCGGTCGGCGTCGACCGGCCCGCCCAGCGAGCGGGCCAGCGCCGGGTCCTGCTCGGCCGTCTCGGCGTCCCAGAGGTCCTGCTCGCCCGGGGACTGCACCGGCGCGCGTTCCCGGTTGCGCTCCACCAGGACGTAGCCGACGACATGGAACTGCACCGCGCGGACGGCGTCGGCGGCGCGCGCGCCGCGCAGCCCGGCCGCGTGCACCTCGTGCACCAGCGAGCGCTGGACCGGCAGGAACATCCGCTCCGTCAGGCCGCGTTCGTGCACCATCGCGACGAGATGCGGACGCTCGCGCAGATCCCGGCGCAGCCCCCGGGCGACCGAGACGATCCGCTCGGCGGGGGTGCGGCCGCGTGGGGCGACGGTGCCGAGATCGGCGACGGTCCGCGCCACGAGCGCGTCGAGCAGCGACTCGCGGTTGCCCACGTGCCAGTAGATCGAGGTGACGGCCGTGCCCAGCTCGGCGGCGAGCTTGCGCATGGTGAGCGCGGCCGGACCGTGCTGCTTCACCAGCGCCGCGGCGGTCTCCAGCACCTCTTCGCGGGTGAGTGCGGCGCGTGCCATCTGCGGGACCCCCCAACTCTGTTGCGTGCACGGCTCTTTACCCCTCATCGACGCCGGTGTAACTGTGTTACAGGCCGTCGACCCCTGCATCCCTGAAGGGTGGAACGTCATATGGCACGTGTACGGTACGGGGCGCGCACCGAGGCCGAGATCGCAGCGGCGCGCACTGCGAGCGCCAAGCTCCCCGACATCTGGTCCACGGGCGTCGTCGCGGTCTGGGAGACCGGCCCGGATGCCCTCGCGGCGGTCCTGCCGCCGCCGCTCAAGCCCACCGACCGGCCGCTGGTGCGGGTGGGCATCAGCAAGGTCGACCTGCCCGGCTACCCGCTCGGCGCCGGATCCGTCGCGGTCGCCGCGGCCCACGGCGACCAGCGGGGCTGGTATCCGCTGGTGATGCCGATGACCCACGAGCGGGCGCTGATCGGCGGCCGTGAGGTCTTCGGCGAGCCGAAGAAACTGGGCGAGGTCACCGTCGAGCGCGACGGCCTGACCGTACGGGCCGCGCTGGCCCGCCACGGCATCGCCTTCGTGGAGGTACGCGGCGCGGTCTCCGGGGCTCTGCCGCTGCCGGAGCCCACCGAGAAGGTCGACTTCTACTTCAAGTTCCTGCCCGCCGTGGACGGCTCCGGGTTCGACGCCGATCCGGTCCTCGTGCACTGCGTCCGCAACGAGAAGGTGCGTGCACTCGAAAAGGTCACCGGTGACGTCGTACTGCGTGAGTCGATGTACGACCCGGTCGCCGATCTGCCCGTACGCCGCCTCGTCGAGATCACCATCGGCGAGAAGACCACCGACCAGAAGGGCAGGGTCGTCGAGCGGGTGAGCGCCCAGGCCCTCCTGCCCTACATCCACCAGCGCTACGACGATCCGCAGCAGATCCTCGACGGACCGCCGCAGGGCAGCATCCGATGAAGCTGGCATCTGGGCAGACCGCCGTCGTCACCGGCGCGGCGAGCGGCATCGGCCGCGCCATGGCCCGCCGCTTCGCCGCCGAGGGCCTCAACGTCGTCCTCGCGGACGTCGAGGAGGGCCCCCTGCGCCAGGCCGCGGACGAGCTGGCCGAGGACGGCGCGCAGGTCCTCGCCCGTACGGTCGACGTCTCCGACCGGGACGCGGTCACGGCCCTGGCGGCCGCCGCGTACGACACCTTCGGCGCCGTGCACGTCCTGTGCAACAACGCCGGTGTCGGCTCCGGTGCCGAGGGACGGATGTGGGAGCACGAGCCCAACGACTGGAAGTGGGCGTTCTCCGTCAATGTCTGGGGCGTCTTCCACGGCATCCAGGCCTTCGTCCCCCGCATGATCGCGAGCGGAGAGCCGGGCCATGTCGTCAACACCTCCTCCGGCGACGGCGGCATCGCCCCGCTGCCCACCGCCTCCGTCTACGCCGTCACCAAGGCGGCCGTCGTCACCATGACCGAGTCGCTCTACGCGCATCTGAGGGCGGAGCACGCGCGCGTGGGGGCCTCCGTCCTCTTCCCCGGCCCGCACATGCTCCGTACCGGCTTGTGGGAGTCGCACCGCAACAGGCCGGCCCGCTACGCCAAGGAGCGGCCGCGCAGGACCCCGTACCGCAGCCTCGACCAGTGGGAGGCGGCGATGAAGGAGGCCGGGCACGAGGTCGCCTTCACCCCGGTCGAGGAGGTCGCCGAGCACGTCGTCGACGGCATCCGCGCCGACCGCTTCTGGATGCTCCCGGCGAGCGAGCACAGCGACCGCCAGATCCGGGCGCGCTCCCGGTCGATGCTCGACCGGACCAACCCGTCCTACCTGGAGAGCTTCATTCTCGACTGACCCGAGCGAGGGGCCACGACCGTGACGTACGAAGAGGTAACGCACGAAGACGTGACGTACGAAGATCCGTACCTGATCATCTCCTCCGACTGCCACGCCGGGCTGCCCACCGAGCGGTACCGGCCCTACCTCGACGCCCGCTTCCACCGCGACTTCGACGACTTCCTCGCCGGCCGCGCCGCCCGCCGTGAGGCGATGACCCGGCTCGGCGTACGCAACGAGGCCTTCGCCGAGAAGTGGTTCAGCGACAACGAGGAAGGCCTGCGCGGCGGCTGGGACAGCGCACAGCGGCTCAAGGAGCTCGACGGCGACGGGGTGGCCGCCGAGGTCGTCTTCCCCGACGCGGACGCCGTCGACAGCCAGACCGCCGCGCCCTTCGGGGTCGGGCTCGGCCTCTCCGGCGACCAGGACCCGGAGCTCGGCATGGCGGGCGCCCAGGCGCACAACCGCTGGCTCGCCGAGTTCGTCGGCGAGCATCCCGAGCGCCACTGCGGGGTCGCCCTGCTGCCCGTCACCGCGGACACCGACAAGGTCGTCGCCGAGATCCATCGGGCCAAGGAGTCCGGGCTCGGGGCGCTGATGATCCCCTCCATGTGGGTGGACAAGGAGCCGTACCACGACCGCCGCTACGACCCGGTGTGGGCGGCCGCCGCCGAGACCGGGATGCCGCTGGTCACCCACTCGGGCGCGGCGCCGCGCGAGGAGTACGGCGATCACCTGGGGATCTACGTCTCCGAGGTCACCTGGTGGCCGGCCCGGCCCCTGTGGTTCCTGCTCTGGTCGGGGGTCTTCGAACGGCACCCAGGGCTGAGGTTCGGTGTCGCCGAGTCCGGCTGCTGGTGGCTGCCCAACCTGCTCTGGTTCATGGACCGGCTCTACCTCGGCGCGCACGGCGGCAAGAAGCTGTCGCCGTTCGCCGAGCTGAGGCGGCCGCCGAGCGAGTACCTGGACCGGCAGGTGTTCATCTGCGCCACCAACACCAAGCGGCGGGAGCTGGCGCAGCGCTACGAGATCGGTGTCGACAACATCCTGTGGGGCAGCGACTTCCCCCACCCCGAGGGCACCTGGCCCAACACGCGCGCGTGGCTGGCGAAAACCTTCCACGACATCCCGGTGGCGGAGACCCGGCGGATGCTCGGCCTCGCCGCCGCGGAGGTCTTCGGCTTCGACACGCAGGCCCTGGCCCCGGTCGCCCGCCGGATCGGCCCGACCCCGGCCGACCTCGGCCAGAGCGCCGACCAGACGGCCGTCGAGGCGTCCTGGGCGCGCTCGCGCGAGGTGGGCCGGCACTGGCTGACCGACCGCGACTTCCCCGTACTGGGGGTGACCCCATGAGCGACCGCTACACCGTCATCTCGGCCGACTGCCACGCCGGCGCGGACCTCCTCGACTACAAGCCGTATCTGGAGAAGCGCCACCACGACGACTTCGACGCCTGGGCGGCCACGTACGTCAACCCGTACGAGGACCTGCTCGCCGACACCGCCGACCGCAACTGGAACTCCGAGCGCAGGGTCGCCGAGCTCGCCGCGGACGGGATCGTCGCCGAGGTCGTCTTCCCCAACACCATCCCGCCGTTCTTCCCGTCGGCCTCGCTGATGGCCCCGGCGCCCACCCGGGAGGAGTTCGAACAGCGCTGGGCGGGGCTGCGCGCCCACAACCGCTGGCTCGCCGACTTCTGCTCGCTGGCCCCCGGTCGCCGGGCGGGCGTCGCGCAGATTCTCCTCAACGACGTCGACGAGGCGGTGAAGGAGATCCGCCGGGTGAAGGAGGAGGGCCTGACCGGCGGAATCCTGCTGCCGGGCGCACCGCCCGGCTCCGGTGTGCCCGAGCTCTACTCGGCGTCGTACGACCCGATCTGGGCGGTCTGCGAGGAGCTGGACGTCCCGGTGAACCACCACGGCGGATCGGCGTCACCGCCGCTCGGTGACGAACCGGCCGCGCGGGCGGTGTTCATGGTGGAGACGACGTGGTTCTCCCACCGTGCACTGTGGCATCTGATGTTCGGCGGTGCCTTCCGCCGCCATCCCGGCCTCAAACTCGTCCTGACCGAACAGGGATCCGGCTGGATCCCCGGGGTCGTCGAGATGCTGGACTACTACCACGACCGGCTGGTCGCGGCGGCGACGGCCGCGACCGCCGAGTCCAAGTTCGGCGCGGGCCTGGCCGCGTCGATGGGCCGGGGCCCCAGCGAGGTCTGGCGCGACAACTGCTTCGTCGGCGCCAGCTTCATGCGCCCGCACGAAGTGCCTTTGCGGCACCGGATCGGGCTCGACAAGATCATGTGGGGCAGCGACTACCCGCACGACGAGGGCACCACCCCCTACTCCCGCGAAGGCCTCCGCATCGCCTACGCGGGGCTCGCGCGGGAGGAGGTCGCGGCGATGGTCGGCGGCAACGCGGCCCGCGTCTACGGCTTCGACCTGGCCCTCCTGGACCGGCTCGCGGCCGTCCACGGGCCGACGGTCGAGGAGATCGCCGAGCCGCTCACGGAGGTCCCGGCGGCGGCGACGAGCCCAGCGTTCGCACCGGGCGGGTCGGTCCGTGTCTGGTGAGAGACGGGGTGAGACCCTCCCCGGGTGACTGAACCCACCCACGACGAGGCCCACGGGGGAGCACTCGGCTCCCGCCTCAACTGGCTGCGGGCCGCGGTCCTCGGCGCCAACGACGGCGTCGTCTCCACCGCGGGCCTCGTCGTCGGCGTCGCCGGCGCCACCGACGACCGCGCGGCCCTCCTGACGGCGGGCCTGGCCGGACTCCTCGCCGGGTCCATGTCGATGGCGGCGGGGGAGTACGTCTCCGTCTCCACCCAGCGCGACTCGGAGAAGGCCGCCCTGTCCCAGGAGAAGCGAGAACTGCGCGAGCAACCGGAGGCCGAACTCCAGGAACTGACCGACCTGCTGGCCGCCCGCGGCCTCTCCGCCGACGTCGCCCGCGAGGCCGCCGTCCAACTCACGGAACGCGACGCGCTGCGGGCCCACGCGCGCGTGGAGCTCGGCATCGACCCGGACGAACTCACCAACCCCTGGCACGCGGCCGCCGCGAGCTTCCTCGCCTTCACCGCGGGCGCACTCCTCCCCCTCCTCGCGATCGTCCTCCCACCCGCCTCCGTACGCCTCTGGATCACAGTCCTCTCGGTCCTGTCGGCCCTCGCCCTCACCGGCTGGTCCAGCGCCCACCTGGGCGCGGCCCCACCCGCCCGCGCGATCCTGCGCAACACGGGCGGCGGGGCGCTGGCGATGGCGGTGACGTACGGGGCGGGGTCGCTGCTGGGGGCGGTGGGGGTGTGACGGTCAGGGGACGGCGCGCTGCTTGATCAGCCGGGAGGGCGGAAAGAGCTCCTCGCCGATGAGGGGGGTGTTGTCAGCCTGTGGGCGCGGTCCCGTGCAGCGGGACGCCGGCCGCCCTGAGGAAGTCGTCGGGCAGGGGGAGCGTGTCCGAGGCGGTGAAGGCGCGCAGCCGCAGGACGAAGGGGACGCAGCGGTTCCAGTCGGCGAGCTCGCCGGTGAAGGTGCGCCGGGCGGCGTTGAGGGCGAGCCACTGGACCAGGGTGCTCTTGCCGGAGCCGGCGGGGCCGAGCAGCACGATCCGGTCGGTGGCGGACAGCACCTGCTGCTCCGTCTTGACGGCGACCCGGTCGGCGCCGGGTGGTCCGAAGCCGTCCGGGTGTCCGCCGTCCCCGCTCACCGTCAGGCTGATGTACGCGGTGTCCAGCGGCCATTCGCGGGCCGAGCGCCCGAGAGTCAGGCGGCGGGCTTGGGCGGGGGCCGCAGCGGCCGGTCCACGAGGCCCGCGCCAGGACGGGGGGTGAGGAGGGCCCTGGCGACCGTTCCCGCGAGCCGGACGAGCGCAACTTCCAGTCCCTGCGCCGACGTTCCTCCCCCTGTGCGAGGCCGTGCGGGGAGATCGTACGTCCGTCGTTGGTGGAAGGTGCCAAAAGTTGCTGACAAGTCGTCTCGCATACTTGTTGGTAACAACGTCTAGCGGTCGCCGACGCCCGCCTCTACCGTGCTCGCATGCCGAACCTGCCCGATGTCGTGCTCTGGTCCATACCGGCGTTCGTCCTGCTCACGGTCGTCGAGATCGTCAGTTACCGACTCCATCCCGACGAGGACGCCGCCGGATACGAGGCCAAGGACGCCGCCACCAGCCTCGGCATGGGAATCGGCAGCCTCGTCTTCGACTTCCTCTGGAAGATCCCGGTCGTCGCCATCTACACGGCGGTCTACGAGCTCACGCCCCTGCGCGTGCCCATCCTCTGGTGGACACTCCCGCTGATGCTGCTCGCCCAGGACTTCTTCTACTACTGGCAGCACCGCGGCCACCATGTCATCCGCATCCTGTGGGCGTGCCATGTGGTGCATCACAGCAGCCGCAAGTTCAACTTCACGACCGCGCTGCGCCAGCCCTGGACCAGCCTGACCTCCTGGCCGTTCTACCTCCCGATGATCGCCCTCGGCGTGCACCCCGCGGCCATCGCCTTCTGCTACTCGGTCAACCTCGTCTACCAGTTCTGGATCCACACCGAGCGGGTCGGAAAGCTGCCCCGGCCCTTCGAGTACGTCCTCAACACCCCCTCCCACCACCGCGTCCACCACGCCTCCCAAGGCGGCTACCTGGACCGTAACTTCGGCGGGATCCTGATCATCTGGGACCGGATGTTCGGGTCCTGGGTGGGCGAGACCGACAAGCCCGTCTTCGGGCTCACCAAGAACATCAACACCTACAACCCCCTGCGCGTCGCCACCCACGAATACGCCGCCATCGCGCGCGACGTACGCGCCGCCACCACCTGGCGCGAGCGCGCCGGGCGGGTCTTCCGCGGGCCCGGCTGGCAGCCCGCGCCCGGTCCCGACGGCGGGGCCGCCGGGGGCACGGCCGCCGCGGAGCCGGCCGCGTGAGCGCCCAGGCCTCCCGGCTGCTCCTGGTCGCCTTCGCGCTCGCCGTCCTCGTCGACCTCGGCTCCCTCGCCGCCGGGGCCGAGCTCGGCCACCGGATCGCCAAGCCGCTGCTCATGCCGCTGCTCGCGGCGTACGCGGCCACCCGCGGCGCACCCAAGCCGCTGATCGCCGCGCTGCTGTTCGGCTGGGGAGGCGACGTCTTCCTGCTCTCGGGCGCGGAGTGGGCCTTCCTCGTCGGCATGGGGTCCTTCGCCGCCGGACACGTCTGCTACCTCGTCCTCTTCGGACGCGGCAGAACCTCACCGGCCCTCGGCCTCGCCTACGGCGCCGCGCTCGTCGGCACCGTCGCGCTGCTGTGGCCCGACCTCCCCGCCGAGCTGCGCGTCCCCGTCGCCGGGTACTCGCTCCTCCTCACCGCCATGGCCTACCGGGCCAGCGCCCTCGGGATCACCGCGGGCGCGGGCGGAGCGCTCTTCCTGCTCTCCGACACCCTCATCGCCACCGGCGTCGCGAAGTGGCCCCAGCTCCCCGCCCCCGACTTCTGGATCATGCTCACCTACACGGCCGCGCAGGTCCTGCTCACGCACGGCGCGCTCGGCGCCGTCGGCCGTCTCGGACACGCCGCTGTCGGTGGCCAGGCGTACGGTGAAAGCCGATCAGCCGTCTGACAGCAAGGACCGTCCGCCATGCGCGCCACCACCATTCACGGCCCGTTCGACATGCGCGTGGAGGACGTGCCCGACCCGGTGGTCCAGGAGGCCACCGACGTCGTGGTGCGCGTGCTGCGCGCCTGCATCTGCGGCAGCGACCTGTGGGCGTACCGCGGTGAATCCGCCCGGCAGCCCGGACAGCGCATCGGCCACGAGTTCCTCGGCGTCGTCGAGGAGGCCGGCTCGGACGTGTCCGGGTTCCGGCCGGGCGACCTGGTCGTCGCGCCGTTCGTCTGGTCCGACGGCAGCTGCGACTACTGCCGGGAGGGCCTGCACACCTCCTGCCCGCGCGGCGGCTTCTGGGGCTCCGTCGGCTCCGACGGCGGCCAGGGCGAGGCCGTCCGGGTGCCCTTCGCCGACGGCACCCTCGTCAAGCTGCCGGCCGACGCCGTCTCCGACGACCGGCTGCTGACCGCGCTCCTCGCCCTCTCCGACGTCATGGGCACCGGCCACCACGCCGCGCTCGGCGCTGGGGTCGCCCCCGGCTCCACGGTCGCCGTCGTCGGCGACGGCGCCGTCGGCCTGTGCGGCGTCCTCGCCGCGAAGCGGCTCGGCGCCGAGCGGATCATCGCGCTCGGCCGCCACCGCGCGCGTACGGACATCGCCCGCGCCTTCGGCGCAACGGACGTCGTCGCCGAGCGCGGCGAGGAGGCCGAGGCCGCCGTGCGCGACCTCACCGGCGGCCAGGGCGCCCACGCCGTGATCGAGGCCGTCGGCACCGAGCAGTCCATGCGCACCGCCGTCGCCATCACCCGCGACGGCGGCTCCATCGGCTACGTCGGCGTCCCGCACGGCAGCGGCACGGGCCTGGACCTGACCACGATGTTCGACCGCAACATCGCGCTGCGGGGCGGAGTCGCGCCCGTCCGCGCGTACATCCCCGAGCTGCTCACGGACGTCCTCGCCGGGACGATCGACCCGTCCCCGGTCTTCGACCTGACGGTCGGCCTCGAATCCGTCCCGTACGGCTACGAGGCGATGGACGGCCGCACGGCCCTCAAGGTCCTCGTCAAGCCGTAGCCCAACCGCAGGCCCGCCCGGCGACGACCCGGTGCCGGCCCGGTACAGGCGAACCGAACGGCTCCCGGGCGGCGGGAGCCTGCCCGGCCCCGATCGTCGCGGTCCGCCCGGGTCCCTGGGTCCGCCCCGCGCCCGGCCCCGCGTCGCCGGGCTGCCCGGCGCGGGCCGGATTCCCGGCCCGGTGCCGGCCGCGCCGGGCTCACCGGCCCGCCCCACCTCGTACGCCCCGCCAGCCCCCACCCCCTCAGTCCCCCAGCCACACCGCCTCGTCCCCGCCCGCCACCCCCGGCGGACGGGACCACTCCGTCGGGCCGTCCTCGTACATCACCGGTGAGACGGCGTGGCGCAGGCGGCCGAGCGGGCTGGGGGTTTCCCGGAGCCAGGGGTCGGGGGTGTAGCGGGGCATCGAGGTGAGCCAGTGGGCCGTTTGGGCCAGGGCGAGGCGGATCAGGTGCGTGCCGCCCTGGGTGGACTGGTCCGTCAGGGAGCGGAGTACCGACGCCGCCAGGAGGTAGCCCGTGCCGTGGTCCAGGGCCTGGGCCGGCAGCGCGCCCGGACGCTCGGGGGTGCCTTCGAGGTCCGCGATGCCGGTCGCGACCTGGACCAGGGAGTCGAAGCCGCGCCGGTCGCCCCACGGGCCGTAGTCGCCCCACGCGGAGAGCCGCGCCACCACCAGACCGGGGCGGACCAGGTCGAACCGTTCCAGCGCCCCGGGGCGGTAGCCGGTGACCAGGACGTCCGCACCGGCGAGCAGCTCCTCGAACGTCCGCCGGTCCGAGGGCCGCTCCAGGTCGAGGGCGACCGTGCGTTTCCCGAAGTCCGTGTCGGCGTGCTGGTCGGGCAGCTCGGGGTTGTCCGGCGGATCGACCCGCAGCACGTCCGCGCCGAGCAGCGCCAGCGTCCGCGTGGCGACCGGGCCGGCGATGACCCGGGTCAGATCAAGCACCCGCAAAGGCCGGCCCGAACGGGCCCGCGGCGCGGCCTCGTCCAGCCGCTCCCGGGTCAGCAGCGGCCGCCCGGCGACCGCCGCACCCTGCTCGTGCGCCGACCACTCCTCGGCCGTGCGCAGGGCGACCGCCAGGCCGCCCGCCGCGTACACCGCCCGCTCCACCTCCGCCGCCGTCCGCCCGGCGATCGCCGCCTCCACCGCGGCGACGTCCTCGGCCGCGCCCAGCGCGGCGAGCAGCGCCGCCCGGTGGTGCGGATAGTTGGCGTGCGTACGGACCCAGCCGTCGGCCGCCCGCCAGAACCGCGACAGCGGCGCGAAGTTGACCGGCTGCCGCCCGTCGACCAGCAGATGCCGCTCGCTCACGAAGGCGGTCGCCACCGCCCCGTCGTCCACCAGGACCCTCCCCGGCCGTCCCGCGTGCTCGGCCGCGGCCAGCGCGCAGACCGCGACCGTGGCCCGGGCCAGGTCCATCACGGGCAGCCGCGCGGGCAGCAGCCCGGACGGTCCCCCATAGGCCACCCGGTCCAGGAGGGCGGGGTCGCCGTCCAGCATCCGCCACAACTCTCCCGTAGCCGTACGTACCGTCGTCTCCATGGTCCGCACTATGGCACCGGGTGCCACGCAGCGGGGGCCCGGTGTGATCCACCACACCGGGCCCCCGCCCTACGCATGACGAGGTGTTACTTACGCACCGCGTCCAGCGCGTCGATCATGCCGGCGCCGTAGAAGCCGTTGTCGTACTTCCCGCCCTCGCAGACCGCGTCGACGGTTCCGTTGCCGTCGATGTCGTACGGGTTCGTGCACGCCTTCGGGTCGGCCTGGTCGTACAGCATCTCCTTGACCCGCGCGGGCGAGGCCTTCGGGTGCTGGGACTTGATGAGCGCCACGACACCGGCCGCGTGCGGCGCCGCCATGGACGTACCGGCCTTGTAGCCGTACCCGCCGCCGGGCAGCGTCGAGAGGATGAGACCGTTGACGGCCGGCGCGTCGGGCGTCTGGAAGCGGGTCGAGTCGCCGCCCGGCGCCGCGATGTCGACGACCCCGAGGCCGTAGTTGGAGTACGAGGACTTCAGGCCCTTGGCACCCGTGGCGGAGACCGTGACGACACCCGGCAGCATGGCCGGGAAGTCCGGGCACTCCTGCGGGTTGACGACCCGGGTCACCGGGTTCGTGTCGTTCGGGCTGGAGGTGTCCGTCACCTCGTCCGCGGCCAGGTCCGTACGGGAGTTGCCGGCCGCGGCGACGTTGACCGTGCCCTTGCGCTCGGCGTACCGCGACGCCCGGGTGACCGCCTCGACCAGCGCCTTCTGGTCGGCGTCGTTCTTGCAGGCGTACAGCCACGGGTCGGTGTAGTAGCTGTTGTTGGTCACCTCCACGCCCTGCTCGGCGGCCCACATGAACCCGCAGACCACGGCCTCGGTGTAGAAGAAGCCGTCGGGGGTCGAGACCTTGATGCCGGAGACCTTCACACCGGGCGCGACGCCCGTGATGCCGACGCCGTTCTTGGCGGCCGCGACCGTACCGGCGACATGCGTGCCGTGGTCGCTCTCCTGCGGACCGGGGCGCCAGGAGCCCGGGGTGGTGTCCGGGGCGCCGGTCACGCAGTTCGCGGACGCGGCGCGGTCGAAGTTCGGCGCGAGGTCGGGGTGGGTGTCGTCCACGCCCGTGTCGATGACCGCGACGGTGACCTTGCCGCTGCCGAGCGACTTCTGGTGGGCCTTGTCCGCCTTGATCGCCGGGAGGTCCCACTGGAGCGGCTCGAAGGGGTCCTGCTCGTCCGAGGCCTTCGCCGCGGCGGCCTTCGCCTCGGCGGAGGTCAGCGGCTGCTCCTGCGCCCCGATCGAGGTGTCACGCTGCACCGACAGCGGCGCGGTGCGCGTCGCACCGGCCGACTCGACCCCCTTGACCTGACGGATCGTCTGGGCGAACTGCGGGTTCTGGGAGTGGACGACGATGACGCCGATCCGGTCGTAGGCGATCACGATCGTGCCGCCCGCCCTGGATATCGCCTTCTTCACGGAAGCGGCGGTGGAGTGACCGCCCTTCACGTTGACGACGTACGACAGCTTCGGGCCGTCGGTGGTGACGGCGGCCGGGACGTCGTCCACCGGGGCGGCCGAGGCCGCACCCGAGGGAAGGAAGCCGAGCGAGGCCGTGAGCGCCAGACCTGCGGGCAGCGCGAGTACGCGACCGCGTCTGGATCCCAGATGAGCCATGGGTTCTCCACATCATCCGTGTACGAGCTGTCCACACGCCCGATGCGCGTGGACAGGTGCATGACGAGCGAAGCTATCGCCGATCATCACGGCCCATCAATGAGTTGAGAAACCCCAGTGAAGAAAAAAGGCCGAAGGTGAACCGCTTCGCCGCGTCCTCCGTGCCGTTGCGCAGGGGAGGAGCAACATCGAGGTGGCATCGCCACCCACCCCCTGCGAGGTCCTTTTGTCCATGCCCACCGCACCCGCGTCGCGAGGAGATTCCGTGACCACCGATGCACCGCCGCCCCCTGGCGGTACGGAGACCCGCCCCGACCAGCCGACGACCGAGTCGTTCGTCGAGGTGCAGGAGAGCGCGGAATTCGGCGAACTGCGCCGTACGTACCGTTCCTTCGCCTTCCCGCTGACCCTGGCCTTCATCGCCTGGTACCTGCTGTACGTCCTGCTCTCCAACTACGCGGGCGACTTCATGGGCACCAAGCTCTTCGGCAACATCAACGTGGCCCTCGTCCTCGGACTCGGCCAGTTCCTCACCACCTTCCTCATCGCCTGGCTCTACTCACGGCACGCGGCCGAGAAGCTCGACCCCAAGGCGGAGGCCATCAAGTCCCGTATGGAGGGCGACGCATGAGCACTCCCGCCACCGTCCTGCTGGCCGCCGGCAGCGCCTCCGAGCACCGGCCGCTGATCATCACCCTCTTCGGCGCCTTCGTCGTCGCGACCCTCTTCATCACCGTCTGGGCCGGCCGCCAGACCAAGAGCGCCGCCGACTTCTACGCCGGCGGACGCCAGTTCACCGGTTTCCAGAACGGCCTGGCCATCTCGGGCGACTACATGTCCGCCGCCTCCTTCCTCGGGATCGCCGGCGCCATCGCCCTCTTCGGCTACGACGGCTTCCTCTACTCGATCGGATTCCTGGTCGCCTGGCTCGTCGCACTGCTCCTGGTGGCCGAGCCGCTGCGCAACTCCGGCCGGTTCACCATGGGCGACGTCCTCGCCTACCGGATGCGCCAGCGCCCCGTCCGTACCGCCGCGGGCACCTCCACCATCGTGGTGTCGATCTTCTACCTGCTGGCTCAGATGGCCGGCGCCGGTGTCCTGGTCTCCCTGCTGCTCGGTATCACCAGCGACGGCGGCAAGATCGCCATCGTCGCCCTGGTCGGCGTGCTGATGATCGTGTACGTCACCATCGGCGGCATGAAGGGCACCACCTGGGTGCAGATGGTCAAGGCCGTCCTGCTCATCGCCGGCACCCTCCTCATCACCTTCCTCATCCTGCTGAAGTTCAACTTCAACCTCTCCGACCTGCTCGGCGCCGCCGCCACCAACAGCGGCAAGGGCACCGCCTTCCTGGAGCCCGGCCTCAAGTACGGGGCCACCGGCATCTCCAAGCTCGACTTCATCTCGCTCGGCATCGCGTTGGTCCTCGGCACCGCCGGTCTGCCGCACATCCTGATCCGCTTCTACACCGTGCCGACCGCCAAGGCAGCCCGGAAGTCCGTCAACTGGGCCATCGGGATCATCGGTGCGTTCTATCTGATGACGATCGTCCTGGGCTTCGGCGCCGCCGCCCTGCTCAAGAACAGCGACATCGTCGCCTCCAACAAGGCGGGCAACACCGCGGCCCCGCTCGCCGCCCTCGAAGTCGGCGGCGGCGCCGGCTCCACCGGCGGCGCGATTCTGCTCGCGGTCATCTCCGCGGTCGCCTTCGCCACCATCCTCGCGGTGGTCGCCGGACTGACCCTGGCCTCCTCGTCGTCCTTCGCGCACGACATCTACGCCAACGTCATCCGCAAGGGCGCCGCCACCGAGAAGGAGGAGGTCCGCGCCGCCCGCTGGGCGACCGTCCTCATCGGCGTCGTCTCCATCGCGCTCGGCGCCCTCGCCCGCGACCTCAACGTCGCCGGCCTGGTCGCCCTCGCCTTCGCCGTCGCCGCCTCCGCCAATCTGCCGACCATCCTCTACAGCCTGTTCTGGAAGAGGTTCACCACCCAGGGCGCGCTCTGGTCGATCTACGGCGGCCTGACCGCCTCGGTCGTCCTGGTCCTCTTCTCGCCCGTGGTCTCCTCCAAGCCCAGCTCGATGTTCCCGGGCGTCGACTTCGCCTGGTTCCCGCTGGAGAACCCTGGCCTCGTCTCCATCCCGCTCGGCTTCCTGCTCGGCTGGCTCGGCTCGCTCCTGTCCAAGGAGGAGCCCGACAAGGGCAAGTACGCGGAGCTGGAGGTCAAGTCCCTCACCGGCGTCGGAGCCCACTGACCGCAGCGACTCCGACACCGTACGAAACCGGCCGGCCGGCCGCGTCGTAGAGTTCTACGAACCGGCCGGTCCGGTCCTCGTGGCAATGGGCCCCTGTCGTTGTCGGTGGCCTCACGTAGGCTCGCCTCATACAGATTTCCGGTTACCGGGGAGGGGGCACCCAGTGCTCATCGACACCTACGGCCGCGTGGCCACCGACCTGCGTGTCTCGCTCACCGACCGGTGCAATCTGCGCTGCACGTACTGCATGCCGGAAGAGGGCCTGCAGTGGCTGGCCAAGCCCGACCTCCTCACCGACGACGAGATCGTCCGGCTCATCGGCATCGCCGTCACCGACCTCGGCATCACCGAGGTCCGCTTCACCGGCGGTGAGCCCCTGCTCCGCCCCGGCCTCGTCGGCATCGTCGAGCGCTGCGCCGCGCTCGAGCCGCGCCCCAAGATGTCCCTGACGACCAACGGCATAGGCCTCAAGCGCACCGCCGCCGCCCTCAAGGCCGCCGGCCTGGACCGGGTCAACGTCTCGCTCGACACCCTGCGGCCCGACGTCTTCAAGACCCTCACCCGCCGCGACCGCCACCACGACGTGCTGGACGGCATGGCCGCCGCCCGCGACGCCGGCCTCACCCCGGTCAAGGTCAACGCCGTCCTCATGCCGGGGCTCAACGACGACGAGGCCCCCGACCTGCTCGCCTGGGCCATGGAGCACGGCTACGAACTCCGCTTCATCGAGCAGATGCCGCTCGACGCCCAGCACGGCTGGAAGCGCGACGGCATGATCACCGCCGGGGACATCCTGGAGTCGCTGCGCACCCGCTTCACCCTCACCGCCGAAGGCGACGACGCCCGCGGCTCGGCCCCCGCCGAGCGCTGGACCGTGGACGGCGGCCCGCACCGCGTCGGCGTCATCGCCTCCGTCACCCGCCCCTTCTGCCGGGCCTGCGACCGGACCCGGCTCACCGCCGACGGCCAGGTGCGTACGTGCCTCTTCGCCACGGAGGAGACCGACCTGCGGGCGGCGCTGCGCTCGGACGCGCCGGACGAGGAGATCGCCCGTATATGGAAGGTCGCCATGTGGGGCAAGAAGGCCGGATCCGGCCTGGACGACCCGAGCTTCCTCCAGCCGGAGCGCCCGATGTCGGCGATCGGCGGCTGAGGGGCCCGGCGCAGGGCCGATGCCGGCGGTCAGCGGCCGGGTTCCGTACGGGCCTCCCACTCGGCGAGCGTCACGACGTCCTTGAGGAACCCCCGCACCCCCAGGAACTGGGAGAGGTGCTCGCGGTGCTCCTCGCAGGCCAGCCAGGTCTTACGGCGCTCGGGAGTGTGCAGCTTCGGATTGTTCCAGGCCAGCACCCACACGGCGGCCACGCGGCAGCCCTTCGCGGAGCAGATCGGGGTCTCGTCACTCATTGGATCATTGTCCACACATGGCGACGCCGGGCAGCCACGGGGGGAGCTGCCCGGCGTCGGTCCGTCGCTCCGACGGGGGATGCGGAGCGCGTACGAAGTATGTCACGGGGAACGGGGTGCGGTGCACTGGAACTTCACGATTGATCTGAGCTTGTCTTGAGCTTTGCGCACTGCTGGTGATCGTTCCCGACACCCCGGGTCGCCCCCAGGAGCGGCATCAGCGCTGGCTGTGCGCCTCGCGAGGGTGCTCCTCGGCGATGCTCTCGTCGCCGTCGGCCGGGCGGCTCGTGCCCTCCGGTCCGGGGCCCAGCATCGGCCGTACCGGCGTCGGTACGAACGTCGAGGGGAGCGACGGCGCGTTCTCCCGGCCGGCGTTCGCGATCACCACGGCGATGTAGGGGAGCAGCACACCCAGTGCCAGCGCCACGATCGCCACATGCCGCTCGACGTTCCACAGCACGGCGGCCAGCACGACCGAGACCGTCCGCACGGACATCGAGATCACATACCGGCGCTGCCGGCCACGCACATCGTCGGCGAGTCCCTGACGGGCTCCGGTGATCCGGAAGACCTCGCTTCCGCCATGCTTGCGCATCGTGCTCCACCACCCGACATCCGCGCCGGACGCTCCCCGTTCCGGACCTTGTTCCACGGTACGCCCGCTCCTCCCGCGCCGACGAGAGGGGGTCCGCCCGGCGGGGCGAACGGCCCACGGCGTCCCGCATACGGAGCTGTCCGACATGCGTCCTATGGCCGACGGGTCGAGACTGGGGCCCACATGCGCACACCGCGCCGCATGAGGAGGCGACATGAGTTGGTTGTGGGCAATCATCGTGGGTCTGGTCCTGGGTCTGATCGCCAAGGCGATCCTCCCGGGCAAGCAGCAGATCCCGCTGTGGCTGACGACCGTGTTCGGCATTCTCGGCAGTGTTCTCGGCAACGCCGTCGCGACCTGGATCGGAGTCAACGAGACCAAGGGGATCGACTGGACACGGCATCTGCTCCAGCTCATCGGTGCGGTCGCCATCGTCGGGGTGGGCGACATGCTGTGGGCGTCGGTCAGAGGAAACCGCAGACGCCGCTGACCTGCCCGGCCCCGGTTCCGCCCGAGCAGCGGCGGGGGGGGGAGCGGGGGGGGTGGGCGGCGGGGCGGCCAACGCGAGTGAGAGAAGGGGAGCCGAACGCCGCTAATAAGAAACGATGGACCTGGTCCAGG
>NZ_JBVKAP010000001.1:0-28413 GCF_055639315.1 Streptomyces sp. NPDC039465 | reverse complement strand
GAAAGAACGGAAGCTTTCACTACCCTCTCTTCCTGTGTTTTCCTCGCATAGGGTGTTTTTCTCTGGCGCCCTCCCTCCTCTCCACCCCACCCCGCCGCCGTACGGCGGAAACGCTCCGCCGGTGAAGCGAGCCCGTGATCAACCGGCGAACCGGCCGGCGATCAGTCGGCCAATCCGCAGGCCGATCAGCCGGTGAACTCGATCGCGGCGAGGTTCTTCTTGCCCCGGCGCAGCACCAGCCAGCGCCCGTGCAGCAGCTCCTCGCGCGCGACCTCGGCGTCCTCGGCGGTCACCTTCGTGTTGTTCACGTAGGCCCCGCCCTCCTTCACCGTGCGCCGGGCGGCCGACTTGCTCGGCGCCAGGCCCACCTCGGTGAACAGGTCCACGACCTGGCCGAGCTCGGTCACGCGCGCGTGCGGCAGCTCCGAGAGCGCGGCGGCCAGCGTCGCCTCGTCCAGCTCCGCCAGCTCACCCTGGCCGAACAGCGCCTTCGAGGCGTTGATCACGGCCGCGCACTGGTCGGCGCCGTGCACCAGCGTCGTCAGCTCCTCGGCCAGCGCCCGCTGGGCCGCACGGGCCTGCGGACGCTCCTCGGTCTGCCGCTCCAGCTCCTCCAGCTCGGCGACGCTCCGGAAGGAGAGGATCCGCATGTAGGTGGAGATGTCCCGGTCGTCCACGTTCAGCCAGAACTGGTAGAACGCGTACGGCGTCGTCATCTCCGGGTCGAGCCAGACGGCCCCGCCCTCGGTCTTGCCGAACTTGGTGCCGTCCGCCTTCGTCATCAGCGGCGTGGCGATCACATGCGCGGAGGCGTGCGGCTCCAGCCGGTGGATCAGGTCGAGACCCGCGGTGAGGTTCCCCCACTGGTCGCTGCCACCGGTCTGCAGGACGCAGCCGTAGCGCCGGTACAGCTCCAGGAAGTCCATGCCCTGGAGCAGCTGGTAGCTGAACTCGGTGTAGCTGATACCGGCGTCGGAGTTCAGCCGCCGGGCGACCGAGTCCTTCGTCAGCATCTTGTTGACCCGGAAGTGCTTGCCGATGTCCCGCAGGAACTCGATCGCGGACATCCCCGCGGTCCAGTCCAGGTTGTTCACCATCACCGCGGCGTTCTCGCCCTCGAAGGACAGGAACGGCTCGATCTGCGAGCGCAGCCGGCCCACCCACTGCGCGATGGTCTCCGGGTCGTTCAGCGTGCGCTCGGCCGTGGGCCGCGGGTCACCGATCTGCCCCGTGGCCCCGCCCACCAGCGCCAGCGGCCGGTGTCCGGCCTGCTGGAGCCGGCGCATGGTGAGGACCTGCACCAGATGCCCGACGTGCAGACTCGCCGCGGTCGGGTCGAAGCCGCAATAGAACGTGACGGGACCGTCCGCGAGAGCCTTGCGCAAAGCGTCCTCGTCGGTGGAGAGGGCGAACAGCCCGCGCCACTTCAGCTCGTCGACGATGTCCGTCACGATCTTCGCTCTCCTCATGATGCGTAGAGGGAAAAGTTGTCCCGGTCAGTCTAGGCGGGTCACACGCCCTGGCTGACCGAGCTCATGTTGAAGTCGGGCACCCGCAGCGCCGGCATCGCGGCCCGGGTGAACCAGTCGCTCCACTCGCGCGGCAGCGTCTTCTCCGTACGGCCCGCCTCCGAGGCCCGCGACAGCAGGTCCACCGGCGACTCGTTGAACCGGAAGTTGTTCACCGCGCCGGTCACCTCGCCGTTCTCGACGAGATAGACACCGTCCCGGGTCAGCCCGGTCAGCAGCAGCGTCGCGGGGTCGACCTCGCGGATGTACCAGAGGCAGGTGAGCAGCAGGCCCCGCTCGGTCGCCGCGACCATCTCCTCCAGCGAGCGTTCCCCGCCGCCGTCCAGGATCAGGTTCCCGATCGCGGGCGCCACGGGCAGCCCGGTCAGTCCTGCGCTGTGCCGGGTGGTGGTCAGACGCTCCAGCTTGCCGCCTCGGACCCACTCGGTCGGCGCCAGCGGCAGACCGTTGTCGAAGACGGACGAGTCGTCGCCCGAGGAGTGCGCCACCACGAACGGCGCGCATTCGAGGCCCGGCTCGTCCGGGTCGCTGCGCAGGGTCAGCGGCAGCGGGGAGAGCGTCTCGCCGATCCGGGTGCCGCCGCCGGGCTTGGAGAAGACCGTACGGCCCTCCACCGCGTCCCGGCCCGCCGAGGACCACAGCTGGTAGATCAGCAGATCGGCCACGGCGGTCGGCGGCAGCAGCGTCTCGTAGCGGCCCGCGGGCAGCTCGACGCGGCGGCCCGCCCAGCCGAGCCGGGTCGCCAGCTCGGCGTCGAGCGCGGCCGGGTCCACGTCCTTGAAGTCACGCGTCGCGCGCCCCGCCCAGGCCGACAGGGACCGGTCGGGGGATTTGGCGTTCAGCTCCAGCGTTCCGTTGGGCTGGTCGTGGCGCAGCCGCAGCCCCGCCGACGTGCCTACGTACGTCGAGGTCAGCTCGTGGTTCGCGAAGCCGTACAGCTCACGGCCGCCGGCCCGGGCCCGGGCGAAGGCCTCGCCGAGGGCGGGGGCGAAGTCGGTGAAGACGGCGGAGGAGGTCTCAGCCGGCGCGTCCGTGAAGTCGTCCGCCGCCGGGACGCCCGCCACCAGCGGCTGCGCGTCCTCGGCGGGACCGGCGGCGCGGGCGGCCGCCTCGGCGGCCCGTACCAGCGGCTCCAGGTCGTCGGCGGTGACGGCCGATCGCGAGACGACACCGGATGCGGTGCCCTGGGCGCCGTCGACGGTGGCGACGACGGTGAGCGTACGGCCGCGGGTGACGCCGTTCGTGGTGAGCGCGTTGCCCGCCCAGCGCAGATTGGCGCTGGAGTGCTCGTCCGCGATGACGACACAGCCGTCGGCGGTGGACAGCTCCAGGGCGCGCTCGACGATCTCGTGCGGCTTGGTGGTACGAGAGGTCATCGACCCGCCTCCTGCGTGGTGTTCAAGATGTTGACGCCCCGGAACAGGGCCGACGGACAGCCGTGCGAGACCGCCGCGACCTGACCCGGCTGGGCCTTGCCGCAGTTGAAGGCGCCGCCCAGGACGTACGTCTGGGGGCCGCCGACCTTCTCCATCGAGCCCCAGAAGTCCGTCGTCGTCGCCTGGTAGGCGACGTCCCGCAGCTGCCCGGCGAGCTTTCCGTTCTCGATCCGGAAGAAACGCTGACCGGTGAACTGGAAGTTGTAGCGCTGCATGTCGATCGACCACGACCGGTCGCCGACCACGTAGATACCCCGCTCCACACCGCCGATCAGGTCCTCCGTGGAGAGCCCGCCCGGATCGGGCTGGAGCGAGACGTTCGCCATCCGCTGCACCGGCACGTGCCCGGGGGAGTCCGCGAACGCGCAGCCGTTGGACCGGCCGAGGCCCGTCAGCCGGGCGATCCGCCGGTCCAGCTGGTAGCCGACCAGCGTGCCGTCCTTGACCAGGTCCCAGCTCTGGGCCTGGACGCCCTCGTCGTCGTAGCCGATGGTGGCGAGGCCGTGCTCGGCGGTCCGGTCGCCGGTCACGTTCATGATCGGCGAGCCGTACGTCAACTTCCCGAGCTGGTCGAAGGTGGCGAACGAGGTCCCGGCGTACGCCGCCTCGTACCCCAGCGCCCGGTCGAGCTCGGTGGCGTGCCCGATCGACTCGTGGATCGTCAGCCACAGGTTCGACGGGTCGACCACCAGGTCGTACGTCCCCGCCCGCACGCTCGGCGCGCGCATCTTCTCCGCGAGCAGCTCGGGGATCTGCTCCAGCTCGGTGTCCCAGTCCCAGCCCGTACCGGTCAGGTACTCCCAGCCCCGGCCGACCGGCGGCGCGATCGTGCGCATCGAGTCGAACTCGCCGGTCGTCGCGTCGACGGCGACCGCGGTCAGCTGCGGATGGAGCCGGACCCGCTGCTGGGTGGTGACGGTGCCCGCCGTGTCCGCGTAGAACTTGTTCTCGTGGACGGTGAGCAGCGAGGCGTCCACGTGCGCCACGCCCTCGGCCCGCAGCAGCCGCTCGCTCCAGTCGGTGAGCAGGGCGCTCTTGTCCGCGTCGGGCACGTCGAACGGATCGATCTCGTACGAGGAGATCCACGTCTTCTCGGCGTGCACCGGCTCGTCCGCCAGCTCCACGCGCTCGTCGGACCCGGCGGCCGCGATCACCTGGGCGGAGAGCTTGGCCATCGCCACGGCCTGCCCGGCGACCCGCGCGGCGGCGTCCATGGTCAGATCGACCCCGGACGCGAACCCCCAGGCGCCGCCGTGCACCACCCGCACCGCGTAGCCGAGGTCCGTGGTGTCGGAGGAGCCCGACGGTTTGGCGTCGCGCAGCCGCCAGGACGCGCTGCGCACCCGCTCCAGGCGGAAGTCCGCATGCTCGGCGCCGAGCGCGCGGGCCCGCGCGAGCGCCGCGTCGGCGAGCGCCCGCAGCGGCAGCGCCGTGAAGGCCTGGTCGATGGAATGAGGCACGGATGTCTCCTGTCGTGTGAGACCGGTCGCCCTGATCATGTCTCGGCCGGGGCTCCGATAACCAGCTCTTTCCGTTGCCGTACCGCGCTCTTTCTGTAGGGATCCGACAGCGAGTCCATGACGCCACTGTCAGGGCCCGATTCTCCGGATGACGGATGGGACCGATAGGTTTTCGATGTACCAGACCGTTCATGGAAAGGGTGATCCGTTGAGCCGCTCGGTTCTCGTCACCGGAGGAAACCGGGGCATCGGCCTCGCCATCGCCCGCGCGTTCGCCGAGGCCGGCGACAAGGTCGCGATCACATACCGCTCCGGAGAGCCGCCGGCCGGCTTCCTGGCCGTCAAGTGCGACATCACGGACACCGAGCAGGTGGAGCAGGCCTACAAGGAGATCGAGGAGAAGCACGGTCCGGTGGAGGTGCTGGTGGCCAACGCCGGCGTCACCAAGGACCAGCTGCTCATGCGGATGTCCGAGGAGGACTTCTCCGCCGTACTCGACACCAACCTCACCGGCACCTTCCGGGTCGTCAAGCGCGCCAACCGCGGCATGCTGCGGGCCAAGAAGGGCCGTGTCGTCCTGATCTCCTCGGTCGTCGGGCTGCTCGGCTCCGCGGGCCAGGCGAACTACGCCGCCTCCAAGGCGGGCCTGGTCGGCTTCGCCCGCTCCCTCGCCCGTGAGCTGGGATCGCGCAACATCACGTTCAATGTCGTCGCGCCCGGTTTTGTCGACACCGACATGACCAAGGCGCTCACCGAGGAGCAGCGCACGAACATCGTGTCGCAGGTGCCGCTCGGCCGCTACGCGCAGCCCGAGGAGATCGCCGCCACGGTGAAGTTCCTCGCCTCCGACGACGCTTCGTACATCACTGGAGCCGTCATCCCGGTTGACGGCGGATTGGGCATGGGGCACTGAGACCTATGACAAACACTGGCGGAATTCTCGAAGGCAAGCGCATTCTGATCACCGGCGTGCTGATGGAGTCCTCCATCGCCTTCCACACCGCGAAGCTCGCCCAGGAGCAGGGCGCGGAGATCATCCTCACCGCCTGGCCCCGGCCGTCGCTGACCGAGCGCATCGCCAAGAAGCTCCCCAAGCCCGAGAACGTCACCGTCCTGGAGCTCGACGTCTCCAACGACGAGCACCTCGCCCGCCTGGAGGGCCAGGTCCGTGAGCACCTGGGCGACCGCCTGGACGGCATCGTCCACTCCATCGGTTTCGCCCCGCAGGACGCGCTCGGCGGCAACTTCCTCAACACGCCGTTCGAGTCGGTCGCCACGGCCATGCACGTCTCCGCCTTCTCGCTGAAGTCGCTGACGATGTCCCTGCTGCCGCTCATGAGCGAGGGCGGCTCCGTCGTCGGCCTCACCTTCGACGCGCAGTACGCCTGGCCGCAGTACGACTGGATGGGCCCGGCCAAGGCGGCGCTGGAGGCCACCAGCCGCTACATGGCCCGTGACCTGGGCAAGCAGAACATCCGCTGCAACCTGATCTCGGCCGGTCCGATCGGCTCCATGGCCGCGAAGTCCATCCCCGGCTTCCAGGAGCTGGCGAGCGTGTGGGACTCCCGCTCGCCGCTGGAGTGGAACCTCGCCGACCCGGAGCCGGCGGGCCGCGGTGTCGTCGCCCTGCTCTCGGACTGGTTCCCGAAGACCACGGGCGAGATCGTCCACGTCGACGGCGGTCTGCACGCCATCGGCGCCTGATCTTCCGCGTAAGTACGAGGGCCGTGCGGCCGTCCCCTGGACGGCGGCACGGCCCTTGTGCGCTCCGGGCTCCGGCCGTTCGAGTCGAAAAGTCCGGAAGGTCCCCGCAGACTGGTCGAAGCGTGTGATGTTCCTGGCCACTGAAGGGGAGGAGGTACGGGCGTGCACGCGATGCCCCGCAGGGCGGCCGTCCTCGCCTCGGCCCTCGCCCTTCTCACCGGTTTCACCGGCGCCGCGGAGGTGAGCGCGGCGGCCCCCGCCACCGCACCGGCGGCGGCCCCTCAAGCTCCGTCCCCGGACGAGTACGCCGCCTCCTGCATCACCACGGTCGAGGGCTCGCGGGTCACCGCCAGCTGCCACAACCCCTTCCCCCGCACCGACCGCGTCCGCCTGCACGTGGAGTGCGAGCGCTGGTGGGATGTCGACACCGACAGCGTGCCCGTCGACGTCGTCCCCGCCGATCACGTCCAGCTGACCCAGCGCTGCTGGAAAGAGGTCCGGGCGGCCTGGATCACGCACCTTCCGCAGCCGGGCTCCTGAGGCACATGAAGGGATAGCCGGCCGCCTCCGAGGCCGCCGCGTCCGCGTCCCCGTTCCGGATCGCCTCCACCAGGCGCCCGTGGTCCATGTGGTTCTCCGGCCGCAGCTCCTGGCCGACGTCGTCGCGCAGCCAGTCCCGCAGCAGATCCCCGAGGTCGGCGTAGAGCCCGGCCAGCACCTCGTTGTGCGAGGCGGCCACCACGGCCAGGTGGAAGCTGGCGTCGGCCGTCACAAAGTGCTCGGCGTCCCCCGTCTCCCAGGCCTCCTCACGCCGGGCCAGCAGGCTGTCCAGCTGCTTGAGGTCCCGCTCGGTGCGGCGCTGGGCGGCCAGCCGGGCGGCCGACGACTCCATGGTGGAGCGCAGCTCGGCGATGTGCCGGGGGTCGGCCCCGGCGAACCGCCGGTGCATCACCCCTGCCAGCTCGCTGGTGGCCAGGACGTAGGTGCCCGAGCCCTGCCGGATGTCCAGCAGGCCGTTGTGCGCCAGGGCGCGTACGGCCTCACGGACCGTGTTGCGGGCGACCCCAAGCTGTTCGACGAGCTCGGGCTCGGTGGGGATGCGGGAGCCGACCGGCCACTCGCCCGAAGTGATCTGGTTGCGCAGCTCGGCGATCACCTGATCGCTGAGTGCGGAACGCCGGGGAGAGGTGAGCGCCATGGTGCTCCTTCAGCGGGCGTGAACAGGGCGTGAACGGTACGGTTCAGGATTGGACAACCAATCATCCCATGATTCTATGATGACTCCATGCCCGACGAGATCCAGACCCTGAGCCCCGCCCACAAGGCGACGCCCACGGCGAGCACCGCCCGCACCACCAACGATTCTCCCGCGGTGACCCCCGCCGTATGGCTCACCCGGCTCGTCGTCGTCGGACTCGTCCTCGCGGCCCTCAACCTCCGCCCGGCCATCACCAGCCTCGGCGCCCTCCTCGAAGAGGTCCGCGACGGACTCCACATGAGCGGCAGCGTCGCCGGTGTCCTCACCTCCGTACCACCGCTCTGCTTCGCCGTCTTCGGCATCATGGCCCCCCGCCTCGCCCGCCGCTTCGGCCCCGCCGCGATCGTCTGCGCCGGCATGGCGGCCGTCTTCGCCGGCCTCGTGATCCGCCCGTTCGCCACCGGCACGGCCGGCTTCCTCGCCGCCAGCGCGCTCGCCCTCATGGGCATCGCCGTCAGCAACGTCCTGATGCCGGTCATCGTCAAGCGGTACTTCCCCGACCGCGTCGGCTCCATGACCGGGCTCTACTCCATGGCCCTGGCCCTCGGCACCTCCGTCGCGGCCGCCGCCACCGTCCCCATGACCGAGGCCCTCGGCGGCTCCTGGCGCACCGGCCTCGGGGTCTGGGCCATCCTCGCCGCCCTCGCCGTCCTGCCCTGGATCCCGCTGATCCGCGACCGCTCGGCCGCCGCGGCCCCCGCCGCCGGACCCGCCCGGCCCGACGCCCCGGCCCAGGACGCCCGCCCGCCGCGGATCACCCGCAGCCGCACGGCCTGGGCGCTCGGCTGCTTCTTCGGCCTCCAGGCCACCGGCGCCTACATCACCATGGGCTGGATGCCGCAGATCTTCCGCGACGCCGGGGTCTCCGCCTCCACCGCCGGAGTGCTGCTCGCCGTGACGATGGTGATGGGCGTCCCGCTCGCCTTCGTCATCCCCCGGCTCGCCACCCGGATGAAGAACCAGGGCCCCATCGCCGTCGCCCTGGCCCTGTGCGGACTGACCGGATACTCCGGCCTCTACCTCGCCCCCGCGGGCGGCGCCTGGGCCTGGGCCGTGCTCCTCGGCGTCTCCAACTGCGCCTTCCCGCTCGCCCTCACCATGATCGGCATGCGCTCGCGCACCGGCGCCGGCGTGGTCCGGCTCTCCGCCTTCGCCCAGAGCGTCGGCTATCTGATCTCCATCCCGGGCCCCCTCCTCGTCGGCGTCCTCTACCAGCACAGCGGCGGCTGGGGCCTGCCGCTCGCGCTGATGGCGGGCCTGATGCTGCCGCAGATGGTGGTCGGCACCCTCGCCGGACGGGACCGGACGATCGAGGACGAGTGCTGAGGTGCGAGACTGGCTCCATGCCTGTGCTCGACCCGAACCCCCAGAACGGCCAGAAGAAGCTCCTGCTCGTGCTCGGCGCGATGCTGGGCATCACCGTCCTCATCGCGATCATCGCCTCGATCGCCTCACCCTGACCCCCGCGGCGGCCCGCCGTGCCGCCGATGTCCCGACTGCCCCGGTACGGGGTGGGGCTGTCCCCCCATCCCCTAGGGGGCGCGTGTCAGGGTGAAGTGGGTGGGTCACCGGATGGGACCGGGGACCCAAGATCCGTACGTTGGAGTCATCGCACCCCGGCGGCTCACGGACACCCACGGAGGCGGCCATGTCGGCCCGTACGCACACCCGGCCCCAGCCCCTGCCCCGTGCCACCACCGGCGGCGTCGACACCCGGCTGCCGTGGTGGGCGCTGGCCCTCCCCATGGCCGCCTTCGCCGTCCTGCTCCTGCTGATGGCCGGCTCCGGCGAGGCGCACGCCGCGGGCGCCGACCCGGTCCTCGGCCGCTTCCTCGACCACCTCCAGCTGACCCTCTCCCGCTGACCCCCGGGACCGGCGCGCCCCCCGCACGCACACCCCCGCGCCCACGCGCTCACCCGTGCAGGGGAGCGCCTCAACACCCTGCGCCCGCCGGGCCGTTTCATGCGAAGCTGGGGTGCATGAGCGCCGATACACCCCGCAGGATCGTGCTCCTTCGGCATGCGAAGGCTGAGTGGAGCCAGGACTCCGACCATGAGCGACCGCTCGCCGACCGCGGCCGCCATGACGCCCCCGTCACCGGCCGACGGCTCGCCGACGCCGGTCTCACCTTCGACCTGGCCCTCTGCTCGACGGCGACCCGCACCCGCGAGACATGGAAGCTGGTCGTGCACGAGCTCCCGGAGCGGCCCCGGACGGTCTACGAGGAGCGGATGTACGAGGCCTCGATCGGCGAGCTGATCGCTCTGCTGAACGAGATCCCGGACGACGTCTCCGACCTTGTGCTGATCGGCCACAACCCCGGGATGCACGGGCTCGCCGACGCCCTCGCGGGGGAGGCCGAGGGCGACGTCCTGGCCCGGATGAACCGCAGCGGCTTCCCGACCTCCGCCTTCGCCACGCTCACCTTCAACGGCTCGTGGAAGAGCGTCGAGCTCGGGGTCGGCAAGCTGGTCGACTTCTGGGCACCGCACGCCTGATTCCCGTACGGGCCGACGCGCGGCCGCGACACGACCAGGGCCCGGACACCCCAGCGGTGTCCGGGCCTCACTCTGCCCCTACGCGCCTCGGCGGTGCTCAGGCCTGGACGGTGTCGTCGGCCGCCTCGACCTCTTCGCGGGTGATGCCCAGCAGGTAGAGGACGGTGTCCAGGAACGGCACGTTGACGGCCGTGTCCGCGGCCCGGCGGACCACCGGCTTGGCGTTGAAGGCCACACCGAGACCCGCCGCGTTCAGCATGTCCAGGTCGTTGGCGCCGTCGCCGATCGCGACTGTCTGCGACAGCGGCACCCCGGCCTCGGCGGCGAAGCGGCGCAGCAGCCGGGCCTTGCCGGCCCGGTCCACGATCTCCCCGGTGACCCGGCCGGTCAGCTTGCCGTCCACGATCTCCAGCGTGTTGGCGGAGGCGAAGTCCAGCCCGAGGCGCTCCTGCAGGTCATCGGTGACCTGGGTGAATCCGCCCGAGACGACACCGACCTGGTAGCCGAGCCGCTTGAGCGTACGGATCAGGGTGCGGGCGCCGGGCGTGAGCCGTACCTCGGAGCGGACCTTGTCCACCACCGACGCGTCGAGCCCTTCGAGCAGCGCCACACGCGCGTGCAGGGACTGCTCGAAGTCCAGCTCCCCGCGCATCGCGGCGGCCGTCACCTCGGCCACCTTGTCCTCACAGCCGGCGTGCGCCGCGAACAGCTCGATGACCTCGTCCTGGATCAGCGTCGAGTCCACGTCCATCACCACCAGCCGCTGCGCCCGCCGGTGCAGCCCCGCCGACACCACGGCCACATCGACCCCGATCCCGGCGGCCTCGGTGACCAGCGCGGTGCGCAGCGGCCCGGTCTCCGCCCCGGACACCGCGAACTCGACGGCGGTCACGGGGTACTTCGCGAGCCGGAAGATACGGTCGATGTTGCCGCCGGCCGCGGTGATGGTGGCCGCTATGGCCGCTGTGGACTCCGCGGTCAGCGGGTGCCCCAGCACCGTGACGTGGGAGCGGCCGCTGCCGCGCGGACGGTTGTCGCCGGTGCCGGAGATGATCTCGGCCTGCAGCTTCATCGACTCGGCCCAGCTGTGCACGGTGGCCCGCAGCTCGCCCTCGGAGCTCACGGTCGGCTCCGAGACGAGCGCGCACAGGACGATGCGGCCCCGGGTGACGACCTGCTCGATGTCGACCACGTCGACCGAGTAGGCGGCGAGGGTGTCGAAGAGACCGGCGGTGATCCCGGGACGGTCCTTCCCGAAGATCTTGACGAGAAGCGTGGGAACGTCTGAGGTCTGCGATGCGCTCATGGTGTTCCCACCGTATCGGGCACTGCGTGCCACCAGACCCCCCGTCCCGCGTACCGGACACCTGTACGGCGCCCGCCGCCGCCGGACCCGGCCCGTCGCGCGGCCCGTCACCGGAATCCGCGCGGCGTCCCCGGGGGTGGTGGGCCCGTGGGCGGCTCCTCAGGTGAGTCCGGAGGCCTGGACCGTCGTCGGCCCTCGCCGCCCACCGGGCCCGGTGGCCGTGGAGGGCGCAAGGGTCGCAGGGGCCCCGCCACCGTCTCCGCCCCGTGCAGCCCGCCCGCCGGGCCAGGGCCGGGCGGCGGGTCCAGATACGGGTTGCGCTCACCCGCGGGCCGGTACGGCTCCGTAAGGCGGTACGGCCCCGCCACGGGCGCCACCAGGTCGCCCACCGGCCGGGGAACCGGCGGCAGCACCGCCCGGGCCCCGGCCGCCCCCGCCGCATACGTGAGCAGCGCTCCGGCAGCCCCCGCACCCGCCCCCCACACCGCGCCGAGCAGCAGCGCCACCCCCAGGTCGCCGCGCAGCTCGATCCCCGCCTCGAACGCGTCGACACCGAGCACCGAGAGCGACGCCCCCGCCGACACCCCCGACACCGCCACGATCAGCGGCAGGGCCACCGCCGTCACTCCACCGAGCCGGACCGCGCACCGCCCGGCGAACGCCGCCGGGCCCAGCCCCGCGCGAGGCGTACGGACCGCCGCGAGCACGCCCGCGCAGAGCATCATCAGCGCGACGGCCACCGGCAGCAGCCACACCCCGCGGTCCAGCTCGGCGAGCCGGGCGAGGGTGACGCCTTCGTCGGTGGAGACCCGGAGCAGCTCGTCCACCGGATCGGGCAGGACGGCGGCCAGGTCGCCCGAGGCCCGCCCCCGCCAGGGCACGAAGAGCCCGAGCGGCACCCCGAGCCCCACCCCGTTCGGCGCGCCGAGCAGCGCCACCCCGGCGATCCGGCCCGGGGAGGCGTCGGTGGCGGCCGCGTAGCCCGCGGCGGCGTACCCGGCGGCCACCGCCACCAGCACCACCGTCACCAGCGCCGACACCGCGGGCCGGACGATCCGGTGGACCGCGTCAAAGGCCCGCCCCGGCGGCAGCGGCGCCCGGCGCGACGCGAGCAGCGCGAGGGCCACCACCACGAGCACCCAGACCAGCGCACCCACCAGCGACAGGCCCGGCTCCACCGCGAACCCCACCGACGCCTTCGCCTCCACCAGATCCCCGAGCCGGTCCGGGAGCAGCCCCCCGACGTCCCCGAGCCCCGGCACCTCCAGACCCTCCCCGCCGGGCAGGTCGAGCCCGAGCGCCGCCCCGTCGAAGGTGACGACATCGTGCCCCGCCCAGGCGAGCCCGCTCACGACGGCGAGGAAGAGTGCCACCAACGCGCCGACGCGCGCCGTGAGTTCCGCCCCCGTGACGTACCACCCCGCCCCCCGCAACGAGCGCAGGAAGAAGTACGCCAGGAGCAGTGCCCCCACGACGGCGACCCCGAGTGGAGTGATCTCGACGGCCGTCTCGGCCGCCGCGCCTTCCAGCCCGAAGGCGGACACATCGCCCGACGGCGTGACCGAACCGCCCACCGCCAGCACCACCACGGCCGCCGTCATCGGTCCCAGCCCGCCCGCCGTATCGGCCCCGACGAGCCGCAGCGCGAGCGCCGCGACGCCGCCCATCCCCACCAGTGCCCAGCTCACCGCCGCGATCGAGGCCAGGATCACATCACCCCACGGGACTCGCGCGTTCCCGGCGTTCCCCTCCATCAGGACCCCCCGATCCGTACAGAGTTGTCCCATGTTGCGGCGGTCGCTCATGATCCGTACGCACTGATGGGCTCTTACCACTCTCCGGGCGTATTTCTGCCCCGTCAACGGGCCCTCCGCGCAGGGCTTCTGACGCTGCCCGCACACGCCTCTGCGGGGTCTTCACACCGCCCGACTTTCGGTTTCCGGACCGGGCCTGAAATAGTTCCCCACGATGTTCGCCATCCCTAGACTCCCTGCGACGGGGGTAACTCGGGGGACAAGTAGTGGGGCATGGAGTGCCAGAACTCGTACTGGAATTGAACGGAAGGACCTGGACTCTCGATCCGTCCAGGTCATACACCCTCGGACGTGATCCGCAGGGCGACCTGGTGATCGAGGACGCCAGGGTTTCGTGGCGACACGCCACCATCAGCTGGGGCGGCCGCAGTTGGGTCATCGAGGACCACGGCTCCACCAACGGCACGTTCGTCCAGGGCCAGCGGATCCACCAGATGGAGATCGGCCCCGGCTCCGCCGTGCACCTCGGCAACGCCACCGACGGGCCGCGGCTGAATCTCGCCGGCGCGCCCGCGGGCGCCTACGCCGCCCCGCAGGGCCAGGCCCAGCAGGCCCCGGTCCAGCAGCAGCCGCAGCAGCAGGGCTGGCAGCAGCCCGCCCCGCACCAGGCCGCGCAGCCGCACGCCGCACAGCCCCAGCAGGGCTGGCAGCAGAAGCCGCAGGCCCACGTTCCGCACCAGCAGCAGGGGCCGGCCGGGCAGCCCGGCCCGACCCCGGGCGCCGGCGGTGTCGCGGGGGCCCCGCCGGTCTACGGCGACCGCAGCCCCACGACCTTCCACCAGCTGGCCCTCGGCCGGGTCATGCGCATCGGTCGTGCGCTGGAGAACGAGCTGGTCGTCTCCGACCTCCAGGTCTCGCGCCACCACGCCGAGTTCCACGCGACGCCGGACGGCCGCTTCGAGATCCGCGACCTCGGCTCGCACAACGGCACGTACGTCAACGGTCAGCCGATCGCCAAGGGCGGCTCCGTCCTCATCGGCCCGAACGACATCGTCGGCGTCGGCCACTCGACCTTCCGGATCGTCGGCGGCCAGCTCGAGGAGTTCGTCGACACCGGCGAGGTCTCCTTCTCGGCCCGCCACCTCACCGTCACCGTCGACGGCGGCAAGCAGATCCTCAAGGACGTCTCCTTCGGCGTCCCGGAGAAGTCGCTGATCGGCGTCATCGGCCCGTCCGGCTCCGGCAAGTCCACCCTCCTCAAGGCGCTCACCGGCTACCGGCCCGCCGACCAGGGTGACGTCCTCTACGACAACCGAAGCCTCTACAAGCAGTTCGCCGAGCTGCGCCAGCGCATCGGTCTGGTCCCGCAGGACGACATCCTGCACAAGGAGCTGACCGTCCAGAAGGCGCTGCGGTACGCCGCCAAGCTCCGCTTCCCCGGCGACACCGCACCCGCCGAGCGTGAGGCCCGGATCGACGAGGTGCTGCGCGAGCTGAAGCTCGACATCCACCGCGAGAAGAAGGTCACCTCCCTCTCCGGCGGCCAGCGCAAGCGCGTCTCGGTCGCCCTGGAGCTGCTCACCAAGCCGTCGCTGATCTTCCTGGACGAGCCCACCTCGGGCCTCGACCCGGGCATGGACCGCGATGTCATGCAGCTGCTGCGCGGCCTCGCCGACGACGGCCGTACGGTCCTCGTGGTGACGCACTCGGTGGCCGAGCTGGGCCTGTGCGACAAGCTCCTGGTCATGGCGCCCGGCGGTTCGGTGGCGTACTTCGGTCCCCCGGAGGAGGCGCTCAACTTCTTCGGCTACAGCACCTGGGCCGATGTCTTCTCCGCCTTCGAGAACTACCGCGACTACGACTGGGCCGGCCGCTGGAAGGGCTCGCAGCACTACCAGATGTACGCCGCGGACATCGACGCCGTCGCGGCGCAGCCGGTGCAGATGCCGCAGCAGGCGATGGCCCGCCCGCCCAAGCCGCAGGGCTGGGGCTCCCAGCTCTGGACCCTGATCCGCCGCTACACCTCGGTCATCGCGTCCGACAAGGGCTTCATGGGTCTGATGGTGATCCTGCCGGCCGTCCTCGGACTGGTCTCGGTGGTCATCCCCGCCGACTTCGGCCTCGGCAAGCCGACGCCGCCCTCCCGCTTCAACGGCGACGCCGGCACGATCATGCTGATCCTCGCGGTCGGCATGTGCTTCTCGGGCGCCGCGAACTCCGTACGAGAGCTGATCAAGGAACGGGTCATCTACGAACGGGAGCGGGCCACCGGCCTGTCCCGCTCGGCGTACCTGATGTCCAAGGTGATCGTCCTCGGTGTCATCACGGCCATCCAGGGCGTGATCATCTGCGCGATCGGCTTCGCCACCCGCGACCTGCCCGCCGAGGGCCTGATCATGCCGCCGGCCGTCGAGCTGTGCGTGGTGATCATCGCGCTGGGCTTCACCTCGATGATGTTCGGCCTGGTCATCTCCTCGCTGGTGAAGACCGCCGAGAAGACCATGCCGCTGCTCGTCATGTTCGCGATCGTCCAGGTCGTCTTCACCGGCATCCTCTTCCAGGTCTACGGATCGCCAGGCCTGGAGCAGTTCGCCTGGCTGATGCCGTCCCGCTGGGCCATCGCCGGCGCGGGTTCCACCCTGGACCTCGCCCACCTCATGCCGCCGTGGGACCCGAAGGACCCGACCAACCTCGACCCGCTGTGGGAGCACTCGGCCGGACAGTGGGGGATCAACGTGTCGATCCTGCTGCTGATCGGTATCGCCTGCGGCTTCGCGGTGGCGCGTCTGCTGCGCCGCCACGAGCCCGAGGTCATGCGCAAGTGACGCGGTAGCGCGTACGACGCCGAAGGGCGGCACCCCGTGCGGGGTGCCGCCCTTCGGCGTTGCTGTGGCAGGCTCAGTAGGCGCTGTTCACGTTGTCCATGGAGCCGTAGCGGTCGGCCGCGTAGTTGCAGGCGGCGACGATGTTGGCGACCGGGTCGTACTGGCTCTTCTTGGTGCCGGGGACGTGGTAGGCGTCGAAGGTCGGCTTGATGACCTGGAGCAGACCGATCGAGGGGACACCGTTCTGGGCGTTGATGTCCCAGTTGTTGATCGCGTTCGGGTTACCGCTGGACTCCCGCATGATGTTGCGGTGGATGCCCTCGTAGCTGCCCGGGATCTTGTGCTTCTTCATGATGTCGAGCGCCTCGCGGATCCAGCCGTCGAGGTTGTTCGGGTACACCGGCTTGCGCACGGCGGCGCGGCTCGCGGCGGCCTTGGCGGCGGCGCGCTTCTTGGCGTCGGCCTTCGCCTTGGCCACGGCCTTCGCCTTGGCGTCCGCCTTCGCCTTCGCGGCGGCCTTCACCTTGGCGGCGGCCTCGGCGCGGGCCATGCGGCTGACGGCGTCCTGCTGCAGGGTCAGGCTCTCGGTGACGGCGTTCTGCGCGGTGCCGGTGTTCGACGCCCACGCCACCTGGGTGGAGGCGAGTGCCTGGGTCTCGGTGCCCGCCGAGGCGTTGCTGGGGATGAGGGACAAGGAGACGGCGGCGGCACCGGCGGCGGCGACGGCGGCGATCGAGACCTTGTGGGCCTTCTTCAGACGACTGTGACCAGGAGTGGACGCGGACATGCGGGACTACCTCTTCGAAATCGCGGGAGTCGCTCAGGCCGGGGGCGGCGCTACGCCTTCTCGGCGGCGACGGACGCAATTCTTAGCGGCAGCAAAAACCCGTGGCAAAGGTGTGACGTACGATCCCCGGTAGTGGATCAGGGGGCGCCCGCGGGCCGCTCCGGACCGGTGGCGGACCCGCCCACCCGGCCTTCATTTGTCCTTTAGGTGTCCACTAGGGAGCTTCGTAAGTGATGTGCGTCCTATGTGCGGGCTCACATCGGCCCCATGGCAACCTCACCATCCGTTGCGTCAGCAATGCGGAATGTAAGGCTCCTCATTCGGCAGGATGAGATGGACGTCCCCGAACTCATGCCAGAGGTAGAGCCGACCCAGCGCCTCGGTGTACGCCCGGGCCAGCGCCTGGGGCCCGGCCAGCGCCTCCAGCATCAGCAGATGCGAGGCCCGCGGCTCGTGCAGCCCGGTCAGCAACCCGTCCACCACCCGCACCCCACGGCCCGGCGTCACCACCAGATCCGTCCACCCCGACGCGGCCCGCACCACCCCGTCGGCCCCCGCCGCCGACTCCAGCGCCCGTACCGCCGTCGTCCCCACCGCGACGATCCGCCCCCCACCGGCCCTCGCGGCGTTCACCAGCCGCGCCGTCGACCCCGGCACTTCGAACCGCTCCGGATACGGCGGCTCGTGCGCCTCCGCCGACGCCACCCCCGTATGCAGCGTCAGCGGCGCGAACCCCACCCCCCGGCTCACCAGCTCCGCCACCATCCCCGCCGTGAACGGCCGCCCCGCGCTCGGCATCTCCGCCGACCCCGCGCCGTCGGGGCGGGGGAGTGCGAAGACCGTCTGGTACGCGGCCAGCGGCTGGTCCCGGTCGGTGTACGCGTACCGGATCGGGCGCCCGTACCGCGTCAGCAGCGCCGGTACGTCCCCCTGGACCCGGGCCCACCACAGCCGCGCCCCGCCGGGCGCCACAGGCCCCTCCAGCACGAGGCGGGCCCCGCCCGGCAGCCGTACCGCCGCCCCCACGGGGCCTCCCGGCCGGGGCCGGGTGCTGCCCCGTCCGTCGGGCTCACGCAGCTCCACCGCCCACCGGCCGTCCTCCCCGCGCGTCGAGAAGTGCACCACCACCGTGTGCCCCCGGCACGCACCGTCCCCGCCCAGCCGGCCGGTCACGGCGGCCGGCAAGGTCGCCGACGTATTCACCACGAGCACATCCCCGGCCCGCAGCAGCCCCGGCAGCTCCCGGAACGCATGGTGACTCACGGCCGTCCCACGCGACACCAGGAGCCGCACGTCGTCCCTCCCCGCCCCGCGCTCCTCGGCGGGCACGCGCGCGGAGAGCCCCTCCGGCACGCTCAGCGTCTCCAGCACACTCACCGCCCCGCCTCCCGCCCGGGCAGGCCCCGCGGGCCGCAAGCCGCCCCGGCCGCCCTCATCGCCCCGCCCCGACCAGCGACGGCGCCGCATACCGCCCGCTCGGCGGCCGCTCCTCCACCAGACGCACGAACGCCGGCGCCACCGACTCCGGGCTCGGCCGGGGCGCGTCGTCGTCCGGGACCGCCGCCGCGTACAGATCCGTCCCCATGTCGCCCGGGTCCACCGCCCATACCCGCAGCCGGGGCTCCTCCACCGCGAGCACCGCCGCCAGATGGTCCAGCGCCGCCTTCGACGCCCCGTAACCACCCCACGTCTCGTACGCCTCCGCCGCCGCGTCCGAACTCACCACGATCACCGCCCCGGCATCGCCCGCCCGCAACAGCTCCAGCGACTCCTGCACCAGCCCCAGCGCGGCCACCACATTGGTCTCCAGCGCCACCCGCAGCCCCTCCAGTGGCAGCGCGTCCAGCCGCACCAGCGGCTCGGCACCCAGCGCGCTGGCGTTGCTCACCAGCAGGTCCAGACCCCCCAGCTCACGCGCCGCGGCCACCAGCGCCCGCCGGTGCGCCGGGTCCCGTACATCCCCCGGCACCGCCACCACGCGCGTGCCCAGGCCCCGCACCCGCTCGGCGCTCTCCTCCAGCACCCCGGCCGACCGGGCGTCCACCACGAGATCCCACCCGCGCCCCGCCAGTGCCGCGGCGAGCGCCCGGCCCAGACCCTTCGAAGCCCCCGTGATGATCGCGACTGGCATGGCTTCCATCCCCTCGTACGTCTCGTACGTCTCGTACGTCGATGGAACCCAGCGTGTGACCCCGCCCCGCCCGGCCGCCTCGTCCACCGGACCCGGTCCGCCACCCCCCTTCGACCTAGGCCTACGGCCCCACACCACGGCCGTCCCCGGTCGGATACGGACTGTCACACCCCGCCGGTACGGTGAACATATGAGCCATCGACCCCGCTCCGGCCTGGCCGCCGTGAGCACCGCGCTGCTGGCGATGAGCAGGCATCTGGAGGTGCGCGACGTCCTCAAGACGATCGTCGCCTCCGCCCGCGAGCTGCTCGACGCCGAGTACGCCGCGCTCGGCGTCCCGGACGACCACGGCGGCTTCGCCCAGTTCGTCGTCGACGGCGTCAGCGACGAGCAGTGGAAGGCCATCGGCCCGCTCCCCAGGCAGCACGGCATCCTCGCCGCGATGCTCCACGACGCCCGGCCCGAGCGCCTCGCCGACGTCCGCGAGGACCCCCGCTTCGAGGGCTGGCCCGACGCCCACCCCGACATGTCCGACTTCCTCGGCCTGCCCGTCCGCGACGGCGACGAGATCATCGGCGCGCTCTTCCTCGCCAACAAAAGGTGTCCCAAGCCCGAAGGCGGCTGCGGTTTCACCGAGCAGGACGAGGAACTCCTCGGCATCCTCGCCCAGCACGCCGCCATCGCGCTCACCAACGCCCGGCTCTACGAACGCAGCCGCGAGCTCACCATCGCCGAGGAACGCTCACGCCTCGCCCATGAGCTCCACGACGCCGTCAGCCAGAAACTCTTCTCGCTGCGCCTCACTGCCCAGGCCGCCGCCGCCCTGATCGACCGCGACCCCGCCCGCGCCAAGGGCGAGCTCCAGCAGGTCACCCAGCTCGCCGCCGAAGCCGCCGACGAACTGCGCGCCGCCGTCGTCGAGCTGCGCCCCGCCGCCCTCGACGAAGACGGCCTCGTCGCCACGCTCCGCACCCACATCCAGGTCCTGGACCGCGCCCACACCGCCCGCGTCACCTTCGACAGCCAGGGCATACGGGCCCTGCCCGCCGCCCAGGAGGAGGCCATGCTCCGGGTCGCCCAGGAGGCGCTGCACAACGCGCTGCGCCACTCGCGGGCCGACCACGTCGCCGTCAGCCTCGTCCGCCGCGGCCAAGGCGCCCTGCTGAGCATCACCGACAACGGCGAGGGCTTCGAGCCCCGCGCCGTCCGGCGGGCCGGCCGCCACCTCGGGCTGGTGTCCATGCGGCATCGCGCGAGCGGCGTCGGCGGCAGACTGACCGTGCAATCGGCGCCCGGGCAGGGCACCACGATCGAGATGGAGGTCCCCGGTGGCTGACCGGACGATTCGTGTGCTGCTGGTGGACGACCATCAGGTCGTCCGCCGCGGACTGCGCACGTTCCTGGAGGTCCAGGACGACATCGAAGTCGTCGGAGAAGCGGGAGACGGCGCCGAAGGAGTCGCCCGCGCCGAGGAGCTCCGCCCCGACGTCGTCCTCATGGACGTCAAGATGCCCGGCATGGACGGCATCGAAGCCCTGCGCAAACTCCGCGAGCTGGCCAACCCGGCCAAGGTCCTCATCGTCACCAGCTTCACCGAGCAGCGCACCGTCGTCCCCGCCCTGCGAGCCGGAGCCTCCGGATACGTCTACAAGGACGTCGACCCCGACGCCCTCGCCGGCGCCATCCGCTCGGTCCACGCCGGGCACGTCCTCCTCCAGCCCGAAGTCGCCGGAGCGCTCCTCTCCCAGGACGACACCCCGAGCGGTACGGGCCGCGGCAACACCCTCACCGAACGGGAGCGGGAAGTCCTCGGCCTCATCGCCGACGGTCGCTCCAACCGGGAGATCGCCCGGGCGCTGGTCCTCTCCGAGAAGACCGTCAAGACACACGTCTCGAACATCCTCATGAAGCTCGACCTGGCCGACCGCACCCAGGCCGCGCTTTGGGCGGTCAGACACGGCCTGACGACCTGATGAAGGGCTGATACAGAAAACGGCTCTCCAGTCAGAGATTCATACCGTCGGGTGTATGTCACCCACCTGGCGTATCCCGAGGGGCGCGAGACCGTTCTTCATGGCGTGCCGCGGCGATTGGCCGCGGCGATGACCAGGAGGAACCTGAAGTGAAGAACCTGAAGAAGGCCGCCGCCGTAGCCATGGTCGCCGGGGGCATCGTCGCCGCTGGTGCCGGCGCCGCCGCCGCCCACGGCGCGCAGGCGGACGGCCTGGCCAAGAACTCGCCCGGCGTCGCCTCCGGCAACCTGGTCCAGGCCCCGGTCCACGTCCCGGTGAACGCCAGCGGCAACAGCGTGAACGTGGTCGGCGTCCTGAACCCCGCATTCGGCAACACCAGCGTCAACAACTGACGCTCCCCCCACCACGACCGGCCCCCACCACTCCCCGGGGGCCGGTTGTGGTTTTCGGGGCTCAAAGCGCCCGGAGGGGAACCGACCCCTCAAAAAAGGGGGCGCTCAGCCGCGTTCCCGCTCGCGCTCCTCCACCCACGCGTTGTACGCCGCCACCTGCGCCCGCCGCGCCACCCGCTCCACCGGCCGCAGCGCCTCCCCCCGCGCCGCCATCTCCGAGGCGCTCACCGCGCCCCCATGACCATGGCCGGACGCGAGCGAGATCAGCAGCCCCACCCGCTGGGCCAGCTCCAGGACCCGTACCGCCCGCCCCGGATACCCCGGCGCCAGCACCTCACGGCCCGCCGAAGCCTCCGCCCGCGCCCGGTACGCGTCCCGCGCCGCGTCCGCCACCGGCCCCGAGCCCGCCACATCCAGCCGCGTCAGCGCCTCGGTCGCCTCCCGCAGGGCCTCCGCCAGCTCCCGCTCCGCCTCACCGAGCGACGGCACGTCCGCCGGGGGAGCCTCCCGTACCGGCAGACAGCGCCAGACGACCTCCACATGGACATCGCCCTCGGGCCCTGCCTCGGACACCTCCGGCACCAGTCCGTACGGCGCGCCGAAACCGACCACCGCCTCCTCCGCCTCCAGCGCCGCCGCGTTGAACTCCGGCGGTCCGCTCAGCCCCAGCGGATGCCCCGGCGCGGGCAGCGCGACCCGGTAGCCGGTGATCCCCAGCCGCCGCAGCCGCCCCAGGGCCAGCGTCAGCCCGACCGGCCCCGCCTCGCCGGGCAACCCCTCCACCCGGTGCACCGCGTCCTCACCGACGATCGCGGTCGCCGCGTCATCAGGTGATACAAATCCGGCCAACAGGGCATTTCCCCAAGCGGCCAACCGTCCTGAGCGTGGTTCAGAGAGCATGGACCCAGCCTAGGCACCCGCCCTACGCACCGGCTCCCTCGACCGGTGGCGTAGGTTTTCCCTCGGAGCTGCGCCCACAGGCGCACCGACGACGACTCGACCGCAAGGGGAGACAACGCGCTCATGAGCGATGTACTGGAGCTGGTGGACGTATCCGTGGTCCGCGACGGACGCGCTCTGGTGGACGATGTCTCCTGGTCGGTCAAGGAAGGCGAGCGCTGGGTCATCCTCGGCCCCAACGGCGCCGGCAAGACCACCCTGCTCAACATCGCCTCCAGCTATCTCTTCCCGTCCAGCGGCACCGCACGGATCCTCGACGAGCAGCTCGGCAAGGTCGACGTCTTCGACCTGCGTCCCCGCATCGGCATGGCCGGCATCGCCATGGCCGACAAGCTGCCCAAGCGCCAGACGGTCCTGCAGACCGTCCTCACCGCCGCGTACGGCATGACCGCCACCTGGCACGAGGACTACGACGCCGTCGACGAGGACCGCGCCCGCGCCTTCCTCGACCGCCTCGGCATGACCGAGTACCTGGACCGCAACTTCGGCACCCTCTCCGAGGGCGAGCGCAAGCGCACCCTCATCGCCCGCGCGATGATGACCGACCCCGAGCTCCTCCTCCTCGACGAGCCCGCCGCCGGCCTCGACCTCGGCGGCCGCGAGGACCTCGTCCGCCGCCTCGGCCGCCTCGCCCGCGACGCGTACGCCCCCTCCATGATCATGGTCACTCACCATGTCGAGGAGATCCCGCCGGGCTTCACCCACGTCCTGATGATCCGTCAGGGCAAGGTGCTCGCCAACGGCCCCATGGAGACCGAGCTCACCTCCCGCAACCTCTCGCGCTGCTTCGGCCTGCCGCTCGTCGTCGAGCACGTCGGCGACCGCTACACCGCCCAGGGCCTCCCGCTCGCCTGACCCGGCGCATCCGACCCCGCGCGCCCGACCCCGAGGGCTTCGCGCCCTGTCCGCGCACCGACAAGCCGCCTACCATGACGTTGTGGACATCGACGCATGGGTCTGGTGGCTGATCGGCGCAGTGGGACTCGGCATCCCGCTCGTCCTGACCGCGATGCCGGAGTTCGGAATGCTCTCCGTCGGCGCCGTCGCCGGAGCCGTCACCGCCGCGCTCGGCTTCGGCATCGTCGCCCAAGTCGTCGTCTTCGCCGCGGTGTCGGTCGCGCTGATCGCGGTCGTACGCCCCATCGCCGCCCGCCACCGCGACGGACGGCCCGGCCTCGCCACCGGCGTCGATGCCCTGAAAGGCCGTCAGGCCGTCGTCATGGAACGGGTCGACGGCCACGGAGGCCGCATCAAACTCGCGGGCGAGATCTGGTCCGCCCGCTCCCTCGACGGCGAGCAGACCTTCGAACCGGGCCAGCAGGTGGACGTCGTGGAGATCGACGGAGCCACCGCCGTCGTGATGTGACCGAACCCTCCGATCGGTGCACGCGCGCCTCCGCCATCTGGAAAAATCGATGATCGTAATCATCCGGCAGCGAAGGGCTCGGGGAACACGATGCCATCAGTCATCATCGTCCTGATCATTCTGGTGGTGCTTGTCTTCATCGCACTGATCAAGACGATCCAGGTCATCCCGCAGGCAAGCGCCGCGATCGTGGAGCGCTTCGGCCGCTACACCCGCACGCTCAACGCGGGCCTGAACATCGTCGTCCCCTTCATCGACTCCATCCGCAACCGCATCGACCTCCGCGAACAGGTCGTCCCCTTCCCGCCCCAACCGGTGATCACCCAGGACAACCTGGTCGTCAACATCGACACCGTCATCTACTACCAGGTGACCGACGCCCGCGCCGCCACGTACGAGGTCGCCAGCTACATCCAGGCCATCGAGCAGCTGACCGTCACCACCCTGCGCAACATCATCGGCGGCATGGACCTGGAGCGGACCCTCACCTCCCGCGAGGAGATCAACGCGGCCCTGCGCGGCGTCCTCGACGAAGCCACCGGCAAGTGGGGCATCCGCGTCAACCGCGTCGAGCTCAAGGCCATCGAGCCGCCGACCTCCATCCAGGACTCGATGGAGAAGCAGATGCGCGCCGACCGCGACAAGCGCGCCGCCATCCTCACCGCCGAAGGCATCCGCCAGTCCCAGATCCTCACCGCCGAAGGCGAGAAGCAGTCCGCCATCCTCCGCGCCGAAGGTGAGGCCAAGGCCGCTGCACTGCGCGCCGAGGGCGAAGCCCAGGCCGTCCGTACGGTCTTCGAGGCCATCCACGCCGGAGACCCGGACCAGAAGCTGCTCTCGTACCAGTACCTCCAGATGCTCCCCAAGATCGCTGAGGGCGACGCCAACAAGCTCTGGATCGTCCCCAGCGAGATCGGCGACGCCCTCAAGGGCCTCTCCGGTGCCTTCGGCAACCTCGGCGGCGGAGCCCCCGGCTTCAACACTGGCGGCAACAGCCCCTCGGCCGGCACCGAGCGCCGCGAAGAACCCCCCGTCGACTGAGCCCAGTTGACCCAGATCCGTTGACTGGGCCGTACAACGGTCGTGCATGATCAGTGAGGCCCCCCGACCTCCATGGCGGGGAGGCGTCTCACTGATTGTGTAAGGAGATGGCTTTGTCCATCTGGGAAGCTCTCGCGGTGCTGGCAGCCGGAATCGGCGCTGGAACCATCAACACGATCGTCGGCTCAGGCACTCTCATCACCTTCCCCGTGCTGCTCGCCACCGGTCTCCCGCCGATCACGGCCAACGTGTCCAACGCCCTCGGGCTGGTCCCCGGATCCATCAGCGGAGCCATCGGCTACCGCCGCGAACTGAAAGGCCAGACCCGCCGCGTCCTCCGCCTCGGAGGCACGGCACTCCTCGGCGGCCTCCTCGGCGCGATCCTGCTCCTCGCCCTGCCGTCCGACGCGTTCGACGCGATCGTCCCCGTCCTGATCGGCCTCGCGCTCGTCCTCGTCCTCCTCCAGCCCCGCATCGCCGCCGCCGTCAAGCGCCGCCGCGAGGCCACCGGCACCGAGGCCCACCCCGACGGAGGCATCGTCCTCCTCGCCGGCCTCTTCCTCGCCAGCGCGTACGGCGGCTACTTCGGCGCCGCCCAAGGCGTCCTCTATCTCTCCCTGATGGGCCTGCTCCTCCACGACAGCATCCAGCGCATCAACGCCGTCAAGAACGTGCTCGGCGCCGTCGTCAACGGCATCGCCGCCGTCTTCTTCCTCTTCGTCGCCGAGTTCGACTGGACCGCCGTCCTCCTCATCGCCGTCGGCTCCACCATCGGCGGCCAGATCGGCGCCAAGGTCGGCCGCCGCCTCCCGCCCGCCGTACTGCGCGGAGTGATCATCGCCGTCGGCATCGTCGCGATCCTCCAGCTCACTCTCAAGTAGCCCCCCGCCAGTCCCGCACAACGCGGTGAGCCCGCCCTCGTACGAGGACGGGCTCACCGCACAGCACAAAGACCCCGGCTACGCCGCCGGGGCAGCCCCCGACGCCAGCCACTCCGGCAGCGCGGACCGGTCACCGGCCGCCAGCGACAGCAGCATCGCATCCGCCGGAGACGGCACGAACGGCTCCCGCAGCAACGGCATCCCCGCCTGCTCCGGCGTACGGTCCGCCTTACGGTGGTTGTCCTCCGCGCACGACGCCACCGTGTTCAGCCAGCTGTCCGCACCACCCTGCGCCCGCGGCACGACATGGTCCACGGTCGTCGCCCGCCTGCCGCAGTACGCGCACCGGTGCTGGTCCCGTACCAGCACACCCCGCCTCGACCACGGCGCCTGTCTTCGAAACGGCACCCGGACATACCGGCAGAGCCTGATCACCCTGGGCACCGGAAGATCCACGGCGGCGGCCCGCACACGCAGTTCGGGATGCTCCTGCTCGACGACGGCCTTGTCCTGCAGAACCAGCACCACCGCACGGTTGAGCGTCACCGTCGACAGCGGCTCGAAGCTCGCGTTCAGTACCAGCGTGTCCCGCACTGTGCCCACCTCCCGTGTGCCGGCCCGGCCCTCGTGGCGGGCCTGGGGCTTGGATCAACTCTGGCCGGGCGGGCCGGGTTGGACAACGCAATAAAAAACTGCCCGCTCCTGATCTCTCCAAGACCAGAAGCGGGCAAACAAAAAGCGAACGTCAGCCCTACGCCGGGGACGCGTACTCACCGATCAGCTGTGCCCGACCCAGCGAGTGGAACCGCAGATGGAACCCGACCACAGCCGGCGACGCATCCGCGTCCGGCCCGAGCTTCTCGCTGTCCACCGCATACACGGTGAAGACATAACGGTGGTTTTCGCCCTCGGGCGGCGCCGCGCCGCCGAAGTCCTTCGACCCGTAGTCGTTGCGGACATGCACCGCACCCGACGGCAGGCCCTCGAACTTCCCGCTGCCCGCACCCGCCGGCAGCTCGGTCACCGACGCCGGAATGTCGAACAGCACCCAGTGCCAGAACCCGCTGCCCGTGGGCGCGTCCGGATCGAAGCAGGTCACGGCGAAGCTCTTCGTCTCCGCGGGGAACTCCTCCCAGCGCAGATGCGGCGACGTGTTCCCCTCCGCGTACACCTGCGCGTCCGACAGCACAGCACCCGGCTTGAGGTCGTCACTCACCACCGTGAACGACGGCACCGGCGGGTGGAAATCATGAGGGAGCGGCGCCCTCTTCGCCTCGGCCACGTCTGAACCTCCGATTCGTCCGATCTCGAATCCGCTGCCTAGAACCAGTTGCGCTTTCCGCCGACGTCGGCGAGCCACTGGTTGAGGTACGCGGCCCAGTCGGTCGACTGGAAATCGTTCAGACCGACCTTGAACGAGCGGAACGAGTCGCTGCCCTCGCTGAAGAGCCCCGGCTTCTTGTCCATCTCCAGGACGACGTCCATCTCACGGTCGTCCGCGACAAAGCTGACCTCGACCTGGTTCAGCCCGCGGTACTGCTGCGGCGGGAAGAACTCGATCTCCTGGTAGAAGGGCAGCCGCTGACGTGTCCCCCGGATGTGACCGCGCTCCATGTCGGCGTTCTTGAAGCGGAAGCCCAGCTGGAGGAAGGCGTCCAGGATGGCCTGCTGCGCCGGCAGCGGGTGCACGTTGATCGGGTCCAGGTCGCCCGAGTCGACCGCGCGCGCGATCTCCAGCTCGGTCGTCACACCGATGTTCATCCCGTGCAGCTGCTGCCCGGCGATGCACGTGACCGGGGTCTCCCACGGGATCTCGAGACCGAACGGCACCACATGCACCGCCCCAGCCTTCACCTCGAACGCGCCGCCAAGACGCACCTTGGTGAACTCGATGTCCTGCTTGACCTCCTGGTCCCCACCTTCGACCTCGACCCGCGCCTGCAGACCGACCGAGAGTCCCTCGATCTGCTGGTCGACCGAGCCGCCCTGGATCCGCACCTCGCCCTGGACGACTCCACCGGGAACGACGTTCTCCTCGGTGAGCACCGTCTCGACGGACGCGCCGCCTGCGCCCAGGCTCGCGAGCAGCTTCTTGAAGCCCATGTCCACTCCTTCTTGGTCCTGACCCCTACATACGCGCCACGACCGTAACCGGTTCCCTGCCGCTCCCCAGTACCCTCGGACGCCATGATCGAGCGCCCCGACCGTACGCCGCTGCCCCGGGACTTCTTCGACCGCCCCGTCCTGGAGGTCGCACCCGACCTGCTTGGCCGCACCCTGGTACGGAGAACGGATGACGGCCCGATCGAGCTCCGCATCACCGAGGTGGAGGCCTACGCGGGCGAGCTCGACCCGGGCTCCCACGCCTTCCGCGGCCGTACGGCCCGCAACGCCGTGATGTTCGGACCCCCCGGCCACGCCTACGTCTATTTCACCTACGGCATGTGGCACTGCCTGAACCTGGTGTGCGGCCCGGAGGGCCGGGCGAGCGGTGTGCTGCTGCGCGCGGGGGAGATCCAGGTGGGCGCGGAGCTGGTCCGCCCCCGACGAATCTCGGCCCGTAACGACAAGGAACTGGCCAAAGGCCCGGCCCGCCTCGCCACCGCCCTCGCCGTCGAGCGCACCCACGACGGCACGGATGTCTGCGCCGGCGCCGACGCACTCCTCTCTGTTCTTACGGGCGCCCCGCCCACCCCTGACCAGGTACGCAACGGCCCGCGGACGGGCGTGGGCGGCGACGGCGCCCACCACCCCTGGCGCTACTGGATCGACGGCGACCCCACAGTGAGCCCCTACCGGGCCCACACTCCCCGCCGCAGGGCGACTTGACTCGCCCTGCCGAGCCGCCTAACGTAGCCCGAGCCGCTTGAGACGGGCCCTGCTGTTCAAGCACCCCCGGAAGCGGCCATCCACTACCTAAGACGAACCCCAACGGGTGCGGATTTCGGCATGCCGGAATTCGATTCGGGAGACTCGATTATGAGTCGCCAGGGAAATCGGCTAAAGTAGTGAACACGCCGAAAGGCAGCCGAAAGGCAAAAGGCCCCCAACGGCCACCGGAAACAAAATCCGAACCGGGAACGGAACGGAAAAAGGATCTGGTAAGGTTGG